>NZ_JBWKLF010000005.1:0-277505 GCF_056430475.1 Streptomyces sp. NPDC045968 | reverse complement strand
GCTGTGGTGGACGGTTCCCCCCCCCCCCCCCTCCCCCCCCCCCTCCCCTCTCTCCCCCCCCCCCCCCCCCCCCCCCCCCCCGGGCCTCCCCCCGCAGCTCCGTCAGTGGCTGCCACGCTCCTCGGCGGGTGCGGCGCTGTTGGTCTCAACGCCCCGCTGTTCCCGGCACCATGGACGGTGACGAGGCATCGCGCAGGAGAAGCGCCGGCTCGGTGGGTGAGCCATCGACGGGGACGGTCCAGACGTCCGACGTGCCCTTCGTCCGGCCGGGCAGGGCGTACGCGACCGTCGAGTTGTCCAGCCAGGCCGCCTGGTCGTCGACACTGCGGGTCTCGGCCAAGGGGGTCTCCCGCATCGTTCGCAGGTCCAGGACGTGGAGCCGCCACGGGTCCTCGGTGCCCTCGCGGACCCGTTTCTTGAAGGCGATCCGGGTGCCGTCGGGCGACAGGGAGGGGCATTCGGCGTTCTGGCGGAGCGTGCGGGCCTTCCACGTCTTCAAGTCGCCCTCGACGAGGTACGTCTTCCCCTTGGTTGCCACCGTGGCGTAGAAGCGGTTGTCGTCGTCCGCGAAGGTGATCCCCCAGAAGTTCACGTCCGGCGCGTGGTAGCGCCGGCCGTCGATGTACAGCTGGAGAGTCTCCACGTTCTTGATCAGATAGCCGGTCCTCGTGTCGAGGATGCCGCTCCTCGTCGAGAACGACGAAGAGGCGTACGAGTCACCGCTGACGAACAGCGTCCACGCGACCATCCGGCCCGAGGGTGACACCCGCGCCCGGTTGGGTATGCCGCCGACCACGACGGTACGGCGGGTGTCCAGGTCACGGTCGAGGACGGTCACCTTCGTCTTCTGCGAGATGCCCGGATGGCTCGCGACGCAGACGGCCGTCCGCCCGCTCGCGTAGAAGCGGTGGCAGGACAGACCGGTGTTCCTGCTCCGCGCCCTGTCGGCCGTCCGTGTGCCGGCGGGGCTGTACGGCGTCGAGAACACGGTGCCCTTCGGCGAACCGTGGTAGAGGCCGGGCGCGTTGGCGAGTGTGAGGCCCGGGGCGCCGGCGGACACCGATGCCCGGCCGTCGCCGTCGGCCGCCTGGACCGTGTAACCGACGGCGACGGCCGCCAGTACGGCGGTGGCAGCCATGAGCGCGGTGATCCGCGCGCGCAGGGAGAGAGGGGTCAGGGTCATCAGGGCTCCGGAACGGTGACGGGTGTCGGGTCGGCGGGCGGTGGTGCGGCGGGCAGCAGTACGCAGGCGACGACCAGGAGAATGCCGAGTGCCGCAGCGGCCAGGACGAGGGCCGTGTCCATGCCCCAGACCGTCCAGACGGCTCCGAACAGGACGGATGCCATCAGCCGGCCCACGCTCTGCCCGGTCTGCAGAAGTGCCATCCCGCCCGCGCGCCGGTCCGCGGGAACGACCGGACCGCCGAGAGCCATCAGGACACCGTCGGTCGCCGCGTAGAACGCGCCGTGCAGTACGAGCACCAGGACGGTGAGCGGCCAACCCGCCACCGGGGAGAACAGGGCGGCGTACACCCCGAGCAGCGCCACATGCCCCAGCAGGTACGGGATACGGCGGCCGATCCGGTCGGCGGCCCGGCCCAGGGGTACGGCGAGCAGGAGGTAGACCGCGGCGCTGCCGAGCGGCAGCAGCGGGAAGAACTCCACGTCGAGTGCGAGCCGCTTCTGCAGGACCAGGTAGAGGAATCCGTCACCCACCCCGGCCAGGCCGAGCATCGTGGCCGTGATGAGGATCCGGCGGAAGGCGGGGACGCGGAACAGCCGAAGGGTCTCCCTGAGTGTGGCCGCGGCCGCGCCGGCGGCACGCGCCGGGGCGGTCGCCCGGCCGGGGACGCACGCGAACAGGATGAGCACGCCCAGCAGACCGAAGCAGAAGCTGACGACGAAGACGGCGTCGTACGCGTCGACGGTCGCCCACAGGATGGCGAAGGCGACGAGCGGTCCGAGCATGGCGCCCGTGGTGTCCATCGCCCGGTGCACACCAAAGGCGTGGCCGAGGTCCCGCTCGTCGCAGTTCAGCGAGATCAGGGCGTCGCGCGGCGCCGTCCTGACGCCCTTGCCGACCCGGTCGGCCGCGAGGGCGGCGGACAGGGCGGGGGTGGAACTGCCCGCCAGCAGCAGGCCGAGCTTGCATACGGTGGAGAGGGCGTAGCCGGTTCCGGCGACGAGCCTGTGCCGCTGCCAGCGGTCGGCGGCGTGCCCCCCGGCCAGCCTCACGAACGCCGTCACGCCGTTGTACAGACCGTCGAGGAAGCCGAACTGGAGCGGACTGAGCCCCAGGCCCAGGACGAGGTAGAGGGGCAGTACGGCGGTGACCATCTCGGACGAGATGTCGGTGACCAGGCTGACCGCGCCCAGCGCGAGGACCGTACCGGTGAGACGCCTTCGGCCGGCGGGCCGTGCGGGTGGCGGAGTCCGGGTGGGGGCGGGGCCGTCCGGTGGGCGGCCTCTGCCGACGGCGAGGTACATACACGCTCCTGGTACGCGGTGCCCGGAGCTCCGGCTGCACGACCGGCGCTCCGGGCGGTTTCGTTCGCCGGGCGTGGCCGGCCGCCGCAGCACGGCGGCCGGACCACGACGGACGGTGTGGGGGTCAGTGACAGCTGTACGTCGGGCCGGTGTCCAGGACCGTTCCGTCGGTGCCCACGAACTTCGAGGTGAAGGTCGTGTCGGTGAAGTCGAGCCGCATCACACCGAACTTGTCCCAGATGCGCTTCTGGCTGTTCTTCTGCACGGTGTCGCCCTGGCCGTACAGATCCTTGCCGCCCATGCCACCGAGGACTTCGACGATGCCGTTGGGGTCGGCCTGGCCGTCCGGGCTCTGCGGGGCGAACCGCTCGTAGTGGTGGTCGTGGCCGCTCAGCACCAGCTCGGCGCCGGCCGCCTGGAGCATGGACCAGACCGGCTTGCCGACGGGGTCGTTGCCGTGGCTTCCGGAGCTGAACAGCGGGTGGTGGAAGTACGCGGCCACGCACTTCTTGCTGTTCTTGTCGAGATCGGCCTTCAGCCAGTCGAGCTGTTCGCGCTCGTCGAACCGGTTGGAGTTGAGGGCGACGAAGTGCCAGTTGCCGTAGTCGTAGCTGTACCACATCTTGCCCTGGGGAGTGGCGCGGTCACCGAAGTACTCCCGATAGGCGACCTCGTCCTGGTTGTTCCAGTCGTCGTACGCCTCGTGGTTGCCGGGCACGGGGTGGGTCTTGTCCTTGAACTGCCCCCAGGACTTGTCGTAGTAGGAGCGGAAGTCCTCGATGTGGGCGTCGTCGTACTGGTTGTCGCCCATGGTGATGTAGAACGCCGGGTTGATCGCCATCGCGCGCGCGGCGGTCTTGAAGTGCTGGCACCCGGGGTCGCTCTGGTTGCACTGGTCGGCGATGTCGCCGGCTCCGACCACGGTGAACGCGCCGTCGGTGGGGGGTGTGGTGCCCCCGACGCTGCCGTAGACCCCGATCTCCCACAGTGAGTAGCCCCATGCGGTGCCGCGCGCGGTGCCGTACACGCGCACGTACCGGCCCTTCCCGGAGAGGCCCGTCCAGGTGTCGGTGCCGCCGTTGCCCGCGGTCTCCGCGGCCAGGCGGGTCCAGTCGGTGCCGTTGGCCGAGATCTCCAGCCGGTACTGCTTCGCGTAGGCGGCCTCCCAGGTCAACTCGATCCGGGAGACGGTCGCGCCTTCCCCCAGGTCGATGCGGAGCCACTGCGGGTCCACTCCCTCGGCGCTGGCCCAGCGGGTGGTCGCCACACCGTCGACGGCCTTGCCGGGGGTCAGGGTCGAGTCCTCGGACGACGAGGCCGTGGCCGGCCTGCCCCGCGATATCAGGGTCTCGGTGCCCGGCGGGTCCGTCGGTCCTGGGCCGGGTCGCGGGTCGGTGTCGATACGGAAGTCCTCACCGTAGACGGCCCAGGCCAGGGGGGTGTTGAGGTCGAGGTTGCCGTTGCGCAGGAAGACCCGCTGGGCGGTGTCGACGCGGCTGGTGTCCTCGTGCGCCGCCTCCTTCTTCATCTCCACGACACGGGCGTCGAGGAAGGCGTCGAGGTACTGGGTCTCGTCACCGCCCTCGGCCGGCGTCTCGGCGTCGTTCATGGCCTCGGCGCGGATGCTCTCGAAGCCCGACTGACCGTGCATGACGATGGCGTCGTAGTAGGCGAACTGGCCGAGCACCCGCAGTCCGTCACGCTTGGCCTGGGTGACCGAGGGGCCGAAGTAGACCCGGTCGCGCTCGTGCTCCTGGGCCGCCCGGAACTCCTCGGTGGCGGCGGCTTCCTCCCACGCGGCCGTGAAGCCGGGGTCGAGGCCCTCGTGGGAGTCGCTCCCGTCGACCTCGCGCAGCGCGGGGAGGTATTCGGCCAGTGGGTTGTCGGGCACCTGATCCGTGTAGTACTCGACGAGTTCGAGCATGTCGTGCGTGCCGGAGCAGAAGCCGATGATGCCGGCGGTGTAGCCGCGGCCGTCGTCGATGTCCTCGATGTAGTCGAACTGCTCCCGCCATGCGAGCGAGGAGTTCTCTGCGGTCGAGACGATCTGCATGGCGATCTCCTTCTTCACCGGATCGTCCAGGCCGGTCGCCACGGCCGCCTGCCCGGTGCCGAGGACGACCACGGCGGGAACCGCGGCCAGCGCCAGGGCCAGGGCGATCCTCGTGCCGGTGCGCCGACGGCGGTGCGTGGGGCGGGGCGGCCGTTCCGGGCGGGGGGTGCGACGGGAAATGAGGTGGGGCATGCGCAGACGCATGTGGTTCTCCGATCTCTCGCGACGTGCCGGACGCCGGACGCGCAGGGCGTCGTGGGGGGCGTACGGGCACAGCTCAGCCAGGAAATGGAGCTCTGTTAGGAAAGTTTCCTTCCCATTGGATCGCGTCTATTGGAGCGTGCTGTTCCCGTGCCCGCAAGGGTCCCGACAGCAGAAATCCGGAGCGGGGCACGCCTGTGAGCCGGGTCGGCGCCGGATGGGCGCCGCAGGGGCGTTCGCCTCAGCTGCCCGCTCGACGGGGCGCCGGTCCGGTGCTGGCCCGCACGATCAGCTCGACCGGGACGATGGAGCGGACTCCGCTCTCGCCGGCACCCTGGAGCTGCCGCAGCAGCAGGTGGAGCGCGCGTCGGCCCGACTCGGCGAAGTCGTTGTGGACGGTGGTCAACGGAGGCAGAAGGTACGGGGCTTCAGGGATGTCGTCGTAGCCGATGACGCTGACGTCGTCGGGCACCCGGCGTCCCGCCTCCTGCAGTGCCCGCAGAACGCCCAGTGCCATGTGGTCGTTGGAGGCGAACACGGCGGTGGCGTCCCGCTGGGCGGCCAGCCGCCGGCCGAGCGCATAGCCGGAACTCGCGCTCCAGTCGCCGATCAGGGGCTCGGGTACGGACGCCCCCGCTGCCTCCAGTGCCCGGCGCCATCCGAGTACGCGCTGCTCGGCGGCGAGCCAGCCGCTCGGCCCCGCGATGTGCTGGACGGTGGAGTGCCCGAGGGCCAGGAGGTGCTCGACGGCCATGCGGGCTCCGGCGGCGGAGTCCGAGGTGACGACGGGGGTTTCCGAGCCGAGGTGGCTCTCCAGGGTGACCAGGGGGATGGCGGGGGCCACGTCGGCCAGCGCCTTGTCCGTGTGCTGCTGCGGTGCGATGGCGATGACACCGTCCGCCCCCTCGGCGGCCAGCCGGTCCACGGCCTGCATGACGGTGTCCGCGTCGGACAGGGGCAGGGCTATGGAACTGATCAGGTAACCGGCCTCGCGAGCCGCGAGGTTGATCGCGGTGAGAATGGAGGCGGGTCCGTGCCGGGACGCGTCGAACGAGATCACGCCGAGTATCCGGGTGCGGCCGCTCGCCAGGGAGCGCGCGCTCGAACTGGGCCGGTATCCCAGCTCGTTCATCGCCGCGAGGACCTTCGTACGCGTTTCGGGCCGCACGGAAGGGTTCTCGTTGAGGACTCTGGAGACGGTCTGTTTGGAGACACCCGCGAGCCGGGCGACATCGTCCATGACCGGTTTGGTTCCGGCGAAGCTCCGGCGGCTGCGCCCGGCCGGAGACGGTCTGCCGGAGGCGGCTGCGGGCATCGTGGGTCTCCTCGGGAGCACCGGTTTTCGGTCATGGCCGTCCGGCCGGATCAAGGATATGCCGGACGGCCATGAGATCACCCACGGGCTCAGCCGCGGCGGACCGGCCAGGCCCGGCTCGCACTCCACGTGGCACCGGTGACCCGGGCCTCCCGGTGCTCCGCGGTGCCGGCCGGAAGGTGCACGCCCTGCTGCCCGGCGTGCAGGGGGAGCACCCGCAGCGTGATCCCGTGGGCGCGTGCCGCGTGCGTGTCCACCCGGTCCAGGCCGATCTCCCAGGGCTGCCCGGCCTGGAACTGGTCGGCCACGAGCGTCTCGCCGGTGCAGGCCCGCGCCACGTCGCCCGTCCAGTCGATGCGCAGGAGCACTCCGTCCGGCCGGTCGAGGAGCGTATCCGGGACGTCGAGGCGGTACTCGGCGGCCGAACTCTCGAAGTCCTTGTCGACCGGAGCGCTTGACCGGCCCATGGCGTTGGCCGTCGGCGCGGGGGCGGGTCCGGCGGACCGGACGAGCCGCACGCCGAGCGGCGCGGGGGCCTCGTGCGCCGGCTGGTCCGCGCTGAGGCGGTAGCGGGTGAAGACTCCGTCGGGTTCGGTGCGCACCCGGGCACCGGGCGCGCTCAGCGGCTGCGGCGGAGCCGGGAAGACCGCGAAGGACGGTTCGGCGGCGGTGCTGTGGACGCGTACCTCGTCATGGTCGAAGACGACGCCTTCCTGGCACAGGACCAGGCGCTCGGCGTCCCAGGCACGCCCCCGGTAGACGCTCGGCGCGGTGGCCGCGTCCAGCACGAGCAGGCCGACGCGGTCTCCGCCGGAGGTTTCGATCTCCACGAGGGCGCCGGTTCCCGCGGTCAGACCGGTGACCAGAACGCGTCCGTCGACGTGGGTGACGTCGCCGTCCGGTGCGCTCACCGATGTCACCGTGGAGGCGTCCAGGGCGAGTTCGGGGTCGATGCCGTCGATCGCCGCGAGCACGAGGACGGTCCGCCCGTCGCTCTCGACCCGGCACACCGGCTGAGCGGTCGCCCACTCCAGCCGTGCCCCCGCCACCGGCATGCGGAGCGGCCAGCAGAAGGAGGCGCCGGAGGGGATGGTGAGGGGCGTAGAGGGCAGCGAGAGCGCGGTGCCACCGGGCCAGTCGATCCCGAAGGAGGTGGCGGGGTGCGCGGGCAGCGGCTCGTGCGGTTGGTGGTTGTTGACGAACAGGAATCCCGCGTCGGCATCGCAGCGCACCGCCCAGCGCAGGGTGGCACGGTCGTCCTGCCCGATGGGCTGCTGCTCGGGCAGGACGGAGATCATGGGCGCGATGCGGTGTCCGAAGTCCGCGAGCAACAGGTGCTGGAGCCGCAGCTCATGGTACGAGGGCCGGTACTGGCCGTACTCGCCGAGCGGAGCCTGGAAGTCGTACGTGAGCACCGGAAGGTCGTTGGGATAGCCGGTGGCGTGCGATTCCTGGAGCGTGGTGAGTTCGCCCGCCGGGTTCGTACCGCCGTGGAACATGTAGTAGCCCTGCCAGGTCGAACCGCAACCGATCTTGGTGAGTCCCAGCGCCGCCACATCGGCGGCGTCGACCCGGGGCCGCCGGTGGTAGGAGTGGGCCATGCCTCCGCCGAGCTCGCAGGTGGCCCAGGGGAACCGGTCGGCGGGCGCGCCCTCACCGCCCCGTACGGTGGTGGGCCGCAGGTCGGCGCCGATGCCTTCGTCGTCACGCTGGTGGGTGAAGAAGAAGTGTTTACGGCAGGTGTCGGGCCAGCCCCCGTGCGCCTCGGTCCAGAAGGTCTCGGGGTAGCCGCCGTACAACGGCAGCAGCTCGTCGGGGGGCAGTTGGACGCCGCCCCAGGCGGTGGCCGTCCACAGGGGCGCGCTGAGGCCGCTGTGCTGGGCGAGCCGTTTGAGTGTGAGCAGGTGGCCGGGCTGGTCGTAGAGCTCGTTCTCGATCTGGACGGCGACGACAGGGCCCCCGTTGGCCCGGTCGAGTCCCCGCAGTTGCTCGCCGATGGCCGCGAACCACCGTCGTACGGGCTCCAGATAGGCGGGGTGGTCGGTGCGTGGTGCGCAGTCGAGGCCGAGCACCCAGTCGGGCAGGCCGCCGTTGCGTACCTCGGCGTGGCACCAGGGCCCGATCCGGGGAATGAAGTCCAGACCGTGACGGGAGCACAGCTCGGCGAAGTGCCGCAGGTCGCGGTCGCCGTCGAAGCGGATGCGGCCCTGGTTCTCCTCGTGGTGAATCCAGATCACGTACGCGGCGACGACGGTGATCCCGCCGGCCTTCATCTTCAGGAGTTCCTCCTCCCACTGCCCGGCGGGGTAGCGGCTGAAGTGGAACTCACCGGAGACGGGGAACCAGGGGCGGCCGCCCCGGGTGAGGTATCGGCTGGTCACCTCGATGGGGTCGGTGACTCCCGGCGCGTCGCCGAACGGCAGGTGCCCCGACATCGGCGGGGCGGCGGGGGGAGGCAGCCGCAGGTGGTTTCGCATCAGGATTTCTCCACTCCCAGGTCGGGGGTATCGGTCAGCAGGGCTCGTGAGGTGACGGTGGCGTCCAGCTCCAGGAGCACCAGCTCATTGGCTCCGGTGCGCAGGACGGGCGCGGGCACGTAGAGGGTGCGCTGCGGACCACGGCTCCAGTAGCGGCCGAGGTTGAACCCGTTGATCCAGGCCTGCCCCTTCGTCCAGCCCGGCAGGGCGAGGAAGGTGTCGGCGGGTGCTTCGACGTGGAAGGTGCCGTGGTGGAAGGCGGGTCCGGCCCGCCCCTCGTCGTGCGGGGCGTGCTTCAGAGGGCCGAGGTCGTTCAGCGCCAGGGGGTAGCAGTCCCACTCCCCCAGTACGACGCCGTCGAGGGACACCGGTCCCAGCAGGCCCTTGTCGTCGCCGATGCGGGGCCCGTAGTTGACGCCGCCCAGGTTCTCCACCAGCACGTCGAGTCCGGCCCCCGCGCGCGGAACACGCACGGTCAGGCTCTCCTGGTGATGCTCGCGTTCGAGGACGCCGGCCGGGGCGCCGTCCACGAAGACCTGGGCGCGGTCGCCCACACCATGGGTGAAGTGCAGGACTCCGTCTCCCGCGGTGGGGAGTGTGGTGCGGTAGAGCACGAAGCCGGCGCGCAGCCCCATCGCTTCCATCGTCAGTGGTTCCCGGGTGCGCACCGGGAGGCCGAGTTCGCCGACTCGCTCCAGAAGGGGTGTACGGCGGTCCAGGAGCACGGTGGCGGGGGCCAGCTTGGGGGCCGGAGCCGGGACGGGCGCATCGGGCACGGGTGCGTGCCGTGCGATGACCTCCCGGAAGGCGTGGTACTTGGGGCCGGGGTCGCCGGACTCGCTCAACGGGGCGTCGTAGTCGTACGAGGTGACGACCGGGCTGTACGTGTGCTCGTGGTTGGCGCCGTTGGTGAAGGCGAAGTTGGTGCCGCCGTGGAACATGTAGATGTTCACCGAGGCGCCCGACGCGAGCAGGGTCTCCAGCGCGGCGGCGGCCTCGTCCGTGCTGCGCACATGGTGTGGCTCGCCCCAGTGGTCGAACCACCCGATCCAGAACTCGGTGCACATCAGGGGCCCGTGCTCCTGATGCGCGCGCAACCGCTCCAAGGACTGTTCGATCTTTCCGCCGAAGGTGCCGGTGGCGAGCACGCCCGGGATGCTTCCGGCCTCCAGGTGCGCGGGGTCGGCCTGGTCGCAGGTGAAGAGGAGTTCCCGCACGCCTCGCGCGCGCAGGCCCTGTTCCAGGTGTTTCAGATAGGCCGCGTCCTTGCCGTACGCCCCGTACTCGTTCTCCACCTGCACGGCGATGACGGGGCCGCCCGCCGACGCCATGAACGGCGCGAGCGCGGGAAGGAGCAGGTCGAAGTAGCCGTCGATCGCGTCGGTGAAACGGGGGTCGCTGCTGCGCAGCCCGATGTCGCGGTCGGCGGTGAGCCAGGCGGGCAGCCCGCCGCCGTCCCATTCCGCGCAGATGTACGGTCCGGGCCGCAGCAGTACGTGCAGTCCCGCCTCCTGCGCCAGCCGCAGATAGCGCGGGAGGTCCAGCAGACCGTCGAGGTCGAGGGTGCCGGGCGCCGGCTGGTGCAGGTTCCAGGGCACGTACGTCTCGACCGTGTTCAGTCCCATCAGCCGTGCCTTGCGCAGCCGGTCCGCCCATTGGCCGGGGTGCACGCGGAAGTAGTGCATGGCGCCGGAGATGATCCGGAAGGGTTCGCCGCGCAGGGTGAAGCCGTCGGCGGTGGTGGTGAGCGAACTCATCTCTTGGTGGGTCCTTCTGCGGTGGGGTCCGGTGAGATGCGGGTGGCGCCGATCAGCCAGAGAGTGGCCGCGAGGCACAGGAGCGAGACGACGGCGAGGAGCAGGGGAACCGCCCTGATGCCCGCCCACTCGATGACCTTGCCGAGCGCGGGTCCCGCGGCCACTCCCCCGGCCATGGAGGCGGCGATGACCAGGGCCCCCGCCCGGCGCGCCTGGGGGGCGGCCTCCATCAGCCACGGCAGCGCGGTGGGGAAGATCGGCGCGATGAACAGGCCGACGCCCGCGTACGCGTAGGGAGCGAGTGCGGGTACGGCGGCTGCGAACAGGCAGAGCGTCATCCCCGCGCAGGAGACGGTGATGATGGACTGGGGCGAGAAGCGCAGCGCGATGGGCGCGACCAGGAAGCGGCCGACCGTCATCATCAGCCAGTACACGGACGTGGCGGTCGCCGCGACTCCCGCTCCGTATCCGACCGTGACCAGGTGCGTGGGCTCCCAGCCGCCGACGCCCGCCTCGATCCCGACGTGCAGGACGTACAGCACGACGAAGACGCCCAGTACGGTGCCGAGGCTGCGCCCGAGGACGCGGGGAGCGGCCGGGGCGGCATCGCCACCCGCGGGCTGCTGCCCGGCCTGGTCCCGGACTCCGCGCAGACACAGCAGCAACGGCAGGGTGAGGGCGGCGAATCCGAGGAAGACGGCCGGGTAGTGCTCCGAACCGACCAGTCCGATCAGTGCCGGGCCCAGGATGGCGCCCACCCCGAAGTGGGCGTTGAGGATGTTGAGCATCGCTGTGGAGCGGTGGCCGAAGCCGGTGGCGAAGAGCTGGTTGAGGCCGTAGTCGATTCCGCCGAAGCCGAGCCCGGCGAGCAGCGCCGCGAGCAGGCCCACCGGCCAGTTCGGCGCCACGGCGAACCCGGCGGCACCGACGGCCATCAGCAGGTAGGAGCCGCCGAGGAGGCGGCGGTTCCCGACGCGTCCGTACAGCCGGTCGAAGACCAGTACGCCGGCGACACCGCCCACGAAGTGCGCGCTGAGTCCCAGACCGGCTCCGGAGGGGGAGAGCCCGAACTCCGTACGGAACGCCGGGATGGCCGGACCGTACAGTGCCTGGAGCGCTCCGATCAGCACGAAGCCGATACAGGACGCCACGACGGCGGCCCCGCTGAAGGCGGGCGGGCGGTGTGCCGGTGGCGCCCCGGGAGCCGGGTGCGCCGCGGTTTTCTCTGTCATACGGACTCCAGATGGCGGCCCACGATCTCGTGGGCGAAGGACATGATCGTTCCCTGCGGGCTGATCCCGGGAGCCCCGGGCAGCACGCTGGCGTCGCACAGGTGCAGGTTGGCGAAGCCGTGCGGTCTGCCCTGTTCGTCGCAGACCCCGCCCCGCTCGGGCAGCGCCATGGGGCAGCTGGCCATGCCGTGCACGGACACCAGCTCCCAGTCACCGGGGCGCACCCGGGTGCAGTACGCCTCCACCTCCGACGGCGTGCGCAGCGGTGCGGCCGCGCTCGTCGGCGGCAGCACTTCGGTGGCCCCCGCCGCGAACAGCAGTTGGGCGGTACGGCGGAAGGCCAGCGTCAGCGCGTGATGGTCCGACCGGCTCATGCCGTGCCGCAGGACCGGAGTGCGGCCGAGCACCGCGGCGATGCCGGCCGGCCCCTGCATCCGTACCTGGGTGGTGAACATCCCCAGGTACGCCCGCTCGTCGAGGAGCCGGTTGACCACGTGGGGGTCCCGCCCCGCCAGTGCGGCGCCCAGTCCCCCCGGCGTCAGGTTGGAGGGCATGACGAGCATGCCGAGGTCGGAGTGTTCCTGGACCTGGGCGGTGAACATGGTGCCGCGCACCGCGTCGACGATGCGGGGGAACCTGGCGATCGTCCGCAGGTTGAGGTGCAGTGCCAGTCGCCGCCCGGCCGTCCGGGAGTGGATTCCGCTGCGCCGCAGCAGCACGGGGGTGCCGATCGGTCCCGCGGCCACGAACAGCGTGCGGGGCCGGTAGAGGAGCGGGTGCCCTTGTGCGTCCGTGGCCTCCACACGCCGTACGAGACCCCGTACGTGCACGATGCGGTCCACGCGCACACCAGGGCTGATGCGGGCGCCGAGCTCCTCGGCCCGGGGGAGGTAGGTGACCGCCATGCTCTGCTTCGCGCCGCTCGGACAGCCGGTCGCGCACTGGTTGCGGTGCTCGCACCCGCGGACCACGCGCTGGGGTCGCTGCCAGCGCCAGCCCAGGGATTCGGCGGCGCGGGCCAGCAGCCGGGAGTCCTCGTTGCCGTCCCCGTGCTCCTGGACGATCATGCCCAGGCGCCGCTGGACCCCGGCGAAGTGCGCTCCGAGCACGGGGGCGCGGTATCCGCCGTACCCGCTCAGTGACGCCCATCGGTCCAGCAGCGCACGGGAGGGCTCCCACAGCAGGCCGCCGTTGACGACGGTCGTGCCTCCGACCACCCGTGCCTCGCCGTAGGCGATGGTGGGTGTGCCGAAGACCGCGGTGGCCCCGCCGTTGCGGTAGAGACGGCGCATCGACTCGGCCGGGGTGCTGTCCTCGAAGTCCTGGGTGCCGACCCGGGGTCCTTCCTCCAGTACGGTCACGGCGCGTCCCGCACGGGCCAGTTCGAGGGCGGCGACGCCGCCGCCCGCCCCGGAGCCGACGACCAGCGCGTCGCACTCGACCTCGCGCCCGGTGCCGGCCCGCCGTGCCGGGAACCTCATCGGGAGCCCCCTGCGGCGACCCGGACCCCGGGCCGGGCCCCGTCCAGCGCCCCGTACAGGGCGAGGGCGGTGGTGGCGCGCAGCACCTCGCCGTATCCCGGCAGACCGCGCAACCGGGCCATGCCGCGGCGTATCTGTTCCGGTGTGGCGGCCCGGGGCCGGTGCCCGGCCGTGACGCGGAAGGCGACCGGGAACAGCCGGAGGGCGAGCGCTATGCCGTACCGGTAGGCGGCGGGCATGCGGTCCACACTCGCCACGGTGTGCTCGACGGCCAGGGCGCGGGCCTGCGACGAGCTGAGCGCCTCGAACTCGGCGGACCAGCACAGGGGCAGCGAGGAAGCGTCCAGGGCGCGGGCGGTCATGGTCATCCGGTCACCTTTTCGCGGACCAGAGCGGAGACCAGCCGGACGGCGCCCTGGTCGAGGACCTCGTCCAGGGCCTTCAGGAAGAGGTCCACTTCGTCGTCCCGCGTCACCAGGGACGGTGAGGCGATCAGGGCGATGGCGCGGTTGGAGCCGAAGAAGGTCAGCACCCCGTGGTCGCGGTACAGGGCGGCGACCACGGCGCCGGTCAGGATTTTCGCCAGGGCCTGCGGGTCCCTGGCCAGGGAGGTCGGCAGTGCGGCCCGCACCCGGGCGGGGATCTCGGGGCCCGGGTTGAGGAAGATCCCGTGCAGCGCGCCGCGCCCTCTGACCTCACGCACCAGGCGGGGATGGCGCGCGGCGATGCCCGCGAGGCCGTCGCCGAGGCGCTCGCCCAGCGCGCGGGCCCGGCCGGGGAAGTCCTCCTCGACCGCGATCGCCACGGCTTCCAGAGCGGTGGCGGTCTCCTCACCGAAACCGTAGTAGGTCGTGCTGTGGAGTGTGGCGTCCGAGAGGTTGTCGTAGGCGGCCCTGAAGAGCGGCTCACGCGTGATGTAGCCGGAGATCGAGGACTTGCCACCGCCGAACGACTTGGACGTCGTGACGATGTCGGGGACGAGCCCCGGGTGGTGCATGAAGTGGAACAGGGCGCCGGTCTTGCCCCAGCCGGTGTACACCTCGTCGAAGATCAGCACGATGTCGCGTTCGGTGCACACCCGCCGCACCTCGTGGAGGAACGCGGGGGAGCACTCCCGCAGGCTGGAGGCGCTGAAGGGCTCCAGCACCACGGCGTAGACGTCGCTGTCGCCCGCCGCGTCGGTGTGCCGGTCGAGGGCGAGGAGGAACGAGTCCACGTCGTCGTATCCGAAGGTGTCCGTACCGGGAATGCCCGGGTACGGGAAGTGCACCTCCGGGGACGCGGTCAGGCTGCCCGCGCCCAGGAGTTTGCCGTGGAAGGCGATGTCCGTGTGCAGCACGGTGCCGCGACGGCCCCGGTGGTACTTGTACGCGAGCTTGACCGCTCCCTCCACCGCCTCCGCGCCCGAGTTGGGGAAGTAGCTGATGTCGAGGTCACCGGGGAGCAGGGCGGCGAGGTTGTGGCTCAGCGCGGCCACGTACGGGGAGAAGTAGTTCTTGTGCACCTCCATCCGGCGCGCTTCCTGGAAGCGGCGCCGGGCCGTCAGGATCCTCGGGTGGTTGTGGCCGTGGTTCAGAACGCCGACGCCGCCCGTGAAGTCGAGGACGCGACGGCCGTCGCGCAGATGGATCCAGGCGCCCTGCGCGTGATCGACCAGGTCGCGGCCGAAGCCGAAGGAGCCGATGAGGGAGACCTGACTGCGGCTGACGAACCTCTGGTACAGGTCGTGGACCTGCTCGGTGGTCAGGTTCTCAGCGTCGTCCAGGGTGAGCAGCTCAGACATGGTCGCTCCCGGTGGAGACGTGCCGGTCGGCGATGAGACGGCCGGCTCGGCGCCCGCCGCGTACCGCGTAGTTGGTCCCGCGGTCCTCGGGGAACACCTGGGCCATGCCCGACACGTAGAGCCCCCTGACCCCGGAATCGACCGGCGGCATCACGCGGCTGTAGTGCGGAGTGATCACGGGTTGCGCGTGCTCCGCGTGCCACACGTGGTAGCGCTCCACCCAGCTGCGGTCGAAGTCGGGGAACATGCGCTTGATGTGGGGCAGGCTGTACTCGAAGACCTCGTCGTCGGTCATCTGGTACAGCGGGGCGTCCGTCGGCAGGTACTTGGAGAGATAGACGACGTGTCTGCCCTCGTAGCGCTCGGGGCTGTCGAGGTTGGTGTGCTCGATGACGCCGACGTAGGGGAAGTCGGGGTCGTTGACGTTCAGCCAGTACGTGTCGGAGAGCTTGCGGTTGTTCTCCAGTACGAGGCACACGTTGCCGAGGTACTCCACCCCGCGCCAGCGGCGGATCAGCTCGGGTACGGCGGGGTGGTCGACGCTCTTGTGGTCCAGCAGTCGCGCGGCCAGCTCGGGCGCGGTGGTGATCAGGACCTGGCTCGCTGGATGGAACGCACCGCTCGTCTCCACGCCGGTGACCCCTGATCCGTCGACCCGCACGCCGGCGGCCGGTGTGCTGGTGCGGATGTCCACCCCCATCGATTCGAGGTGCTCCTGAAGGGCTGTCAGCAGGGCCTGGCAGCCTCCCTTGATGTAATAGAGGGTCTCGCGCCCCGACCGGGTGCGGCTGCCCCCGCGCAGGTGGAGCTTGGTCCACATCCAGGTGGCACCGACCTGGTCGGCGTACTTTCCGAACTTCCCCTCCAGCAGCGGGCGCCAGACCACCTCGTACACCCGGCGTCCGCCGAGAGACACGAGCCACTCCTCGGCGGTGAGCGATTCCAGCTCCCGCCAGTGCTTCACCCTCCGGGCGCGCAGGGCGAGGATCCCCAGCCGGATGCGGTCCTTCAGCGCCAGGGGCGCGAAGCGCAGGACGTCCAGGGGCGCCGACAGCCGGTAGACGGAGTTGGCGTAGAAGAGTCCGGTGCGGGTCTCGTGAGCCTCCAGCAGATGCGCTATGCCGAGGGTCTCGCACAGCGCGATCATCTCGTTGTCCGAGGAGAACCAGTGGTGGTAGAAGCGCTCCAGCCGCTGACCGCCCACGTCGAAACTCGCGGCGAGCCCGCCGACCGCGGGGTCCCGTTCGAGCACGCGGACACTGCGCCCCTGACCGGCGAGTTCGAGTGCGGCGGCGAGGCCGGTGAATCCGGCACCCACGATGACGACGTCCACGGGGTCGAGCTGTACTTCGGTGGCGGAGTTCACGAGGCTATGCGCTCCTTCGCGGCGAGGGTGCGTGACGGTGTGCCGAGCTGTTCCTTGACGATGTAGTCGGGATGTCCCTGCACCTGGCGGAAGACCGCGTGCAGGTATTCGCCGACGATGCCGATGGCGAGGGTCTGGGCGCCGAAGGTCCCCGGCCGCACCAGCAGCTTCGGGTCCCGCCGGAGCACAGCGGCTCCCAGACCGCCCAGCAGCGCGGCCGCGCCCACACAGGTGGACATCCGCAGCGGGGTCACGGAGCCGGCCAGCAGTCCGCGCCGGGACAGGGCGAACATCTTGCGCAGGGTGTACTTCGACTCCCCCGCCATACGGGGGTTGCGGTCGTACTCGACGCTGGCTTCGGGGAATCCGAACCAGCTGATCGCGCCGCGGAGATAGAGGTTCTTGTCGCTGGTGTCGCAGAGGTGGGTGACCAGCTCCCGGTCCAGCAGGCGGAAGTCGCCCGTGTCGAGCGCGAGCGAGTGATCGGACATGGCGTTGAGCAGTCGGTAGAACGCGTAGGCGCTGGCCTTCTTGAACAGGGTCTCCCCGTCGCGCCTGCGCCGACGGGCGGAAACCACCGACCATCCGTCGAGCCACAGCTCAGCCATCTCCGGTATGAGCTCCGGAGGGTCCTGCAGGTCCGCGTCGATCACGACGACGGCGTCACCGGCCGCCGCGCGCAGACCGGCCATGCACGCCGCCTGATGCCCGAAGTTCCTGCTGAACCGGACGGCCCTGACGGTGGGGTCGACACGTGACAGCGACTCGATCGCTTCCCATGTCCCGTCCACGCTGCCGTCGTCCACGTAGATCTGCTCGTAGTCGAAGCCACTGAGCCGGCGCAGTGTCCCGGTCAGGCGTGCGTGGGTGTGGCGGACGACGGCGATTTCGTTGTAACAGGGAATGACGACGCTGATCTTCGGCTTTCTCCTGCCGGGCGTCTGCCTCTTCTGCGGCACAGGATGAACTCCTTGCACTGGGTCGCCGACACCAACGATGTGGCACCGGTCGGACACGAAGGGTCACTCGAAGCGACACCGATGTTACCGGTAACTTTCATGGCGTCAAGAAGCCCTGGAGGATGCCCGGAGCGGGGAGTCGGCGCTTTGTGTACGTTTCCGGGGAGAACGGCCTCACCTCGGAAGGTGCCCTCAATCACCCTTGCGGACAGGGCATCTGACAGACCGTCAGGTCGGGGCCCGGAGTGGCGGTCTCAGCGGTGACCGCCATCGCGTGCCGGCGTCGGCGTCCGCGTGGGGGACACCGCCCGGGGCCCCCACGCGGAACGGCCCGGCCGGGCCGCCGGCCGGCCGGGCCGACACGGTGAGTCCATGTCGTCGGAAGTGCGCACGTCGCGGCGCCCGGCCGACGACGGGGAACAGCAACCGCGCCGGCAGTGGCTTCAGGCCCCGCGACGGGCGCGGGACAGGGCTCGCACTCCGAGAGCCATGCCGATCAGGCCCAGCACGATCGCCACGATGGCTCCCGCTCGTCCGTTGCCGGTGCCCAAACCGCCGGTGGAGGTGGCCAGGTGCAGAACCGCGAGGATCACGCCGGTCAGCCCCAGTGCCATCGCCGCGAAGGCCCCGAGCCGCGCCGAGCCGGTGCGGATACGGCCGGCGGAGCGGGCAAGGGCCAGCCCGCCGACGAGTATGGCGGTCAGCGCCACCAGCGCGGCGATGATGGCCCCGAGCCGGCCGGAGCCGCCGTCCGTGCCGCCGGCTGCGGCCGCGGAGACGTGCGCGGCCGCCGGTCCGGCGAGGGCAAGGACCCCGAGCGGGGCGGCTCCGGCCGCGGCGAGCACGCGTCCTGCGGATATCGGGGCTCCTGATGAGCTCATGTCTCTCTCCTGTTTCCTGGGTCTCGTTTCCGAGGTGTGGGTGTCGGCTGATCATGTCGCCGGGCCCGGCGCCGGTCATCCTGCGGGCAGACGCACTTCGGGGTGCCGCCGATGACGCAGGCGCCGCGAAAGTACTGCGTGCGTGGTAGGCGACCGCTCGTCCCCGAGCGGGACTCCCCCACAGCGGCATCGGGGCTAGGGTGCGCGGCATGAGCACACGACAGACCGGCATCCCGGCCGGTGTCACCGACTGGGCGATCGCCGTCGGTGTGGCGGCGGCGCTGCTGGTCACCGGCGTGTCCGCGCGGCACTCCCCCACCGACCTCGGCCTCGTCGGGTACGTGCTGCTGGCGGCCGGCGGCCTGGCGCTGGTCGCGCGTCGCCGGGCTCCGGTGGCGGTCCTGGCCGTCACCGGGCTGTGCGCGGTGGGTTACCAGGCGGCCGGTTTCGACGTGCCGGTCGTCGCGTTCCTGTTCGCGGTCTACGCCGCCGTGCGGGCGGGACACCGCATCATGACGGTGGCGGCGAGCGTGGCCTTGCTGGCGGCGCTCCCTCTCGCGGCCCTGGCCTCCCTGCACGACACGAGCGAGGCGTTCGCGCAGGCCCGGGGCGCCCTCGAACTGGCCTGGCTGGTCGCGGCCGGCGCCGCGGGCGAAGCGCTGCGGCAGGCGGAACGGCGGGCGGACGAGGCGGAACGCACCCGCGAGGAGACCGCCCGGCGCCGCGCCGACGAGGAGCGGCTGCACATCGCGCGGGAGCTGCACGACTCGCTCGTCCACCAGATCTCGATCATCAAGGTGCAGTCCGAGGTCGCCGTCCACGTGGCCCGCAGACGGGGCGAACAGGTCCCCGAGCCCCTGCTGGCGATCCAGCAGGCCGCCCGTGAGGCGACCCGGGAACTGCGCGCCACCCTGGAAGCGCTGCGCGACGACGACAAGACCCCGCCGCACGGTCTCGACGACGTCCCGGCGCTGGTGGAAAGGGCCCGGATGACGGGCCTCGGAGCCGCGCTGACGATCGAGGGAGCACGGCACGACCTGCCGGCCGCGGTGGAGCGGACCGTCTTCCGGATCGTTCAGGAAGCGCTCACCAACATCGCGCGTCACGCCGCAGCCGCGACCACGGCGTCGGTGCGGATCGAGTACGGCGCGGACGCCCTCACCGTACGCGTCGATGACGACGGCAGGGCCACGTCGCCGGCCACCGTCGCGACCTCGGGCGTCGGGCTGCTCGGGATGCGCGAACGCGTCACCGCACTCGGCGGTCGTCTGCGCGCGGAGCCACGGAGTGAGGGCGGCTTCACCGTCCACGCCGAACTGCCGGTGGAGCGGACGCCGTGATCCGTGTCCTGCTGGTCGACGACCAGCCGCTGTTGCGCAGCGGATTCCGTGCCCTCCTCGACCTCGAGGACGACATCGACGTGGTGGCCGAGGCCGGCGACGGCAAGGAGGGCCTGGCGCTCGCGAAGCAGCACCTGCCCGACGTCGCGCTGGTCGACATCCAGATGCCCGTCCTCGACGGCATCGAGACGACCCGGCTCATCGCGGCGGACCCGGACCTGGCCCGGGTACACGTCGTCATCCTCACCAACTACGGCTTCGACGAATACGTCTTCAACGCGCTGCGGGCCGGGGCCGCCGGATTCCTGGTCAAGGACATCGTGCCGGAGGATCTGCTGCACGCCGTACGTGTCGCCGCGCGCGGCGACGCCCTGCTCGCGCCGTCCATCACCCGCAAGCTGATCAACCGGTACGTCAGCCAGCCGCTCACCACCGGCTCCGTGACGGCCGCGGGGCTCGAAGAACTGACCAACCGGGAGCGCGAGGCCGTCGCCCTGGTCGCGCGGGGAATGTCCAACGACGAGATCGCCGGCCGCATGGTGATCAGCCCCCTGACCGCGAAGACCCACGTCAACAGGGCCATGACCAAGCTCCATGCCCGCGACCGCGCCCAACTCGTCGTACTGGCCTACGAATCCGGTCTGGTGGCCCCACCCAGTCGCTGACAGTGGACCACCACGTACGGCTTCGCAAACGGTCACGCACAGCGGTGCGTCTAAGGGCCGGGCCGGTTCACTATGGCGCCCGTACGAGTGCTGGATATGTGCGACAGCAACCACGGGGCGTCCGACATGGGTAGCATCCGGCAGCAATCCCCCATGTACGAGGAGTGTGAACTACCGTGGCCAACAGGCTGGAAGACACCGACCTGAAGAGCGTGCAGAGCATGTACGCGGAGCGTTTCGCCACCGACCTCGCGGCCAATCGCTCGGAACAGGGCGAGATCGCCGCGCACATCGCACAGTTGGAGGCGCGGTTGGAGCAGCTCAAGAAGGACGAAGGCTGGCTGGCCGGCATGCAGGGCACACTGCCGACCGGAGCTGCCGCCGAACCCACTGCCTCCGCCCCGCTGACGGACACGGCACAGGACACCAAGGCCGTCCCGCAGCCCCGGTCGGCGAAGGGCACCGCCACGAAGGCCGCGCGGCCCAAGGCCGTTGCGAAGCCGGCCGCCGCGACGAAGAGCACCTCGCGCCGCAAGACGGTCAAGAATGCCTCCGGAGCGGAGGCCTCCGCGAAGAAGACCACGGAGGCCGTCGGTCCGAAGACCGCCGATGCTCCGCTGCACCAGCTCCTTCGTGGCTTCCTGCCCGCCGGTGAGCCGCGCCTGGTGCGCGAGGTCCACGCGGATCTGGAGAAGGCGCACCCCGGCCGCAAGACCTCCGCGCAGGTGGTGCGCAACAGCCTGGAGACGCTGGTCAAGAGGGGCGTCATCGGCAAGGAGATGCAGAAGGGATCGGCCATGTACACGGCGCCGAAGCCGGCCGGCGAATCCGAGGCGACCGAGAAGGCGGTGGACGCGCAGGCATCCGCCGAGGCCTGACGGCCGACGGGCACCCGCTCACGGTGGGCGTGAGGGGTGGCCGTGCGCCGGGGCGGCCTCGTTGTCAGGTGACGCCCAGTGCCGCCGCCTGCTGTCGAAGGGCCTGGATCAGCGTCGCGACCTGGGGGAGGTCGCGACGGTGGCCGAGCGCGGCGATGCCGATGTGCCGGGTCGGAGCCGGTGGCTCGACCGGGACGGCGCGAAGTCCCGGAATCCGCGGTGTCAGAGCGATGGACGGGATCAGAGAGATTCCCATGCCCGCGGCGACGAGCGAACGAGCGAAGAAGTAGTCGGTCGTGGTGCCGCGGACCTCCGGTTCGAAGCCCGCGCGCCCCGCGTAACGGCGAAGGTACTCCTCGGTCCTGAGGCAGCCGAGAATCCACGGCTCGGCCGCCAGCTCGGCGATGTCGAGCACACGTCTGCCGGCCGCCAGTCGATGCCCCTCGGGCAGGACCACGTGCAACGGGTCCTCCATGAGCGCGGTCCACTCCACGGGGGACTGCCACCCCGGCCCGCCGGGCAGCGGGCCGTCGAAGTGATAGGCGAGCGCGAGGTCCACCGCGCCCTGCCGGACCAGGGGGAGGCTGTCTTCGGGCTCACCCTCCCTGACGTGGACGACGGTGTCGGGGTGGGCTGCCGTCAGTTCTGCCAGAGCGGCCGGGAGGAGGACCCTGCCGCCGCTCGTGAACGTGGCGACGGTGAGCTGGGTGCGGCCCGTGCTCAGCCGGTCGACCCGCTGCCTGGCGTGCGAGAGTTCGGCAGCGACCGACTCGGCGGCCCCGACCATGATCCGGCCGGCCGGGGTGAGGGTGACCCCGCGCGTGCTGCGCGCGACCACCTGCGTACCGAGGCTGCGCTCCAGTGCGGCGATGTGCTGGGAGACCGCCGAGGGGGTGAGGTGGAGGATCGCGGCCGCCTGGTTGAAACTGCCGCGCTCCGCGACCGCCCTCAGGACCCGCAGCCGCTGTATGTCGATCAACAGTTTTCCTTCACGCGTATCCAGTAGGTGAGCACTTCTGCTGATGACAGGACACGGTCAGGATAGGCGCATGAAGAAGATCTGTGTCATCGGTGGCAGCCGGTACTTCGGCAAACTCCTGGTCCAGCGCCTGCTCGCGGCCGGGCACCAGGTCACGGTGATCAACCGCGGCTCCACGATGCCACCCGCCGGGGCCCGCCACCTGGTCGCCGACCGCGACGACGAGGCCGCCCTCGTTGCCGCGCTCGGCTCCGCCACCTTCGATGTGGTGGTCGACCAGGTCTGCTACACCCCGGTGCAGGCCGCGATCGCGGCCCGCGCCTTCCACGGTCGTACCCGGCGGTACGTCATGACGTCCACGATCGAGGTGTACGACCCGGCGACCGCCGCACTGCCGGCCGTTCCGCGCGGCACCCCGGTTCCGGAGGGGACCGTCGATCCCGCCTCGTGGCCGGTGCGGCTGGATCTGCCGTGGCAGGACGAGGTGTACCGGGAGACGCACTACGCCGAGGGGAAGCGTCAGGCGGAGGCCGTGTTCACCCGGGACGGCCGATTCGAGTTCGCCTCGGTGCGCAGCGCCCACGTACTCGGCGGCGGGACACAGGAGTTCACCGGCCGACTGGCCCACTACGTCGCACACATCGCCGGGGGCACGCCGATCAGCGTGCACGCCCGGGCGCTGCCCACGGTCTTCATCCACTACGGGGAGCTGGCCGGCCTGCTGCTGTGGGCGGCCACGGGCACCGGCTTCACCGGCCCGCTGAACGCCTGCTCCGACGGCCTGCTCGACGTACGGGACCTGAGTGCCGTGATCGCCGGACGAACCGGCCGGGAGCCCGCCTACCGCATCGTCGGCCCCGGGGAGGCAGCGTCGCCGTTCTCCTTCGACCGCCACTACGCCATGAGCAATGCCCGGGCGAAGGAGCTGGGGTTTCCCCTCTCCCGTACCAGCGACTGGCTCCCCGGCGCCGTCGCCGAAGTGATCGGCGTCCCCCTCGCCTGAGGAGCGGGCCCATCTGCCCGCCCTGTCCACCGTGAAGCGGCCCGGCGGGCAGGTGGGCTGTGCGCCGTCGGCCGGTCAGTGCGGAAGCCCGACCGACAGGTACGGGGCCAGCGAGCGGAGGAAGTCCGCCGCGTCGAACATCGCACCGGCCGACGCCACCCCGGTCGTCCGCGTGTGGCCGGCCAGGATGCGCTGGACGGCCTCCACCGCCAGGGGAGCGGTGATCGCGTAGATGTCCTGGCCGTGGGCCGTGGCGCGTCGTTCGACGCCTCCCGCGCGGACCACGACGTCGACGACGAACATCTGGTCCGAGCGCCCCAGGGCGTCGACCGCCTGCGGTGCCGGGGTGTCCTTCCCCGCCAGGTCCCTCGCCGCCTCGACGGCCATGTGGGTCCGGACTTCGGGCACGGCCAAGTGACTGGGAATCGTGATGACATCGGCCATCGTGAACTCCGAGATCACCGTGCGACGGCCCAGCGGCTCCGGAAAGAGCCAGTCCTGCTCCGACACCTTGTCGTCGTGGTACTGGAGCGCGCCGTCCACGAACCGCACCCGACGGCCCGCACGGCGCTCGTGGGACACCTGGCCGGCCTCCCGGGTGCCCGCCGTGGGACGCCAGCTGGTCAGCCCGTACGCGACGTGGGCCACATCCGCCGCCGTCCACTCCCCCATGGCCGCTGTCACCAACAGGTCGCCCAGTCCACCGTAGAAGGCCATCGCAGGCACCACGGGGACGTCCGCCTTGCGGGCCGCCTCCGCGTAGTCGGCGAACATCGCGGCATTCGCCTCGATCTCTGCCGCGACGTCGACGTACGGGACACCCGCGCGCAGCGCCGCCTCCACGACCGGCCCTCCCGTCACCGCGAACGGTCCGGCGCAGTTGATGACGGCCGCCGCGCCGTCCAGGGCCCGGTCCAGCGAGCTCGCGTCGTCCACGGTGGCCGGGTGCACCACCACACCCGGCCACTCGGCCGCCAGCGCCTCCAGCTGGGCCGCGTCGCGGCCGGAGATGACAGTGGCGAGACCACGCCTCCGCAGTTCGGCGACGATGAAGCGACCGGTGTGCCCTGTCGCGCCGTAGACCACCACTGCGCCCGTCGTGCTCATTGCTGTTCCCCGTTCTCGTTGTCCTGGTGGGTTCAGTCTCGACTCAGGGGGGACCGGGGTGTGATGGTCCGAAAGGACAGCACGCGTACACTTTCGGACATGCCGACTGTCGCGCTGCTGACCGCCGGTCACCTGCTGCACTTCGAGCTGGCGGTGGCCTACGAGATCTTCGGCAACCCCCCGCGTGAAGCCACCGAGGCCTGGTACGACGTGCTGCTCTGCGGGCCCGGCCCGGTGCGGGTCGGACCGTTCATGGTCGAGCCCGACCACGGGCTCGACCGCGCGGCCGGCGCGGACATCGTGATCGTGCCCGCGTGCGCCGACGTCGACGATCCGCCGCCGGCGGAGCTGATCGAAGCCGTGCGTGCGGCCCACGAGGCGGGGGCGCGGGTGGCTTCCCTGTGCACCGGAGCGTTCGTGCTCGGCGCCGCGGGCCTGCTGGACGGCCGGCGGGCCACCACCCACTGGGCTCACGCAGCCGAGTTGAGCGCACGCCATCCACGCGCCCTCGTCGACCCGGACGTGCTCTACACGGACAACGGCAGCGTGCTCACGGCCGCGGGCAAGGCGGCCGCCGTGGATCTCTGTCTCCACCTCGTCCACCTCGACCACGGCGCCGCCATCGCCAACTCCGTCGCCCGTCGCCTGGTCATGCCGCCCCATCGGCCGGGCGGCCAGGCCCAGTTCGTCGCCACGCCGGTACAGGCCACGGGCGACCACGCGCTCACCCACCTGCTCGCCTGGGTGCACCAGCGGCTGGACCAGCCGCTGACGGTGACCGACATGGCACGGAAGGCGAATACGAGTCCGCGCAATCTCGGACGGCAGTTCCGGTCAGTCATCGGGCAGACGCCGCTCGAGTGGCTTCTGATCCAGCGCGTACGCCGCGCCCAGGAACTTCTGGAGGCCACCGACAAGAGCGTGGAGGCGGTGGCCACGGCAACGGGCATGGGCACCGCCACGACCCTCAGGCGCCAGTTCAAACGGATCGTCGGGGTCCCGCCGGACAGTTACCGGCGCTCGTTTCGCAGCACGCGCCCTGCCTGACCGGCCCGGGCCTTCGCGGTCACACCAAGGGAGGCGATGTCGGCGGCGGGGGCACATCACGCCTCGCTCCCGCAGCCGGCGTCAGGCCTCCATGGGCCACCGCATTCCTTCCGGCCGTGCGTGGCGACGACGCGGGCGGCGTTCGTTCCTGGAAGATGGCGCGCGGAGCCGCGCCAGGACGGAACGCGCAGGTGCACGCGAACCCAGGGGGACAGGAAATGGTCACACGCAGAGGAATGCTCGGCGGCGTCTCCGCGGCCGGCGCCGCGACGCTCCTGGGCAACTCCCCGGCCGCCGCGGCTGCCACCGCGCACGCGGCTTCAGCCGCCCCGGACACCGAGGTGGCGGCGCGGGACGCGATCCGCGCCGCCAACGCCGGTATGCGCAGCGCCTACGCGGCGCTCAAGTCCGAACTGATCGACCGGCTGAGTCCGGTCGTCGTCGTCCAGAACGACGCCAGGGGCGGCCGGTTCACGCTCGTCCATGACGGACGCCAGGAATCCGTCAACCCTGTGCCCGAGGTGTTCGAGCTGGCCAAGTCGGTCAGTCATGTGCCTCAGGGGATCTTCTCGGTCATCGCCGCGTATATGAGCGACGAGGCCCCGCATCTCCCCAACGCCGACCGCATCGACCCGCACGACCTGGACATGGTCGCGTTCCAGGGGCCTCGGGCGGACGGCTGGACCGGCCCGCTCCAGGAGTACGCCGTCACGCTCACGACCGCCCGCGGACGGCTGGGTGAAGCGAATCTGCCGCACGAGCTGGAGATCTCCTGCCGGAGGATTCTCGACGAAGCGCTCACCTTCATCAGTGACTGCGTGGGGCACGGAAGGTTCGACATGGCGTCGTTCCAGGATTTCTCTGGCAGGACGTACCCCTGTATCCGTACGAACATGACCTACGCGGCCGACGCGCAGATCTCCGGTATCGAAGGTCTGATGCGGCGGTGGCGGGCCCGGATCGGAAACGAGGCATGGCAGGACCTGTACACGGTCGTGCTGTCGATCTGGACGACGTCCGAGCTGAATCAGGCTTCGGTCATCATCAAGCGGTGCATGAATCCGGCGAAGGTCGCCACCCACCTCATCGACCTGCCGACCGTCGAAGTCCCCCGGGACCCGGTCTTCGTAGCCCTGGACAATCTGGCCCGGATCGTTCAGGACAACGTCGCGGCCGAGATGGTCTTCCCCACCGATCCGGTGGTCGCGGATGCCTTCAAGGGCAAGCAGGACCTGGTCTCCGGTGAGATCCTGCGCCGGCTCGGGGAGAGGGGCGGGGGGCCGACGGCCTCTGCCTCCGGCCCTGGGCCGGAGGCAGCGCGGCCCTGTCACAGAGCCGGCCGGCGGTCCGGGGTGTAGGCCCACGGCCGGAGCTGTTCCAAGGCCTTGCCGATACGGAAGACCGTCGGGTCGTCGTAGGTGTGGCCGACGATCTGGATGCCCGTCGGCAGACCCCAACTCGACCGGCCGCTGGGCACGTTGAGGACCGGGCAGCGGTTGCTGATGTTGAAGGGAATGGTCATCGGTGCCCACAGCGGTTCGCCGTGGTCCTCGTCGTTCACCACCAGCCGCCCCAGCAGGTCGTCCCCTGCGGGCAGGCCGGGTACGGCCGAGGTGGGGCAGATCAAGGCGTCGAAGGGGGCCATCGCCTCAGCCAGCTCCCGCTGCAGTCGCGTCTCCACCCGCAGTCCCTCCAGGTAGCTGATGCGCTCACGGGCCACGGCCATGGTGTCGGCGAAGGCCGCCGCGTAGGCCGACAACTGCTCGCGGTGTTCGGCCGCGACCTCGGAGACGAGGGCGCCGAAGATGGTGGAGAAGTGGGCCGCGAGGCAGGCGAGGAGATCCTCCTTGGTCCACGGGAGTTCGATCTCCTCGACCACCGCGCCCGCGTCCGTCAGCGCCTGGGCGAGCGCCCGGGTGTTGGCCTCGACCTCCGGGTGGACGTCGTACGCGCCGAGGCGGACACACAGGGCGATACGCATCCCCGCGACCGGCTCGTACGCGGTCGGCAGGACCAGCTTCGGGCGCAGCGACACGTGGTCGCGCGGGTCCGGGCCCGACAGTACGTTCGCGAAGGCGAGGCAGTCGTCCACGGTCCGGGCCATCGGCCCGTCTCCGCGGTAGTGGTCGGCGGACAGCGGCGCGACCCCCGGCACGCGTCCGTAGGGGGCCTTGAAGCCGACGGTGCCGGTGAAGGCTGCCGGAACGCGCGTGGAGCCGCCGATGTCGGAGGCCGAGGCGAGCAGAGTGGTGCCCGCGGCCAGCGAGGCCCCTGCTCCGCCGGATGAGCCGCCGGGGGTGAACCGGGGGTTCCACGGGTTGCGGGTCACGCCCCACAGCCGGCTGTGCGTGAAGGTCGCGATGGAGAACTCGGGCGTCGCGGTCCGGGCGTGGATGATGCCGCCCGCGTCCAGGATGCGGTCGATCACCGGGGCGTTCTCCGTCGCGATGTTCCCGGCGTTGACCAGCGACCCCTCGGTGAGCGAGCGACCGGCGATGGCGTGCTTCTCCTTGGCCGCGACCGGGATGCCCTCCAGCGGACGCGGCGCCAGTCCGCCCTTGCCCAGGAAGCGGTCCTCGGCGTGCCGGGCCCCTCGCAGCGCCTCGTCGAAGAGCCGTTCGGTGAACGCGTTGATCACCGGCTCGACCTTCTCGGTCCGGTCGATGACCGCGCGCATCAGCTCCACCGGCGACAGCTCGCGGGCCTCGAAGAGCCGTCGCGCCTCGGCCGCACTGAGATAGCCGAGGTCGTTGCCGGAGTCGTACGACGTCATGGGAGGTCCCTTCGGATGGTGGCCGATGCCATGTGCCCCACGCGGGTGCGGCGGTCGGTCCGTCGCCGCCTGTGGTGCCCCGTCAGGGTCCGGGGCCGATCGCCCACTCCCCCGCTATTGCATGAATCCGCCGGTTGGAGCGACCTGGTGCGTGAATACGCAGCTCCCGTTCATCCGGCGCGCACGTCCTGCGCCCGCACGTCCGCCCATACGTCCATCGGCACACACCCCTGGCTGCTGCCGTCGGGCCCGATGATGCGGCCCATGCGTTTGACCCAGCGCAGGGTGACCGCCCGGTTGAGAACGCGCAGGGCCGGGAAGTCCGCGGCGACGCGGGCTTCGTAGCGGGCGATGTCATTCGTCCCGTGGGCCCACACCACGGCGAGCAGATTGGCCTCGGTGGCCGTGGAAGCCGACAGTCGGGTGTCGCGCAGGGCGGCCAACTCCTGTGCGACTCTTCCGAGTTCGACGGGAGGGACGCTCATCCACAGGGTGAAGCTGGTGTGCCATCCGGTGTACGGCTGGGCCGCCTCGCAGCGCAGCACCGCCTTGCCGCTGCCGAGCGTGCCGGCGAGGAGCCGCCGCACGGTCGACTCCGGGCGGCCGAGCTCGGCGGCGAGCGAGACGAGGGAGCGGCGGCCGTCCGGGGCGAGCGCGAGCATCAGCCGACGCTCCTGCGGCGTGATCGGGCCGGGGTCGGGACCTGGCCCGGGACTGTGGTCGGGCAGGCCTCGCTGCTGGTCGCGTGAGAGCGAGTCGAACCGCCACTGGCTGCCCTCCCGGTGGAGGTGCTGCACGAGGTGGGTGCGGGTGCCGGTCACCTCGGGCAGCCGGCCGAGGGCGAGGACGTACTCGGTCATCATGTCCCGGCTGGACGCGGCGACGGTGAGGAGCAGGTCGGCGGTCCCGGCCACGAGTTCCACGCTGAGCGCCTGAGGATGCCGGGCGCACCGGTCGGCGAGGGCCGCCCGTGCCTGTGGCAGGCAGGTGACCTCGACCAGCGCGAAAGCTCCGTGCGCCACTTGGGAGGCACCGGTGTAGCAGGTGACCCAGGCAGTTCCGGAGTCCCGGAGCCTGGCCCAGCGTCGTGAGAGTGTCGCCGCGTCCACACCGAGAGGGCCTGCGAGCTGCGCCCACGGGGCCCTTGGTGCCGCCTGGAGGGCGGTGACGAGCTCCAGGTCGAGTTCGTCCATGGTCGCGGTCGTTGCGTATTCCTGCATTCGATCCACCTCCAGGAGCGGATTCTTGCAATTCCCGGACGCGGGTGGAAGGGGGCTGATCCTGTAGCCCATCTCACACCGGCCCCCATCCTTCCGGGAGTTTCGCCATGCACCGTCCCCGGTATCTCAGCGGCGCCATCGCGGTCGTCGCCGCCTCGCTCCTGACCTCCGCCTGCACCACCGGCTCCAGCCCCTCCGGACCGGGGGGAGGCGCGGACGGCGCCCCGGGCGCGGGAACCCTCAGGCTCGCCCTCACGTCGGACGTGACGACATTCGATCCGGTCAAGCAGCAGGCCGCGAGCGACTACGTCGTGGGGCGCCTGATGTACGAGACGCTGGTCGGCCAGGACGACGGCGGCACGATCGTCCCCCGGCTCGCCGCGTCGTGGGAGGAGTCCCCCACCGGCGCCACCTTCACCCTGAAGAAGGGCCTGACCTGCTCGGACGGCAAACCGCTCACCGCGTCGCAGGTGGCCGCCTCCCTCCAGCGCTACCAGACGGACTCGGCGGGCACCGCGATGACCTTCGGCCCGGGCAACACCGGGGCGAAGACGAAGATCACCAGCGACGACGAGGCCGGTACGGTCGGCGTCGAACTGGCCGTCCCCTGGGGTGAGCTCCTTCCCGGCCTGGCGAACACCACCACCGGCATCGTCTGTTCGCCGGGGACGGCGGCCGGGGACAGGCTCGGAACCGGACCGGTGGCGGGCGCGGGCACCGGCGCGTACGAGATGGTCGAGGCCGAGCGGGGCTCCGCGTACGAGCTGAGACTGCGCGAGGGGTTCGACGCCTGGCCGCAGTACGCGGCGATGCCCGCCGGGAAGGCCCCGGGCGCGCTGAAGGTGTCGGTCGTGAAGAACGAGTCGACGCTCGCCAATCAGCTCCAGACGGGCGCCGTCGACTACGGGGCGTTCACCGGCCCGGACGCGGCCCGTTTCACCAAGGGCGGCTTCACCCTCACGTCGGCTCCTCTCATCCGGAACTTCGTGGCCTTCAACCAGCGCGAGGGCCACCCGGGTGCCGACCCCGGGGTCCGCAAGGCAGTGGCACAGGCGCTCGACGCCGAGGCGTTCAACAAGGTCTTCGGTGGCGCGGGCCAGATCATGACGTCGTACGTGGACGCCAAGGCGCCCTGTGTCTCCATCGACGCCTCGCTCCTCACCAAGACCGACCCGGCCGCGGCGAAGAAGGGCCTCAAGGGTGTGAAGATCAAGCTGGTCGGCTCCAACGCGGTAGGCCAGGGCGCGGGCAACACATACGTCCAGGAGGCACTGCGCGCCGCCGGGGCCGACGTGACCCTCACCAACGCCGACAACGGCACCTGGGCCACCCAGGTCACCGGCAACCAGGGTGACTGGGACCTCACGGTCTTCCCGTTCATCTCCGGTCAACTCGTGCGAGGCGGCGTCTACTTCATCGGCGACGAACCGGCCGCGGGCCGCAACTTCGGCGCCGTGGACAACAAGGCGTTCCTCGCCGGATACGGTGCGGCGACCGCCACCGTCGACAAGAACGCCAAGTGCGCCGCCTGGCAGCAGGCACAGGACGCTCTGCTGAAGGCGAACGACGTGGTGCCGCTCGCCACCGTCAACGTCAACTACGTCTTCCGCGAAGGCGTCTCGGCCGCCGTCCCGGCAGGCGCCTTCGACCCGGCCACCCTGCGGATCACCGACTGATGGCGGCGCCGGCACAGCTTCCAGGCCGAGAGGCCCACGAGTCACGGAAGGACGCGGGCCCGCTCCGCCCCGCGCCCCGCCGGGGGATGAGCCCCGGGCCCTGGGGCGTCTTCCTCTCGCGGCGGCTCGGCGGCCTCGTCGCCGTCGCCGCCACCCTGGTCGTCCTCACCTTCCTGATCGTCCAGCTCATCCCCGGCGACCCGGCCCGCGTACTCGCGGGAGCCGACGCCTCACCCGGGGACATCGAGCGGCTGCGCGTCCAACTGGGTCTTGATCAGCCCCTGTTCACACGGTTCGTGGACTATGCGGGCGGCCTCCTCCACGGCGATCTCGGCCTGTCGTTCCAGACGCGCGAACCGGTCGCCGACATCATCGCCACCCGGCTGCCGTTCACCGCCGAACTCGCACTCCTCGCCGTGCTGGTGGTGCTGCTCGTCGCCGTACCGCTGGGGCTGCTGATCGCCGTGCGCGGAAGCCGCCGTACGGACAGCGCGTTCACGTTCACCACCTCGCTGGTGGGCGCGACCCCCGAGTACGTCATCGCCACCCTGCTGGTGCTCGTCTTCGCGATCACTCTGGGTGTGTTCCCGGCCGCGGGCGCCGAGACGCTGATGTCCCTGGTCCTGCCCGTGGCGGCGATCGCCCTGCCCGGCAGCTCCGTGATGGCGCGCATCGTGCGCCGGGAGGCGGCCTCCGTACTCGCGCAGGACTACATGCGTACGGCGCGCGGCCGTCGGCTGCCGCCGCTCACGCTGTACACGCGTCACGCCCTGCCCAACCTGCTCACCGCGACGCTGACCCTGGGCGGGCTCATCCTCGCCTCGCTCCTCGGCGGCACGGTGATCGTCGAGTCGGTCTTCGCCTGGCCGGGCATGGGCCAGCGGGTCGTGGAGGCGATCCTGGCCCGTGACTACCCCGTCATCCAGGGCTGTGTACTCGTCCTCGGGCTGCTCGCCGCTCTCCTCAACCTCGTGGTCGACGTGGTGCTCGGTCTGCTCGACCCGCGCACTCTGGCCGGAAAGGGCGGTCATTGATGCGTACGGCATCCCCGCGCCCCACATCTGCACGCTCCCTGCGGCTCCCCCACCGGAACCCGGCTCTGTGGGCCGGGGTGACGGGCCTGGCCCTGATCGGCCTCCTGGGCGTGATCGGTCCTCTGTTCTGGGACGACTCGGCGACCGCGCTCTCCGGCGCGGCCCGTCAGGGGGTCAGCGCCGAGCACTGGCTCGGGACCGACGCCCTCGGCCGTGACGTCTTCGCCCGTACCCTCGTCGCCACCCGGCTCACCCTGCTGATGACTCTGGCCGCCACCGCGATCGCGAGCGTCTCGGGCATCCTCCTCGGGACGGTGGTGTGGGTGTCGGGGCCGCGCGTGCGCGAATTCGGGCTTCGGCTGATCGACGTGATGGTGTCCTACCCGGCGCTGATCCTGGCGCTGGTCGTCGCGGCCGTGCTCGGCGCGGGCCCGACGGCGGCCGTCGTCTCCATCGGCCTCGGCGGCTGCCCCGCCTTCGCACGGCTCACCGCCAACATGGCCGCCTCGGTCGCCCAGCGGGACTTCGTGTCGATGGCCCGGCTGATGGGCGTACCGCCCCACCGGGTCCTCGCACGGCACCTGCTGCCGAACATCTCCGGTCCTCTGCTCGTCCTGCTCTCCGTGGCGTTCGCCCAGGTGCTGACCGCCCTGTCCGGGCTGTCCTTCCTCGGGCTGGGAGTGCAGTCACCGGAGTACGACTGGGGTGCGCTGCTGAGCACCGGCCTGGAGGCGCTGTACACCAACCCCGCCGAGGCGATCGGCCCCGCCGTCGCCATCACCGCGACCGGCATCCTCGCCTCCTTCGTGGGCGACGGCCTCGCGGCCGGTGCCGACCCTCGTAGCGGTCCGGTGCCCAGGCAGACCGCACGGCGCACCGAACGCCCCGAGCCGTCCGGGCTCGCACCCGCGAACGCCCTGCTCACCGTGGACGGCCTGACGGTCGAACTCCCCGACGGCACCCGGCTCGTGGACGGGATCTCCTTCCACGTCGTGCCCGGCGAGATCGTCGGCCTGGTCGGTGAGTCCGGCTCCGGCAAGTCGCTCACCGCGATGACCGTGGCCCGGCTGCTGCCGGACGGGCTCACCTCGTACGCCGCCCGGCTCACGCTGGACGACCTGGACCTGGACGCCCGGCGTGTCGACGACGGACGCCTGGCCACCGAGATCGGCATCGTCTACCAGGACCCGTCGGCGTCCTTCAACCCTGCCCTGCGCATGGGCGGCCAGCTCACCGAGGTGCTCCGCACCCACCAGGGAGTGAGCAGGGCCCAGGCGCGCGCCAAGGCGGTGGAGGCACTGGAGAAGGTACGTATCCGGGACGCGGAGGCAGTCGTGCGGCAGTACCCGCACGAGCTGTCCGGCGGCATGCGGCAGCGCGCGATGATCGCATCGGCCGTCCTGCCGGGTCCGAAGCTGATCGTGGCCGACGAGCCGACGACGGCACTCGATGTGACCGTCCAGGCCGAAGTCCTCGACCTGCTGCGCGAGGTCAACGCCCGACGCGGCACCGGCATGTTGTTCATCTCCCACGACATCGGTGTCGTGGGCACCCTGTGCCACCGGATCGTCGTGATGTACGCCGGGCGGGTGGTGGAGGAGCTGACGGCGGCCGACCTGCGTGGCGGCCGCGCGCGCCACCCGTACACCGCGGCCCTGCTCGCGGCAGCCCCTCGCCTCGACATCGACGATGTGGACGAGGCGGGCCGTCCCGGGCCTCTCACCACCATTCCGGGACGCCCGCCGGCCCCGGCCGACCGTCCGGCGGGCTGCGCCTTCGCCGCCCGCTGCCCCCTCGCCCATCAGCGGTGCACGGACGAACTCCCCTCGCTGCGCGACGGCGTGGCCTGCCACGCCGTCGCGGCCGGCACCCTCGCCGCGACCCCTGTGCGGGGCGACGCGTGACCGCCGCCCCCCGAAGCCCCGGAGGTGTAACCCCGATGACCTTCAAGCTCGCGGTGGAGGAGCTGACCGTGGTGTTCGGACACGGCACGCGCGCCAGGACCGTCCTCGACGGAGTGTCGGTGGGAGTGCGCGGCGGACAGACACTCGGTCTGGTCGGTGAGTCGGGGTCGGGGAAGTCCACCCTCGCCAAGACGATCGTCGGCATCCACCGGGCCCGGTCGGGCCGGGTCACGCTCGACGGCCGGGACGTCTCCGGTCTGAGAGGCAGGGAGATGACCGCCGTACGCCGCCGGGTCCAGCTCGTCTCGCAGGACCCCTACGCCTCCCTCAACCCCCGGATGACCGTCGCCCAGGCGATCGCGGAGGCCGTCGACCCGGTGCGCGCCGACGCGAGGAAGCACGCGGACACGGTGACACGCTGGCTGGAGACCGTTGCTCTGGACGCCTCGGCCGCCGACCGTTACCCGCACGAGTTCTCGGGCGGGCAGCGCCAGCGCATCGCCGTCGCCCGCGCCCTCGCCGTGGAACCGGAAGTCGTCATCGCGGACGAGATCACCTCCGCGCTCGACTGCTCGGTCCAGGCCGACGTCCTCAATCTGCTGGCAGAGCTGAGGCAGACGCTCGACCTCACCATGGTGTTCATCTCGCACGACCTCGCCGTCGTACGGCACGTCAGCGACGAGGTGGCCGTGCTCCGGCACGGCGAGCTCGTCGAGTACGGGCCGTGCCGGGAGGTCTACCGCGCCCCGACCCACCCGTACACGCGCCGGCTGCTCGCGAGCGTGCCGAGCCCTGCCGCCGCCGTCGCTGCCGCCGACCAGGAGAGTGCCGTATGACCGCAGCAGGCCTCACCCACGACCTCACCGCCGATCTCAGGACGGCCGGCCTGGAGGACTTCTACCGCGACCTGCACCGCCACCCCGAGCTGTCCATGCGCGAACACCGCACGGCGGCGAAGCTCGCCGCACGGCTGCGCGCCGCCGGGTACGAGACCACCGAAGCGGTCGGCGTGACGGGAGTCGTCGCCGTCCTGCGCAACGGCGAAGGCCCCACCGTCATGCTGCGCGGCGACATGGACGCCCTGCCGGTACGGGAGGCGACCGGCCTTGCGTACGCCTCCGAGCACGACGGGGTCATGCACGCCTGCGGACACGACCTGCACGTCACATGGCTCGCAGGCGCCGCCGAGACGCTGGCCGAAGGGCGCGACACCTGGTCGGGGACGCTCGTGATCGTGGGGCAGCCCGGCGAGGAGACCGGCGAAGGCGCGCTGGGGATGGTGGCGGACGGACTGCACACACGCTTCCCCCGTCCCGACGTGGTGTTCGGACAGCACGTGGCTCCCGGTCCCAGGGGGCTCTACGCGCACACGCCCGGTCTGACGATGTCCGCCTCCGCGGACGTCGACATCGTCATCCACGGCACCGGCGGCCACGGTTCGCGTCCGGAGTCCACCGTCGACCCGATCGTGACGGCCGCGTACGTCATCGCCCGCCTCCAGACCGTCGTCGCGCGGGAGATCGCGGCCAGGGAATCGGCGGTACTGACGGTCGGCCGGTTCCACGCGGGCAGCAAGAACAACATCATCCCCGCCGAGGCCCGCCTCGGTCTCACCCTGCGCTCCCAGTCGCCCCGGGTGCAGAGGCAGTTGGTTGCGGGTATCCGGCGCATCGTGACGGGCGAGTGCGCCGCGGCGGGCTGCCTGAAGCCGCCGGAGATCACCGTCAGCGGCGAGTTCCCGGTGACCGTCAACGACGCGGCCCTCGACCGGGAGGTGGCGGCCGTGCACACCGAACTGTTCGGGGCCGGCACCGTCTTGGACTTCGGGCCGGTCATGGGCAGCGAGGACTTCTCCCGGCTCGCGCCCCACGGAGTGCCGTACGACTTCTGGCACGTACCCGCTACCCCGGACGGTGACTGGGCCGCGGCGCCCGGCTCGGACCTGGAGGAGAAGTTCGCCAACGTACCCGGCAATCACAGTCCCCTGTTCGCCCCCGACCCGGCCGTGATCACTCCAGGCGTCCAGGCGATGGTGGCCGCCGCGCTCAGCCGTCTCGACGGCCGACACCATCGGGCGCCCGCCGCGGGGCGTCCTTGAGGCGGCCGGTCACCACCGGGCTGCCGTCCGGGGACGAGCCTCCCGGTGCCTCCAGGGTGAACACCCGCCGCAGGAAGGGCCCTCGGGCCGCGGGCCCGGTGCGAGACCGGGCAGAACACGGGGACGGCGCCGGCGCGCATCAGCGCGCAGACGGTGATGACGAACTCGGGAACGTTCGGCAGCTGGACGACGACCCGTTGCCCGGGCCGGAGGCCGCGCAGCCCGAATCCGTCGGCCATGCGGCCCACGCGCCGGTTCAGGGCCGCGTACGTGATAGATATCTTACGAATGCCCTAATTATCCCGCGACACGTATCCGTGCCGCCTGCACGACGGGAACAGGAATGACCGGTGGACCCGAGCCCATCAGCGCCGCCGCCCGCGAGGCGTTCGAGCGAGAGCTGGCCGATCTGCACGTCGAGCGCCGAACCGTGGCCGTCACCTTGCAGGGCGGCGAGGAGGTGGGCGACAGGGGGGACGAGGCCGACGAATTGCAGCGCGCCACGCAGCTCGACAAGCTGGACAAGCGCATCGCCGAGATCGAAGGACGGCTCGGCGAGGCGGCCGTCGCGGGACCTCCCAGCACGGACACGGTCGGGGTGGGCAGCACGGTGACCGTACGGTTCGCGGACGGCACGGAGTCCACCGTCCAGATCGGCGAGGTCGCCGATTGGAAGGACCGGACCATGGTCACCGCCGACAGCCCGCTCGGCCGTGCGCTTCTCGGCCGCCGGGCCGGCGACACCGTCTCCTACGACACACCCGAGGGACGTGACACCGCGGTCGTGTTGTCGCTCGGCGACAGGTCGTAGGCACGCTGCCGCCGCGTCGGCCCTCAGCCCGTGACGATCCCGGTCACGAGGTTGATGGTGGTGGCCAGGATGCTGGCTCCGAAGACGTACGAGAGCAGACAGTGCCGGAGGGCCACCGCGCGGATGACGGAGGTCGAGACGTTGGTGTCGGAGACCTGGTAGGTCATTCCGAGGTTGTAACTGAAGTAGAGGAAGTCGCTGTACCGGGGCGGGTCGTCGGTGTTGAAGTCGATCCCGCCTCCGTGCGGCAGGTAGTAGATGTACGCGTATCGGGCGGCGTACATCAGATGGAGTGCCGCCCAGGCCATGAACACGCCACAGAGCGCCGTCGCGGCCGCCGCGTGACTCAGGTCGGAGTTGCCGACCAGGAGCAGGACCACGATGCCGACCAGTCCGCACAGGGCGGACCCGACGACGGCGAGTTCCTCGATGAGGGGCCGGAACTCCTCGCGCCGTGCGTTGTGATGGGTAGCGGCGGCGTTCATGGGCCAGAGGACGATCCAGCCCACCACGACGAAAACCGTCTCCGCCGTGGCGATACCGGCGAGAATGCCCAGCGGTGTGTTCGTCAGTACGCCGACGACCGCACCGACAGCCGCACCGAGGACTGCCGCACCGAGGAGTCGGGGAACGGCGGACAGCAGCGGCCAGTGGCTCATGGGGACCTCATGGTTTCGGGCGCCCCGCAAGGAACGCGTGCGACTTCCGCAGAGCAATACGGCACAAGGCAAACAAACACGACAGCCTCAGGGTATCCGTGCGCGTACCTGGAGGCAGCCCGGGCACCTCCCCGAACTGCCGTGCCTGCCAAGTGGCACGCGTCGACCGGTGGACGTAGCGTGCCCAAAAGTGCCGCTTCGGCATCGCGCGCCCGCATGGTGGAAGGGTCGAGAGTCTTGAGCACCAACAGTGACGACCAAGAACGCCTTGAGCCCGAGGTGGGACCCGTTCCCCAGGGTCCTGCGGAGTTTCGCCCGTACCACCATCCCGCCGCGGGCTGGGGCGCGGCCAAGAGCGTGAGCCGTTTCCTCGTACGCGAGGGCGCACTGGTGGACGGCCCACGGGCGATCATGCGGATGAATCATGAGAACACGGGGTTCGACTGCCCCGGATGCGCCTGGCCCGACGACACCAAGGGGCTGCATCTGGACATCTGCGAGAACGGCATCAAGCACGTCACCTGGGAGATGACCCGTAAGCGGGTCGGACGCGAGTTCTTCGCCACCCACTCGGTGACCGAGCTGGCCGGGTGGAGCGACTACGACCTGGAGAACCAGGGCCGGCTGACCGAACCGATGGTCTACGACCCCGATTCGGACCACTACGTCCCGATCACCTGGAAGGACGCCTTCGAGGTGGTCGGCAGCGCTCTGCGCGGGCTGGACGACCCGAATCAGGCGGCTTTCTACACCTCCGGACGTCTCGGCAACGAGGCCACGTTCCTCTATCAGCTGATGGCCCGCGAACTCGGCACGAACAACCTGCCGGACTGCTCCAACATGTGTCACGAGGCCAGTGGCCGGGCCATGCAGGCGGCTCTGGGCACCGGCAAGGGAACCGTCGACCTCAAGGACTGGGAGAGCGCCGACGCGCTGTTCATCCTGGGGGTCAACGCCGCCTCGAACGCGCCCCGGATGCTCACCGCCCTCGCCGAGGCGTACCACCGCGGTGCCCAGATCGTGCACATCAACCCGCTGGTCGAGGCCGCCGCCACCCGCACCATCGTCCCCCACGACTTCGTGGACATGGCTCTCTTCAAGACGACCCGGACCAGCACGCTGAACCTCCAGCCCCGCATCGGCGGCGACATGGCTCTGCTGCGCGGCATGGCCAAGGCCATCCTCAAGGAGTCCGCGACCGATCCCAAGGCGCTGGACCAGGAGTTCATCGACCGCCACACCACCGGCTTCGAGGAGTACCGCGCCCTGTGCGAGGCGACGCCGTGGGAGGAGATCGAGAAGCAGTCCGGGCTGAGCCGGGCCGACATCCTGAAAGCGGCACGCGTGTACGGCGAGGCCGACCGCAGCATCATCAGCTGGTGTCTGGGGATCACCCAGCACGAACACGGCGTCGACACCGTCCGGGAGATCGTGAATCTGCTGCTGCTGCGCGGCAATCTGGGACGTGAGGGAGCGGGCCCCTCCCCCGTGCGCGGGCACAGCAACGTCCAGGGCAACCGCACCTGCGGCATCGACCACCACCCGACCGACGAGTTCCTGGACCGCCTCGCCGAGGCCTGCGGCATCGATCCGCCCCGTGAACAAGGCCTGGACACCGTCCGCGCCATCCCCGCGATGGAGCGCGGTGACGTGAAGGTCTTCGTCGGCATGGGTGGCAACTTCGCCCTCGCGGCGCCCGACACCGCGTACACCTACGCGGCCCTGCGCTCCTGCGACCTCACCGTCCAGGTGAGCACCAAGCTGAACCGCAGCCATGTCGTCCACGGGAGCCGGGCCCTCATCCTGCCGTGCCTCGGCCGTACCGAGAAGGACCATCAGCGCAAGGGCATCCAGAGCACGTCCGTCGAGGACTCGATGAGCATGGTCCACATGTCGATCGGCATGAAACGCCCCGCCTCACCGCATCTGCTGTCCGAGCCGGCCATCGTCGCGGGCATGGCCCGCGCGGCCCTGCCCGACAGTGCCACGCCCTGGGAGTGGTACATCGAGGACTACGACCGCATCCGGGACACCATGGCCAAGGCTCTCGACGGTTTCGAGGACTTCAACCGGCGCGTGCGCCTGCCCCTCGGCTTCCGCATCAAGCAGCCCGCCCGTGAACTGGTCTTCCACACCCCGTCGGGACGCGCCGAGTTCTCCGCCGTCGCCCTGCCCGACGTCGTCCCGGCGCCCGGCACTCTGGCACTGGGCACCATGCGGTCGCACGATCAGTGGAACACCACGATCTACTCCGACAACGACCGTTACCGCGGCATCAAGAACCTGCGCACGCTGGTCTTCATGAACCGGGCCGACATGCGCGAACGCGGCATCGCCGAGCTCGGCCCGGTCGACATCACGAGCACCGCGAGGGACGGGAGCCAGCGGTCACTCAACGGCTACCTCGCCATCCCCTACGACATCCCCCGTGGCTGCGCGGCGGGCTACATGCCCGAGATGAACGTACTGTGCGCGCTCGTCGACTACAGCACCCAGAGCGACCAGCCGATCATGAAGCACGTCAAGGTCACCATCGAACCCGCCGCCTGAGCGCGGGCGGAGCGCCGGCACGCGGTGGTCCGCTACGGGGTTCCGCACGCGCCGACCCACTCCTCCTCGCCGTCCGAGAAGAACTGGTGCTTCCAGACCGGCACCTCGTGCTTCAGCTCCTCCACCAGGCGGCCGCAGGCGGCGAAGGCCTCCGCGCGGTGCGGGCAGGAGACGGCCACGATCACCGCGATATCGCCGACGGCCAGCCGGCCCGTCCGGTGCACCGCGGCGAGAGCGCGGACCGGAAAGTCGGCAGCGGTCCTCTCGGCCACCCGGCGCAGCTCGTGCCCTGCGCCGGGGTGGGCGCTGTAGGTCAGGGAGGTCACCGGCCTGCCTCCGTCGTGGTCGCGCACCGTGCCGATGAAGACGGCGGTGCCGCCCGCGGCGGCGTCGCCCACCGCCGCGTACACCTCGTCGAGGGAGAGCGGGGTGTCGCGCAGACCGAGCAGGCGGATCGGGTGGCCGGAGGTGCCGGGAGCGTTCGTCATGATGAGGGTCCTGGAGAGGGAGAGGGTGGGCTGGTACGGGGTCCTGTCCTACGAGGGCGCTCAGCCACCCGCGAACGGGGGCAGCACCTCGACCGTGCCCCCTTCGGCCAGCGGGACCGCGGCGGGGTCCCGGCGGCCCACCGGGTCGCCGTCCACCAGGAACGAGCAGGAGCCCAGGACCCGCGCGAAGCGCGGCCGGCCGGCGTGGCGGGTCCTGGCCTGCTCCAGGGCGGCCGCGAGCGTCGCCGCGTGATAGCTCTCCTCCGCCGTGCCGGCGGCGGCCTTCGCCGCCGCCCAGTAGCGGATGGTGCCGGCCGGTGTCGTCGGTGTCTGCATGGCTGTGCCTCCTGTTGTGCGTACGTGTCGCTCATGGGCGTTGCGCGGGGCGCGGCCGGAGTGCGCGGTCACTGTCCGGGTACGGGCAGGATCTCGACGGCTGCCCCGGCGGCCACGCCGCCCGGCGGAACCACCGCGAGGCCGTCGGCGAACGCGAGCCCGCGCAGCATCGCCGGCCCGTCGAAGGGGAGCGGCACCACCTCGTGCCCCGCGCGGCGCACCGGCAGCAGCCGGGTGTCTCGCGGGTGGCCGGGCAGTGCCGCGGCTGCGGGCATGCGGAGCGGCTCCGCGTCCGGGTGACCGCCGAGGCGCCGCAGCAGCGGTTCGGCCAGGGTGACCGTGCCGGCCACGGCGGCCAGCGGATTGCCGGGCAGGCCGACCAGTCCGCGGGTTCGCCCGTCGGCGGCCGGCGGCAGTTCGGCGAGCACCATCGGGTGCCCCGGCCGTACGGCGACGGAGTCGACCAGCAGCCGGGCGCCCAGCGCACCGAGTGCGTCGTGGAGGAAGTCCACCGGTCCGGCGGCGGTACTGCCAGTGGTGACCACGACATCGGCCGCGGAGTCGCGCAGGGCGTCCCGCAGCAGTGCGGAGTCGTCCGGCGCGAGGCGTCGGCCGGCCACCTCCGCACCGCGGCTTCGCAGCCACGGCGGCAGGAGCGGGCCGAGCGCGTCGCGGACCCGGCCGCCCACGGGCGGGCCGGACTCCAGCAACTCGTCGCCGAGTACGAGGAGTTCGACGACCGGTCTGCGGTGCACGGTCAGCCGGTCGTACCCGGCTGCCGCCGCCAGGCCGAGCACCGCCGGCGTCACGGTCGTGCCGGTGGGAAGCAGAGGCTCGCCCGCACGGCACTCCTGGCCCTGCGGCCGGATGTCCCGGCGCGGCGCCAGTGGGCCGGGTCCGGCGGAGCGGTCGTGCAGGAGGCCGGGTCCGGCCGAGCCGGCGGGTCGGGTCGCGTCGCCGGTCCCGGTCTCCCCGTGTTCCCTTCGCAGCACCGCGCTCGCTCCCGTCGGCAGCCGGGCGCCGGTGGCCACGGGTACGGCGGTCCCGTGGCTCAGCGGCTCGGGGTGCCCGCCGGCCAGTACGCCGCCGCCACGCAGCCGCCACGGGCCGGGGCCGGACACGGCCCAGCCGTCCATCGCCGAGGTGTCGAACGACGGCAGGTCGGTGAGCGCCGTCAACGGTTCGGCGAGCGCGTGTCCCAGAGCCTCGGCAAGGCCGCGGGTGACGGCCGGCAGCGGTTGTCCTGCGGCGTCCCGGGCGGCGGCGCGGGCATGTTCCCACGTCGTGGCAGGGCCCGCCGTCCCCCGTTGCGCCTTGGCCAGCAGCGGTGCTGTGGGTGCGGGGCCCACGCGGTGCCCGGTCCCGTCGTGCGCTCCGTCGGCACCGCCGCCCTGTGGTTCACCCACCCGAAGTGGACGCATTTCTGTCGCCTTCTCCTCGTTGTCCGACATCTTTCGTCATCCGCCGATGGCACATCGTCAGCCGCCGATCGCGGACATGGGGCGCTGCGGTCGCCGGAATTCCGCGCTGTTGATGGTGTGGCCGGGCCCCTTGCCCCCGACCGAGGCCCGCCAGGCCGCCTCCAGCGCGGCGTCGTCGGCGCCGCAGCGGAGCAGGGCGCGCAGGTCGGACTCCTCGGCGGCGAAGAGGCAGTTGCGCAGCTGCCCGTCCGCGGTGAGCCGTACCCGGTCGCAACTTCCGCAGAACGGGCGGGTGACGCTGGCGATGACGCCCACCACCGCGTCCGTACCGGAGATCCGCCATTCCTCGGCGGGCGCGTTGCCTTCACGCCCCACCGGCGCCAGATCGAACCGTTCCCCGAGGCGTTCCAGGATCTCCTCGGCCGCGACCATGCGGTCGCGGTCCCAGGCGCCTTGCGCGTCCAGGGGCATCGATTCGATGAACCGCATCCGGTAGCCGTGCTCGACGGCGAATGCGGCCAGATCGGCGATCTCGTCGTCGTTGACCCCGCGTACCGGAACCGCGTTGATCTTGACCGGCGAGAGCCCCGCGGCACGGGCGGCGCGCAGACCGTCCAGCACATCGGTGAGCCGGTCCCGCCGGGTGATCGCGGCGAACCGCTCGGCGCGCAGGGTGTCCAGGCTGACGTTGACCCGGTTCAGCCCGGCCTCGCGGAGTGCCTCGGCGCTGCACGCCAAACCGATGCCGTTGGTGGTGAGCGACAGTTCCGGGGCCGTGTCCAGCGCGGCGAGGCGGGCGACCAGACCGGGCAGGCCGCGGCGCAGCAGCGGTTCACCCCCGGTCAGCCTCACCTCGGTGATCCCCAGGCGCTCAGTGGCGACGCCGACCAGACGCACGATCTCGTCGTCGGTGAGGACTTCGGCCCGTGGCAGCCAGTCCAGACCTTCGGCGGGCATGCAGTACGTGCACCGCAGGTTGCACCGGTCGGTGAGAGAGACCCTCAGGTCCGTGTGGACGCGACCGAAGCGGTCCACCAGGGGTACGGGGTCTTCGCTGAGGCCGGACTGCGGTCGGGACACGGGACTGCCTTCTTCCTCTGCCCGAAGGCAGCCAAGCCGGGCATTCGTCTACGGCTATTCATCGCCTACACACAGGCATTCATCGCCTCGCAGAATTTATCGCTCACCGATCACCTTCGGCGCATTCCCGGGAGAAGTCAAAGAGGGGTTATCGATGAGGTGATCGGCGACGGTTATGAGACCGTACCGTGCCCATGACCAGCGCATACCTCCCTCCGCACGCGCCGGCCCGAAGTAATAGGCCGCACCTATCACCTCATCGGAGACCCCTCTTTGACTTTCCACCGGAGCCCGGCCGAAGCTGAGACGGCAGCGGGGCCGGATATTCGCAGACGGCATACGTGAATACGCGCGTATTCGGTAACAGTCCTGCCTGGTACACAGGGAAAAGGGGAACACCGGATCATGAGCAGCATCGAGGACCCGAGCGACGACCTGAGGGTCACGCCGCCCAAGACCTGGGCGACGGGTCTGCCCGCGGTGACGCACGCGCTGGAGTACTCCCTGAGCCAGACGTCCCCGCGGCGCACCGCACTGACGCTGCTGAACATCAACCAGGCCAAGGGCATCGACTGTCCGGGCTGCGCCTGGCCCGAACCAGCGCCGGGCAAGCGGCACATGAACGAGTACTGCGAGAACGGCGCCAAACACATCAACGACGAGGCCACCTCACGCCGCGTCACCCGGGACTTCTTCCGCGAGCACTCGATCGCTGAGCTGGACGGCATGTCCGACTACTGGCTCAATCAGCAGGGTCGGCTGACCGAACCCATGGTCAAGCGGCCCGGCGCCACCCACTACGAGCCGATCGGCTGGGACGAGGCGCTCGGCCTGCTGGCCCAGGAACTCCAGCGGCTGGACTCCCCCGACGAGGCCCTCTTCTACGTCTCCGGCCGGCTGAACAACGAGGCCGCCTTCCTCCTCCAGCTCTTCGCCCGCGCGTACGGCACCAACAATCTGCCGGACTGCTCCAACATGTGCCACGAGTCCAGTGGCTTCGCGATGCAGGAGACGCTGGGCACCGGCAAGGGCAGCGTGTCGCTCGACGACATCCACAACGCCGACCTCGTCTTCGTCGTGGGCCAGAACCCCGGCACCAACCACCCCCGGATGCTCTCGGCACTGGAGGAGACCAAGCGCAACGGCGGGCAGGTCGTGGCGGTCAACACGCTGCCCGAAGCAGGTCTGATGCGCTTCAAGAACCCGCAGAAGGCCCGCGGCGTCATCGGCCGCGGCACGCCGATCGCCGACCAGTTCCTGCACATCCGCGCCGGCGGTGACCTCGCCCTCTTCCAGGCCCTGAACAAGCTCCTCCTGGAAGCCGAGGACGCGGCGCCGGGCACCGTGCTCGACCACGACTTCATCCGCGGCCACACCACCGGCTTCACCGAATTCGCCGAGCACGCGCGGAAGGTCTCCTGGGAGGACGTCCTCACGGCGACCGCGCTGTCCCGCGAGGAGATCGAGCAGGTGGGCGAGCGGGTCCTGCGGAGCAGGAAGATCATCGTGTGCTGGGCGATGGGGCTCACCCAGCACAAGCACGGGGTGCCCACCATCCGTGAGGTCATCAACTTCCTGCTGTCCCGGGGCAACATCGGCAGGCCCGGCGCGGGCGTATGCCCGGTGCGCGGCCACAGCAACGTCCAGGGCGACCGCACCATGGGCGTATGGGAGCAGATGTCGCAGGAGTTCCTCGACGCCCTGGAGCGCGAGTTCGGCTTCGCGCCGCCGGCCCGTCACGGCCTGGACGCGGTGAACGGCATCCGGGCCATGTACGAGGGCCGGGCCAGGTTCTTCCTCGGCGTCGCCGGGAACTTCGTACGGGCCACTCCCGACAGCGAGGTCACCGAGGAGGCGATGCGGAAGTGCCGGCTCACCGCGCACATCTCCACCAAGCTCAACCGCTCCCACACCGTCTGCGGCGACACGGCCCTCATCCTGCCCACCCTCGGCCGCAGCGACCGGGACTTCCAGGCCACCGGCGAGCAGTTCATCACCGTCGAGGACTCCATGAGCGAAGTCCACGCCTCCCGGGGGAAGTTGCCGCCCGCCTCTCCCGATCTGCTCAGCGAGGTCGCGATCATCAGCCGGCTGGCGCGCCGGACGCTCGGGGACGAGCCGTCCATTCCCTGGGAACGGTTCGAGGGTGACTACGGCACCATCCGCGACCGGATCTCCCGTGTCGTGCCGGGTTTCGAGGACTTCAACGCCCGGGTGGCCGAGCCCGGCGGTTTCACCCTGCCCAACCCGGTGAACAAGAGGGTCTTCCCGACCCCGAGCGGCAAGGCCGTCTTCACCCGCAACGCGTTCACGATGCCGCACGTCCCCGAGGGACATCTGCTGTTGCAGACCCTGCGCTCGCACGACCAGTGGAACACCATCTGGTACGCGCCGAACGACCGCTACCGGGGCATCCACGACGCTCGCCGGGTCGTACTCGTCAACCCCGCCGACCTGGACACCCTCGGTATCGCCGACGGCGACATGGTGGACCTGGTGAGCGTCTGGCACGACGCGAAGGAACGCCGCGCGGAGAACTTCCGGGTCGTCGCCTATCCCGCCAGCCGCGGCTCCGCGGCGGCCTACTACCCCGAGACCAACGTCCTGGTGCCGCTGGACAGTGTCGCCGACATCAGCAACTGCCCCACCTCCAAGGGCGTTGTGATCCGTCTGGAACCCTTCCGCGGCTCCGCCTGAGCCAACCGGTCGCTCGGCCCGCGCAGTCGGGGAGAGCCACCTCCCTTCAGGAACCGGCACACAGCACCGTGATCAGAAAGGTGGTTCCTGCATGCCCGCACCTCGTGCCGCGTGCGGCTGGTTCCCCGCGGCGGCCGCCGTGTTCGCCGCCGGTTGGGGCGCGAACCAGTTCACCCCGCTCGCCGTGGTGTACCGGACGCAGGAGCACTGGTCCCCTGTCCCGGTCGCCGCCATGTTCACCGTCTACCTGCTGGGCCTGCTTCCCGGCCTGCTGCTCGGCGGCCCGGCCGCGAACCGGTTCGGGAGGCGGCGGGTCGTGCGGCCCGCGCTGGCGTTGTCGGCCGTCGCCAGCGTCCTGCTGGCGGCAGCGGCTGTGGACGGGGCAGCCGTGTACGTCAGCCGTCTGGCCACCGGGATCGCGGCGGGCGTGATCCTCACCGCGGGCAGCACCTGGCTCCAGGAACTGTCTGCCGGGGCGGCGCGGCCCGGTGCGGGCACCCGCAGGGCGACCTGCGCCACCGGAGGCGGCTTCGCGGCCGGGGCGCTGACCGCCGGGGTCCTGGCCGAATGGCTCCCCCACCCCATGGTGGTGCCGTGTCTCGCGCACGCGTCGCTGGCCCTGCTGGTGCTCGGCGCGACCCGCCACGTACCGGAGACCGCACCGCCGTCCCCGGTGGCCCGGGTTCGGCCGCTCGCCGCGCCCCCGCGTCGCGGGGCGGTCAGGCACCCCCGCTTCATACGGGTGGTGCTGCCCGCGGGCCCGGCGGTCTTCACCGCTTCCACGGTGGCGTACGTCGTGCTGCCCCCGTTGGTGGCCGACCGGGTTCCCGGGTACGCGCCCCTGTTCAGCGGCCTGGTGACGGCGCTGACGCTCGGGGTGGGGATCGCCGTCCAGCCCCTGGCCGCCTGGCTGGACCACACGCACAGCGCGCGGGCGACGCTGGCCGCGATGGCCGCCGTGATCGGCGGCCTCCTGGTCGGCGCGTGCGCGGTGCACTGGAACTCCGCGGCTCTCGTACTGGCCGCCGCCGTCCTGCTGGGGGCCGGGTACGGCCTGACCCTGGCCTCGGGGCTGAGGGAGATCGAGCGCCTGGCGCCACCGAAGGACCGCCCCTCGGCCGCGTCGCTCTACCACGGCGTCACGTACAGCGGCTTCTTCACACCGCTCCTGCTCGCCGTCACCGCCGGGGCCGCTTCCTACCCGGCCCTGCTCGGCGGCCTGGCGGCCGTGGGTCTGCTGTGCCTGGGAATCACCGCGCGGTACAGCCGCCGGGACCTGCCGTGACGGCGTGGGAGCGCCGCGCGGTTCGCCGCAGGTCATACCGTCGGCCGTCGGCGCCCACGGCTGCCGGCCCCGGTGCGCCCCGGGGCCGGACCGCCCCACCGATGAACCGGCTCAACCACACCACACCGTCGGAGCAGGACTCCGAGGAGAGGAGCGAACCATGGGACGCATGACCGTGCGGCGGCGCGTACTGCGCATCCGGGAGGGGAAGTCCTCGCACCGACCCGACACCCTGGCCGCCGAGGAGCCGATGGAGATCCGCGTCGGCGGGCGCCCGCTGACGGTGACGATGCGCACCCCGGGCGACGACTTCGACCTCGCGGCCGGGTTTCTCGTGAGCGAGGGCGTGGTGCACGCGACGGACAACGTGAGCGCAATCCGCTACTGCGCGGGCGCCACGGCCGACGGGGGCAACACGTACAACGTGGTGGACGTCGCCCTGGCCCGGGGTGTGGCCGCCCCCGACGCCTCCCTCGAGCGGAACTTCTACACCACATCCTCGTGCGGACTCTGCGGCAAAGCCAGCCTGGACGCGGTACGCACTACGGCGGCGTGGTCGGTGGCCGAGGACGAACTGCGTATCGGGCCCGACGTGCTGACGGTCCTTCCCGACCGGCTGCGCGAAGCCCAGCGGGTGTTCGACACCACCGGTGGGCTGCATGCCGCCGGACTCTTCACGGCCGGCGGTGAACTGCTGTGTCTGCGGGAGGACGTCGGCCGGCACAACGCCGTGGACAAGGTCGTCGGCCATGCCCTGAGGTCGGGGCTGCTGCCGCTGCGCGGAACGGTGCTGATGGTGAGCGGCCGGGCCTCCTTCGAGCTGGTGCAGAAGGCGGTGATGGCCGGAATCCCCATGCTGGCGGCCGTGTCCGCCCCCTCCTCGCTCGCCGTGGACCTCGCCGAGGAGAGCGGGCTGACTCTGGTCGGATTCCTGCGCGGCACGTCGATGAACGTCTACACCGGCGCCGAGCGCCTGGAGCCACTGCCCGTGGCCTGATATGTCCCGGGCGCGTGTGGCGCCGACTGGCGTTCCCACAGGTGGTCCGGTAGACCCATGGGGTGCTGTTCCGTCAACTCGAGTATCTGGTGGCCCTCTCGCGGGAGCACCATTTCGCCCGCGCCGCCCAGGCCTGCTACGTCTCCCAGCCCGCCCTTTCCGAAGCGATCCGGAAGCTTGAGGAGGAGCTGGACGTACCGCTGGTCCTGCGCGGCCGCACGTACGAGGGTCTCACCCCCGAGGGCGAACGCATCGTGGTGTGGGCGCAGCGCATCCTCGCCGACCGTGATGCCCTCAAGAGCGAGGTCGGCGCCCTGCGCAGCGGTCTGAGCGGCAGGATGCGGATCGGCGCGGTGCCGACCGCCTCCGGCGCCGTCGCACAGCTGACCGGCCCGTTCTGTGCGGCGCATCCTCTGGTCACCGTGGAGGTCATAGCCAACCTCCAGTCGGAGGACATCCTCCGGCAGGTGCAGAACTTCGAGATCGACGCCGGCATCACCTATCTGCACAAGGGACTTTCGGAGCATCTGCGGGCGGTACCGCTCTACGAGGAGCGGTACGTACTGCTGACGGACGCCGCCGACAGCCTCGTGCACCGGGCGACGGCGACCTGGGCGGAGGCCTCACGTCTACCGCTCTGTCTGCTGACCGAGGCCATGCAGGGGCGCCGGGTGCTGGACGAGCTGTTCGCCGAGGCCGGGGTGCGGCCGTCGCCCAGGGTCGAGACCGATTCCGTGGCAGCGCTCTTCGCCCATGTCAGGGCGGGCCGGTGGGCCAGCATCGTGCCGCACACCTGGCTGCATGTGTTCGGCGTCCCGCACGGCATGCGGGCCGTGCCGATGGCCGGGCCCGCCCGGACGGTGCCGGTCGGGCTGGTGGTCGCCGCCCGGGAGCCGGGACCGGTCATCGCGCGTGCTCTCACGGAGATCGCCCGAAACACGGATGTCGCCGCGGCCCTGGAGCGCCTCCCCGGCAACCACGGGCCGTCGTAGGCGACGGGCCGCACCGGAAGGCGGTGACGGCCCGTCGCCCACGGCGGTCTGCTGTCGTCCTACTACGGGGCGTCGTCCTCCGGGGGCAGCCCCACCTCTTCGCGGTCCTCCTCAAGACGTTCGTCGAGCTCCTTCTCGTCCGGGCGCCTGGGCATGCCGCGCCCGTGCCCGCTGTCCGGGTCGCCTTCGACTTCCTTGTTGGACTTGTGGTGAGGCGCCATCGTTCTCTCCTTGAGTTGCTCGTACCAGTTGCCGTGCGGGTGGCGCGTGTGCTCCGGCGCCCGTCAGGAAGCCTCTTCGGCCGGGGCGCCCTCTCTGCGTACGGTGCAGTGGAGCGAGTCGTCCTTCACATCGGCGACGATCGTGTCTCCGGGGTCGGCCTCGCCGCTGAGAAGCAGGGAGGCGATGCGGTTGTCGAGTTCCGTCTGGATCGTGCGGCGCAGTGGGCGGGCGCCGAACTCCGGCTGGTAGCCGTGGGCGACCAGCAGTTTCTTCGCCGCCTCGGTGACCTCCAGCGTCATCCCCTGGGCGTGGACCCGGTGCTTGCTGCGGTCCAGGAGGTGTTCGACGATCTCCGACAGGTCGTCCTCGGTGAGGCTGTGGAAGACGATGATGTCGTCGATGCGGTTGAGGAACTCGGGCAGGAAGCGTCCCCGCAGATCCTCCATCAGCTCGTCCTTGAGCTCGGCCGCGTCGCCCTTGTGGGCGAGGATGCGATGGGCGCCGATGTTGGACGTCATGATGACGACGCAGTGCCGGAAGTCGACCGTGCGGCCCTGCCCGTCCGTGAGGCGGCCGTCGTCGAGGATCTGGAGAAGCGTGTTGAAGACGTCCGGGTGCGCCTTCTCCACCTCGTCGAACAGGACCACGCTGTAGGGGTTGCGCCGGACCTTCTCGGTGAGCTGGCCGGCCTCTTCGTAGCCGACGTATCCGGGGGGAGCGCCGACGAGCCGGGCGACCGTGTGCTTCTCCTGGAACTCGCTCATGTCGAACCGGATCATGCGGTCCTCTTCGCCGAACAGCAGCTCGGCGAGCGTCTTGGCGAGTTCGGTCTTCCCCACACCCGTGGGTCCGAGGAAGAGGAACGAGCCGACGGGGCGGTTCGGGTCGCCCATGCCCGCACGGTTGCGTCGTACCGCCTGTGAGACCGCGGTGACCGCCTCGTCCTGGCCGACGATCCTGGCGTGCATCTCCTCTTCGAGCTTGAGGAGCCGTTCCTTCTCGCCGGCGGTGAGCTGGGACACCGGGATGCCCGTACGCCGGGAGACGATGTCGGCGATGTCCGAGGCGGTGACCGAGACGACGCCTTCGCGGCGCTCCTCGATGCCCGCGAGCTCTCCCTCCGCCTCGGCGATCTGCGCCTTCAGCTCCGAGGCCCTCTCGAACTCCTCGCCCGCCACGGCCTGGTCCTTCTCGCGCCGCAGCTTCGCGAGGCGGTCCTCCCGGCCGACGACCTCGGTGGAACGACTGGCACTGCGCAGCCGTACGCGAGCGCCGGCCTGGTCCATCAGGTCGATGGCCTTGTCGGGCAGGAACCGGTCGCTGATGTAGCGGTCGGACAGCTCCGCGGCTGCCGCCAGGGCGCCGTCGGCGAAGCGGACCTGGTGGTGGGCCTCGTACGCGTCCCGCAGTCCTTCGAGGATCTGCACGGTCTCCTCGACCGTCGGCTCCGGGATCAGGACGGGCTGGAACCGGCGTTCCAGGGCGGCGTCCTTCTCGACGTGCTTGCGGTACTCGTCGATCGTCGTCGCTCCCACGACGTGGAGTTCGCCGCGTGCGAGTGCGGGCTTGAGCATGTTGCCCGCGTCCATCGAACCCTCGCCCGTCGCGCCCGCACCGACGACGGTGTGCAGCTCGTCGATGAAGAGAATGATGTCGCCGCCGGCCGCCTGCACGTCCTCGATGACCTTCTTGAGGCGTTCCTCGAACTGGCCGCGGTACTGGGCACCCGCCACCATGCCGGACATGTCCAGCGAGACGACCCTCTTGTCCTTCAGCGTGTCGGGCACTTCGCCCGCCACGATGCGCTGGGCGAGCCCCTCCACGATGGCGGTCTTCCCGACACCGGGTTCGCCGATGAGTACGGGGTTGTTCTTGGAGCGCCGCGAGAGGATCTCCACGGTCTGCTCGATCTCCTCGGACCGGCCGACCACCGGGTCGAGCTTGCCGGCCTTCGCTTCCTCGGTCAGGTCCCTGCCGAACTCGTCGAGAGTCGTCGACGGCTGCTTCCCGGCGGCCCCGGGAGCGTTTTCCGCGCGCGCCGCCTGTTCGGCGACGCCGCGCAGCTTCTTCACGTCGACGTCTTCCGCGCGCATGAAGCGGTTGGCACCGGAGTCGGCGTCGCTCAGGAGCGCGCTGAGGATGTGCTCGGGCCCGATGTAGGACACCCCTGCCGCCTGCGAATGGGCGTAGGCGGTGGCAAGGGTGCGCTTAGCCGCCGGGGTGAGCCCGGGCTCCGAGGACGGCTCGCCGGACTCGCGGGGAAGCACCTCGGCTATCTGCGCCGCCAGCGTGTCGGGGTCCACCCCGACCTGCGACACCAGCCTCCGCGCGGGCTCGACCTGTGTGGCCGCCCACAGAAGATGCTCGGTGTCGAGGTCGGATGTGCCGTCCTCGACCGCCTTTCGCGTGGCCAGACCGAGAAGTTCGTGCGACGACTCCGTCAGCAGCCGCCCGATGGGCACGCGCTGCACGGCGGGGGGCGACGACGCGGGCGACATACCGAAGAAACGATTTAGCAGGTCGCTGAACGGATCGGAGGGACCGAAGGGTGAATCGAACGCCATCGACATGCCGGCTCCTGGTGCGCGAGGGGTCCTGACCACTCAAACGCGGTGCCCCCCGCTCCGCAAACGGAACGGAGGGGCGACGGAGCGAGAAGGACGGCGCGGATGGACGGCCCAGGCGGGCGGGCGGCGCCGCCGCGACGGAGGGGCGACACGCCCGTAACGCGAATTTCTCCCCCTATGCCCCGCTCGCGGGTCCGCCCGTCGACGATGGCCGGACACGGATCGCGGATCGTACGGGATCTCCGCCCCGCCCCCGGGTCCGTGGTGTCCGACCTGCCGTGTCCGTACCAGCATCCACGGAGCACCATGCCCTCCGCCACTCCCCCGAGCACCCACCCTCCGCAGGCCCGCGCCCGCACGCTTGTGCGACACCCCAAGCTGTGGCTCGTACCGACCGCCCTCAGTGCACTGGTCGCGCTGATGCTGTCGCTTCTCTACATGGGCGGCATCCTCAGCCCGAACGACAACCTGCACCGGCTGCCCATCGCCCTCGTCGACCAGGACCGCGGCCGCCCACTGCCCGGGCAGCAGGAGAATCTCGGGAAGCAGCTCACCGACTCGATCGCCTCGGGCGGGCCGTCGAACAGCGTCCAATGGCGGCGCCTCGGTCGCGCGGAGGCTCAGGACGCACTGGCCTCGGGCAAGGTCTTCGGTGCGCTGGTCGTACCGAAGGACTTCACCTCGGCCGTCGGGGCCCTGACCACCGAGCGGGCGACGGTGCGGCCGACGCTCACCGTGCTCACCAATCCGGGTGTCGGCAGCCTGGGTTCGTCCATGGCGGCACAGATCAACCAGAGGGCGGCCGCCCAGGCCTCCCGGACCATCGGCAAGCAGCTCGCGGCCTCCACGGACGTCCCGACGACGCGCCTGCTCCTCACCGACCCCGTCACCGTCACCACCCGCGTCGGCCATCCGATCGGCCGGCACAGCGGTCTCGGGCTCACCGCCTTCTACTACGCGCTGCTGCTGGTCCTCAGCGGTTTCATCGGAGGCAACCTCATCCACACCGGCGTCGACACGGCGCTCGGCTATACCGACAGCGAGATGGGTCCCTGGCATGCCCGCCTGCCGACGGTTCCCATCAGCCGCACCCAGACGCTCGTACTGAAGATGCTCATGACGGCCGGAATCTCGGTGCTGACCACCACCCTCGTCATGGTGGCGACGGTCGCGATCCTGGGCATGGACGCCGCGCACCTGCCCCTGTTGTGGGTCTTCTCCTACTGCGCGACGGCCACCATCGGCCTGGGTGTCCAAGCCATCAACGCCGCCTTCGGCGGAATCGGGCAGCTCGTGTCCATGTTCGTCTTCATCGCGCTGGCCCTCCCCTCCTCCGGCGCGACCGTCCCGCTGGAGGCCACACCCGGCTTCTACCGCTTCCTCGGCATCTTCGAGCCGATGCACCAACTCAGCGCCGGCGTACGGTCCATCCTGTACTTCGACGCCCGCGCCGACGCCGGTCTGGCCCGGGCCTGGACCATGATCGCGATCGGCGTCGTCGTCGCCCTGGCGTTCGGATTCGCCATGACCCACTACTACGACCGCAGGGGCCTGCGCCGCCTCACCCCGCAACCCGAGTGAGCGCGGGACGGCCATCGTGTCGCCGGCCGCCGCGCGGAAGACGGGTGTGTTTCAGTAAGCGCCATGCAGGACGCGCAGGCAGACGGCAGCCGTTCCGAGACCGGCCACAGTGAGGAACGGACCAGGGAGGCCGACCGCAAGGGTGGACCCGGGCACACCGTCCTGATAGCGCTGGCCCTCGCCGTCCCGGTCACCAAGGTCGCCTACACGGTCGGAGGCGGCGACGCCGCCCGCGACGTGTTCACCGGCATGGAACTCGGGAACTGGCCGGACGTCCTGATCGGCATGCTGCTGACCGACCCGCTCCTCGGTTCCGTCCTCGGCATCGTCATCTCGCGCGCGGTCTTCGCCCTGTTCGCCGCACGAGGCGCTGTCCCGTTGGGCGGCGGTGCGGGGCGGGCCGCCCAACGGGTGGCGCTGACCGTCGTCAATCCGCTGGCGATCGCGGTGATCGACGCGTGTTTCTTCGGACCGTGGTGGGGGCTCGCCACCGGTCTCGTGGCCTACGCGCTGCGGCAGGGCGTGGTGGTCGAGTACCGAACGGGCAGGCGCCGCCCCCATCACCACCGGCACCACGACACCGGCTACCGGCCACCGTCCTGGTTGCGCCGGGCGGCCGCCGTCGAACAGTGGGTGGCCCTCGCCCTGGCCGTGGTCGTCCTGCCCGGGCTGGCCTTCGCGTCGGCACTGGACGGACAGGCCTGGGCGGCGATCGTCGACTGCCAGGTCACGACCGGCACACGGTCGGAGACCAATCGCCTGATCGAACTGGGCCGCAAGGGCAACGGAGTCGTGGGCTGGAACCTGGACTCCGAGCAGGTCTCCAACGGCGTCGGATGTACGAGCGACGAGAGCCTCTTTGTACGCGAGCCGTGGTGGCGCACCTGACGCACGGCCGTTCCGCGGCGGCTCGGCGACGACGACGCGCGCTGAGCGGCAGGCTGCTGCCCCTGCCGCATGACGCGTCCTGACCTGCCGCCCGCCCGGCGCCCCCGGCAGCGTGCTCAGGCGCCACGGCAGAGGGCATGGTCGACCAGGCCGCGAAGGGCGTCCTCCTGGCGGGCCGCCGTCGCCGGATCCCCTGGCCGGCTGTGCGCGGAGACGGTGACGGCGCGTCGGCCGTCCGTCGTGGTGGCAGCCCGGATGACGTAGCCGAATCCGCTTCCGCCGTGGCCGAGGTAGCCGCCGCCGCAGGAGAGCGGGGTGAAGAACAGCCCCGAGCCGTCGCGTGTACCCGCGGGGTGGCCGCTGCCCTCCGGGACGGGGACGGCGGTGCGCATGGCGGCGAGTGCGGCGGGCGTCAGGAGCCGTCCGCCGGCCAGGGCGGTGAAGAAGTCGTTCACCTCGTCGGCCGTGCCGGTCATCGAGCCGTCCGCACCGCTGTCGAACGGACGGTAGGGGATCGTGGTGTCGATCAGGGGGCCGTCCACGGTGAACTGCTGGTAGTTGGCCGCGTGCGGGTGCGGAAGGTAGGGCGACGTGCCGGGCGTCTCCGTCCGCCGCAGGCCGAGTGGGCGCAGGACGCGGTCGTGGACCTGCTGTTCCCAGGTGCGGCCTGTGACCTTTTCGATGATCATGCCGGCGAGCACGTAATTGGTGTTGGAGTACGCCCAGTCCGTCCCCGGCGGGAAGTCCGGTGCGTGGCGCATGGCCATGGCGACGAGCTGCGCGGGCCGGTAGGCCTGCCATCGGTTGGTGAAATAGGTGCGGGCGCCGGGGTCGGGAAACACGTCGGCCGTGTAGTCGTACAGGCCACTGGTGTGCCGGAGCAGATCGCGGATGGTGACGGCCCGGCCGTCATTGCCCGCGCCGGTGACGACACCGGGCAGCACCTGCTCCACCGGCTGGTCGAGCGTCAGTTGGCCCTCGTCCACCAGTTGCAGCATGACGGTGGCGACGTACGTCTTGGTGATGCTGCCCAGACGCAGATAACCGTTCTCGGGGACGGGACGGCGACTGCCCAGTTCGCTGACACCGGAACGGGCCGTGACGGTCCCGCTCGGGGTCGTCAGACGGACCGATACCCCTGTGACGCCGGTGTCCCGCAGCAGGTCGGCGTCATGCTGCACGGATCGCTCCCCGGCCGAGGGGCGCGGAGTGAGCTCCGAGGCCACGACGGCCGACGAAGCCGACACGGTCAGCGTCAGCACTGCGGCCGTTACCCACAAAGAACGAAGTCTCATGGCCCGAGGCTAGGGAGAACGGCAGCAGCCGTACGACCCGGACGACCCCCCAAAACATCGGGGGCCAACCGGATGGACACGTACGAGCGCGGAGCTGGAGGTCGAGCCCACGTACCTCCATGTGGGCAGGCACACGTGCATGCTCCCGGCGATCGGCTGCGTCAGCCCTCCGAGCGGACCCGTACGAATCGCGCGGTCTCGTGGCGCCCCGCCGCTTGGCGCAGCTCCACGGGAAGTGGCTGGTCCAGCATCCTCACGGGTCCGTGGTCGGCGTGGTCCGTCAGCTCCCCCAGGCGACCCCGCACCAGCTCGCCGACCTCTCGTGACTGTGGCGCGGACAGGCGGGGTGACGTCTTCACGGTTCGGTCGTCGGGAAGCCGTACGAGGAGTGCCTGCGGGCGCTCCGCGGGGCCGAACACGCCGATCAGCAGGCCGTCCGCCGTATCCGCATGCCGGATCTTCCGCCAGCTCCACGTCCCGCCCGCCCGGTAGGGCGAGTTCAGCGCCTTCGCCACGATCCCCTCGACACCCACCGCTCTCAGGTCCACGAACCAGCCACGGGCCGTCTCCTCGTCCTCCGTGGCCAGTACGCGTTGCACGGGCGGGCCGACATCCCGCAACGCGGCCCCGAGCAACTCCCAGCGCTCGCGCAGGGGCCGTCCCCTGACATCCTGACCGGGCACGGCCAGGACATCGAAGGCGATGTACGACACGGGTACGCCCAGTCGCTCACGATCGCGGTGGGACCGGAGCAGATCGGTGAAACTCAAACGCCCTTCGCGGTAGGCGCAGAGTTCACCGTCCAGCACGAGTCCGGGTGGCAGATGCTCCGACACGTACGCGCTGATGTCCGGGAACTCCCTGGAGAGGTCCCGCCGCGAACGCGACTGCAGAACCGCCTTTCCGTCGAGGACGAAGACGAGAGCGCGGAACCCGTCGAGCTTGAGGGAGTACTGCAGCCCCCCGCGCACACTGCCCCGCCCCGGGATCTCGTCCGCGGGCCGGGGGCGCATGACATCGACCGGTGGGCGCAGAACCACTGCCGACGAGCTCTCATCCATGCGGTCAGGTTCGGCCCATCGGGACGCCGGGCCGGGCAGGCGCGCAGTCGGCGGTGTTCTGTCACCGGGACAGCCGCAGGCGCCCCGGTGCCCGGCGTTCATCGGCCCGGGCTGGGAGTCCAACCCCGCTCTGCACGAGCAGGTGGCCGCGATCACGGCCGCTCCGGCATGGGTCTTCGACTCCTTCGGGACCGACCGGCTCCGAAGGGACCACCCGGTGTGGTGGGCGTGGTCGCGCACGCTGTAGCCGGACGTGGGACGAACCGCTGCCGCGTCGCCGTTTCGGCCCGGGCCGAGATGCCGGATCGCTCTCCGGCGCATAGCTTCCAGGTGTGCTGCTCACCCGGCTCGTGCAGGCGTTCTGTCGCTCGGTGGTCCGTGCCGTTCTGGTCTGCGTACTCGGTACGGCGCTCGTGCTCGCCGTGCTGCCACCGCCCTCGTCCGCCGGAAGCCGCACAGCCGCACCGGCCGCGCGCGAGGGTGACCTGGCGTCGAACGGCCTCTACCGGTACAGCTACTCGCTGGGTCTCCACCCCTTCACCAGCCCCCATGCCGTACGTGAACAGCTCACCGGCAACTTCTGGCTGTTCCCGGTGAGCGGTGGCTGCCCGGCCCGTATCCGTACGCGGGACGAGTGCGATCTGCTGGGCACGAATCCGGTGCGGGTGGAGAACATCGCCCACGATCACCTGCAGATCGCCACCCTGCCCGGGCACGATCTCGGCGACGGCCTGCACATCCGCTTCACGTTCACCCGGATCCTGGGCTTCCACTACCTGGTCGTCACCGCCTGGCAGAACAAGCCGACCACATGCACCGAGAAGCGGCTCTGCGACATCGCGAGTCGTGTGGGCGCCTGGGGACTGTGGCGTGTCCTCGCCGAAACGCTCACCGTGTCCGCGTACGCCGCCTGAGCTGACCTCGAGGGCGCGTTCCGCGTACTCCCCTCCGGCTTCGAGTTGCTGGAGCCGGTCGGGGAACGTGCGAAGTACGCGGCAGTCCGGTGGTTCGACGTGCGGGACCACCCCCTCGTGGGAGACGGTGGATCCGGCCCCGTGCCGGCGGTCGCGCTCCGCGCGTCCTTCGGCTTCGTCGGGGCGTTCCGTCCTGCCAGGCCCCTGGCTTTTCTGAGGAGACTCGTCATGAACTGGACTCTTGAGGTCATCCCGGTCCCCGTGACCGACATGGACCGCGCGAAGGAGTTCTACGCGGACAAGGCCGGCTTCAAGGTGGATCTCGACGACGAGGTAGCCCCGGGCATGCGCATCATCCAGGTGACGCCGCCCGGTTCACGGTGTTCCATCGCGATGCTTGAGGGGATGCCCGCGGCCCCCGGGATGAAGGAGATGGTCCCCGGCACCTTGCAGGGCCTCCAGCTCTGTGTCACCGACATCGAGGCGGCCCGCGCGGAACTGGTGAGCCGCGGTGTGGAGGTCTCCCCCGTCCGCCACGTCGGCGCCTCGGGCTGGGAGGACGGCAAGGGCGAGACCTGGAACTCGTTCATGTCGTTCGAGGACCCCGACGGCAACGGCTGGGTGGTCCAGGAGGCCCCGTCGGAACTGTCGGAACGCTGAGCGGACACCGCTCCGTCCCGCCCCGCCGATCGTGCGGGGCAATCACGCCCCGTGGAATCATGCCGCCCCGCTCCCTGCGGCGCGGCATGATCGGGGCATGCTGATCACTCATGAGGGCTGCTCGCCGACGGTCCACCCCACCGCCTATGTCGCTCCGACCGCCACCCTGTGCGGCGACGTACACATCGGGGCCGGGTGCCGCGTGCTGTTCGGAGCGGTTCTCACCGCCGAAGGCGGGCCGGTGGAGGTGGGCGAGGGCAGCATCGTGATGGAGAACGCGGTCCTGCGCGGCACCCCGCGCGATCCGCTGACCCTGGGACGGCAGGTCCTCGTCGGCCCCACGTCCTATCTGACCGGCTGCCGGATCGAGAACGAGGTCTTCCTCGCCACCGGCAGCCGCGTGTTCAACGGAGCACGGATCGGGGCCCGTTCCGAGGTACGGATCAACGGCATCGTGCACCTTCGCACCGTCCTGCCCGCCGATTCGACGGTCCCGATCGGATGGGTCGCCGTGGGCGATCCGGTACGCATCCTTCCGCCGGAGGACCATGACGGGATCTGGGCGGTGCAGAAGGAACTGGACTTCCCCGGTTACGTGTTCGGACTGGACCGCCCCGCCGACGGCGAAAGTCTGATGCCGGCCATCTCCGAACGCTTCGGCCGCGCCCTCGGGCGCCACGGCGGCGACCAGCAGATCTGAGCCCCGTCCGCACGGACGAAGGGCAGCACCTTCCGGGTGATCCCGAGCCGGGCCGCAAACGACGCCGCCGCCTGGTTCAAGGCGACGGCGACGCATCTCCTCGACCGTGTCGACGGATATCTGGACGTGCTCCGTGCCCATGGCGTCGCGTACGAGACGCTGAGGTCGGCCGCACCGGGGCGCGTGGTGCACGAGGACGACGTCCAAGTCGTCGTCGTACCGCACCAGTTGTGACCGCGCGTGCCCCCGGACGTGCCGCGCGTGAAGCTCACCGAGCCCGTGGAAGGACGTCTTCTCGCCGCCCAGACCATGGCCACGCTGACGCATGGTGTGGTCAGCGTCGAGGACGCACCTCCCCCGAGCCGTATCTCGCGATGCTCCGGCAGACCCGGCCCTGCGGGCGCGTAACCGCCGCCGTGCGGACACAGTGGACATGAGCCGAAGCGGAGGCGCTATGGAAGGCAACGACACCGGGACCGGGCTGCACTGTCTGGTGACGGGGGCGACCGGGTACATCGGCGGCCGTCTCGTGCCCGAGCTGCTGGACGCGGGGCACAGCGTGCGCTGTCTGGCGCGCACCCCCGAGAAGCTCCGCGACCACCCCTGGGCGGGCAGGGCGGAGGTGGTGAAGGGCGATGTGACCGACGCGGTGTCGCTCGGCGCGGCGCTGCGGGACATCGATGTCGCCTACTACCTGGTGCACGCGCTGGGCACGGGCCCCGGCTTCGAGGAGACGGATCGCGAGGCCGCTCGCACCTTCGGCCGGGAGGCGCGGGCCGCAGGCGTACGGCGCATCGTCTACCTGGGCGGCCTCACTCCGTCGGATGTACCGGAGGCGGAACTGTCGCCGCATCTCCGCTCCAGGGCCGAGGTCGGCCGAGTCCTCCTCGCCTCGGGGGTTCCGACCACCGCGCTGCGGGCCGCCGTCATCATCGGATCGGGGTCGGCGTCCTTCGAGATGCTGCGCTACCTCACGGAGCGGCTGCCGGTCATGGTCACCCCCAGCTGGGTGTCGACGAAGATCCAGCCGATCGCCGTCCGCGACGTGCTGCGCTACCTCGTGGGCAGTGCGCGGATGCCGGACGAGGTGAGCCGCACCTTCGACATCGGCGGCCCCGACGTCACGACGTACCGCGACATGATGCAGCAGTACGCACAGGTCGCGGGGTTGCCGCACCGGCTGATCCTGCCGGTGCCGATGCTGACGCCGGGTCTCTCCAGTCACTGGGTCGGGCTGGTCACCCCGGTCCCCCGGTCGATCGCCCGCCCGCTCGCGGAGTCGCTGCGCCACGAGGTGGTGTGCCACGAGCACGACATCGCCCGGTACGTCCCCGACGGTCCCGGGCAGCCCTTTCCGTTCGCCACCGCGCTCTCCCTCGCGCTCCAGAGGATCCGCGAGGCCAGGGTGACGACCCGCTGGTCCTCGGCCTCGGTCCCGGGCATCCCCAGTGATCCGCTGCCCACCGACCCCGGCTGGGCGGGCGGGAGCCTCTACAGCGATGTGCGGGAGCGCTACGTGGACGCCACGCCCGAGGCGCTCTGGCGCGTCATCGAGGGGGTCGGCGGCGAACACGGCTGGTACTCGTTCCCCCTGGCCTGGGCCGTACGGGGCCGGCTCGACCGGCTGGTCGGCGGTGTGGGGCTGCGCCGGGGCAGGCGGGACGCCGAACGGCTCAGGGTCGGGGACTCGCTGGATTTCTGGCGGGTCGAGGAGATCGAACCCGGGCACCTGCTGCGGCTGCGCGCGGAGATGCGCCTGCCGGGCAAGGCCTGGCTGGAGATGTACTGCGAGAGCGACGCCGACGGACGGGTCCGATACCGGCAGCGGGCGCTCTTCCATCCGCACGGGCTGCTGGGCCACGCCTACTGGTGGAGCGTCTCCCCGTTCCACGCCGTCGTCTTCGGCGGCATGGCGCGCAACATCGCGCTCGCGGCCACCAGGGACACCACACCCGGACGGGTGAAATCCCCGGCACTCGACTGAACCCCGCGGCCGAGGAGAGCGTCAGGGCGGAAGGTGTCAGCGTTCCGCTTCGACTCCTCCCAGGGGTGCCATCATGACCGTCGCAGTCGTCCTGTTCACCTCCAATCTGCGGCTGCACGACAATCCGCCCCTGCACGCGGCCCTCGCGGCGGCGGACGAGGTGGTCCCGCTGTTCGTCCTCGACGAGCACATCGCGGACGTGGGTTTCGGGGTGCCCAACCGGCGCGCCTTCCTCGCCGACTGTCTCGGTGATCTCGACGCCGGTCTCCGTGACCGCGGCGGACGTCTGGTGATCCGCTCGGGCCGGCCGGCCGAGGAAGTGTGCCGCGTCGCCGACGAGGTGGCGGCCCACGACGTGTACATGGCCGCAGGTGTGACCGCGTACGCGCACCTGCGGGAGGAGCGACTGCGCACCGCTCTGGAGTCGCAGGGCCGTCGGCTGCACGTCCATGACGCCGTGGTCACCGCCGTCGCCCCGGGCGCGGTGACCCCGGCGGGCCGGGGTTCCGACCACTTCGCGGTGTTCACGCCGTACTTCCGGCGGTGGTCGGGTGAGCCCGTGCGAGAGGCGTTCCCGGCCCCGCGCGCGGTACGCGTGCCGCCCGGGCCCGGTTCGGATGCCGTCCCCTCGCGTTCGGCTGTGCCGGGTGTCGCAGAGGGGCTGGCCCGGGGCGGCGAGACCGAGGCGCGCAAGCGGCTCTCCGCGTGGTGCCGCCATGGGATCGCGGAGTACGAGGACCGCCATGACGACCTGGCGGGCGACGCCACCTCGCGGCTCTCCCCCGACCTGCACTTCGGGACCCTCTCCCCCGTCGAGCTGATCCGCCGGGCCCGCGCGGCGGGCGGGCCGGGCGCCGACGCCTTCGTGCGGCAGTTGTGCTGGCGCGACTTCCACCATCAGGTCCTGGCCGCGCGTCCGGCGGCCGCGCACGCCGACTACCGGACGCGTCGGGACCGGTGGCGCACCGAGCGGTCGGCGGCCGACGAGATCGCGGCGTGGAAGGAGGGCCGGACCGGCTGTCCGGTCGTGGACGCCGCGATGCGCCAACTGCGCCACGAGGGATGGATGCACAACCGCGGACGCCTGCTCACCGCGAGTTACCTGGCCAAGACCCTCTACGTCGACTGGCGCATCGGCGCCCGGCACTTCCTGGACCTGCTCGTGGACGGCGATGTCGCCAACAACCAGCTCAACTGGCAGTGGGTGGCGGGTACGGGTACGGACAGCCGCCCCAATCGCGTGCTCAACCCCGTGCTTCAGGGCAAGCGGTACGACCCCGATGGGGCGTACGTACGCCGCTGGGTGCCCGAGCTGAGCGGCATCGAGGGCAGCGCGGTGCACGAGCCGTGGAAACTGCGCGGGCCCGACCGTGCCCGGTACGACTACCCGGAGCCCCTCGTGGACCTGGCGGAGGGGCTCACCCGGTTCAAGGAGGCCCGTGGTCTGTCGTGAGGCACCGCGCAGCGGGCCCCCGTACCCGTAATCCACCGCTCGTACCGCTTCCCTTTCGTACGACTGGGGCCGTGATGTTGTCCTCGGCGGCGCACGACGGCCCGCCGCCGGGGCTCTAGCGTCTCCGGAACCACCCCGAGGCGAGGAGCGGCACGTGAACTGGCTCATCCATGACTATCGCGAGGACGATCTGGCGGCGGTCGTCCATCTCATCGATACGACCGCGGACCTCGGCCAGGAGTCCGTCTTCTCGCTCGCCGAGTGCATCAGCGCACTGACGTCCCGCCAGCCGGCGGTCGTCGCCGTGCACCGCGGCCGGCCCATCGGCGCGGCACTGGCCCATGTGTCGGGTGGCCGGGCGTGGGTGATGCGGATCGCCATCGAACCCGCCTGGCGCGGCCGGGGTCTGGCCAGTGCGCTGCTGGTGGAGCTCGAACGCCGGCTGATCGAGGCGCGGGTGCGGCGCATCGCCTATGTGCTGGCGGAGGAGGAACAGCTCGGCGAGGGGCTGCGGAAGGCCGGATACACGCGGCGGCCCGCCGTCGCCTACTTCGAGAAGGCCGAACCGGCGACGGGCACCCCGGCCGACCTCCTGGAGGAGCTGGGCGGCCGGGTGCTGTCCGGCGATCTGTGGGACAAGGTGGCCGGCATGGAGGCGGAGAAGAGCCTCATCGAGCGCCGTGTCGTGATGCCGCTGGCCGAGCCCGAGCGTGCGGCCCGGCACGGCGTCGTCCCGCCGCGCGCCATCACCCTGTTCGGCCCGCCGGGGACCGGAAAGACCACGTTCGCGCGGGCCATCGCCTCCCGCCTCGGCTGGCCTTTCGTCGAGCTGCTGCCGTCCCGGCTGGCCGACGAGGGCAATCTCGCCGCCGCGCTGCGCACGGCCTTCGCCCGGATCGCGGAGCTGGAACGGGTGCTGGTCTTCATCGACGAGGTCGAGGAGATAGCTCCCGTACGCGGGGAGCGCCCGGAGCCCGGCATGCACGGCGTCACCAATGAACTGCTCAAACTCATCCCCGGCTTCCGCGAGCGGGACGAGCGGCTGCTGGTCTGCGCCACGAACTCCATCCGCTCGCTGGACCCGGCCTTCCTCCGTCCGGGACGCTTCGACTACCTGGTCCCGATCGGCACCCCGGACGAGGCGGCCCGGGCGGCGATCTGGTCGCGCCATTCGGCCCGGCGGGACGACGTCGACGTGGACGCGCTGGTCGCGGCGAGCGAGCTGTTCACCCCGGCCGACATCGAGCACGCGGCCCGGACCGCCGCCCAGGCCGCCTTCGAACGCGACGTCCCCGAGGCCGGCGCGGACACCGACGACTATCTCGCCGCCCTCGGTCAGTGCCGGCCGACCGTCACCCCGGCCGTCATCGCCGAGTTCGCCGCCGACATCACGACGCACGCGCGGACCTGAGCCGTCAGGGCCTGCCCCTCGCCTCCCCTGTGATGCCGTGCCGTCGGCGCGTCACGGAGGGGCGGGGCAGCTCTCCGGGCAGACTTTCCCCATGGCCAACGTAACGAAAGCAGTCCTCGAAGGCGGCCCCGACGATCTTCCCGAGCGGATCGTTTCCGTCGCCGGCCCCGGGCTCGACGTCAAGATCCCGTTCCGCGGTGGGTACGAGCACTTCAAGGCGACGAGCCGTCAGGCGGCGACGCCGGAGGGCCAGTTGCCCGTCTACGAATGGTGGGAGCGCACGGAAGTACCCGGCTAGCACCGTGGGGGGCGGATGCCCCTCAGCGCTCCAGAACGCACCCCGTGGCCGCCCGCGCATAGGAGTGCAGCGCGGTGATGACCTCGGGCCGCGAGCGGCGGCCGGCGAGCACGTCCATCTGGTAGCCGTCCTCCATCGCCACGAAGTTCGAGGCGGTCATGCGCGCGGTGTCCGTCAGCGCGAAGTGGCCCTGGGACTCACCGAGCACCAGGATCCCCTGGTAGACCCCGATCTGGCGTTCCGTGAGGACGCTGTCGAGGGCTGCCGCCTTCGGGTCGCGCAGCGTGCGGGGCCAGTACTCGAAGAGAAGCCGTGGCAGCCGGTCCTGCGGGCCGGCTGCCACGCCTGACGCGATACAGGTGCGCAGCCGCTCCCGCGCGTCCGTGTGCTGCTCGGCCGCAGTGTCGCGGTCCCGGCAGAACCGCTCGATGGCCTGCTGGAAGGTCTCGTACATCAGGGCGTCGAGGTCGTCGTAGTAGTAGAGGACCGCCGCGGGCGTGACGCCCGCCTCCTCGGCCACGTCCCGCAGCCGCAGCCCTTCGAGGCCCCGGTTCAGCAGCGCCCGTCCGGCCGCCTCGCCCAGCTGGGCCCGCCGCGCTTCCTGGTCCTTGTGCCGTGCCATCGTGCCCACTCCCGCTCATTCACTGAAGACGATCAAAAAGATACCGTTCCAGCTCTTGACCGCGCCAGACGCATTTCGTTAAATCAGCGTTTAACGAATCGAGGTGGCCCAGGGCCGCCTCTTGCTGGAAGGCAGCCATGACCACAGACGCCATCGGGGCCGAGCCCGAGCCCTCACCCGCGCCACCCCTCACCGCGAAGGGCCTGCGGGGCGATTCCGTGGGTCTGGTCGCCACGGTCGCCCTCGGACTCGCCTCCGTGGCGCCCGCGTACAGCATCGCCGTCACGCTGGGTCTGGTGACCCTGGTGGTCGGCGACCTCGCCCCGGCCGCCCTGCTCCTCGGCTTCATACCGATCCTGCTCACCGCGTTCGCCTTCCGGGAGCTGAACCGGGAGATGCCGGACTGCGGAACCACCTTCGTATGGAACACGCGGGTGTTCGGCCCGGCCTTCGGCTGGCTCGCCGGCGGCTGGACGGTCCTGGTCGCCACCGTCATCGCGATGACCGCGCTCGCCCAGGTCGGCGCCACCGCCCTCCTCGGCTTCCTGGGCCTCGACGCGGCCTCGGGGAGCACCCCGGTCGTCACAGCCGTCGCCGTTCTGCTGCTCGCCGTGGCGGTCGCGGTCGCCTACCGGGGCGTCCAGCTCGCCGCGTACGTCCAGTACGCGATGCTGGGACTCCAGCTCGTCGCGCTCCTCGCGTTCGGCGTCACCGCGTTCGCCCGCGAAGGCGCGGCCACCCCGTCCCTGAGCTGGCTCAACCCCTTCGGCTTCGACAGTTTCGCCTCGTTCTCGGAGGCGGTCCTGCTGTGCCTCTTCATCTACTGGGGCTGGGACGCGCTGATCACCTTCAACGAGGAAACGGTCGACAGCGCGCGCACGCCCGGCAGGGCCGCCGTGACGTCCACTCTGATCCTCGTCGTCACCTATCTGTTCACCGCCTTCGCCGCGGTCTCCTTCGCCGGCACCGGAAGCTCGGGGCTCGGACTGGGGAACGAGGAGACCGCCGCCGACGTCCTGACCGGCCTGGCGCCCGCGGTGCTCGGTGACACCCTGGCCAAGGTCGTACAACTCGCCATCGGCGTCTCGGCCGTGGGCGCCCTGCTGACGTGCACCGTCTCCACCCCGCGCGCCACCCTGTCGATGAGCGCGCACGGCGCCCTGCCCGCCGCCTTCGGCCGCATACACCCCCGGTTCCGGACACCGGCGTTCGGCACGGTGTTCTTCGGCGCCGCGGCGGCCGTGACGCTGTCCCTCCTCACGCTGGTCTCGGCCGACTTCCTCGGCGACGCCGTCCTCTCGGTGGGGCTGCTGATCGCCTTCTACTACGGCGTCACAGGATTCGCCTGCGCCTGGTACTTCCGCGGACATCTGCGGCGCTCTCCGCGTGACCTGCTGGTCAAGGGAGTCATGCCCGTCGCCGGCGGCCTGATGATGCTGGCGGCGTTCGTGCGCAGCTCGTACGACATGTTCGACCCCGCCTACGGCTACACGTCGCTGGGCGGAGTCGGCGGTGTCTTCCTGCTCGGCGTCGGCTCCCTCGTCCTCGGGGCCGCCGTGATGCTCCTCATCCGCTCCCGGCACGCCCCCTTCTTCCGCGACGGCCGTACGTCCGTCGCCACCCTGTCCCTCACGGAGGACTGACCACTCATGCGCACCCTCGCCATCGCCGCCGTACAGACCACTCCCGTGCCGCACGACCTGCGCGCCACCTGGGACCGCTTCGCCGACCGCGTCCGCGCGGTGCGCGACACGTTTCCCCATGTGCAGCTCGTCGTCGTGCCCGAGCTGATGCTCGCCGCGGAGGCACCGCTGCTCCAGGCACGCGCGGACTGGATGCGGGAGGCCGCCGTACCGGTCCCGGGCCCGCTCACCGACCTCGTCTGCGCCCTGGCCCGTGAGACCGGCCTGTGGCTGGTGCCGGGCAGTCTCTACGAGCGCGCCGACGACGGGCACACGTACAACACCGCGCTCGCGGTCTCCCCGGCGGGCGAGATCGTGGCCCGGTACCGCAAGATCTTTCCGTGGCAGCCCTACGAACAGGCAAGCCCGGGAAACGAGTTCGTCGTCTTCGACCTGCCCGGCATCGGCCGCGCGGGGCTCGCCATCTGCTACGACGGCTCGTTCCCGGAGACCGCCAGGCAGCTGGCCTGGCTCGGCGCCGAGGTCATCCTCCAGCCCACCCTCACCACGACACGGGACCGGGAGATGGAACTGGTCTGCGCGCGTGCCAACGCCTGGACCAACCAGCTCTACGTCGTCAGTCTCAACGCGGCCGACCCGGCCGGCGTCGGCGCCAGCGCGATCGTCGATCCCGAGGGAATCGTGCGCCAGCAGGCCGGGGCGGGCGAGGAGGTCCTGGTCGACGTCCTGGATCTCGACACCGTGACCCGTGTCCGAACATACGGTTCCGCCGGCCTCAACCGGCCGTGGGACCAGCTCGCGCGTTACGGCCACCGGATCCCTCTGCCGATGTACGGAGGGACGTTCCGGCCCACCCCGCACGACCAGGCTCGTACGCAAGGCTAAAAATGATGCCAATACGGACTTTTCACAGCAATAACCTTCTATAGCCCAATGCATTCTTTTCGCCCGAACCGCGACCACTCCCCCTTCACGCAAATCACCCTTTTCGGACTCAGTGGCCAGCGTCACGTCCGGGATTGGCAGGTTCCTGACGTGTGCCCCGCATCCCTTCTGCGGGAAGAGAGTTGACTCCGCGGTTCGGGTGAATTCACCGGCGATCCAGTTCATCGATCTTGCAAATGAATTGTGATCAGGAATTCAGGGCTTGTCCCCTTCGGCTTTTCTCGCCTACGGTCACCCTCAATCCGGATGGAACGCCGAATCCTGCCGCCGTCCGGGAACCCAGACCACTCACGCCCGGCAGGAGCGGGGGACCCAGGTAAGTCGCCGATCCGTTATGCGGAACGGCTCGGGGTTAAGTCGCATGCACCTGCGGCCAGGCATCTCCAGCCTGAACCCGACAGCTCACCTCGTAGGCGACGGAGAGGAATTCGCCATGCCCACGATGGGTAAGCACCGCCGTACCAAGTCCAGCCCCCTGACCCGCGGTCTCGTCGCCGTGACCGCAGGCGGAGCCGTCCTCGCCCTTCCGGTGATCGGCGCCACCACCGCGTCCGCGGCACCGGCCCAATCGGTCGCCGCCGAAAAGTCAGTGGCCGCCCCCGCCAAGGCAATCACCGCGCAGAAGACCGGGATCACCAGCTATTCCGTCGTCAAGGGCGATACTCTGCACAAGATCGCCGAGACGCATTCCGTGAATGGCGGCTGGAAGAAGCTGTACAAGGACAACAAGAAGGCCATCGGCAAGAATCCTGGGCTCATTCGCCCGGGCCTCAAGCTGACGCTTGGCGCCAAGTCCGAAGCCAAGGCTTCCGGTTCCTCCTACGAGCGTGCGTCCGCCGGCAGCGAGCGCGCCGACCGCTCCGAGCGGTCGACCACGCCGGTCGTGAAGACCGCCGCCCCCGCCGCGCAGCCCGCGACCTACACGAACGACCTCGACGGCTGGATCAAGGAATCGCTGGCCGTCATGGCCGAGCACGGCATCCCCGGCACCTACGAGGGCATCCACCGCAACATCATGCGCGAGTCCTCGGGCAACCCGCAGGTCGTCAACAACTGGGACTCGAACGCCGCCGCGGGCATCCCGTCCAAGGGCCTCCTCCAGGTCATCGACCCGACGTTCCAGGCCTACCACGTGCCCGGTACGTCGATGGACAGCTTCGACCCGGTCGCCAACATCACCGCCGCGTGCAACTACGCCGCCGACAAGTACGGCTCCATCGACAACGTCTTCGGCGCCTACTGATCCCCTGGCGAACGGTCACGGTTCACGACTGCCGGGTGGCGAGGGTCCGACAGGCCCTCGCCACCCGGCAGTTCCGCGTACGCGCCGACCGTGGAAGACTCACGTCCATGCCCGAAATCCAGCTCCTGCGCCACGACCACGCCGCCGCCCTGCTCGCGTTCGAGCAGGAGAACCGGGCCTACTTCGCCGCCTCGGTTCCGGACCGCGGCGACGAGTACTTCGCACACTTCGACGCACGCCACAGCAGCCTCCTGGCCGAACAGGCCGAGGGGCTCTGCTATTTCCATGTGCTGGTGGGCGACGGGGGCGAGGTGCTGGGCCGGGTGAACCTGGTGGACGTGGCGGACGGTTCCGCCGAGCTCGGATACCGGATCGCCGAGAAGGCCGCCGGCCAAGGCCTGGCCACGACCGCCGTCCGCCGGATATGCGTCCTGGCCGCCACGCAGTACGGCCTCACCACACTGCGGGCCGCGACCACGCCGGACAACGCCGGCTCACAGGCGGTACTGGCCCGCACGGGATTCGTACGCACGGGAGAGACCGTGCTCGAGGGGCAGCCGGGGCTCGCCTACGAACGGCCGCTGGGCGCGGACGTGCTGCTCCCCTGACACCCGTCACGGGGCCAGGGTTCCTCCGGCGTGAGGGTGGTGACGAGCCGGGGCCGGCCCGCCACCACCACGCAGGGACTGCGCCGCCCGGCGTCAGTCGCGGTCGGTCTCCTCGCGGACGATCGTGCCGCTGGCCGCGTCGACCTCGAATTCGGTCTTGTTCCAGTCCTTGGCCACCACGTCGACCGCCCACACCAGGGTGTCGTCGTCGTTGGTGTCCAGGCCGATGGAGGTGACCGTTCCCTTCTTCTTGGCCGTCGCCACCTTGGCCGCCTGCTCGGGCGTCTGCTTGGCCCTGGCGATCCAGTCGGCCATCTCGGTCTTGTCGGCCGCGTCCTGATCGGTGTCCGGCGACGACTCGATCACCTTGCCGGAGATCGCGTCGATACGGATGGTGTGCGCGGCTCCATCCGTCTCGACGACCTCGGCGACCCACCGGGGACCGGTGCCGCTGCCGCTCGGGCTGGGGCTGCCGCTCGGCGAGGCACTGCCGCCGGGGCTGGGGCTGCCGCTGGGACTGGCCGTGCCACCGGGGCTCGCGCTACCGGTCGGCGAGGCGCTCTCGCTCGCGTCGGTACGCCGGTCGGTGTCGTCGTCCAGGCCCTCGAGGTCGAGCTCGACCAGCTTGCTGCCCGGTACGGCCCCGACCGCGACCTTGGCCGCCTTGTCGTAGGTGACCTTGGTGGTTGCGAGGAGCTCCTTGCGCTCGGTCTGGTCCTCGGTCAGCTTCGGGCTGCCGGAAGGACTCGCGGACGGGGAGGTCGTCTGCTTCGGGATGACCTTGGCGGCCTCCGATGTAGCCGCCCCTGTCTGGTCACCACTGTCCTGCCCGCATCCCGCGACCAGCGCGGAGGCGACGACGGCGGCGCACAGGGCACCGGTGATACGGAGGCGGCGGGCGCGCGGGGAGACAGTGGTTTTTCGTCGGAATTCAAGGCTCATACACGCATGACTAGCCCCCTCACCGGCAGGTCATGTTGTCCTGCGGGCCGGGTCACCCGATCGAACGCGCGTCTCCGCCCGTTGGCGGTCATCCGCTCCGGGCGCGCCGTGGTCGCGGGTGCGAAACAATGGGGGGCACAGCCACGGACACGGCTTCCGCCGACGTCCGGTCGGGAGGCCCTCATGGATTACGCGGAGAGTTACGAGCTGATATTCCAGACCCACGGCGCGGCGGACGACGTGGTCGTGGTCCGGATGACCGACCGGTCCGGGGCGGGTGGATACCCGGTGTACGAGGACGACACCGGCATCGTGCGCGCGGAGATCAGCGACCGCGGTGAGGTACGCATGGTGGCGAGCGGCGGCCACCAGGCGCCCGGGATCCCCCTGCTCGCGCGGGCCCTGAGCGAGGGACCGCCCCGCGCCCGCTGAGCGGCCGAGCACGCGCACCGCGGCGCGCCACGCGCCGCGGTGCCGCTGTGTGCTGTCTCTTCCACAGCTACTGACGGTCAAAGTCCGTTCATGCCCGTTCTTCGTCTGAATCTGTTTACATTCCGGCACCCCAGCCGTAATCTGAGCGCGAAACCACAGACTCGGGCATGGAACGGATACGAAACCACATGTACGCACCGGAGCGGCAGCAGGAGATCCTCCGCCTCGCCCAGGAGAGCGGACGCGTCGACGTGCTCTCCCTCGCAGAGGAGTTCCAGGTGACCGCCGAGACCGTGCGGCGCGACCTGAAGGCGCTGGACCGGGCCGGGCTGCTGCGCCGGGTGCACGGCGGCGCGATTCCGGCCGGGCGGCTCGGCTTCGAGCCCGACCTCGCCGAGCGCGACGCGGTGGCCGCGGACGAGAAGGACCGCATCGCGGCCGCCGCCCTGGGCGAGCTCCCCGTGGACGGCAACGTGATCATCGACGCGGGCACCACGACGGCCCGGCTGGCCGCCGCCCTCCCACTCGACTCCTCCCTGACCGTGGTGACCCACGCACTGCCCGTGGCGGCCCGCCTCGCCGACCATCCCGGAATCGCGCTGCACCTGGTGGGCGGCCGGGTCCGGCACCGCACCCGTGCGGCCGTCGACGCCTGGGCGCTCAGTGCGTACGCCGAGATCAACGCCGACGTCGTCCTGCTCGCCACCAACGGGTTCTCGGCCGACGGCGGCCTGACCACCCCCGACCTGGCCGAGGCCGCCGTGAAGCGCGCCATGATCTCGGCCGCCCGCCGGGTCGTGCTGCTCGCCGACTCGGGCAAGTTCGGCCAGGAGCACTTCGCCCGCTTCGGCGACCTCTCCCACGTCGACCTGCTCATCACCGACACGGGGCTCAGCCCCGAGAACGCCCTCGCCATCGAGAGCCGGGGCACGGAAGTGGTACGCGCATGATCCTCACCGTCACCCCCAACCCGAGCCTCGACCGCACCTACGAGCTCCGGGACCTCACCCGAGGTGCGGTCCTGCGCGCCACCGGCGACCGCGTCGACCCGGGCGGCAAGGGCATCAACGTCTCCCGCGCGGTGGCGGCGGCGGGACACCGTACGGTCGCCGTCGCCCCCCTGGGCGGGCCGGAGGGCGCACTGCTCGCCCGCCTGCTCGGGGAGCACGGCATCGAGGCCGCCGGTGTGCCGATCGCGGGCAGCACCCGCGTGAACATCACACTCGTCGAGCCCGACGGCACGCTCACCAAGGTCAACGCGACAGGGCCCGAGATCACGGACTCCGAGGCCGAGACGCTGCTGGAGACGGTGCGGACCCGGTCGTCGGACACGGACTGGATCGCCTGCTGCGGCAGCCTGCCGAGGGGCCTGCCCCCCGAGTGGTACGCCGAACTCGTGGCACGCAGCCACCGGGCCGGTGCGCGAATCGCGCTCGACAGTTCGGGCGCCGCGCTGCTCGCCGCACTGCGCGAGCGGCCCGATGTGATCAAGCCGAACGCCGAGGAGCTCTCCGAGGCGGTCGGGCGGCCTCTCGCGACGGTCGCAGACGCGGTCAAGGCCGCGGAGGAGCTGCGCGGGCGCGGGGCACAGGCCGTGCTGGCCAGCCTCGGAGCCGATGGACAACTGCTGGTGGACGGCTCGGGGGCGTACTTCGGGAGTGCCCGGGTGGACACCGTACGCAGCAATGTCGGCGCCGGGGACGCCTCGCTCGCCGGCTTCCTCACCGCAGGGGGCGCCGGCCGGTCCGCGCTGGCGGCCGCCGTCGCCCACGGAGCGGCGGCCGTCCAGCTCCCCGGCAGCGTGATGCCCACACCGGCCGACATCGACATGTCGTCGGTCGTCACGACCACGGACATCCCCCTGGACCGCGTGCTCACGGAGCCCGCGCCATGACGTCCGCATCCCTGAGAACGAGCCCGCAGACCCACGTCCCCCCGGCCGCCGCCACGGCGGTCCACGAGCAAGGAGCCCCGCGATGAGTGAGCTGATCACCGCGGACCTGGTCGACCTCGATCTGTCCGCCGAGACGAAGAACGCCGCAGCGAGGTCGCTGGCCGAGCGGATGGCCGCCGCCGGGCGCGTCACCGACCTCGACGGCTTCCTCGCCGACGTGGCCGCCCGTGAGGCGCAGATGCCGACCGGTCTGGACGGTGGCATCGGCATCCCGCACTGCCGCAGCGAGCACGTCAACGCGCCGACGCTGGCCTTCGGGCGCAGCGGACAGGGCATCGACTTCGGTGCGCCGGACGGGCCCGCGGACCTGATCTTCCTCATAGCGGCGCCCGCCGGAGCCGACGACGACCACCTCACGATCCTGTCGAGCCTGGCCCGGCGGCTGATGGACCCCGCGTTCACCTCCGCACTGCGCGCGGAGGCCGACCCCGCGGCCGCGGCGGCGCTGATCCGCGGCGACGAACCGTCCGCAGCGCCGAAGGCCCCCACTCCGGTGACGGAGACAAAGACGGAGACGAGCGAGTCCGGGCGGACCTCACCGGTCGCGGCGGCTCCCGAGCCGTTCCGGATCGTCGCCGTCACCTCCTGCCCCACGGGCATCGCCCACACGTACATGGCCGCCGAGTCCCTGGAAGCGGCGGCGCGCGCGGAGGGCATCACCCTCAGCGTCGAGACGCAGGGTTCGGCCGGATTCCAGCGGCTCGACCCGTCCGTCATCGCCGCCGCCGACGCGGTGATCTGGGCGCATGACGTCGACGTACGCGAGAAGGCGCGGTTCGGCGGCAAGCCCGTCGTCGACGTCGGGGTGAAGGCGGGGATCAACCGGCCCGCCGAACTCATCGCCGAGGCCCGGCGCAAGGCCGAACGGGGCGAGATCAGGGGTGTCGCGGACGACGGTGGTACGGAGACGGGCGCGGCCGGGTCCGGCGGCGGCAGCGCGCACGTCGGTGTCCGGCTGCGTACGTACCTGATGTCCGGCGTCAGTTACATGGTGCCGTTCGTCGCGGCGGGCGGACTCCTGATCGCCCTGTCGTTCGCCATCGGCGGCTACGAGATCGCGAACGCCAAGTCCGTCGCCGATCACTTCGTGTGGGGTGAGGCCGACAGCTGGGCCGCTCTCCTCAACCAGATCGGCGGCGCCGCCTTCGGCTTCCTGGTCCCGGTGCTGGCGGGTTACATCGCGTACGGGATGGCGGACCGTCCCGCCCTCGTCCCCGGGTTCGTCGGCGGCGCCATCGCGCTGACCATCGACGCGGGTTTCCTGGGCGGCCTCGTCGCCGGTCTGCTGGCCGGGGCGGTGGTGATGGCGATCCAGCGGGTGAAGGTCCATCCCACGCTGCGCGGCATCATGCCGGTGCTGGTGATCCCACTGGTCGCCTCGGCGGTGGTCGGCTTCCTCATGTTCGTCGTCGTCGGCAAGCCGATCGCCTCGCTACAGAAGGCGCTCACCGACGCGCTCAACGGGCTCTCCGGTTCGAACGCGATCATCCTCGGCGTGGTGCTCGGCCTGATGATGTGCTTCGACATGGGCGGTCCCCTCAACAAGGTCGCCTACGCCTTCGCGGTCGGCGGACTCGCCGACCCGACACCCGGCAGCCTCAAGGTCATGGCGGCGGTCATGGCAGCCGGAATGGTGCCTCCGCTGGCGATGGCGCTGGCCACCACCGTGCGCGGCAGGCTGTTCACCAAAACCGAGCGGGAGAACGGCCGCGCAGCCTGGGTGCTCGGTGCGTCGTTCATCAGCGAGGGCGCCATCCCCTTCGCGGCGGCCGACCCACTGCGGGTGATCCCGTCGGTGATGGCCGGCGGCGCGGTCACCGGCGCCCTGTCGATGGCCTTCGGCTGCACCCTGCGGGCACCGCACGGCGGCATCTTCGTCGTCCCGTTGATCGGCCAGCCGTTCCTCTACCTGCTGGCGATCGCTGCGGGTACGGCGGTGGCGACCGCGCTCGTCGTCGTCCTCAAGGGCATGCGCCCCACCACGCAGGACCCCGTGCCCGCGGTCGGCGCTCCGAAGGTTCCCGTCGCCGCCTGAGCGCGGCGCGCGGCACACCGTCCGGTTTCCCGGCTTCCGCAGTTCCGTATCCATCCCACAGGAGTGATCGCATGTACCAGTGCACCGTCGCCGTAGGTTCCCGCAGCGGACTGCACGCCCGCCCGGCCTCGTTGTTCGTCCAGGCCGCGGCCCGTCAGCCGGTGAAGGTGACCATCGGCCGGGAAGGACAGGAGCCGGTCGACGCCCGCAGCATGCTGTCCGTGCTCGCTCTGGCGGCCCAGCACGGAGACTCCATGGTGCTGTCGGCCCTGGGTGACGGGGCAGAGGCGGCGGTGGACGAGCTCGCCGCTCTTCTCGCGCGGGATCTGGACGCCACGGTCTGATCCGTCCGTCCTCGCCTGCTGTGGCGCCGCTGCCCCCGGCCGTTCACGGCCGGGGGCAGCGGTGTGCGTCAGCGGCCGAAGGTGTCGGGCACCGGCAGGGTGTCCCAGCGGTTCAGCGGCCAGGCGACCACCACCGCGCGCCCCACGACGTCGTCGACGGGCACCATGCCGCGGTAGGGATCCTCCTGGTGGTAGCGCGAATCCCCGGACGCCTGACGGTGATCGCCCATCACCCAGACCCGGCCGTCGGGCACCGTGACCTTGAACTGGCCCGCGTCATCGGTGCTGCAGGGGGTGTTGCCGGGGTAGACGTACGGTTCGTCCAGCGGCTTCCCGTTGACCTTCACCGGCCCGTCGCCCTTGCACTCCACGGTGTCGCCGGCGACCCCGATCACCCGCTTGATGAGGTCCTTCTCCTCGGCGGACGGCATGACCCCGACGAAGCCGAGCACCTTCTGGAACGCGTTCGGGGGCTCGGTCGGCACCCCCCTCAGCCAGTCGGACGGATCGTGGAAGACGATCACTTCTCCGCGCTCGGGCTCGGACCCGAACCACGGGGTCAGTTTGTCGACGAGGACCCGGTCGCCCTTCTGGAGCGTGTTCTGCATGGATTCCGACGGAATCGAGAACGCCTGGAGCAGGAAGGTCTTGATGAACAGTGCCAGCAGCAGGGCGACACCGATGAGGATCGGGAGTTCCTTCCACAGGGGGCGCTGCTTCTTCGTCCGCGTCCTCGTCCGCCGTGCGCCCGTCAGCACCATCAAGCCGCTCCTCGCCCCGTGTTCGTCGCCGCCCCCGCGTGGGCAGCACCGGCTCACTCTAGGCGCGATCACTGTGGTGAACGAGCAGATGAGGCGGGCGACCGGGCTTTCACAGGAACGTCAGTGACGAGCCTTCACGCTGCGCTACGGTGCCGGGGGCGGCGGTGCGGACGGCTCCGGGCTCTGCGGATCGGGGACCGTGGCGCCGTCTCCCGCCCGTACCGCCTCGACGACCGACTGGTGGAACGCTCTGCTGGCCTCTTCGGTGGGGCAGTGCACGGGACTGCCGGCGAGGGTGAACCAGTCCGAGGCTCCGCTGAACTGCACGGCCACTTCGGCCTCGCCGTCGGCCCATGTCGTGTGGACGGTGAGATCGCCGCCCACGATTCCTGCTTCTTCGGTGCGGACTCCGCCGGCTCCCGCGAAGACACCGCTGGTCGTCCACGATGCCCAGCTCATGAGGCGACGCCTTTCGGACAGTGACAAACCTGTCAAGCGGACTTCTCCGAGTATGACACCGCCATTCGGAGCACGCACGGGCGTGCCCCCGGACCGTGCGGCCCGGGGGCACTGGCGCGTCGCCGATGCGGACGGCGGGGTCCGTCACCTGCGCTCCAGCACACCCCTGACGAAGGCCGCCTGGCCGGCGTGCTGGAGATCGTCGGCAAGGACGCTCACCAGCCGGACGCCCAGGGTGACCGGCGGTGACCAGCGCTCGTCCACGACGCGTTCCAGCGCTCTGCCGTCCAGGCCCCGGATGAATCCGACGCTCTGCTCGTGGACCGCGTCGTAGTAGCCGAGAAGCAGCTCGGCCGAGTCCACCTGTACCGCGGCGACCTCCTTGGCGCTCTGCCCGTACCCGGTCGCGTCCTCGGCGAAGGGCAGGCCGAACCGGGAGGCCCAGCCCTGGGACAGCCACACCTGCTCGGTTCCCGCCGCGTCGGCGACATGGTCGTCCTGGATGCGTGTGAGGTGCCAGACGAGCCAGGAGACCGAGTTGGCGCCCTCATCGATCCGGGCGTTCAGGTCGTCGGGTGAGAGGCCGTCGACCGCCGTGTGCACCGCTTCCCGGATGCGCTCGAACGCGTCGGCCAAGATGCCTGCTGTGTTCATACGTCCACCTTGGCCGGTGCCTCCGGGCGGGCGGGCGTCCGACACGCGGCCGGCACGTCAGACGAGCAGCCCCAGCAGATGGGCGCAGGCCGTCCGCTCGTCCGGGTGCCGGGCGACGACTTCGTACGTACCGCGCTCGAACACCCCGGTCTCCCACACCGCGTCGGGCGCCTTCCGCAGGAACAGGAAGTCGGTGGGTGTGGGGACCGGTTCGTGGACGCCCTCGATGCGGTAGTAGCTGTCGGGCACGCCTGCCGCCCGCAGCGCGGCCCGCAGGCGGGGGCGGTCCATGGGCCTAGGCTCCGGCGGGCTTCAGGTAGTCGTGGTCCAGGAGCCACTTCACGTTCAGCCGCTGCCCCTCGCCCGGGTTCAGGAAGACCGCGTCGAGCTTGATCTGCTGACCGCCACCAGGCTGTTCGAACCACGGCGCGATGCTGCCCTGCCAGACCCAGAACGGCTTGGCGACCTTGTAGACGCGGTAGTCGCAGGCGACGGCCGCGTCACGGGTGTTGAGGCTCTGCGGGGGCAGCGCGCGCTCGGCGTACGCGTCACCCGCCGGGGCGAGATAGCTGCCGTACTCCGAACCGAACCGGTCCAGCCGCTGACCCGGCCGGAGCTTCGCGGGTTCCTTGTCGAGCTCGCCGTTGACCTCGCCGAAACCGTCGTTGGGCGGGTACTTCCAGCTCCCGGAGTCGGCCGGCCCTTCCCAGTACTTCTTGAGGAAGTCGGCGGGCGAGAGGTCCCCTGTCCTCTCGTAGCCGTTCAGCAGCGGACCGACGGGGGCCTGCTTCTTCTTGGGCAGCCACTTGGGGCCGAGTCGCGCGTCCCCCTGGAACTCACCGGTGCAGGGTTCGTGCCGCGGCGCCGCGGCCGGCCCGCTGTTCTCGTGGTGGGGCGCGGCGCTCGCGGCGGGCGCGGCCAGCAGTCCGGCGGTGATGCCGAGCGTGGCAAGTACGGTGCTCATACGGTTCATTGGCGGGACACCTCGGGATTCGACGACCGGTCAGGCAGCTGACGCAGAGTAACCCCTTGATCGCCATGGGTGCCCGCACCATGCCGGGATACGCCCCGAACGTGCGAGAGCGCTCCCGCGCCGGGGTGTCCCGTCCCGGCGCGGGCGCCGCGGTGCTCAGCCGCCGGCGGGATCCGGCACGAGGCCGTCGGCGACCAGGCCCGCGAATACGGCGTCGCTGAGCGCCTTGAGGGCGGACTGCGGGCGGACCATCACGGTGAACTCCTTGACGCGGCCCGCCTCGTCGAACTGGAGCAGGTCGATCCCGTGGACCTCCTTGCCGTTCACCGTGGCCCTGAAGACGAGGATCTCCGACGGAGCCTGATCACCGGCGGCGGTGTCCACCGCGCCGTCGAGCCGTCCGACGTAGCGGAAGTCCTCGAACGTCCGCAGCAGTACGCCGAAGAGGCCCAGCACCATGGGCCTGCCCTCGAACGGCGTGAACTTCACCGGGCTGTAGAAGCGGACGTCCTCGGTGAACAGGTCCTCCAGGGCGGCCGGATCACGCTTCTCGACGGCGGTACGGAAGCGTTCCGCGGTGTCGGCAGTCGTCATGGCTGTCTCTCCTCGCACTCGTCATACTCAAGGATCTGACTACTCAATTTCCTGACTATGATGCAGGCGGAACCGACACGACGGAAGGGAGTGGCCCGTGGCCTTGCGTCACGCCGTACTCGCGGCGCTGCTGGACGGCGAGTACAGCGGCTATCAGCTGGCCAAGGCGTTCGACATCGGCGTCGCGAACTTCTGGCACGCACTCCCCCAGCAGCTGTACGCGGAACTGTCGAAGCTGGAGCAGGACGGACTGGTCGCCGGGCGGCAGGTGGTGCAGGAGACCCGGCCCAACAAGCGCCTGTTCCGGGTCACCGACGCGGGCCTGGCGGAGCTGGAACGGTTCGCGGCCGCCACTCCGAAGGCCGCGTTCATGCGGGACGATCTCCTCGTCAGGGTCCAGGCCGTCGACCGGGTCGACGCCGGGCCCGTGATCGAGCAGCTGGAGGAGCGCGCGGCGCTCGCGGACGCCAAGATCGAACTCTTCGGCAAGCTGCTGCTCCGGTTGCGCGGCCCGGTCGACGAGGAGGAGTTCCTGCGCAGCGGTGAACGGATCGGGCCGTATCTGACCTGCCTGCGCGGGCTGGGCTTCGAGCGGGGCAACCGGGACTGGTGCCTGCGGATCGCCGATGTCCTGCGCAAGCGGATGGGGCATGATCGTCGCCCATGACGAACTGGTGGGCGCAGGCGGGTCATGGGGTGCGGTTCGACTGGGGGCCCGCCGGAGCGGCCCGCCTCGCCGAGGACGCCGACTGCCTGGTCGTGGTCGACGTGCTCTCCTTCACGACGTCGGTCACGGTCGCCGTCGAGGCGGGGGCCCGAGTCTTCCCCTACCCCTGGCGTGACGAGAGCGCCCGGGTGTTCGCCGGCCGGATGAACGCCGATCTGGCCGTAGGGCGCCGAGCGGCCACCGCGGCGTCACCGTGGTCACTGTCTCCGGCCGCCCTGCGCCGCGCGCCCTTCACTCCCCGACTGGTGCTGCCCTCGCCCAACGGGTCCACCATCGCCGCCGCCGCGGGTGAGTCAAAGGTGCTCGCCGGGGCCCTGCGGAACTCCGACGCCGTGGGGCGGTGGCTCGCGGACCGGGGTTACGGGACCCCGGGGCGCCCGGTCGCGGTGATCGCCTCGGGAGAGCGCTGGCCCGACGGCAGCCTTCGCCCCGCCCTGGAGGACCTGCTGGGCGCCGGGGCCGTGATCGCCGCGCTGCGCACGCACGGGAGGGACCGGCTCTCGCCCGAGGCGGCGGCGGCCGCGACCGCGTTCACGGGCACCGCGGACGTCGCGGCCGCGGTCACCCAGGGCGCCTCGGGGCGGGAGCTCGTCGACGGGGGTTACGGCGAGGATGTCGTCGTGGCGACGGAGCTGGATCGCAGCACGGTCGTCCCGGTCCTGACGGACGGGGCGTTCGGCGGCGCCTGACCGTTCAGGGCCCGGTGACTCCGTCCAGGCGTTCGCGCAGCAGGTCCGCGTGGCCGATGTGCCGCGCGTACTCCGCGATCATGTGGACGTGGACGAGGCGCAGCGAGTAGACCGCGCCGTTGTGGGTGAAGGTGTCGTCGAGCGAGGCGTCGGCGACCACCTCGTCCGCCAGACGGATCTCCTCGACCAGTCGCGCGTAGTCCTCCTCGGCTCGCTCCGGAGCCAGAGCCTCGAAGTCCGCGTCCTTACCCAGCTCCGGCGCGTACATCGGCGCGAGCGGCAGAGCGGCGAACCGGTCGCGGAACCAGGTGCGTTCGACCTTGGCCATGTGCCGCACCAGGCCGAGCAGCGTGAGGTTGGAGGGCTGGACGGCCTGTTCGGCCAGTTGTTCACCGGTGAGTCCCGCGCACTTCTGCAGGAGCGTGTTGCGGTAATAGGCGAGGAAGCTCTCCAGTGTCTCGCGCTCGTCCGCGACGAGAGGTCCGGACGTCCGGGTGACTTCAGGCGCTGTCCATGTCATCGAGCGATCATGCCCGTTGACCGCGCGTTCGCGCGACCCTGTCCACCGGAAGCGCGGTGCTCGTCGATGTCGTCGGAGGTCCAGTCGGCCGCCGACGATCCCAGCCCGCCGAGGAGACCGCACACCAGGAAGAGGACGACCAGCGCCTTCGCGGCCCCGCTCATGATCAGCGGCCTGGTCGCGGAGCGGGTCTGCTGACGCGTCACGGAGAGATCGTCGTCGCCGAACAGGCCCCGCGGGTAGGCCGGCGTGAGCATCAGGGCGTAGGCGGAGAAGCGCATCTGGTAGCGCAGCGTCGCCGCGGTCGCCTCGAAGAGCGGGCGGGGCATCCGGCCCAGGACCAGCGTGATGAGCCACCAGAGGAACGACAGCGCGAACCAGCCGCTGGTGGCGAGCCCCTGCACGATCGCCGCCGGAATCATGAGGAACAGACGGAAGAAGACGGCGAGCCGGTTGAGATCCGTCGGGCGCACCTCGATCCGCACGGGGTAGTCCGGCGGCGGATCGAGGGCGAACGGCGGGTACCGGTCGATGAGCAGCATCTCGCTCGCGGCGACCCGCATGTGGTAGCCGAGGTATCCCCTGAGGTAGGTGAAGACGGGGCCGGGCAGCCGCCCCAGGACGAGTGCGGCGAACCAGCCGAAGATCACCGTGAACACGGCTGCGATGTAGAGGACGAACAGCACGAGGAAGTGCGGGATCAGCAGGAGAAGACGCAGCAGGACGGTGAGCCTGCGCTGCCGTGCCGGCTCGATGACGTCGAGGACGGGCAGGAATTCGTCCGGGTCCCCCGCGACGCGGCCCGGACTCCACTGACCGTCCGCCATGGCTCCTCCTCGGCAGGTGAGCCGCACGGCTTCGGTGCGTACGACGTCACCCCACGCTGGGTGGGCGTGGGGTGACGCGCAAGCGGTCACGGGCCGAACGGGTGCCGCGTCGGCACCATGGGCGGGAACACGGAGGTACGGGTCCGAGGCCCGTACCTCCGTGCCGTCCCTCACTCCAGGAGGTCTCCGTACGCGCCCAGGGCCAGCGCGATGTCGGCCTGTGCCCAGAACCGGTGGTACGTGAAGACCGGAGCCGCTCCGCCGTCGAGATAGCTCTGGACCTTCGGCCAGTTCGGGTCGTCCTTGTAGAAGGACCGGATGGAGGCGAACGTCGAGCCCGCGCCGACGGTGTCGCCGTTGGGCATGGCGCCCGTCCAGCCGCCCGGCACGTACACCGGGTCGTCGAACCGGTTGTAGTCGGCGCGGGTCTCGGGGACGGCCACCCCCGCGTCGTCCTGGTAGTGGTCCCACATGCCGTCGAGCAGCGCCTTCGCCACGGTCTTCGCCGCCGCGTCGCCTGACTTGGCCGCGTAGTAGGTGAGCGTCCTGGCGTAGGCGCCGGCCACACCGACGTCGTTGGTGTAGTCGGCGACGGTGACGTGGAGTCCGCTGTTCGCGCCGGGGCTCGACGCGTTCCAGGTGTCGGGCGCACCCGTCCACTTGAGGGTGGACGGAACCCGGTACGTACCGTCCGGGTTGATCGTGGTCTCCGACAGCGCCCAGTCGACCCACTTGTCGAGTACGGCCTTCGCGTCCGCGTCACCCGACTCGTGGTAATACTCCGCGACGCGCTCCATGGACCACGCCTGGAAGCCGAACCACTGGTTGGACGGCGGGTCGTGGTAGACCGGCTTCTCGTCGTAGAACATGCCGTGGAAGGTCGGCGTGCCGGCAGGCGGCTGTGCGTAGCTGCCCTTCCAGCTGTTGGTGGCACCGCCCGCGATGGCGCCTTCGTCGGACTGGAGCCAACGGTAGAACTCCAGCTGCCGGTCCAGGCTCTTCGCCCAGTCCTGCTGTCCCGTCGCCGACTTGGGCTTGAGGTCGGGTACCGAGCTCAGCGCGTACGCCGCCATCGGGTTCTGGTATCCGCCGTGCGCGTGGCTGCTGCCGATGCGCCAGGACCAGCCGGCCGCGGTGTCGGTCGCGCCGCCCCAGGCGTAGTACCACGACATCAGATAGTGCGAGCTGTCCTTGCCCGTGCCCGCCGGGCAGGCACTCGGGCCGACGCAGCCGCCGACCTTCTTGAAGTACTTGTCGAACATGGCGTAGCGCAGGTAGTCGCCCATCTTGGCGGCCTTGCCGACCGTCGCGGAGACCTCGCTCGCCCTGCCCTGCTCCTTGGCCCACACATCGGCCCAGTAGGCGGCCTGCACCGCGCGCGCGTCGGCGTCGGGGGCGTTGGTGAACTTCCACTGCTTGGCGTAGGAGGCGTCCCCGGTGAACAGGTCCAGGTAGCCGTTCTTGCCGCCGTAGGCGAACCTGTCGCAGGTCGGGTGGGTGACGGTCTCCCAGACCGACTCCTGGGGTCCGCGCTGGAAGGTGTTGATGTACGAAGGCCCGGTCTCGGCGGGCCCGGCCGAGCACGTGCCGGGTGTGTTGCCGAAGCCGTAGACGTTGTCGACGTCCTGAATCCAGTGCATGCCGTAGATGTCGTCGGTGCCGTACGCGCTCTTCAGCTCACCCGCGAGAGGGTCGGAGCCGGAGGCCACCGACGGATCGAGGACGGCGGGGTACTGGGTCGGCGCGTCGTGCTCCGGTGCGTAGGTGGCGGGCTTCGACGCGTTGTAGAAGCCGTTCGTGGGCTGGTCGGCGTGGGTGGGGATCATGTACTTCTCCATGGTGTCCCACGCACCGTTGAACTTCGTCCAGTCCCCGGTGATCTTTCCGTACATCGCCTGCAGCCAGATCAGATAGCTGTACGCCTCCGACGTCGTCTCGTGCCCGTGGTCGGGGGCCTCCACGATCAGTGTCTCGACGGAGTGGTACGGAATGCCCTCCGGCGAGAAGTAGCCGTTCGCCGGGTCGGTGATCTTCCCGTACAGATCGAGGAAGCGTGCGTCGTACGTCTTGGCCGCGGCCAGCTGCGTGACGGTGACCTGGGCCTTGGCGTGGCCGGGAGCCGTCACGGTGAAGGTGGCGGCGCCCGTGCCCGCGCTGTCCGCGCTCACGGTCACCTTCTGGGGCGTGGACCAGTTCGACGGTGTGAAGGAGAGGCTCGCGCCGCCGGTGACCGTCAGTCCGGTGTTGCCCGCGGTCCGGGCCACGCCGACGGTGACGGGGGCGGCCGGTGCGGTGGACAGTGAGACGCCGAAGGTCCCCGACGTGCCCTGCCGGACGCCCAGTTGGGCCGGCGTGGCGACGACGGCGGGGCCGGCGACGACCGTGATGCCCGCGGGCGGTGACTCGGCCAATCCGCCCAGACTGTCGTAGGCCCGTGCGTAGACGGAGTGCCCGCCCGCCGACAGCCCCGCGGCGGTATAGGAGTACGGCGAGGTCGTGTCCGTGCCGAGGAGGGTGGTGTCGTCGTAGAACTCGACCTTGCTGATGGTCGCGCCGTCCGCGGCGGCGGCCGTCGCGGCGAGCGGCACCGGGTCCCCGGCCGTGAAGACGGAGCCCGCTGCCGGGCTGGTGAGGACGGTGATCGGCGGCTGGTGGGCGCCGGCGCAGGTCGTGCCGTTGACGGCGAAGCCGGTGGGGGCGGCGTTCGTACCGCTGTAGGTGAACTGCGCGCCCGTCGATACCGCGGCTCCCGGGGCGATGGTCCCGTTCCAGGAGGCGTTCTTGACGGTGACGTTCTTCCCGGACTGCGACCAGGTGCCGCTCCAGCCGTTGCTGAGCGTCTGGTTGCCCGCGTAGCTGTAGGTGAGGGTCCAGCCGTCGACCGGGGTGGAGGCCCGGTTGGTGACGTTGAGTTCGGCGGTGAAACCCGAACCCCAGTCATTGGCCTTGTAGTCGACGCTGCACTGCACGGCGGCTGCCTGGGCCGGGGCGTCTGCTGCCGCGGTCATGCCCAGAGGGAGGGCGAAGGCGGCGGCGAGCGCCGTCCATAACCTGCGCGATGTCGTTCCGGTTCTGCCGGATCTCCTTGGTACCCATGCTCTTCGTGCGCTTCCCGATGGCATGCGCAGGTCCTCCTCGCGGCTCGGCGACATGGGGGGTGTGCGGGGTTGAGCACAAGCCTTGAACCAGTGGGAGCGCTCCCAGCATGGGGATGGGGAAAAAGGGAGTCAAGAGACTTGAAGAGTCGAATAAATTCGATAGCAAGAGATCAGAACGGGTCTGTTGACCGTTACGAATTGACGCTCTAACGTCATGCCACACCAGTGGGAGCGGTTCCATCAGTCGACGTGCCGTAGGGGGCACGTCTGGTCTGTAAGGAGTCGCTTCATGCGACACCCCCCGCATTCGCCACATCTACGGCACGTGTTCCGCTTGGTCCTGGCAACTGTTCTCGCCGCGGTCGGCATCACCGTCGCCCCCGTGGTCACCGCCTCCGGCTCCGCACCCGTCTGCACGGTGGAGTACACGACCACCGGCCAGTGGGACGGCGGATTCCAGGGGTCCGTCACGCTCACCAACCTGGGTTCCTCCGTGAGCGGTTGGAGTCTGGGATTCGATCTGCCCGGCGACCGGAAGGTCACGCAGGGCTGGAACGCACGGTGGTCGCAGTCGGGCAGGACCGTCACCGCCGCGAACGAGACCTGGAACGGCACGCTCGCGACCGGCGCGAGCGTCAGTGCCGGCTTCCTCGCCTCGGGAGCCGGTACGGGATCGGCACCCGCCGCGTTCACACTCGACGGGACGCCGTGCGGCGGCGACCCCGGCCCGACCGACCCGCCGGACCCGACCGATCCACCCGACCCACCGGCCGGTCCGCCGGTACTGAAGGTGTCGGGCAACAAGCTCGTCGACCAGACCGGCGCCACCCGCCGCATGCTCGGCGTCAACCGCTCCGGCGGGGAGTTCATGTGCGTACAAGGACATGGAATCTTCGACGGGCCGGTCGACGACGCCTCTGTCCAGGCGATCGCCGACTGGAACGCCAACACCGTCCGTATCCCCCTGAACGAGGAGTGCTGGCTTGGCCTGACCAACATCGATCCGCGCTACGCGGGCAACAACTACATCAACGCCGTGAAGGACCTGGTCCAGCGCGTCAAGGCCCACGGCATGACACCGATGGTCGAACTGCACTGGACCTGGGGGCAGTACACCGGCAACTCCGCGGGCTGCTCCGATGTACACGCCAGCTGCCAGAAGCCCATGCCCGACGCGCGGTACACACCGGCCTTCTGGTCCTCGGTCGCCTCGGCCTTCAAGGATGAGCCGACCGTGGTGTTCGACCTGTTCAACGAACCGTATCCGGACCGCGCCACACCCACCCTCGGCCAGGCCTGGACCTGCTGGCGGGACGGCGGGAGCTGCCCGGGCATCGGTTACGAGGTCGCGGGCATGCAGGACCTGGTCGACGCGGTACGGGCGACCGGCGCCAGGAACCTGATCCTGGCCGGCGGGCTCGCGTACTCCAACGACCTCGGTCAGTGGCTCCAGCACAAGCCGGCCGACCCGGCGGGCAATCTCGCCGCCGCCTGGCACGTCTACAACTTCAACGTCTGTGCGAACGAGACCTGCTGGAACTCCACGCTCGCACCGGTCGCCGCCGAAGTCCCCCTCGTCGCAGGCGAGATCGGCGAGAACACCTGCTCCCACGGCTTCGCCGACCGGGTCATGCGGTGGTTCGACGACCGCGGACTCTCCTATCTCGGATGGACCTGGAACACCTGGGACTGTTCCTCGGGTCCGGCCTTGATCAGCAACTACGACGGCACCCCCACCCCGTACGGAATCGGGCTGCGCGATCATCTGCGCGCCCTCGACAGCTGAGGAAACGGAACTCTCATGAGCCGCACGAGCCGCACCCCCGTCCGCAGATCACGCACCGCCCTCATCGCGGCGGGAGCTCTGGTCGCCGCCGCGGCGGGCACCGCCGCCGCAGCCGTACCGTCGGCGGCGGCAGCCGCCGGATGCACCGTCGACTACAAGATCCAGAACCAGTGGAACGGCGGCTTCACCAGCGCCGTGACCGTCACCAACACCGGAGACGCGGTCAACGCCTGGCAGCTCCAATGGTCGTTCGCCGCCGGCGAGCAGGTCTCCCAGGGCTGGAACGCCACCGTTTCGCAGAGCGGCACCGCCGTCACCGCGAAGAACGTCTCGTACAACGGTTCGCTGGCCACCGGTGCCTCCGCCTCCTTCGGCTTCAACGCCACCGGCAACGGAAACAGCACCGTGCCCGCGACGTTCAAACTGAACGGGGTCACCTGCAACGGCGGCCCGACGGACCCGACCGACCCCACGGACCCGACCGATCCTCCGACGGGTGACCGCGTCGACAACCCGTACGTGGGCGCCGACGTCTATGTGAACCCGGAGTGGTCCGCGAAGGCCGCGGCCGAGCCCGGGGGCTCCCGCGTCGCCAACGAGCCCACCGCCGTATGGCTCGACCGCATCGCCGCGATCGAAGGCGTCAACGGCGGCATGGGCCTGCGCGACCACCTGGACGCGGCCCTCGCGCAGAAGGGCTCCGGCGAGCTCGTCGTCCAGCTCGTCATCTACAACCTGCCGGGACGCGACTGCGCGGCGCTCGCCTCCAACGGCGAGCTCGGGCCCACCGAGATCGGCCGGTACAAGACCGAGTACATCGACCCGATCGCGGCGATCCTCGCCGACCCGAAGTACGCCGGGCTGCGCATCGTCAACACGGTCGAGATCGACTCGCTGCCGAACCTGGTGACCAACACCGGCAGCCGCGCCACCGCCACCCCGGCCTGCGACGTCATGAAGGCCAACGGCAACTACATCAAGGGCGTCGGATACGCGCTCAACAAGCTCGGCGACGCCCCCAACGTCTACAACTACATCGACGCCGGACACCACGGCTGGATCGGCTGGGACGACAACTTCGCCCCGTCGGCCGACATGTTCAAGGCGGCGGCCACCGCCGAGGGCGCCACGGTCAACGACGTGCACGGGTTCATCACCAACACCGCCAACTACAGCGCGCTGAAGGAGGAGAACTTCTCCATCGACGACTCCGTCAACGGAACCTCCGTACGGCAGTCGAAGTGGGTGGACTGGAACCGCTACACGGACGAGCTGTCCTTCGCCCAGGCCTTCCGCGCCAAGCTGGTCTCGATCGGCTTCAACTCCGGCATCGGCATGCTGATCGACACCTCACGCAACGGCTGGGGCGGCACCGCCAGGCCCACCGGACCGGGGGCGACGACCAGCGTCGACACCTACGTGAACGGCGGCCGTTACGACCGGCGCATCCACATGGGCAACTGGTGCAACCAGTCCGGAGCCGGCCTCGGTGAACGACCGCAGCCGGCACCGGAGCCCGGCATCGACGCCTATGTCTGGGTGAAGCCCCCGGGCGAGTCGGACGGCTCCAGCAAGGCGATCCCGAACGACGAAGGCAAGGGCTTCGACCGGATGTGCGACCCGACGTACACGGGTAACCCCCGTAACGGCAACAGCATGTCCGGCGCGCTGGCGAACGCCCCCGTCGCCGGACACTGGTTCTCCGCCCAGTTCCAGGAGCTCATGAAGAACGCCTACCCGGCGCTCTAGCGGCGACGACGGCCGGGTCGCGGTGCTCCCCCGACGCGACCCGGCCGGTACTTCCGGATACGGGCGATCAGTGCCCGGCCACGAGCCGGAGCGGACGCGCTCCGGCTCTTTCGGGCGGCGGCCGGAGCCGGGGCCGGAGCCGGCGGCGGCGGGGGTACCGGCGCCGGTGCCGGTGCCGGGGAGGCCTCTCCGAGGGTGTGATAGCGATGGCTGAGCCGGCGGCCCACCAGCAGATACCCGAGCAGGGCGCCGGACGTATTGAGGATCACGTCATCGATGTCGAAGGCCCGGCCCGCGACGAGCGCCCCCTGGATGAGCTCGACCACCACCATGACCGCCACCGTCAGGAGCGCCATGCGGATCATCCGCAGCCTGCGCGCCACCAGGATCGGCAGCAGCACACCGAACGGTGCGCCCAGCAGCAGATTCCCGCCCGCCTGCTTGCAGGCGGCGAGGAAGGTGTAGTCCTCGGCGTACTGCCGCAGCGACCGTCCGGGCCGCAGGTTCGACGTCACGAGGTCTTCCGAGGCCGGTGACGGCGTGAGCGTCACATGGGCCAGGACCACGGAGAAGGCCACCAGCCCGAGGACCGCAGCCACGAACATCGCCGCCCGGACCAGCAGTCGGCCCCAGCGTCTCTTTCCGGTCCGTTCCGTCTCAGCAGTCATGGGCGAAAGACTGCCCCGAACTTCCTTGACCACACGCGAGGTCGGGTACCCGCGGTCGGCGGGGCCGGCCTGCCTGCGACGATGAGGGCATGAGCGCACAAGACAAGGACACGTTGCTGGCCGAGGCCGTACGGCTGCGGGTGGAGGGCCGCCCCGAACGGGCCAGGGAGCGTCTTCTCGCGCTCACCGCCCAGTTCCCCGACGCGGCCGATGTGGCCTATCAGACCGCATGGGCCCATGACGTGCTGGGACTGGAGGCGGAGGCGGTGTCGTACTACGAGCGCGGCCTCCAGCTGCCCGGCCTCACCGAGGAGGACCGCCGGGGCGCGCTCCTCGGTCTCGGCAGCACGTACCGCGTACTGGGGAGGTACGGGCAGGCAGTCGAGACGCTCCGCCGTGGTGTGGCGGAATTCCCGGACGACGGGGCGCTGCGGAGTTTCCTCGCCATGGCGCTCTACAACATCGGCGAGCACCACGAGGCGATGGAGATTCTGCTGCGCCTGGTGGCCGCGACGAGTACCGACCCTCACGTGGCGCGCTACCGGCCGGCCATCGAGCACTACGCGGCGGACCTCGACGAAAGCATGTGACGCCTACGGAGCCGGGCGACGCCCCGGTGCGCGGGCCAGGGAAAAGCGGGCCGGGGAAGAAGGGATGCCCCGGCCGGATCGGGGGAATCCGGCCGGGGCGGCTCAGGGGGTGGGCGCGAAGGGCCTCCGCTTTCGGCAGGGCCGTTCACCCACACATAGATGAACGGTAAACCATCCTGCCCGGTTCCCAAGAATCGCCACCCCCGGATGTGACCGAGAGCACCGACCGGGAACCGTCACCACCCCTCACCAGGTCAGCGAGCCTCCCGGAAGAGGACGTGCTGCCCCGCCGCCGGGTCGTACTTGCGCAGCTGCAGCCGGTCGGGGTTGTTACGACGGCTCTTGCGCGTCACATAGGTCTGCCCCGTTCCGGCGGTCGACCGGAGTGTGACTACGGGCCTGGTCTCACTGCGTGCCATGGGCACCTCCAGATGCGTGCGCCGACCCCCTCCCGCGATGGGAATGGGTGTCGTTTTCGTTCATTCTGGTGACGTAACGCCGGACGGGGCGGCGCCATTCCCGGACCAGCCCCCAGGGGGCGCGCGCTGACGAAAATCTCGCGCGGGCGTGCGCCGAATGCCCGGAACCTCACCAAGGGGCTCCTCAACGCCCCTTAAAAGGCAAGGGTGTTCGGAAGAGCCTCACTTCGCGAGGCCCATGGCATATGCCAGAAGCAACAACGTATCGAGTGTTGCCAAATCCCTTACGGCCTCCCGCAGCCTGTGCAACAGTCGTCTCGGTCCACCTTGAGACCTGGCCGCCGCGCCTGTATCGGAGTACGAGATGCCGTCCCATCTGTTCGCGGACCGCCCCGCACCACAGCCTCCCGAGCGAGATGCCGTCGATGCGTTGATCCACCGGGCCCGTCGACTGCGCGGAGATGTGGACGCCGTGCGGCGGGACGCCGTGGTGATCGACGAGGACGATCCTCAGCTGCGCTGGCAGCGCGCGCTCTGCGACCTCGCGGTCCACCATCTCGACGACCTCGACGGACATCTGGGACAGCTCAGGGAAGGGCTGCCGGTCCAGGCGACCGCGGAGCCGGAGCCGACGAGCGCCGAGGGGCGCGGAACCGACGCACAGCCCGGCTCGCTGCTCAGCAGAGTCGGCAGCGCCGAATGGAATCTGCTGACCGACGAGGTCAGCTGGTCCGAGGAGCTGTACGAGATCTTCGGCAGGGCCCCCGCGTCGGGGCCCCTGTCCCTCGACGAGCTGCCGTCCGTCCTCCTCCCCGAGGACCAGCCACTGCTCACGTCGATGGTGACGGCCTGCCTGGTCGACGGCAAACCGATAGACGGCGAGTTCCGCATCCTGCGGAACACCGGTCATGTGCGGACGCTGCACATGATGGGGGAACCCGTGCTCGACGCCGACGGCTGCACCGCCTCCATGTGGGCGGTCCTGCGCGATGTCAGCGAGCTGCGGCGCAGCCAGGGCGTCGTCGTCAGGACCCGCGACTCGGTGAACCACGAACAGCACAGGGCGCGGACCGAACACCGGATGGCCGTCGAGTTGCAGGAGGCCGTACTGCCTCCGTGGCGTGGTTCGCTCCGGCTGCCGCGGCAGGGAGCCGGAGCTCTCGACCTCGCCGGCCACTATCTGCCGTCGGAGTCGAGCGACCTGATCGGCGGCGACTGGTACGACGCGCTGGAGCTGCCGGACGGCAGGACACTGCTCACGGTCGGCGATCTGACCGGCCACGGCATCCCGGCCACCTCGGCCATGGCGATGCTCCTCGGCGCGCTGCGCGGCATGGCCGTGGCCGGGATCGAACCCGGAGCCCTGATGGGCCATCTCAACCAGCTGCTCGAATCGACGGTTCAGCCGGCCCTGGGCAGCGCCGTGTGCTGCCGCTTCGACCCCACGACCGGCACCCTCGCCTGGGCACAGGCGGGGCACCCCGCGCCCCTGCTGTTCCGCGACGGAACGGGGCGTCCCCTGCCCCGGCCCGACGGCGTACTGCTCGGCGCGGCCTCCGGGGTCGCCTACGAACAGGACCAGGTGCGGCTGCTGCCCGGAGACGTGCTGCTTCTGCACACGGACGGCCTGACGCGTCGCAGGGACCGGGGTGCGGGCCCGGAGACACTGCTCGCTCTCGCGCCGCGCTTCGCACAGGCCCGCACGGCGCAGGACTGTGTACGAGCCGTTGTCGAGGAGTTCGGCGGGACCGAGCGCCTGGACGACGCGTGTGTGTTGGTTGCCCGCATCGGAGGATGAGGCGGGCGGACGAACGGGGGCAGTCGCCCGCGTCGTCCGGCTTCAGATCTGGCTGCCCCGGGACTTCTTGAACGTGCTCTGGGGCAGGGCCATTTCGATCTCCTCGCGCAGATCCTCGATCTTCGCGTACCCCGCGAACTGGCCGGTGAGCCGGTACATCTCGCGGAGCCTGTCCCAGGTACGGTGCGAGGAGGTCTCCCCCATCGACACCAGGGCCAGCCGTGCGTACCGGTCGGCCTGCTCGGGGTCGTCGGCGATGAAGCAGGCCGAGGCGAGTGAGATGTAGTCGAAGATCTTGGACCGCTGACGACCGTTGATACGCAGGTCCAGCGCCCGCTTGGCATGGCGCTGCGCGGTGGAGGCCGCCGCCGGATCGTGCTCGGCCAGCGTACGGAACGCGAGTGCCTGCATACCGTGCATGTCCGCCTCGTCGAACATCTGCATCCAGCTGGGCGGCGGAACGTCTCCCTTGTCGGAGACGAAGAGCTCCTCGGCCTCCCCGAGGGTGCGCCGCATGGCCTGGCCACGCCCCATGGACGCCTGGGCCCATGCCTCGATGGTGTGCAGCATGGCCCGGGTACGGGGCAGTGTCTCGTCGCCGGAACCGGACTTGGCGAGCTTCATCAGGTCCAGGGCGTCGTCGGGACGGCCCAGGTGCACCATCTGGCGTGCCGCCCTGGACAGTGCCTCGCCCGCGCGTGGACGGTCGCCGCCCTCGCGCGCCGCGTGGGCGGCGATGACGAAGTACTTCTGGGCCGTGGGTTCGAGGCCCACGTCGTGGGACATCCAGCCCGCGAGCACGGCGAGATTCGCGGCGACGCCCCACAGGCGGCGCTGGAGGTGGTCGGGGTGGCGGTAGGAGAGCATGCCCCCCACTTCGTTGAGCTGGCCCACGACCGCCTTGCGCTGGAGGCCGCCGCCGCGGGAGGCGTCCCAGGCGCGGAACACCTCGACCGAGCGTTCGAGTGCCTCGATCTCCTCGGAGCCGATGGGGGCCGCCTCGTACCGGTCGAAGCCGGCGTTGTCGGCGTACATCGCGTCATTGAGGCGTGGAGCGTCGGCCGCCGGAGCGGGGTCGGAGTGCAGCCAGTCGTACATGGCGCTGGTGAGAGCTGAGCCGGCGGCGAGCGCGGCGCCCGCGCCCACCAAGCCGCGTCGGTTGAGCATGAGGTCCATTCCCGTGAATTCGGTGAGGACCGCTGCCGTCCGTTCGGGCGCCCACGGCAGGCCGTCGGGATTCTTCTCCGTCCCCGCGTCCCGCCGTTTCCCCACACGCCCGCGTCGGCCGAACCCGAGGTCCTCGATGGTCACGACACGGCCGAGTCGCTCGGTGAACAGAGCTGCCAGCACTTCGGGCACGGGATCGCGTGGGGACTCCCCCATGTCGATCCAACGCCTGACCCGCGAGGTGTCGGTCGCCAGTTGGAGGTGGCCCATGGCCGCCGCCTGTCGGTTCACCATTCTCGCGAGTTCGCCCTTGGACCATCCGGCCAGGCCGAACAGGTCGTTCAGGCGGGTGTTGGGTTCTCCGCTCACGTCAAGCCCCCAGGTTCTCGGCTGACTTGACACTAACCCCCTGGCAAAGGCGGGTCGACTATTCGCCAGGGTTCGCCAGGGTGCGCCAGATGGTCTGCCACCCGCGGCCCGGTGTAAGGTAGGAAAGCGCCACCCCGCCCGGCAGCCCTAGGTACTCCCCAGGGTGCCGGACGGCCGCCGGCCGGGGCGGCGCACGCAACTTGTCGGCGCACGAAGGGATCTGTCTCGCTCATGTACACAGCATCGTCCTCCGTGTCCGCCCCGCCCCGCCCGCTCCGTCCCATGGGGGCGGGTGGCGGGCCGTATCTCGACCCCCACGCCGCGCCGGCGCCCGGCCTGGGTCGGATGAGGCGGCCGGCGGGGCTGGGTACACAACCGCTCAGCGGGAGAATCGACTTGTCCGGCCCCCAGGGCGCACAGCTGAGGATGGCCATCGCCTCGGTGCACCGCATCTGCCCTGAGTTCAACCCCGTGCAGGTGCTGCGGCGCAGTGGCCGGTCCGTCCTCATCGTCGGCACGACCGGGCGCACCACCGCCGTGGCCAAGTGCTTACTGGACCACTCCCCCGCGTGGACGGAGCGGTTCCGCCACGAAATAGCTGCATACCGCGCCTTCGTCCGCCATCGCCCACCGGTGCGGGCACCCCGGCTCATCGCCGCGGACCCGGAGAACTGCACGCTGGTGATCGAGCGCATGCCCGGACGGGTCGCGGCTCTGACGAGGCATCCGGTGGAGGCCCCGCCGAGAGCGGATGTGCGGGCGGCTCTCGGAGCGATCAGCCGGCTCAACAGCTGGCGGCCGCCCGCGGGCCTGTTCGAGGCTCCGCTCGACTACGCGTCACGGATCGCCCGCTATCACGAGTTGGGGCTGTTCACCGACCGTGACCTCGGTGATCTGCAGAAGCTGCTGCACGGTCTGGCCCACGCGGGCAACAAGCAGGTCATGGGGCAGTTCTGTCATGGCGACGCGCTCCTCTCGAACATCCTGCTGTCGCCCACCGGTCCTGTGCTGGTCGACTGGGAGCACGCGGGCTGGTATCTGCCGGGGTACGACCTGGCGACGCTGTGGGCGGTGCTCGGTGACGCCCCGATGGCGCGGCGTCAGATCAGTCAGCTGGCCCAGGTCAACGGCCCGGCGGCGCGTGACGCGTTCCTGGTGAACCTCATGCTCGTACTGACGCGGGAGATCCGTACGTACGAGACCGCTGTCCAGCGGACCATGCGGGAGGCGCCGCCCGCGGGCGGCGGCCAGGAGCGGCCGGGTGCTCTCTCGTCGGGCGAGGAGCAGCGGCTGTTGCTGCGCAGGCTGCACGACGACTGCGCGATGGCGCGCCGGGCCGTGCGTGCCGCTGTGGGGACCCGCTGACCGCACCGACGGGGGAAGAGCGTGCTGCGGGACCGGTGCCGACACACCGGTTCGGCAGCACGCTGTTCGCTGTCCGGGGCTCAGGTCCGGGGCCATGACGCACCCCTTCCTGCGGATGTCACTGAGTGCCATAGTGGGGGCATGAATTCGCCGATCACGGCCGGGACCTCGCACGCTTGGGCGGCACTGGGTGCCGATTCGTCTCTGGTCGACCGGGTCTCCTTCGGGGGCCCGTCCGGAGGGCTGCCGGCCCGGCTGCCTGTCATGGAGCTGGCGCGAGCCACCGTCGCGGTGTGCTCGCTCGCGGCTGCCGAGCTCACGTCCGTACGCACGGGGCGCCCTGTTCCCCGGGTGCGGGTCGATGACGAGGCAGTCGCCGCGGCGTTCCTCAGCGACCGGCTGGTGCGGGTCGACGGGCAGGCGTGGTCGACCTTCTCGCCGCTGTCCCGGTTCTGGCGGGCGAGCGACGGATGGGTTCGTACGCACGCCAACTACCCTCACCACCGGGCCCGATTGCTCGCCGCTCTCGGGGTGCCGGGGGACGCCGGCGAGGGCGCGGTGGACGCGGTGGCCCATGCGATCGCGGGGCTCACCGCGGCGAAGGTGGAGGAGACCGGGTACGCGGCGGGCGGTCTGGCCGTCGCGGCACGCAGCCCCGAGGACTGGGCCAGGAGCGAGCAGGGAGTACTGGTTGCGGGGCAGCCGCTGCTGACGACGACGCGCATCGATGATGCCCCGGCCCGGTCGCTCGGTGATGCCGCGCTGCCGTGCGCGGGGCTGCGCGTCCTGGACCTGACCCGCGTGCTGGCCGGACCGGTCGCCACCCGCACGCTGGCGTTGCTCGGCGCTGACGTGCTGCGGATCGACGCCCCACAGCTGCCGGAAAGCCAGGAGGCCCACAACGACACGGGGATGGGGAAGCGCTCGACCACCCTGGACCTCGGGGAGGCCGCCGACCGCAGGCTCTTCGAGGAACTGCTCGGTGAGGCGGACGTGGTGGTCACCGGTTACCGGCCCGGCGCGCTGGACCGGTTCGGACTGGCACCCGAGGCGCTCGCCGAGCGCCGTCCGGGTCTCGTGGTCGCCCAGCTCTCCGCGTGGGGCCGTTACGGGCCGTGGCACGAGCGGCGCGGCTTCGACAGCCTGGTCCAAGTGGCCACCGGCATCGCCGAACTGGAGGGGTCCTCGGCCTCGCCCGGCGTGCTGCCCGCCCAGGCGCTCGACCACGGCACCGGTTATCTGCTCGCGGCCGCGGTGCTGCGCGCGCTCACCGAGCAGCACCGCACGGGCGGCACGCGCCTGGCCCGTCTGGCCCTGGCGCGGACCGCGCACTGGCTGATCCACGACCTGGCACCCGCTCCCGGCGAGGACGAGGGCTTCGACGCCGAGCACCGGCTGACCGGGACCGACAGCCCCATGGGGCGGCTGCGGCACGTGCTGCCGCCGGTGTCGTACGAGGGGAGCCCGGTGAACTGGGCACGCCCGCCGGGCCTTTGGGGGACGGACGCCCCGGTGTGGGACGGCGCCTGACGAACACCTTCGGGGTGGTGCGCCCGTCCCACCTGCGCGGTCGTGGGCGCCCCCCTGAGGCTGTCGTCAGCGTGCTCGCACCACGTCCACGTCCGAGGTCCTCACGAAGCCGACGCGGTGGCCGATCTGGACCGTCACGTACTTCTCCTTGCCGCTGAAGTAGGTGTGGTCGTACGGCTTCGACGAGTCGATCGTCGGTGCGTAATAGTACCCGGCAGGCGCTTCGCCGCCGCCCGGGAACGCCTGGCCCGGCTTGATCGTGTACGGGAGCGCCGTACCGATCCGCTGGCCCGTGAAGTCGGCCGGGTAGTCGGCCTTGTCCGGGTAGGCCACCCCGTACACCGGCACCTCGCCCCTCCCGGCCTTCGGTTTCACGACGTAACCGGAGGTCGGGGTGGTGACCCCGGCGCCGGGCGGGGTCCGGAACCACGCCTTCTGGCCGTACCACCAGATCGCCGTCCAGCCCTCGGCGCGGTCGGCGACCACGGCGCGCTGGGTGGCGGTGATCTTGCTGCCCCAGTCGGCGGCGCAGTCGGTGCCGGGAGAGCCGTCGGGGTGGAGTCCGGGGTCGGAGAACAGCGGTGAGGCCTCGTCCGGCGCGGTGTGCAGCGGGACGGCGCTGCTGCCCTGGAGCGGCAGGTCGACGCCCTTCTCGCAGTCACGGAACGCCTGCTTGTTGCTCGTGAAGTCCGCGCTGACGGTGATGAGTTCACTCCTGGGTGAGGCGCTCGGCACGGTCGGCCTGCCCAGCAGTGCCATGAAGCGGTTCCAGTCCCAGTACGGGCCCGGGTCCCAGTGCATGTTCCTGGTTCCGCCGGTACTGGTGGGCGGCACCGAGTCGTGGCCGATGATGTGTTCGCGGTCGAGCGGGATGTCGTACTCGGCCGCGAGGTGGCGCACGAGCTTCGCCGTCGACCGGTACATCTCGGGGGTGTACCACTTGGCGCCCTCGGCGGCGACGCCTTCCTGCTCGATCCCGATGGAGTGGGTGTTGAGGTACCAGTTGCCCGCCTGCCAGGCGACGTCCTTGTTCTTCACCATCTGCGTGACGTGACCGTCGGCGGAGCGGACGACATAGTGGGCCGATGCCTGTTTCAGCGGGTTCTGGAAGATCTTCAGCGTCGTCGCGAAGTCGACCTCGGTGTCGTGCAGCACGATGAACCTGATCTTGTTGGTCCTGGGCCGGTCCGACGTGTCGTAGTTGCCGTACGTCGCCTTGTCGGCCGGGTCGCCCGTCTGCTTGTAGGCCGCGGGCACCCAGTCGCAGTCGAGGGAGCGCGGGCACTCCGGCCGCGTCTCCTGCGCACCGGCCTGGGCCACCGGGGCCATCAGTGCGACGCCGAGCGCCCCCACCGTGGTCAGAGCGAGAGCGAGTCTGGTCCTTTGCCTGGACGTCATGACAACCCTTCCGAGAACCGGTGGTGAGCGCACACACTCTGTGGCGGGTGGTGATGGCGCGTCAAGTGTGCTGCGGGGATGGCAGAACGAGCCACTGGACCAGACCACTGACAGTGCGTCTGACCTGCGGCCGGAAAGATCCGTCCGGGGCGCTGCCCGGTTCCGTTACCTGAGCTTTACGAGACCTCCGGCGACCCGCCTGAATTATGTGACTAATGCGGGTTGTGCGTGCCCCGGATGGCCGAGGGGTAGTGCTGGCGCGGACAGCACCGGTCCGCGCGAACAGCGCGCGGATGTACTCGGAAAGGCCGCAGGCACATGGCACAGCCCTTCTCACTGCCGGACTTCTATGTTCCGTATCCGGCACGGCTCAATCCTCATGTGGAGGAGGCCCGGCGGCACACCAAGGAGTGGGCACGCCGGATGAACATGCTGGAGGGGTCCGGCGTCTGGGAGGAGAGCGATCTCGACGCCCATGACTACGCACTGCTCTGCGCGTACACCCACCCCGACTGTTCGGCCGACGCCCTCTCGCTGGTCACCGACTGGTACGTGTGGGTCTTCTTCTTCGACGACCACTTCCTGGAGACCTTCAAGCGGTCACTGGACCGGGAGGGCGGGAAGCGGTATCTGGACCGGCTGCCCGCCTTCATGCCGATGGATCTGGCCGAGGGGTTCCCGGAACCCGAGAACCCGGTCGAGGCCGGGCTCGCCGACCTGTGGGCGCGTACGGTGCCGTCCATGTCGGACGCCTGGCGCGCCCGGTTCGCCGAGAACACCGAGCATCTCCTGAACGAGTCCCTGTGGGAGCTCTCCAACATGGACGAGGGGCGGATCGCCAACCCCGTCGAGTACATCGAGATGCGCCGGAAGGTCGGCGGGGCGCCCTGGTCGGCGGGGCTGGTGGAGTTCGCGGCGGACGCGGAGGTCCCGGCCTCGGTGGCCGGATCACGGCCGCTCGGGGTGCTGCGGGACGCCTTCTCGGACGCGGTGCATCTGCGCAACGACCTCTTCTCGTACCAGCGCGAGGTGGAGGACGAGAAGGAGAACAGCAATGGCGTGCTGGTCCTCGAACACTTCCTCGGGTGTACGACGCAGGAGGCCGCCGACGCCGTCAACGACCTGCTGACGTCGCGGCTCCAGCAGTTCGAGAACACCGCGCTCACGGAGGTGGGCCCGCTCTGCGCCGAGAAGGGGCTCACGGCCGCCGAGACGGCCGCCGTGTTCGCGTACACCAAGGGCCTCCAGGACTGGCAGTCCGGCGGGCACGAGTGGCACATGCGGTCCAGCCGCTACATGAACGGCGGCGGCGTACCGGCCGGGCCCGCCGATTCCGGCTGGGGCATGGCCGCCGCGTCGGTCCGTCTCACCCCGCGTGCGGAGGCGGCCCGCCTGCGCAGCCATACCCATGTGCCGTTCCAGCAGGTCGGCCCGTCCATCCTTCCCGACTTCGATCTCCCGTACCCGCTCACCCTCAGCCCGCACCTGGCGGCCGCCAGGGACCGGAACATCGTGTGGGCGCGGCGGATGGGCATGCTCGAACCGGTTGCCGGACGGCCCGGATCACATGTCTGGGACGAGCGCCGGGCGCGCAACATCGATCTGCCGCTCTGCTCGGCGGGCCTCGATCCGGACGCGACGCCGGAGGAGCTGGATCTGTCGTCGAACTGGCTGACGTGGGGCACGTACGGCGACGATCTCTATCCGGTGATCTACGGGCGCACCCGCGACCTGGCCGGGGCGTGGGCGGCCAATGAGCGGCTGCGGCTGTTCATGCCGCTGGACGGCGGGCCCGTTCCCGAGCCGTCCGACGCGATGGAGCGTGGTCTCGGCGATCTGTGGGAACGGACGGCCGGGCCGATGGACGACGCTTCGCGGCGTACGTTCCGCACGGCGGTGGACGACATGCTCAACAGCTGGCTGTGGGAGCTGGCCAACCAGGCGCAGAACCGCATTCCGGACCCGGTCGACTACATCGAGATGCGGCGGTTCACGTTCGGCGCGGACATGACGATGCGGCTGTGCCGGCTGTCGCACGGCGACCAGGTGCCCGCCGAGGTCTACCGCAGCGGACCGATCCGTTCGCTGGAGAACGCCGCGGTCGACTACGCGACGCTGCTCAACGATCTCTTCTCGTACCAGAAGGAGATCGAGTACGAGGGCGAGGTGCACAACGCCGTCCTGGTCGTGCAGAACTTCTTCGGGGTGGACTATCCGACGGGCGTGTCCATGGTGCACGAGCTGATGAAGGGACGGATGCGGCAGTTCCAGCACGTCATCGAGCACGAACTGCCGGTGCTCTACGACGACTTCGCACTGGGGGTGGAGGCCAGGGAGATCCTGGACACCTATGTGCTCGATCTGCAGAACTGGCTGGCCGGGATTCTCAACTGGCACCGCTACTGCGTCCGCTACAACGACGCCGACCTGCGGTCGGGTACGGGTGGCGCGCCGTGGCACCTCAACGGGCCTACGGGGATCGGCACCGCGTCGGCCAGGGCGGTGATCTCCCTGCTGACGCCGAGCCCCGTGAGCACGTAACGGCCGCGGGCGTGTCAGCCCTGCTGGAAGAGCTCTGCGGGGAGCGGCTTCAGCAGTGCGTACAGATCGTCGGTGATCGGCCGGTCCCAGCTGGCGATGGTGACCAGGACGCCGTCGCTCCGGTCGAACTGGACGCAGGAGATACGGCTCTCGGAGAGCTTGACGCGCCGGACGATCAGGAGGTTGTCGCCCTGCATGACCGGGGAGTCCTCGGTGCCTGTCACCTCGACCGGCTCGTCGTTCTCCAGTGCGAGCAGCAGCTGGGCGACCTCGAAGGGGACCTGGCCCTCTTCGGTCTCGCGGGCGGGCGAGCCCTCGGGCAGATTACCGATGATCATCGCCGGGCCGCGCCCGCCGAACAGGTCGTACCGCAGAAACACGCCCTGGCAGGTCCCGTCGGGGGCAGGAAGCAGACCGGCGCCGAGGTTACCGGGCCAGTCCCCCGGGTCCATGGCCAGGACGTCGAAGTCCGGGCCCGCGGGTGTGGCGGCGCTACGGCGGCGGAGGAAGGACATGCCGACATGGTACGTGTCCCGGCTCACGTTGCGGAGCCGGGCCCGGCCCCCGGGTGGCTGTGACCGGCGCTTTCGGGTGACCGGTGACGGGACGGGCCGCCGCCCGGTGTGCGGGTCAGGCCGACTCCGCGGCCAGCCGCTCCAGCACGCCCACGGCCTCGGCAGCCCGCTCGTGGGGGACGAACAGGTGGTCGTGGTGGTAGCCGGCGACCACATTGCAGCTCAGTCCGGCATCCGTCAGGGCGAGAGCCACGGCGGCGGTCAGCCCTACGGCGTCCAGCGCCGAATGGACCCGGAGGGTGATCCAGCCGGCCACGTAGTCGTGCGCGAGACCGGCCGCGTCCGCTTCCGCTTCCGCCAGGACCAGGGTCAGCCCTTCGCGCTCCGCGACCGTGACGACGGGGGTGGTGCCCTCGGGCACCACCCCGTCCGGCGCCGTGGTGAATACGTAACGGCCCGGGTTGAGCTCGGGCCGCATGCTCCTCAGCAGGGTTCTCAGATCACGCTCGCCAGTCATGGGCGCCAGGCTACGGTCGCGCTGCGCGGTGGCGCTCATGGTGGCGGGCCACCCGGGCGCGATTGCCGCAGGAGGGTGTGCACCACTCCTGCCGGGGGTGCTCCTTGAGGAAGTAGCGCACGCACCTCGGCGCGTGACAGGCGCGCAGGGCGTTCCGGTCCGGGCCGGCGAGGAAGCCGATCGCGGCGCGGGCGAGGGTGGCCGCCACGATGTCCGGACCGGGCCCGGGGGTGGCGGTGGCCGGGCGGTCGGCGGACGTCGGTTCGCCGCCCTCCGGCCACTCCAGGACCGGCACGGTGGGGACGGCGGCAGCGGCGGCGTTGAGCCGTTCCAGTGCCTCGGCGACGGGCGGCAGCCGCCGCGCGTCGGCCGTGCTCGGCTCACCGGGGCGTACGGCGTGCGCGAAGAGCGCGCGGACCGCGGCGCGCAGGGCCCGGACGTCGCCGAGGGTGGCCGCGTCGGCCTGCCAGCGGTCGCCCGGCACCCCGCCGAGGGCCTCGGGGTGTTCCCGGACCCAGTGGGTGAGGCCCGCGGGGGTGTCGAGGTCGTCGGCGACGCCGCCCTGTCCGTCGTGGCGGACGGTGAGGGCGAGACCGAGGGTGAGCCGGGTTCCGGGCCGGGTGTCGGGCATGGCCCTGACGATAGCGCCGGCCCCGGCCCTTGAGGCCCGCCATCTGCGCCGTCCCGGGGAGGCGCCCGTTCAGCTCTCCGGAGGGCGGGACCCGACGAGCCACATCGAGAAGAACTGCGCCCCTCCGCCGTACGCGTGACCGAGCGCCTTCCGTGCCCCGTCGACCTGATGATCGCCCGCCCGTCCGCGTACCTGAAGGGCGGCCTCCGCGAAGCGGATCATGCCGGAGGCCCCGATGGGGTTGGTGGACAGGACCCCGCCCGAGGGGTTCACCGGCAGATCGCCGTCGATTTCGGTCGCACCGGACTCGGTGAGCTTCCAGCCCTCGCCCTCGGCCGCGAAGCCGAGGTTCTCCAGCCACATCGGCTCGTACCACGAGAACGGGACGTACATCTCGACGGCGTCGATCTCCCTGCGTGGATCGGTGATGCCCGCCTGCCGGTAGACATCGGCCGCGCAGTCCTTTCCGGCCCGCGGCGAGACGAAGTCCTTCCCGGCGAACAGCGTCGGTTCACTGCGCATGGCTCCGCCGTGCACCCAGGCGGGCGGATGCGGCGAACGGGCCGCCCCGGCCCGGTCGGTGAGGATCATGGCGCAGGCGCCGTCGGACGAGGGGCAGGTCTCGGAGTAACGGATCGGGTCCCAGAGCATGGGGGCGGCCTGGATCTTCGCCAGGGTGATGTCCGGGTCGCGGATGTGCGCGTACGGGTTGAGCAGCGCGTTGCGCCGGTCCTTGTACGCGACGAGGGAGCCGACCGTGTCGGGCGCTCCGGTGCGGCGCATGTACGCGCGGACGTGCGGTGCGAAGAAGCCGCCCGCACCGGCCAGCAGCGGCTGCTGGAAGGGGACGGGCAGCGAGAGCCCCCACATGGCGTTCGATTCGGACTGCTTCTCGAAGGCGAGGGTGAGAACGGTGCGGTGGACGCGGGCGGCGACGAGGTTCGCGGCGACGAGCGCCGTGGAGCCGCCGACCGATCCGGCGGTGTGGACGCGGAGCATGGGTTTGCCGACGGCACCGAGGGCGTCGGCGAGATAGAGCTCCGGCATCATGAGGCCCTCGAAGAAGTCGGGAGCCTTCCCGATGACGACGGCGTCGACGTCGGCCCAGGTCAGTCCGGCGTCCTCCAGCGCGCGTACGGCGGCCTCGCGGACCAGTCCGGCGATGGAGACGTCGTGCCGGGCGGCGACGTGCTTGGTCTGGCCGACGCCGACGACCGCTACGGGTTCCTCAGACATGGGCGCTCTCCCCTTCCAGTACGGCGACCAGGTTCTGCTGCAGGCAGGGGCCCGATGTGGCGTGGGCGAGCGCCCGGTCGGACTCGCCGCGGTGGATGCGCGCGGCGGCTTCGCCGAGGCGGATGAGGCCGGTGGCCATGACGGGGTTGGCGGCGAGCGCGCCCCCCGACGGATTCACGTCCACGTCGTCGCCCAGTCCGAGTGCCGTGCGCAGGACGACCTCCTGGGAGGTGAAGGGGGCGTGCAACTCCGCTGTGTCCACCGGGCGTTCGAAGGCACCGGCGCGTTCGGCCGCGAGCCGGGTGGAGGGTGAGTCGGTCAGATCGCGGACGCCGAGGGCGTGGGCCTCGATGCGGTGGTCGATCCCGCGTATCCAGGCGGGGCGGGCGCACAGGGCGCGGGCCGTGTCCCCCGCGGCGAGGATCACGGCCGCCGCGCCGTCGCCGATGGGCGGGCAGTCGCCGGTGCGCAGCGGTTGTACGAGATAGTCGCCTGCCGGGACGCTGCCGCTGAGCTGGGCGTGCGGGTTGGCCGTCGCGGCGGTGCGGCTGCGGGCGGCGATCCCGGCGAGCGCCGGTTCGTCGGTGGCCCCGGAATCGATGAGCGCCTGGGCCTGGAGTGCGGCGAGCGCGACGGAGTCGGGCCAGAGGGGGGCGACGTAGTAGGGGTCGAGCTGGCGGGTGAGGACATCACGGACCTCGCCGCACGAGGACTTGCCGTAGGCGTAGACGAGCGCGGTGTCCGCCTGGCCGGTCCGGATCTTCACCCATGCCTCGTAGAGGGCCCAGGCGCCGTCCATCTCGACGTGCGACTCGGAGATCGGCGGGTGGGCGCCGACGCCGTCGAGCGCCATGGTGAAGGAGAACGCGCGGCCCGCGAGGTAGTCGGTGGAACCGGAGCAGGTGAAGTCGATACCGCTGGCCTTCAGGCCCGTCGTGTCGAGGACCTGATGCAGGACGGGCATCAGCATCTCGACCTCGGAGAGTTCGTCGGTGCGCCGCCGGTGGTCGGTCTGCGCGAAGGCGACGATCGCCACGTCTCGCATCTACAGCAGCTCCTTGTACGTGTCGTAGTCGGCGTCGGGTTCGCCGGTGGGCCGGTAGTGGTCGGGGTGGCGGCTGCCCGGAGTCCAGACGGGTTCGACGCGCAGCCCCATGCGCACCTGGTCGTAGGGGATGCCTCCGATCCGCGCGTGCAGGGCGAGGTCGGCGCCGTCGAGGGCGATGTGGGCGTAGACGTAGGGGACGTCGATGGCGGCGTTCTTCGCCTTGATGTTGACGATGCAGAACGTCGTGACGGTGCCGCGCGGCCCCACCTCGACCCGTTCGTCGGTGGCGACTCCGCAGGTGGGGCAGGCGCCGCGCGGGGGGACGTAGACCTTGCGGCACGCGGGGCAGCGTTCACCGACGACCTGCCGCCCGGCCAGCGCTTCGAGGTAAGCGCTCTGGGCGCGGCCGGGGTGGTACGTGTAGTCGAGCCGGGCCGGTGTGACGATCCCGGTGACCGGGTCGGCGAACTCACCTGTGTGCGGCACGGGTTGTGGGTTCGCGCTCTCGCTCTCGTACGGTTCGAAGCAGGCGATGTCCGTGATGGCGCCGGTGCGGGCCGGTGCCCAGCGGATACGGACCCGCATGCCGGTGCGGACCGCTTCGGGGCCGGGTGCGTCCAGGACGTGGAGCAGCGCCGTGTCGGCGCCGTCGAGCCGGACGAGCACCCAGGCGAACGGCGTACCGAGGGGCTGGTCGCGGCGCGGGGCCGGGTTCCAGGCCCAGGTGGTGACGGTGCCGGTGGCCGCGACCTCGACGAGGTCGCTGATCTCCTCGGCGGTGACGGGGTCGTATTCGACCGGTGGGACGAGGATCTTTCCCCGGCGGGTGCGGACACCGAGGACGGTGCGCTGGCGCAGTCCGGTGAGGAAGGCGCTCTGGACGGGGCCCAGCGAGCGGGTGAAGGGGAACTCCACCACCAGGGGTGCGCTGAGGACGTCGGGCACGGTTGTCTCCTTGGTTCAGGAGCGCCGGTAGACGGGCGGGCGCTTCTCGGCGAAGGCGCGGGCGCCTTCCTTGGCGTCGTCGGTGGCGAAGACCGGCCAGCCCCGTTTCAGTTCGGCGGCCAGGCCCTCGCTCTCGGTCATCTCCGCGGTCTCGTACACCGACGCCTTGACCGCCTCGACCGCGAGGGGTCCGCAGGCGTTGATCTGCTCGGCGACGCGGAGTGCCTGCTCCAGCGCGGTGCCGTCGGGGACGACCCTGCCGACCAGGCCGACGGCGGCGGCTTCCTCGGCGCTGTACGGGCGCCCGGTGAGGAGCATTTCGAGGGCGTGGGTGCGGGCGATCTGGCGGGGCAGCCGCACGGTGGAACCGCCGATGGGGAAGAGGCCCCGCCTGACCTCGAAGAGGCCGAAGGTGGCGCCCGCGCCGGCGATGCGGATGTCGGTTCCCTGGAGGATCTCGGTGCCGCCCGCGACGCAGTGACCTTCGACGGCGGCGATGACGGGTTTGCGGGGGCGGTGGTGGCGCAGCATCGCCTTCCAGTGCAGATCGGGGTCGGCCTCCATCCGGTCCCGGTACCGCTCGCCCTCCATCCCCCGGCCCGCGAGGGCCTTGAGGTCCATGCCGGCGCAGAAGGAGCCGCCCGCGCCGGTGAGGACGACGGAGCGGACCGTGTCGTCCGCGTCCGCCGCGAGCCAGCCGTCGTACAGCCCGACGAGCATCGGCAGCGAGAGTGCGTTCTTCGCCTCCGGCCTGTTCAGCGTGAGCACCAGCGTGGCGCCTTCGCGCTGCACGGTCAGGTGTTCCGTACCGCCCATTGCCTGCCTCCAGTCTCAAGACCTAGAACAGGTTGCAGTAGGAGGGGCCGCAGTTCAATAGTTTTCTGACAGGCAGTCAGATTACTTCCGTGCCCCCTCTTCCCAGTTGCGCCGGTCGGCGCTCTAATGACCGCCGAGCCGTCAGTCACCCCGGGGTCAGGAGGAACGGTGGAGTTCAACCTTGCCGACCTGTTCGAATCGGTCGTCGACGCCGTCCCGGACCGTGAGGCGCTCGTCTACCTCGACCATCCCGGCTCCGGTGCCGAACGCCGTCTCAGCTACGCCCAGTTGGACACGGCAGCCAACCGGATCGCCCACCATCTGCTCGACGCGGGCATCCGCCCCGGCGAGCACCTGGGGCTGCATCTCTACAACGGCATCGAGTACCTCCAGACCGTGCTGGCCTGCCTCAAGGCCCGCATCGTGCCGGTGAACGTCAACTACCGTTACGTCGAAGAGGAGTTGGTCTACCTCTACCGGGACGCCGATCTCGCGGCGCTGGTCTTCGACGCCGAGTTCGACGAGCGGGTGACGGCCGCCGCTCCGCAGGCGACGAAGCTGCGCCATCTCATACGCGTCGGAGGTTGCGCCGCCGACGGGGCGGCCCGCCTCGATGCCGTGCCGTTCACCGGGGCGGAGGCAGCGGGCTCGCCCGCCCGCGGTTTCGCACCGCGCTCGGCCGACGACCTGTTCATCATCTACACCGGCGGTACCACCGGCATGCCGAAGGGCGTCATGTGGCGGCAGGAGGACCTGTTCTTCTCCGGTCTCGGGGGCGGCGCTCCGACGGGCGAGCCGGTGAAGACCCCGCAGGAGCTGGCCGAGCGGGTGGCCGCGGGCGGTGACGGCATCACCTTCTTCCCCACTCCCCCGCTGATGCACGGCACGTCCACCCTCACCGCCTTCATCGGCTTCAACTTCGGCCAGCGCGTCGTCGTCCACCGCAAGTTCGCCCCGGAGGACGTGCTGCGGACGATCGAGAAGGAGAGGGTCACGAGCGTGTCCCTGGTCGGCGACGCGATGCTGCGCCCGCTGATCGACGCGCTCAAGGGGCCGCTGAAGGGCGTGGACTGTTCGTCGATGTTCTCCGTCTCCAGCTCGGGCGCGATCATGTCGGACTCGGTCCGCGCGGAGTTCCAGGCACTCGTGCCGACGGTGGCGCTGCTCAACAACTTCGGCTCCTCGGAGTCCGGATTCAACGGCACCGCGACGGCCGACTCGGGTCCGGCGAAGGGCTTCCGGGTCCAGGTCAACTCCCGTACGGCGGTCGTGGACCCGGTGACGTACGAGCCGGTGGTCCCCGGCGAGCCGGGGCGGATCGCCCAGCGCGGCCACGTGCCGCTCGGGTACTACAACGACCCCGTCAAGACGGCCGAGACCTTCTTCCAGAAGGGGCCGGAGCGCTGGGTGCTGCTGGGCGACATGGCGACCGTCGACGACGCCGGCATCGTCACGGTCCTCGGGCGCGGATCGCAGTGCATCAACACCGGTGGTGAGAAGGTCTATCCGGAGGAGGTCGAGCAGGCGCTCAAGGCCCATCCGGATGTGTACGACGCACTGGTCACGGGCGTGCCCGACGCCCGGTGGGGCCATCGGGTCGCTGCCGTCCTGCAACTGCGCGAGGGGGCAGGACCGCTGGACCTGGACGCGGTACAGACGCACTGCCGCGCACGGCTGGCCGGATACAAGATTCCCCGCAGTGTCGTTCTCGCCGATCGCATACGCCGGTCACCGAGCGGCAAGGCGGACTACCGGTGGGCCAAGGCGTTCGCGGCGCGGAGCTGACGCCCCTGGGCTCTCACGCCAGGCCGAACGCCCAGAGCTCCGCGAGGAATTCCTCCGGCCGGGCGCTGTGCACCAGGTGCCCAGCGTCGATGGTGACGAAGCGGCAGCCGGGGATCTGTTCCGCCATCCAGGCGAGCTGTTCCTGGTCGATATGACTGCCGGGACCGCCGCCGATGACGAGCGTGGGCGCGGTGATCTCCCCGAGGCGCTCGCGGCCCGCCGGATCGGGTTCGTTGAGCTGGGCGTCGATGGACGGTACGACCGGCCAGTCGAAGTCGAGTGTCCCGTCCGGGCGTTCGGCCGGAGGCCGGGGCGGGTCCAGCGGGCGGAGCAGCGGGGCGTCCTCCAGGACGAGCCTGCCGATCAGTCCCGGTTCGCGCTCGGCGAGCAGGCAGGCGGCGACGCCGCCCATCGAGTGTCCGACCACGGTGGCGCCGGCGAGGTTGCGGACCTCCAGGAACGCGTGGAGGTCGTCACGGAAGAGCTCGAAGGAGTACCGGCCCGGCCAGTCGCTGAGGCCGTGGCCCCGGAAGTCGAGTGCGTACACCCGGTGTTCCCCGGCGAGCCGCTCGGCGACGAGGGTCCAGTCGCGGCTGCTGCCGCCCCGTCCGTGGACGAGGACGACGGGCGGAGCGGCAGGGTCGCCCAGGACGCGGTACGCGAGCCGGATGCCGCCCGCCTGCACACTGCGCACGTCCGGGTCGAGGAACGCGGTGACGGTGCGGACGAAGGCACCCGGGTCGTCGATCCACGGGTAGTGCTCGGCGCCCCGCTGCACGACGAACTCGCCGTGCGGGAAGAGGGCCGCGAGCTCCGTCGCCCGGTCGGGGCTCGGCCCTCCGTCGTACTCCCCCGCGAGAACGAGCACCGGCGCGGCGAGCTCCCGCAGGGCGGCCACGACCGGCTCCGGACCGAACGCGCCCCCCTCGTAGAAGGCCTGCCGCGCCTCGCGGTTGGTCTGGCCGGCGGCCGACGCGGAGTGGGCCATGGCTGCCGCGTCCCAGCGTCCGTACGCGAACGGCTCCAGGGCGGCACGCACGTCGTCCACCGGGCTTCCCGCCCCGATCTCGTCGAGCGCGGCGCGTGCCGTCGCGTACCAGGGCTCGTGGCCGCGCAGTTCGGCCGCCTCGCGCCGGTCCTGCTCGGTCACGTCGATGCCGACGGCGCGCGTGCCGGGTGTGACGAGCGTGAGCGTGCGCAGGCGCCGCGGGTACCGGGCCGCGTACAGGATGGCCAGGTCACCCGAAGCGGAGTGTCCCAGCAGATCGATCCGCTGGTGGCCAAGGTGTTCGCGCAGCGCCTCGATGTCGTCGACGAGCCGGTCGCAGCGGTACGTCGACGGGTCGGCGGGGGCCGGGGAGTCACCGGTGCCGCGCAGATCGAGCAGGGCGAGCTGCCGCCCGGCCGAGAGTCCGCCGAGATCCCCGAGGCAGGCGCTCGCCCGCATCGGCCCGCCAGGCAGGCAGATCAGGGGGCTGCCCTGCGGGTCGCGCTCCCCCACGAGGTGGTAGGCGAGTTCGGTCCCGTCGTAGGCGTGGAAGATCGGCATGCGTGCCATCCAAACAGGCGGGCCGCGCGGGCGCAGTCGGCCGGGGCGACGGGGCCGGGCGGAATGCGAGGTTCGGCGGCCGCTGTGCAGGCACGTCTGCCCGTAGCGAATCAGGCGGGGGCGGTGGCCGCCAGCAGCAGCGCCGCCGCCTCCTTGGCCCGGTGCGCGGCCGCGGGGGTTCCGGAGACGGCCGCGATGGAGATGGCGCCTTCGGCGAGCAGCGCGAAGGCGTCCACGCACGTTCCGGGCCGCCCGGAGGCGACGACGAGGGCGGCGAGGTAGTCGCGGAAGGCGAGCTTGTGGGCACGGGCGACCGCGGCGACCGCCTGGTCGACGCCTCCGAGTTCGCCGAAGGCGTTGACGAACGCGCAACCGCGGAAGTCCGGCTGCGAGAACCACTGATGGAGCCAGTCGAAGACGGCCAGAATCCGGCTCTCCGGAGTGGGAGCGGCGTCGGCGTATGCGGCGAGACGGTCACGCCACCGGGTGTCCCGGCGTTCCAGATATGCCTGCACGAGCGCCGATTTCGAGGGGTAGAGGCCGTAGAGGCGCTTGAGCGAGAGGCCTGCGGCCGCCCGGATGTCGTCCATCGGGACGGCCTGGATGCCCCGTTCGTAGAACAGGCCTTCCGCGGCGTCGAGCAGCCCGGTCCGTGCCTCGGCCTGATCCACCGTTGCCTCCCCTTGCGTGAGAACGATCGTTCTCCTAGGCTACGGCACCACCGGGGAGAACGCACGTTCTCCCCTTTCGGAAGCCCCCTCCAGCCGGGGCAGCACCCAGGAGCCCTCATGAGCCCACGGCCACCCCTTCCGCCCTTCACCCACGCGTCCGCGGTCGAGAAGGTCCGCCTGGCCGAGGACGGCTGGAACTCCAGGGACCCGGCCGGGGTGGCCCTCGCCTACACCGTGGACTCCCGCTGGCGGAACCGCTCCGAGTGGGCCACCGGCCGCGAGGAGATCGTCGCCCTGCTGACCCGGAAGTGGGAGCGTGAGCTCGACTACCGGCTCGTCAAGGAGCTGTGGGCGTACGGCGACGACCGGATCGCGGTGCGCTTCGCCTACGAGTGGCACGACCGGACGGGGCGCTGGCACCGCTCCTTCGGCAACGAGAACTGGGAGTTCGACGAGAGCGGCCTGATGCGGGTGCGCCACGCGAGCATCAACGACGTCCCCATCGAGGAAGCCGACCGCCGCTACCGCTGGCCGCTGGGTCGCCGCCCCGACGACCACCCCGGTCTCACCGAGCTCGGCTTCTGACGCCCCGCCCCGGCTCGACCGCGCCACCCCCTTGCCATCCCCCGCGGCGGCCTGCGTTACTGCTCCCAGCAGGATCGACCGAATGATCGGTCGCCCGTTCGGGAGAGGAATATGCGCATGTCGGCACTGCTGGACGCCTCGGAACGACTCGGCCGCGGCGAGCTGGAGGCGTTGCAGCTGGAGCGGCTCCGCGCGACGCTGCGCCATGCGTACGACAACGTCGCCTTCTACCGGGCGGCCTTCGACAAGGCGGGTCTCCTGCCCGAGGACTGCCGCACGCTCGCCGACCTCGCCCGCTTCCCCTTCACCGCCAAGGCCGATCTGCGCGACAACTACCCCTTCGGGATGTTCGCGGTACCTCAGGACCAGGTGCGGCGTATCCACGCGTCCAGCGGCACGACCGGCCGTCCCACGGTCGTCGGGTACACCGACCGGGACCTGGACACCTGGGCGGACGTCGTCGCGCGTTCGATCAGGGCGGCCGGCGGCCGGCCCGGCCACACGGTCCATGTGGCCTACGGATACGGGCTGTTCACGGGCGGGCTCGGCGCGCACTACGGCGCGGAGCGGCTGGGCTGCACGGTGATCCCCGCGTCCGGGGGAATGACGGCGCGCCAGGTGCAGCTGATCCAGGACTTCCGGCCCGAGATCATCATGATCACTCCCTCGTACATGCTGACGCTCCTCGACGAGTTCGAACGCCAGGGCGTCGACCCGCGTACGACCTCGCTGAAGGTCGGCATCTTCGGCGCCGAACCGTGGACCGAGGCCATGCGCCGCGAGATCGAGGAGCGGTTCGCGATCGACGCGGTCGACATATACGGGCTGTCCGAGGTGATGGGTCCCGGTGTCGCGCAGGAGTGCGTGGAGACCAAGGACGGGCTGCACATCTGGGAGGACCACTTCTACCCGGAGGTCGTCGACCCGTTCACCGGCGAGGTCCTTCCGGACGGCGAGGAGGGCGAACTGGTCTTCACCTCGCTCACCAAGGAGGCCATGCCGGTGATCCGCTACCGCACGCGGGATCTGACCCGGCTGCTGCCGGGGACCGCGCGGGTCTTCCGGCGCATGGAGAAGGTCACCGGGCGCAGCGACGACATGGTGATCCTGCGCGGGGTGAACCTCTTCCCGACCCAGATCGAGGAGATCGTGCTGCGTACGCCGTCGGTGGCGCCGCACTTCCAGCTGCGGCTGACCCGCGAGGGGCGGCTGGACGCGCTGACGGTCCGTGCGGAGGCGCGGTCCGGAGCGAGCCCCGAGCAGCGCGCGGCCGCCGCCGCGTCGATCGCGGCGGCCGTAAAGGACGGGATCGGGGTGTCCGTCGGGGTCGAGATCGTCGATCCGGAGACGCTGGAACGGTCCGTCGGCAAGCTGAAGCGGATCGTTGACGAGCGGTCCGGGGTCGAGACGACCTAGGGCGGGTCCGCTCCCGAGCGTCACGTGGCTGCCCCAGTCCGGTGCGCGGGGTTCGGTGTGGCGTCAGCGCTGGAACCACACCGAACCCCGCGTGTCAGATCAGGAACCGTCGATCAGTTTCTGTACCTCGGGCGGGAGCTCCGAACCGGAGGAAACGGCGAAGAACCTGGCTGTCTCCGACGTGTCCCCAACGGCGATGGCGACCTTGGGAGAGATGCCGTCCACTTCGTAGGCAGTCTCCGTCAGACCGGCCGGCTCCTCGCTCTCGCCCTCCCCGCCGGTGTCTTCGCAGGGTGGTTCGGTGGCGACTCCGAGCTTCTTCCCCAGTGTGAAATTCACGTCCCCCACGTCTTGATAGGTGATGTCCTGATAGGTGTACTGAGCGACGCAGGAGGCTCCACCGCCACCGCTGTCGGCCGTGCACGCGGCTACTGACAACGCCATGGCCGCCGCCACTAACAAGCCGGCGGATCGCTTGGTCCAGCTCATGTGTTTCCCCCTCAGTAGACGCTGCGAAGAAGAGGAGTGCCGCCTCTTCTTGGGCGAGTGACCTCGCCCTCGCTCAGCACGGGAATGAGACCGTGCCCGGAGCGAGTTCCGCCCTTCGACGTCGGCACTTCGGATCAGGTTCCCCTGCCGCGCGCTTCTTCGGACCGGGATGTGATCTCGCAACGTGGGACAGCGGCAAGATCACGCTCAGGTCAGCCGGGGGGCGTCGGCCGCTAGCGGGTATGCCCGTCGACCGCCGCATGCAGGTACACGTGCCCACGACGCCCTGCTTGGGCAGTGCCCCCGGTCTTCGTCTTGGACCTGGCTGCCGCTCGGGCTTTGTCGGAGTGACGACCGTGGGCGCGCCGCCCGCCGCCGTTCGGGATGCGTCCGACTTTCCTCACGTCGACGGCCTTCCACGGAGAGGGTGCGTTGGCGTGGGTCATAGTCAGTACGGAGCTCACGAGTTGTACGCCCCCACGACGGTAAACGGTTCCGACAGTACCGGCGCTCCCACGGCGCGGCTGATCAGGTCTCGCAGCTGAGCGGCTTCCGGCAGTTTCACCAACGGATACTCAAGGCCCAGGACGAAGTCCTGCCCCGGCTCACTGGAGTACGCCGTGCGGACCACGCCCTTGGGTGATGCCGCGCGGAGCGCGGCGGCCGCCCTACCGCCAACAACTGCCTGACCCGCGACACCTGGACACTGCACGCCGGTCCGCACCCAGCCTAGGACGTGCCTGCGGCGAACCGGTCGCGCAGTTCCCTCTTGAGGATCTTTCCGCTGGCGTTGCGCGGGAGTTCGTCCACGAACAGGACCTTCTTCGGGGCCTTGAAGTGGGCGAGCTTCGCGCGGGCGTGCTCGATCAGTTCGCTCTCGGTCGCCTCCCCGCGCAGGACGACGACCGCGGTGACGGCCTCGATCCAGCGGTCGTCGGGCAGTCCGACGACCGCTGCCTCGGCGACCGCGGGATGGGTGTAGAGCGCATCCTCGACCTGCCGGGACGCGACCAGCACACCGCCGGAGTTGATGACGTCCTTCACCCGGTCGACGACCGTGTAGAAGCCCTCCGCGTCGCGTACGGCGAGGTCGCCGGAGTGGAACCAGCCGTCGCGGAACGCCTCCGCGGTCTCCTCCGGTTTGTCCCAGTAGCCCTGGCACAGCTGCGGGGAACGGTAGACGACCTCACCCGCCGTCCCGTCGGGGACGTCCCTCCCGTCCTCGTCGACCACCCGCGCCTCGACGAAGAGCACCGGCCGGCCGCAGGAGTCCATCCGCCCCTCGTGCTCGTCGGGGCCGAGAACAGTGGCGAGCGGGCCGATCTCGCTTTGGCCGAAGCAGTTGTAGAAGGCGAGGTCCGGCAGCCGTTCCCTGAGCCGCTCCAGCACGGGCACCGGCATGATCGAGGCCCCGTAGTACGCCTTGCGGAGAGCGCCGAGGTCGCGGGTGCTGAAGTCGGGGCGGAGGGAGAGGCCGATCCAGACGGTGGGCGGGGCGAAGAGGCTGTCCGCCCGCCCGGCCTCGACCAGGTCGAAGATAAGGCCCGCGTTTGGGGAGTCGAGGATGGTGTTCTCGGCGCCGACCGCGAGGTAGGGCAGCAGGAACACGTGCATCTGGGCCGAGTGGTAGAGCGGCAGCGAGTGCACCGGCCGGTCCGTGGCGGCGAGCCCGAGGGCGGTGACGGCGCTGACGTACTCGTGGACCAGTGCGCCGTGCGTCATCATCGCGCCCTTGGGCAGCGCGGTGGTGCCGGAGGTGTACAGCAGCTGGACGAGGTCGTCGGCGGAGGGCTCGTGCTCCGGGGTGAAGGGGCGGGGCGTGCTCAGCCGGTCCAGGAGCGAGTCCGGTGCGTCGCGCAGCGCGCGTACGGAGCAGGCGGCCGGGAGCCGATCGGCGAGGCCGGGGTCGGTGAGCACCAGGGCGCTGCCGGACTGGCCGAGGATGTACGCCAGATCGTCACCGGTGAGGTTCTGGTTGACGGGGACGTGCACGAGCCCGGCCCGTGCGCAGGCCAGGTAGCCGATCAGATAGACGTCGGAGTTGTGCGCGTACGCGGCGACCCGGTCGCCGGGACGCAGCCCGTGCTCGCCGGTCAGGACGGCGGCGGCGGTGCTGATCGCCGCGTCCAGGGCGGCGTAGGTCCAGGTCCGGTCCGCGTACCGCACGGCGGTGCGGTCGGGGGTGCGCCGAGCGCTGCGGGTCACGACACCGTCGACTGTGCTGCTGCGTACACCTGTCATGGCGTGATCCTGAGCGGCCGTGCGCCGGTGGTCAAGTACCCGGGGATACCGACCAGACGGTTGACAGGTACATGGATGTGCTGGCTGAGTGGCGCGTGGCTGCCCGGCCGACCCCGGGCAACCACCTTTTCCGTCCGCACAGTTGGGAGGACCCTTTGCCCCTCCGTAATCGTCTGAGACTCCTCGCGGTCTCCGGTCTCGCCCTGTTGACCGTCTCGGCGTCGCTGCCACCGGCCGCGGCCGGCGTCTCGCAGAACCGCCACCCGTCGGGCGGCGGGCTGTCCGCCGTCATCCGTTACACCGAGTACGGCATCCCGCACATCGTGGCGAAGGACTACGCGAATCTGGGCTTCGGCACCGGCTGGGCACAGGCGGCCGACCAGGTGTGTGTCCTGGCCGACGGGTTCCTCACGGTGCGCGGCGAACGGTCGGAGCGGTTCGGCGCGGACGCGGCGCCCGACGGCTCGCTGTCCTCCGCGACGAAGAACCTCTCCAGCGATCTGTACTTCCGCGGGGTGCGCGACAGCGGCACCGTGGAGAAGCTGCTCAAGCTGCCCGCTCCACGGGGGCCGAGCCACGACGCGAAGGAGATGATGCGCGGCTGGGCGGCCGGGTACAACGCGTGGATCGCGCAGAACCGGATCACCGATCCGGCCTGCCGGGGAGCTTCCTGGGTGCGTCCCGTCAGCCAACTCGACGTCGCGGTGCGCGGTTTCGCCCTGGCGGTGCTCGGTGGCCAGGGGCGTGGCATCGACGGGATCACGGCGGCCCTGCCGCCGTCCTCCGCCCCGGCGGCCCCCGGCGTGACGCCGGGTGAGGCGGCCGAGGCGGCACGGCGTCTGCTGTCCACGCAGAACGCCGACATGGGCTCCAACGCCGTCGCGTTCAACGGCGGGACGACGGCCGACGGACGCGGGCTGCTGCTGGGCAATCCGCACTACCCGTGGCAGGGCGGGCGCAGATTCTGGCAGTCCCAGCAGACGATCCCCGGCGAGCTGAACGTGGCGGGCGCCTCCCTGCTGGGCTCGGCGACCATGTCGATCGGGCACAACGCGGACATCGCGTGGAGCCACACCGTCGCGACGGGTGTCACGCTCAATCTGCATCAGCTGACCCTCGATCCGGCGGACCCGACCGTCTATCTCGTGGACGGCGAGCCCGAGCGCATGACGAAGCGCACGGTCACGGCGCCCGTGAAGGACGGCGCGCCGGTGACCCGTACCCAGTGGTGGACCCGGTACGGGCCGGTCGTCACCTCGCTGGGCGCCGGACTGCCGCTGCCGTGGACGGCGACAGCCGCGTACGCGCTGAACGACCCGAACGCGACGAACCTGCGCGCCTCCGACACGGCGCTCGGCTTCAGCAGGGCGCGCAGCACCGCTGGTATCGAGTCCGCGTTGCGCCGTACGCAGGGCCTGCCCTGGGTGAACACGGTCGCCGCCGACTCCTCGGGGCACTCGTTCTTCTCCCAGTCGCAGGTGCTGCCGCGGATCACCGACGACCTGGCGCAGCGCTGCTCCACCGCGCTGGGCAGGGCCACCTACCCCTCGTCGGGGCTCGCGGTGCTGGACGGGTCGCGGAGCGAGTGCGCGCTCGGTTCGGACCCGGACGCGGTGCAGCCCGGCATCTTCGGCCCGGGCCGCATGCCGACGCTGAAGGACACCCCGTACGTCGAGAACTCCAACGACAGCGCCTGGCTGACCCACGCCGGGCAGCCGCTGACCACCTACGAGCGGGTCTTCGGCACCATCGGCACGACGCGGTCCATGCGGACCCGCGGGGCGGTCGAGGACGTGGCGGCCATGGCGGAGAAGGGGCGGCTGACCGTCGCGGATCTCCAGCGCCAGCAGTTCGCCAACCGGGCGCCCGCCGGTGACCTGGTCGCCGCCGACCTCGCGGACGCCTGTGCGGCGCTGCCGGGCGGGGTGGCGACGGCCGGCGACGGCACCTCCGTCGATGTCTCGGCGGCCTGCCCGGTGCTGCGGAACTGGGACCGCCGCGTGAACACCGACAGCAGGGGCGCGCTGCTGTTCGACCGTTTCTGGCGCAGGGCGGCGTCCGTGCCCGCGGCACAGCTCTGGAAGGTGCCCTTCTCCGCGGCCGACCCGGTCCGTACACCGAACACCCTGAACACATCGGCTCCGGGCGTCACCGCGGCGCTCGCCGACACGGTGAAGGAGCTGCGGACCGCCGGAATCGCGCTGGACGCGCCGCTGGGCGGGCACCAGTTCGTCGTACGGAACGGGAAGCGCATCCCGGTCGGCGGCGGTTCGGAGTCGCTGGGCATCTGGAACAAGACCGAGCCCGTGTGGAACGCGGGGGCGGGCGGCTACACCGAGGTGTCGGCCGGTTCCAGCTACATCCAGGCAGTCGGCTGGGACGGCAGCCGGTGCCCGGTGGCACGCACCCTGCTCACGTACTCCCAGTCCTCCAACGCCCGGTCACCGCACTACAGCGACCAGACGGAGCTGTTCTCGGGCGAGCGGTGGGTGACGTCCCGCTTCTGCGAGAAGGACATAGCGCGCTCGCCCGGCCTGCGGGTGACGCTGGTACGCGAAGGCCGCTAGCCGGCCGGCGTTCATGTGGGGCCCGTCCGGCGCCGAACCGCCGGACGGGCCCCTCCCGCGTTTTCCCGCCGGGCGCCGGGAATTCATTTGCGGATCGGAAGTCACGTTGTCAGCCTGGGACGATGAGCGCTCAGCACGACGACCCCGCCCCCGGCTCCACCCCGCACGGGACGGAGTGGACCACCACGCCCATCACCGCAGCCCTCGTGCGCGGTGCGCTCGACCTGGAACACACCGAGCAGGGTGTGCTGCCGCACCGGCTGCCCGCCTGGGCCCGCGCCCAGTTCACGGACGGGCTGCTGGCCCTGGCGGAGGCCCAGCCCTCCGGCGTACGGGTGGTGTTCCGCACCCGGGCCACCACCGTCGAACTGGACACGCTCCGCACTAAAATGGGTTACGAGGGTGCCCCGCCCAGGCCCGACGGCGTATACGACCTGCTCGTCGACGGCCGCCCGGCCGGCCAGGCGCATACGACCGGTGGCAACGTCCTGACGGTGGACATGACGACCTGGGCTTCGGAATCCCGGCCGGGCCCGGTCGGCACGGTCCGGTTCACCGGTCTGCCCGACCGGCTCAAGGACGTCGAGATCTGGCTCCCCTGGAACGAGATCACCCACCTGGTCACCCTGCGCACCAATGCCCCCGTGGAGGCCGTGCCGGAAGGGGGCCGCAAGGTGTGGCTGCACCACGGCAGTTCGATCAGCCACGGCTCGGACGCCGCGAGCCCCACCACGACCTGGCCCGCGCTGGCCGCCCTGCTCGGCGGGGTGGAGCTGACCAATCTGGGTCTGAGCGGCAACGCCCTGCTCGACCCGTTCACCGCACGTGCCCTGCGGGACACTCCGGCGGACCTGATCAGCGTCAAGATCGGCATCAACCTCGTCAACGCCGACCTGATGCGTCTGCGTGCCTTCACCCCCGCGGTCCACGGCTTCCTCGACACCGTCCGGGAGGGGCATCCCGCCATCCCCCTGCTCGTCGTGTCACCCATCCTGTGTCCCATCCATGAGGACACCCCGGGGCCCAGCGCCCCGGACTTCAGCAATCTCGACGCCGGACAGCTCCAGTTCATGGCGGCGGGCGACCCGGCGGAACGGGCCGCCGGGAAGCTGACGCTCAACGTCATCCGGGACGAGCTCGCCCGCATCGTGAAGCAGCGGGCGGCCGACGACCCGAACCTCCACTATCTCGACGGCCGCGACCTCTACGGCGCCGCGGACTTCGCGGAACTGCCGCTGCCCGACCAGCTCCACCCGGACGCGGCCACCCATCGCCGGATCGGCGAACGCTTCGCGGCACTGGCCTTCGGCGACGGAGGACCGCTGGCAGGTCCGGGCGTACGTCCGCAGGCGGGCTGACGGAGGTCACATCGCGCGCGTGTGCCCTTCCCAGTACGGCTCGCGCAGGCGTCGTTTGTAGAGCTTGCCGTTGGGGTCGCGGGGCATCGTCGTGACGAAGTCGACGCTCTTGGGGCGCTTGTACCCGGCGAGCCGCTCTTCGCAGTGGCTCAGGATCTCTGCGGCGAGCGCGTCGCCGGGCTCCTGCCCCTCGGCCGGTTCGACGACCGCCTTGACCTCCTCGCCCCAGTCGGCGTGCGGGATGCCGAAGGCCGCCGCGTCGGCGACCGCCGGGTGGGTGAGGAGGGCGGCCTCGATCTCGGCCGGGTAGATGTTGACGCCGCCCGAGATGATCATGTCGATCTTGCGGTCGCGGAGGAAGAGGTAGCCGTCCTCGTCGAGGATGCCGAGGTCGCCGACGGTGAAGAAGTCACCGATGCGGTTCTTCGCCGTCTTGGTCTCGTCCTTGTGGTAGCTGAACCCGCCCGTGCTCATCTTCATGTACACGGTGCCGAGTTCACCGGGCGCGAGGCGGTTGGCGTCGTCGTCGAAGACGGCGAGTTCGCTGATGGGCCAGGCCCTTCCCACGGTGCCCGGCCTCTTCAGCCACTCCTCCGCCGTGGCGAACGCGCCGCCGCCCTCGCTCGCCGCGTAGTACTCCTCGACGCACCGGCCCCACCAGTCGATCATGGCGCGCTTGACGTGGTCCGGGCACGGCGCCGCCCCGTGGATGGCGTGCCGCATCGCCGTCACGTCGTACCGCTCCCTCACCTCGGCGGGCAGGGCGAGCAGGCGGTGGAACTGGGTCGGGACCATGTGGGTGTGCGTGCACCGGTGGGCGTCGATGGCCCGCAGCATCTCCTCCGGGGCCCACTTGTCCATCAGCACGAGGGGATGACCGATGTGCAGGGAAGCGCCCGCGAACTGGAGGACGGCCGTGTGGTAGAGCGGTGAGCAGACCAGATGGACGTTGTCGTCGAAGGGTCTGATGCCGAAGATGGCGAGGAAGCCGCCGAGGTGGCTCTCCTCGGGGAGCCTGCCGGAGAGCGGCCGCCGGATGCCGCGCGGACGGCCCGTGGTGCCCGAGGTGTAGTTCATGACCCATCCCAGGGTGCGGTCCTCGGGCGGGGTGTCCGGCTGTCCGTCGAGCAGTTCCCCGTACGGGCGGAATCCGTCGGGAGCGCCGACGGCGAAGCGGTGGCTCGCGGGGAGACCGGCCTCGTCGGCGGCGGCGGTCGCTGCGGCGGCGAAGCGTTCGTGGGCGATCAGGACCTTCGCTCCGGAGTCGGAGACGATCCAGGCGATCTCGGCGCCGACGAGGTGGTGGTTGACGGGCACGAGGTAGAAACCCGCCTGCGTGGCAGCCAGGTAGGCGGTGAAGAACTCGGCGCCGTTGGGCAGGACCACGGCGAACGCGTCTCCCCGGCGCAGTCCCGCCGCGCGCAGCCCGTGGACCATGCGGTTGGCAGCGGCGTGCAGTTGGCCCGCGGTCCACCGCGTTCCGTCGGGTGCGACGAGGATCGTGCGGTCCGGGTCGGCGGTGGCCTGGGCCCAGAAGCCGTTGGGGGGGTGGTTCACGGGGCGCTCCGTCCGGCGATGCGGTTGATGCGGTCCACGGCACGTTCGAAACCGCGGGTCAGGTCGTCGAAGACGGCGCGCACACTGCGTTCGGTGGTCATCGAGCCGACGATCTGGCCGACCGGTGTACCGAGCAGGGCGCCGACCTCGTACTTCTGGATTCTCGACACGGCGTCGGCGACCAGGAGGCCCTGGAGGGGCATGGGCAGGGTGCCGGGTCCTGCCTGGTCGTCCCAGGCGTCGGTCCATTCGGTACGCAACTGGCGCGCGGGTTTTCCGGTGAGGGCGCGGGAGCGGACGGTGTCGCCGGAGCCCGCTTCGAGGAGTTTCCGGGTGAGTGCGCGGGAGTGGAGGTCGGCTTCCTCGGTGGTGAGCCAGAGGGAGCCGAGCCAGACGCCCTGGGCGCCGAGTGCCAGTCCGGCCGCTATCTGTTCGCCGCTGCCGATGCCTCCGGCGGCCAGTACGGGGAGGGGACCGACGGCGTCGACGACCTCGGGGACGAGCACCATGGAGGCGATCTCGCCGGTGTGGCCGCCCGCTTCGTAGCCCTGGGCGACGACGATGTCGATGCCCGCCTCGGCGTGCCGGCGGGCGTGCTTGGCGCTTCCGGCGAGTGCGGCGACCAGGACGTCGTGGTCATGGGCGCGTGCGATGACGTCGGCGGGCGGCGAGCCGAGGGCATTGGCGAGGAGCTTGATCGGGTAGTCGAAGGCCACGTCGAGCTGGTTGCGGGCCACCTCCTCCATCCAGCCGGTGATGCGCCAGCCGGATGCCTCGCCCTCCGCCAGTTCGGGGACCCCGTGCTTGGCCAGGGTCTCCTGGACGAAACGGCGGTGGCCCTCCGGGATCATCGCTTCGACGTCGGCCTCCGTCACCCCCTCCACCTTCTTGGCCGGCATGACGACGTCGAGACCGTACGGCTTGCCGTCCACATGGGCGGCCATCCAGTCGAGGTCGCGCGCCAGGTCGTCGGGGGCCGTGTAGCGCACCGCTCCCAGTACGCCCAGTCCGCCCGCTCTGCTGATGGCCGCGGCCACCGCGGGGAACGGTGTGAAGCCGAAGATGGCGTGCTCGATCCCCAGGTTCCTGCTCAGCTCCGTCTCCATGGGCGGCAGGATGCCGCAGCCTGGCGGGCGAGGGAAGAGGTTTTCTGACGCCTTGTCAGATTCTTTGTTCCGTCAGGCGCGTACGGGGCGGCGGAGGTGACAGTAATCTCTGCGGCGGCAGGAAGTTTCACTGCCGGACGAGATTTCGAAAGTTACTTTCGCGCACGTGCTTCTACTGGGTGGGAGAGGGGTTCCGGATGACCGAGGACGCGAAGGACTCGCAGGACGCGGGAATCAGCCGTCGGAGGCTGAGCGGCGGGATACTGGCACTGGGCGGCGCGCTCGCTCTCGCACCGATCCCCTTCGCGGGAACGGCGGTCGGCGCGCAGCGGAACGCGGGAGCATCCGGCGCGCGGGTGGCGGACACAGGGTCGGAGGCCGGTACGGGCATGGGATCAGGGTCGGGGCGGCCCACGCTGCGTCGCGGTTCGGCCGCGCGCGCCGGACTGCTGCAGGAGCCACTGGACCAGCTCGTCGCCGATGCCGAAACGTATCTCGCGGACTCCCCCAAGCACCCCTGGTACGCGGGTGCGGTGCTGCTCGCGGGGCGGGGCGGCACGGTGGCGCTGCATCGGCCGATCGGCAAGGCGGTGCGCTATGCGGCCTACGACGAGAAGACCGACAGCGGCGTGGAGTTCCCGGCGGACCAGCAGATCGCGATGGCCGAGGACACGGTCTTCGACCTGGCGTCGGTGTCGAAACTGTTCACCTCGATCCTGGCGGTGCAGCAGATCGAGCGGGGTGAACTGGAGCTGGAGGCGACCGTCGCCTCGTATCTTCCCGACTTCGCGGGCGGCGGCAAGCAGGCCGTCACGATCCGTCAGCTGCTCACGCACACCTCCGGCTTCCGTGCCTGGATTCCGCTCTACAAGGAGCCGACCCGGGAAGGCAAGCTGCGCCTGCTGTGGAAGGAGGTGCCCGCCAGTGCGCCGGGTACCGCGTATCTGTACTCCGACCTCAATCTGATCTCGCTGCAACTGGTCCTGGAGAAGATCACCGGTCGCGCTCTGGATGTCCTGCTCCGCGAAGAGATCACCGCTCCGCTCGGGATGCACCGCACCCGGTACAACCCGCCCGCCACCTGGAAGCCGAAGATCGCAGCCACCGAGGACGCCCGGCTGCCGTGGTCGGGCCTGGAGCGCGGTCTCATCTGGGGTGAGGTCCACGACGAGAACGCGTTCAGCCTCGACGGGATCGCGGGCCACGCCGGCGTCTTCTCCTGCGCCTGGGACCTCGCCGTCCTCGCCCGTACGCTGCTCAACGGCGGTGTCTACGGCAGGTCCCGCATCCTGTCCGAGGACTCCGTGGAGCTGTTGTTCACCGACTTCAACACCGCGTTCCCGGGCGACGAGCACGGTCTCGGCTTCGAGCTCTACCAGCACTGGTACATGGGCGCGATGGCCACGCCGCGCAGCGCCGGGCACACGGGCTTCACGGGGACCAGTCTGGTCCTGGACCCGTCGACGGACTCCTTCCTGATCGTCCTCGGCAACTCGGTGCACCCGGTCCGCAGCTGGCGGTCCGGCAGTGCGCCCCGGGTGGCCACGGCGAACCAGATGGCGAGGGCCGTCGCCGTCACTCCGGCGGCGGGGCGCACAGCCTGGTTCTCGGGGATGGCGAGCACCACGACCGCCACCCTGTCCCTGCCCGCACTGGCCCTGCGCTCATCGCACCCGGCCTCCGAGCGGACCCGGCTGAGCTGCGATCTGTGGTGGGACACCGAGCCCGGTTCCGACGGGCTGTATCTGGAGGCTTCGGCGGACGCGGGGGCGACCTGGCAGCCGGTGCCGTTCACGACACTGCGCACGGAGGACGCGCAGGACACGTCCCCCGTTCCGCACCCCACGGGTTCCGTGTCCGGCTGGTCCGGCCGCGTCTGGCACCGGCTCGACGCGGACCTGTCGGCCTGGGGCGGGAAGGACGTCCGGCTGCGCTGGCGGTACAGCACGGACCGGTTGTACGTGGGACGTGGGGTGTACGTGGACCGCATCCGCGTCGAGGACGGCGACCGCGCGGTGTTCAACCAGGCACGGCCGAGCGACGCGCGGCGCATCGAGGCGGTGGGGTGGACGGTGTCGGCCGACTGAGGGCGGTGCGCCCGCGGGCCCGTCCGCCGGCACCGTCAAGCCCGTCCGGCGACCGAGGACCGAGCGGTCGCCGGACGGGCCCGCACCTCATGCCACCGGCTCAGGCGTGGGAGCCGGCACCGGCACCGGCGCCGTCGACTCCCGTACCACCAGGCGGGGGCGGATCAGCAGGGAGCGCCCGGCGACCGGCGCCGAGTCGATCCGGGCTCTCAGCTGCTGGAACGTCTCCGCGGCCATCTCCGGCAGCGGCTGACGGACGGTGGTGAGCGGCGGTTCGAAGAGGTCCGCGAGCAGGATGTCGTCGAAGCCGACCACCGAGACATCCTGCCCCGCGGTGCGCCCGGCGTCCTTGGCGCCCCGGCAGATGCCGATCGCGCACATGTCGTTGATCGCGACGAACGCGGTGGGCGGACGCGGCCCGGACAGCAGCTCCCGGGCCGCGTTGCGCCCGAGCTCCGCGGCGTCCTTGTCGCCGAACTCGGCCGCCTCGGCGCCCGGCCAGACGATCGCGTCGGCCGGGTCGAGACCCGCCGACTCCAGGGCCGCCCGGAAGCCGCGCAGGCGCTCGCGGCGGTTGACGCTGTTGACCGAGCCCGAGACGAACGCCAGCCTGCGGTGGCCGAGTTCGACGAGATGACGGGTGGCGAGCTCGGCGCCCATCGCGTTGTCCACGCTGATGCTGGCCAGCGACGGCGGGTCGCCCGCCTGCGCCGTACGGTCGAAGGCGACCATCTTCAGGCCGCGGCTGAGCAGCGGCGTCATATGGTCGAGCGAGGGCAGTGAGGAGCAGAGCACCACGCCGCTCACCCCGTCCGCCAGCAGCTCCTCGCCGTACTTCAGCTCGCGGGCCGGGTCGCGCTCGCTGTTGCAGAGCAGCACGTGATAGCCCTCGGCGAGCGCGATGGCCTCCAGCTCGCGGGCGAGGGAGCCCCAGAAGGGGTTCGCGACGGACGGCACGATGAGACCGATCACCTTGATCCGGCCGGTGCGCAGCATCCGCGCCGCCCGGTTCGGCCGGTAGCTGAGCTGCTCAATGGCCTGTTCGACGCGGGCCAGGGTGGCCGCCTGCATACGGTCGGTACGCCCGTTGAGGACGTTGGAGACCGTGCTGGCGGAAACCCCCGCCGCCGCCGCGACCTGATGAATCGTTGCCCCGCTCATGCCACCTCCGGTTCGGAACGCACTACGAGTCCAGTGTACCGATTTACTGAATCCACTCCACCGGTACACCCGTTAACTTGCCTGAAAATTCTTGTGCATCAGCTGTTGACGTCGCTCTCGCGGCGTTCCTAGCATCAGTGCATCGATTTACCAGCGCTTCCCAGCCACACCTGGGGTGACATGACTGGATCGATCCACAGCCTCCACCTCAAAAGGGGTGCCCCATGGAACTCAACAGACGGTCGCTGCTCGCTGTCATCGGCGCGGGTACCGCTGCCGCCCTCACGGGCTGCGGCACCGGCTCCACGGCGTCCGGCTCGGCCGACGGACCGGCCGAGGGCGAGATCACGCTGCTCACCCCGATCTTCGAAGGCTCCGACGGCAAGACCCTGCTGGAGGAGAAGATCCTCGGCGGGTTCCGGAAGAAGTATCCGGACGTCAGGGTGAACGTGGACTACACCACGTACGCCCAGCTCAACGAGAAGATCACCACCGGTCTCGCGGGCGGGCTGCTGCCCGACGTGCTGATGATGGGGGTCGGCTGGATACCCCCGTTCGCCGCGAAGAAGGCCATCGCCGAGCTGCCGGAGAAGCTGGCCGCCGCGCACGACTACGAGGAGCGGGTGCTCGACCCGTCGCGTCACGACGGCAGGCTGTACGCGCTGCCGGTCGTCCTCGACACCCGCATCGTCGTCTACCGCAAGGACCACTTCGCCGAGGCCGGGATCAAGAAGACCCCGGCCACCTGGGCGGAACTGCGCGCGGTGGCCAAGCAGTTGACCACGGACGACAGGATCGGCTTCGATCCGTTCTCCATCGACCTGCGCCAGTGCTGGGAGACCTTCCTCTTCGCCAACGGCGGTCGGCTGTTCAGCGAGGACGGCAGGAAGGTGCTGTTCACCGACTCCCGCGGGGTCGAGGCACTGCAGTTCTTCAAGGATCTGGTCAAGGACGGTTCGGCCGACTACGCGAAGAAGACGGACGCCGGCTCGCCGTCCAACGTCCAGACCGGCAAGGCGTCGATGATGATGTCGACCAGCGCCCTGTGGAAGCAGGTCACGGACCAGAACCCGGAGCTGATCGAGGACGACAAGCTGGGTGCGTTCGTCCTCACCAACCGCCGGCCCGCGATGCTCCAGGGCGGCACACTCGTCTCCCGCTCCGCGAGTTCCAAGCACCCGGCGGCGGCCCTCGCGCTCGTCGAGTACCTCGCGTCGCCCGAGTCGATCCTCGGTGCGGCCGAGCAGCGCGGTTCGGTGCCCGGCCTGCGGGACCTGAACGACACCGGCTATGTGAAGGAGAACCAGTTCGTCGCTCTCTCGCTGCAGAGCCTGGAGCACTCCGTCTCCGAAGGCGGCACCGCGGCCTGGATGGAGATCCGCGAAAAGATCAAGCCGACGCTGGAGCCCGCGATCGTGGGGAACCAGTCGGCGAAGGACGCCATCGCGGAGCTCGGCCGCCTCGCCGAGGCCGCGATCGGCCGGATGTAAGGACCCGTCACTGTGGGAGCGACATCCGTGGTGAAGGCGCGGCCCGCGCGGCCCCCTTCACTCCCTGAGAAAGCGGTGCCGAAGCGCACCGGCCGGGCCCCGACGGGCCCGGGTCGACGCAGGCGCCGGGCAGGCATGCTCATGGTGGCGCCCGCGCTGCTGCACGCCTCGCTGTGGATCGGTCTGCCGGTCGTGGCCTCGGTGGCCCTGGCCTTCACGAAGTACGACGTGCTGACGGCGCCGCAGTTCGTGGGTCTGGACAACTTCCGGGACATGCTGGACGACGCGGTCTTCCGAAAGTCCGTCGTCAACACCATCATCTACACCTTCTTCACCGTGCCGTTCGGCATGCTGCTGGGGCTGCTGCTGGCCCTGGCCCTGCACACCGGCCTGAAGGCCCGCGGCATCTTCCGTACGGCGGTGTTCCTGCCGCAGGTCACGGCGACCGTCGCGATCGCCCTCGTCTGGCTGTGGATCTACAACCCGGGCAACGGGCTGCTCAACGCGCTGCTGGCGTTCCTCGGCATCGACGGTCCGGCCTGGCTCAACTCGACCGCCTGGGCGATGCCCTCGGTGATCCTGGTCGGCATCTGGCAGGGCATCGGCATGAAGATGCTCATCTATCTGGCCGCCCTCCAGTCCCTGCCGAAGGAGCTGTACGAGGCGGCGGCGGTGGACGGCGCCTCCAAGGTGCGGCAGTTCTTCTCGATCACGCTGCCGCTGCTGAAGCCCGCCACGTTCTTCGTGCTCATCACCTCGATGATCAGCGCGTTCCAGTCGTTCGACCAGATCTACATCCTCACCGACGGCGGCCCCGCCAACAGCACCACGATGATGACGTACGAGATCTACAAATCCGCCTTCCGGGAGTTCCGCGTCGGTTACGCCTGCGCGCAGTCACTGGTGCTGTTCGTCCTGCTGATGGGCTTCACCCTCGTGAACCGGCGGATCATGGGAGGCACCCGTGGCCACAGCTGAGATCCACGCCCGGCGCAAACCCGTCTCCGCCGGCCGCATCGCGCTCTATGTGACGCTCTCCGTGATCTCCCTGCTGATGGTGGTGCCGTTCGTCTGGATGGTGCTCACCTCGCTCAAGACGCCGGTGGAGATCGCCTCGCAGAACGCCGGGCTCCTCCCGGAACACTGGGAGTTCGGGAACTACCTCGACGCCCTGAAGGCGGCGCCGTTCGCCACGTACGCCCGCAACAGCTTCATCATCGCGATCAGCCACACGGTGCTCAACGTGCTGGTGGCGTCGATGGCGGGATACGCGCTGGCGCGCATCAGGTTCCGCGGCAGCGAGGTGATCTTCTACCTCTTCATCGCGGCGCTGATGATCCCGACGTACACGAAGGTGCTGCCGGAGTTCCTGATCGTCCGCTTCATGCCGCTGGCCGGCGGTAACGACATCCTCGGCCAGGGCGGCAGCGGGTGGCTGGACACCTGGTGGGCGCTCATCATCCCGGGCGCGGTCACCCCGTTCGCGGTCTTCCTCTTCCGGCAGTTCTATCTGGACCTGCCGGTGGAGCTGGAGGAAGCGGCGCGGCTCGACGGGCTCGGCGAATTCCGGATCTACGCCCGGATCATGACGCCGCAGGTCAAGCCCGCGCTCACCACGGTGGCGCTGCTGACGTTCGAGTCGTCGTGGAACAACTTCCTGTGGCCGTTGCTGGTGACCCGCACCGACAGTCTGCGGGTGATCCAGGTGGGGCTCTCCGTCTTCAAGACGGAGAACGGCACCCAATGGCACTTCCTGATGGCCGGCACCACCCTGGCCACCCTCCCCATGGTCGTGCTCTTCCTCATCGGCCAGCGCTACTTCGTGCAGGGCTTCGCAACCGCCGGTCTCAAGTAGCCGGTTCCGGTCCCGGTGACCGGTCATCGAAAGGGCTCCACCCATGTCTGCTGATCTCAACGGTTCCCGCGCACTGGTGACGGGGGCGGGCCACGGCATCGGCCGGGCCATCGCCGTCGCCCTTGCCGAGGCCGGCGCCGATGTCGCCGTCCACTACCACTCCTCCGCCGACGAGGCCGCGCGGACGGTCTCCGCGATCGAGGCGCTGGGCCGCAGGGCGAAGGCCTTCAAGGCCGATGTGACCGTGACCTCCGACGTGGACCGCCTCGTCGAGGAGGCGGCCGGCTTCCTCGGCGGCCTGGACGTCCTCGTCTGCAACGCGGGCCATCTGATCGGCCGCGCGAAGATCGCCGAGATGAGCGACGACCACTTCGAGCAGGTCGTCTCCGTCAACCTGACCTCGGCGTTCCGTACGGTACGGGCCGCTCTCCCCCATCTGACGAAGTCGTCCGCGGGCCGCATCATCACGATGTCGTCGCTGGCCGCGCACAACGGCGGCGGTCCCGGCTCGGTCGCGTACGCCGCCGCCAAGGCAGGCGTCCGCGGCTTCACGAAGGGCCTCGCCAAGGAACTGGCGGGTACGGGCATCACGGTCAACACCGTCGCCCCGGGCTTCATCAAGGGCACCGCCTTCCACGACACGTTCACGGCGCCCGAGGCGCAAGCGTCCATGGAGGCCGGCATTCCGGTCGGCCGGGCGGGCACGCCCGAGGACGTCGCCTCGGCGGTCGTCCACCTGGCCTCGCCCGCGTCGGGATTCCTCACGGCCACCACGGTCGACATCGACGGTGGCGTATGGCCGCGTTGAGGCGGATCGCGCGCGAGCGGGGTGGCTGGTGGCACGCGTACGTGTGCCCCGCGCACGGTGTGGAGCTCGACCACGGCGACCTGCTCGCCGGGGTCTTCCCGGAGGGCGGGGCGCGGTGCGGGCACGGCTGCCGGGTCGACGACGAGGCGGTGCGCGGCGCCTGGCTGGTGCTGTCGCACCAGGCCTGGGCGCGGCACCTGCGGGTGCTCGCCCACCGGGGCGAGCGCACGGAGACGGTCGCACGGCTCGTCGAGTACACCGGTCTGTACGCGGACCTGGCCACCGCGCGGCACGGCGAGGCGCAGCCCTGGATGCTGCGCGGCCGGCTGTTCCACCAGGCGCTGACGGACGCCATCTGGGCGGTGAACATCGGCCACACGGTGATCACCCTCGCCGAGAAGAGCACGGAGGGACTGCACGCGGTCCTTCCACTGCTGGACGAGCTGGAGCGGGCGGCGCTGGACGCTCGTGACGTGCTCACCGACCAGGGGCAGCTCGCGTCCAACTACACCGCGTGGCTCAACGCCGCCGGTGTCGCGGCGAGCCGCGCGGCCGCGGCCGCCCGTGGCCGGGACTGGGACGGCGGCGAGCGGTGGCTTGCGGGCGAGCACGGCCTGTACGCGCATCTGCGGGTTGCGGTGGCCGGGGACGGCTGGGAGTGGGAGGGCAGCACGTACTACCACGGGTTCGTGCTGCGGGCCGCGCTGCTGGCGCTGCGCTCCACCGACCCGTCGGACATCCCGTCCGACGTGGTGGACGCGCTGGCCGGGATGACGGACGTGCTGGCGGCGATCGCGACACCGGGCGGCATCCTCCCCGCGCTCCACGACGGGCCGTATCTGCGCGGGCCGCTGGCCCTTGAGTGGCTCGAACTCGCCGCGCTGGCACAGCAGTTGGTGCCCTCGACCACGCTGGAAGCCGTGGCTGCGCGGGCCCGTACCGAGCTCGGCGCGGCGGACGACGGACTCGACGGCGAGCTGGGCGGCTGGTTCACCGGGCCGCCGCTTCCCGAGCGTGCGCCGCCCGGTCCGGTTTCGGTGTTCCCGTCCGCCGGATACGGGGTGCTGCGCGGCTCGGGCCTCCACGCCCTGCTGGACTTCGGCCCGCACGGCGGCTCGCACGGCCATCGCGACAAGCTGTCGCTGTACCTGTACGGGGACCACACCCCGTGGCAGCCCGATCCCGGCCAGGTGCCGTACGCCCACGCCGAGTTCCGGGATCTGTACGCCTCGACGGCCGCCCATCCGGCGTTCCGGGTGGACGGCGCCGAACAGGCCGAGTGCACCGGCGCGCTGCTCGGCTCGGACGCCGTCTCGGTCACCGCCGAGGTGACAACCGCGTACGAAGGGGTGCGCGCGGTCAGACGCGTCGTGCTCGGCGACTGCTATCTGGTGGACCTTCTGACAGTCACGGGACAGGAGCCCCGCCGCATCACGGCGCAGCTGCGGCCGGGCACCGCGCTGGACGTCCAGGTGCAGGCCACGGGCCCCCTGCGCACCACCTGGTACGGCGAGGAGACCCTGCACGGCTGGCACACGCACACGAGCGGCGTGCCGGTCCGTCCGGTGACGGCACCGGGCCCGGGGCCGGCCGACGATCCCCAGCGGACGCGCACCCGGGTCGACTTCACCGCCGATGCCGATCGGGTCGTCTTCGCCTCGGTCTACCAGGCGGCGTCCGCGGGCCCTGCGGTGAGCACTGTACGTCTGGACGGCGAGGAGCTGACGGTGGAACTGGCGGACGGCTCCACGGCACGATTCCGGACGGAGGGCTGATCCTTGCTGCTGTCGGCGACCCCGCCGCCCGGACCGCGCCCCGCGCAGGAGACCCGGCTGTACGAGGAGGCGGCCCGTCATCGCGGGCTGACCCCTCCCCGTACCCACCCCCTGGCCAGCATCACCTGGCTGGGTCCCGCGGCCTCCAACCCCGCCCTCGCCTACCGGACCGGCGGCGACCGGGCCCATCTGACGGAGAGCATCCGCTGGGTCGAGGCGGCCGTCCGGCTGCCGCACTGGGGCAAGGCCCATATGCCGGACCACGACCTGGACGCGGGCTGGCTGCTGCACCATCTGTCGCTCGTCCACCAGTGGATCGGTGACGACCTGCCGGACGGGCTGCGGGCCCTGCTGCGGTACAAGCTGCTGCTCCAGGGGCGGCGGATGTACGAGTTCGCGGTGGCGAGCGAGGGACGCTGGTGGTCGTCCTCGTACTGGCAGAACCACAACTGGATCTGTTACGCGGGTCTGGCGACGGCCGGCTACGTGCTGGGCAAGGAGGAGTGGACCGAGCGCGCCAAGGACAATCTGGGCCGGGTCCTGGACCTGATGCCGGAGGACGGCTCGCATGCCGAGGGCGTCGTGTACTGGCGCTACGGGGTCCCGTTCCTGGCGGCCCATCTGGATCTCCTCCAGGAGGCCGAGGGCATCGACTGGTGGGGGCGGGGCGGGTTCCTCTCCCGTACCTTCCGCTACCGGCTGCACCAGTCGGCGCCTGGCTTCGCGTTCACCGTCGACCACGGCGACTGCCACGACCGGCGCAGCGGTCACAGCGCCGGGCTCTACTACCGTCTGGCCTCGCAGTACGGCATCCCCGAGGCCCAGTGGATGGGTGATCTGGCCTCGGGCGAACTGCTGTGGCAGGAAGCGGCGGAGAGCGGTGTGCGGCCGGGCATCCTGCCGGAGGCGTATCTCGAGTACCTCTGGTACGACCCGGCGGTGCCGGCCGCGCGTCCCACCGAGACCCGGGCGTTCTTCCCCGATCTGGGGCTGGTGGCGGCCAGGACCGGCTGGGACGACGACGCCACCCTGGTCTCGTTCAAGGCGAGTCCCGGCGGTGGGCACAAGGCGTGGGAGACCGCGGAGAAGCACCGCGCGGAGCTGGGCTGGGAGACGCTGAACCAGGGGCATCACCATCCGGATTCGGGTTCCTTCGTGCTGGTCTCGCAGGGTGCGTTCCTCGCGGTGGACGAGGGGTACAGCAACCGCAAGCGGGCCGCCCACCACAATCTGCTCCTGGTGGACGGCCAGGGGTACGCCGACGAGGACCGTTACCACGTCTACCAGGACATCCCGTTCGAGCGGCAGGCCCGGCAGCGCGATGTGCTGGTGGACGCCGAGGCCGGATGGGTGCACTCCACCGCGGAGATCGCCGCGATGTACGACGCCGCTCTGGGCGTCCGGCGGCTCGACCGGTCCCTGGTGTTCACCCCGGCCGGGCGGCTGGTGCTGCTCGATCTCGCCGAGGCGGACGAGGGGCGGGAGTGGACGTTCCTGCTCCAGACCGACCGGCCGACCGAGGCACGGCCCGACGGCACCCGGCTGATCCGTTCGGGCACGGCCGTGGCCCGGGTCCGGCAGTTCGCGCCACCCGGCGGACGCGTCGCCTCCGAGGTCACGGAGGTGGAGGCGAACCCGACGTCCAGCACGCCGGAACTGCGTCTCACCCGCACGCTGCACACCCTGCGTTCGACGACCGCCCGGTCGTCGGACGGTCACTTCCTCACCGCGATCACACCCGGTGTGTCGTGCCGGGCCGAACAGGCCGGCTGCGTGGAGGGTCACGGTGTGACCTTCGAGGACGGGGAGGAGACCGTGCTGCTGTCCCCTGTCGCACGCCGCATCCGCACGGGGACGATCGACGCAGACGCGGCGGCCGTGTTCCTCTCCGCGGCCGGTGCCCCCTACGTCGTACGGGCCACGCGGCTGGAGCTGAACGGCCGGGTGCTGCTCGATGTTCCGGAGCCGTACACAGGAAAGGTCGGCTGAGACCATGCGGGCAACCCTCTCGTCGGGCTGGCCCACGCTGCTGAGGCGGCTGGAGTTCGTGGCCTACCCGGCCGCTGCCGGAGCGGCGTTCGCCGTGCTGTCGCTGGGTGTGGTGACGTGGCTGCCCGCGCTCGCCGCCATGGGCCACGCCCTTCAGCGGTGGCGCGAGGAGGGGGACAGCCGCTGCTTCACCAACGCGTTCTCCGCGTTTCCGCGGTACTGGCGGGCGCTGTGGCGGCACGGTCTGCTGTCGACCGCCGCGGCAGCCGTCCTCGCGGCCAACATCATGTATCTGCTGGGGCGTTCGGAGCCCTGGACGTTCGTGGTGCTCGCCGCGCAGGCCGGTATCGCGGCCGCGCTCGTCATCCACCATGTGGCGCTCGCCGCGGAGGCCGGGCGGACCCCGCACGGCTCGGTCCGTTCCTGGTCCCTCGGCGCGCTGGCGCTGGGCTTCGGGTCCCCGGCCCGTGGCACCGCTCTGCTCGGCGCGGTGATCTCCGCCGTGCTGCTCTCGCTCGTCGTACCGCTGGGGCCTGTGCTTCTCGGCCCCAGCATTCCCGTACTGCTCGCTCTGTCCTTCGCAGATCCCAGGAGGCACACCCCATGAGGCATCACTCGCTCACCGTTCTCACCGCCGCGCTGGCCGCGGGCGTCGCGCCGCTCGCCTTCCCCCTCCCGTCGGCCGCGGCCGAGGCGGCGACCGCGTACTACGTCGCTCCGTCCGGCAGCGACGCCAACCCGGGTACGTCGGCGGGCGCCCCGTTCGCCACGATCCAGAAGGCCATGGACGTCGCCCCGACGGGTGCGGTGGTGAACCTGGCGGCGGGCACGTACCGGCAGGACGTGGTGACCAGGCGCGCCGGGGTCACGCTCACCGGCCCGTCGAACGCGGTGGTGAAGGGTGCGGGCGACGCCCGGATCATCCAGGTCCAGCACGACTCGACGACCCTGAGCGGCTTCACGGTGGACGGGCTGCACGGCTCCTCCACCGATGTGGCCGGCTACCGCCTCAAACTCATCTATGTCATGAGCACGACTCCTGGCAACGGGGTGGGGGCCCTGCACATCACCGGCATGACGCTCAAGAACGCCGCCGACGAATGCCTCCGGCTGCGCTACCTCGTCACCGGGGCGGAGGTGAACGACAACACCATCACCAACTGCGGCGTCGCCGACTTCAAGTTCGCCGGAGGCGGCAAGAACGGTGAGGGGATCTACCTCGGCACGGCCCCCGAGCAGCAGGGCGCCAACGGAGCCCCGGACGCGGCGGCCGACGTCAGCCGGAACAACCGCATCCACCACAACACGATCGACACGCAGGGCAACGAATGTGTCGACGTCAAGGAGAACTCGACCAACAACTACGTCGAGTACAACGACTGCGCCGGGCAGAAGGACGCCAGTTCGGGCGGGCTCGACGCGCGCGGCAGCGGCAACATCTTCCGCTACAACACCGTGCACGACAACGTAGGGGCGGGTATCCGGCTCGGCGGCGACACCGCCACCGACGGCATCGGCACCAGCGTCTACGGCAACACCATCACCGGGAACGCGGGCGGCGGCATCAAGTTCATGCGCACCCCGCAGGGGCCGGTGTGCACCAACACGATGAGCGGCAACACCGGCGACGCGGTCGGGACGTACGCGAGCGAGTACAACCCGACCGGTGCGTGCGCCCAGTGAGCGGCCGGAGGCCCGCGAGACGCGGGATTCTGACGGCGGCGGCAGGAATGGCCGGAGTGGCGGCGGTCGCCGCGGCCGCTCCCGGCGCCCGGGCGGCGGAGCGTCCCCGCGCCGCCGGGCCGAGCTGGACCACGTCCTGGGCGACGGCACAGACCGCGCCGACGGCGAGCGACATCGTGGCGAGCACGGGCCTGACCGACGGTGTCCACACGGCGGTGGTGCGGCTGTCCGCGGGCGGGCAGGTGCGGCTGCGGTACGGGAACGCGTTCGGAGCCGTACCGATTCTCGTCGGTCCGGTGACGGCGGGCGGGCAACCGGTGACCTTCGACGGCCGGCCGCAGGCCTTGCTGGCAGCGGGTGCCACGCTGACCAGTGACGCCGTCGAAGGACTGCGCGTCTCCGAGGGGGCGCGGCTGTCGGTGGAGACGCGGCTGCCGGGACCCACCGGGCCGCTGTCCTTCCACCGCAACACACACGCCTCGCACACGGTCGACGGGGTACGCACCACCTCCGTGTTCCTGCTGACGGGCGTCGAGACCACGGGCGCCGAAGGACCGGTCGTCGCCGTGCTCGGTGACTCCATCGCCGAGGGCGTCGGCACGCCGGACGACGCCGATCTGCGCTGGCCCGACCAGCTGGCGCGGCGCCTTCCCGGTTCGGCCGTCGCCAACCTCGGGATCAGCGGCAACCGGCTGCTGCTGAACGACGCCCGGTTCGGGCCCGGCGGACAGGCCCGGTTCGACCGGGACGTCCTCTCCCTGCCGGGGCTGCGGACGGTCCTCGTCCACCTCGGCGTCAACGACCTCCACCAGCCGCCCAGCCAGACCGACCCGGCGCTCTTCCTGGCCGGTTACCGGCAACTGGTGCTGCGGGCCCGCAACGCGGGACTGCGGATCGTCGGCGCCACCATCGCCCCGTTCGAGGGATGGGTCCGCTGGACGCCGGAGCTCGACGCGGTCCGGCAACAGGTCAACCGCACGGTGCGCACGGGCGGGGTCTTCGACGCCTTCGCGGACTTCGACTCCGCGCTGCGTGATCCCGGCCGGCCCTCGCGCATGCGGCCCACGTACGACAGCGGCGACGGCCTGCACCCCAACCCCTCCGGTCATACCGCGCTCGCCGCGGCCGTCGACCGCCGACACCTTCTGTGAGGGCCACCACCATGAATCCAGGCACCACCCGGCGTACCGTCCTGGCCACGGGAGCCGCGCTCGGCGCGGCGGCGGCCCTGCCCCTCTCCGCAGGCACCGCACACGCCGCCGCCGGGGACGCCGCCGCGCTGCGCGGCCGCTGGCACACCCTGCTCACCGGCGGCCCCGGGCTCGATACGACGGACGCGCGGATCGCCGCGGCCGTCGCCCGGATCGGCAGGGCCGCGACCACGGCGGCGAAGGGCCTCGACCCGGCCGCCGCCGATGGGCTGTTCCCCGACCTGACCAGCACCACGCTCTCCAACCACGTCACGACGTCGTTCAAGCGGCTCGCCACGATCGCGACCGCGTGGGCCGTCCCCGGCACCCCCCAGCACGGCGACACGGCCCTGCGCGATCTGCTGCTCGGCGGAATCGACTGGATGCTGACGCACCGTTACGGCCCCGGGCACACCCGTTTCGACAACGACTGGGACTGGGAGATCGGCTCGGCGCTCGCGCTCAACGACGCCACGGTGCTCCTGTACGACACCCTCGGCGCGGACCGGCTGACCCGGATCACGACGGCCGTGCGCCACTACACACCCGACCCCAACCTGTGGCGCGCCGACCGGCAGATCGCGACCGGCGCCAACCGGGTGTGGATCTCGACCGTCGTCGCGGTCAACGCGGTGCTGCGCGACGACGGCGACGCGCTGGTCCGGGTCCGGGACGCTCTTTCGGACGTCGAGGGTTCGGGCGCCAACAGTGTCCTGGCCTTCAACGACGCCGACGCGGCGGCGCAGGGCACGGGCGAGGGCTTCTACTCCGACGGCTCGTTCCTCCAGCACTACAAGCACCCGTACACCGGCGGGTACGGCAAGGAGCTCCTGAACAGCCTCTCCCGGCTGCTCAATCTGCTGGCCGGTACGGCGTGGACGGTGACCGATCCCGACCTCGACAACGTACGCGTCTGGGTGGACGAGGGCTTCGACCCGCTGCTCGCACGGGGCGATGTGCTGGCATCGGTGTGCGGACGCGAGATCGCCCGCCCCAGCAAGCAGGGCCACGCCTCGGCGCAGACGGTCATCGAGGCGGTGCTCCGCCTGATCCCCGGCTTCCCCGGGGAGACCGCCGAGCGCTTCACCGCGCTGGTCAAGCAGTGGATCGCCGAGGACACCTACCGGGACTTCCTCGCGGTCACCGACCTCGCCTCGCTGGTCGCCGCCCGCCAGGTCATCGGCTCCGCCGTCCCCGCACGCGGGCCGCTGGTCGCGCACAAGCAGCACCCCGGAATGGACAAGGCGGCGCACCACCGCCCCTCGTTCGCGCTCGGCATCTCCGCGTACTCCACCCGCATCTACAACTACGAGTCGATCCAGAACGAGAATCTGCACGGCTGGCACCTCTCCGACGGCATGGTGCTGCTCCACACCGACGACCTCGGGCACTACAGCGAGGACTACTGGCCGACCGTCGACCCGACGCGGCTGCCCGGCACGACCGTCATCGCCGGCCGGCCGGCGGACGCGGCCGGACAGCGCACCACCAGTACGGCGGACTGGGCGGGCGGCACCGCACTGCCCGGAACGACGCTCGGCGCGTACGGCATGGAACTGCGGGCGTACGGGAGTTCGCTGCGGGCGCTGAAGAGCTGGTTCTGTCTGGACGACGTGATCGCGTGCGTGGGCTCCGGTATCACCGCGCAGGCGGGGACGGCCGAGACGGTCGTCGAGAACCGCAAGCTCCGCGACCCTGCGGCGGCGCTCCTCGTCGACGGGACGCCGGCGCCCACCGGTGCGGGCTGGTCGGCGCGGCTGGAGAAGGTCCGCTGGCTGCACGTCGCGGGAACGGGCGGCTACGTCTTCCCCGAACCCACGACGCTCCAGGGGCTCCGCGAGGAGCGCACGGCGACCTGGCGGGAGATCAACCTCAAGTACGGCACGGACACCCCGGTCACCCGCCCCTATCTGACGCTGTGGCAGGACCACGGTCCGGCGCCGTCCGGCGCGGGCTACTTCTGGCTCCAGGCGCCGGCCGCGTCCGCCGAGCGCACGCGGCTGTGGTCGGCCGCCCCACCGGTGAAACTGGTGGCGCGGTCCACCGCCGTGCACGCGGTGCGCCGCTGCGCGGACGGGCTGCTCGCCGCCAACTTCTGGGCCGCGGCCTCGGCGCAGGAGCTCAGGGCGGACGGGCCGGCCTCGGTCCTGGTGCGCCCGGACGGGAAGACGCTGACGGTGTCCCTGTCCGATCCGACGCAGCTGCGGTCCACCGTCACGGTCGAACTGGCCGTCCGCGGTCTCACCCTCGCCTCCGCGGACCGGGGCGTGAGCGCCGTGCGCGTCGCGAACGGCATCCGGATCACGGCCGACACGGCGGGCCGCCACGGCGCGACTCTCCACCTCACCCTGAAGAGGAGCTAGACCCTTGCTGTTCGACATGCCCCTGGAGCGGCTGCGCGAGTACCGGCCGGAGCCGGAGGAACCGGCCGACTTCGACGCCTTCTGGGAGAAGACCCTGGCCGAGACGGGCCGGCACGACCTGGACGCCGAGTTCGTCCCGTACGACGCGGGATTCGCGACCGTCGACGTCCTCGACGTGACGTTCCGCGGCTGGGGCGGCCAGCCGGTGAAGGCCTGGCTGATGCTGCCGCGCGTGCGCACGGGCCCGCTGCCCGCCGTCGTGCAGTACATCGGCTACAACGGCGGCCGTGGCATCCCGTACTCCTGGCTGACCTGGAGCGCTCTCGGGTACGCGCACCTGATCATGGACAACCGGGGCCAGGGCGGCGGCGGAAAGAACACCGCGGACACCCCCGACATCCATCCCGAGGGGCACGGTTCGTCCTCGCCCGGCTTCCTCACGCGGGGCATCGAGGACCCGCACCAGCACTACTACCGCCGGCTCATCACCGACGCGGTACGGGCCGTGGACGCGGCGAAGGCCCATGAGGCCGTGGACGCCTCACGGGTCGCGGTCCTCGGCGGCAGCCAGGGCGGCGGGCTGGTGCTCGCCGTCGCCGGGCTGCGGGACGACGTGGCTGCGGCCGTCGCCGACGTACCGTTCCTCTGCCACTTCCGGCGCGGTTCGCAGATCACGGACGCGGGACCGTACTGGGAGGTCGCCCGCTGGCTCTCGGGGCACCGCTTCCGGGTCGAGGAGGCGATGGAGACCCTGTCGTACTTCGACGGCGCCAACTTCGGCGCACGGGCGAGCGCCCCCGCGTGGTTCTCGGTGGGCCTGATGGACAAGATCTGCCCGTCCTCCACCGTGTTCGCCGCCTACCACCGCTATGCGGGGCCCGCCGAGATCGAGGTGTTCGCGTACAACGGGCACGAGGGCGGCGCGGAGTACGACCTGCCGCGCAAGAGGGCGGCTCTGCGCGGGGTGTTCGGCTGCTAGTCGCCTGCCCGGATACAACAGCGGCTCAGCGGGGTGTGGCGCTGTGATGAGGGGGCAATGACACCGACCGGTCCCGATCAAGGATGTGGACCTCGGACCAGCTCAGCGCGGAGGCGCCGGTTCCTTTCCGGCGGAGGTCACCGGCCCAGCGCCGCCATCGCGGCGTTGTGGCCGGGGACCCCGCTGACCCCGCCGCCCCGCACGGCGCCCGCCCCGCAGAGCAGCACATTGGCGTGCGCGGTCTCCACTCCCCAGCGGCCGGTTGATTCCGTCGCGTAGGGGAAGGCCAGGTCCCGGTGGAAGATGTGGCCGCCGGGCAGCCGCAGATCCCGTTCGAGATCGAGCGGGGTCTTCGCCTCGATGCAGGGCGCCCCGTTCTCGTCGAGGGCGAGGCAGTCGGCGATCGGCTCGTCGAGATGGGTGTCGAGTTCGGCGAGCGTGGCCTTGAGCAGCTCGGCCCGTGCGGCGTCGTTGTCGGCGGTGAAGAGCCGGGCGGGCGTGTGCAGGCCGAAGAGCGTGAGGGTCTGGTAGCCGCGGGCCGCCAGGCCGGGCGCGAGGATCGACGGGTCGGTCAGCGAGTGGCAGTAGATCTCGGAGGGCGGCGCGGCGGGCAGGCGCCCCTGCTCGGCGTCCCGGTAGGCGTCGGCGAGCTGCCCGTAGCCCTCGGCGATGTGGAACGTACCGGCGAACGCGCGCCTCGGGTCGACGGCGTGGTCGCGCAGCCGCGGCAGCCGGGTGAGCAGCATGTTGACCTTCAGCTGCGCGCCTTCGGCGGGGGCGGGCGGCTCCTCGCCGAGGAGGGCGGCGAGGGCCTGCGGCGAGGCGTTGACGAGGACCCGCCGGGCCCCGATCACCTGCTGCCCGCCGGACGAGCGGACGGTGACCTCGGCGTGGGTCCCGTCGGTCTCGACGCGGGTCACCTCGTGCAGCGGCCGGATCTCGGCGCCCGCCTCACGGGCGGCCCGGGCGAGGGCGTCGGTCAGCGCGCCCATGCCGCCCACCGGTACGTCCCAGTCGCCGTTGCCGCCGCCGATGACGTGGTAGAGGAAACACCGGTTCTGGACCAGGGACGGATCGTGCGCGTCGGCGAAGGTGCCGATCAGCGCGTCCGTGAGCACCACTCCGCGTACGAGGTCATCGGTGAAGTTCTCCTCGACCGCGACGCCGATGGGCTCCTCGAACAGCATCCGCCAGGCGTCCGGGTCGTCGACGCGGGCGCGCAGCGCGTCCCGGGCGGGCAGCGGTTCGGTGAGCGTCGGGAACACCCGCTCGGCGACCCGCCCGGTCATGGCGTAGAAGCGCTGCCACGCCTCGTACTCACGGTCACCGCCGGTGAGCGCGGCGAAGGACTCCCGGGTGCCGTCACCGCCGACGAGCAGTCCGGTGGGCCGTCCGCCGCGCACGGCCGGGGTGTACGAGGAGACGGTCCGTTTGCGTACGGCGAAGTCGAGGCCCAGGTCCTGGACGATCTTCCGGGGCAGCAGGGAGACCAGGTACGAGTAGCGGGACAGGCGGGCGTCGACCCCGGCGAAGGGCCGGGTCGAGACGGCCGCTCCCCCGGTGGTGCCCAGGCGTTCCAGGACGAGGACGGACTGTCCGGCGCGTGCGAGATAGGCGGCGGCGACCAGACCGTTGTGGCCGCCGCCCACGATCACGGCGTCGTAGCGGTGCTGCGCGGGCGCGTCTTGTTCGGGCATGCACCTTCGTAACACGCGACGATCACCCCTGACCAGAGGTCGCGGGGGCCGTCAGTGGGGCGGGGCCCCGCGTTGTTGGCGCAGGGCGGCGACCTGCCGGTACAGCTCGACGGCCTCGGCGCCCCGGCCCAGCTGCTCCAGGCAGTGCGCCTCGTCGTTGCGGCTGGCCAGCGCGTCGGGGTGGTCCGCTCCGAGGACCCGGACGCGGGCCTCGGCGACCTGGCGGTAGACGGTGAGCGCGTCGGCCCAGTGGCCGAGCCAGCCGAGGCCCACGGCGACCTCGCGCCGGCTGACGAGCGTGTCGGGGTGGTCGGGGCCGAGGGTCCGCTCGCGGATCGCGCAGACGTCGCGTGCTTCGACGAGGGCCTCCTCCCAGCGGGCCATCCGTCCCAGATTGACGCCGAGTCCGTGGCGGGCGCGCAGGGTTTCGGCGTCGGCGGGGCCGCTGACCCGGATGCGGTCGTCGACGAGCGCGCGGTACAGCTCCAGCGCCTCCGCGCTGCGCCCGAGCCGGCCGAGACTGATGCCGACCTCGTAGCGGGCGGAGAGCGTCTCGGGGTGGTCGGCGCCCAGCGCCTGCGCGCGGGCCTGCGCGACCTCCCGGTACGTACGCAGGGCCTCCTCCCAGCGCCCCAGCCGGCCGAGGGTGTACGCCACTTCGTAGAGGGTGACGAGCGTGTCGGGGTGCGTCGCGCCGAGCAGCCGGCTGCGGGCGTCCGCCACCTCGCGGGCCATCCGGTAGGAGTCCTCCAGGCGCCCCAGCCTGCTCAGGTTGAACGCGAGGTTGTGGCGGCACCGCAGGGTGTCCGGATGCTCGCGTCCCATGGTGCGTTCGCGGGACGCGAGCACGGCCGCGTACACCTGGTGGGCTTCGAAGTGCCGGCCGAGCTGGCCCAGGACGAACGCCGTCTCCTGCCGCGCGGCCAGGGTCTCCGGGTGGTCGGGGCCGAGGGTGCGTTCACGGCCGTCGGCGACCCGGCCGAACTCCCGCAGCGCGTCGGCGGCCCGGCCGGTGCGGCTGAGGGTGAAGCCGACCTCGTAGCGGCTGGCGAGGGTGTCGGGGTGGTCGGGGCCCAGCGCGTGTGCGCGTTCGGCGGCGACCGCGCGGTGCACCTCGCCCGCTTCCTCCCAGTGGCCGAGGCGGCCCAGATTCAGTCCGGCGCTGTGGCGGTTGGCGAGGGTGGAGAGCAGTTCGGGCGAGGGGGTGGGCCGTTCGCCGCGGACGGCGGGGAAGCCGCCGGGGAGGGCGCGCAGGTCGGCGCCGGTGGTCCAGGCGCCGGTCAGGCCCGCCGAGTGGTCGGGCAGCGGGATGCCCGCCCCCACCGTGCCGGTGGCCTTGTGACCCGTGGTCATGTCGCGCGTCCAGGAAGGGAGCCTGGGCGGGCGCGTGGAGGGGTGCTCCACGAGGACAGGGGGCGCCAGGTGGACGCGGCCGGGCACTTGCGGCTGTTCGGCGGTCCTTCCGCGGGTGATGCGGCGGCGCAGATCGCCCGCGTCGGTGGGGCGCTCCCCCGGAGTCTTGGCGAGCAGGTCGAGGACGACCCGGTCGAAGAAGCCGGGGAGTTCCGCGCGGTGGGTGCGCAGCGGCTCGGGCTGGGTGTCCCGGTGCCCGACGAGCACGGCCCAGGCGTCGTCCAGGTCGAAGGGGGGTACGCCGGTGGCGATCTCGTACAGCACGCAGCCCAGTGAGTAGAGGTCGCTCCGGTGGTCGATGTCGCCGCCGCTGATCTGCTCGGGCGACATGTAGTGCGGGGTGCCCATGGCGATGCCGGTGCCGGTGAGCCGCGAGGTGAAACCGATGTCGTGGCCGAGTCGCGCTATGCCGAAGTCGCAGATCTTCACGGTGCCGTCGGCGAGACGCATGATGTTGGCGGGCTTGAGGTCGCGGTGCACGATGCCCTGCTGATGGGTGTAGCCGAGCGCGTCGGCCACCTGCTCCGCGATGTCGACGACGTCCGGGACGGGCAGTGGGTGCTGCTTGTTGTCTTCGAGGAGCTGGCTGAGGTTGCGCCCGTCGAGGAGTTCCATCACGAGGTAGAGGACGCCTTCGTCCTCACCGAAGTCATGGACGACGGTGACGCCCCGGTGCTGGAGCGCGGCGGCCACCCGGGCCTCGCGGCGGAAGCGTTCGCGCAGGATCCGGGTGAAGGCCTGGTCGTGCTGCGGCCCCAGGGGTTTGAGGCATTTGACGGCCACCTGGCGGCCGAGCGATTCGTCGCGCGCCCGCCACACCTCGCCCATGCCCCCGCGCCCGACGACATCGAGCAGCCGGTACCGGCTCTGGATCAGCCTGGTCTCCGCCATCGTGTGCTGTCGCCCCCGTCGCTTCGCCTACCCCTGCGCCCTCCCCGGCCCGTCCAGTATGGCGGCCTGTCTGCGGAGTTTGTACGGGGCGGGGCGGCTGTCCGGGCCGAGCCGGGCCATGGCCTTGAGAATGTGCTGGGGCGGCAGTTGCCAGCGCAGACGGGCGGGAACGCGGCGCAGAGCGGTTCCGGTGGCCCGCAGGCGGCGGTCGACGGTGTGCGTGGAGGGCGCGGGTCTGCCGTACAACGCGTGGGCGTACGGGGGCAGTGACTGGTAGGCGAGTGCCGCCACGCGCCGCCACAGCAGTGCGCGCGCCGGGACGAGCAGGGCATGGACCGGCGGGCTGCGCAGGAAGTCGTCGACTTCGCGGGCTTCGGCTCCGGCGGCGAGTTCGGGCCCTACCCGTTCGAAGTAGGCGGCGAGCTGCGCGGTGGTGGCGGGGACGCCTTCGGGGCCGAGCCCGACGAGGCGTGCGCCTTCGCGGTGTTCGGCGACGTAGCGGTCGGCCTGGGCGTCGGTGAGCGGGAAGCCGGACCGGCGCTCGACCTGGAGATAGGAGTCGACTTCAGCGCAGTGCACCCAGAGGAGCAGTTCCGGTTCGTCGACACCGTAGACCTCACCGGTCGCGGGGTCCTTCGCCTTGAGCATGCGGTGGATCCTGCGGACCCGGGCGCCGGCCTTCTCGGCCGCGTCCGTGGTGCCGTACGTGAGCGTGCCGACGAAACCGGCCGTGCGCATGAGCCGGCCCCAGGCGTCGTTGCGGAAGTCCGAGTTCTGGATGACCCCGCGTACGGCGCGTGGATGCAGCGCCTGGAGGTAGAGGGCGCGCACCCCGGCCACCCACATCATCGGGTCGCCGTGCATCTGCCAGGTGACCGAATCGGGGCCGAACAGCCCCGGGTCCGCGTCCTTCATCGGCTCGCACCTTCCGCTCGGCGGATCGGCCATGGTACGGCGCATCGCGTGCACAGGGGAGGCGGAATCACAGCGTCCAGGTCATTGACACCCGTCCGTAGTGACCTGACACTCATGCCAGCCATCGTGTGAATTCGTTTTCACCAGGCGAACACCCGCATATCTTCCAGGACTCCCGCCCGCCAGAAACCCCGCACCCAGGGACAGACCATGACTTCTCCCCGCATGCCCCGTACGCCCGGAGCGCCACCCGGTGACGGCCGGAAGCCCCACACCTTCCGGACCGTCGCCCCGGTGCTGGCACTCTGCTGGCTGGCCGTGTTCTTCGACGGCATGGACGTGAACATCTACGGCGCCGTCATGCCGCACATGCTCGACGACCCCGGGCTCGGGCTGACTCCCGCGAGCGCGGGCACCATCGGCAGCTGGACCACCTTCGGCATGCTGATCGGGGCGCTCACCGCCGGGAACATCACCGACTGGCTGGGCCGACGGCCGACGCTCGTGGCCAGCATCGTGCTGTTCTCCGCCGGTTCGGCGGTCTGCGCGCTGGCCGGGAGCCCTGAGGTCTTCGGCATCGGGCGGTTCGTGGCCGGGCTCGGGCTCGGCGGGCTCATGCCGCTGTGCCTGGCCATGGTGCTGGAGTTCGCTCCGCCGCGCAGGGCCGCGCTCACCACCGGTCTGCTGATGACCTCGTACCACGCGGGCGGAATGGCGGCGACGGGCCTCGGGCTGACGGTGGCGCCCTCCGCCGGCTGGCGCTGGGTCTTCTGGGCGGGCGTGCTGCCCGCGCTCGTCGCCGTACCGCTGCTGCTGAAGCTGCTGCCCGAGTCGCCCGGCGTGCTGCTCGCCCGCGGCGACCGAGCCGGGGCGGACGCCGTCGCCGACCGTTTCGGGCTGACCCGCCCCACCCCTGTCGCGGCCCCGGCGGCCGGCGCGAAGGGCCGGCTCGACGCGATCCGGGCCCTGTTCCGCCCCGAATCCCGGTGGGCGACTCCGCTGCTGTGGGTGGCCTCCTTCTGCGGACTGCTGCTCGTGTACGGGGTGTCCACCTGGCTGCCGACGATGATGCGGGCCTCCGGCTACGGCCTCAGCTCCTCCGTCAGCTTCCTCCTCGTGATCAACGCGGGCGGCATCGTCGGCATGCTGATCGCGGGACGCACCGCCGACCGCTTCGGCGCGGTACGTGTCTCGGCGGTCTGGTTCGTCCTGACCGCGGCCGGCGCGCTGCTGCTCAGGTCGCACCTCCCGCTCGGTGTCACCTATGCCGTGGTGGCCGTCACCGGGATCTGGCTGTTCAGCGCCCAGGTCATGGTCTACGCCGCCACGAGCACCGTGTACCGCGACAGCGAACGCGCGGCAGGACTCGGCCTCGTCACCGGCGTCGGCCGTACCGGCGCGGTCGTCGGCCCGTGGCTGGTCGGCGCACTCGCCACCAACGGCAACCAGAGCTGGGGCTTCACCACCTTCGCACTCGCCGGCCTCCTCGGCGCCACCGCGATCGCACTGGTGCCGCTCGCGGTGCGGCTCGGCACCCGTGGCCGCCGCCCCGCAAAGGCCGTCACCTCCGAGGCACCCGCACCCGCGCCCGTGAGCGGGCCGGAGGTCTAGCGTCCGTCAGTCGAGCGGCAGCCCGGTGTAGTTCTCGGCCAGCTCGGCGGCGGCGTGCGGCGACGTGGCGATCCGGTGGAGCTGGGAGAGCTGCAACCTGGTCTCGAAGCCGGACTGTTCCGGGTCGGTGTGGAGGGTCGTGGTCATGAAGTACGAGAAGTGCTCGGCCCGCCACACCCGGCGCAGACAGGTGTCGGAGTACGTGTCCAGCAGCTCCGTCGAACCGGTGCTCCGCCACTGGCTGAACGCACGCGCCAGGACGATGACGTCAGCGGCGGCCAGGTTGAGTCCCTTGGCGCCGGTGGGCGGCACGATGTGGGCGGCGTCGCCGGCCAGGAACACCCGGCCGTACCGCATCGGCTCGGTCACCGAACTGCGCATCGGAAGAACCGACTTGGCGGTGACGGGTCCGCGGTTCAGCCGCCATTCGGGGTCCGCGTCCAGGGCGAAGCGGGCGTCCAGCTCGTCCCAGATCCGCTCGTCGGACCAGTCGGCGGGGTCGGTGCCGTTCGGCACCTGGAGGTAGAGGCGGCTGACCTGGGGGGAACGCATGCTGGCCAGGGCGAAGCCGCGCTCGGAGTGGGCGTAGACCAACTCGTCGTGGACGGGCGGGGCTTCGGCCAGGATGCCCAGCCAGGAGTACGGATAGGTCCGCTCGTACGTCGTTCGGACCCGCTCCGGCACCGCGGTGCGCGCCACCCCGTGGAAACCGTCGCAGCCGACGACATAATCACAGGTCAGCGTCTGCTCCCGGCCTTCGTGGGTGTAGCGGATCACCGGTTGCCCGGTGTCCGCGCCCTCCACCGCGTGGACCTCGGCACCGAAGAACAGCGGTCCTCCGTCGGCCAGTCGCAGGGCGATGAGGTCCTTCACGACCTCGGTCTGGGCGTAGACCCACACCCGGCGGCCACCGGTCAGGGAGGGGAAGTCGACGCGGTGGGCGCGTCGGCCGTAGCGCAGCTCGATGCCGTCGTGGGCGATCCCCTCACGGTCCAGGCGCTCCCCCGCACCGGCCGAGCGCAGGACGTCCACGGTGGCCTGCTCCAGGATGCCGGCGCGCTGGCGCTGTTCGACGTAGGAGCGGTCGCGGGACTCCAGGACCACGCAGTCGATCCCCGCGTTGTGCAGCAGGCGGGCGAGCAGCAGGCCGGAGGGGCCGCCGCCGATGATTCCGACGGTGGTGCGCATGAGTTCTCCTCGTCGCGGACTTCGGGTGGTACACAGACAGTCGTACCCGGCGGTGTTCGTCAGGTGAAATTTATTTCACAAACGCGTAGGCTGAGTCTGCTCGCAGCCGGTTTACGTGTCAACGGTTCCGCCGCGCCCTCCTCGGGGCGCGGCCACCAGGGCAGCGGTACGCCTCACCTGTGGCTGTTCATTACGGTGGCCCACAACGCCCTCGACGGAGAGTCCATGTCCCCGACCCACACCACGCCGCCCACCGAAGCCGTCACACCCCTGGTGCGCGGCATCACGGTCCTGCGCCGGCTCACCGAGGCGGACGGCACACTGAGCCTGAGCGCGCTGGAGCGGGCGACCGGCCTGGCCCGCTCCACCGTCGACCGGGTCACCGCGACCCTCGCCCACATGGGCTACGTACGCCTCGACGGCCGCGACGCCTTCCTCGCACCCCGGCTCATGGAGCTCGGCAACGCGTACCTGTCGGCACTGCGGCTGCCCGCGCTGCTCGGCACGCACGCGGACGCCCTCGCGAACACGCTCGACGAGTCGGTGTCCCTCGCGGTGGCCGACGAGGACGGCATCCGCTTCATCCACCAGGCGACCCGCCGGCGCGCCATGTCCCTGAGTTTCCGCATCGGTGACCTGCTGCCCGCCGAACGCACCGCGCCGGGACCGCTGTTCGCCACCGCGTGGGACGAACGGGACTGGGCCCGCTGGCGGGAGCGCCGGGACGCCGACCCCACGGACGGTGGTTTCCCCGCGGTGCCGCCCCGTGAGGACCCGGCGGCCGGACAGGATCTCGCGCGCCGCGCCGAACTGGCGCGTGAGCAGGACTGGTTCCTCGACGACCAGCTCATCGAACCGGGCCTGGTCGCTCTCGCCGTCCCGGTACGCGGCACGGACGGCCGGATCGCCTGTGCGGCCAGCGTGGTGAGCCACACCAGCCGGCACAACGCCGAGTCGTTGCGCGACACCGTCCTTCCCCGGCTGCGCGCGACCGTCGGCGCGATGGAACGCGAGCTGCGCTCCGCGCCAGGCCCCACGGCCGCGGTCCCGGCCGCACCGTCCGGGCTCGCCTCCTGGACGGGAGAGTCGAAGCGCGAGCTGGGCCGGGAGTTCATCGAGTCGCTGGCCCGGGGCCTGACCGTCCTGACCGCCTTCGGCGAGGGCCGGGACGAGCTGTCCCTCTCCGCGGTCGCCGAGGCCACCGGCCTGGCGAGGGCGACGGCCCGCCGGGCCCTGATCACCCTGGAGCACCTGGGCTGTGTGACCGCGCGGGAACGGTCCTTCCGCCTCACACCCAGGGTCCTGGCCCTCGGCTTCCCCCCGCTCTCGCGCACCACCCTGCCCTCCATCGCGCTGCCCCACCTCGCCGCGCTGACCCGGCGGGTCCACGACTCGGCTTCCCTGGCCGTGCTCGCGGGGAACGAGATCCAGTACACGGCCCGCGTCGCCACCAGCCGCATCATGAACGTCAACATCACCGTGGGAACCCGTCTGCCCGCCTACCCCGCCTCCCTCGGCCGCGTCCTGCTGGCCGGCCTTCCCGCCGAGGAACGCACGGCATGGCTGGCCCGGACCGAACCGGAGGCGCTGACCTCGCGCACCGTGACGGGGCGTACGGAACTGGCGGCACTCCTGGAACGGGCGGGGCGCGAGGGCTTCTCCCTGGTCGACGAAGAGCTGGAGGAGGGCCTGCGCGCCATCGCCGTACCGGTCCGCGACGGAGCCGGCAGGGTGGTGGCCGCCGTCAACGTCGCCATGCACAGCAGCCGGCGCACCCCAGAGGAGTGCCTCACCGACGTCCTCCCGGAACTACGCGCCACTGCTGCCGCCATCGAGGCCGAGCTCCACATCACGGGCCGCTTCACCCGCGTCCCGGTCACCTGAGCGGGTGGTCCCCGCACCGGGCAGGGGTCACGGGGAGCGCGGTCCGCGCGCCTGCCCCGGTCACCGCCTGACCCGTGGCATCCCCAGGCCGATCCAGGAGATGATCTCCCGCTGGATCTCGTTGTTGCCGCCGCCGAAGGTGAAGATGACGGCCGACCGGTAGCCGCGTTCGAGCTCACCGTGCAGGACCGCGCCCGCCGAGCCCTCCTTGAGCGGGCCCGCCGAGCCGACGACCTCCATGAGCCAGGCGTAGGCGTCGCGGCGTGCCTCGGAGCCGTACACCTTGACGGCCGACGCGTCGTGCGGGGTGAGGGTGGAGTGCTGGAGCGCCGAGACCATCTGCCAGTTGAGGAGCTTCATGGCGTCGAGGCGGGTGTGTGTGCGGGCCAGCCGGGAGCGGACCCAGCCGAGGTCGATGACCCGGCGGCCGTCCGTCAGCTTCGTCTCCGCGGCCCAGCGCTGGACGTTGTGGAGTGCGCGCACGGCCATGGTGCCGTGGGCGGCGAGTGTGACGCGTTCGTGGTTCAGCTGGTTGGTGATGAGCCGCCAGCCCTCGTTCTCCTCGCCGACGCGGTGGGAGACGGGGACGCGGATGTTCTCGTAGTAGCTGGCGGTGGTGTCGTGCGAGGCCAGGGTGTTGATCACCGTGTAGGAGTAGCCGGGGTCGCTCGTCGGCACGAGCAGCATCGTGATGCCCTTGTGCGGCGGGGCGTGCTGATCGGTGCGGGCGGCCAGCCACACCCAGTCGGCGGTGTCACCGTTGGTGGTCCAGATCTTCTGCCCGTCGACGACGTACGCGTCACCGTCGCGCACGGCCCGCGTCCTGAGTGCCGCGAGGTCGGTGCCCGCCTCGGGTTCGCTGTAGCCGATCGCGAAGTCGATCTCGCCCGCCAGGATCTTCGGCAGGAAGTCCCTCTTCTGTTCGTCGGTGCCGAACCGCATGATCGTGGGACCGACGGTGTTGAGGGCCATCAGGGGCAGGGGTACGCCCGCCTGGGCCGCTTCGTCGAAGAAGATGAACTGTTCCATCGGCGAGAGCCCGCGTCCGCCGTACTCCGTGGGCCAGCCGACGCCGAGCCAGCCGTCGGTTCCCAGGCGGCGGACCGTCTCACGGTAGAAGCGCTTCTGGGCTGCGGGTTCCGCGTACCGGGCGTACGCGTTGTCCGGCACCAGCGCGGTGAAGTAGGCGCGCAGCTCGGTGCGCAACCGCTGCTGCTCAGGCGTGTATTCGAGGTGCACGGCCCCTCCAGGTGTCTCGCGTTCGCGTCGCCCGTGTGCGGCGGCGCACACAGTAGAACGTGTTGCAAGAATCCGGAAGGGCCGTGGAGCCCGGCGGCTGTCAGCGCTTGACGGCGCGCAGGACGACGAACTTCGGGTCGCCCGCGATGGTCGTGCAGTTGCCGAAGATCCGGCGCAGCGCGACGTGGTAACTGAGGTGCCGGTTGCCGACGACCCACAGCTCGCCGCCCTGCCGCAGCGCGGTACGGGCCCCGACGAACATGTTCCGGGCGGTGGCGTCGGTGGTCGCCTGGTGGGAGTGGAACGGCGGATTGTTGAGGACGAGGTCCACGCTCCCGCGCTCCACGTCGGCCAGCCCGTCACCGACGACGAAGTCGGCCTCGGCGTCCGGACCCGCGTTGTCCCGGAAGGTGGCCTCGGCGGAGGCGACCGCCAGATACGACTCGTCGACGAAGGTGACCGCGGCCTCGGGGTTGGCCAGGGCGGCGGCCGTTCCGAGGACACCGTTTCCGCAGCCGAGGTCGACGACCCGGTCCGGGCCGGTGCGCCTCGGCAGATGGTTCAGCAGGAAGCGGGTGCCGATGTCGAGCCGCTCGGCGCAGAAGATGCCGGCGTGGTTGGTGACGGTGCGCCCGGAGGCGATGCCGACATCGCCGGGCAGGTCGTAGCGGTACGGCCACGGACTGGGCGTACGGGTCAGCTCCGGGTCCGGGGTGCAGAAGATCAGCCGGGCCTTCTTCACCGCGAGGGAGGTGCGGGTCGGCCCGATGATCCGCTCGAAGAGCTTGAGGGTGGAGGTGTGGATCTCCTTGACCATGCCGGTCGCCATGACGACGGTACCGGCGTGGACGGCCGGTGCCAGGCGGTGCAGCTGGTCCTCCAGGAGCGCGAGGCTCTTGGGCACCCGCACCAGCAGGACGTCGATCCGCTCGGGCGGGGCGTCGAGGGCCGACAGGAGACGTACGGAGTCCGTGTCGGCGCCGCTCCTGGCGAGGTTCGCCAGGGTGGCCCGCTGCGCGAGGTACGAGTCGGTGATCTGTACGGGGGCGTGGTCCGCGAGCACGGTGGTCAGGGCGCCCCAGCGGTCGCCCACCACGACAACGGTGCCGGACAGGTCGACCGGTGCGGCGTCATCGGTTCCCTCCAACTGCCGCAGCAGGTACTCGTCGGCAGCGTCCCACGCACGGAAGGGGTCGCGGGGGTTCTCGGGGAAGCGGGCGAGGTCGAATCCGCCCTGTGACGTCGTCAAACGATTCATTGTGCACTCAGGCTAACCGAGTGGCCGGGGAGCGACCCACACACTCCCCGCCCACGCGGTGACTCCGTCCGCCGGGACCCGGCCCGCGTCCGCCTGCCGGGCCCCGGCGGACGCCGTCTACGGAAGCCGCTTGTCCATCGCCGACCGGCCCTCTTCGGCGATCCTGCCTTGCGCCCACTTCAGATTCTCGGGCGTCAGGTCCCGCCCGGAGGCCAGGACCAGATCCTCGGCGCTCGGATGGTCGCTCCCGCCGCTGTGCAGCAGACGGTCGGGAGTCACCCCCCGGACCTCCGGCACGGTCACGGTTACGGATTCGGGCTCTTCGCTCATGCCGCCTCCTCGTCCTTGCGGCAATTCTCGCGCCGCAGGGGCGTCCCCGCATCCGATGCGGGCGGTCACAGGGCCGCAGCCCGGACCACCACTTGACTTGCACATGATAGGTACGCAGCGTTCACCCATGGGTCACGGTGCGTGTGGAAGGCTCCCGCCAGACCAGCCTTCGCACGACCGCCGCGGCCGCGCCCCACAGAAGCGGATCGCGGTGCCCCCGTTCCCGGAGAGGACACCCCACATGTCCGTTCGTCCCCGTGTCTACGCGCGTCCACTGCTGGCCGCCATGGCCTCCGTCGCCGTGCTCGCCGGTACGGCGGCCGCCGCGCCGGCCGCCGCCCCGGCGCCGTCCCCCACGGCCTCCGCCGCCCTCGACGACACGTACTACCAAGCGGCCCTCGGCAAGACCGGCGCCGCACTCGAGTCCGCCCTGCACACCATCATCAGCAGCCAGACCCAGCTCACCTACAGCGAGGTCTGGGACGCACTCAAGAACACCGACCAGGATCCCGCCAACTCCTCGAACGTGATCCTCCTCTACACCGGCCGCTCGCAGTCGAAGGACGACAACGGCGGTGACGCGAACCAGTGGAACCGCGAGCACGTCTGGGCCAAGTCGCACGGTGACTTCGGCACCGCGACCGGCCCCGGCACGGACATCCACCATCTGCGCCCCGAGGACGTCTCGGTCAACTCCACCCGGGGCAGCAAGGACTTCGACAACGGCGGCAGCCAGCTGGGCGAGGCGCCGGGCAACTTCACCGACAACGACTCCTTCGAGCCGCGTGACGCCGTCAAGGGCGACGTCGCCCGCATGATCCTCTACATGGCCGTGCGCTACGAGGGCGACGACTCCTTCGCGGACCTCGAACCGAACGAGAACGTGGACAACGGCTCGGCCCCGTACATCGGCAGGCTCTCCGTGCTGAAGCAGTGGAGCCAGGAGGACCCGCCGGACAGCTTCGAACAGCGCCGCAACGACGTCATCTTCGACCGGTACCAGCACAACCGGAACCCGTTCATAGACCACCCCGAATGGGTCGAGGCCATCTGGTAGCGCGACCGTGGCCGCCGGTTCCGGTACGGGGCCGGCGGCACCGCCGCGGCCGCTCAGTCGCGCTCCGCGAGCACATGGGCGCAGCGTTCGACCGCCTCCTCGCGGGAGGCGAAGCGCGGCAGGTCCTGGCCGGTCCGCTCCCGGGTGAGACCGGGCGGTCCGAGGCGGCCCGCGGGATCGACCACGGCCGCGCGGCGGCCGTCGTGCGCCAGCCGGGCCAGGCCGGCGTGCAGCGTCGCGAGAGCCACGCTGTCGATGTTGGTCACCTCGCGCAGGTCGAGCACGACCGATCCGGTCCGCTCCGGGCCGGACTCGTCCAAGGCGAACAGCACCCGTTCCGCGGCGGTGAAGTCGAGTGCGCCCTGCGCGGCCACGACGCCGACCCGTTCGCGCAGGGCGCGCTCGCGCCCCCCGGCGGGTGCGGTGGGCAGGTCGTCGGCGGTGGTGGCCAGGGTGACGGTCGATCCGGGGAGCGCCGGATTGTTCATGAGGTGGAGCCCGAAACGCTGCGAGAGCGCGACGAGCGCCGCGTGTCCGCGCACCGAGGTCCCGGTCGCGTTCAGCGGCGGGCTGTACGCGGCGAGTCCGAAGCGCGCCGGTCCGGCGGCGATCAGCCCGCCCGACACCCCGCTCTTGGCCGGCAGTCCGACCCGCAGCAGCCAGTCACCGGACGCGTCGTACATCCCGCACGTCGCCATGACCGCGAGGACCTGCGCCGCCACGGCCCCCGTGACGACGGTCTCGCCGGTGACCGGGTTGACGCCGCCGTGGGCGAGGGTCGCCGCCATCGTCGCGAGGTCGATGGCCGTGGCCCGTACCGCGCACTGCCTGAAGTACGTCTCCACCGCCGCCACCGGGTCGAAGGGGAGCGTTCCGGCGCTGCGGATCAGGTAGGCGAGTGCCCGGTTCCGGTCCCCGGTCGCGGCCTCGGAGGCGTACACCTCCTCGTCCACGTCCAGTTCCCGTCCGGCGAAGCGGCCGAGGAACTCCAGAATCCGGTCGAACGCCGCGGTCCCCGGGATGCCGGGAATCAGCGCGGTGGTGACGATGGCACCCGCGTTGACCATGGCGTTGGCGGGGCGGCCGGTGCCCGGCTCCAGGCTGATGGCGTTGAACGCCTCACCGCTGGGTTCGGCGCCCACCCAGCGGCCCACCTCGTCCAGGCCGAGGACGGACAGGGCGAGGGCATAGACGAAGGGCTTGGAGACGGACTGCAGGCTGAAGGCGACGTCCGCGTCACCGGTGCTGTAGCGATGACCGTCCATGCTGACGAGGGCCAGCCCGAAGGCATCTGGGTCGGCCTGGGCCAACTGGGGGATGTAGTCGGCGGGACGGCCCTCCCGCACGCCCGCGTACCGGCTGTGCAGTTCTCCCAGCGCGTCGGTCACCGCGTCGGCGGCGCTCACGCGGGCCCGGCCCCTCAGCCGCGCTCGGCCTGGGCGATCCGGGGGAACGACGTGACGCCCGCCGCCTTGCTGCTGTTGGCCTGCTTGCTGACGGTGCGGCCGGGAGGGGCATCCTCGAAGCCGAGGACGACGGAGTCGAGGACCTCGCCGTCGGCGTCGACGAACTCCACGCGTACGGCGTAGAACGCTTCCTGGCCGGTGGAGTTGGTGACCCTGACCAGGGCGCTGCGGAAGTCCTCGCCCTCGGTGACCGTCCGGCCGGTCACCGACACGTCCTTGACCGCGTTGCCCCGGCCGTCGGCGCCTTCGAGGACCTTGGTCGCCTCGGCCCTGACCCGTTCGAGGTCGGCGGAGACGGACGCCTCCTGACTGCGCTGGGTGCGCGGGCTCTGCGAAGCGGAGGCGGAGTGGGAGGGGGAAGGGGATTCGGCCGCCTCGGGGCTGAGCGTCCGGACGCTGTCGGACCTGCCCTCGGATGTGGTGTCACTGTCGCATGCGGCGGTCCCGGCGACGATCACCGCGGTGAGTACGGCGGGGGCCAGGAGGCGGGTGGCGCGGGGGCGGTTCGGTTTCACGGACGCTCCGTCGTCGGTGGCGGGGGTGAGCGGAAAGGGGGTCATTCCGCGTCGTCACCGAAGATGTCGCGGAGCTTGGCCTCGCGCTCGGTGTCCAGGTTGCTGTGGAGCAGTTCGGCGCCGCCCTCGGGGAGCGCGTCACCGATCCGGTCGGGCACCTCGTCCCGGGTGAGCAGGAAGAGGGCCGAAGTGCCGGGGGTCACCTGCTGCTTGACCTCCGCGATGAACTCGTCGTCGATGCCGATATCGGCGAGCTTGCCGCCCAGCGCCCCGGCCGCGGCACCGATGGCCGCGCCGAGGAGCGGCATCAGGAAGATGAGCCCGAAGAGCATGCCCCAGAACGTCCCGCTCAGCGCACCGGCGCTCACGAGGTTGTGCAGCTGCTTCGTTCTGGGCTTCGGCCGGCCCTGCGGCCAGCTCACCACGGCGGCGTCCAGGATCTTGATCAGTCCCTCCTTCTGGAGCGACTTCAGCGTCGTCTCGACGTTCTCCGCGGCGTCCGCCGACGGGAACTTCCACACGGTCAGCGTGGACATCGCATCTACCTCCGGCTCACCAATCGACCAATTCGCCCATATTAGGTTCAAACGATATGAATTGACTCGTTGAACGGTCCGCTCCCCCGCGAGCGGACGCCCGCACCTCGGACACGAACCCCTGGGAGGGAACGATGGATACGGACGCCCTGACCGCCGGCCTGTTGCAGGACCTGCGGGCGAAAAGGCCCTATCCGGCCCTGTCCCTGACGATGCCGACACACCGCCGCGCCCCCGACAACGCCCAGGACGCCGTACGGCTGCGCAACCTGGTGGCGGAGGCATCGAACCGGCTGGAGGCGGATCCGGACGTGACACGCGAGATCCGGAGCGCCATCAAGGAGCAACTGGACCGGGCCGTCGCCGAGGTCGACCCGCGCCGGGCCCTGGACGCGCTCGTCGTCCTCGCCACCGCCGACGAGTACCAGATCTGGCAACTGCCCCGCACCGCGCCCGAGCGCGTGGTCCTCAGCGACACCTACCTCACCCGGAACCTGGTCGCCGCCAAGGCGCAGGCGCGGCCGTACTGGGCCCTGACCGTGTCCGCCGAGCAGGCCACGCTCTGGAGCGGCACGACGGACGAGGTACGCCAGGAGCACCGGTCCGGTTTCCCGCTGACGGCTCCGCACGAAGCACCGAACCCACAGCGCGAGGAGCGCATCGGGGATACGCCCAGCACCTTCAGCAACGAGGACACGCGCCAGTTCCTGCGCACCGTGAACGAGCATCTGCGCACCCTGCTGGCCGAGGGCCCCCGCCCGTTGTACCTGGTCGGGCTCGCTCCCGCGCTCGCCCTGCTGGACGAGGCGGGAGAGGCGTCCAGGTCCGCGGTCGGGCGGGTCACCAAGGGGGCCCCGGCCGACATCACACCGGCCGAACTCCTCAAGGAGCTCCGCCCGGCGCTCGACAGCCACCGGAAGCGCACGGCGGAGGAGATCGAGGGCAGGCTCGACGCCGCTCGCGGCAGCCGCTCGTTCGCCGGCGGCCTCGACGAGGTGTGGGCCGCGGTGCGGGAGGGACGGGCCGGCCTGATCGCGGTGGAGGAGCACTTCCAGCGGACGGTCCAGGTCACGGACGAGCACCTGGAGCCGGTCGGCCCCGGGGACGCCGGGACGGCGGACGGCCTGATCCGTGAGGACATCGTCGACGAGCTCATCGAGGCGGCTCTGGACAGCGGCGCCGAAGTGGTGTTCCTCGCCGATGACGCCCTCTCCGACTACGGACGGATCGCGGCGGCGCTGCGGTACTGAGCACGAGGAACCAGGGGCCGCGCGGTCATGCCCGCCATGACCTCGCGGCACGCCCGGCCCGCCCGACGGAACGCGCCGGGCGGGCCGGACGGCGTCAGCCCTCCCAGGTCCAGTCCTCGACCTCCGGCAGGTCCGTGCCGTGTTCACGGATCCAGGCGTGGTGGCGCGTGCGCGCGTCCGCCATCGCCTGGCGTACGGCGACGGCACGGACCCCGAGGCCGGGCACCCGGTCGATGACGTCCATGACCAGGCGGAAGCGGTCGAGGTCGTTGCGGACCACCATGTCGAAGGGCGTGGTGGTCGTCCCCTCCTCCTTGTAGCCCCGCACATGCAGCTGGTCGTGGCCCGTGCGGCGATACGCCAGCCGGTGGATCAGCCACGGATAGCCGTGGTACGCGAAGATCACGGGCTTGTCGGTGGTGAACAGGGCGTCGTACTCGGAGTCGGGCATCCCGTGCGGATGCTCCCCCTGCGGCAGCAGCCTCGCCATGTCGACGACGTTGACCACCCGGACGGCCAGTTCCGGCAGGTGCCTACGGAGCAGGCTCGCCGCCGCCAGTGTTTCCAGCGTGGGTACGTCTCCGGCGCAGGCGAGCACCACATCGGGTTCCCGGCTGCCGTCCTCCGTACCGGCCCACCCCCAGGCCCCGGCCCCGCGCGCGCAGTGGGCGCGGGCCTCGTCGAGGGACAGCCAGTCGAATCCCGGCTGCTTGCCCGCCACGATCACGTTGACGTAGTCCCGGCTGCGCAGGGCGTGGTCGGCGACGGAGAGCAGGGTGTTGGCGTCCGGCGGCAGATAGACGCGGACGACCTCGGGGCTCTTGTTGAGGATGTGGTCGACGAAGCCGGGGTCCTGGTGGGAGAAGCCGTTGTGGTCCTGGCGCCATACGTGCGAGCTGAGCAGGTAGTTCAGAGAGGCGATGGGCCGGCGCCAGCCGAGCCGCCGCGAGGTGCGCAGCCACTTGATGTGCTGGTTGACCATCGAGTCGACGATATGGGCGAACGCCTCGTAACAGGAGAACAGCCCGTGGCGTCCGGTCAGGAGATAGCCCTCCAGCCAGCCCTGGCAGAGGTGTTCGGACAGCACTTCCATCACGCGTCCGTCGCGGGCCAGGTGTTCGTCGACCGGCAGGACCCGCGCCTGCCACGCCTTGCCGGTGGCCTCGTAGAGGGCGTCGAGGCGGTTGGACGCGGTCTCGTCCGGGCCGACGACCCGGAAGTCCCGGCGCTCGGCCGTCGCCGCCATGACGCCTTCGAGCAGCCCGCCGAGGACGGTGGTCGGTGAGTGGAGGGTGGCGCCCGGCCGGTCGACGGGCACGGCGTAGTCGTCGAGCGGCGGTACCGGCAGGTCGCGCAGGAGCAGGCCGCCGTTGGCGTACGGGGTCGCGCCGAGCCGGATGTCACCCTCGGGCACGCAGTCGAGAACCTGCGCGCTCGGACGCCCCGACGCCCCGAAGAGCTCTTCGGGGCCGTAGGAACGCATCCACGCCTCCAGCTGGCGCAGATGCTCGGGGTTGTCCCGCACCCCGGGCAGCGGAACCTGGTGGGCGCGCCAGGTTCCCTCCACCGCGAGCCCGTCGACCTCCGCCGGACCGGTCCAGCCCTTGGGCGTGCGCAGCACGATCATCGGCCAGCGGGGGCGCTCGGTCGCGCCCTCGGTGCGCGCGGCCCGCTGCACGGCGTGGACGCGGTCCACGGCGAGGTCCATCGCGGCGGCGAGGTCGCGGTGGACGGCGGCCGGGTCGTCGCCGCTGACGTAGAGCGGATCGTGGCCGTAGCCGCGCAGCAGCGCGTCGAGTTCGCTCTCCGGGATGCGGGCGAGGACCGTCGGGTTGGCGATCTTGTACCCGTTGAGGTGCAGGATCGGCAGGACCGCGCCGTCGTGCACCGGGTCGAGGAACTTGTTGGAGTGCCAGGACGCGGCGAGCGGCCCGGTCTCCGCCTCTCCGTCGCCGATGACGCAGGCGACCAGCAGCTCCGGGTGGTCGAAGGCGGCGCCGTAGGCATGGGTGAGGGCGTAGCCGAGTTCGCCGCCCTCGTGGATGGAGCCCGGGACCTCCGGGGCGACGTGGCTGGGCACCCCGCCGGGGAAGGAGAACTGCTTGAACAGGGTCGCCATGCCGGCGGCGTCACGGGCCACATCGGGATACGTCTCCGAGTAGCTGCCGTCCAGCCAGGAGTTGGCGAGGACCGCGGGCCCGCCGTGACCAGGACCCCAGACACAGAGCGTTCGCTGCTCGCGGGCCTTGATGATCCGGTTGAGGTGGGTGTACACGAGGTTCAGCCCGGGCGAGGTGCCCCAGTGGCCCAGGAGGCGGGGTTTGATGTGCTCGGGGGCGAGTGGCTCTTCCAGCAGCGGGTTGGCCATCAGGTAGATCTGGCCGACGGCGAGGTAGTTGGCGGCGCGCCAGTGCGCGTCGAGTGCCGCGAGTTCGTGGTCGGACAGCGGGGCGTCGCTCATGCGGAGACTCCTCGGCAGGGTGCGGGCAGGATCGTCAGCACCCCGTCAGGCGCCGTACCAGACGGTGGTGGCGTTGCAGAACTCGCGGATGCCGTGGCCCGAGAGCTCGCGCCCGTAGCCGGAGCGTTTCACTCCTCCGAACGGCAGCGCGGGGTGCGAGGCCGTCATCCCGTTGAAGAAGACGCCGCCCGCTTCGAGATCGCGGACACAGCGGTCCATTTCCCCGGTGTCCTGTGTCCATACGTTGGAACTCAGCCCGAACGGCGTGTCGTTGGCGAGTGCCACGGCCTCGTCCAGGTCGGCCGCACGGTAGAGCGTGGCCACCGGGCCGAAGGTCTCCTCGCGGTGGATGCGCATCTCGGGCGTGATGCCGGACAGGACGGTCGGGGTGTAGAACCACCCGCCGTCCAGACCGCCGCCCAGCCCCTCGGGCCGCGCTCCGCCGCACAGCGCGGTGGCTCCCCGCCCCACCGCGTCGTCGACGAGTTCCTCCAGGTCGGTGCGGCCCTGTTCGCTGGCGAGCGGTCCGATGTCGGTGCTCTCCAGTGCCGGGTCCCCGACGGTCAGCGCGCGCATGCCCTCGGTGAAGCGCTCGGCGAACGCGTCGTACACGTCGGTGTGGACGATGAACCGCTTGGCGGCGATGCAGGACTGCCCGTTGTTCTGCACCCGGGCGGTGACCGCGGTCGCCGCCGCCTTCTCGATGTCCGCGGAGGGCAGCACCACGTACGGATCGCTGCCACCCAGCTCCATGACCGTCTTCTTCACCTCGTCGCCCGCGATCGACGCGACGGAGCGGCCGGCGTGTTCGCTGCCGGTGAGCGTGGCGGCGGCGACCCGGGGGTCCCGCAGGATCGCCTCGATCGCCCCCGATCCCACGAGCAGGGTCTGGAAGCAGCCTTCGGGGAATCCGGCCCTGCGGAACAGGTCCTCCAGGTAGAGGGCGGTCTGCGGGACGTTCGACGCGTGTTTGAGCAGGCCGACGTTGCCCGCCATGAGGGCGGGTGCCGCGAAGCGCACGACCTGCCACAGCGGGAAGTTCCACGGCATGACGGCGAGGACGACACCGAGCGGGCGGTAGCGGACGTAGGCCCTGGACGCGCCGGAGTCGCTCACATCGGCCTCGCCGGGGTGTTCGTCGGCGAGCAGCCGTTCGGCGTTGGCCGCGTACCAGCGCATCGCCTTCGCGCACTTGGCCGCCTCGGCACGGGCGGCCTTGACCGGCTTGCCCATTTCGGTGGTCATGGTGCGGGCGATGGACTCCTGATCCTCCTCCAGGAGGTCGGCGGCGCGCTTCAACAGCCGGGCGCGCTCGTCGAAGCCGGTGGTGCGGTACTCGCGGAACGCGCTGTCGGCGGTGGCGAGCCGTCGCTCGATCTCCTCCGGCCCCAGCGCGTCGAATGACTTAAGTGTCTCGCCGTTCGCGGGGTTGACCGTCGCGATGGGCATGGCAGTGGCCTCCTAGCGTGCGTACTTCGACCGTGCCGCGCCGCGCTCCCCCGCGCAAACGCGCCCCCCGGCAGACACGTACCCGGCCGACGCGGATCATGCGTGCGATGTGCACACGGTCCGCGCCGGCCGGGTCGTTACCGACTGCGCCGTCATACCAGGACGGGTACCGGCAGTTCCCGCGCTTCGCGCACACCCGGCACCGGCGGGTGCGGCAGCAGTTCCGTGCTCCGCGGCGCCTGGGCGTAGCGGGTGAACCAGACCACCTTGCCCTCCGCGGTCCGGCAGGTGCCCCAGCTGTCGCTGAGGGCCATGACGCGGCTGAGGCCGCCGCCACCACCGCTGAGCAGCTTCGGCATCTCGCTCCCGTTGTCGGCCACGGACACCGTGAGGTGGCGGCCGGTCCAGCGGAGTTCGACGACGGCCTTGTTGTCGTCGCCGACATGCCGGTGGACGTTCGTCAGAAGCTCCTCGGCAGCCCGGCACACGGGCCGGACGTGCCGTTCAAGACTCCAGTGACGAAGGTGCGCGGCGACGATGCGCCGCAGCTGGGAAACGCGCTCTGCCGATACGTGCAGTTCGACCTGATAGTGCCGGTCGAGTGGAACGGTCATCGTCGAGGCTCCTCACCGCGAGGCCCACATGCTTCACCCCGTTGAACGAACGACCCCCGAACACGAAGCGTGAGCTGCCATCACTTCTGGGTCACTCATTAGGGTGACCCGGAGGGGCCGATATCGCAACAAATAGACGATTTCAGCACGTCAGGGCTGCCAGGCTCATCCCGGAGCGGGGCCGAACGGGCGCGTTCACGGCAGATACGGCAGCAGCTTGTCCGGGGTGAGCGGCAGGTCACGCAGCCGGGCACCGGTCGCGTGGCGCACGGCGTTCCCGATGGCGGCGGCGGTACCGACGATGCCGATCTCCCCGATGCCCTTGCTGCCCATGGGGTTGAGGTGGGGATCGTCCTCCTCGATCCAGTGGGCACTGATTTCGGGAACGTCGGCGCAGACCGGCACATGGTAGGAGGCCAGGTCGCTCTCGACGAAGTCACCGAAGACCGGGTCCATCGTGCTGCCCTCGGTCAGAGCCATGCCCAGGCCCATGACCATGCCGCCGATGAACTGGGAGCGTGCGGTGCGGGCGTTGAGGATGCGGCCGGCGGCGAAGACGCCGAGCAGGCGCCGGACGCGCACCTCCCCGGTGAGGGAGTCGACCGCGACCTCGGCGAACTGCGCCCCGAACGCGTGCCGTGCGTACGGAGGCTCCTGCGCCGTCTCCTGGTCGGTGTCGGCGGTGACGGTGATCCCGTCCTCAGGGAGCGGCCCGGTGTGCTCGCCGAGCCGGCCGGCCAGGGCCGTGGCGGCCTTGTGCACGGCCCATCCCCAGGAGGCCGTGCCGGAGGAGCCCCCGGCCAGCGGGGCGCTGGGGAGGTCGCTGCTGCCGATCTCGACGGTCACGTTCTCGACGGGGGTGTCCAGCGCCGACGCGGCGATCTGGGCGAGGACGGTACGGGCTCCGGTCCCGATGTCCGTGGCGTTGGTCCGGATGCGGTAGGAACCGTCGGGCGACGCGTGGGCCGACGCACTGGAGGGGCTGACGAGTACGGGGTACGTCGACGAGGCCACGCCGGTGCCGATCAGCAGCGCCCCCTCCTGCCGGACCGCGGGCCGCCGGTCGCGCGCGTTCCAGCCGAACCGTTCGGCCCCGTCCCGCAGACAGGCCGCGAGGCCGCGGCTGCTGAACGGGCGCCCGCTGTCCGGCTCGGTCGCCGGATCGTTGCGCAGGCGGAGCTCGACGGGGTCGACGCCGAGGGCGCAGGCGAGTTCGTCCATCGCCGACTCCAGGGCGTACATCCCCGACGCCTCGCCGGGTGCGCGCATCCAGGACGGGCTGGGCACGTCGAGGGCGGCCACCCGGTGCGTGGTGCGGCTGTGGGGAGAGGTGTACATGACGCGCGCGGGCACGGCGGCCTGCTCGACGAACTCCTTGATGGTCGAGGTGTGCGTGACGATCTCGTGGGCGAGCGCGGTGATCACACCGTCGTCGTCGGCGCCGAGGCGTACGCGCTGCACGGTGGGCGCGCGGTGGCCCACGACGGCGGCCAACTGCTGCCGGGGCATGGCGAGTTCGACCGGCTGCCCGGTGTGCTGTGCGGCCATGACGGCCAGCACGACCTGGGGGCGCGGGGTGCCCTTGGAGCCGAATCCTCCGCCGACGTGCTCGGAGACGACGGTGATCTGCTCGGGCCGGAGCTTGAACGCCTGGGCGAGGCTGTCACGGACGGTGGTGGCTCCCTGACTGGAGTCGTGGACGGTCAGACGGCCGTCGGCCCAGTGCGCGGTGGAGGCGTGCGGCTCCATGGGGTGGTTGTGGAGGGCTTCCAGGGTGTAGGTGGCGTCGACACGGACCGGCGCGGCGGCGTACGCCCGGTCGAAGTCCCCGCGTTCGCGGACGGCGGGGTATCCGCCGTTCGCCTCCTCGGGCGTGTGGAGCCCCGGATGGTCCTCGGTGAGCACGACGTCGTGCTCACCGGTCTCGTACTCGACCCGCACCGCCCGCGCCCCCGCACGGGCGGCTTCGAGCGTGTCGGCGACCACGAGCGCGACGGGCCACCCGCGGTGCGGGACACGGTCGTTCTGGAGGACCGCCAGGATCGGATCGTCCGGCTCCTCCAGGCGCGGTGCGTTGTCGTGGGTGAGGACGGTGCGCACGCCCGGGACGGCGAGGGCGTCGGCGGTCCGGATCGCGGTGACCCGCCCGCGGGCGATCGTGGCCGGGACGGGCCACGCCCGCAGACAGCCGGGCGGGGCGTGCTCCACGGCGTAGCGCGCGGCGCCGGTGACCTTGTCCCGGCCCTCGCGGCGGACGACGGGCGCGCCCGTGGACTGGTCGGCGTGGCTCATACGGGAGTCCTCGGTTCCTCAGGTGCGGGGTGTGCCGGTCGATGCGGCTCGTGCGGTGAGCTCGGTGAGCGCGCCGACGGCCAGATTGCGGGCGAGGTCCACCTTGAAGGCGTTGCCGCGCAGGGGCCGTGCCGCGTCGAGTTCGGCGTGCACCGCCCGTACGAAGGTGTCGTGCGTGGGCGGGGCGCCTCGCAGCACCTCCTCGGCCGCGCGGGCGCGCCACGCCTGGTGGGCCAGGCCGCCGAAGGCGAGCGCGACATGGCTGATCCGGCCGTCGCGCACGTCCAGCACAGCGGCGACGGAGACCAGGGCGAAGGCGTACGAGGCGCGGTCGCGGGCCTTGCGGTAGAGGGAGACGGCGTTGTCCGGGCCGGGCGGCAGCGCCACCCCGGTGATCAGCTCGCCCGGCCGGATCGCGGTGTCCTGGTCGGGGTTCTCGCCCGGCAGCCGGTGGAAGTCGGTGACGGGTACGGTGCGTTCGCCTTCGGGACCGTGCAGCGTGACCGTGGCGTCGAGCGCGGTGAGCGCGACGGCCATGTCCGAGGGACCGACGGCGACGCACTGGTCGGTGTAGCCGAGGACGGCGAGGTCGCGGCAGGAACTCTCCCGGGCCGGACACCCGGCGCCGGGCGTCCGCTTGTTGCACGGCTTGGAAATGTCCTGAAAGTACGGGCAGCGGGTCCGCTGGAGCAGGTTGCCGGCCGTGGTGGCGGCGTTCCGCAGCTGCCCGGACGCTCCGGCGAGCAGCGCCTGCGACAGCGCCGGGTAGCGGGTGCGTACGGCGGGGTGCGCGGCGAGGTCGCTGTTGCGTACCGTCGCGCCGATGCGTACGCCGCCTTCGGGGGTACGGGTCACCTGGTCCAGGGGCAGCCGGCTGACGTCGATCAGCAGATCGGGTGTCTCGACGCCGAGTTTCATCAGGTCGACGAGGTTGGTGCCGCCGCCGAGGAAACGGGACCCGGGATGGCCCGCACCCGCGCGGACGGCCTCCGCCACCGAGGCGGGGCGCAGATAGGCGAACGGTTTCACGGCGCCACGTCCTGGATGGCCTCGACGATATGGGGGTAGGCGCCGCAGCGGCAGAGGTTGCCGCTCATCCGTTCCCGGATCTCGTCCCGGTCGAGGACGGCCGACGGAGTGGCGGCACCGTCGCGCGGGACGGCCGGTGAGTCGTGGGAGGTGGCATGGGAGGGGAAACCGTCGGCCGCTTCGCCGAGCATGGCGACGGCCGAGCAGATCTGCCCCGGGGTGCAGTAGCCGCACTGGAGGGCGTCGCGTTCCAGGAACGCCTGCTGGACGGGGTGCAGGCGGTCACCGTCGGCCAGCCCCTCGACGGTGGTGACGTGGGCGCCGTCGTGGGCCACGGCGAACAGGAGACAGCTGTTGAGCCGCCGCCCGTCGACGATCACGGTGCAGGCACCGCACTGGCCGTGGTCGCAGCCCTTCTTGGCACCGGTGAGACCGAGGTGCTGGCGGAGTGCGTCGAGAACGGTGGTGCGGTGATCGAGCGTCAACGTACGCGCGGTCCCGTTGACGTTCAGGGTGAGGGTCGACCGGTCATGGGGTGCGGCCCGGACCTGGCCGGTACCGGCCTCCCCGGGGCTGGTGGGGTCCATGCGCGAGCACCTTCCGGATCTGAGGCATTTGCCCTGGTTCCTACCAGATGTACCGGGATGCTGCGTGCTTCCGGGGCGGGCCGGTCGGCACCTGACGCCGATTGGGCTACCGGTTGGCCAGCTTCAGCCGTACCTCCTCCTCCTGGTCGCCCGCGGCCGTTCCGACGATCCGCACGGCGAACGATTCGGCGAGGTGCCGACGGAACCGGTCGACCGCCCAGTAGCCGCCCTGCACGTCCATCAGCACCGGAGCGGTGAGCGGCGGGGGCGCGTCCGAGGCCCTCGTCTCGGTCACATCGACCGTCGCGAACCATACGGTCGGGCGCGTCTGCGACGCCTCCTTGGGTTCGTCCTCCGCCGTACGGTCGGAGGCGAAGGAGCCGCGCAGTACGTCGAACACGATGCGCGCGTCCTCCGTCGCACATCCCGTGACCGTTACCACTACGTCCCGGCTTTCCTGGTGTCCGGGCGCCTGCTCTGCCGTGCTGTTCACCGTGATTCCTTCCGGTCGGACCTGGCTCGTGTCCATGAAGTCTCGCCTCCAGCCTCACCCCGCGGCCGGACGACTGCGACACGAACAAGACAGTCGACCGAAACGCTTTTCTTTGCAGATCGTCACAAAACATGAATTACCACGGATACCCGACTGTATGTGGGCCTTCGGGGTATGCGGCAAGCATGGATGTAACGAACGGAGCGCAGAATTCCCTCGCCGCCACCCTTGCCGAGGGCGGTGGCCCACTCGGCATCGTCCTGCCGATCGTCGGGATCGCCCTGGTGGGCCTGCTCATCGGCGGCTTCTGGCTGGGCAAGCGTCGCCGGGACGAGGAGCCGCCGCCGCCGAGCCCCGAGGAACAGCCACTGAAGCCGGCCCACCGCGCCCATATCGAGGAGAGCGGGAAGCACGGCGCGGACCAGTTCCCGGCGGACGGCCACCGACTCAACCCGCATGAGCTCAGCGACCGGGGCGGCGAGGTGATCCCGCCCGAGACCGACCCGCCGCGCGACACCCGCTGAGCCGTCCCGCGGCGCGCGGCCCCGCCGGAGGGCGCGCGCCCGGGGCGTGTCGCGTGTTGCGGGAGCGCCCGCATGCGATGAGGCTGGTTCCGGCCCCGCGGCACCGAGGAAGTCATGCCGCAGAACCGACGAAGGCAGTGGGACCATGACCGGAAGCGAACCGCGCACGACCTGGGCGGCGGCGCCACTGACCGGCCCCGCCGCACCCTGCTGGGTCAACCTGATGACCCGCGATCTGGACGCGGCGCAGTATTTCTACGGCGCGGTGCTCGGCTGGACGTTCCGGCCGGGCCGGCTGGGCCAGGAGTTCTCCGTGGCGCGCCGCGGCGAGGTGCCGGTCGCCGGGATCGTGGCGGCGGCCTCGTCCTATCAGGTGGCCGTGGCGTGGATTCCGTACTTCGCCTCCGAGGACGCCGACGTGACCACCGCACGCATCCGCGAGCGCAGCGGAACGGTCGCCGTCGGCCCGCTCTCGCTCGGCAAGGGACGCGGGGCCCTGGCGTCCGACCGGGACGGCGCCGTGTTCGGCATCTGGGAGCGCACCGAGCCCAGCACCGCTCCCCCGGCCCCCGCCGACCATTCCCACGCCTGGCTCCGGCTGCGGACGAGGAACGCCTTCGACGCCGCGATCTTCTACGGCGAGGTGCTGGACTGGGCCAGCGGGAAGCCCGGCGGCTGCGAGGTGGCCTACGTGAAGGACGAGGTCATCGTGCGGTGCGGCGGACGGCCGCTCGCCCGGATCAGCTCCGGCGCGGTCGAGTCCGCTCCGGACCCCCTGGTGCGCCCGCACTGGCAGGTCCAGTTCCCCGTGGCGGACGTGGAGCGGACCGTGACGTCCGCGCTGGAGCACGGCGGGGGTCTGGTCGAGCGACGGCCGGTCCATCAGGGCAGCGAAGCGACCCTTCGGGACCCCGACGGCGGGCTCTTCACCGTCACGGACATCCGGACACCGGACATCACCGAGGACTAGGGTCTGCGGCTTGGACCGGGGCGCTCGGAGGGTTCGTCGTCGTCCGGCGACCGCAGGCCGGCGCCCCGGGCCAGCGCCCGGAGCGGGAACACGAACCAGCACACGAAGAACCACAGCGCCATGGCACCCACGAGCCACAGAGCCAGGGAGTTGTGCAGCGCCACCCTCATGATCAGGAGCAGGGCCGAGCACATCGTGCAGAACAGCAGCCCGAGCCCCAGGACGGTCACCCGCGAGGCCCAGACGACCGTCTGCGGTTTCAGCCGGCGCCCGGTCAGCAGCCGGTGGTAGGAGACCGGCCCTATCAGCGCGGCCACCGTCGCCGATCCCAGCATCACGGTCACGACGTAGATCGTGAGGTCGGTGTCCGAGAGCGTGGTGAACCGGGGCTGGAAGACCACGGCGAGCAGGAACCCGAACAGGATCTGTACACCGGTCTGAGCGACCCGCAGTTCCTGCAGCAGATCGTTCCACCGCCGGTCCGCCCGCTCCTCCTCCGTCTCCTCACGGCCACCGTTCCGCCGTCGCCCGCTGTCGCCGTCGCCGCTCGATATCGACACCACGGAGTACCTCCGTCCCTAAGGCCATGCCTTCCATGGTGGCACCCAACCGGCCACCCACCACATGGCATAGCGCCTAGTGCCCTCGACGGCGCGAGATCATTCGCCTAGGATCTTTCGCACGGCATCGCGCGTCGGTCACCGGCCGGGTGAGGCGTGGAGGTAGCCCGTGAGATGCCCGTTGGAGGCATTCCACAGTGTCGGTCAAGCTGAATCACACCATCGTTCACTGCCGGAACAATCGAGAGTCCGCCGAGTTCCTGGCGGACATACTGGGTCTGGAAGCCGGCGAGCAATGGGGCCCCTTCGTCCCGCTCCCCCTCGCGAACGACATCACTCTGGACTTCGCGGCCATTCCCGCCGAATCGATCACCCCGCAGCACTACGCCTTCCTCATTTCGGAGGCGGAGTTCGACGCGGCCTTCGCCCGTATCCAGGAGCTGGGAATCCCGTACTACGCGGACCCGCATCAGAAGCTCCCGGGCGAGATCAACCGCAACGACGGCGGACGGGGTGTGTACTTCCCCGATCCGAACGGCCACGGGATGGAGATCCTGACGGTCCCCTACGGCGGCTGGTCCTAACCGGGAACAGCGTCAGTCGATGACGAGTCGCAGCTCGGGCCGGTCCCACATCACGGCGGGCGGATTGGCCAGGACCGTTCCGACCGGTTCGGCCCCCATGCTGCGGTAGAAACCCTCGGCCGGCGGGTGCGAGACGACGCGTACGCCGGTCAGCCCGGCACGCCGCGCCTCCTCCTTCAGATGGCCGATGAGCCTGCGCCCGATGCCGAGCCCCTGGGCCTCGTCACCGACGAACATCAGGTCGAGTTCGGGGGGCGAGAGGATCAGCGCGTAGAAACCCAGTACCTGGCCGGTGGCGGTGTCCGCGGCCACGAACACCTGGTGGGCCTCGATGTAGTCGGGGCCCACCCGGTAGCCCTCGACCATGGGCGCGTACGGCCCTTCGTACGCACGCGAGCTCCTGACCAGCCGGGTCAGCCGCTTGGCGTCCCGCGCGGTCGCCCGCCTGATCGCCACGTCCCCGCCCCGCCGGCCGCCACCCGACTCCGTAACAGTTGATCTCATGGAGCGAGTATTACGCATGCGGGGTGCGCCTTCAGCCCTGGTCCCGCGCCCCGCGCCACTCCTGGACGGCGGCCTCGACGTCGAAGGGCCTGAGGTTCAGCGGCGGGCCCTCCGGCGGCATCAGGAGCGCCTTGTGGATCTTCTCGTTCACCTCGGTCAGGACCCGCCGCACCTCGGCCTCGGTCCCGGCCCGGGCCACCGTCTCGACGGCGTCCTCGGCCTCCTTGCGCAGCGCCAGCGTCGGCGGGAGCACGGAGAGACCCTCGCGCCGCATCTTCGCCTTGATCCACCACGTGTCGTCGTACGGTCGCTCCAGCCCGGGGAGCGGCTTCCCGAAGCCGGGCAACTGGGAGACGTCGCCGCGCTCTTCGGCTTCCCGGATCTGCTTGTCCACCCACGACTCGAAACTGACGCCCGGCGGTTTGCGCTCGGTCACCGTGGACCCCTTTCAGGATTCCCGACTCCTGCTCACAGCTGCTCGGTCCCGCCTCTTCACGATACCGGGAGGTGGTATTCAGGCCGTCAGTGGCCCGCAGCGGCCACATCGACGGTGAACGACGCGGTGCGGACCTTGCCCTCGTGCTGGAAGTCGAGGAAGAGCCGATAGGTGCCGGCGCTCGGCGCCGTCGCGGTGAACGAGACCTCCGGGCCGGGGCCACCCTCGTTGGGGTGGACGTGCAGGTAGGCCAGGTCTCCCGAGCGCAGGGCCACCAGGTGTCCGTACGCGCCGAGATAGGGCTGGAGGTCGGTGACGGGCCTGCCGTTCCTGCTGACCGTCAGGGCGAGTTCACCCGCCTTCCCGGCGCGCAGCCCGCCGTCGAGTGCGACCTGGTAGCCGTCGGCCTCGGCGACGCCCCGGACGGGCGGCAGCTCGGCGGGGCGGAAGGTCCCGGCCACGGCGAGGTCGGCGCCGAGCGTGTGGTTCGTACTGCGCTCTCCGGCGGGGGTGAAGTCGGCGAAGGCCCGGTAACCGCCGGCGGCGGGCAGTTCGACCGGGGTCGACCAGGTGCCGTCGGCCTCCCGGACCGGGTGCAGATGGCGGAAGGTGGTGAGGTCGCGCGAGGCCAGGATGAAGTGCAGTTCCTTGCCGTGCTCGCGGCGGTATTCGGTGACGTTGCCGCCGTGGCCGTCCTTGATGGCGAAGCGGATCTCACTACGGGCACCGGCCGTGATCGTCGGCGTTTCCAGCGCCAGCGTGTATCCGCCCTGGGAGATCTCCAGGCCTCCCGCGACCTCATCCTTCCGCGCCGCCCCCGCTCCCTCCTGATGACCACCGTGCCCGTCGCCCTCGGCCTCCTCCTGCTTCCCCTGCTTCTCCTGGGTGGAGTGGCCGGCGTGCTGGGGCGCGGTGTCGAACACGGGGTCGGCGCCCTTGCCGACGCCGTAGGCGGTGCCGAACGTGGCGGCGAGCGCGGCGGCGAATGCGGTGATCTTCAGTCCGGTGTTCATGGCGGTCTCCCCAGGCGTGACGGGACGGGTCTGCTTCCGACACCATTCAACATACCCCCTGGGGGTATCAAGTCAAGCCGGATGTGCCGCCTTGCGCACCACGGCGGCGACGGAAAGATCAGGCGGGCACGGCGAGTTCGCCGCGCAGTCGCTCCACCACCGGCTGCGGCAGCCGCAGTCCGTCCCGTATGTAGCCGTCGAGTCCACCCCACCGCTCGTCCACGGCGTCCAGGGCCGCGTCCAGATAGCGGGGGCGGACCTCAACGACCGCGGAGGCGATGTCCGGGGAGCCACCGGCGTCGAGGAAGCCCTGTACGTACGGTGCGAAAGCGGCCCGTACGGCCGGGTTGACGGCCAGGAACTCCGCCCGTACCGCCTCCCTCGACGCACCGGCGATCAGCAGGAGGAGTGCGGCGGCCCAGCCCGTGCGGTCCTTGCCCGCCGTGCAGTGGAAGAGAACAGGCCTGGCCCGGGGATCGGCCGCCGTCTCCAGAAAGGCCCGGAACGCGGCCGCGGCCCCCGGCATGAGCACCATCTGCCGGTACGTCTCCGCGAACAGCTCCTCGGCCTTGCCACCGCCGAGCACCTTCTCGGCCCCCTCCGGATCGGACAGCAGCGCTTTGAGCCTGGCGGGTGCGACGCCCGGCTTGTCCCCGAGCACATCGGCGACGAAGAGCCGGGCACCCGAGGGCAGCCGGTCCGGGGCCCACTGCCGCTCGTCGGCGGTACGCAGGTCGACGACCGTACGGATACCGAGCGCGGCCACCGCCACGTCACGCTCGGCGTCGAGCTCGCTGAGCTGTCCCGAACGCAACAGAATGCCCTGCCGCATCCTGCGGTCGCGCGCGAGGGTGATGCCACCCAGATCGCGCAGGTTGAAGACGGTGGTGGCCGGGACGGCCCGGGCGGTCTGCATGATCATCTGCCTCTTTCCCGACAAACTGCACAGGCCATGACCAACGTCGCACACAGTGCAAACATCCACATACTAGGCACCGTGTGGCCGATTCCCCTCGTCGAGCGCGGCGGTCGGGTCACGCTCTCCCCGCGCCGCGGGCGGCCCCGGGATACGCCACGGTCCGTAAAGGATCAAGTACGACCCCGGGAGGGCAAGGTCACAGCCGGTCCCCCGCTGCGGCCCAAGCGGCTGGCCTAGCATCTGAGCATGACGGTCCTGCCTGCTGACGGGCTTCCTCTGGCCGCCGAGTTCCCTGAGCCTTCCCACGAGCAGTGGCAGCGCCTTGTCCAAGGCGTACTCCGCAAGTCGGGCAAGGACGTCACGGGCTCGGCCGCCGAGGAAGCACTGTCCACCGCACTGGAGGACGGGCTCACCACCCGGCCCCTCTACACCTCGAACGACGCCTCGCCCGGTACCGGCTTTCCCGGCTTCGCACCCTTCACCAGGGGTGGCAGGGCCGAAGGGAACACCGCGGGCGGCTGGGACGTGCGCCAGCGCCACACCCTGACGGACCCCGCCCGCCTGAACGAGGCCGTGCTCGCCGATCTGGAGAACGGCGCCACGTCCCTGTGGCTGACCGTGGGCGGGTCCGCCGGAATTCCGGTCTCCGGCCTCGCCCGGGCCCTGGACGGTGTGCTGCTCGACCTGGCCCCCGTCGCACTCGACGCGGGCGGCGATTTCGAGCCCGCCGTACGGGAGCTGCTGCGCCTCAACGAGGAGCGGGGCGTACCGAAGGAGGCCGTGCGCGGCAGTCTCGGCGCGGACCCGCTGGGCCACGCGGCCCGTACCGGCACGGAGCCGGACTTCGACGCCGCCGTCCACTGGGCGGGGGTCTGCGACCGTGAGTATCCCGGTCTGCGGGCGCTGACCGTGGACGCGTTGCCGTACCACGAGGCCGGCGGTTCGGCCGCCGAGGAGCTCGGCTTCTCGCTGGCGACCGGGGTTGCCTGCCTGCGGGCACTGACCGGGGCGGGACTCTCCGTCGAAGCGGCGTGCGCCCAGCTGGAGTTCCGGTTCGCGGCCACCGCCGACCAGTTCCTGACCATCGCCAAGCTGCGCGCCGCACGTCTGCTGTGGGCGCGGGTCGCCGAGGCGTGCGGGTCCGTGGACGCCGGGGCACAGCGGCAGCACGCGGTGACCTCGTCGGTCATGATGACGCGCCGCGACCCCTGGGTGAACATGCTGCGGACGACGCTGGCGTGTCTCGGAGCGGGCGTCGGCGGGGCGGATTCCGTGACCGTGCTGCCGTTCGACCACGCGCTGGGCCTCCCCGACGCGTTCGCGCGGCGCATCGCCCGCAACACCTCCACGATCCTGATGGAGGAATCGCACCTGGCGCGGGTCATCGACCCGGCGGGCGGCTCCTGGTACGTGGAGCAGCTCACCGCCGAACTGGCCGCCGCTGCCTGGGAGTTCTTCCAGGAGATCGAGCGGGCCGGTGGCCAGGCCGCCGCTCTGCGCTCCGGAATGGCCGGTGAGCGGCTCGCCGCCACCTGGGCGGCCCGCAGCAGGAATCTGGCGCGCCGCAAGGAGCCGGTGACCGGGGTCAGCGAGTTCCCGAACCTGGCGGAGCCCGCGGTGGAGCGCGAACCGGCGCCCGCCGCCGGAGCCGCCTCGGGCGGCGGCCTGCCGAAGGTCCGCCGGGACGAGGCGTTCGAGGCACTGCGGACCCGGTCCGACGCCCACGCCGTGGCCACGGGTGCCCGTCCCACGGTGTTCCTCGCCGCGCTGGGCCCGGCCGCGACGCACTCGGCGCGGGCCTCGTTCGCGTCCAACCTCTTCCGGGCCGGTGGCATCGAGCCCGTCCACGAGCCCGTCTCGGTGGACGCCTCCACGGTCGCCGACGCCTTCGCCGCCAGTGGGGCCACCCTCGCCTGCCTCTGCTCCAGTGACGCGCTCTACGCCGAACAGGCCGGCCCGGTCGCCGCCGCCCTGAAGGCGGCCGGTGCCGAGCAGGTGTTCCTCGCGGGCCGGCCCGGCGAGTACCCCGGTGTCGACGGTCATGTCTTCGCCGGCTGCGATGTTGTCGCCGTCCTCTCCTCCGTACTCGACCGCATGGGAGTGGCGTGATGCAGACCCCCGAGACCGCCCCCGGTACCGCCGCGGGGAGCCCGATCCCCGACTTCTCCGATGTCCCGCTCGGCACGGCCGTCGCCCCGGAGGTGTCCGCCGACCGCTGGCGCGGCGCGGTGAAGGAGGCGACCGGCCTGTCCGACGAGGGTCTCCTGTGGGAGACACCGGAGGGCATCGCGGTCAAGCCGCTGTACACGGACGAGGACGTGGAAGGTCTCGACTTCCTCGGGACGTACCCGGGCATCGCCCCGTATCTGCGCGGTCCCTATCCGACGATGTACGTCAATCAGCCGTGGACCATCCGGCAGTACGCGGGGTTCTCCACGGCCGAGGAGTCCAACGCCTTCTACCGGCGCAACCTCGCGGCCGGACAGAAGGGGCTCTCGGTCGCCTTCGACCTCCCCACCCACCGCGGCTACGACAGCGATCACCCCCGGGTGACGGGCGATGTCGGCATGGCGGGCGTGGCCATCGACTCGATCTACGACATGCGCCAGCTCTTCGACGGCATCCCGCTGGACAAGATGTCGGTCTCGATGACGATGAACGGTGCGGTGCTGCCCGTACTGGCGCTGTACATCGTGGCGGCCGAGGAACAGGGTGTGCCGCCGGAGAAGCTCGCCGGGACCATTCAGAACGACATCCTCAAGGAGTTCATGGTCCGCAACACCTACATCTACCCGCCGGCTCCCTCGATGCGGATCATCTCCGACATCTTCGCGTTCACCTCGCAGAAGATGCCCCGGTACAACTCGATCTCCATCTCCGGCTACCACATCCAGGAGGCCGGCGCGACGGCCGACCTGGAGCTGGCGTACACGCTGGCCGACGGGGTGGAGTATCTGCGGGCCGGACGTGACGCGGGTCTGGACGTCGACGCGTTCGCTCCGCGCCTGTCGTTCTTCTGGGCGATCGGCATGAACTTCTTCATGGAGATCGCCAAGTTGCGGGCGGCACGGCTGCTGTGGGCGAAGCTGGTCAAGGAGTTCGAGCCGAAGAACGCCAAGTCGCTCTCGCTGCGCACCCATTCGCAGACCTCGGGGTGGTCCCTGACCGCGCAGGACGTGTTCAACAACGTCACCAGGACCTGCGTGGAGGCGATGGCCGCCACCCAGGGGCACACCCAGTCGCTGCACACCAACGCGCTGGACGAGGCCCTGGCCCTGCCGACGGACTTCTCGGCGCGGATCGCCCGTAACACGCAGTTGCTGCTCCAGCAGGAGTCGGGAACCTGCCGGGTCATCGACCCGTGGGGCGGCAGCGCGTACGTGGAGAAGCTCACGCACGATCTGGCGCAGCGGGCCTGGCAGCACATCGAGGAGGTCGAGGCGGCGGGCGGTATGGCCAAGGCCATCGACGCCGGCATCCCGAAGCTCCGCATCGAGGAGGCCGCGGCCCGTACCCAGGCGCGGATCGACGCCGGGCGCCAGCCGGTCATCGGGGTGAACAAGTACCGGGTGGAGACCGACGAGAAGATCGACGTGCTCAAGGTCGACAACTCCTCCGTCCGCACCCAGCAGATCGAGAAGCTGCGGCGACTGCGCGAGGAGCGCGACGAGGCGGCGTGCCAGGAGGCACTGCGCGCGCTGACGGCCGCCGCCGGACGGGAGCCCGGTCCGGGTCTGGACGGGAACCTGCTGGCGCTGGCGGTCGACGCGGCCCGGGCGATGGCCACGGTCGGTGAGATCTCGGACGCGCTGGAGAAGGTGTACGGCAGGCACGCGGGCCAGATCCGTACGATCTCCGGGGTGTACCGCAAAGAGGCAGGAGAGTCCCCGGCAGTGGACCGCACCCGCACGCTGGTCGACGCGTTCGAGGAGGCGGAGGGCCGCCGTCCGCGCATTCTCGTCGCGAAGATGGGCCAGGACGGACACGACCGCGGCCAGAAGGTGATCGCCACGGCCTTCGCCGACCTGGGCTTCGACGTCGACGTCGGCCCGCTCTTCCAGACGCCGGGCGAGGTCGCACGGCAGGCGGTCGAGGCGGACGTGCACATCGTCGGTGTCTCCTCGCTGGCCGCCGGGCATCTCACGCTCGTACCGGCGCTCCGTGAGGAGCTGGCGGCGGAGGGCCGCGAGGACATCATGATCGTGGTCGGCGGGGTGATTCCGCCGCAGGACATCGAGGCGCTGCACACGGCGGGGGCCACAGCCGTGTTCCCGCCCGGCACGGTGATCCCGGACGCGGCCCACGACCTGGTCACGCGGCTCGGTGCCGCGCTCGGCCACGAGCTGTGAGCGGCTGACCTGATGCCTCCCACGATCGACATCGACACGTACGCGGAGGGGGTACTCGACGGGAAGCGGGCGTACATCGCGCGCGCCATCACTCTCGTCGAGTCGACCCGCCCGGCGCACCGGGCCCTGGCCCAGCAGTTGCTGAGCCGGCTGCTGCCGCACGCGGGGCGGGCCCGGCGCATCGGCATCAGCGGGGTGCCGGGCGTCGGCAAGTCCACGTTCATCGACGCGCTCGGCTCCATGCTCACGGGGCTCGGGCACCGGGTTGCGGTGCTGGCCGTCGACCCGTCGTCCACCAGGACCGGCGGTTCCATCCTGGGCGACAAGACCAGGATGGAACGGCTGGCCGTGGACAGCCGGGCCTTCGTGCGCCCCTCCCCGAGCGCGGGGACGCTCGGCGGGGTGGCGAAGGCCACCCGCGAGTCCGTCGTGGTGATGGAGGCGGCGGGATTCGACGTCGTGCTCGTGGAGACGGTCGGGGTCGGACAGTCGGAGACGGCGGTCGCCAACATGGTCGACACGTTCCTGCTGCTGACCCTCGCCCGGACCGGTGACCAGCTCCAGGGCATCAAGAAGGGCGTCCTGGAGCTGGCGGACGTCATCGCGGTCAACAAGGCCGACGGCCCGCACGAGCGCGACGCCAGGTCGGCGGCGCGTGAGCTGGCGGGCGCACTGCGGCTGATGCATCCGGCGGACGCCGCGTGGACTCCCCCGGTGCTCACGTGCAGTGCCCGCGAGTCGAGCGGTCTCGACACCCTGTGGGAGCGGCTGGAACAGCACCGCACCCTGCTCGACTCCACCGGCCGGCTGACGGCGAAGCGCCGGGAGCAGCAGGTCGACTGGACATGGGCGATGGTCCGCGACGAGCTGCTGGACAGTCTGCGCAACCACCCCGCGGTCAGGGCGCTCTCCCCGGACCTCGAACAGCGGGTACGCGAAGGGGAGTTGACGGCCACGCTCGCCGCCGAACAGATTCTCGGCGCGTTCCGCGGCGGCGAGAGGGCACCCGGGCCCCGCTGAGAATCACCGTGCGCGGACTCCGGTGCTTCAGGTACAGTCGCCAGGTCCTGTTGTCTCCGATAGAGGTGGACGTTGCGCATCTGAGGTTCGCGATCATCGCGCCGTACGGCAGTCGCCGTACGCCCGTCACGCTGTAGCCGGCTTTCTGCCGCCCGTGACCCTGCGCGGATGCGACCTCGGTGCATGGGCCGTCCCCTCGTTTTCTGGAGGCCCTCACCCCGTCTTTTCCCGGTTCGGTCGCCGCGCGGTGCTCGCATACGACGCCCCCATCCCTGCGTTTGCGACTGCGAGAATTAACATGACCCACCCCATCGCGCCCAGCGCCGCCGTGACCTGCTCCGCCCTGTCGTTCCGCTGGCCTGACGGCACGCCGGTCTTCGACGGGCTCTCCCTCGGCATCGGCCGCGGCACCACCGGACTGGTCGGTGCCAACGGCTCGGGCAAATCCACCCTGCTGCGGCTGCTGGCCGGCCGGCTGCACCCCTCCCAGGGGTCGGTGAGCGTCACCGGCAGCGTCGCCTACCTTCCGCAGAACATCACCCTCGACACGGCCCTCCGCGTCGACCAGGCGCTGGGCGTCGCCGAGCGGCGCGCGGCGCTGCGTGCCATCGAGGCCGGAGACATCGACGAAAAGCACTTCGAGACGGTCGGCGACGACTGGGACGTCGAGGAACGGGCTCTGGCGACCCTGGGCTCGCTCGGCCTCGCCGGGATCGGACTCGACCGCACCGTGGGCGAGCTCTCGGGCGGGGAGACCGTGCTGCTGCGCCTCGCCGCGCTGCTGCTGGAGCGGCCCGAGGTCCTGCTCCTCGACGAACCGACCAACAACCTCGACGTGTTCGCGCGCCGCCGGCTCTACGACGCCGTCGGCTCCTGGCGCTCCGGTGTGCTGGTCGTGGTCAGCCACGACCGCGAGCTGCTGGAGCGCGTGGACCGGATCGCCGAGCTGCGGTCGGGTTCGGTGAGCTGGTACGGGGGCGGCTGGTCCGTCTACGAGGAAACCCTCGCCACCCAGCAGGAGGCGGCCGGCCGGATGCTGCGGGCCGCCGAGGCCGATGTGCGCCGGCAGAAGCGCGAACTGGAGGAGACCCGCGTCAAGGTGGCCCGTCGCGAGCGGCACAGCAAGAAGATGGACGCCCAGCGCAGGGCTCCGCGCATCGTCGCGGGCGAGCGCAAACGGTCCGCGCAGGAGTCCGCCGACAAGCTCCGCGGCCTGCACGAGGACCGGCTCGGCGAGGCGCGCGAGCGGCGCGAGGAGGCGGCGGACGCGATCCGCGCCGACGCCGAGATCCGGGTGAGCCTTCCGCACACCGCCGTCCCCGCGGGCCGCACTGTCCTGAGCGTGCGCGAGCTGCGCCCCGGGTACGGCAGGCTGCGGGAGGGCAACCTCCACGTGCAGGGTCCCGAACGCATCGCGCTGGTCGGCCGCAACGGCGCGGGCAAGACCACGCTGCTGCGCATCCTCACCGGGGAGCTCACCGCGCTGTCCGGTGAGGCCAGGACGTACGTCCCCCTGCGGTTCCTCCCGCAGCGGCTCGATGTGCTGGACGAGGAGCTGAGCGTCGCGGCGAACGTGGCCCGGATGGCTCCCGGCGTCACCGACAACCACATCCGCGCGCAGCTCGCCCGCTTCCTGTTCAAGGGGGCGCGCGCGGAACAGCCGGCGGGCACGCTCTCGGGCGGCGAACGCTTTCGTGCCGCGCTCGCGGCGACGATGCTCGCCGCGCCTGCTCCGCAGTTGCTGATGCTGGACGAGCCGACCAACAACCTGGACCTGGCCAGCGTCCGGCAGCTGACGAGCGCGCTCGGCTCCTACGAGGGCGCGCTTCTCATCGCCAGTCATGATCTGCCGTTCCTCGACTCGGTCGGCATCACCCGCTGGCTGCTCCTCGGGGAGGAGATCCGGGAGACCACCGCCGACGAGGTCCGCGAGCTGCTCGCATCACCGGAGGCCGACTGAGACGGTCCGCCGCGACTCGGCCGTCGGCGCGTTCTGTCCTCAATCACCGGACGGGCGATTTTCGAGCCTGTCCGGCGATTGGGGGCAGAGCGACGGCACTAGGCACCCTGCGCCCGCACCAGCACGTCGCCCGCATCCGTGCGGTAGTAGAGCACGGACCGCCCCGCACGGCGGCGGCCGACCAGCCCGGCGTCCAGGAGCACCTTGAGGTGGCGGCCCACCGAGCCGAGGCCCTGACCCGTCAGCGCCACCAGGTGCGTCGTGCTCATCGGGCTGTCCATGAGCACCAGCACACCTGCCCGGCCGGCGCCGAGCAGCCGCGCAAGCGCCTCGGGAGCGGCGGGCCGCTCCGGCTCGGAGAGCGTGCCCGAGCACGGGTACACCACGGCGTTGCGGTGCACCGCACCATGGGGGTCCGGCCGGTCGATGGAGATCCATCCCCTGCGCGGGGTGACCGGCACGAGCAGCAGCTCCGCTCCCCTGAGCTGACGGGGCGGGAAGGCCCGGGTGTTGATCTGGAGCCGGTTGCCGCCCAGCCAGCGCATCTCCGGATGCATGTCGTCCAGCGCGGCTGCCCAGCCCGCCCGGCTCAACTGGCGCGTACGCGCGACCACATCGGCTTCGATGACACCGCGCCGCCGCGGCCAGTCGGGCGCCACGGTCTCCCGCCACACCCACTCCAGCAGGTCGGCGATGCGGTCCGGGAGCCCGGAGGCCGGCAACGGGCCCGGCAGCGGCCCGCGATGAGCGGTCTCCAGGTCGGCGCGGGCGGTGTCGGCCGGCGTCTCGCGGATGCGTGCCAGTTCGTCGAAGAACTCCGCGTCGCCCGGTGCCTCACGCTCGTGGGACGGCACCGGGGTGAGGAAGTCGGCGATCCACCGGTGTCTGCCCAGGGCCACGCGCACCAGCAGGGCCGTGACCGGATCGGCGGTCATCCGTTCCCGGTAGGCGGGTCCGTGGCTGTCCAGCCAGCGGCGTTCGGCCGGATGCGCGGGCGAGTCCCTCTCCAGGACCATCAGGCTCGCCGTCGTCTCGCAGAGGGGCGACACGACGAAGCGGCTGCTCGCGAGCGTGTCCGCGTTGACTTCCCACCAGCCCAACGGTTTCGCCTCCCCGCGAAACATTACCTTCGCGTACCGCCGTCCGCCGACACTCCGGCCATGCGTACCTACCAAGAGCTCTTCAGAACCGCGGAGTTCGTTCCGCTGCTCTCGACCACCGCCGCACATGTGGCGGCCCAGACGGTGAGCAGGATGGCTCTCGGGACGCTCGTCTACGACGCGACCGGCTCACCGCTCCTCGCCGCTCTCAGCATGTTCGGCCCGTTGCTGGCGCAGATGATCGGCGCGAGCCTCCTGCTGTCGGCGACGGACCGTCTGCCGCCGCGGGCCGCGACCATCGGCCTGGCGCTCTTCTTCGCCACGGCCACCACCGCCCTGGCCCTGCCAGGCCTGCCGATGGGGGCGGTCTTCGCGATCCTGTCGGCGCAGGGCATGCTCGGCTCGGTCGGAGGCGGGGTGCGCTACGGCCTGCTCGCCGAGATCCTCCCCGCGGAGGGCTACCTGCTCGGGCGCTCGGTGCTGAACATGTGCGCGGGAAGCCTGCAGATCTGCGGTTACGCCGTCGGCGCCGTACTCGTCAACGTCCTGACACCGCGCGGGGCGCTGCTCACCGGCGCCGCCCTGTTCGTCGTCGCCGCGGCCGTCGCCCGTACCGGTCTCGCGCGGCGCCCGCCGCGCGCACAGGGCCGGCCGTCCGCGAGCGACACCTGGCGGACCAACGCACGCCTGTGGGCATCGAAACCGCGGCGCCGGATCTACCTCGCCCTGTGGGTTCCCAACGGGCTCGTCGTCGGCTGCGAGTCCCTCTTCGTCTCCTACGCACCACGCCACGCGGGGCTCCTGTTCGCCTTCGTCGCGGTGGGCATGCTGGCAGGAGACACGCTGACCGGCCGCTTCCTGCCGGAGCACTGGCGCGACCGATTCGGCGCCCCGCCGCTGCTGCTATTGCTGGCCGCCCCGTACCTGATCTTCGTCCTGCACCCGGCGCTCCCCGTCGCGCTCGTCGCCGTGACCGTGGGGTCGGTCGGCTTCTCCGCCAATCTGCTGCTCCAGGAACGCCTGATGTCCCTGGTCCCGGGCGAGTTGCGGGGCCACGCCCTCGGGCTGCACTCCTCAGGGATGTTCACCATGCAGGGCGTCGCCGCGGCGGTCGCGGGCGGCATCGCGCAGCTCACCTCGCCCGCGACCGCCATGACCGTGATGGCGGCCGCCTCCGTCGCGGTCACCCTCGTCCTCACACCCGGTCTCCGGCGCACGAAAACCGCGGCGCGAGCCGTTCGGCTCACCGCGTAGGACACCGCACCCGGCAGGCCGTGCTACAGTGCTGATGGCACGTGTGTACGCCCCTTTATTCGGGCGCCAGTGCCCTTTCTTTCACCCGCTGTCCCGCCCGTCCTTTCACGACCGGCGATCCAGCTTCTCTCCTCCTCCGTCCGGCCCGGGCTCTCAATTCCCGCGCACGGGGCGTGATCACACCGCCTCCGCCGTTCGCCGGACCTTCGTTTCGCCATGTCCGCGAAAGGACCCCCTCATGACCAGCACACTCGAACGCCCCGTCGCCCAGCCCGACCAGCCCGTACGCACCGCCGGAGTCCTCGACACCGCGCAGAGCGGACACGGCGTACTGCGCACCCACGGCGGCCACCCCTCCCCCGGCGACATCCAGGTGTCGTCCTCCCTGATCCGCCGGCACGGCCTGCGCAGAGGCGACGTGGTCGAGGGCACCTGCGACAAGCCCCGCGCCCTGAGCGCGGTGGACCGGGTCAACGGCCTTGCCCCGCACGCCCTGCGGAACCGGCCGCACTTCCGCGACCTCACCCCGCTGCACCCCCGGGAGCGCCTGCGCCTGGAGACGACGGCCGGCGGCCCCGCGATGCGCCTCGTCGACCTGGTCGCACCGATCGGGAAGGGACAGCGCGGCCTCATCGTCGCGCCGCCCCGCACGGGCAAGACCGTTCTTCTCCAGCAACTCGCCGCAGCCGTCGCCACGAACCATCCGGAATGCCATCTGATGGTGGTCCTCCTCGACGAACGTCCGGAAGAGGTCACGGACATGCGCCGATCGGTACGGGGCGAGGTGTACGCCTCCACCTTCGACCGGCCCGCGAAGGAGCACATCGCTCTCGCCGAACTGGCCGTGGAGCGCGCCAAGCGCCTCGTCGAGCAGGGCCGGGACGTGGTCATCCTCCTCGACTCCCTCACCCGGCTCTGCCGCGCCCACAACAACGCGGCGGGCGCGGGCGGCCGGACGCTGAGCGGCGGTGTCGACGCGGCGGCGCTCACCGGCCCCAAACAGCTCTTCGGCGCCGCGCGGCTCGCCGAGGAGGGCGGTTCGCTGACCATCCTGGCGACGGCCCTCGTGGAGACCGGTTCCCGGGCCGACGACTACTTCTTCGAAGAGCTCAAGAGCACCGGCAACATGGAACTCCGACTGGACCGCTCGCTGGCGGAGAAGCGGGTCTTCCCGGCCGTCGACATCACCCCTTCCGGCACCCGCCGGGAGGAACTGCTCCTGCCCGCGGCGGAGTTGGCGACCGTACGAGGACTGCGGCGCGCTCTTCGGACCAGGGACGGACAGATGACGCTGGAAGCGCTGCTGGCCAAGATCCGCAGCACCCCGGACAACGCGACGTTTCTCCGGCAGGTGCACCCCACCCTCCCCGGCGCCTGAGCGGCGGCGCCCGGGGGCTCGCCGGTGGTGCCCAGAGGTCGGCGCGCCGCGGCACCGTGCGGCGCCGCGGCGCGCGGGCTCATCCCGCGGCGTCCAGCGCGGCGGAGACCAGCGCCCGGGCCTCGTCCTGGACCTCGGCCAGGTGAGCCGGCCCTTGGAAGCTCTCCGCGTACACCTTGTACACGTCCTCGGTCCCGGAGGGCCGGGCGGCGAACCAGGCGCTGTCGGTGCAGACCTTGAGGCCGCCGATGGCCGAGCCGTTGCCGGGGGCCTCGGTGAGGACGGCCGTGATGGGTTCACCGGCCAGGGTGTCGGCGGTGACCTGCTCCGGGGAGAGCCCCGCCAGGACCGCCTTCTCCTCACGGGTCGCCGGGGCGTCGACGCGGGCGTACGCGGGGTCACCGAACCGTGCGATGAGCTCGTCGTAGTGCTGGGAGGGGGTGGACCCCGTGACGGCGGTGATCTCGGAGGCCAGCAGGGCGAGCAGGATGCCGTCCTTGTCCGTGGTCCACACCCGGCCGTCGCGGCGCAGGAACGAGGCACCGGCCGACTCCTCGCCACCGAAGCCCAGACTGCCGTCGAAGAGTCCGTCGACGAACCACTTGAAGCCCACCGGCACCTCCGTCAGCGGGCGGCCGAGGTCGGCGGCGACCCGGTCGATCATGGACGAGGAGACCAGGGTCTTGCCGATGCCCGTACCGGCCGGCCAGCCGTCGCGGTGGGAGTACAGATAGCGGATGGCGACGGCGAGATAGTGGTTGGGATTCATCAGCCCGCCGTCGGGGGTGACGATGCCGTGCCGGTCGGCGTCGGCGTCGTTCCCGGTGGCGATGGTGTAGGCGTCGCGCTGCGCGATCAGTGATGCCATGGCGTACGGGGAGGAGCAGTCCATGCGGATCTTCCCGTCCCAGTCCAGCGTCATGAACCGCCAGGTGGGGTCGGCGAGCGGGTTGACCACCGTGAGGTCGATGCGGTGGCGTTCGGCGATGCGCCCCCAGTAGTCGACGGATGCGCCGCCGAGCGGGTCGGCACCGATGCGGACACCGGCGTCGCGGACGGCGTCCAGGTCGAGGACGGCCGGCAGGTCGTCCACGTACGCCGTGAGGAAGTCATGACGGCCGGTCGTGTCGGCGGCCAGCGCCCGGGCGTACGGAACGCGGCGGACCTCCTTCAGTCCGCCCTCGATGAGGGCGTTGGCTCGGTCCTGAATCCATGACGTGGCGTCCGAGCCCGCCGGACCGCCGTGCGGCGGGTTGTACTTGAAGCCGCCGTCCCCCGGAGGGTTGTGCGACGGGGTCACCACGATTCCGTCGGCGAGGCCGGCGGTGCGGTCCCGGTTGTACGTCAGGATGGCGTGCGAGACGGCCGGAGTCGGGGTGTAGCCGTCGTCCGCGTCGATCAGGACCGTGGCGCCGTTGGCGGCCAGCACTTCCAGGGCGGTGACCCGGGCGGGTTCGGACAGCGCGTGGGTGTCGGCGCCGAGGTAGAGCGGCCCATCGGTGCCCTGGCGCGCCCGGTAGTCGCAGATGGCCTGCGTGGTGGCGGCGATGTGGTCCTCGTTGAAACCGGCCGACAGCGCGCTGCCCCGGTGGCCCGAGGTCCCGAAGGCGACGCGCTGGCCGGCCTCGGCGGGGTCGGGGTGGACGGCGTAGTAGGCCGTCACCAGCCGTGCCACGTCCACCAGGTCTCCTGGCTGTGCCGGCTTCCCGGCCCGTTCGTGCACCATCTGATCTCCTCGGTCTCGGCAAGGCCGGCTCCCGCTGCCGGTGCTGCGGTGACGGTCGGCCGGCGGTGTTCTGCCTGATTCTGCCCTCCGGCGTGGCCGCCCCCTGTCGGGCATGGCCCGATTTTCCGGCCTTTCGCGTCTCGACCGTCCGCCCCGGTCGCGTAGCCCCGGTGGGCGCGCCCATGTCGCGGGAGGCGAGTTTCGGACGTCGACTAGTGGTAACCGGGATCTATGACGGCACCGCACGGCTGTGCCGCCCGGCCCGCGTACCAACGAGCCGAACCTCTACGAGGAGTACGTCATGCCTGCAGGGTCCAGCCCCAAACGTGAGCGCCAGTACGAGCATGTGAAGGAGAGCGCCGAGAAGCGCGGCACGTCCGAAGGGCGTGCGAAGGAGATCGCCGCGCGCACGGTGAACAAGGAGCGTGCGCGCGCGGGCGAGACGAAGACCGCCAGCAAGACCTCGACCCGTGACCCGAAGTCCGCGTCGCAGCGCGGCGGTCAGCGCTCGCACAGCGGCGCCCAGGGTCCTACCAAGGACCAGCTGTACGAGGAGGCCAAGAAGAAGAACATCGAGGGCCGTTCGACGATGAACAAGGAACAGCTCCTCAAGGCCGTCGGCCGCTGACCACCCGGCGCTGGACGAGGGGCGGCGTGTCCCGGGGGTGCGACGGAGACGGAACGGCAGAATGCCTCATCACTGCCGACTACGTGCGAGGACAACGGTGACCGCCACACGTCTGCTGCGTTCCGGGACACTGCTCCCGCTGCTCTCGGTCATGATGCTCGTCGGCGGCTGCGGGAGCGACAGCCGGTCGTCATCGGCGAGGAGCGCGGCCGACGCTTTCGAGCAGGGGGTGAGAGACAAGGACGCGGCGGCACTGTGTGCCTCGTTCGCGCCCGGTACACGCGCCGAGCTGGAGTCCGGCGAACAGTCCCCCTGCTCCGAAGCTGTCGCGAAAGTGCCGCTCCCCGCCGGGGGCAGCGTACGAACAGTGGACGTCTACGGCCGTCAGGCCCGCGTGGTCCTGGAATCCGACACCCTGTTCCTCTCCCGGTTTCCCGGCGGCTGGAAGGTAGTGGCCGCCGGCTGCACCCCCCGCCCCGAAAAGCCTTACTCGTGCGAGATCAAGGGGGCTTGACTGCGTGAGAACCCTCTTCATCCTGTGCCTTGGCATCGTCCTCATCGGCCTTGCGTACTTTCTGACGATCGGGCTGATGCGACGATGAAGGCAGCCCTGCGCAGGTTCCTGCGCGACAACTCACTGACGCTCGTTTTCGGGGCGGCGTTTCTGCTGGCCCTGTCCGGCCAGGCCGTCGTGGGACGTATCGAGTTCAACGAACAGCTCGCCGTCGACGACCTGTATCCCGTGTCCTTCGGGTCCTATCTGATGTCCTCCGATTTCGCGGTGGACGTCACGGAGAACTGGCAGTCGGAGTACTTGCAGTTCTTCCTCTACATCTTCGGCACCGTCTGGCTGCTCCAGCGCGGTTCGCCGGAGTCGAAGAGCATGCACGAGGCGGGGCCCGAATCCGACGAGGACCAGCGCGTCGGGCGGTACGCACGCGCCGATTCCCCGTCCTGGGCCGCGGCCGGCGGCTGGCGCAGGCTCGTGTTCTCCCGTTCGCTCGGGCTGACCATGGGCGCACTGTTCGTACTGTCCTGGCTCGCCCAGTCGGTCGCGGGCGTCGCCGCCTACAACGAGCAGCAGCTCCGGGAGCTGCAGGCCCCCATCGGCTGGGGAGACTATCTCGTCTCCGCCGACTTCTGGAGCCGTACGCTGCAGAACTGGCAGTCCGAGTTCCTGGCGGTGGCGTCCATGATCATTCTCTCGGTGTACCTGCGCCAGAGAGGCTCCCCGGAGTCCAAGCCCGTCGGGTCCTCGCACCGGGCGACAGGCGTGGAGGGCTGACGGGCTGACGGGGGGGTTCGCGTCCGGCCGACGGCTCAGGAGCCGGGCGTGCAACGGGACGCCCGTGCGTGCTCCTCCGCGGTCCGTCCTGCGGATTGGTAGCGCTCCCCCTCCGCCTTGAGGCGCTCGTCCCCGAGGGCGGCGCCGTCCGCCCTCATTTTGGCGCCTTTCGCTCTCATGACCTTGGCCCGGATGAGCTCCGCGTGATGTCCCATGGTGTGACCGTTCCTCCCTGTGTCCGTGCCTGTGCCTGTGCCTGTGTCCGTGCCTGTGCCGCGCGCTCAGAGTTCTCGCAGCGCGGGCAGCAGCTTCTGTTCCGCCCAGCGGATGAACGGCTGCTGCTGCGCGCCGCCGATCTGCACGAGCGCGATCTCGGTGAAACCCGCCTCGACGTAGGGGCGGACCGCGTCGACGAATGCGCCGACGTCGTCACCGCACGGTACGGACTCCGCGACGTCCTCCCGCCGTACGTAGGAGGTGGCCTGGTCGAACGCCGACGGGCCCGGCAGCTCGGAGTTCACCTTCCAGCCCCCCATCGACCAGCGGAACTGGTCGTGGGCCCGCTCGACGGCGGCGTCGCGGTCCTCGTCGTAGCAGACGGGGAGCTGGCCGACGCGGGGCTTCCCCGAGCCGCCGTGCCGGTCGAACTCGGTCAGCAGCTCCTGCTTGGGTTCCGTGGCGATGACGAGGTCGGCCAGCCTGCCCGCGATCTCGCAGGAGCGGCTCCCCGATACGGCGACACCCACGGGTACGCGGGTGTCCGGCAGATCCCAGAGCTTGGCGTTGTCCACGTCGAAGTGGGTGCCGCTGTGGCTGACGTACCCGCCGTCGAAGAGGGCGCTGATGATCCCCACGGCCTCTTCCAGCATGTCCAGACGGACGTGCGCCGCCGGCCAGCCGGCGCCGACGACGTGTTCGTTGAGATTCTCGCCCGAGCCCAGACCGAGCCGGAACCGCCCCTCCGAGAGCAGTTGCAGTGTGGCCGCCTTCTGCGCCACCACGGCGGGGTGGTAGCGGACGGTCGGGCACGTCACGTACGTCATCAGCGGGATCGTGGACGTCGCCTGCGCCGCCGCACCGAGCACACTCCAGGCGTAGGGGGCATGGCCCTGCGCGTCGAGCCAGGGGAAGTAGTGGTCCGAGGTGACGGAGAAGTCGAAACCGGCCCGCTCCGCTGCCACCACGTCGTCGACCAGTGCCCGCGGCCCGGTCTGCTCGGTCATCATCGTGTATCCGAATTGCACCATATGGTAGGCGTTTCCGGTACAACGCCGTTGAAACACCCGGAGACCGCAAACACGCGGACGCCGCCCCGTTTGCCGACGGCCGGGGTAAGACCCGCCTCCGTGCCGTACACATCGCGCGACGATGTTCGGTCCGCCCTAGTTTGGGTAGGGAGGGGGACTCGTTCACCGAAGGAGAGATCTGATGCCCGAAGGAAGCGGCAAGGACAAGCTCACCGGCAAGGCGAAGGAAGCCATGGGCAAGATGACCGGCAACCGTCGCAAGGAAGCCGAGGGCAAGATGGAGCAGGCCAAGGGCGAGGCCAAGAAGAAGCTGCTCGGCGACGATCACGGCCGCCGCCCGTCGTAGTCAGCGCCTTCCGGCCGGGCCCGCCCACCCCGTCCTGCTGTACGCCAGAGCCTTGGGCACCGGCCCTTCGGGTCGGTGCCCAAGGGCCGGTGCCGAGGCGCCGCAGGGGTGCCTCGAAGAGGCAGTTGCCCCCGCGCCGTGCTAGGGCCAAACTGGGATCAAAGCTACGCGAGAAGGGAGCGGGCCGTGATCTTGCTCGGAGTCATTCTTCTCGTCATCGGGCTCATAGCCGGTATTTCCATTCTGTGGACGATCGGCATCGTGCTCGTGGTGATCGGCATCGTCCTGTGGATCCTCGGATCGATGGGGCACGCCGTAGCCGGACGAAGGCACTACTGGTAGGAAGCCGGTGGTCCGACTGCCGGGCCGGCAGATCGGGTCGGCTTCGTGTTCAAACGAACTCCCCGGAAAATGATCCATCAGCGCGTCCGGAGCGTGCGCGGATGAAAGGGCCCCCAGCAGCGCATCCCGGTCCGCGGGGAAGAGCCGCACGGCTCGGATGCCGTGCGGGATCCACCCACATTTCCTCGGCCTCGGCCTCCGCCCGGGCCCGCTCCCGTTTCTCACCGGGCGGCGGTACCGGGCAGCCGGGGCCGACCCGTAGGCCGTCGGCGGCGGGAGGCCGCGAGGTTCAGTCGGACGACCTTCAGTCCGACGACCTTCAGTCCGACGACCTTCAGTCCGACGACAGGGCTTCGAGCAGGTCCCCCACCACCGGGTCGGGCAGGGAGCGCGCGACGTCCGCCTGGGCGACCATCCCGACCAGGGTGTGACCGTCGATGACGGGAAGCCGGCGCACCTCGTGCGAGATCATCGTGCGAAGGATCTCCGACGCCTCGTCGTCCGCACCGATGGTGACGGCCTCGCCCTGGGCGAGCTCGCCGGCGGTGGTCTCCGCCGGGTCCTTGTCGGCCGCCAAGACCTTGACCACGATGTCGCGGTCGGTGAGCATTCCCTTCAGCCGCTCGTCCGCTCCACAGATGGGCAGGGCGCCGACGCCCAGCTCCGCCATCCTGTGCGCCGCGACCAGCACGGACTCGTTCGCGCCGATGCACGTGGCGTCGGGCGTCATGATTTCCCGAGCAGTAGCCATGAAGAACACGTCCTTCCCTCTGCCTCGTTCAGGTGCCCTGGGTACCCCGTTCGCCAGCGGCTATCCGCCTGTTCGAGAGCGGAATCCGGGAGTTTCGACTGCGTCCGGCAACGCACCCGGTCACGGTCGTCCCAGGAGCTGGGCGCCCGCGGTGCTGTCCGAGCGGGCGGTGAAGTATTCGGTGAAGGCCCGCAGGAACTCCTCCTCCGTGATCCGTCCGTCACCGTCCGCGTCGAGCTGGCGGAAGCCGTGGTTGAGCTCGGCCGGGTGCACGCGGGAGCCGCCGAAGACCGTGCGGTACTCGTCGGCGCACAGGTGGCCGTTGTCGTCGACGTCCGCCGCCCGGAACAGGGCGCGCACGGCGATGTGGAGCCCGGCGTCGAGGTAGCCGGGGTCGCGGTCGACACCGGCGAGCACGGCCTCGACGAATTCGGCCCGGGAGACCCTGCCGTCGGCGTCGGTGTCCATGGTGGAGCGGATCTGCCGCCACCAGGTGTCGAAGGCGTTGTACACCTCGGACTCCCGTGCCTCGTCGAGTTCGAGCTGCCAGCAGACGTTGTGGGCCATGGCGCGCAGATCGGTCCCGGTGATGTGGCCGTCCCCCGTCTGGTCCATGACCTGCCGGAAGAACGCGTCGACCCTGTGCCGGCGTGAGCGCTCCTGGCGTGGCCTGCGAGGGCCGGGCACCTTCGCCGTGGCGGGGGCGGGCCGGTCGGCGACCAAACCGGTCGGCGGCACGCGGTAGCGCAGCCGCTCCGGCAGGAGCGTCATGACCCGGCGCGTGCCGTGGTGCAGCGTCCAGGACAGCGCCGCGGCGGCCGGGGTACGGGGCAGACCGAACCGTTCCCGGAAGGCGGGAGGAAGGTCGGCGAGGGTGAGCGCGGTCACGACGCGGGCGCTCACGAAACGCAGCAGCGGCCACACGGGCCGCAGTCGCCCCAGGCGCCGGGGAGCGGGGGCCTGGCGCAGCAACGTGTACAGCAGATCGTGCACGGGCGGGCCGTACTCCAGACGCTCGTGGATGGCACGGTCCATGTAGGCGGGCACGTCCGCCGCCGTCAGCGGGAACAGTTCGTCCGGAAGGCCGAACTCGGCGCAGACCGAGCGGAATTCACCATAGAGCCGGTCCAGTTCCGGCTCGGACAAGGGGTCCCCGGACAGCTCACGCATCGCGGTCATCGACTCGTACAGCGTGACCAGGACCCATACCCTCACCGCCGGGTCCATCGCCGTGAACGGCCGGCCCTGGTCGTCGGTGCCGCTGATGCGGCGGTGGGTGCGCTCCAGCCGGGCGACTTCTCTGCGCAGCCCTTCCCGGTCGGCGAAGAAGAGGCGCTTGCCACTGTCCATGGTGTGTTCCACGCGCCGCCAGGGATGGGCCCGGTAGGTGGAGAACTGCGAGACCCCGGCGGCCACGGCCGGGTCCGCGTTCTGCAGCACCAGCAGGCGCCACGCCACCAGTGCGATGCTCCGCTCGCCGAGAGTACGGCGGAAGAGGCTGTCGGGCATCGGCGTTCCGGCCATGTGGCCCTCCGGCATCGGTGCGCCGTATGACGCGTGATCAGGTGTGGTGCAGGAGCCTGATTAACGCGCATATACCGTGTGGCCAGGGCGGCTTTCTCGGTCAAACCACCCGTACGGTGTGATCAGCGCGTGCGTCAGCCGTTGTCCTCGGCGAGGGTGTGTGCGACGAGCGCGTTGGCGTGGCCGTGTCCCAGGCCGTGTTCGGCCTTGAGCCAGGAAACGAGTTCCATGTGCCTGGTCAGGGACGAGGAGCGGATCAGGGCCTTCCACTCCGCGATCGGGCGGCCGTACTTGCTCTCGATCGAGGGGAAGTAGCTGGCGGGGCCCTTCACCGGCTCAGTCATGTCGTGGTGTCCCATCTGCGTGAGGTCTCATCTGTCCGTGCGTCGTGATACCGGATGGCGTGCCGCCCGGGTCGGGACCTGGACGGTGTGACACCGCCCCGGTCCCTGCAGAACGCTACTCCGGCTCCGGCACGGACTTCGGTCCGGCCGGATGATCTTGTCGGAGTCGTAGAACTTCGCCGTCAGTGCCGCGCGCTGATTGTTGATCCGTGATCCGTGATCCGGTCCCGGTCCCGGAGATGGGGTACGGGGTACGGGGTGCTGCAGGTGAACAGGGCAATCTGGATCCCGGCGAAGTTGGGCTCGGAGAACGCGCACACGTACGTGTAGGGGCAGGAGGCCGCGGCACCGGAGCCGCCCGCCGCGTCGAGATCGCGGGCACGCTTCTCGCCGGGAAGGGGCAGCGTCACCTCGGCCTGCGGCAGCAGGATCTTCTTGGCCGCCACCTGGAGCCCGCCCCACTCGGCCAGGCGCGCGTCGATCTTCGCCTGGAGGGAAGCGGCCTCGGCCCCATCGAGACCTGCGTCCTCCGCCTGGGCCGCGAAGTCCGGGGCGGCGACGGTGCTCGCACCGTGTGCGCTCCCGGTTCGGGTCGCCGCGCCGGCCGTTCCCGCCGTAGCCACGCACGCGGCGAGAGTCATCATCAGAGCGACGACGACCCGCCCCACCCCGGTGGGTCTGTGAAAGCGCTGCTGGTCCGATTCACGGAATTGCTCATCTGGTCGGCTTTCCCCATGGGGGACGGCCCCAACTCCGGTGCGGGCGAGGGCGCCCGGTCATTGGCCGGGAATGCAGCCATCGTTCGCTCGAGTGCACCGCGCCGGTGCTCGCCCGGGGTCATCCCGTAGAAGGAACGGAACATCCGGCTGAAGGCCGCCCCGTTCACCAGCCCCCATCGTGCGGCGATGTCGTGGATGGGCAGGTTGCGGAGCCGTGGGTCGAGGAGGTCCGTGGCACAGTTCTCCAGCCGTTTCCTCCGTATCGCGGCGGCCACGGTCTCCTGCCGCTGCCTGAAGAGCTGATGCAAGAGCCGGACGGAGATGTGGTGCCGGGCCGCGATGACACCGGGCGCAAGCGCGGGATCGGCGAGGTTGTCCTGTATGAAGACGTCCATCCGGGCCAACAGCAGTTCGTGCCGCGTCTCCGGCGGCAGACTCTCCTCGGCATCGAGGTGGTGGGCGAGGAAGCCGGTGGCCAGGCCGAGCACCGTATCGCCGAGCCGCACGCGGCTCCGTTCGTCGAGCGCCGGTGCCTCCGCCAGCAGCGATTCGAGAAAGCCCGCGAGCAGGCTGCCGACGCCGGTGCGGGCCTGCAGGCCGTGCGCCAGCACCCGGGCGATCCTGGCCTCCGGAAGTGGGACGAGTGCGCGCGGTATATGGAGGATGAGCGCGCGCGAGACCCCGTTCACGGTCCCGCCCGTCGCCTCGCCGAGATAGGGCCGGGACGAGGTCCAGAGAGTGACGTCACCTGGCTGGAGTCTGCTCGTGTGGCGCCCCTGGGTGAAGCCCATCAACCCCTCAAGGATCAGGGTGAGCTCATAGACCTCGGGGTCGGCCCGTCGGACCAGCTCCGCCGTGCGCTCCGACCGCAGCGCCGGAAACGAGATCTTCGTCAGCTGGAGCCGCCCCAGACCGAGGGAGCCGAGGCTCGCCACGAAGTCGGAGGAGAAGTCGCTGGTGATCGAGGTCGGCTCCACCCCCTGCCAGACGGCGTCCCGCCACCACTCGAACCTCTGCTCCCGCGGTAACAGCGCCGTGTCGAACTCCGTGAACACCATGAGCTCTTCCCCCCACCTGAGCGGCACGCAGTTGCCTCGCACACCGTGGCTCGCGATGTGCAGGGCCCACAACGCCGCCCCGTCGGACACACGCGACGTCCGTGGCCGAGAAGGGTCTGCGATCGGTCAGCTTTCCTCGTACGCCGCATCGTCCGGCAACGCACCGGAACACCGCACCAGAGGCGCGTCGGGCTCCTGGGACCACGCAACGTCCGGAGCGGACCGGCCTCGCCTCACCCCTCCCAGTTGCCTCGCCATCATGTCTTCAGGAACCTCCGCGGCGCCGTAAGCGGCGATCAGGTGGGCCACCGAGCTGGTGTGCGGATGCTCTACGTCGAAGTCATGGACCGCCTGCCTTCCCGCGATGGTCACCCTGTGTCTCGAAACGGGGCGCTGCTGCAGGGCGACAAAGACGCCCGCGAGCGGAACGAGCATGGACAACATACTGAGCGGGGCGGAGAGGGCCGAGGGGTCGGCGGAGAGATGGGCGGGTACCACGGCCATCGACGGCACCGCCAGAAAGCAGAGCACGGCCTGGGCGTCAGCCCACATCGTGAGCCGGCGCATCGAGTCCGCGGGCACCAGCAGTCCCCGGTCGACGAGGGTCCGGCCCAGCTGTCGCACCGCCGGTCCGCGCGCCACCGCACGCCTGACAGCGGGACCCTTGGGCGTCCTGGCCAGCGCTGACAGCACCTCGCGCTCCAAGGCGCTGCGGGCAGTCGCCTCCTGCACGGTGAAGAAGTCGTTACGAGGACCATGGACCCCCAGCCGGCCGTCCACGTACATCCCGAACAGCACGGTATCTGCGACTCGGGTACCACTTCCGCGCACCAGAGCCGCCTCCAGTACATCGCGAACCGGGCCCGGGGTCCCCGCGGCGGGAAGTCTCCTCATCCGTGCGATCAGCAGAACGGACGAAACGGTGACGGCGACATAGACAGCCGTCACGAACAACGCAGTCGTCATCGGCCGACACCGCCCAGGACGCTGCCGGAGACAACCCGGCGTGCCCCAAGGCCGTCCCGCTCCCACGCTCGACTCATGGCTCCCCCTGACTGGGCGGGGGCGGCCCCCGCGATCCTCGATGCGGCGCGCAGAAGTGATTGCCCACGCGCACATCGCCCAACCCCGCGGAGCCATGTTCAGAGGTCGATTTGAGCTATGCCGACCGGCGAGCAGCACTCGCCGCTCTGCGTGGCTTTGTAGGTGCGGACCTACCAGGCCATGGCCAGCATGCATGTCCCCGAAGCGAGCACTGGCCACGGCTCGATCGCCGGCGCGCGGTCGTCTCCGGCAGGCGGCTCTTCGCGCTCGCCGACGGCGGCGGATTGGGGACTCGATCGGGTACACCTGCGCTTCGACTGCCCGTCAGAAGCTGGCGAGCAAGCGCGAGAGGCATGATGCCTCTACCAGGAGGATCACCATCGGTGGGCCTGTCCTCGTCACTCACAGCGATATCGAGCGGCGGCGGCTCAAACAGACGAGACACCGCAGCATGCGAGACCAGTGGCGCCCTCCCGATGCCTCCACCCCGATCGGGGTAGCCGTACAGGCAGTCGCCGACCGTCGATGACCTACCGGAAAAGGAGCACGCTCATGCGCCTCTACGCCCAGACCCCGGCACGTCGGAACCGTCAGATCCTCGCAGACCTGATCGCGGCGGCCCTGATCTACGCTGCGGTGAAGCTGGCCTTGGCCGTGCGCGACGCGATCATGCGACTGGCCGATCCGGGCCGTAAGGCGGAAAGCGCCGGCACCAGCCTCTCCGACGGACTCAGCGACGCGGGCGACGCCGCCTCGAAAGTGCCGTTCGTCGGAGACCAGTTGCAGAAGCCGCTCAGGTCCGCCTCCGAGGCCGGCACCGGGCTGGCCGACGCAGGTCGTTCCCTCCAGGACACTGTGGGCCATCTGGCGACGCTGACCACGGTCGCCCTGATCGTCATCCCGATGGCGTTCGTGCTGCTGCTGTGGCTGCCCCCGCGCCTGCGCTGGATCCGCCGCAGTGCCGTCACCCGGCGAATCGCCACCGGACCGGGCGGCGCCGACCTCCTCGCGCTGCGCGTCCTCACCGGCCCGCCCCGCCGGCTCGCAGCGCTGCCCACCCCACCCGACGGCCTCGCAGCAGCTTGGCGGCGCGGCGACGAAAAGGTCATCGCCGACCTGGCAGCGATCGGCCTGCGCCAAGCCGGTCTACGCGCCTGACGGAGAAGCAGCCTCCCTTGTCTGCTGAACGTGAACGACTGTCCCCATGCGACCTGTCCTCCGACTGTCGGCCCGCTGTCTCCGACCCGCCCGCACAGGAGCTGATGTGGGCGTCACCGTGGATCACGGTACGGGGCAACGCGAAGTGAAGGAGCGGCAGTTCGTCCGCCCAGCGGTCGACGAGGCCGTGGAGGAAGGCGAGGTCTGCCGTCGGGATGGCCTCCGGTGCCCGCTGGGGTCGGTCGCCGGCGACCCGGAGTGAGCCCCATTCGGGCAGCGGCCAGGGTGGTGGGCCAACTGCGTGGATGCGGCGGAGTGGACCAGTCAGTTCGGCCGGCGAAGCGACCGTGCAGGCGTGGGACCGCCTCCACCCGCAACTGACCCGCTGGACGGCCTGGCTCGGCCACGACGGTGAACTCCCCATCATCTCCGGCACCGTCATCCGCCTCAAAGTCGAGTACTTGCCCTCCGGAGATGACCCGGAACCGGTCTGGCTGTTGTGGTCTCGCACCAACGCCCCCGCCGCGGACATCGACCGGTGCTGGCAGACGTTCTTGCGTCGGATCGACATCGCACACACCTTCAGAATGATCAAGCAGACGATGGGCTGGACCAGGCCGAAGGTTCGTGATCCCGAAGCCGAAGACCGTTGGACCTGGCTGGTCATCACCGCCCACACCCCACTCCGCCTCGCCCTCCCTCGCCATCGGCCTGCGACGCCCATGGGAGAAACCTGCCGATCCGAACAGGCTGACCCCGGCCGGCCCGGGTCCGCCGCGGGTTTCGGAACCTCCATGCGCGGCCGCCCTCGCCAGCCGCTGTTCTCCAACCGTCCCGCCCAGGCCACGGACGGTCGTCCGGCTCGAAGAGCCGCCACCCGGCAATACGGCACGATGTCGGCCTCGAACTCGTCACCGGCCATGCCTACCGTCGCCCCTCCCACCACAAGACAGCACCAAGCCCCGACGCACTGCTTGAACGAAGAAACCCGTAGGCTCGGGCGCCGCTACCAGGCAATATGGGTCCTGTGAAGGATCTACCCCCCGGCCTGCCACCGGCAGACTCGCGCAAGTGGCACAGCCGCCGATGGTGGGACCAACTGGGGTATCTGCGTGTGCGCTCCCTGGCGAACCCGAGTTGGACCAGGGACATGCCGTGGCTGATCGCGTGGTTGCGACGCGAACGCTCGTCCGCTCTCCCGACAGATCACGCCCTCTACGACAAAGCGATCACCGCAGCTCAGGGTTACGCGCGGACTCCCGACCAGTCACCAGAAGCGGAACGTGCGTGGGGCCGGGTTCTCGAACCCATCGACGAGCTGCTGAAGCGGCGGCAAGCGAGGCACCTTGACGAAGTCCATAAGGCTCAGGCTGAGCAACGCAACCCAGGTTCCTGACATCGTCACGAGTCCTAGTGCTCAGAGGTTAAACGGAGCCCAGGGCTGTCCCGTTCAACCCTGGCTGCGTAGGCACGCCGGTGACGGGCTCGAGGAAGTTCTACAAAAGCTGCCCTTCCGGCCCCGCGCCGAACTGAAGCATCTGGTGGCCTCACTGGACGCCGTATACCTCGACCGCACTCTGCCTGAGCCCTTCACCGATCGCCGGCAGTGGCGTGCTCACCTCTGGTGGCATCGCCGTCTCACGGTAGGCGGAGAGGTGATGTGAGGTTCGTGGTCCGATCCAGGACTGGGAAGAGCATTTTGTTCCGGCGGAGGTGTTGGTATCGCCGAGTTGTTTGAGGAGGCCGCAGGCACGGTGGGTGTGACGGTCGAGGTCAGCGTCGGGTGAGAGGATCACGGGATGCCACTGCCTCAGCCCGATGATCTGACCTCGCTCGTACTGCGTACCGACTTCGGTGACGATGGAGCTTGGGACGCGGTTCGAGCTGCGCTCGACGCGGCCGACGAGTACCCCCATGCCACGTATGTCAGCGAGCTTCGCTTCGCCGACGTGGAGGTCCGGACGTTGATGGATGAAGAGGCTGCTGCGGATGAAGAAGCGCAGATCATCCACGTCTTTCTGGCGGACGCGGCGACGATGAAGGATCCGGATCACTCGCTCCTGGCCGTGGATCTCTCGGACGAGCCTGGGCGGACGTTCAGGCTCCCTGCTCAGTGGTTTCCTGACGTCTCGGCCAATCTCAGCATCGCCAACATGGACTTTGCCGAGTTCGCCGACGCTGCTGATGGGGCAGGGATGTTCCGCGGCTTTGACGAGGGCTGACGCTCTATCCGGGTGAGCTATGGGTCGTGTGGTTCAGCGTGGCTCCGCAGGTGAGGCGCCGGCTCATCAGGTCGATCATCGCAAGGCGGATCATGGCTTCGGAGCGGTACGGGTGGGTTTCGTAGTCGCGAGCCAGGCGTCGGTGGTGCGTGAGCCAGCCGAAGGTCCGCTCGACGACCCAGCGCCGTGGGATCACCTTGAAGCCTTTCCCGGTCGGGTCGCGATGGGCGACTTCGCCGTCGATGCCCAGGCGTGCTCCGTGCTCGATGGCCTTGATTCGGTAGCCGCTGTCGGCCCAGGCTTTGGTGACGCGCGGCTTGGCCTTCGCGATCTGTGAGAGCACCTGGATGCTGCCGACGTTGTCGGAGGCGCTCGCGGCGGTGACCAGCACGGCCAGGAGCACCTAGTGCCGCATCAGGCAACGTTCGCCCTGTTGTGGTGTGACGCGCCACCCGGGTCCTGGGCCTGGGCGACCCACGGGAACAACGTCGAGATCGCCTACACCCCTACCAACTCCTCGTACTGAGCCGCATCGAGGCCCAGTTCACCGCCTTTCGCTACTTCACCCTCGACGGCACCGACCACGCCAGCCACAAAAAGCAGGGCAGCATGATCCGCCGCTACATCATCTGGCGGAACAAGCACACCGCGGATACTCGCTTGCGCACCATCGTCACGCGGGTCAACGTCGCCTGACACCTGACGAAGGCAGAGAAGATGACCACGCAGACCCACCATGTCGACGACGAACTCATCCAGGCCGCGGCCAACGTCGCGCGCACTCGCTGCCGGGGCGACAACCACACCATGGCGGCAGCAGCCCGTGCCCAGGACGGCCGGATCATCACCGCGGTGAACGCCTACCACTTCACCGGAGGCCCCTGCGCCGAGCTGGTTCTTATCGGCGCGGCAGCCGCCCAGGGCGCCTACGAGCTGGACACGATCGTCGCCGTGGGCGACCGCGACCGGGGGGTTGTCCCCCCATGCGACCGATGCCGGCAAGTCCTCCTCGACTACTTCCCCGCCCTCAAGGTCATCGACGGCAATGACGACCGCGTCCGAACCGTCCTCATTGCCGACTTGCTGCCCGAAAGCTATGTCTGGGCCGACCACCAGCTCAACGCCGGGTAAACCGCGTCACTCAGCACGAGCTGCCACCGCCAGCCGACAACAGGGCGAACGTTGTCTGATGCGGCACTAGGGTGTCGACGCCGATATGGCGTGTGCGGCCCGCGATCTTCTTGCCCGCGTCGATGCCCTGGCCGGCCGCGGGTACGTTCGCGGAAGTCTTGATGCTCTGCGCGTCCAGCACGCACGCACTCGGCTCGCGGTCGCGGCCCTCCGCCTCTCGGACCAGGCGGCGGAGCCAGCCCGTTGAGGATGGAAGACCTTGTCCTTCTGCCAGGCGGCGAAGTAGCCGTAGACCGTCTCCCCCGGCGCGAAGTCGTGCGGCAGGTAGCGCCAGGGGATGCCGGGTGCGGTCGACGTAGAGAACGGCGTCCGTGATCCGCCGCAGGCCGTGCTCGGGTGGGCGGCCGATGTCCAGGCCCTAAACACCGCTGTCGGGGCAAAACTCCCCTTGAGAGGATCACCGCGTCGTCAAGGACATGCGGGATCAGCGATGTTGCGTCGGCAAGCACGGTCTTCCAGGCAGGTCACGAGCGTCGAGAAGTCCATGACCTTGGACTCACGCGCCTGTTCTGCCACCACGCGACCTCAGCTGGCAGGCCGTCACAAAAAAAGAGGCTAGCGGGCGATGGGACCCGACGCCAAAGGGAACGGAACGACGTCGCTCACGCGCCTTACGCCGGTGATCGCGGCCACCAGCCGATTAATGTGCAGGCCGAATCCCGACAGCGGCGGGCAGCCAAGCTTCAGCGCTTCGAGCAATGCATCGTCGTAGCCCCAAGAGTCACCCTGCGTATTGGGGTGCTCTGGCCTAGCGATCCTCTGGGATTCGAATACGGCGTGTTGCTCTTCTGCATCCACCTGCTCTTGAACAACCTCGCAGATCCTGAACCCAGAGAAGAACATGAAACCCCTCATGGCATCGCCCGACGTCGATTCATCCTGCTTTGCCAACGGAGACAGGATTTTAGGAAATTTGTCGACAAAGACCGGCGATCCAAAACTGTCGGAAATGGGCCCGCGCAGCTCGCCATACGCGCGTTTGACTGCGGCTTCCTCACGCGTGGACACGCCCGTGGCGGAAGAGAATGTCTCATAGCGCCACGGCGTGGCCAGCGCCTCAACATGGCCATCCGGCACCGCCGGAAAGCCTCGAACGCTCAGTGCCGCGTTCTGCACAATTTTCTCCACGATGTCGATCAACTCACGCTGAGAGAATCTGGACGTCATTCCCTCGACCATAAGAAATTCGTGAAGCTCTGCCGACTCGTTGCGGAAGGATGGTCCCATGCAGTATACACTTTCAAGCCCTGCCACCATGAGCTGTTTCAGGTGACTCTCGAGCGAACCACGCAGGTAGAGATCAACAGAACCGAGGTCGGTGGATTCCAACCTGAAGAGGTTGGCGGTGCCGGCGAATGGTGAAGAAACGATCGCCGGGACATCGACCTCATCAAATCCGAATTCCATCAACGACTCACGGATGGACCTCATGACTCGGATCCGAACTTTGAGACGCGCGCGCAACTGCGAATCGACGAGTAGCTCCCTAGCGCGGTCCCGCCTTACGGAACGTCCCGTCCTGCGAAGTGCTCCCGCACGGAAGTCCTCGGTCAGTGACCCTTGCTCGTGGGGCTTGGCTACACAGATCAACGTGTCAACCTCGACGATCGCGTCACCGGTCCTGGATCTGCCAACCCTTCCTTCCATTTCGACGACGTCTCCAACGCCAATGCCAAATCGGTCATATTCCGCAGTGCCTGCGAGGCATTGATGGTCCTGCAGTGCGCCGCGCACGTCGAAGAACGTGCTCCGCTTCATTCGACGAACCGCAACGACCCGCCCCATCAAGTGCGTGGACAGCGCCTCCTGCTCGATATGGGACCTGGAAGGTCTTGAATCGTTCATATTCTTCCCTTCTCGCGCCGATAGCCTCGTGTTGGCGATACGATATGGACCCAGTTACCGACTCGACAGGCGAAGGAAATCAGCATGCATAGCATTCTGTGGTTCGGTGCCGGTAGGTTTGGCTCGCCGATGGTGTCCAGGTTGCTGGAGAAGGGATTCACTGTTCATTTGCCACGGTCCGGACACGGCACGGACACCGCGGCTGCGCTCGTGGAAGCCGGGGCATGTTGGTGGAGCGGCGATGACGTTGATCTCTATGGGTTTTGTTTGCCTCGGTCCACGGACGTGGCTCAAGCAATGGACGACTTCCCGCTGAAAACTGGGGTCGAGGTGTTGGATTTCTCCACGGGTGATCCTCAACAGACATCGCGCCTTCTGTCCACTGCGCAGGCCCGTGGCGCCGGCTACATCGACTGCCCTGTTTCCGGGTCAACCGTTCACGGCAGGAACGGGAATCTCACGATGTGGATCGGTGGTGAAAGGTCGTCGGCCGGCGAGCCATGCAAGCAGACGATTGATTCCCTTTCCCATAAGCAGTTCTGGATGGGTCGGGTCGGCGCCGGCTTCTCCGCCAAATTGGTGAATCAGGTAATTCACGTCTTGAATGTCGCAGCCATAGGCGAGGGTCTCAAGTTGGCGCAGGCTCTCGACCTTCCACGAGACCGCATGGTCGAGAGCCTGCGCCACGCGAGTTCGGATTCCGTGATGTTGGATCGTTTTGGCGCCGCAATCGCCTCGCACGACCATACGGCACATTTTCGCCTTGAGCTCGCCGCAAAGGACATCGAGTATGCCTTCAATATCCTGAAGTCATCCTCCGGCATACAGACCTCGTACCTGGACCTCTTGCATGAGGATCTACATTCTGCATTGGCCCGCGGCCAGGGAGATGAAAACTTCACCACGTTCATTGACAACTAAGCCAATTGGAGGCCGGAGGCTCACCCGAGGGAAAATTACAGGCATCTCCGAGCTCCTGCTCTGTCTCAAGGAATATGGTCTGCGCCATCATGTTGATCCTTTTGGCCTGCTCACGAAAAAGTTCAATCGACTCCTCGGGGTGAACGGTATCTATGACCGCATTCTTGCCGATTGCATTGAATTGATGCGACGTCCCTCGCGGGATTTGCATGTCAACCCAAGCGCAAGGCGGCACCACCGCATTGAACCGCGCTCTTGTCCTTCCCTCCTCATATGCAATCTCATCAACGAAAGTGGCGATCACAACCTTCTCCCCGACGGCCTTCGTCAGCATCTTCGGTTCGGCCAGCGTGGATATTCGGACACGCGTACACTTTCCCGTCATGATCCTTACGTAGCGCATTCCGGTGTGCAAATGCATCCTTGAGCACAGGCCTTTCGTTCTGACGTCGTAAAAATCCATCAAATACCGGTCGGCCGCAAAGCTGTCATTTGGCGGGGTCAGCATGAGAACGTCACCCTCCTCAAATTGCTGAGCTCGAACCATTCCGTCTGCATCCGGGGTACGGTTGGATGATATCCCGTGCCCCTCCTGAACAATTTTCGACAGGGCCTCGACCACTCCTTGCGCCGTCTCCTCATCAAGACTGACCACAGGAGTGATCACGCACTGGCCGTCGTCCTCGAATGAGTTCAAACTATGGACTTCGTTCTCGGCGTCCGGGCTGTTCTTCAGTCGGTCGTTCATCCTGCCCCCCGACGGATTGGATCTCGCCTGTTCTGCACAACGACAAGAGAAGTGCCATCAGACCACCGTGGTACTCCCGGGTGAGTCTCGCACCGGCCCAAGCGATTATGTGAGAGAACCGCGAAACCCAGGGCCTCGGCCAACTGATCGTTTCAGAATGCGATCTGACCTCTCGGCGGAGACGGCGCTCAGTGGTGCGAGAGAACTGGTAGCTGTGGCTGCGCGTCGGCTCCGCAGGACCTTTTTTAGGGGGAGAACCTAGGGCTGTATCGAAAGTGGATCTATGGCTGTGAATGATCACAGGTCATGGGTCGGGGAGATCTCACAGACGAGCAGTGGGCAGTGCTGGGGCCGCTGTTGCCGAATGGTGCCAGGGCGGGGCGGCCACCCGCCTGGTGTCGACGGCAGCTGATCGACGGCATACGGTTCCGGGTCCGAACCGGTTTGCGTGGCGGGTCGCGCGGCGGGTTCACCACCAAGCTCCACCTGGCCGTCGAGCAGGGCCAAAGGCCTCTGTCGATCGTAGTGACGGCAGGACAACACGGGGACTCGCCGCATTTCGGACCCGTACTGAAGAAAGGTACGCGTGCCACGCCTCGGACCGGGACGGCCACGTGTCCGTCCCGATCGTGTGCGGGCCGACAAGGCGTACGCCTCCCGCAGGAATCGCGCCTACCTGCGCCGTCGCGGGATCAATCGCCTCAAGCGCCACCGGGCCGTGGCCACGAGATACGACAAACTCGCCGTCCGCTACGAAGCCACTGTGCTGGTCACGGCGATCAACGAATGGATACGAGTAGCTCCGGCGTCGTCATGAACGCTAGCTTCACCAGCTATGAAGCAGCGCAAGCAGAAGAAGCTCTCCCGCCACCTCTTCGAAGCAGTCCTGGCAGGCGACGCCATGCACACGAAGGCCCTGTTGCGCAGTGGAGCAAGTCCAGAGAGACGGAACAGTGACGGCACCACTCCGCTGTACCTGGCTTCAGTGCAGGGCGAGGCCGGGATAGCTCGTCTGCTCATGGAAGCCGGAGCTTCTCCCGACACCGAAAGCAGCGGCCTTGGCGCGGAAGGCACACCGCTGTGCGCAGCCGCCTGCTGGGGGCACACCGAAACGATCCGGCAGTTGTTGGCACATGGTGCCGATCCCAAGCTTCGCGAAGACCACGGCACAGGAAAGTCCCCGCTGGACTGGGCGAACAACGGACTTCACCCCGACGCTGCCGAGATCCTCCGGGCAGCAGGGACCCAACTGACAACTCCCCCGGCTCCGTAGCTAGTGCTGTGACCGTGAAGGTTCGCCGGGTTGGTGGTCGCGACGGTTGGATGTGCGGTGACGTCCGATCCGATCGCAGGAGGCGCGGTGGCTGAGCTGTGCGTGTACGCGGACTGACCGACCAGGAGGGGCAGAAGCTGCAGCAGATCGGGCGCCGGGGCAGCACGAGTTCGGTGCGCTACCGGCGCGATGATGCTGCGCCTCGGCGGGCGGGAATCGGGTGCCGGTGATCGCCCAGCTGGTCCAGGCCGACGAGGGCACCGTGCGCGATGGGGTCCACCGCTTCAACGAAATCGGCCTGGCCTGCCTGGACCCTCAGTGGGCGGGAGGCCGTCCCCGCCTACTCAGTCGTGACGACGGGGACTTCGTCATCCGGACGGCCACCACTCGTCCGAGCAAGCTCGGCCAGCCCTTCATTCGCTGGTCGATCCGCAAACTCGCCGCCTACCTGCGGAACGTGCACGGATGTGTCATCCGCATCGGTCGTAAAGCCTTACGGTGCCTGCTTCGGCGCCGCGGCATCACCTTCCAGCGCACCAAGACCTGGAAGGAGTCACCCGACCCTGATCGCGATGCCAAGCTCGACCGGATCGAGCAGGTGCTGGACCGCTTCCCGGACCGGGTCTTCGCCTTCGACGAGTTCGGGCCCCTGGGTATCCGGCCGATCGCGGGCTCCTGCTGGGCGAAGCAGGGCAAGCCCAACCGGCCGCCGGCGACCTTCCGCCGCACCCACGGCGCCACCTACTTCCACGGCTGCAACTCCGTGGGCGACGACCGCCTGTGGGCCATCAACCGTCGTCGCAAGGGCACCGCCAACACTTTGGCTGCGCTCACGTCGATCCGTGCCGCCCGACCCGACGGCGCCCCGATCTACATCATCTTGGACAACCTCTCCTCCCACACCGGGGCGGACATCCGCCGCTGGGCGAAGAAGAACAAGGTCGAGCTGTGCTTCACCCCGACCTACGCTTCCTGCGCCAACCCGATCGAGGCCCACTTCGGCCCGCTGCGGCAGTTCACCCTGGCCACCTCCCACCAACGCCCGCCACCCCGACGTACTCGCCGCCCAACGCAAGGAACGTGCCCGCATCCGCAACGAAAAGGGCATCCGTTGGGGCGGTTCGTGGTGGGGTGGGGAGCGGAGCGGCTGGAACGCATCGCACACCGCCCCTGCACGTACACTGCTCGCCAAAAGCGGGGGCTCGGCCCCCAGGGGAGGGCGTCGTGCAAGCGAGCGACAACGAGCGCCACTGGATCAGCGCGTGGCACGTTCCGTTGAACGTTGCCGCCATGCACATGAGTGGCGTTCTGCTGTACATCAGCTGCTTCTGGATTCTAGCCGGGTCCGCGGCAACCTATGGCCAATCGTTCGGGTTGATGATCTGGATCCTGGTGCTCCACGTCGCTATCCAGATTCCCGCTGGCCTTCTTGCCTCCCGCTGGGCGGTCCGCGGCCAGGTAGCCAGGGCTGGCCTGGTCGCGCTGGGGCTGGCCACGGCAGCCATATGGACGCTCTATCTGTGCACGGGGCCAGAGCCAGCAACGCGCGCTTTTTGGTGGCAGACCTTGGGATGTCTCTGCGTCTCACTGAGCAGCTACGTGTGGCTGTGCACCCTGCGCCGCTCCACCGTTGAGCGATTCGCCGCACCATTCAAATACTCTGCCCAAACACTCGCCATGTGGGCCTTGTTGCGTCCACCACGGCGCGGTCCCCACTGATCGGAAGATCGCCACGACCCGTACCACATCCGCGCCAGAACAGATGGGGCCTTCAGAGGGAATCGGGGTGCACAGGGGACGCCCCGACGGACTTCGCCCGGGCTCCGGGAACTTCCAGGTCACACTCATGACCGCCCATAAGAAGTCATGTCATTGGGTGAGGCTGCGGAAGCAGATGAGGGTGCAGGCGATGCTGGTGAAGGCGAGGAAGTGGTCAGCTTTGCGTTCGTAGCGTCGGTGGAGTCGTCGGCAGCCCGCGAGCCAGGCCATGGTGCGTTCGACGGTCCAACGGTGACGGCCGAGTCTCTGCGAGGGCTCGATCCCTTTGCGGGCGATGCAGTGGGTGATGCGTCGCTGGCGTAACCATCGCCGCAGGTGGGCGTAGTCGTATCCCTTGTCGGCGTGGAGCTTTCCGGGCTTGCGCCGTCGGCGTCCACGACGCGAGCGGATCGGCTGTATGCCCTTCACGAGAGGGATGAGGGCCTGGTTCGCAGCCGAGATTCCGACGGATATGGGCAGACCTGATCGTTCCGTGATCAGGTGGATCTTCGAGCCGTACTTGCCCCGGTCGACAGGATTCGGGCCCGTCAGGTCCCCCTTTTCAGGGCCCTCATGTTCACCGAGTCGATCGCGCAACGCGACCAGTCCAGCTCGCCGCGGGCGCCAGCACTTCCCGGTCCCCGTGCCGACGCCGGCCGCCACCCTGAGGCCGCGACGGCGCCTCTGGCACCACCCGCTGGAACAGCTCCCACAACGCGTCCGGCACCAGGCGCTCAACGATCCCCACCATGCTCAACAGACTGCTGAGTCATCCAAATGAGATGGCATCTAAGCACCGCACCCTGACCAACTGCGAACCGCAGCCCCCGAGCGCCGAAGGGGCAGGTTCAGGAGAAGGACAGCGACAGAAGGATGACTCAGGAGGCTGACGGCTCGATCTCCCCAGCAAAGACGATGACCTGGTCGATGAGGCTCCGCCGCAGATGGACGACGTCCGTTCCCGCCAGGCGGGGCCCTCCATCCGGCGTGGTGAAGACCCACTTGTACCGGGCCCACTCGTCAGGCATGTCTACCGCTGAGCAGCGCACCATCGTGCCGGTCCCCGCTGGGTGGCGCCGGATGTCCAGCACGAACCGCTCGACCGCCGCGATTCCTTCGCTGCGGCCCAACGGCCCCCAGAAGACCACGTCTGAGGTCAGGGCCTGGGAGAGCAGACCAGTCACATAGCTGTCGTCCGAGGCGTTGAACGCGGAGATGAACGTGTCGATCGCGGAGCGTGCCGTCTCTTCCTGCATACTCCAGTAATACCAGCCGTTTCGCGTGCGCTCGTCCCGCGAGCCGCCTTCCGATCACGGTGAACCATCCCGGTCACAGCACTAGCGCTACCTCAGCGCTCTCTTTCTTAACACGCCCTAGGACGTAGGTGCGATCGTCGGTGTCCTGATTGTTCTGGCCGGCTCACGGCGCTCGACCACATTCACCGTGCGCCTGTCGGTGTCCGGGCTCGGTAGCCGCTCCGGCCGGGGTCTTGGTCCGGCAGGTCTGGTTGTCGCGGGTGTTCTCGCCCCCCAGGAGCAGGAAGTTGAACTGTGCGAGTCGGGCGTCGCCGAATCCTTCGGCTCCTTCAGTCCGGTCGCGTAGCGTGGAAGCCGGCCGGCTGATCGCAGGGCTGACCGGCGCTGACAACGGGGGCGACAACATGAGCGCGGAGCACGTCGTAGGCCTTGCCGGAATCGTCGTGATCATCGCGGGCGTAGTGGCCGGTGTGGTGATTTTGCGGAGCGGATCCATCCTGCGCCCTAGGGTCGTATACCCGTTGTGCGACACGTGCGGGCACGCACGGCCTGAGCACTCCCGGGGAAAGGACACCCGCTGTCTTCACGATTACGGGCACCACACCTGGAACAACGACAGCTACGGCAACAGCCAGCAAAAATATGGTGATACGTGCCGATGCCAGGAGTTCCGGTACAGAACTCGCACCGTAAAGCCCGCTGATTGACCTTGGGTGCGGCGCTGTTCCTGCCCGCGAGACACCCCAGCCCGCGCCCCCCGGCCCGACGTATCACGGATCATCCGTCGCGAGTCCCTGCACGTCCTTCGTGTCGACCCTGCCTCCCAAGTGAGGTCGTGCGGGCGGCTCATCTCGTGCCGGTCCGGGCGGAGCGACGGTGTGTCACGATCGACAAGGTGTCAGTCGGGTGCGGGGTGTCCGCGTGGAGAGTGAGGAGGCAGGGGGCGGGCCGGTGAGCGCGCCGCTCCCTGGGGGCGTATGACGCAATGGCGTGCATTGAGCGATGCCGAGGTTGTCGAACTTGCCGCGCGGTTGCGGTCGTTGGACTGCACGTGGGAGTTGGGCACTACGCCGAGCGCGAGGCGTTCGACGCAGTTCCCTCGTCGGGCGCTGATGATCTGGCCACGCTGGGAGCTGCTCGACACAGGGTTCGAGAGGGTCGGCCGTGCCGCCCTCCGCCGCGGGAGAGTGCAGGACGAGCACATGGTTGAGCGCGTCCAGCTGCGCCTGACCGACTACACGAAGCAATGGGACCAGACCCTGGACGCATTCGCGAGGATGGCCGCCGCGCTGGGCACGTCGCTGGGCGAACCGACGGACCGCAGGCCGGGTTCCGGTGCTGCTGTGCACTGGGCCGGCGGGGACACCACCCTGCTCCTCGTGAACTCGGGAAGCGCTGTGTACCTGGAGCTGGCGACCAACAATCGGCTAGCCCTCGACGAGGAGCTTCGGCAGATGGACGAAGATGAAGAGGGGCTGCTGTGATGGGGTGGGACGGGTTCAGCGAGCGTCTTGCCGAGCAGCTGGCCTCACTGGCCGCCGGTTCGGTGCTGATCATCAGAGAGGGCGGGCAGACGGGCCGGTACGCGCAGTTCCTGCAGAGTGACGAGAGCGTGGACGCCGAACTGGTCGGCGATCACCACCTCGCCCCTGCGCTGCGCGCCGGGGAGGCGGGCAGCCAGCTGATCGCCGAGGCGGGCTGGCGGCCGCCTGAGGACACCGCCTACGGCCACAACTGGTGGGCCGAGCTGCCCTGGCCGTCGTCTTCCGTCGCCTACCGCGAACTGGCGGGGATGACGGTGACCGGCCTGCGCGACGGCCTACGGATCACCGGCCCGCAGGCGCTGGTCTACGAAGCATGGGACGGGCACAGGGGCAATCGCACCCTGACGTTGCCTCTCCTGGGCCTCACCGCGCAAAGCTGACGAAGGGGGCGATCGGCGGTATGTCCAGACAGGACGCGAGAGCGCAACGACTGGCGTGGCTCGCCGCACAGGTCGACTGGTCGAAGGTGGTCGATCCTTACGGCGGCGGGCAGTACGGCCCCGAGGTGGTGGAAGGGCTCTGGTCCGCGACCCGCATCACAGCCGAGCGGACCTGCGAGAACCTGCGCTACGCGGCCATCGGCGACGGCAGTTCGGTGCGGCCCGCGGCCGCCGAGATGCTGCCGATCCTCGTCGAGGCTGCCCGGGATCCGGACGTGACGGTGCGTTTCGAGATCCTGCAGACGATCGCAGACATTGCCGACACGGGCAACACCGCCCCCACCGCGAAGGTTGCCCCGATCCTCGAAGGCAAGTGGCGGCCCACTGTCGACCCGGCGTGGCCGACCGCCTGGGAGCGTGCTGTCGATGCTCTGGTGCCGCTGCTCGACGACGAGGACGACGTCATCCGGTGCGCCGCGGTCGGTGCACTCTCGCAGTCCGCCGCCCACGCGGACGCCCTGATCACCCGATTGCGGACGTGCTTCGAGAACGAGGCGGACCTGTGGGTGGCTGAGCTCCTCGTGCTGGCCGTCGGAGAGCTCGCCCGCTACGCCGTCCAGCGACGCGAAGAGACCCTTGCGTGGCTGCGGTTCCGCATGACCGTCGAGGGGAAGGGACAGGAACCCGACTTCGACGAGGACATCGACGCCTGGATCGCGTGGGACGAGGAAATCCGCCACGACGTCCGTCTGCAAGCCGTGCAGGCGCTGCGCCGTGCCCTGCCCGACCACGCCGATCCTCGCTACGCCCGCGTCACCGCCGACGCACTGCTCGCCTCCTCATCCTCAACCGCATCGGCCCATCCACCCGTGCAGTACTTCTCCGCGCGGGTCGACGTCATCACCGAAGCCGGCCAGCGGCTCGGGGCCGACCTGCCCGGACGGCTCGCCCTCGCCCACGCGCTGCTGGACCACGACAGCGCCACGAAGCGCGCGGAGGGCCTCAGGGTCACCGCCGGCCTGATGTCCCGCTGGCGCTCTGCCGTCCCTGACCTGCTGCCGGCCGTCGCCGAGCTCGTGGACGATACACATCGGGAGAACCGGCTGTTCGCTCTGCGGGTTCTTGCCATGTGCGGCGATGCCGCGCGCCCTTGGGCCGACCTCGTCGCCACCCACCTCACCGCGGCAGGCGAAGCCGACGTACCCGTGCGGGAGCACGCCATCTGGGCGCTGAGCCGGATGGGCGACGACCGCTGCGTGCCGCCCCTGAACGAACTGCTCACCGCCCACGGTGATTTCACCGCCGTCCATGCCGGTTCGATCGATCGCGATTGGAACGTCAGCGACCTCAGCCTCACGGAGGCGCTCGCCCCCTTCGCCGCACACACCGACCTACTCCTCGACCCGCTGTTGGCCCACATCAAGGAGGCGCCGTACGGACGGCATCCGTATTACTCGATCCTGCGCCAATGGCACCAAAACGGAGGATCTGTCGTCCCGTGGCTGGTCGAACTCCTTGATGATGACAAGACGTTGTTGGTCGCTGCGCACGCCCTGCTCGTGGTGGACAGCGGTGCCGTCGCCGCCGCCCACCGCGAACGGCTGCGCGAACGACTGAGCCCCCCGACAATTTCGCGTGGCGACGGCCTCGCCCAGATCAGCCCTTTCGACTACCACGCGCTCACCGGGGACAACACGCCCTTGCACGCCCTGCTGCGCTCGCCCGACAACAGCGGCTTCCCGGAACCCAGCCCTCAGCTCTCCGAGCCCACTCTGCTCCGCGCCTGCGTCACGCTCGGTGGCTCGCTCGGGGCACCGGCGGCGGACCGGCTGCGCGGGATGTTCCGCGAGGCGCTGAGCAGGAAGCCGGAACGCTGGTCCGATGCGCCGAAGGGCGCCGTGGAACGGGCCCGGGCGCTGTGGCGGGTCACCGGGGATGCGCATGAAGTCCTCCCCGGACTGCTGAAGTTGACCGCGCGCAGCGCGCTGGAGTGCTACCAGACCCCGGGTGAGATCGAGGCCCTGGTGCTGCTCGCCGAGGTCGCCGCCACGCATCCTCCCGTCGCGGAACGCGTCGCGCGGCAGCTGACCGCCACCGCCAGGGAACGGATCAGGCACGACAACCGCTTCGACGCGATGAAGGCCGTCCAGAGCCTGTGGCAGCTCACCTCGGACCCCCAGCAGGTCGTCCCAGCCCTGATTGACCTTGTCCAGATCTGCCCGCCCCCCGGCAGCACCAGGCCCACCATCCTCGATCCTCTGCGACTCCTCGCCGAAGCCGCCGCCACCGACCCGGCGTCCGTCACCCCGGCCATGCCGGTCCTGCACGCCCTCCTCGACGCGGACGAACGTCCCGTACGCCATGACCACTGGGGGGCCGTTCAGGACGACGGCGCTCTGCGTGCGGCGGTTGGAGCAGTACTGGACGCCGCTGCCGTGAAGGACGCCACCATCACGACGGACGCCGAGGACGAGGAGGTGCCGGGAACCTGACCCCCCATGGCACCTGTGACCAGGATCAGTACTTCCGCAGCTCAGCCGAGTCCTGTTCCTCGGCTCGGGGGCCCGGCCGGCCGGGCCTCGCTCCAGGAGCGAGACCCGGCCGCTCAGGTCAGGCGGCCAGGTACTCACCGAAGAAGCCGGTGAGCTTCGCGAGGGCCGGGGTGACGTACTCGTCCTTGTCGTACAGGTCCACGTGGGTGGCCCCGTCGATGACGAATAGTTCCTTGGGCTCGTTCGCCTTCTGGATCGCCTCGCGGCTGAAGTAGCCGGTGTCGGCGTCCGAGCCGATGATCATCAGCAGCGGACGCGGCGAGATGAGATCGATGTGTGCGAACGAGTCGTACTGGGCGATCTGGTCGATGCTGCGCAGCGGCCATTCGTTGGTCGAGCGGGGGTGCTGGGCGCGCGGCGTCTTGTAGTAGTCGTGGGCGTCGGCGAACAAGGTGCGCGGCTCCAGGCCCTCGGGCGACTCCGGGACCCAGTTCAGCACCGTGAGAACCCCGGCGCCCTGGGCCTCGGCGGTGCGCAGCTCTCCGGCCTGGTCGAGCATGGCCTGGAGAACCTCCGGTTCCTGCGTGCGGCCCAGACCCGTACGGAACAGGTCGCCGGTGTCCGCCGCGCTGACGGTGGCCACGGCCTTGATGCGGTGGTCGGTCTGCGCGGCGAACGGCACGTAGCCGCCGGAGCCGCAGATGCCCAGCGCGCCGATGCGGGCCGGGTCGATGTCGTCCCGCATGGTCAGGTAGGTGACCGCGGAGCGGATGTCCTCGGCGCGCTGGAAGGGGTCTTCCAGGCCGCGCGGCGTGCCCTCGCTCTCGCCCTGGTAGGCGGCGTCGAAGACGAGGGCGGCGAAGCCCTGGCGGGCCAGGCGCTCGGCGTACTCGCTCGCGGTCTGCTCCTTCACACCACCACAGGGGTGGGAGACGACGACAGCGGGGAGCGGTGCTCCAGTGTGGCTGTCGGGGGTGAAGAGGATGCCGGCGAGGGCGAGGCCGGCGCTGGGAAAGGTGACGTTGGCCTTCATGCTTGAGCGTGTCCCTTGGTTCGGGTGCGGAGATCGCCGTAACGGCGGGAATCAGCGACTGTCTCGCAAGAGCGTCTGCTGTTCCGGGTGTTACCGGTGGCCCCGATGGCGGCCACGTCTTCAAGACTCACACCCGTCGCCCGGTCGCGGAATAGGCCATTCCTGTCCCCGGACCGCCTGGTCCGGGGACAGGTCCGTCCCCCCTCACGCGAGACCGGCCGCGAGTTCGCCACCCCGCTCGGGTGTAGGGAGCCGCTCCCCCTTGGTGACCCGTGAAGACCTCTTCCGCCGTACCGGAGAACAGCCCGGCCTCAAAATATTATGTGACATTGCAGATATCACACTGCCGCACGTCGGTCATTATGGCACCAAAATCGGGCAGTTCACCCCCAGGGACCCCCTACCGGCACCCCTGGGACCCTCCCAGAGGAGGTCTGAAATACGATATATTTTTATGCGGCTGTTCAGTGAGGCCCGCACTTCTCGCGTGCGGCGAATATCTAGACACCTGGCAGGCGTTTCCGATGAGTGCGACAACAGCACGATCATCGATGGGCCGGGGCGAAAGGGAGGCATCATGTCGGTTGCTCCGTTCTCAGAGAAATACTGGAATGAGATCGAGACTCTGCCCGTCGAGGCGGCGCGGGTGGTCCAGAATGAGCGCCTGAGGGAGCAGATTTCCCATTTGGCCGCGAACAGCGTGTTCTACCAGGAGAAATTCTCGCGGCACGGCGTCGAGGTGAAGAAGATCAAGTCGGTCGACGACCTGGCCGGTCTGCCCTTCACCGAGAAGCAGGAGCTCCGCGACAGCCTGGCCGCGGCGCCGCCGCTGGGCGCCCACGTCGCCGTCGACAGCGCTGACATCGTGCAGATCCAGGCATCGTCCGGCACCACGGGAAGTCCGTCATACGTCGCACTGACCTCCGCGGACATCGTCACCTGGTGCGAACTCGGGGCACGTGCCCTCTACGCGAATGGGTTCCGGCCCGGAGACCGGTTGCTGCACGCCTTCGGCATGAGCAAGGGCTTCGTCGGCGGACTGCCCGTCGTCCAGATTCTCCGGTACATGGGCATCGTCGACATTCCGATCGGCGCCGAGGCCGGCGCCGATCGGCTGCTGCGGGTCCAAGCCGACCTGCGGCCGAACGCCCTGATAGGCACCCCGCACTTTCTCGCCCACCTCGCCGAGCAGGCACCGAAGATCGTCGGCCGGCCGGCCCGCGAGCTCGGCGTCCGCAGCATCAGCGTCGGCGGCGAGCCCGGCGGCGGCCTGCCTGCCGTACGGGAGAAGCTCGAATCACTGTGGGGCGCGACCTCGCGGGAGATGCTCGGCGGAACCGACATCGCCTGCACCTACTGGGGCGAGTGCGAAGCGGCCGATGGCATGCACTTCCTGTCACCCGATCTCATGATCGTCGAACTGATCGACCCCGAGACCGGGGACCGGATCGAGCCGGTGGAAGGCGCTCAGGGTGAACTGGTCTACACCGCTCTGCGCCGCCAGGCCTCGGCCCTGTTGCGTTTCCGCACCCGGGACCACGTCGTCGTCACCGGGACCGACTGTTCGTGCGGCCGGACCGGTTTCAAGGTGCGGTGCATCGGACGCACGGACGACATGCTGATCGTGCGCGGGATCAACCTCTTTCCCTCGGCGATCAAGCAGCTGGTCGCGGAGCTGGCGCCGGCGACGACGGGTGAGATGCGCATCCGGGCCGATTTCGAGGGCCACTCGACCCAGCGTCCGCTCCCCCTGGTCGTGGAGCACGCCGCGGGCATGGGCCCGGAACAACGAAACGGCCTGCGCACCACGATCGAGGAGCGTGTCCGCTCCGCCCTCAACGTGAAGACGGTCGTCGAGCTCGTCCCCGACGGGACACTGAAGCGACCGGACCACGTCAAGGTCTCGCTGGTGGAACGCGGCACGCCGTAGCACCGTCACACATACGGTCAGCGGCCCGCCGCTCGTGTCAGGGCCCGTCGGACACCGGGGAACATCGTGTCCGACGGGCCCTGGCGCGTTCCCTGCCCCGGCCGCACCATCAACGCGAAGAACTCCCCGGCCCCGGGATGTTGCCCGGGGCCAGGGAGTTCCGTATGTCTCGTCCGACCGCCGTCGGCCGACGTTCAGGGGTGGGTCGTGCTCCTGCGGTCGTCCGCGGGGCGGTCGAGCAGCTGGCTGAGGAAGGCGCGCGCCGCCGGGCCAAGAGTCCGCCCGTGCGCCGTGGCGATGTGGATCTTCCGTACCGCCCATGGCTCGTCCAGCTGAACCATGGCCACACCGGAGGCCATCTCCTGGGTGACCAGGCATTCGGGCTGCACGGTGACGCCCAGCCCCGCCTGCACGAGGCTGATCGCCACGCTCGCGCTCCGTACGGTGTATTCCGGCTCGAACGTCCGCTCCAGCCGCCGCGCCGCGGCGCGGAAGGCACCGAGCATGGAGTTCACCGCGATCAGGTTCTCCGGGAGCAGGTCATGGAACGTCACGCTGGGCCGGTCGCTCAGCCAGTGGTCCTGGCGTACCACCGCCACCAGGCGGTCCCGCCGGTAGGGCGTGACGTCGACGCCGTCGAGATCAAGCTCGTAGGCGGCCGCGAACACGCCGATGTCCGCCTGGCCGTGGGCGACCTGCTGGACGATATCGGCGTTTTCGACGTCGTGCACCGACAGATTGACACTCGGGTATTCCCGGCTGTAATCGCCGAGTTCCCGGGCGAGAAAGGGTACGAGAATGGTGCGCGCCGACGCGATGGTGAGGTCGCCTCGTACGCCTTCCGTAAAGGAGGCGATTTCGGATCGCATGTCTTCGAGACTGTCGAAGATCTGGCGGGCGTATCGCGCGAGGACCGCACCGGCCGGGCTCGGGACGACCCCTTTCGGTCCGCGTTCGAGGAGCTGGATCCCGGCAATGTCCTCCAGGACCTGAATGCGCTTGGTCGCCGTCGACGCGGCGATGTTCTCCCTGATCGCGGCCCGGCCGATCTGCTGTTCTTCGATCGCGGAGAGAAAGAGTCGCAGCGTGAACAGATCGACCTGACGGATCATGTGCAGTCGATTGAACGTTCCCATGTCTCCACCCTCGCCCTGCGGTGCACCGTGCATCGAACGGGAGGCCACCATCCGCTGATGGCGAGCCTGCCGCCGTCACGGACGGATCTTGAGCACCTTCTGGATGCTTTCATTGTCCGCGCCGATGTCACGCGCCGCGTGGAGCGGCGGCGGACGCCTGCCGTCGAACGACAGGGGCAGGCCTACGAGCCCGATCTCGTCGTCCGCCGGCGTGCCGATCATGCCGAGGGCACGGGTCTGCTCGTGGCCGACGAGCTCGGTGGTGGTCTGGATCGGTGCCACGGGTATGCCCGACGACTGCAGCCTCTCCTGCCAGTGAGCACGCGTCTCCCCTGCCAGCCGCTCCCCGATCAGCCGGTCGATCTCGCGCCGGTTCTCCAGCCGTGCCGCGTTCGTGGCGAACCGGTCGTCCGCGGCCCATTCGGGTGCTCCGAGCGCCTCGCAGAGGCGAGCGAACAGCGGGTCGTTGGCGCAGCTCACAACGAGGTCGCCGTCGGCGGTGGGGAAGGCGCGGTGCGGCACGATGAAGGCCACGCCCGAGCCGTGGCGCGCGCCGGGTTCGCCGTCGGCGGCGTGGTTGGCGATGCCGACGGTCATCCAGGCGATGGCAGTCTCCAGGAGCGAGCCGTTCACGGTCGCGCCGGAGTGCTTGGTACCACGTCGGTGCAGGGCCGCCAGGATGCCGATGGCGGCCCACATCCCGGCCCCGAAGTCGACGATGGAGACACCGGCGCGGACGGGGGGCCCGTCCTCCTCGCCGGTGATGCTCATGATGCCGGCGAAGGCCTGCATCAGCGGATCGTAGCCGGGGAGCGTGTTCAGGGGCCCCTTGTGGCCGAATGCGCCGATCTCGCAGCAGATCAGTTCGGGCTTGGTCACCCGGAGGCTGTCGGCGTCCAGCCCGTACGAGGGGGCGGCACCCGGTCGGAGGTTGTGGACGAACACGTCGGCCTGTTCGGCAATCAACTGGTGGAGGACGGTCAGCTGATCGCGGTCCTTGATGTCGATGCTGATGCACCGCTTGCCCCGGTTGAGGGCGTGAAAGGCGGCTCCGCTGCCCTTCCATGTGCTGGGGCCCCAGCCACGCGCGGAGTCGCCCGTGGGGCGCTCGACCTTCCATACCTCGGCGCCGAGCTCAGCAAGGATCTTCCCGGTGAACGGTGCCGACGCACTGTCGCTCAGCTCCACCACCACCACGCCCGACAAGGGCAGATCGCGCATCATCGTTTCCTCTTTCCCTTCCTCAGCCGGTCGGCGGCGTGTCGGTCCCACGCGCCGCTCCGGAGCGCAGCAGTTCGTCGATCTCGCTCCCGCCGAAGCCGTATTCCGTGAGGAGTTCCACCGAGTGCTCACCGAGACGGGGCGCCGGGTGGCGCATCTCCGGGGTGCTCTCGCTCCACCGCTGCGGGATACCGAGCGTCCGCAGGAGGCCCTCGGTCGGGTGCTCCTGGTCGACGAAGAAGCCGACCTCCTTCATATGCGGGTCGTCGAGCAGCGTCTCAGGGGTGTTCACCTCGATGATCGGGATGTCCGCCTCCACCAGCAGAGCGATCCACTCGGCGGTCGTCCTGGTCGGGAAGGTACCCGCCACGAACTCGTTGACCAGCGCGATGTTCTCGGTACGGGCCTGGACGGTGGCGAAACGCGGATCGTCCGCCAGCTGCGGGTGCCCGGTCAGCTCGCAGAACCGCCGCCAGTGCCGGTCCGTATAGATGTTCGTACCCACGTAGCCGTCGCACGTGCGGTACGGACGGCGGTCGGGGTTCATCATCCGCGCGTACCCCCAGTCCCCGATCGGGGGAACGAAGGTGTGCCCGTACAGGTGATCGCCGAGGACGAAGTGGGCGAACGTCTCGAACATCGGCACCTGGACCTCTTGGCCGCGGCCGGTCCGCTCCCGCCGGTACAGCGCCATCGAGATGGCGGAAGTGGCGGCCATGCCGACCACGCGGTCGGCGATGGCGGTGGCCACGTAGTCGGGCGGGCCGGCCTTGCGGCTCTGCAGGACGGGCATCCCCACCGCAGCCTGGATCAGGTCGTCGTACGCGGGACGGTCCGCGTACGGCCCGTTCTGCCCGAAGCCGTACACGCCGCAGTAGATGATCCGCGGGTTGAGCTCCTGGGCGTCCTCGTACGAGAGCCCCAGCCTGGCCATGGACTTGGGGCGCAGGCTGTACAGCAGCACGTCGGCGGAGCCGATCATCCTCTTCAACGCGGCGTTGCCGTCCTCGCTCTTGAGGTCGAGGACGAGGCTGCGCTTGTTGCGGTTGAGGTGCAGGAAGATCGCGCTCATACCGGGGTTCCGGGACGGCCCGATGCCCCGGGTCGTGTCTCCTTCCGGCGACTCGACCTTTGAGATGTCAGCCCCCATGTCCGCGAGCAGCAGCGTCGCGTACGGTCCCATGAAGTTCGACGACAGATCCAGGATCCGTACGCCGTCCAGAGGCCCTGTCATCTCACAGCTCCGCTTCGGTCGTCGCCTGCGAGAACACCGGGAGTTTCTGCTCGCCGCGCTGGACGAAGCGGACCTCGACCTCCATGCCGATCTCGATGGCATCCGGTTCGCCCTCGATCTGGGTGAACAGGAAGTAGCCCTCGTTCAGGCGCACGAAGCCCACTGTGTACGGGGCGATCCCGGCCCAGACCGGGGTCGGCCCGCGCATGATCGTGCTGTACGAGTAGACCGTGCCGTGCCCGGTGGACGGCACCCATGTCAGTGCCTGTGCCCCGCAGTGGGTGCAGAAGGAGTGCGCCGGCCACACGGCCTGTGCGCAGTCGCCGCAGCGCTGGAAGGTCAGCCGCTCGTCCGACAGTGCCTCCCAGTACGGTTCCGCGTCCAGCAGACGGTACGGCTGCGGCCAGTCCTTCGTCGTTCTCGTCTCGCTCATCGGGTGCTCCCCATCGCGTTTCAGGTGGAGGAGGCCAGCAGCATCACGCTGCCCGCCGCCAGCATGCCGCCCGCGCCCTGCACCAGCGCCGTCCGCGGCCGGCGCTTCGGCGCCAGCCCCAGGGCCTGGCCTCGCAGTTGGCGGACTCCCTCGACCAAACTGTCCATGTTGCAGGAGATCCCGGGTTGACCGAACGACAGCCAGCCGCCGTTCGTGTCGGTCGGGAGGTCTCCGTCCATGCCCGTGCGTCCCTCGCGGTAGACGTCGATCCCGTGTCCCTTCTTCGCGAATCCCAGGTCCTCCATGACGATGGGGCCCATGTGCGCGAAGTTGACGGAGATCTGCATCATGTCGATGTCGGAGGGGCCGAGCCCGGACCTCGTGTACGCCTGGCGGGCGGCTTCCGCCGTCGCGGTGTGTGTGAGGTTGGGGAACGCGCCCAGGTCCGGGAACCGGGACTCGCGCATGTTCATGCGGTCGCCCAGGTACTCGTGGGTCGTGGCCGACCCGTAGCCGAGGACGTACACGGGGTCGCGGGCGTCCTTCGCCTTCTCCGGGGAGGTGACGACCAGCGCGCCCCCGGTGCCGCCGCCCCAGGTGGAGCACATCCACCGGCGCAGCGGCGTGGCCACGTAGGGCGAGGCGAGCACCGTGGCGCGGTCGATCTCCCCGTGCTTCCGCTTGGCGGCGTGGGGGTGGTGGGCTCCCCAGCGCTGGTTGGCGACGGCGACGTCCGCGAGGTCCTCCTCGGTGAGGCCGAACTCGTGGAAGTAGCGCCGGGCCGCCTGGGCGTAGAGCGCGGGGATCGTGGGACCGTACGGGACCTCGAACTGGGGGTCGGCGTCGGCCTCGGCACCCATCGCCACCGCGTCGACGAACAGCTGGGTCGCGTCGCTCTGCAGACACAGCACGTACTCGGCGGCGCCGGCGGCGATCATCTGCGACGCTACGGCGATCGTCGCGGTCAGTCCGGCGCCGTGCATGGTGAGTTCGCTCGTGAGGGTTACCGGCATCTGCATGTGCGAGATGAAGATGTTGCTCCACTGCGACCGCTTGTCGGCCCACGGCGAACGTCCGGTGAACACCGCGTCCACCTGGTCCTTGCGGATCCCGGCGTCGGCGAGTGCCCGGACCGTCGCCTGCGCGGCGAGCTGCAGAGGGTCCTTCCTGTCGTCGAGCGAGGCGTAGGCGTCGCCCATGCCGATGATGGCGGCGACGGGTGCGGTTGACATCGGGTTGACCTCAGGCCTTCTTGCGCGGCTTCTCGGTGGGGACCGACGCGGAGACCAGTGCGTCGAGGTCCTCGCGCCTGCGCAGCATGAGCAGGCTCCACTCGGACTTCTGACACACGTCGCCGTGCTGGTTGAGCGCCTTCATCAGGAAGGTGATGACGCCGAACTTGTCGTCCTTCTCCTTCTTGGCGACGACCTCACAGGTCACGTAGATCGTGTCGTCGATGTGCACCGGTGTGAGGTAGCGAAGGTTGTCGATGCCGTAGTTGGCCTGGATCGACGGACCGAAGGTGATCAGGCCGGTCATGACCGAGTAGGTGAGCGAGCCCTGGACGAGGCGCTCGCCGAAGCGGGTCTGCGCCGCGTAGTGGACGTTCGAGTGGATCTCGATCCAGTTACCGGTCAGCGCGCAGTAGTTGACGACATCGGTCTCGGTGATCGTCCGGCCGCCCGAGCGGAAGACGCGGCCGACCTCGATCTCGTCGAACGGCATGTCGATACGGTTGTCGATGAGGGGCATGATGCGGGTCCTTGTCAGGGGTCTCAGGCGCCGGCGGGCAGACGCATGGACTTGGCGATGATGGTGCGCTGGATCTGCGACGTACCGCCGCCGATGGTGGACTGCACGCTCTCGCGCAGGTAGCGCTCCATGTCGGCCTCGGGGAGGTTGGCGTAGCCGCCGAGGATCTGCATGCCGTCGAGGGCACACTGCTTGAGCGTCTCCGAGCCGTAGAGCTTGGCCATCGAGGTCTCGCGGGCGGCGGGCAGCCCATCGGCCTTCATCTGGGCGGCGCGGTAGCAGAGCAACCGGGCCGCGTCGACACGGGTCTGGTTCTCGGCGAGCATGTGCTTGAGCACCTGGAACTCGTAGATCGGCTTGCCGAACTGGATGCGCTCCTGCGCATAGCGGTTGGCGGCGTTGACAGCCTCCTGCGCATTGCCGGTGTACGCGGCGGCGACCGCGCAGCGCTCGAGCTCCAGGTGGTCGGTGATGATCTTCCAGCCCTGGCCGACCTCGCCGAGGAGGTTCCCGGCGGGGACCCGGACGTCGTCCAGGAAGATCTCGGTAGTGCCGGTCGCGTGTCGCGACAGGGTCGGCAGCTTGCGGATGTCGAGGCCCGGGGTGTCGTTCGGGATCAGCAGGACCGAGAGGCCGCCGTGCTTGTCGGCGCTGTCGGTCCGGACCAGCATCGCGATGACGGTGTCCTTGGCGGCGGCTCCACTGCACCACAGCTTGGAGCCGTTGACGATCCAGTCGCCGTTCTCGTCGCGACGCGCATGAGTCTTGGTGTTCGAGGCGTCCGAGCCTGCGTCGGGCTCGGAGATGGAGACCGAGAAACGGATCCTGCCCTCGATGAACGGCCGGACGTACGTCGCCTTCTGCTCGGCGGAGCCGAACTTTATGATGTTCATCGCCGTGAAGGTCGGCACGAGCACCGAGCAGGCGAAGTCGAAGCCGAACTTGCCGAGGCCCTCGGCCATCAGTGAGTAGTCGAAGATGTCACCGCCCGAGCCGCCCTCCTCCTCGGGGATCATGATGCCCAGCCACCCCTGCGACGCGATCTTCTCGTACGCCTCGTACGGATACCGGCGCTCCGTGTCGCACGCGCGGACGTATTCGACGGTGACTTCCTTGTCCATGAAGTCATTGACCGTACGAAGCCAGTCGGCCTGGGATTCGTCGAGGAAATTCGGAGCCATTTCTCCATCACTCCAAAGCATCTATTCGGGGAAATCTCTGCGGTTGACCACACGTTAAGGCGGGGCCATGGATGATCCAAGTGGCAAGTTTCGAATCCGCGATTCGCATGCGTCGAACCACTCGGTCGCACCTGATTCGACCCTTCCGGGGAAAGGCCGCTTTCAGTCGATCGCGCCGGCCGCGCGCAGCGCTGCCAGGTCGGCGCCCGTGAACCCCCAGTCGGCAAGGACCTCCGCGGTGTCCTGACCTGGTCGCGAGGGTGGGCCCTGGATCGCGCCGGGGGTCCGGCTGAAGCGCGGGGCAGGGGCCGGCTGGACGACTCCGTCGACCTCCACGAACGTGCCTCGCGCGCGCAGATGCGGATGTCGCGGCGCCTCGGCCATCGACAGGACCGGGGCGAAGCAGACCTCCTCGCCGGCCGCCAGCTCGCTCCATTCGTCCCGGGTGCGGGTACGGATCACCGCGGCCAGAGTGGCGCGCATCTCCGGCCAGCGGGAACGGTCGTGCTGGTCCGGCACGTCGTCCTCGGACAGGCGAAGTACCCGCAGGGTGTTGCGCCAGAACCGCGCCTCGTTGGAGCCGACGCTCAGCCAGCGACCGTCCGAGGTCTCATACACGTCGTACCAGGGCGCGCCGGAGTCGAGCCGGTTCGTGCCGCGCTCGTCACTCCAGTAACCGGCGGCACGCAGCCCATAGAAGAGAGTCATCAGGGATGCCGAACCGTCCACCATCGCGGCGTCGATCACCTGCCCCTCCCCCGAGCGCCGGGTCTCCAGGAGCGCCGACAGCACGCCGAGCGCCAGGTAGAGCGAACCTCCGCCGAAGTCGCCGGCGAGGTTGAGGGGAATGGCCGGAGGGCCGCCCGCCGCGCCGATGGAGTGCAGCGCTCCGGTGAGCGAGACGTAGTTGACGTCGTGGCCGGGTTCCTGGGCCAGCGGCCCGTCCTGCCCCCAGCCGGTCATCCGGCCGTAGACGAGCGCCGGGTTCACCGCGAGGCAGGTCTCGGGCCCGAGCCCCAGTTTCTCCGGGACACCGGGGCGGAATCCCTCCACCAGGACATCGGCGCCACGCACCAGCTTCAGGACCGCATCGACGGCCTCTCTCTTCTTCAGGTCCAGGCCGGCGCTGCGCCGTCCACGGTTGAGCAGATTGAAGCGGGGGTCGACCGGCGCGCCACCGTCGTACCCCGCGGGGCGGTCGATGCGAATGATGTCCGCACCCAAATCGGAAAGGAGCATGCAACAGAAAGGAACCGGTCCGACGCCTCCCAGCTCGACTATTTTGACTCCCGCGAGCGGTCCGCTTGCTTTACGTTCCATCGGTGACCTCCAGCATTGTTTCCGGAGCGTATCCCCGGCCCAATTGACCAGCCAATACCCAATCGATTGCAAAGTTTCGAAGTGCCGATTCGAAGATTTCGCATCAGCAGGACGAGGGCGGACGGAAAGAAGGGGTGGTACGCGCGAGGTTCCCGCATACCACCCCTGAGGGCCTCGCAGCTCCTCCCGTCGGAGGAGGCCTGCCCGGTCAGACCGCGCAGCCGCGCAGCGTCTGACCGCCGTCGACGACGATCTGGGCTCCGGTCATGTAGGAGGCAAGGTCGGAGGCGAGGAAGAGCACGACGCGGGCGACGTCGTCCGGCACCGCGATCCGCTGCTTCGGAATCCTCTTCTCCAGTTCCACGATCGCGTCCTCGTCCAGCAGCGGCGCGAGGCCGGGCGTGCGGACGCCGCCGGGACAGACGTTGTTGACGGAGATGCCGTGGGGTGCGAGCTCCAGGGCCATCGTCTTGATCAGCCCCGCCACGGCGTGTTTCGAGGCGCCGTAGTGCGCCAGGCCCAGCACCGACGGATTCACGCCCTCGACGGAGTTCACGTTGACGATCCGGCCGCCCCCGCCCTGCGCGATCATCTGTCGGGACGCCGCTTGCGAACAGACCATGACACCCAAGTAGTTGACGTCCATCGTGCGCCGCGCGAGTTCCGGGCTCGTGTCCAGGAAGGGCGAGCCCTGGTAGATGCCGGCGTTGTTCACCATGATGTCGAGGGATCCGAAGGCGTCGACGGCGGCACGGACCATGGCGTCCGCGTCCTCCACCTTGCTGACATCCGCGGCGACCGTGCGTACACGAGCGGCGTCCTCGAACCCCTGCACGGCCTTGTCGGCGGCGCTCTTGTCGATGTCAGCGATCACGACGTTGGCGCCGGCTTCGTACAGGCGGTGGACGATGCCGAGGCCGATACCCATGGCGCCCCCGGTGACCAGGGCAGTCCTGCCACTGAGGTCCATCAGCTCGCCGATGGTCGCCGTTCCGGACGAGATAGTTTCAGTCATGGCTCACTCATATCATGCACAAAATATTATGCAACCCCGTAGCGCTCGCGCCGCCTCCGTGGCAGCATCACCGTTCGCAGCCGACCTCCGCAACCGGTCGGTGATCGCATGTCACGCGCTCTCCTTCGCAGCACGCGACCCAACGGTGGGGGCAGAACCCCCATGGAGTCGCTGCGGAGTCGCTGCCTTTATCCGGTCACAAAATATTGTGCGTTCGCGCTCCCAGAGCCGCACCAGGAGGAAGCCATGCCGAGGTACACCTACGTCGTGCTGACCAACCCCGTCGAGGGCAAGGAGGAGGAATTCAACGACTGGTACACGAACACGCACCTGCACGACGCGCTCAGGGTTCCGGGATTCGTGGCCGCACAGCGGTTCGCGCTGGCTCCCTCGCAGCGCTCCGAGGCGCCCTTCCCGTGGGGCTACCTCGCGATCTACGAGCTGGAGACCGACAACCTGCAGGACTCCATCGACGCCCTCGCGGTGCGCTACAACACGCCGGAGATGATGATCAGCGAGGCGCTCCACCCGGAGCGGCTCGGCCTGCTCTTCGAAGCCATGGGGCCTCGACTCGAGGCGAAGGTCTGAGCCCCACCGGGCCCCTCCTGAAGCAGTCGCTCCAGGAAGATGCGGCCGGCATGTGGATGCCGGCCGCATCTGAGCACCGCCTTCTCACCGACGCACGGGACCTACATCGCACCGCGCTCCCCTTCGCATGCCTTCCACGACATGCCATCCGGTGTGCCACGTGAGCACGGCCTCCTGAGGTCGTCGACCACCGCAGAGATCGAAGTGCCGGCCGTCCCCCGTGACGCCCTGTCCCCGCAGGGCGCTCTCGCCGCGCTTCGACTCGTCCCGTGTTCCGAAACCTTCGAACGCCGCTCCGGAATGAGGAGAAGATGAGTATCCAGGAAAACCGTCCGACAACCACGGAGGCGGCGACCCCGACGCCCTCGCGCCAGGGTCGGGTCCTCTTCGCCACCGTCGCCGCCCAATCGATCGAGTACTACGACTTCCTCATCTACGGCACGGCCGCGTCACTGGTCCTCAACGACCTCTTCTTCCCTTCGGGGAACCCTCTGCTGAGCACCCTCGCCACGTTCGCCACGTTCGCGGTCGGCTTCGCCGGCCGGCCCATCGGCGCCGCGGTCTTCGGTCACATCGGCGACAAGTTCGGCCGCAAGCCCGCTCTCCTCGCGGCCATGGTGCTGATGGCCGTGGCCTCGACACTCATAGGCCTGCTGCCCACCCACGAGACCATCGGAGTGGCGGCGCCCGTCCTCCTGGTGATCCTCCGGATCGCCCAGGGGGTCTCGGTGGGCGGCCACTTCGGCGGTGCCACCCTGCTGGCCCTGGAGAGTGCGCCACCACACCGCCGAGGTCTCTTCGGGGCCCTTCCCCAGCTGGGCGTCGTCGTCGGCATGGTCACCGGGACGCTGGTCTTCCTGCTCATCAGCAACGTCACGACGGACGACCAGTTCACGGCCTGGGGATGGCGCGTCCCGTTCCTCCTCAGTGTGCTGATGTTCCCCCTCGCCTACTTCGTGCACCGGAGCGTCGAAGACACGCCGGAGTTCCGCAGCGCCGACCGGAAGCTCGCGGACAAGAGCCGGTCCGCGCCGCGCTCGTCCGTGGTTCAGGTGCTGCGCCACCCGAAGCAGGTTCTGCTGGTCGCCTTCGTCTTCCTCCCCGCAGGCATCAACTTCTACGTGATCATCACCGGGGTGCTCCACCACGCGACACAGGACCTGGACATCTCTCAGAACGCGATGCTCGCGGTGCTCATGCTCTCGATGCTGGCGTTCGCCGTCGGCACGGTCGGGTTCGCCTGGCTGTCCGACATCGTGGGCCGCCGCAAGGTCTACGCCGCGGGCGCGGTCTTCGCCGGAGCGTGGGCCTTCGCCCTCTTCCCGCTGGTGGAGACCCGCAGTTTCGCCCTGATCCTGCTCGGCGCGTCCCTCGGGCAGCTCGGCGTGGGAGCGATGTTCGGGCCGGGAACCGCCCTGTTCGCCGAGGCGTTCCCGCCGAAGGTCCGCTTCGCCGGTTCGTCGATCGGCAACCAGTTGGCGAACATCGTCGGTGCGGGGCTCGCTCCTTTCGTCATGGTCGCGCTCCTGGCGGCGACGCACACCTCCGTATCGGTGTCGCTGTACATGGCCGCGGCCTCGGTCGTCAGTCTCGTCGCCCTCACCATGGTCCGGATCCCGAAGCCCGAATCCACCGAGCCGACGTAGCACGGTCCACGCACAGCGGGGCCCGGCCTGCCACGGCCGGGCCCCGCTGCTCTCAGGTCGTCGCTCGTGATGCCGAACCGGCGACCACCAGGCAATCAGACGCCGAAGACGTCGTGGTACCTGAAGTCGATGGCCTCTTCGATCATCCCGGCCAACTCCCCCACCGTGCCCGTTTCGGTGCGCCACGCGAGATAGCTCTCGAAGTTCTGGCGGGCCCCCCACTTCTCCATGAAGACGATCGTGTTCGGGGCGTCCTGGTCGCGGACGACCTCCACGCTGACGTTGCCCTCGAAGCCACGGGTGCCAGGCAGGTGGTCGACGATCCACTTGTGCAGATCGTCCATGCGTCCGTCCTTGACGGTCATTTTGAAGATCACGTGGCAGGTCATGTGCGGTTTCTCCTTGTTCGGTGAGGTGAGACGAGGGCGTTACGGATCAGCGCCACCGGTCACTTCCGCTCGTGGATGTGCGGGACCGGGTGCGGGACCCGCTGCCCGGCCGGAGTGGAGGCGAGGCTGTCGAGATCGCCGGAGACGACTTCGATGAGATAGCCATCGGGATCGACAGCCATCACGATGCTCACGGGGCCGAAGCTGATGGGTTCGATGGCCAGCTCGTACCCGGCCCGGCGGATCGCGTCGCCGGCGGCCTGGACGTCGTCGACCTGGAACACCACCGGCGTCCACCCCGGCACGGACGGTGTGGGCATCACATCGCCGTGCAGGAGCACCAGGGCACGAGCTCCGCTCGCGTCCTCGAGAACGATCTCTTCCACGTCCGGATCGCTGAACTCGAGCCGGACCGCTTCCCGCAGGCCGAACAGCTCCGCATAGAAGGCGAGTGAGCGGTCGAGGTCGCTCACCACAAGCTTGAAATTCATGATGCGTGCATTCACCATGCGCATCTCCAAAATGACGTCGGCCGACCCTATGGGCATGCTCGAAACCCGACGGGGAAGGAGCATCCGAGGCGGCATTGTTAAATCGAATCGATATCGGCGCTTCCGCTGCATCCACGGTAGATCGAATTTCATCAGAGCAGTGTCCAGATATTTGGACACTGCTCTCCTGGCATTCAAAACGGATTAACAGGTTCCGATCATCTCGGATTCCCCGGAAAGAAACTATTCGAATTCCGGGGAAAGGCCCTGTCTCCCGTACGCGGACCCCGCGTCACCCCCGGCCCGGAGCGGGACCTGCACGAAGGCGGCCGTCGCGCCACTCGGACAAGGGGGGCCGGATCTGTCCCTGGATGCCGCACTCGACGCATGGAATGATCCAATATGCGAGGTATAGGCAATATGCCGCAAAGGTCCCTGGGCCACTCACCTCGGCCCGGCGGGCCCGCACCAGGCCGTTGCCGCGGGGCAACGTGTACGGCAAGGAGGAGCACATGGAACACGTGCGATTCAAGAACCGGAGCTGGGACGTCGCAGCCGACCTGCGGCTCCCGAAGGGCTTCGACGCGGCGAAGAAGTACCCGGCCATCATCTGCGGCCATCCGATCAGCAGCTGCAAGGAGCAGACCGCGGGCAGCATCTACGCCGAGCGGCTCACGGAGCAGGGATACGTAACCCTCGCCTTCGACGCCTCGCATCAGGGCGAGAGCGGCGGCGAACCGAAGCACCTCGAAGACCCTGCGACACGAGTGGAGGACTATCGCTGCGCGGTCGACTACCTGGTAACGCTCGACTACGTCGACGAGGACCGCATCGGCGCCCTGGGCGTCTGCGGAGGAGGTGGCTACGCCGCCAACGCCACGATGACGGAGCACCGGATCAAGGCGCTGGTCACGGTCGTGGCCGCCAATTACGGACGGCTCATGCGCGAGGGCAACCTCACGGCCGACGCGGCCCTCGAAACACTGGAGGCCATCGGCAAGCAGCGGACAGCCGAAGCGCGCGGGGCGGACCCGGTGATCACGACCTACATCCCCAACTCCGACGAGGAGCGCGAGAAGGCCGGCATCACCGACATCGACATCGTCCAGGCCATCGACTACTACAAGACGCCTCGCGGTCACAATCCCAACTCCCCGAACAAGCTGCGCTTCTCCGGCCTCGAAGCAGCAGTGGGCTGGGACGCCTTCCATCTGGCCGAGGTACTGCTGACGCAACCGCTCCAGATCGTCGTGGGCGACGTACCGGGCAGTTTCGGCTCGTACCGGGACGGGTTCGAGCTCTTCGACCGGGCCCGGTCGAAGAAGAAGGACATCCTGGTCGTCAAGGGCGCCAGCCACTACGACCTGTACGACCAACCGTTCGCGGTCGACCAGGCATTCGAAAAGATCACGCCGTTCTTCAAGGACAACCTGTAGCTCGACTCCGCGCCGTCCCGCGTCACCTCGCTTCCTGCGGGGTCCCGACGCGGGACGGCGCGGTGCCCGGCCCACCGCGCGAGCCGGCCCCGTCGACCGCACCCCCTGGGGGGTGACTTCGAAGCTCGCCCTTAGCTCGCCCCGACTTGAGCTCGCCCCGACTTGACGGAATGGATTTTATTTTTCATATTTAATGTCATCCGCTGATGACATGGATCGTTGACAACGGTCCGGCCCGAAAGGAAGCCGCAGCATGGCCGAGTCCCGCTCGGACGCCCCGCAGGACGACAGGCGCAGGAACGATGCCACCCGGCCACGGGCTCTGTTGCCCTCCCTGATGTTCACGTCACTGACCGTCTCCGTCATCAGCACGCTCGGGGCGCCGATGGTGCCGACCATCGCACGTGATCAGCACGTGTCGCTCAGTGCCGCCCAGTGGGTGCTGACCGCGACCCTGCTGGCGGGGGCCGTCGCGGGCCCGGTGCTCGGCCGGCTCGGCGACGGGCCGCACCGCCGAACGGCCATCCAGGCATCCCTGGCAGGCGTGCTCGCCGGAAGCGTGCTGGCGGCGACCGCCCCGGGACTCCCGCTACTCCTCGCGGGGCGCGCCCTGCAGGGTATGGGCATGGGTCTCCTGCCCCTCGCGATCGCCGTCGCCCGCGACCACCTGCCCGCGAAGCGGATACGCTCCGGCATCGCCTCGCTCTCCATCACCACGTCCGTCGGCGCGGGCATCGGTTACCCGCTCACAGGTGTTATCGCCCAGCACCTCGACTACCGCGCCGGTTTCTGGTTCGCGGCCCTCCTGAGTGCCGCTGCCCTGGTGGTGGTGCGCTGGGCGGTGCCCGCGGGTTCGTCGGCCCCCTCGCGTCCGCTCGACCTGGCCGGGGCGGTGCTGGTCTGCTCGGGGCTCGCTCTCGTTCTCCTGGCCGTGAGCCAAGGGGTGGCCTGGGGCCCTATGTCGGGTGCCACGCTCGGATCCCTGGGGTCCGGAACGGCTCTGCTGCTCCTGTGGACGCTCCAGGCCCGCCGTACCCCGTATCCCCTGATCGACGTCCGGCTGATGCGCAACCGCGCCGTCCTCGCGGCCAACGCGACCGCGCTGCTCACGGGCATCGGCATGTTCGGCGTGCTGTCCCTGGTCAACCTCTACACACAGGTCCCCGCCGAGGCCGGGTACGGCTTCCACCTCTCCCTCACCGCCACCGGCCTCGTGCTGCTGCCGATGTCCGTGGGCAGTGTGGCCGCGAACCGGTTCGCCTCCGTCCTGGTCTCCCGGTTCGGCCCGTTCCGCGTCCTCCCACTGGGTTCCCTCGTGGTCACCCTCGACCTGGTCGTACTCGCCCTGTGGCGTGACCACTTGACGGTCCTCGTCCTCGGCACCTTCCTGCTCGGCGCAGGCGTCGGTGCGGCGTACGCGGTCATGCCGCTGCTCATCGTCCGCCACGTCCCAGCGTCCGAGACCGGCAGCGCCACCAGCTTCAACCAGGTGCTGCGCACGGTCGGCGGGGCAGTCGGCAGCGCCGCGATCTCGGCGATCATGCTCGCCTTCACCCCAGCGGGCAGTCTCCTCCCCGGCGACTCCGCCTACACCACGGCTCTTCTGGTCACTGCCGCGGCGACCTCCCTCGGGGTCATCGCCGCCGTCGCCCTGCCGCCTCGCCGATCCACCGCCCCGGTGGCCGAGTCCGCCGTCGTGACACGGAGCCCCGCCAAGGACGGCCTGCCCGCGGGGCCCGCCCGCGCGGATTCCGCTGACAACGCCCGCCGCGGCTCCGAACGCTGAACACGATCCGAGCCGGAGGGAGCAGCCATGGACTCGCCCAGGGAACACACGCGCGGCAGGAAGCGCGACGCGGACGCCACTCGGGCCGCGCTGCTGGACGCGGCCCGTGAGCTCTTCGGGCGCCGCGGGTACGCGGCGGTGACGCTACGGGACATCGGCGAGCGGGCCGGGGCCGACGGCTCTCTGGTCGCCCGGTACTTCGGTAACAAGGCCGCTCTGTACCGGGCGGTGGTCGCCGAGGACGGCCGCGAGTCGGCCGCTCCCTCCGAGGGGCTCGATCCACGGGCCTATACGGCTGAGGCACTGCGTCGGGCCGATCTGCGGGGAGCACCGGGCCCGCTCGTGCAGGCCCTCCTCTCCCAGGGCAGCGCTCCCGAGGTACGCGCCTCCGCGGCAGACGAGATACGCACCCACCTCGTGTCACCGCTCGCCGCCCGGCTGGCAGCCCAGGGCGCGGAGACCCCGGAGGCCGGGGCCGAGGTCCTGGTCGCCTGTCTGGTGGGGCTGATCTCCCTGCGGACGAGCGGCTTGTTCGGGGCCCTGTCCGGGGTGGACCCGGAGGTGGTCGGCTCCGTGCTCGAGTCCGCCGCGCGGGCGTGGCCATCGGTGACCGCACACGAGTCGGAGACGGACGTCCCGGCCGGCCTCGGCCGACTGCCTCGGTAGGCATTCTCGGTGGGCTTCCTGATGCCCCTTGAGGGTGCTCTCCGCCCCCGCGCGCAGTCCCTTCGGCCGGACGGCGATGTTCTCGTCCCTCTAGTCGAGATTGATGTATACGGCCTTCGGGTACAGGAAGCTGTCCACGTGCTCCTTGGCGCCCTTCCAGCCGTAACCGCTCATCTTGGTGCCGCCGAACCCCACGGCCGGGTCGAGGACTCCGTAGCAGTTGACCCAGATGGTGCCCGCCGTGATCCCGCGCGAGACCTTGTGCGCGGTCGAGAGATCGCGCGTCCACACACCGCCCGCGAGGCCGTACGGCGTGTCGTTGGCGATGCGCAGTGCGTCGTCCATGTCGTCGAAGGGGATCACGGAGGCGACCGGGCCGAAGATCTCCTCCTGCGCGATGGTCATGTCGTTCGTCGCGCCGGCGAAGATCGTCGGCTCGACGAAGTAACCCCCTGCCAGGTCGCCGCCGAGGCGGTTGCCGCCACCGGCCAGCTGCGCCTCGTCGCCGCCCACGCCGATGTAGTGCATGACGCGTTCGAGCTGTCGCTCCGAGACGAGGGGCCCGAGCTGGGTGTCGGGGTCGAGCCCGTTTCCCACGCGGATCGTCTTCGTGAACTCTCGCATGCGTTCGACGAACTCGTCGTGCACGGACCGCTGGACGAGGATCCGGGTACCGGCGACGCACACCTGCCCGCTGTTGGTGTAGACGCCCATCGCCGCACCGGGCACGGCCTTCTCGAGGTCGGCGTCGGCGAAGACGATGTCGGGCGACTTGCCGCCGAGCTCCAGCTGAAGCCGCTTGAGGTTGCCTGCGGAGGCCTTGACGATCGCCCGCGCGGTACCGACGGAACCGGTGAACGCGACGCGGTCGACGTCCCCGTGCTCCGCCAGGGCCTGGCCCGCCTCCGCGCCGTATCCGGTCACGACGTTGATGACACCTTCGGGCACTCCGGCCTCGGTCAGCAGCTCGGCGACGCGCAGCACCGAGAGAGAGGCGTCCTCGGCCGGCTTCAGGACGGCCGTACAACCGGTGGCCAGCGCCGGGCCGAAGATCCACCAGAGACCGATCAGCGGGCCGTTCCAGGGGATGATGCCTCCGACGACGCCCACGGGAGCCTGCTGCTTCAGGGTGAGGAAGTTGCCGGGCAGCGAGTTCTGCGGTGCGGCGACGCCGGCGGAACCGCACTGTGAGGCGAAGAACTGCAGGACCTGGGAGGTCCATTCGGCGAGACCTCTCGTCCTCGCCAAGGGGGCGCCCATGTCGAGCGTCTCGATCAGCGCGAGTTCGTCGAAGTGGTCGAGGACGACGTCGTGGATCTTCAGCAGGAGCTTGCGGCGCTGGTGCGGCGTCCAGCGGCTCCACTCCCCCTCGAAGGCGCTCCGGGCTGCCTTGACGGCTCGGTCGATGTCGGCAGCGTCGCCCTGGGCGATGGTCCCGAGCGTCTTGCCCGTAGCCGGATCGACGACGTCGATCTGCTTGCCGGAGGCGGCTTCGACCCATTCACCAGCGATCAGAAGCTTCTTGGGACCCGTGACGAAGTCCGGAATCGCCTGTGTCGTTCCTGAGGAGGTAGGCATGCACGTTCTCTTTTCTGTTCGTCCGTAAACAGAAGCGGCTCGGTTAAGGAAAAAGCGGGTGAGGCAGTGGTCTTCAGACGACCAGGAGCTCGACCAAGACGCCGACAGGCATGTCGTCGTGACCACTGGTGACGGCCCGCAACAGCTCCTCGCTCCGCCCGGCGCCCATGCCCGACCCGGTCAGGTCCCGGAATTTGGCGTCGAGATCGGCCTGTGACATCGGGTTCTCGGCGGTACCGAGCGGGTTCTCGACGATGAGGCTCTCCGTGGTCCCGTCGCGGTAGGTGACGGTGATGTCCCCGACCCACTTGCCGGCGTACGCGGTGTCGAGTGCGGGCTTGGCCGTGATGCCGACCCGGTTGGCGAGCTCGGCCACCTCACCGCCCGCGGAGAGGTCGAGCTTGCCGTCGAGGTAGGCGCGGTGGGCTGCGTAGCCGTTACCGAGGCCGAGGAGTGACAGGGCGAACTGGAACGGCAGGCTGTACTGGAGGTTCTCGATGCTCTGGGGCTCGTACGCGTTGACGTTGCACGTGCCGACGATGAGGTTCCCGCCGGTCTGGATGCCCAGCTCGACGCGCTCGATGAGTTCGACGCGGTCCGCGAGCTGTCGTGCGCCGTCGATGTACGCGTGGTTGATACCGCAGCAGCTGTAGGGCTTGATCCACACGCGCTCGATCTCGAACCCGGCATCGGGGGAGAACGCGGCCGCGGCGTCCACGTCGATGTCGCGCCCGACGAAGGTGTGAAAGAACCCCTTGGAGCCGGTGAGGAAGGCAAGGGGACCGGTAATACCGGCCTCGGCCATCTCGGCCGCGCGTATGCCGTTCCGGGTACCGATGCCCGCGTGCACGCGCTTCACCGAACCACCCGAGGACGTGTACTCGGTGGTGCCCGAACAGTGACTCATCGCGATGGCGAGGGCATGGGTGGTGCGGTCCAGGTCGAAGCCGCGCATCTTGGCGACCACCGCGGCGGCGCCGAAGTTCGACAGGACCGCATGCGGGTGGAAGCCCCGCTCCAGGAGCTCCGGCGCGGCGAGAACGCCGATCCGGGTGTAGACCTCGTATCCCGCGACGACTCCGAGCAGCACGTCCCGCATCGTGGCGCCGAGCTCCTCGCCCACGGCGAGGGCGGTCGCGACCACGCAGCTGCCCGGGTGGCTGGAGCTGGCGCGGTGGGCGTCGTCGTACTCGAATCCGTGCCCGAAGGTCGCGTTGACGAAGGCCGCGTCCGCCGCGCTCATCGCGTCGCCGGTGAAGGTCACGTGCGCCCCGCCCGGCACATGACGGGTCAGCGTCAGGTCCAGCACGGCGCGGCTCCAGGGCAGGGTCGCGCAGCCGACCTGCACCGCCAGCTGGTCCTGCATCAGCCGCCGCGCGCCCCGCACCGCCTCGGGCGGGAGCGATTCGTAGTCCAGCTCGGCCACCAGACGGGCAACCGCTGTTTCGACCGGGGGGGTGATCTGCACGACGTGCGCCTCGTTTCCAGCGAAGATTACCTCAAGAAGAATGCTTAATATATTTTATGTTTCCACTCCTTGGCTAGATCTGACCCGAAACCCGCGCCCGGCCCCGAGGGCCGGGCGCGCTGGTGTTCATGGCTCAGGTGGTGAGGTGGGTGGTGTAGAAGGTGTTGAGTTTGGTGATGGCGGGGGTGACGTGGGTGTCCTGGTCGTAGAGGGAGACGTGGGTGGCTCCGTCGATGACGAAGAGTTCCTTGGGTTCGTGGGCCTTGGTGATGGCTTCGGTGCTGAAGTAGGCGGTGTCGGCGCGGGAGCCGATGATCATGAGGATGGGGCGGGGGGAGATGAGTTCGATGTGGGCGTAGGAGTCGTACTGGGCGATCTGGTCGATGCTGCGCAGGACCCATTGGTTGGTGGAGTTGGGGTGGCCGCCGCGGGGGGTGCGGTAGTAGTCCTGGGCTTCGCGGTAGAGCTCTGGGGCCTGTTCCAGGCCGTCGGGGGTTTCGGGGGCCCAGTTCAGGGTGGTGGGGGTTTCGCCCTTGGCCTCGGCGGTGCGCAGGGCGCCGGCCTGGTCGAGCATGGTCTGCAGGACTTCGGGGCCCTGGGTGCGGCCCAGGCCGTTGACCAGGAGGTCGCGCAGGTCGAGGCCGGAGACGGTGGCGACGGCCTTGATGCGGTGGTCGCTCTGGGCGGCGTTGGTGATGTAGCCGCCGGAGGCGCAGATGCCCAGGCCGCCGATGTGGTCGGGGTCGATGTCGTCGCGGGTGGTGAGGTAGGTGACGGCGGACTTGATGTCCTCGACACGCTGGAAGGGGTTTTCCAGGCCGCGGGGCATGCCCTGGCTCTCGCCCTGGTAGGCGGCGTCGAAGACCAGGGTCGCGAAGCCCTGACGGGCCAGGCGCTCGGCGTAGATGCTGGCGGTCTGTTCCTTGACACCGCCGCCGGGGTGGGACACGACGATCGCGGGGATCGGGTCGCCGGTGTGGGCGTCGGGGGTGAACAGGATGCCGGCCAGGTTCAGGCCGGCGCTGGGGAAGGTGACGTTCGTCTTCATGAGCTGGGGGGGGTGTCCTTGCGTTCGTACACGATGTGCAGGGGGGCAAGGCCGTCCGGCGGGGAGCCACGGGGGTCCAGCTCCCGTACCGGACGGCCACACCATGAACACTCACACCCGCCCCGCCAACAGAAAAGGGGCAGAACATGTCCCCGGACACCCCAGTCCCTGGGACACAACAGACCCCCTCACAAAGCACCCTTCCCCTGCGAGACTGAAATGTATGAATCGAAATGCGCACAGCAGTGAACTCGGCGCTTTCCTCAAGGCTCGCCGCATGGAACTCAGCCCCTCGGCGGTCGGGCTGCCGGACACGGGAAACCGGCGCCGGGTGGAGGGACTGCGCCGGGAGGAGGTGGCCCTGCTCGCTTCCATCAGCACCGACTACTACACCCGCCTGGAACAGGGGCGCCGAACGGCATCGCCGCAGGTACTGGACAGTATCGCCCGGATTCTGCAGCTCGACGAGGACCAGCGCGAGTACATGGTCGAACTGGCCGGCCGGGACGCCTCTCGGCCCCGGCGGCAAGCGGTGCAAAAGGTCCATCCCCAGTTGCGGCGACTGCTCGACGACCTGACGACCGTTCCCGCCGTTGTTCTGGGCCGCCGCATGGACATCCTCGCGTGGAATCCCCTCGCAGCCGCCCTGGTCACGGATTTCTCGAAGATTCCCGAGAAGCACCGCAATTACGTACGCCTCGTATTCACTGATCCCGCCGTTCGGGCGCTGTATCCGGAGTGGGAGACCGTCGCCCACACCGGCGTCTCCCAGCTCCGCATGGAGGCGGCGCGCGACCCGCAGGACCGGCGGCTCACCGCCCTCGTGGGCGAACTCTCCGTACAGGACGAGCACTTCCGCCAGTGGTGGGGAGCCCACCACGTCGCCCACCGCGGCATGGGCACCAAGGTGTTCCGCCACCCCGTGGCCGGTGACCTCACGCTCGACTGGGACACGCTCACCTGCGCCACCGATCCCGACCAGTCACTGGTCACCTGGACCGCCGAACCGGGCAGCCCTTCGTACGACGGTCTGTGCTTCCTCGCCTCCTGGGCCGCCAGCGGTGCCGACACGGACGCGAGGTCCGGTACAGGAGCCGGGAACTGACCGGCCGACCGCAGGAGCTCTGCCGTTCACAGGAATCCCGTGAAGTCGAGCTCCGCGAGTTCGAGTTGCCTCGGTTCGAGGGGCTGCTCGGCCCAGATGGTCTTGCCGTGCCTGCCGTGCCGGCTCCCCCACCGGCTGGTCAACTGGGCCACCAGGAACAGGCCACGTCCGCCCTCGTCGCTCCAACGGGCCCTGCGCAGGCGCGGCTGGGTATTGCTGGGGTCGGTGACCTCGCAGACGAGCGTGCTCTCGCGGATGAGCCGCAGCCCGACGGGTCCGCCCGCGTACCGCACGGCATTCGTGACGAGTTCGCTGACGATCAGTTCCGTGGTGAAGACGAGGTCCTCCAGCCCCCATGCGGTGAGCTGTTCGGCGACGACCCGTCGCGCGGTGGACACGATGGTCGGGTCCGCCGGGAACTCCCAGCGCCGGGTGTGCTCGTCGGGTATGGCGCGGGCGCGGGCCAGGAGCAGTGCGATGTCGTCACGCGGCGGCTCCGCGAGGCCTGCGAGGAGCGTGCGTCCCGTCTCCTCCAGGGAGTGACCGGCATCGCACGAGGACGACAGGCTCTCCCGCAGCCAGCGCAGACCACCGTCCGCGTCACCGTCGCGGCCTTCGATCAGGCCATCGGTGTACAGGGCCAGGACGCTGCCCGGCTCGACGTCGAAGACGACCGTCTCGAAGGGGAGTCCGCCCACGCCGAGGGGCGGCCCGGGAGTGATGTCGACCGCTTCGGCCACGCCATCGGGCGTGACGAGAACGGGCGGCGGGTGACCGGCACTGGCCAGGGCGCAGCGCCGGGCGACGGGGTTGTACACGACGTACAGGCAGGTCGCGACGAACGGACTCACCGGGTCCGCGCGATTGCCGAACTGCTGGACCAGGTCGTCGAGATGGGTGAGGAGTTCGGTGGGATCGAGCTCCAGGTCGGCGAGCGTGCGGACGGCCGTACGCAGTCGGCCCATGGTGGCGGTGGCGTACAGGCCGTGTCCTGCCACGTCGCCGACGACGAGGGCCACCCGGAAGGAGGGAAGCGGGATGACGTCGTACCAGTCCGCGCCGACGCCGGCTCCACTGCCAGTGGGCAGATACAGGCCGGCGGTCTCGGCGGCGGGGGCATCGGTGAGGGGCTCCGGCAGCAGGCGCTGCTGGAGCGCGAGGACCGACCGGCGCTCGCGGGTGTAGCGGCGCGCGTTGTCCACACCCAGGGCGGCCCGGGAGGCGATCTCGGTGAGCAGATCCGCGTCCTCCTCGCCGTACGGCTCCCGCTGGGCGGTGCGCCAGACGGCCACGGTGCCGAGGACCAGTCCGCGGGCGAAGAGCGGGGCCCACATGGCGGTGTGCATGCGCTCGGGGAGGTGCTGGAACGGGTCCTTGAAGAGCTCGGCCACCTTCGCCGGGTCGAAGACGGCGGCCCGGCCGTGCTGTACGTCATGTAGCTCGCCCGTGGCGAGCATGGGTGAAATGAACTGGCCGGGCTGCACGAGGTGAGGCGGCCAGGTACCGGTGGCCGAGGCGACCGCCGTCCGGCGCAGGCCCAGGTCTCCCCCGCCGTGGGTCTCCGGCGGTTCTTCCCCGTCGAGCACACTGCCGGCGAGTTCGACGCTGGCCAGGTCTCCAAGGGCGGGGACGAGGACGTCGACCAGGTCCTGCGCGATACGCGCCGCATCGAGAGATCCGCCGATGCGGACGGCGGACTCGTGCAGCAGGTCCCGGTCGCGGCGGGTCCGAAGCCGGCGCTGTTCCTCCGTTCGGCCGACCGCGGGCTCGGTGGGCACGAGGAGTACGAGGAGCTCGCTGGAGGGTTCCAGCCGCAGCGTCCGGAGGTCCACCTCGATCGGGGGCCCGGTCCGGTGAAGGAGCCGTGCACGGCCGTCCAGGGGGACGTCGGCGCCGTCAGCTCGCCCCCGGTCCTCGCCGTCGGCGAGCAGGGCGGCGAAGGGGCGGCCACGGGTCTCCCCGGCGGTCCGGTCCAGCAGGTCCGCGGCGGTCCCGGACCAGCGCAGAACCACCCCCCTGTCGTCGAGGACGACGGCCGCGAAAGGAAACACCTCTGCCGCGTCGCCGTCGGTGGACCCGGCCATCTCGCTCCTCGGACTCGGTAGCCCCACCTGTCCTCACGGTACGTCCGCCAGGCCGATTCGCGCGCTTTCAGGGCACTCTCCCTCACCCCCGCGGGCACGGTGGACCCACCCAGAACGCTTGTTATTTTTTATATGATGCGTGATTATCGGGTCGCGGCGCACATCACGCCCCGCCCCCTCCCGTTCCGAGAAGGAAGGCCCGAGCATGTCCGAGAAGACCCCGCAGGAGCTTGCCGAGAGCTGGCTCCTCGCCCTGTCCGATGTCGATCTCTTCTACGAGTTCTGCGCGCCCGACTGCAGGGTGTGGCACAGCTCCGACGACAAGTGGATGTCGCTGAAGGGCGCCATCGACGCGGTGCACGGCCGGGGCGGCCTTCCGCCGTTCCGCAACTCCCGGTACTCACTGACGGACAAGGGCTTCGTCGTCCAGACGTCGACCACACTCGACGGCACGAACGTGCACATCGTCCAGGTGGCCGGCGTGAAGGACGGCAAGGTCGTCTCGGCCGAGGAGTACATCGGCCCCGAGATGAACATAGCCGTCTGACATCTCCCGCGGTCCCAGCCGGAAGTCCCGGCCGCCGACATGAGTGATCGGCGGCCGGGACTTCCGGCTCCACGACGTCCTGACCGGCGTGGGGCGACAGCCAGCTGTCACCGCATCCGTGTGTACCGGCTGACTCCCTCGACCGAGGCCACCGCGAGCCGGCCCCGAAGAGCCAGGACGTCCAGGTGTGCGACCGTCTCGTTCACCGCGAGCATCTGGTTGAGCGGGCTGAGCGCGCCGAACGCGAGCTCCCGGCGAGTCCACGTGAGGCCACGGGCCACTGAGAAGGCGTCGCACGTGTCGTCCCCGACGACGGCGAGCGCCATGGCCAGCCGGTCGTTGTGGTGTGCGACCAGCTCGGCGACCCGGGTGTGCGTGCTGTCGCCGACAGGCCCGTGCGCCGGCAGCAGTCGGGTGTCCGCGAAGTCGGTCATCAGCCGCAGCGACTCGAGGTATTCGGCCAGCGGCCTGCCCCCGGGATCGGATGCCTCGAAACCGATGGACGGCGTGATCCTCGGCAGCACGTGGTCGCCGGAGAACATCAGCCCGCGTTGCTCGTCCAGATAGACGACATGGCCGCGGGTATGGCCGGGCGTGGGGATGACCCGGAGCGTGTAGGCGCCCTGACACAGCGTCTCAGCTCCCAGCCAGCGGTCCGGTTCCTCCCAGTGACCGGGCTCGTACAGGTCGGGGTAGGTGAGCTGGACGCGGTCGGCCAGCTCGTGCGCCCCAGCCTGCCGCAGCGTCCGCAGGGCGGAGCCGAGCCCGCCCCGCATCTCGTTGAGCAGTTCGAGGCCGCGCCGCTCCCCCACTCCCAGGTGGACGCGCGCACCCGTCAGCCGACGCAGCTCCACCGCCTGGGTGTAGTGGTCGCGGTGGACGTGCGTGACAAGGATGTCGCGGATGTCGGAGAGGTCGTACCCGAGAGTGGCCATCGCCTCCTCAAGGGTCTTGCGCGCCTCGGGAATGGCCCAGCCGCCGTCGATCATGACGAGGCCGCCGTCATCGGCCATGCCTTCGAGGAGGTAGACGTTCACGGCGTGCAGACCGTCGTCGGGGAGCGGCAGGGGCACCCGGTGCACTCCCGGCTGGACGGTCTGCACGCCGGGTTCGGCCCAGGCACCCTGATCGAAACGCGCTGTCATGTCTTTCCTCTACTCGTTCCACTGGTGGTGCGTGCTTCCGGGGTCGCGCGGCGGCACGCCCCTCAGCCCCGCGGTCCTCCGGCCACGTACAAGACCTGTCCGGTCACGAAACCCGCGCCCTCGCTCGCGAAGAAGGAGACGGCGTGGGCGATGTCGTCGGGTTCGCCCACCCGGGGGACGGGGGTGACAGCGGCGCGCCGGGCCTTGAACTCCTCGAAGGGCACGCCGAGCCGCTCGGCGGTGGCGGCGGTCATCTCGGTGACGATGAAGCCGGGGGCGACCGCGTTCGCGGTGACGCCGAACTTCCCGAGCTCGATGGCCAGAGTCTTGGTGAAGCCCTGCAGACCGGCCTTGGCGGCTGAGTAGTTGGCCTGGCCGCGGTTGCCGAGCGCGGAGACGGACGACAGGTTGATGACGCGGCCCCAGCCGGCCTTGGTCATGTGCGCCTGGGCGGCGCGGGTCATCAGGAAGGCGCCGCGCAGGTGCACACCTATGACGGCGTCCCAGTCGGCCTCGTCCATCTTGAACAGCAGGTTGTCGCGGGTGACGCCGGCGTTGTTCACCAGCACGGCGGGCGGGCCCAGTTCGGCGGCCACCCGGGCCACCGCGGACTCGACCCGCGCCGCGTCGGCGACGTCCACGCCGACAGCCAGGGCGCGCCCGCCCTCCTTCGCGATGGCGGCCACGGTGTCGGCGCAGGCCGCCTCGTCGAGGTCGAGAACGGCGACGGCGAAGCCGTCACGGGCGAGGCGCAGGGCTGTGGCGGCGCCGATGCCGCGAGCGGCACCGGTGACGACGGCGACGCGCTGGGCGGGGGTGGTGGGTGCGGACACGGTCGTACTCCTTGAGCATGATGAGGAAGGGGGAGTGAACAGCGGGCGGTGCGGGATGGTCAGACGTAGAGACGGGTGACCGTCTCCGCCACGCAGGCAGGCTTGTCGACGCCGTCGATCTCGACGGTCACCCGGGAGACGACCTGGTGGCCGCCGGACACCGCCTCGACGGTGACGAGGTCCACCAGGGCCCGGACCTTGGAACCGACCCGCACCGGGTTGACGAAGCGGACCTTGTTCAGGCCGTAGTTGACGGCCATGGCCACGCCCTCGGTCCGGTAGACCTCCCTGACCAGGGCTGGGAGCAGGGACAGCGTGAGGAATCCGTGCGCGATCGTGGCGCCGAAGGGGCCGGAGGCGGCACGCTCGGGGTCGACGTGGATCCACTGCTGGTCCCCGGTCGCCTCGGCGAAGAGGTCGATCCGGCGCTGGTCGACGGTGATCCACCGGCCGGTGCCGACGTGCGTGCCGGCGGCCTCGGCGAGCGCGGCCGGGGAAGGGAAGACCTTGGTCATCGGGGTTCCTGTCGGATCTGGGGAGCTTCGTGGAGATCGGTCCGCACCGCGGTCACGCGGCGGAGAAGAGGGCGGCCATGCCCTGGCCTCCTCCGATGCACATGGTCTCCAGCGCGTACCGGCCGCCCCGGCGCCGCAGCTCGTGGAGCATCGTGGTCATGATCCGCGCGCCGGTCGCTCCGATCGGGTGGCCGAGTGAGATGCCCGAGCCGTTGACGTTGAGGCGGTCGGTGTCGTGCCAGCCCCACTCGGCGAGGATCGCGAGGACCTGGACGGCGAACGCCTCGTTGATCTCGACGAGGTCCAGGTCGTCGAACGACTTGCCCGTACGGGCGAACAGCTTGGCCACGGCCGGTACCGGGCCGATGCCCATGACCGCCGGGTCGCAGCCGGCGGCAGCCCACCCCTCCAGGTATCCGAGGGGCTCCAGACCCAGCTCCTCCAGCTTGTCCTCGGCGACCACCAGGCATGCGGCGGCAGCATCGTTCTGCTGGCTCGCGTTGCCGGCCGTGACCGTGCCGCCGGGTGAGAGGGTACGCAGTCGGGCGAGGACCTCGGCAGTCGAGTCGGGGCGGACACCCTCGTCCCGGTCGACGAGGAGAGCGTCGCCGCGCCGCTGGGGCACGCTGACCGGCACGACCTCGTCCTTGAAGAGGCCGGAGTCCCAGGCCGCCGCGGCCCGCTGATGGCTCGCCACGGCGAACGCGTCGGCGGCCTCGCGGGTGATCCCGTAGCGCTTCGCCAGGTTCTCCGCGGTCTCGACCATTCCAGAGATCTTGCCGAAGCGGTGCTCGGGCTGGGATCGTTCCCGGCCGCGATCGAGCCGGTCGTACATCTCCACGTTGCCCGAGCGCCGCCCCCACCGCATGGACGTGGTGTAGTGCTCGATGTTCGACATGCTCTCGACGCCGCCGGCGAGGACGACGTCGCACGCGCCCGTCTGCACCATCATCGCGGCCGTGACCAGGGCCTGGAGTCCGCCGCCGCAGCGGCGGTCGGTCTGGAAGCCGGGCACCGATAGCGGCAGGCCGGCATGGAGTGCCGCCCAGCGGCCGATGCAGGGTGTCTCGGAGTTGGCGTAGGACTGGGCCATGGCGACATCGTCGATCCGCTCAGGATCGATTCCGGTCCGCTCGACGACCGCCTTGATGACGGTGGCGGCAAGATCCTCGACCGCCACGCTCTTCAACGCTCCGCCGAAGGCTCCGACTGGTGTCCGCACAGGGCTGACGATGGCTGCGCGTCGCATGGCTTCCCATCCTCTTCATCGACAAAAACTTAAAATAAAATATCTGATCTGCACTTCACGGACAAGGGTCTCCCGTCGCGCAGCTGCCCCTGCGGGCCCGTGACCGACCGAGGAGCCGGTGCCGGACGAATCCGGCACCGGCTCCTCGGTCGGTCGCGTCGCCCTGGTTCGTCCGCCCTCTACTCCCTGGCGATGGCATCGGCGAGGTCGATCACGCCCTGCGCCGTCTTCGCGTGCGCGAGGTCGATGTGCTGCCCCTCGAAGTCCACGGCGGCACTGCCCCGCGCCTCGGCTTCCCGGAAGGCGGCGATCATGCGCCGGTAGTGCTCCACGGCCTCCGGGGACGGTGTGAAGACCTCGTTCGCCGGGGCCACGTGCGACGGGTGGATGAGGACGATCCCGCGGTAGCCGAGCCGGCGGTTGTCCTCCGCGAAACGCCGGAAGCCGTCGAGGTCGGCGATGTCCTGCCAGACACCGGCCACGGGGTGGTGCAGACCCGCCGCCCGGGCCGCGAGGACGATACGGCTGCGCAGATAGAGCGTCTCCAGGCCCTCGGGAGTGAACTCGAAGCCGAGTTCACGGCCGACGTCGGCGTTGGGGCCTGTCGCGCCGAGCAGGCTGGAGACCCGCGGACTCGCGGCCGCGATCTCCTCGCAGTGGGCCATCGAGACCGCGGTCTCATAACTGACGATGAGGCCGATCGAACCCGCCTCCAGACCGTCCCGCGCCTCGATGTGCGAGACGACCGCGTCGATGCGGACGATTTCCTCGGCGGTGAACACCTTGGGCAGGAACAGTCCGGTCAGACCCGCGGTCACGACCTCCTCGACGTCGGCCCCGAAGAGACCGCTGTCGACACTGTTGGGACGCACCCAGATGTCGGGGTGGCCGCCCTTGGCCCGTAGCCGCTCGATCGTCTCCCGGACGGTCTTGCGTGCGTCGGCCTTGTCCGCGGCCGGCACGGAGTCCTCCAGGTCGAGGATGAGCGCGTCGGCGCCGGTGGCGACGGCCTTCTCCGCCCAGCTGGGCTTGTGCCCCGGCACGAAGAGCATGGAGCGGTACGGATTCATCAGGGAACCTCCTTGGTGCGGGTGGGTAGAAGTCCGGTCAGTACGACGGCTTGCGGCGCTCGCGGTGCGAGGCGAGCCCTTCGAGGACCTCGGGTCCACCGAAGCCGTAGAACTCCAGGGCGAGTGAGGAGTCGAAGATGGACCCGGCGACCTGCCGGTACCAGTTGTTCAGCGACTGTTTGGTCCAGCGGATGGCGCTCGGGGCGCCCTGCGCCAGCTCCAGTGCGACCTCGCGGGCGGTCGGCAGGAGGTCGTCCTCCTCCACGCAGAGCGACACCAGGCCGATCCGTTCGGCCTCCTCGCCCGTCAGCGGGCGGCAGGTCATCAGGTAGTACTTGGCCTTCGCCATGCCACACAGCAACGGCCAGCACACCGCCGCGTGGTCGCCCGCGGCGACCCCGAGCCTGGTGTGTCCGTCGATGATCTTTGCCGTCCTGCTGACCACGGACACGTCGGCGAGGACCCCGGCCACCAGACCCGCGCCGACGGCGGGGCCGTGCATCGCCGAGACGATGGGCTTCGAGCAGTCGATGACGTTGTAGACCAGGTCCCTCGCCTCGCGCATCGTGCGGGTGCGGGTGTCGTAGTCGTTGGTCAGTTTCTCAACCAGGTCGAAGGAGCCGCCGGCAGAGAAGCCCTTGCCCTCGCCCCGGAGCAGCACAGCCTTCACCGCCGGGTCCGCGTCGAACTCGCGCCAGATCTCGGCGAGGTCCGCGTGGGCCTCCTCGCTCACCGCGTTCAGTTTGGGGGCGTCGAGCACGAGCTCGATCACCCCCGCCTCGTCCGGTCCGTCCACCCTCAGGTGAGCAAAGCGCGCGTAGCGGTTCATTCGGGTCCTTCCTTCGTGTTCTCTTCCGTACGGGGGGTGATGGCGCCCGCGATCAGGTGCTGGAGGCGCGTTCCCGGCGCATGAGTTCGCGTCCGATGATCAGCTTCTGGATCTCGCTGGTGCCCTCGTAGAGCCTCAGCAGACGCGCGTCGCGGTAGACCCGTTCCACCGCGACCTCACGCATGTAGCCGCTGCCGCCGTGCACCTGGACCGCCAGATCGGCCACGCGGCCGGCCGACTCGGTACAGAAGAGCTTCGCCGCGGACGGTGCGATGCGGCGGTCGGAGCCGTCGAGGTAGCGGCGGGCCGCGTCGCGGGCCAGCGCCTTCCCGGCCATCACCAGCGACTGCTGCTCGGCCAGCATGGCCTGGACCAGTTGGCGGTCACCGGTCGGCACGCCGCCCTGGAGGTTCTGCGCGGAGTAGGTGACCGACTCGTCGAGCGCCCGCTCGGACAGACCGACGGCCAGGGCAGAGATGTGGACACGGCCGCGGGCCAGGACGGTCATGGCGGCCCGGAAGCCCGTCTCCACCTCGCCGCTGACCAGCGCGTCGGCACCGACCCGCACGTCGTCGAAGTAGACGTCCGCGGTGGTGGCGCCCTCCTGGCCCATCTTGCGGTCCTTGGGGCCGACGGTCAGGCCCTCGGTGCCCGCCGGCACCAGGAAGACCGCGATCCTGCCCTCGGCGTCGGTGCCCTTGACGCGGGCGAAGGTGACGAACAGGTTCGCCAGAGGCGCGTTGGTGATGAACCGCTTTCCGCCGCTGAGCGACCAGCCGTCACCGGTCCAGGTGGCGGTGGTGCGCATGCCGGACGGGTCGGATCCGGCCTCCGGCTCGGTCAGGGCGAAGGAGGCGAGGCACGCGCCTTCAGCCATCGGCTCCAGCCACCGCTTCTTCTGCTCCGGCGTGCCGTAGCCCACCAGCACCTGGCCGGCGATGCCGTTGTTGGTGCCGAACAGGGACCGGAACGCCAGCGCCGTGTAGCCGAACTCGAAGGCCAGCTCGACATCCTGGGTGATGACGAGGCCCAGGCCGCCGTACTCCTGCGGCAGCGCGTACCCGAAGAGCCCCATCTCCGCGGCCTTGCGCCGCAGGTCCTCGGGGATGGCATCGGTGTCGGCGATCTCCCGTTCCCGGGGTACGACCTCCTCACGGATGAACTGACGGACCTGTGCTCGGATCTGTGCGAAGTCCTCGGCGCTGACCGTCTCTTCAGTGGGTGTGGACATCGGCCATCCTCTCTGTGTGGGATTCAGTGGTCGGAACCTGAGTGCGGGCGCGGCCGAGGAAGTACCCCTCGGGGTCGAAGGAGCGGAGTTCCTCGACCTCGGCGGCCGTGACCTCGCGCAGGTCCTGGAGGTGCGGGCTCACGGTCACGGCCCATCCGCACGCGTCCTGGACGCGGGTGACCCGGTCGGCACGCGGTTCCCGTCCGGGGGCCACATGCGTCAGGACGAGTTCCCCGTCAACCTTCGTCAGCACCCCGAGGTCGGTGACCACGGTGCTCACGCGTCCGCCGGGGCTGGTCACGTAGCCGCACTGCTCGACAAAACGCCGCCGGTCCATCGTGCCGATGACCAGGACCTCGTCCGCGTTGGTGATGACGTCGTTGCCGCCGCCGGACCCTACGAGGTACGGGCCGCCGTCGATCCTGGTCGTGTTGATGTTGCCCTGCCGGTCGATCTGGGCCGTGCCCACACAGGCGATCGACCGGAAGAACCGGCCGTTGACCAGATTCCCGAGGACCTGTTCGGTGTCGAGCAGCATGGTCGAGGACGGGAAGTTGTAGAAGCTGAAGATGAAGGGGTCGCCGGGGGTGGGGGTGTAGTCCCAGAGCCCCAGTTCCGCGGCGAGGGCGACCCGGTGGCCTTCCTCCTTGGCGCGCCCGACGCCTACCCAGGCCGCGAGGTTCGCGAGGCCCGCCCCGGCGAGTACGGTGTCGGCCGCGGTCTCGGCGACGCGTCGGGCGACGATGTCGGCGAGCCAGACCGCCGCGCGTTCTGCGCCGGTCGCCGGATCCTCCCGCCGTGTTCGCGTGAGTGCGGGCGCCGGGCATTCGGCCGCTCGGACGAGGCCCTCCAGCCGTTCCGGTCCGAGTTTCGCCAGATAGGCGTCGTGGTCGGCCGGCTCCAGGATCCATTCCTTGATCCAGTCATCGAAGTCCGCCCGCCTCGTCGCCTCGCGGGCGGAGATCCAGAAGGCGATGTCCTCGACATAGCCCCGCACGGGCAGCCTCGCTCCGGAGGGCCCCGGGAAGACGCCGCCGGGGTGGGCTCCGAAGGGGGCCTCGACGATGCCGAGGACTCGGTGGGCGGGGATTCGCACCATCGTGGACCACGGGCGCAGGTCATCGACGACCTTCTCGACCGTGGCGATCACGCCGCGCCGTGAGGCGAGGGCGCCGACCACACCCTCGAACATGGGCGGCGCGATCGCCAGGTTCCCCTGCCGGTCGGCCACGGCGGCATGCACCAGCGTGACGTCCGGGACCAGGGGTGCGACGAGGCCGACCCGGCCGAAGCCGGTGTCCACCTCCTGGTACGCGTCGTTCTCGGCCATCGAGGAATCGCGCACCGATCCGGTCACGACCGCCGGAACACCGGTGGCCGCAGCACGGAGCCTCTGGATGTAGGTGAGGAAAGACCAGTTCTCGACCTCCACCGCACCGGAGGCGTACGCCTCCTGGAACACGGGGTTCGGGGTGAAGACGGGGAACGAGTCGCCGGAGTAGACCGTGATGACCTTCTTGAAGCTCCCCGAGCGGAAGAGAACCGCGCCCAGCGAGGAGAGGCTCGCCATGATCAGGGTGAACTCGGAGGGCTTCCCCCAGTGCTGGCGGGCGAGCTCCCGCACCAGCGCGCTCCAGCGGCTGTGGCCCATCATCACGTGCACGGCGTCCCCCGGGCGCACATAGCGGGAGATAGCCTCGTCAAGTAGGCAGAAGTCAACCGACCGCCGTACGGGTTCATCCATGCCGGGGCTCCCTCGGTGCCGCTCTCTCGGGTTTCGCATAAAATATATTTACCACGCCCTGAAGGCAAGGAGAGGCAGGTCACGCCACCCGCCAGGGGGCCCGGACCCTTGACAAAAGCAAAATTATATATTTTACATAGTCCTGACAGCTGGCGACCATGCGAATGGAACGAGGTCACCGATGCAGCACAAGCCGCTCCACGGCATCCGGATCCTGGAACTGGGGGGCTACATTTCGGCTCCCTACGCCAGCTCACTGCTGTGCGCGCTGGGCGCGGAGGTGGTGAAGGTCGAGAAGCCGGGCACCGGCGAGGACTTCCGGCGCCTCAAGAACGACCGCAGCCCGTACTTCATCCAGTACAACGCGGGCAAACGCAGCCTCGCGGTCGATCTCAAGGCCCCGCAGGGCATCGAGCTGGTGAAGTCGCTCGTCCCCCGGTTCGACGTGATCCTGGAGAACCTGCGCGCGGGGAAGCTGGCCGCCCTCGGGCTAGGACCCGAGGTATGCACAGCACTCCGGCCCGACCTCGTGTACGCGTCCGTCACTGGATTCGGCAGCGGCGGCCCGCTTGCCCAGCGGCCCGCCTACGACACCATCGGACAGTCGTCCGCGGGGCTGTACTCCCTGCTCAGCGACGCCGGCTCGCCCCAGCTGTCCGGCACGATCCTCGCCGACCTGATCACCGGCGTCTCCACCGCCACCGGAGTCCTGGCCGCCCTGGTCGGCCGGGCCGCCACCGGCGCGGGCCAGCACGTGGAGACCTCCGTCATGGAAGCGGTCACCACGCTCACCGCCGACGCCGTCAGCCAGTACTTCGACGACGGGCACCAGAACCCCAGTCGGCAGAGCCGACACCCCCAGGCGCAGAACTTCTGCCTCAAGACCGCCTCCGGCGAGGACATCGCGATCCATCTGTCGTCCTCGCAGAAGTTCTGGCACTGCCTGCTGGAGGCGATGGCCCGGCACGATCTCACCGAGGACCCGAGGTTCGCGTCGTACCCCGAGCGCGAGCGCAACTACTTCGAGCTGGTGGAGATCGTGCAGGCGGAGTTCCTCACGCGGCCGTCGGCCGAGTGGGAGAAGCGGCTCTCCGACGCGGACGTCCCGTTCGCCCTCGTCCTCACCATGTCCGGGGTCATGAGCCACCCGCAGACCAAGTGGCTGGAACTCTTCGAGCGGGAGGAGAACGGCGTCTCGCTGCTGCGCCCGCCGTGGCGGTTCGGCGGCATCCGGCCCGACCGCGGGGGTGTCGCACCGCGCGTCGGTCAGCACACGCGCGAGATCGCCGGCGAGGTCTACGAAGCCTCGCGCATCGAGGAGCTGCTCGCCGCGGGGGTCCTGTTCGCGGGCTCCTGACGAGGTGCCCCGAGAGGGGCTCCTGAGACCGTGCCGGCTGCCGGGGGTAACGCACTCCGCGCATCCGGCGCGGCGTTATGCTGGTTGCGACCGGCCCCCGGCCTGCGGTCGGAGCGCCGGTGACGTCCCTGACCGGTTTCCTGCGAGACTGCCTCATGAGCACGGCCAGCCCTCCCCCCAACGAGCTCGGCGACTTCCTGAAGGCCCGCCGGGCGGCACTCGACCCCTCAGCCGTCGGACTGCCGGACGGCGGTGGCAACCGCCGTGTCACCGGCCTGCGCAGGGAGGAAGTGGCCCTCCTCGCCTCGATCAGCACGGACTATTACACCCGCATCGAGCAGGGGCGGCGCCGGGCCTCCCCCTCCGTCCTGGACGCCCTCGCCGACGTCCTGCAACTGGACGAGGACGAGCGCACCTACATGCGCGAGGTCGCCGACGTACAGGCGGACCACGACAGCGACCTGGCACGCCAGTCCGTCCAGCCTCAACTGCTGCGGGTCCTCGACGGACTCTCCGGCATCCCGGCCCTCGTACTCGGCCGCCGCATGGACGTCCTCGCCTGGAACCCCCTGGCGTCCGCCCTGCTCACCGACTTCTCGCTGCTTCCACCGGACCGGCGGAACTACGCATGGCTGCTCTTCCGCGACCCCGCCTTCAGGGCGCTCTACCCTGATTTCGAGCAGGTTGGCTCGGTGTCCGTGGCGATGCTCCGCAGGGAGGCCGGTCACGACCCGCACGACCGTCGCCTGGCCGACCTGGTCGACGAACTGCTGCGGACCGACGAGGACTTCCGTACGTGGTGGAACGAACACCACGTCGCCGTCGGAAGCACGGGGACCAAGAAGATGTGCCACCCCGTCGTCGGCGACCTCACCCTCGACTGGGACAGCCTCACCTGCGCCCACGACCCCGGCCAACGGCTCGTCGTCTGGACAGCGGAACCCGGCACGCCGTCCCACGACCGTCTGGCCGTGCTGGGCGCGCTGATCGACGAAGAGGCCGCCTCGCGATAGCGCGGGGCGGCCTTCCACGTTCGGGATCCGGATCGCGGTCAGCCCTTGCGGGTCCTGACCTCTTCGGTCAGCTGCGGGACGACGTCGAAGAGGTCTCCGACCACGCCGTAGTCGACGAGGTCGAAGATCGGGGCCTCGGCGTCCTTGTTGATGGCAACGATGGTCTTGGAGGTCTGCATGCCCGCCCGGTGCTGGATCGCGCCGGAGATGCCGGAGGCGATGTACAGCTGTGGCGAGACCGACTTTCCGGTCTGGCCGACCTGGTTGGAGTGCGGGTACCAGCCTGCGTCGACCGCGGCGCGCGAGGCGCCCACGGCCGCACCGAGCGAGTCGGCGAGCGCCTCGATGACTGCGAAGTTCTCCGCGCCGTTGACACCACGGCCACCGGAGACCACGATCGCGGCCTCCGTCAGCTCCGGACGCCCGGTCGACTCGCGCGCGGTGCGGGCGGTCACCTTGGTGCCGGTGGCCGACGCGCCGAAGGAGACCGCGAGGCCCTCGACAGCGCCGGCGGCCGGGGCGGCTTCGACCGGGGCCGAGTTCGGCTTGACCGTGATGACCGGAGTTCCCCGGGTTACCCGCGACCTGGTGGTGTACGAGGCGGCGAACGCGGCCTGCGTCGCTACCGGACCCTCGTCACCGGCCTCCAGATCGACGGCGTCGGTGATGATGCCGGAGCCGATGCGGACCGCCAGGCGGGCCGCGATCTCCTTGCTCTCCGCGGACGAGGGCAGCAGCACTGCGGCCGGGGACACCGCGTCATAGGCGGCCTGGAGCGCGTCCACCTTCGGTACGACGAGGTAGTCGGCGAACTCAGGCGCTTGCGCCGTGAGGACCTTGACCGCGCCGTGCTCGGCGAGCGTGGCAGCGGTGTCGGTGGCCCCGTTGCCAAGGGCGACGGCGACAGGCTCGCCGATGCGGCGTGCCAGCGTCAGCAGCTCCAGGGTGGGCTTGCGGACGGCACCGTCCACGTGGTCGACATAGACGAGAACTTCAGCCATGGAAATGCAACTCCTCGGGATATGGACGGACTTCGCCTCGCAGGGCGGTTTCCTAGACGAACTTCTGCGCCGCGAGGAATGAGGCGAGCTGCTTGCCGCCCTCGCCCTCGTCCTTGACGATCGTGCCGACCGTACGGGCCGGGCGCCGGTCGGCCGTGTCGACCGCCGTCCACGCGCCCTCATGGCCGACCTGCTCGGCCTCGATGCCGAGGTCCGCGAGCTCCCAGGTCTCCACCGGCTTCTTCTTGGCGGCCATGATGCCCTTGAAGGACGGGTAGCGCGCCTCGCCCGAGCGGTCGGTCACCGATACGAGCGCGGGCAGGGACGCCTCCACCTCCTCGGTGGCGGAGTCGGTGTCACGGCGGCCCGTCACCCGTCCGTCCTCCACCGAGATCTCGGACAGCAGCGTGGCCTGAGGGACGCCCAGACGCTCGGCGAGGATCGCCGGCAGGACGCCCATGGTGGCGTCGGTCGACGCCATCCCGCAGACAACCAGGTCATAGCCCGTCTTCTCGATCGCCTTGGCGAGCACCAGCGAGGTGCCCATGACATCGGTGCCGTGCAGGTCGTCGTCCTCCACGTGCACCGCCTTGTCGACGCCCATCGCCAGCGCTTTGCGCAGAGCCTCCCTGGCGTCTTCGGGGCCGATCGTGACCACGGTGACCTGGGCGTCGTCCGACTCCTCGGCGATCTTCAAGGCCTGTTCGACCGCGTACTCGTCGAGCTCCGACAACAGGCCGTCGACCTCGTCACGGTCGACGGTCAGATCATCGGCGAACTTCCGGTCGCCCGTGGCGTCGGGCACGTACTTCACACAGACAACGATGTTCACCATGAGGACGCTCCTGTTTCTCCGTACCGGCCCTCGTCCGGGCCGCTTGATGTCCTGCGTGCTCCTCCACGGTCGTGGCGGAGCACCGCTTCCGCGTGCCGTCAGGCGTCGAGCCCGCCTCGCTTGACGAGCTGGGCGGCGATCACGTTCTTCTGGATCTCGTTGGTGCCCTCGCCGACGATCATCAGCGGGGCGTCGCGGAAGTAGCGCTCGACGTCGAACTCGGTCGAGTAGCCGTAACCGCCGTGGATGCGGACGGCGTTGAGCGCGATCTGCATACCGGTCTCAGAGGCGAACAGCTTGGCCATCCCGGCCTCCATGTCCACGCGCCGGCCGGCGTCGGCCTCGCGGGCGGCGTACAGGGTGAGCTGACGGGCGGCGGTGAGCTGCGTGGCCATGTCGGCGAGGTAGTGGCCGATGGCCTGGTGCTGCCAGATGGGCTTGCCGAAGGACTCGCGTTCCTGGGCGTAGGCGAGGGAGTCCTCCAGAGCGGCCCGGCCGACACCGAGCGCCCGGGCCGCGACCTGGAGCCGGCCGGTCTCCAGGCCCTTCATCATCTGGGCGAAGCCCTTGCCCTCGATCCCTCCGAGGACGGCGTCGGCCGGGGCACGGTAGTCCTCGAAGGCCAGTTCGCAGCTCTCGATTCCCTTGTAGCCGAGCTTGGGCAGGTCCCGGGAGACGGTGAGACCGGGGCCGTGTTCGACGAGGAGGATCGAAATGCCCCTGTGGCCGGGTTCCGCGTCGGGGTCGGTCTTGCACATGAGCGCAATGAGCTGGGCGCGCCGGGAGTTGGTGATCCAGGTCTTCGAGCCGTTGATCAGGTAACCGTCGTCGTCCTTGCGTGCGACGGTGCGCATGGCCTGGAGGTCGGAGCCGCCGCCCGCCTCGGTGAGGGCCATGGTGCCGCGGATCTCGCCGGTGGCCATCTTCGGCAGGTAGCGGCGCTTCTGCTCCTCGGTGCCGAAGTGGAGGAGGAGCTTGGCGACCACGGTGTGGCTTCCCATCGCGCCTGCCAGGCTCATCCATCCCCGGGAGAGCTCCTCGGTGACGAGGACGTAGCAGGGCATGGTTACCGCGTTGCCGCCGTGCTCCTCGGGGATGGCAAGCCCGTAGATGCCGAGCTTCTTCATCTGCTCGATCAGGGCCTCGGGGTACGTGTTGGAGTGCTCGAGTTCCTGGACGACGGGCTTCACCTCCTTGTTCACGAAGTCGTGCACAGTCTTGACGACGAACTGCTCGTCCTCGGAGAGGGCGTCCAAGGTACTCACGGTGTACTCCTCGTGGTTCGGATCTGCGGTGCCGTCATGGTCCGGCCTCCTGGCGACGGGCGGGGATGCGGCAGGAGGGCGAGCCGTCGACGGATCTCCCGAAGGGGCAACGCGAGATCCGTCGACGCCGAGGACGTATGCGGGCGCCCTCGGGCCGTTCCATGCGCCCCTTGAGAAGCAGGCGCATGTCGGGAACCCTCATTCCCGCAGCACAGCCATCATGGGCCCTCATGACACCGCAGGTGAAATACTGTTTCCTGATGGGCCCATGCGGGCTGCGGATGGGTCGGCGCAACGGCGGAGGAACGATGGACGTCAAACAGCTCAGAGCGCTGGTCATGGTGGCGGAGGCCGGGAGCGTGACGCGCGCGGCGGAGCTGCTGCACCTGGTCCAGCCTGCGGTGACCCGGCAGATCCGAACGCTGGAGCAGGAGCTGGGGGTCGCACTGTTCGAGCGGACCAGGCAGGGCATGCGGCCCACCGCAGCAGGGGTGACGATGGTGGAGCGGGCCCGGCGGGCGCTGAACGAGCTGGAGCGGGCCCGTGCCGAGATCCGGCCGACGCCGGGCGTCGTCACCGGCATCGTGACGGTGGGGCTGCTCGACAGCACCACCAGCCTGCTCGCCGAGCCGCTGGTGTCCGCCGTACTCCGCGACCATCCCGGCATCGATCTGCGGCTGCTCACCGCATACTCCGGCCATCTCCAGAAGTGGCTCGACGACGGCGATCTGGACCTGACGCTGCTGTACAACCTCTCCAGCACGCCGTCACTCAACGCCGAACCGCTGGTACGCGAGAGGCTGTGGGCCGTCGCACCGGCCTCGGCCGGTCTGCGGGCCGACCGCCCGGTGCCGTTCACAGAGGCGGTCGCTCACCCGCTGGTCGTGCCCGCCTCGGGTCACGGACTGCGCTCGGTGATCGATACGGCCGCCGCGCAGGCCCGGGTGGAGATGAATCTGGTAGTCCAGACAAACTCGATGCACGTGCAGAAACAGCTGGTGCGGGCCGGGCACGGCTGGACGATCCTGCCGGCTGTCGGCATCGCGGAGGACGTCACCGAAGGCTCCCTGAGCGCCGCGCCCCTGTGCGATCCCGAGGTATGGCGCTCGATCGTGCTGGGCACCGCCAGAGCGGGCCGGGTCTCCCCCGCCGCTCAGGTGGTGGCCGCGGAGCTGACGCGCGGGATCCGCTCCGCCGTAGACGAGGGCCGGTGGCCCTCCGCGGCATTGCACGATCCGGCCCCGAAGGAAGCGTGAGCGCGGGTGCCCGCAAGCGGGTGGCACCGAGAGGCGGTCCCATGCACCCGCAGCATGCTCTCATCACGCTTTTCTATTACTCTCGTCCATCCATCAGCATGCATGATGATTCCTCTGAATTGAGTCGGTTCTGAGGAGAGGCCATGCAGATCACACCGCGCGGGCTGGGCCCGTACGTGGAGTCGTGGAGTCCGGGGGAGGTCACCGACGACGAGGCCCTGTCCCCCGGGCCGGTCGCCGCGCTCTCGGCGGTGCTCGACCAGCCGGGTCCGATCGCGGCGACCGGCGACCCACTGCCGCCCCTCTGGCACTGGCTGTACTTCCTGCAGTGGCCCCCACAGCAGGACTTGGGCGCCGATGGACACCCCCTGAACGGCCATTTCCTGCCCCCCGTCCCGGACCGCCAGCGCATGTTCGCCGGCGGCCGCTGCTCGGTCACCCGGCCGTTGGTCGTCGGCGAGCCGACCCGGCGCGTCAGCAGCCTGAACTCCGTGACCACCAAGCAAGGTTCCACCGGGGAACTGCTCTTCGTGACGGTACGCAACGAGTACCTCCAGCGGGGCACGACGTGCCTCGTCGAGGAGCAGGACCTCGTCTACCGGTCGGGGCGGAGCGCAGGACAGCACCCGGCCGTGCTCGACACCACCACCCCGGCGCGGTCCGACGAGGCGTGGCAGCTCCCGCTGGAAGCGGACCCCACGGTGCTCTTCCGGTTCAGCGCGCTGACCGCGAACGCGCACCGCATTCACTACGACGCGCCGTACGCCACCGGCGAGGAGGGCTACCCCGGCCTCGTCGTCCACGGCCCGCTCCTGGTGCTCGCGATGCTGGAGCTCGTACGCCGCAACTCCCCCGCGCGAGAGGTACGTTCACTCTCCTACCGGTTGCGGCGCCCGGCGTTCTCGGGCGAGCGCCTGCTGGCATCGGGTGCGCCGGGGGAACAGGGAGCCGCGCTCCGTATCGCGACCTCCCGGGAAGAGCGCCACGCCACGGCGGAGGTGGCCTTCGCATGAGCCTGTCCTTCGGCCGGCTCGAGACGGCCCGCAGCTATCTGTTCGTGCCCGGGGACCGGCCTGACCGGTTCGACAAGGCCGTCGCCACCGGTGCGGACGCGGTCATCCTCGATCTCGAGGATGCCGTCGCCGCACCGGACAAGGACCGTGCGCGCGACAACATCGCCGACTGGCTCGGCGCGGGGAACATCGCCGTGGTCCGCATCAACGCGCCAGGCACGCCATGGTGCGACGACGACCTCGCGATGGCGGCGGGCCTCAGCGCACCGATCATGGTGCCGAAGTCCGAGGCCCCGGCCGTGCTCGCGGACATCGCCTGCCGTACGGCCGGGAGGTCGCCCCTGATCCCGCTGGTGGAGACGGCCGCGGGCATCGAGCGGGCGCGGGAGGTGTGCGCCACCGCCGGTGCGGTACGGGTCGCCCTCGGCAACGTCGACCTCGCGGGGCAGCTCGGGGTCGCCCACGGTGACCACGCGGCGCTGTCCTACGCCCGCTCCCGGCTGGTCTCGGCGTCGGCGGCCGCCGGTCTGTGCGCTCCGATCGACGGTGTCACCACCGCGGTGAAGGACCTCGGCACCCTCACCACCGACATCGCGCACGCGCGTCGGCTCGGCTTCACCGCGAAGCTCTGCATCCATCCCGGGCAGGTCGCCGTGGTGGCCGAGCGCTTCGCCCCGACCGCGAGCGAGCGGGAGTGGGCCCTGGCCGTGGTCGCCGCCGGCGACTCGGTCACGGTGGTGGACGGGCACATGGTCGACAAGCCGGTCCTGGAGCGGGCCCGCCGGATCCTCGCCGTCGGCGGCTGACGGGTCCTGCACACACCGATGGCCCGGCCCAAGGGGGGCCGGGCCATCGGGTACGCCGCTGCTCACCCCCGGTCGGAGCTTCCGCCGTCCCCCAGGGATGGCGGAAGCTCCCCGTCGTGCTGGCCGACGGTGGGCGCGGGCAGCGGTTCGAGACGTCCGCCGTCGACGACGATCGGCGACTTCGGTGCCAGGTGCGGGCCCACTCCCGGCTGGTCGACGACGCCGAAGAGGTCGCTTTTCCGCAGCTCCGAACCGCCGTCGCGGCCGAGTTCCGCGAAGCTCCGGTAGCGCTCCCAGAGGAGCCTGTGCTCGTCCAGGAGCCGCGCCACTTCAGCGTACGGCGTGGCGCCGAACCAGCGCGCGAGGAGCGTCGAGATCAGCTCGCGGTGTTCGTAGCGCTGGGACTCCCCGGAGAAGTCGATGTCCAGCGCCTCGGCTAGGCCGTCGAAGGCGTCCGTGAGGCCGGTCGCGGCAAGCAGCTTGGTCCAGTGACGCCAGGTCAGGATCACCAGCATCACCCGTTCCCCGTCCGCCGTCACGAAGTCGCGGCCGTAGGTGCCGAAGACGTCGTTGCCCGACTTTCCCCGGTCATGGGTGGTGACCTGCGCTTCGGCGAGATATCCGAGATTTCCGGCGGTGGCGAGCGCCACCTCGTCGAGCGCCACCCGTATCCGCCGTCCACGCCCGGTCCGCAGCCGGTCCCGCTCGGCGGCGAGCAGTCCGACGGCCAGGTAGAGCCCGGCCGCGATGTCCCAGGCGGGCAGTACCTGGTTGACCGGGGCGGCGCTGCCTGGGGGGCCTGTGACCAGCGGGAATCCGGTGGCCGCCTGGACGGTGTAGTCGACTCCGGCGCCACCGTCGGCGCGTCCCTGGAGCAGGACGTGGATGACGTCGGGGCGGCGGGCGCTGAGTTCCTCGTAGCCGAGTTCCGGGTAGCGGTCGCTGTTGCTGACCACGACGCACGGGCCCCCGTCGACGATCAGTTCGGCCACCCGTCGGCGATCCTCCGCGGACGCCATGTCGACCGCGACGGCACGCTTGCCCTTGTTCAGTCCCGACCAGTAGAGGCTGGTGCCGGAGTCCGCCAACGGCCACCTGGTGCGGTCGGCCGCTCCGCCGAGGGGTTCGACTCTGAGGACGTCGGCCCCCAGCTGGGCGAGGGTGAGCCCGCAGAGCGGAGTGGCCACGTAGCTCGAGAGCTCCACCACCCTGAGGCCGGACAAGAGGGCCTGCGGGGCGCGTTGCCCTTCAGGAGACAGAGACATATCCATCCTCTCAATAAAATCCTTCATATATGCACTGCGCTCGGTAAGGCGGCCATGGACCGCCCGCCACCCGTCAGCTGCGCCCGGGGTTCCAGTACCGGATCACCTGTCGCACGTCGAGTCGCTCGACGCTCGGGGCCGCCGGGCGGCGGCCGGGCGTTCGGCTGAAGCGCGGGGCCGACGCGGGGTGGAGGACGTCCCCGACGCGTTGGAACAGCCGGCGCACCGCATTGTGCGGATCACCGGCCGCCTCGTCGAACGAGAGGACCGGCGTGACGCACGCGTCGGTGCCGGCGTAGACCTCCGCCCACTCCGCTCGCGTCCTGGACGCGATCGCCGCGCCGATGAGCTCGCGCAGTCGAGGCCAGCCGCTCCGGTCCTCCTGGTCGGGCCAGTCGGCTACGTCCACACCCAGGCGCGCGGTGAAGTCCCGGTAGAAGTCCGGTTCCAGTGCCCCCACCGCGATGTAACCGCCGTCCTTGCACCGATAGGTGTCATAGAACGGTGCCCCGGAGTCGAGGTAGTTCGTGCCCGCCACGTCGTCGTAGAGTCCGGCGGCCCGCAGTCCCTGGAGCTTCGCGGTCAGCAGCGCCACCCCGTCGACCATGGCGGCGTCCAGGACCTGTCCGCGTCCCGAGGTCCGCGCCTCCAGGACGGCGCACACGATCCCGAACGCGGCCAACGTCCCACCGCCCGCGTAGTCGCCGAGCAGGTTGATGGGCGGCCGGGGTGCCTCTCCTTCCCGGGCCATGGCATGCAAGGCCCCTGACATCGCCACGTAGTTGATGTCGTGGCCGGCCGTCTTCGCCATGGGCCCGCTCTGGCCGTAACCGGTAAGGCGGGCATAGACGACGGCAGGGTTCCGCTTCGACACGACGTCCGGTCCCAGGCCGAGCCGTTCGGCCACTCCCGGGCGGTAGCCCTCGACGAAGACGTCGGCGGCCTCGACCAGGCGGAGGACCGACTCCACACCTTCGGGATCCTTCAGGTCGACGGCCACGGTGTCCACCCCGCGGTTCCCCAGGTCGTGCTCCTCCCGCAGGCCGTCGGTCTGGCTCAGGGCGCGGGCGGCCCGGTTAGCCGGCCGCGCCACCCGGACGACGTGGGCACCCATGTCGGCCAGGAGCATGCCCGCGAACGGGACAGGTCCCATGCCGGCGAGGGCGACCACCCGGACACCCTCCAGCGGGCCGCTCATGCGGCACCACCGGCGGCCGAGCCATACCCGTCGCGGTCGCCGTCGTCGCCGCGCGGGCCCTCGTCCCGTAGGCGGATCAGCACATCGCGCATGTGTTCCTCGTGTTCTCTCGTCACCTCGGCGGCCGGCGCGGGCCCGGAGGGCGGGTGCTCTCCGGGGCCGCGCCGGACGGTCGTCTTCCGCGCTCGCCGCGGCCGCCTCATGGCCTAGTAGGCCCTGGGGAGGCCGAGCGCCTTGGTGGAGATGTAGTTGAGCACCATCTCCTGCGAGAACGGGGCGTTGGGCAGCAGGCGAGCCTCCCGCCACAGCCGCTCGACGTGGTACTCCTTGGCGTACGCGAAGCCACCGTGGGTCTGCATCGCGCGGTCGCACGCCTGGAAGCCGGCTTCGGCGCCCAGGAACTTGGCGGCGGCGGCCTCCTTGCCGCAGTTCTGCTCGGCATCGAAGAGCCGGGCTGCGTTCATACAGACGAGCTCGGCCGCCTCCAGGCGGATCCAGGAGTCGGCCAGCGGGTGGGCGACGGCCTGGTTCTTGCCGATCGGCCGGTTGAAGACGATCCGCTCGTTGGCGTAATTGCTGGCCAGGTCGAGTGCGGCGCGCCCCAGCCCGATCCCCTCCATGCCGACCACGACACGCTCGGGGTTGAGGCCGTCGATCAGGTAGCGGAAGCCCTGGCCGACCTCGCCGACGACCTCGTCGTCAGCGACCTCGAGGTTGTCGATGAACAGCTCGTTGGAGTCGATCGCGGCGCGGCCCAGCTTGTCGATCTCGCGGACCGTGATGCGGGAACGGTCGAGATCGGTGAAGAACAGGGTCATGCCGTCGAGCGGCTTGTTCTCGTCTCGCGGCGAGGTCCGGGCGAGGAGCAGGATCTTGTGGGCGTTCTGCGCGTTGGTGATCCAGACCTTCTGCCCGTTGACCACCCAGCCTCCGTCGATCTTCTCGGCCTTCGTCCGGATGCGTGAGGTGTCCACACCGGCGGTGGGTTCGGTGACGCCGAAGGCCATGAGAATCTCGCCCTTGGCGAGCTTGGGCAGGAACTCGCGCTTCATCTTCTCCGAGCCGTACCGGAGGATCGGGGCCGGCGGGAAGACGTAGAAGTGGATGGCCGAACCGCCGCTCATACCGGCGCCCGACTCGGCGATCTCCGTCAGCATGACGGCCGACTCGGCGAGGCCGAGCCCGAGACCGCCGTACTCCTCCGGAATCATCGCGCCGAGCCAGCCTCCGTCGGCGAACGCCTTGACGAACTCCCAGGGGTACTCGTGCTTCTTGTCCTTCTCGCGCCAGTACCCCAGGTCGAAGCGGCGTGCCAGCTCGCGCACGGACTTGCGGATCAGTTCCAGGTCGCTGGACTCGGTCACGGCCATCACTTCTCTCCTCGGTACACGGGAATGTCTTCCAGGGGGGTCATGGGGTCGAGCGACGACATGTCGCCCGGTGGGCTCCCGAGGTGGCGGGCGCGGATGGCACGGCGCATGATCTTGCCGTTCTTGGTCTTCGGCAGTGTTGCCACGATGTGGAGGGCCGGGGCGAAGGAGCGGCCCACGTTGTGCGCCGCGGTGGCAGCGAGGGCCCGCTGGTCGATGTCGGAGTCGGCCGCGACGACGAAGGCGACGACGCGCTGGCCGCGCTGCTGGTCGGGGACGCCGATGACGGCGGCCTCGACGATCCGGCGGTCCTTGAGCAGGGATGCCTCCAGCTCGGCCGGGCCGACCCTGCGGCCGGACACCTTGATGGTGTCGTCGGAGCGGCCATGGATACGCCAGGTGCCGTGGGCGTCGACGGTGGCGAGGTCGCCGTGGACCCAGACGCCGTCCCAGCGGCTCCAGTACGTCTCCACGTAGCGCTCGCGGTCCTGCCAGAAGGCATGGGTCATGCCCGGGAAGGTGTTGAGGACGGCGAGCTCGCCGATCTCGCCGACGGCCGGCCTGCCGTCCTGGTCGAGGACGGCCACGTCGATGCCGGGCAGCGGGCCGTTGAACGAGGCAGGGTCCATGGGGAGGAACGGATAACTGTTGAGGAGTCCGCCCCCGACCTCGGTGCCGCCGCTGTAGTTGATGATCGGCCGACGGCGCTCCCCCACGGTCTCGAACAGCCAGCGCCAGGTCTGCTCGTCCCATGCCTCGCCGGTGGAGACGAACGCGCGCAGGGTCGAGAGTTCACCGAACGAGCCGTCACCGGCCGCCATGAGCGCCCGGATCGCCGTGGGCGCGACGCCCTGCACGGTGACGCCGTTGCGCTCGACGAGCTCCCACATGCGGTTCGGCGTGGGGTGGTTGGGCACGCCCTCGGTGAAGACGACCGTGGCGCCCAGCTGGAGCCCGCCCATGATCAGCAGCGGGCCGACCAGCCAGCCCATGTCGCTGATCCAGGCGATGACGTCCTCGCCGTGCACGTCGAAGCCGTAGCCGAAGTCCGACGCGGCCTTGACCGCCAGCCCCGCGTGGGAGTGGACGATGCCCTTGGGAGCGCCGGTGGTGCCCGAGGTGTAGACGATGGTCAGGGGGTCGTTGGGGTCGGTGGCGACCGTCTCGACCGGGGGCGGGTTCGGGTCGAGCTCGTCCCAGTAGATGTCCCTGCCGTCCTTCATCCCGACGCCGTCGGCGAGGTGGCGGACCACCACGGCGTACCGGACGGAGGGCGCGGACGCCAGTGCCTCGTCGGCCGTCTGCTTCAGCGGCACGCGCTTGCCGCGGCGGGTGGTCCCGTCGGCAGTGACCAGGAGCACCGCCTCCGAGTCCCGCAGCCTGGTGGCCAGCGCCTCGGAGCCGTAGCCGGTGAACGCGGGAACGGACACGGCACCGATCATCGCGCAGGCGAGGAAGGCCACGGTGGCCTCGGGGACGACCGGCAGGAAGAGGACCACCCGGTCCCCGCGCGTGACGCCGAGGCCGGTGAGGTTGGCCGCGAACCGCCGTACGTCCGTGTCGAGCTGGGAGTACGTCAGGCTGCGCCGCTGCCCTCCGTCGCCTTCGTAGACCACGGCCGTCTTCCCGGCCAGCTCCCCCGAGGCGTGGCGGTGCGCGCACACCTCCGCCGCGTTGAGGGCCCCGCCGGTGAACCAACGAGGGAACGGCTTTCCTTCGCTGTCGTCACGGACCCGCTCGAACGGCTTCGTGAAGGTGATGTCGAGGTCCTCGACCGCGGCCCGCCAGAACCACTCGGGGTCGTCGACCGACGCCCGGTGCAGGTCCTCGAGCGTGTCGTAGCCCCAGCGCCGCATGGCGGTCATCAGGCGACTCCGCTCGCGTTCGGCCTCGCCAGGCACCCACACCGGTGTGCTCGACGCGCCGAACAGGCTCATGTTTCGCATACCGACTCCTCTCTCCTCGCCGCGTCCTCAGGAGCCCGCCGTCGTCGCCCGCTCGGCGGCGGACCGCTTGAGCATCAGGCCGACGCGGACCGCGTCACAGACGATCTCGTCGCGCTGGTTGATGCCGAGGTGCCGGAAGGTGACGATGCCGGAGTCGTCGCGGCTCTTCGACTCGCGCTTGTCGACGATCTCGGTACGGACGTGGATCGTGTCACCGTGGAAGACGGGCTTCGGGAACTTGATCTCCTGGAAGCCGAGGTTGCCCAGCGTGGTGCCCTGCGTGGTCTCCGGAACGGTGATGCCCGAGACGAGCCCCAGGATGAAGAGGCTGTTGACCAGCCGCTGGCCGTGGATGCTGTTCCTGCTGTACTCGGCGTCCAGGTGCAGCGGCGCCAGATTCAGCGTCAGGGTGCTGAAAAGGACGTTGTCGGTCTCTGTGACCGTGCGCCGGTTGACGTGCTCGATGACGGCACCGGGTTCGAACTCCTCGAAGTAGAGGCCGGCCATGGGAGGTCCTTTCGCTGTACGTACCAGGCAACGTGAAGATACAAAATATATTATGCATAGGCAAGGGGACGTCGGTGCGGCCCACAGGGGGACGCGGGCGATCACCGGAAGGACGGCAGAACTCATGGCGACCGACCACACGGACAGGGAGCGCGATCGGCCCCGCGGGCGTCAGGCCCTCCCCGCGGAGGTGGCAGGCCACGTACGCGAGCTGATCATCTCGGGAGAGGTACGGCCGGGCGAGTTCCTGCGCATCGAGCGCGTCGCCGAGGCCGTCGGGGTCAGCAGCACACCGGCTCGCGAAGGGCTGCTCGCCCTGAGAAGCGAGGGCCTCGTCCGGCTCGTCCCCCACCGGGGGTTCGTGGTCGCGCCGTTCACCCCGCAGGACGTGCGGGACCTGTTCTGGGTCCAGGCACGGCTCTCCGCCCGACTGGCCGCGCGTGCGGCGCGGCGGATCTCGCCGGCGGGGCTCGCACGCCTTGAGGCCAACCTCGACGCGCACCAGGACGCCGTCGACGCAGGGGCCGCGGAACGCGTCGCCGAACTGGGCCACGCGTTCCACCGCGAGATCAACCTGACGGCGGACTCGCGCCGGCTCGCCCTCCTGCTCGGCTCCGTCGTCAAGCACCTGCCCAATCGCTTCTACGCCGCGATCGAAGGCCAGGTCACCGCCACCCGGACCGAGCATCCACTGCTTCTGGACGCTCTCCGTCGGCGCCAGGCGCACCGGGCGGGCGCACTGATGGAACGCCACATCCTGGCGGGCGCCGACCGGCTCGTCGCCGTGCTCGAGGAGCGCGGGCTGTGGCGCGACGGGGAGGGGGCGCCCTGACCGCGGGGCGGGTCGTGGCACGCCCCGCGGTGGCCGGAGCCCTTCACCCGCCCCGGCTGTTATATTTTATTTCGAGCTTGTTCATGCCAGATGACGGGACGGAAACGCGGGGCGGCGGTGGGCGGATGCGACCGAAGAGCGAGCTGTCATGGACGCGTTCGCACTTATACGGCTCTGCCGTCGGGCCTCCGCCGCTCACCAGCGCTCCGGCAGCCCCCGACAGTCCGCTCGTCCGTGCCGCGCGTCCGGTGCTCGAACAGGCGGGCCGCGAGCTCGACGGTGCTCCGGCGATCCTCGTCCTCGGGGACGCGTCGGCCTCCATCGTCGACATCCAGTACGTGGACGCCGCCGTTCGCAGAAAGATGGACGCCGTGGGGCTCACGATAGGCACCCAGGTCGGCGAGGAGCAGCTGGGGACCAACGCGCTGGGCACCCCCGCGGTCACGGGACGTGAGGTACTCCTGCGCGGACACGAGCACACGGTGCCCGCCTTCAGCGCGTTCGTCTGCTACGGACACCCCGTCGTCCACCCGGTGACACACCGCCTCGAAGGCGTCTTCAGCATCAGCTGCCGCACGGAGGACGAGTACCCCCTGCTGCGACCCCTGGCCCTGCGCGTGGTCCAGGACATCCAGGACCGCCTCCGGCCCGACACGGGCCCCGCGCAGCAGCGGCTCCTCACGGCCTTCCGTACGGCGGCACGCCGTCGCGGACACGCCGTCATGGTGATCGGGCAGGGGCTCGTCCTCTCCACTCCCCCCGCCCTCGACCTGCTCCAGCCTGCGGATCAGGCGGTCATCCGTGCCTGGTCCGAGATGACGCGGCCGCCTGGCGAGGCGACTCTGCGGCTCACGCTGGCCTCCGGTCGGACGGTCCGGCTGCGATGTACCCGGCTCGACGGGGCGGACGGGGTGCTGATCCACATCGTGCCCGAGCAGGACGCCCCGCGCGGTGGCGGCGGAAGCGGCACCGGGGCCGCCCGGCCGCTGCTGATCGTCGGCGAGCCGGGCAGCGGCCGTACGACGGAAGCGCGACGGGCCGCAGGGACCGACGCGAGCACGCTCGACGCGGCGGAGGCCGTCCGCCAGGGCGAACACGCCTGGGCGAGGGCCGCGGAGACGCTGCTGGCGTCGGCGGGCCCGGCGGTGGTCGTGGAGAACCTCCACCACCTCTCCGAACACCTGGTGACGCTGCTCGCTCATCTCCTGGGCGGCGCACGGCGGGACGTCGTGCTCACCACCTCACCGGGCGCCCACCTGGAGACCACGCACGCACCGCTCGTGGCCGTCAGCGCCGCACGCCAGGACCTCGTACCCCTGCGCCAGCGCCGACACGATATCGGCCCGCTGGCGACGAGAATGCTCGCCGACATCACGGGGTCCGGCCGGGTCCGGCTCTCCGCCGACACGGTGCGCATCCTGACCGAACAGCCGTGGCAAGGGAATCTCACGGAATTGCGCAGCGTGGTCCAGATTCTCGCCGCAATTCGTTCGGCAGGAGACATCGTTTCCACAGACCTGCCTTTCTCACACCGTGGCACCCCACCGCCGGCCTCGCCTTTCCGCCAGGCCGAACGCGAGATCATCCTCGCCGCGATCGAGGCCGCGGGCGGGAACAAACTGCAGGCGGCACGCGCCCTCGGCGTGAGCCGGTCCACGCTCTACAACAGGATGCGGGCGCTCCGCATCTTCTGACAGGGACCACCGGTCCACCGAACAGGGCGCCGGGCCCTGGTGCCGGAAATGCACCTGCTGAGCAGAGCTCTGATTCTGTGTGCCCATTTCCCACCGCACCCACGTATATCCGGGGCAGCGGTGTCCAATTCTCTGGACACACACACTCACCATTCCTTCCTACCGTGGACACGCGTTGAAGCGATCACGCCAACCGTCCTCGGAAGTGAGGCCGGTTCAGGCTTGCGAGATCCCCCCCACCAGGTACCGCCCGAGTAGTGAGGCAAGCCCATGAAGTTCCTTGACATGTGGGACCTCGACGTCCGCCCCGGACAGTTGACGGCGTGGCGGCCCAGGAGCAACTCCCCGCGCGCGGAAGGCTGGATCCCCGACAGCCGGCCCGCCTCGTACCTCCAGGAGGCCCATATCCGCGGCGCGCTCCGGCCCGCCGCCGAGGGCGGCCACAGCCCTTCCTGGCTGGCCACCACCTTCGAGCTGCCTGGCCCGCTCGACCCGGACGCCCTCCGGACCGCTCTGCTTGGCTGGGCCGACCGCCACGAGACGCTCCGCAGCCGACTGCAGCCCTCCGCCGACGGGACGGACACCACCCGGCTGGACCGCGCCACCCGGCAGCCCGGCGACGTCGACCTCGTCCGGGAGGACTTCGGCGTCTTCACCGACCCCGCCGCCCTGCGCACCCGGATCGAACGCGTCCTGGACGCTGACACCGACCCGCTGGCCTGGCCGTCGTTCGTGTTCCTCACCGTGGAGCACGGCTCCTCCACCACAGTCTGCGTCGGCCTCGACCACCTGAACGCCGACGGCTATTCCGTCCTCCTGATCGCCTACGAGATAGGCCAGCTCTACGGCGCCGCTCTCGACGGCCGCGATGCCGGCCTCACCCCGGTGGGCAGCTACCTGGACTTCACCGGCCCCGAGCGGGAGGCCGCCGATTCGCTGCACGGTGAGCACGAGTCCGTACGCCGTTGGCGGGAGTTCGTCGAGGAGGGGGACGGGCGGCTGCCCGAGTTCTTCGCCCCGGTGGCCGACGGCACGGCGCACCCCGCGGCCGCTCAGACCGGTGGCCTGGACTGGCTGCTCGACGCCGAGCAGGCGCGGGCCTTCGACCTGGTCTGCAAACAGAAGGGCGGGGACCTCCTGTCCGGCGTCCTCGCCTGTCTCGGCATGGCCGCCCGCAACCGGTACGGCCAGGAACGGTTCCGCACGCTGGTGCCCGTCCACACGCGCACCCAGCGCCGCTTACTCCGTTCGCTGGGCTGGTACGTGGGTATCGCGCCCATCAGCCTGCCGGTGCACGTCGAGGACGGTTTCGGGCAGGTGATGAAGGAAGCGGGCGAGGCTCTTCGGATCGCCCGCCCCCTCGCCGACGTACCCCTGGCCCGGCTCGCCGAATTGCTCGGGCGTCCCCTCGAACCACGGTTCATGGTCTCGTACATGGACATGCGCTGGGTCCCCGGCGCCCGGCGGTGGGCCGACTGGAAGGCGGCGGCGGTGCGCTGCCGCCGCTTCGACGCCCACGAGGTCTACGTGTGGGTCATGCGGACCCACGAAGGCGTCTACCTGAGCTACCGCTTCCCCGACTCGGACCCCGGCCGGGCCACCGTGCCTCCCTACCTGGACGAGGCCCGCCGCCTGGTCCGGCTGGCCGCCGCCGGCCTGTGACGCCCGCTTCACCCGTCCCACCCCCCGAGCCGCGTCCGGGCTTCCCCGTCCCGGCGGCAGCAGCAGCGGAAGGATCCCCTGTCCCATGTTGATGACGTTCCTGAGCGACTACCACCCCCGACCGGGCACACTCGTCGAACTGCGGGTGCCGGAGCACGTGATCGAGAAGGCGAAGCACGCTCCGGTCCACCCCGTGCCGCCGTCCCCCGTCCAGGAGAACCACCTGTTCCGCCGCATCGCCAACGTGGCGGCGGGTCGCCCACAGGCGCCGTGGGTCGGGCTCGCCTTCGACTTACCGGGCCGGGTCGACGCAGACGCGCTGGCCGCCGCGCTGAAGAAGTGGGTGCTGCGCCACGACACCGTGCTCACCTGGTTCTCCGCCGAGCCGGGGGCGGCCGCCGGCATGGGCGAGGTGACCCTGGTGCGGCACAAGGTCGACGCCGAGGACGTGGACATCCAGGCCGTGACGCTCGGCGAGCTGGACTCCGGCGACGCGATCAGGGAGCACATGCGCGAGCAGTTCCACGGGAACACCGATCCGCTGGTCTGGCCGCCGTTCACCGCAGGCGTGGTGCTGCGGGAGTCTTCCTCGACCGTCTACTTCGCTGTCGACCACGCGCACAGCGACGCCTACTCCGTCGTGCTCGTCTTCCACGAGTTGCGGGCGCTGTACCAGGCGGAGGTCGAGGGCGTCGAGGCCGTGCTGCCGGACGCGGGCAGCTACATCGACGCCGGTGCCGAGGAACGCGCTCGGGCCGCCGAGCTCCAGGCGGACTCCGCCGAGGTACAGAGCTGGGTCACGTTTCTGCTCTCCGGCCCGATGCCGTCGTTCCCGCTCGACCTGGGCGTGCCGCCGGGCGAGACGCGCCCCAGCCGCTCCTTCGACCTCGACCTGCTGACCGGTTCCGAAGCCGATGCGTTCGCCAAGGTGTGCCGGCAGCACGGGGCGGGTTTCTCGGCCGGCCTGATGGCCGTGCTGGGCATCCTCCACCGCGAGCTGGCCGGCCGTGCCGAGTACCGCGGGTTCTCCGTGGTGCACACCCGCAACGAGACCCGCTGGCACGCCGCCCAGGGCTGGTTCATCAATCTGGTGCCTGTGGCGTTCCCGCTCGTCGGGAACGGCGGGGACCTGACCCGAGCCGAGATCCTGAACAAGGCCGGTATGGCCTTCCGTACCGCCTGCAAACTGGCGAGAGTTTCCCCGTTGCGGGTGGCCGAGCTCGCCGGCATTCCTCTCCAGGACGACGACTCCTCGGTGCTGCCGATCGTCTCGTACATCGACGGCAGACTCATACCGGGTTCCCGCGACTGGGACGCGAGCGACTGCAACGGCCTGTACGACTCGAGTCCGAGCGACGAGGTCCTGATGTGGGTGAACCGCCGATGGGACCGTACGTACGTCAAGGTCACCCATCCGCACACCCCTGAGGCCGGCGCCAACGTGCCGTACTTCTACGAGCGTTTCAGGCAGCTGGTCCGCGAGTTCGCCCGCGGAATCGAGTGATCCCGCAGGGGACCGCACGGAGGTGCACGGGAAGCCCCATGGCACCAGTTCATCATATTTTATATAGTGCACTCTCATCGGGTCACTCCTGACCGCCAGAGAACGATCGAGGACATCCCGCATGACCGCCTCCCTGCCGAACGGCGAACGCTCTCTCCTGTCCGCCGTCGGTCTGCCCGCTCTCTTCGTGGCCGTGACGGCCGGCCTCGCCGTCACGGCCACGGTCGTGGCGGCACCGAGCGGCTTCCGCATGCCACTGGCCTGGGGTGGCGGAGCCGTCACCCTCTTGCTGAGCGTCTCGGTCGCCGCAGCCGCGCACGGCGTCCGCTCGGCCCGGCACACCCGCCGACGACTGGTCACCGCGAGGCAGGAGGTGGCTCGGCTGAGCAACGAACAGAGCCGTCTCACCGAGGAGTTCGGGCGAGAGCGCGCCGGACTTCTCGAGGAGTTCGGGCGACAGCACATCCAGCTCGTCGAGGAGTCCGCCAGGGCACGCAACCGGCTCGTCGAGGAGCTCACGTCGGTGCGAGCCGGACACTCGGGCGAACTCGTCATGGAGCGCGAGCGGTTCAAGGCCGAACTGGGCAGCCTCACCGAGGAGAACGCCCGCCTCGTCGAACATGCCCGCCGGGCAGCGGCCACCCGGGACTCCACCATCGTCGCCATCGCCGGCGTAGCCGGCCGTCTGCAGGCCCTGTCCACCGCCATGCTCGCCGATCTGCGTGCCATGGAGGAGCGGCACACGGACGAGGACGTACTGGCCGATCTGCTCCGCCTCGACCACAGCACAGCCCAGGGGGGCCGGCTCGCGGACTCGGTCGCCGTCCTGACAGGCGCCCGGTCCGGACGCCGCTGGGCACGCCCCATCAGCATGGAGTCGGTCCTGCGCGGCGCCATGGGCCGCGTCAGCGGTTACCAGCGCATCCGCGTCCACTCCGCCAGCGAGGCGTCGGTCGCCGGACACGCGGCCGAGGGCGTCATGCACGCCTTCGCCGAACTGCTCGACAACGCCGCGAACTTCTCACCGCCCAACGCCGAGGTACACGTCTACGTCGAGGAGGTGCCCACCGGGATCGTGGTCTCGGTGGAGGACGCGGGCCTGGTCATGAGCGACGCACAGCTGCGCCGTGCCGAGCACGCGGTCTCCGGAACGGTCAGCGAGCTGGGCGGGCTCAGCGGCACCCGGCTCGGCCTCACGGTGGTCGGCAGACTCGCTCGCAAGCACGGACTGACCGTCTCCTTCCGTCCGTCCGCCCGCGGCGGAACGAGCGCGCTGGTCATGATCCCGCAGGAGATCCTGACCCGGCATCCGGGGATCGCGCCAGGGGGCCCGGAGCGATCCCCGGCCGCGGACGGCCCGCCTCCCGGTGAACCCCCGGCCCTCGGCGAATTCCCTTACCCGGCCGCCGCCGAACGCCGCCCCCCGCACATCGTCCCGTCCGCCCCGAAAGCTCTCGGCTCCACGACCCCCCTGGCCGGCCCCGCCGCCGGGGGGCTGCCGCGCCGCCGCCGCGGTCAGTCCCTCGCCGCGGCCGACGCGAGTCGCACCCGCGCTGCCGACGAACGGACCGGTCAAACGCCCGACCCCAGCACCCGCGCCGTCCGCTTCGGCAGCTTCCGTCAAGGGTTCCGCGGCACGCCCCCGCCCGAGAAACCCGGGACACCCGAGAGGGCCGGCCACTGAGGCACCCGCCCACTGAGCGGTGTCCCGCCGATCGCGCCGCACTCATGTCGCCCGGCTCCGGACCCCGACGCCGGACGCCGGCCCAGTCCGGCCGCAGAGACTCCCCGAACCGGCGGCACCGCCCCACCCCTCCCACCCGGAAGGCAATCGCACGCCATGCCCCTCTCCACCACCGCCGATCAGAGGCTGACCTGGCTCATCGAGGGCCTGCTGGAGCGCACCCCCGGCGCACGGCACGCTCTCGTGTTGTCCCGGGACGGCCTGAAGCTGTGCCGCACGCCCGGTCTCTCCGGGGATCAGGCCGACCATCTCGCCGCGATCTCGGCCGGCATCCAGGCCCTGTCCCACGGTGCGTCCATCGAGTTCGGCGACGGCAGCGGTGGGGTGCGCTCCTCCATGACCGAGTTCTACGGCGGGGTCCTCTTCCTCGTCGAGGCCGGTCACGGCGCCCATCTCGCCCTGATCACCTCGGAGGAGGCCGACGCCGGACTCGCAGGGCACAACATGAACGAACTCGTCGAGCAGCTCGGCGAGCACCTGACGGCACCCCCGCGCGCGTCATGAGCCGCCCGGGCCGTGACGACTCGCCCGACCGGCTGTACATGCTCACGGGTGGGCGCAGCCAGGCCGACTCGGCGCGCCGTTTCGACCTGGTGACCCTGGTGGTCGCCGAATGCGCTCCGTCGCCCGGCATGCAGTCGGAGCACGCCGCCATCCTGCGGATGTGTGACCACCCGGCCGCGGTCGTGGAGATCGCTGCCGGACTGCGGCTGCCCGTGAACATCACGAAGATCCTGCTCTCCGACCTCCTTGTCGCCGGCCGGGTGAGCGTCCGCCACCCGCGCGCAACCGCACTGCCCGACCCCCAGATCCTGGAACAGGTGCTCGTTGGACTCCGTAATCTCTGACATCCGCACGCCCCTCGGCAGCCAAGCCGACAACGGCCTGAAGATCGTGATCGTCGGCGGCTTCGGCGTGGGCAAGACCACGCTGGTCGGATCGGTGAGCGAGATCCGTCCGCTCAGCACCGAGGAGACCATGACCCGGGCCGGCGAGGAGGTCGACGACGTGACCGGCATCCGAGGCAAGTCCGCGACCACGGTCGCGTTCGATTTCGGCCGCATCACGCTGGACGAGCGCAACGTGCTGTATCTCTTCGGCGCACCGGGGCAGCAACGGTTCTGGTTCCTGTGGGACCGGCTGTTCGCCGGCGCACTGGGCGCGGTCGTCCTGGTCGACACCCGGCGCATCGGCGACTCGTGGTACGCCATCGACCGACTGGAGCGCCTGGGCCTGCCGTTCGTCGTCGCATGCAACGACTTCGGCGGCCCGCGCCACTCGGCGGCCGAGGTACGCGAGGCCCTCGACCTCGACCCGTACGTACCGCTGGTCGACTGCGACGCACGCGCGCGCGAGTCCGGCAAAGAGGTGCTGATCGCCCTGGTCGAACATGTGCGGCGTCTTCTCACCGCACCTACCCGTACGTCTGACTCGGACGAGGAGCTGGTGTGACCCTTCCCCCCGTACCCCTGAGCGGGCCGCGGTTCCAGACGGAGCCGGCGGCCCTCTACCGGGAGATGCGGCGCGACCACGGTCCGGTGGTACCGGTCGTGCTCGACGGTGGCGTACCGGCGTGGCTGGTGGTCGGCTACCGCGAGCTGCACCAGCTCACCGCCGACCCCGCGCTGTTCAGCCGCGACTCCAGGCTGTGGAACCAGTTGGGCGCCGTCCCCGACGACTGGCCGCTGCTGCCGGTCATCCTGCGCAGGATTCCGTTGGGTGAGCCTCCCACCGCGGACCGGATACGGGAGCGCGCACGGGTGAGCAACCACGCTCTGGAAGGCGTCGGTCTCGTCGAACTGCGCGCTGTCACCGAGCGGTTCGCCGACGAGCTGATCGACGCGGTGTGCGGTGAGGGCCGGGCGGACCTCACCGCGGACTACGCCGTACAGCTGCCGCTGCGGGTCATCGCGGCCCTCTGCGGCTTCTCGCAGGAGCAGGGGTCCGGACTGGTCACCGCCCTCGCCGAGGTGATGGACGGACAGGAGCGGGCGAACAGCGGTCTGGACCATCTGATCGCCTCCACGGCCGAGCTCCTGGCGGCCCGCAGGGCACGTCCGGCGGACGACATGATGTCGCGGATGCTCGCGCAGGGCCGCGGGTTCAGCGATCAGGAGCTGATCGAGACCCTCCTGGAGAGCGTGGTAGCGGGCCACCAGTCCACCGCCGACTGGATCGGCAACTCGCTGCGGCTGATGCTCACGGACGAGCGCTTCGCGGCGTCCCTCTTCGGTGGCCGCAGCAGTGTCTCGGAGGCGATGAACGAGGTTCTCTGGGAGGACACGCCCCTGCAGAACTGGCCCGGCCGCTGGGCGACGTGCGACACCCATCTCGGCGGCCGGCGCATCCGCGCCGGCGACCTGCTGCTGCTCGGCATCCAGGGCGCCAACCACGATCCCCACGTACGCGCCCCGGGCATCGCACCGACCCGTGGCAACAACGCGCACTTCTCCTTCAGCCACGGTGAGCACCGCTGCCCGTTCCGGGCGCAGGAGATGGCCGAAATCATCGCGGGAACGGCCATCGAGGTGATCCTGGACCGGTTGCCGGACATCGACCTGGCCGTGCCGGCCGAGACCCTCACGCGTCGCCCGTCGGCCTGGCTGCGGGGCCTGACGACACTGCCGGTGGTGTTCACGCCGACTGCTCCCCTGCGCCCCTCGCCCTGACGCAGGGCGAAGCCCCCCACAAGAGCGTCCGACGTCGGCCCGGGCCGATGTCGGACGCTCTTTCCGTACGGTCCCGCCTCCTCCGGAGACACATCGACGCGGGCCGGGCGCCCCTCAGGTGCGCTCAGCCCGCGTCGTGGTGGCGGTGGTACGGCTCCGGGTCAGATCATGGCGCCGCGGAGCGTCCGGCCTCCGTCGACGACGACCTGGGTGCCGGTCATGTACGAGGCGAGGTCGGAGGCGAGGAACAGGACCGCCTTCCCGATCTCGTCCGAGGCGCCCATACGCCCCATCGGAACGCTCTGCGCGAAGTGCGCGAGCACGCCGTCGTCGAGCGGGCCGAGCCCGGGGGTCAGGATGCCGCCGGGGGCGACGTTGTTGACCTGGATGCCGTGGGGCGCGAGCTCCAGGGCCATCGTCTTGGTCAGGCCGACGACGCCGTGCTTGGAAGCGCCGTAGTGGGCCATGCCCTCCAAAGACGGGGTCAGGGACTCGATGGAGGAAACCGTGATGATGCGGCCGCCGCGGCCCTGCTCGACCATCTGCCGTGCGGCGGCCTGTGAACAGGCCATGACGCCCAGAAGGTTGACCTCGAGCGTGCGCCGCGCGAGGTCGAGGCTCGTCTCCAGGAAGGGCGAGATCTTGTAGATGCCCGCGTTGTTCACCTGGATGTCCAGGCCGCCGAAGGAATCGACGGCGGTACGCACCATGGCCGCCGCGTCGTCCGCGCTGCTGACGTCGCCGACGGCGGCCCGGATCCGGTCCGAGTCGAACTCCGAGGCGGCCCGTACCGCCGCCGCCTCATCGACGTCCGCGATCACGACGTTCGCACCGGCCTCGTGGAGGCGTCGCACTATGCCGAGGCCGATGCCCATGGCACCACCGGTGACGAGGGCGGTCTTGCCGCTCAAGTCCATCAGCTCACCGATGGACACCGAATCAGAAGGGGAAGAAGTGGTCATAGCTCATGGATATCATGCATTAAATATTATCTCTATAGAGTTCCCATGCCACTTTCTCCACGGCCTGGACCGAAGCCCGTCTCAGCTGTCGAGCAGGGTCACGAGGGACTTGGTCTCCAGGTACTCCTCGACCGCTTCGGGACCGTTCTCCCGGCCCCAGCCGGACTGCTTGTAGCCGCCGATGGGCATCTGCACGCCCCCGGCGCGGTGCACGTTGATCCCGATCCGCCCGGCCCTGAGCCTGCGGGCGATCGTGTGGGCCCTTGCGACGTCCCTGGTCCACACACTGCCCGCCAGCCCGTAGACCGAGTCGTTGGCCCCGGCGACCGCCTCGGCCACCTCCGTGAAAGGCATCGCGGCCAGGACCGGCCCGAAGATCTCCTCACGAACCACGTCCATCGACGGGTCGACATCGGCCAGAACCGTCGGCTCGTAGAAGTATCCCCTTCCCTCCACCTGCCGGCCTCCGCCCACCAGCCGGGCACCGGCCTTGACGGCGCCGGCCACATGGCGGCTCACCCGGTCCAGGTGCCGGTGCGAGATGAGCGGCCCGAGGTCCACGTCCGGCTCGGTGCCGTAGCCGATCCTGAGGGACCGGCCGTATGCGGCCACCCCCTCGACGACCTCCTCGAAGACGTCCCGGTGTACGAAGAGGCGCGTCCCTGACGTACAGATCTGGCCGGTGTTCCAGAAGACGCCCATGGCGACGCCCGGAATCACCTGGTCCAGGTCCGCGTCCGGCAGCACGATCACCGGGGACTTGCCCCCCAGTTCAAGCTGAAGCTTCTTCAGGTTGCCTGCCGCCGCCGCCTCGACGACCATGCGGCCCACCTGGGTGGACCCGGTGAAGCTGACCTTGTCGACGTCGTGGTGCGCCGCCAGCGCCGCGCCCGCGGGGGCCTTGCCGGTCACCACGTTCACCACACCGTCGGGCACCCCGGCCTCCAGAAGCAGCTGCCCGATCGCCAGAGTCGTCAGCGGCGCCTCCTCCGACGGCTTGACCACACACGCGCACCCCGCCGCCAGTGCGGGCGCCAGTTTCTGGGAGGTCGCGATCATCGGCGCGTTCCAGGGGACGATCATGCCGACAACGCCGACCGGCTCCTTGAGGGTCACTCCCTGGAAGCGACGTCCGGCGGGGCCGATCTCGACGCTCCTGCCGTGAATCTTGTCCGCCCAGCCGGCGAAGTACCGGAACTGGTTCACCGCCTCACCCAGCATCGCCCGCGCCTGAGGCACGGGCATTCCCACGTCCAGGCTCTCCAGGCGGGCAAGTTCGTCGGCGTTGGCCTCAAGGAGTTCGGAGACGCGCCACAGGACCACCGCCCGCTGGGCGCCGGAGAGCCGCAACCACCGCTCGTCCTCGAAGGCCCGCCGGGCTGCCCGCACCGCCCCGTCAACGTCTTCGTCCCCTCCCTCCGGAACCCGAGCCACCACCTCGCCCCTGCCGGGGTCCACCACCGAGAAGGTCCGTCCGGACCGCGCCGGGATCCATGCGCCGTCCACCAGCATGCGCCCCGGCTCCACCAGGGGGTCGAGCTTCTGCATCGCGCCGTCGACCGTCACGTCCACGCTCCCTCGGTATCCACCCCTCACCGGACACCGGGTCGCGATAAAAGCGGTGGTGATTAATATTTTGTATATTATGTGTTACGGGCCAGCGCCCCGGCAACCCCCGTTGCGGGAAACATGCCGTCCCGGCTCCCCTTCCGGCGCGTCCCGACGACCTATCGTGAGCCGCATGCCCCACAGCAGCACCCCCCAGGAGCAGGCGACCCGGAGGCAGGTCTCCCCCCTGGAGCTCTTCTTCGACCTGGTCTTCGTTTTCGCCGTCTCCCAGCTCGCCCACCACCTGATCACCCATCTGACCTGGCGGGGCGCTGTCGAGACCGCCGTACTGCTGGTGGCGGTCTTCGGTGTCTGGGCGTTCACCAGTTTCGAGGCGACCCTGCTCGACATCGCCCGGCCGCGGACCCGGCTCACCGTGCTCACCGTCATGGGTCTCGGTCTCTTCATGAACGCGGCCGTCTCCCGCGCTTTCGCCGGTTCCGCCTGGATGTTCGTGGTGCCGCTGCTGCTGATCATGCTCAGCGTCCAGGGCCTGGCGGCACTTACAGCCCCCACTCACGGGATGCGCGGTCACTACCAGCGCGGCCTGGTGTGGACGGCGGTCTCCGCTCCGCTGTGGATCACAGGCGCGGCCCATGCCCCGGGCACGCGGCTGTGGTGGTGGGCCGCGGCCGCGCTGATCGACCTGACCGGAACCTGGCTCGCCCATCCGCTGCCCGGCCGGGTCTTCCGTTCCGCGCACCTCGACTTCGACGCCGAGCACATGCTCGAAAGGCTCCGGCTCTTTCTGATCATCCTGCTCGGCGAGACCGTCCTCACCATCGGCCGCACGATGTCGGCGACGACCGTCGACGTCCCGACCGTCCTGGCCTTCGTCGGGGTCTTCGTCGCACTGGTCTGCCTGTGGGCGTCGTACTTCGGCGGCGGCGAGGACGTCGTCGCCATGCACATCGCCCTCACCAGTGACCCCATCCGTTCGGTCCGTTGGGGTATCAACGCGACATACGGCTCGCTGGCCGGCCTCGTCGCCGTCGCCGTCGCCGTCGAACTCCTCATCTCCCACCCTCGCGAGCAGGGCTCCGTCTCACTGGCCCTGGTCCTCTTCGGTGGCCCAGCCCTCTATCTCGCCTCCCAGGCCTGGTACTACCACGTCACCACCCGACAGGCTTGGGCCGAGCGCCTCGTGGCCTGCGCCGCGTGCGTCGTTGCCGCCGTCGTCTGCCCGTGGCTGCCTTCCCTCGTCTCGCTCGCGCTGCTCGACGTGATCCTGGTGACGACGGCCTTCGTCCTCTCCGGTGTGCACCGTCGCCTGACGGCCACGCTCAAGAGCGCCGTCGGCGCTCCGCACTGAAGCTCTCCCCGTCACCGTCCGAGGTCAGGCCTGATGCGGTCGGCTATATGATGTGTGGACGAAAGATCAACGGGCACAGGCGAACGGGGCACTCATGGCGCGCGGCGATTCCAAGCGGCAGCAACTCTCGGAAGAGGTGGCGAGCTACGTACGCGAGCTCATCATTTCCGGCAAGGTGCGGCCGGGTGAGTTCCTGCGCATGGAACCCATCGCCGAGGCCGTCGGCGTCAGCAACACCCCGGTCCGCGAGGGGCTGCTCGCCCTGAGCAGCGAGGGCTTCATCGAGCTGGTCCCCCGCCGCGGCTTCGTCGTCACCCCCTTCACCCCCCAGGATGTGCGCGACCTGTTCTGGGTCCAGGCCCAGCTCGGCGGCGAACTGGCCGCCCGGGCCGCCAAGAACATCACCCCCGAGCAGCTCGACGGGCTAGAGGCGATCGTCAAGAAGCAGGAGGCGGCCGCCACGGCCGGTGACGAGGACGCCATGGTCGAGTACGGCCACGACTTCCACCGCCAGATCAACCTCGCCGCCGACTCCCACCGCCTCGCCCTGCTGCTCCGCTCCGTCGTCGGACACCTGCCGAACCGCTTCTACATCTCCATCGAGGGCAGGGCGGCAGCCACCCGCGAGGAACACCCCCTCATCGTCGAAGCGCTTCGGAGGGGCAGCGGCCGCATGGCCCGCACACTCATGGAGCAGCACATCCTGGAAAGCGCCGATCACCTCATCGAGACGCTGGAGGCCCGTGGGCTCTGGCAGGAGGACGTCGCGTCCTGACGTGGCGTCTCGGCGAGGAGTCAGGTAATGCGCAACGCCCGCATCCGGTTGTAGAGGGTTGACCGGCTCACGCCCAACGCGCGGGCCGCCTGGAGCTTGTTCCCGTCGGCCGCCTCGATCGCGGCGACGATGACCTCGCGCTCCGCCTGCCGGAACGGAGAAGCGGGCACGGGTACACCCCGGTGCGAGGCAGGCAGGTCGGACGGAACGATGTCGCCCGCGGAGCGGGTCCCGGCGACCGTCTGGATCACCCGCCGCAGTTCGGCGAGGTTGCCAGGCCATGGCTGCGTCGCGAGCACTCGCAGGCTGTCGGCGGTGAGCCGGGAGCGGCCGGGCCCGCTCAGGTCGGCCAGCATCTGCACCGCCAGCCGGGGCACCTCGTAGGGCCGGCGGCGCAGCGGGATGAGGTCACGGCGCGCGTTGCACAGCGCGACCAGCGAGGCGTGTGCCACGTCCAGGTGTTCGCCGGGAGTCGACGTCAGTACCGTCCTGCGCCGGGTATGGCGCAGGCGGTCCGCGAGCAGCGCCGTGACCGGCTCGGACAGGAGCTGGATGTTCTCGACGATCAGTGGCGGACCCTGGCACGTCAGCAGTCCGGTCATGCCCGTGATCCACGCCTGCTCCCCCGCCCGGAGGACATCCGTCGCGTCCAGGGTGCTCGCGTCCGGCCCGACGGCCTCCCGCGCCTCGGTGGTTCGTCCGCTGCCCGGCTCGCCCACGACGAGCAGCGGCCAGCCGAGCGTCACCTCGGCGCGGTTCGCGCGGGAGGGCACAGCCTCATCCGGGACGATGTCGACCAGCACGCCGTCGGCACCGTCCACCGGCATACATCGCAGGGTGACCGTACGGCCGGAGAGCAGGGGCAGCTTGTATGTTGCACCGCCATTGCCCGAGGTCCCCTCCGCGCACGCCTGCACCGCGGCGTGGTCGGCGGGTTCCAGCAGGGCGAGGGCCGGCGGAGTGGCGAGGACGAGGCCGTGCCCCACCACGAGGACCCGTCGGCGGGGGTTGCAGGACACCTCTTGGAACGCCGCGAGCAGCCGCTGCTGGTGACGGGTCGCATCGAGCATCATGCGCTCCCCGATATCGCGCACCATCCGCCGTACGAACGGGCGGATCAGCGAATGCTCGTGCCCCTCGATGCCGCCGAGGTTGAGGACACCCTCGAGCCGACGGGTGATCGGGTGGACGACCGGATGTCCGTAACAGGCGAACCGACGGAACGCCTCCATGAAGTGGTCCTCCCCCCGGACCGTCAGCGCCTGCCGGGTCTCCAGCGGGGTGCCGACGGCGTTGGTGCCCACCTGGTCCTCGCCGAGTTGCACCCCCAGGACGAGCCCGGCCCCGTCGATCACCCCGCGCGTCGACCTGTCCCCGCAGTGGATGGACATCAGGCGCGCATCTCGGTCGGCCAGGACGAGGGCCAGAGAGGTGTCGGCCAGCTCCACCCTCGCCTGTTCGAGGACGGGGCCGGCGGCGCGGACCAGACCGCTGGCCTTGGCCATCGGCCCTTCCACGAGCCTCGGACTGTCGTCCTCGCGCAGACCGTTCATCCGCGACCTCGTCCACGAGGACTCGATATCGGAACTGCGCGGTCCCCTACTGGCTTGCGGCAAAGTGGCGTACACGCGGGCCTCCTCTGGTCCGTTCCCCGTACCCCGGTGCGGGGCAGGCACCAGACCCGCCCTGCCCCGGTCGGCACATTGGAACCGGCGCATCCCTCCCTGGGAAGGTCCGGAACCGGAAGTGTCCAACAATCTGTACACCTCGCCGCGGGCGCCCGGGAGGAATCCGGTCATCGGTGGACCGCGCCGACGGCACCCCTCGACTGTCCAGCTTCTTGGACATCGCAGCGTCGGATTCTTTCCTAGCGTGTGGTCGAAGCCGCCGACGCCACGCTCGACGGCACGATTCAGACAGGAGCGCATGGTGGCCACTGTGATGACCGAAGGTCCCGCCTCGGACCGGGAAGGCATCCCGCACTACCGCATGTTCATCGGTGGCGAATGGATCGACGCGGACGAGCGGTACGAGCTGATCAACCCCGCCACCGAGGAACGGGTCGCCACCGCCGCCAAGGGCGACACCTCACACGCGGACGCGGCGGTCGCCGCCGCCAAGCAGGCCTTCGAGGAAGGGACATGGCGCAACACGCCCCCGTTGGAGCGCGCCGCGGTCCTCGATCGCGTGGTCGCGGCGTTCAGCGCGCGGATGGACGAGTTCGCGGAGCTCGGTTCCCGCGAATGCGGTTTCCCGCTGCGCCTGTCGCAGGCCATCTGTGTCGGCTTCCCTCTCATGCACATGCAGCACTACGCGGACCTGACCCGCACGTACGCCTGGGAGCGTCCCGGCCCGGTCACCGGCATGGTGCTGAGCACCCAGCTCATCCGCCGGGAGCCGATCGGCGTCTGCGTCGGCATCGTGCCGTGGAACTTCCCGCTGATCATCGCGGTGTGGAAGACGATGCCCGCCCTCGCGGCCGGTAACAGCGTGGTGCTCAAGGTCGACGAGAAGACGCCCACCGCGGCTCTGGAGCTGGCCGCGATGCTGCGCGACGCCGGGCTTCCCGCCGGCACGTTCAACGTGGTCACCGGCGACGGGGAGACGGTGGGCGCGCACCTCGTCCAGCACCCGGACGTCCGGAAGGTCTCGTTCACCGGCTCCACCGCGGTCGGCCGGCAGGTGATGCGCGACGCGTCGGACACCATCAAGCGGGTCACCCTCGAACTGGGCGGCAAGGGACCCAACATCATTCTCGACGACGCCGATCTGGATGCCGCGGTCGACGGCTCGATCTACGGATTCCTGCTCCACGCCGGTCAGGCGTGCGAGTCCGGCACCCGGCTGCTGCTGCCGGCTTCCCTGCACGACGAGTTCGTGGAGCGGTTGACGGCCCGCCTGAAGACGCTGAAGATGGGCGATCCGCTCGACCCGACGACCGACATCGGCCCCGTCATGTCGCTCGTCCAGCGCGACCGGATCCTCGGGTACATCGAGAGCGGCAAGAAGGAGGGCGCCACCGTGGTCCACGGCGGTGGTTCGCCGACCGGCCCGGCCCACGAGAAGGGCTTCTGGGTCGAGCCCACCGTCTTCACCGGTGTCCGCAATGACATGTGCATCGCGCGCGAGGAGATCTTCGGCCCGGTGCTGTCGGTGATCTCGTACGACTCCGTCGACGAAGCCATCAAGATCGCCAACGACACGGAGTACGGCCTGTCCGCCGGCGTGTGGAGCCAGGACGTGCCTCGCGCGCTGGAGGTGGCCCGCCAGCTCCAGGCCGGCTCGGTCTGGATCAACGACTGGCACAACATCTCGCAGCACATGCCGTTCGGCGGCTTCAAGCAGAGCGGTGTGGGCCGCGAGCTCGGCGCGGACGCCCTCGACGAGTTCACCGAGCAGAAGGCCATCACGATCGACCTGACGGGTCGTGTCGAGCGCCGCGCCTACGGACTGGTGCTCGGCACCCCGCCGGCCAATTCCTGAGGAAGCAGGCGGTGTTTGTCGTCGTGTCCACGGCGAACCCCTTGTGAGTCAGGCGAGTTGACGACAGCGTCACACCAGGGAAGTCCGTCCCTTCGGAGTGAGCAGTCGCCCGACTTCCGACCGAGATCCGGCGAGGAGGGGGGGGGGGGGGGGGGAGGGGGGGGGGAAGGGGGGGGGGGGGGGTGGGTGGGGGGGGGGGGGGGGTGGTGGGATGCAAACAGGGGGGCCGCACGAGCAGACTCCAGCAAG
>NZ_JBWKLF010000004.1:375632-660713 GCF_056430475.1 Streptomyces sp. NPDC045968 | reverse complement strand
GGGAAACCCGACAGACCATCACGCCCCTCACTCACCATCTGCCACAGGTCTTCCGGACCCGCCACACCACCCGGCAGGCGGCACGCCATACCGACAATGACGATCGGGTCGTCCGGGTCCGTGGCCATCGGTTCGGCGGCGTCCGATTCCGGCGGCGATGCGAGGCCGAGGATCTCGGCGCGCAGGTGCGCCGCCAGGGCCCGCGGGGTCGGGTGGTCGAAGGTGATCGTGGTGGGCAGCCGAAGCCCGGTGTGCTGGACCAGCCGGTTGCGCAGTTCGACCACGGCCAGCGAGGTGAAGCCGAGGTCGCGCAGGGCGCGGTCGGCCGCGATGTCCTCGGGTCCGGAGAGACGGAGCACCTCCGCGGCCTGGGTGCGGACAAGCCCTTCCAGTACGCGCAGTTGTGCGCCCTCTGCCAGTCCGGACAAGCTCGCCCGGCGGGTGACGAGGACCGCGGGATCGGGTTCGGTGAGCCGGAACGACGTCGCGGTCGGCTCCGCCGCGATCCTCAGGCGCGAGGGCAGGCCCGCGAGCCGGTGCCGGACGACCTTCCCGGACGCGGTGCGGGGGATGGAGTCGATCTCGTGGATCTCTTCCGGGACCTTGTACGCGGACAGGTGCTCGCGGCAGTGCGTCAGCAGCGCCTCGGCGTCGAAGCCGGACGGGCCGGGGACCACGTACGCGACCGGGACCTCGCCCAGTGCCTCGTGCGGCTTCGCCGCGACCGCCACGTCGGCCACGCCGTCGAAGGAGCGCAGTGCCGACTCCACCTCGACCGGGTGGATGTTCTCGCCGCCGCGAATGACGAGTTCCTTGATGCGGCCGCAGATGGTGAGGTGGCCTGCCTCGTCCCGGCGGGCCACGTCACCGGTGCGGAACCAGCCGTCGCGCATCGCCTCGGCGGTCGCTTCCGGGTTGTTGTGGTAGCCGACCATGACGTTCGGCCCCTGCACCCACACTTCGCCCTCGTGCCCGGCCGGTACGTCCTCGCAGGTGCGGGGGTCGACGACCCGGACTCCGACGCCCGGTACCGGAAGACCGCAGGAGCCGTCGACGCGGTCTCCGTACGGTGCGTTGATGGCGATCGCCCCGCACGTCTCGGTGCTGCCGTAGGCATCGACCAGCGGTACGGAGAAGGCCTCCTCGAACGACCGGCGCAGACCGGCGGAGGTCACGCCGCCGCCGACGAGTCCGATGCGCAGCTCGGGCAGGGTGAAGCCGCTCTCCCGTACCGCCTCGACCAGGTAGTGGTACGTCGTCGGGACGCCGGCCAGGAACGTCGAGCGGTCCTCGCGGAGTGCGTCGAGCACGTCCTGCGGGGAGTGACCGTCGATGATGCGGGCGGTGGCGCCTGCCACGGTGACCGACAGCACGCAGGCGATGTGGGAAAGGCTGTGGAACAGCGGCAGGGGCCACAACACCCGGTCGTCCGCCGCGAGTTCCGGGACGGGGATGTAGCAGGAGGCGACGGACCACAGACAGTTGCGCTGGGTGGACAGGACGCCCTTCGGGAGGCCCGTCGTGCCCGAGGTGTAGAACAGCCACGCCACGTCGTCCAGCGCCAGGTCGTCCCTGGCCGGGGCGGCCGCCGGGACGGTGGCGAGCTCGTCGTAGGAGTGGCAGCCGGACGGCACCGGCCCGTCTCCGGTCACGAGCAGGGTGGGGCCGGACGTCCCGTCGGCCGACCGGTGCAGCTCGGCCGCGTTCTCGGGGTCGGTGATGACGAACCGGGCGCCGCTGTCACGGAGCATGTGGGCGAGCTCGGCGGGCGTGACCCGCGGGTTGACCGGGACACCGACACCGGCGGCCCGGACGATCGCCAGGTAGCTCTCGACGGTGGAGACGGTGTTGCCGAGCAGGATGGCGACGCGATCGCCGCGCCGGAGGCCGAGATCGGCCAGGTGGCCGGCCAGCCGGGCCGTCCTCGCCTCCAGCTCCCGGTAGCCGACGGCACGGCCGCGGTCCACGAAGGCGGTCTTCTCACCGAACTGTTCTGCGTGCTCGACGAGAACTTCCGGAAGGGGCTTGATGATTTCGCCCTGCACCATGACGCCACACCTTCCGGAATATCCAGAATCGTTTACGAGAGAAGTCCCAAAACTGGGCTTGCCGCCAGGCTAGTTCGAGGCACGGCGGCACAACATCCCTCACCCTGGTAGGGGTCGTTTTCGGGGTCGATCACTACCAGACCTGGGGATGTCCGGCCGGAGGTGCCGGATTACCCTGTGGAAAACCCAGCCACGATGCCGTCCGTGTCATCACCCATGTCGGTCCACGGCAATTCGTTGGCGATATCCAGCACGGTGACGGTGTTTCGGGATGATGCACCCATCAGCGGCATGACTGTCCCGGGCGCCGTCGGATCACATTCCCGCTCAGCCGGGAGACTTAGGAGATTCATGAATTCCCGACAGGCACCGGAATTCCCCGCTTGGCCGCAGTTCGGCGACGACGAGCGGACCGGCCTGATCCGTGCGCTGGAGCAGGGTCAGTGGTGGCGCATGGGCGGCAGTGAAGTGGATTCCTTCGAGCGGGAGTTCGCCGAGTTCCACGGCGCCCCCTACGCGCTGGCCGTCACCAACGGCACCCACGCACTGGAACTCGCCCTCCAGGTGATGGGGATCGGTCCGGGCGACGAGGTCATCGTCCCCGCGTTCACCTTCATCTCGTCGTCGCAGGCGGTGCAGCGCCTGGGCGCGGTCGCGGTTCCCGTGGACGTCGCCCCGGACACGTACTGCATCGACCCGGTGGCGACCGCCGCCGCGATCACCCCCCGGACGCGGGCGATCATGCCCGTGCACATGGCCGGTCAGATCTCGGACATGGATGCCCTGGGGCAGCTCTCCGCCGACACCGGCGTCCCGCTGCTACAGGATGCCGCGCACGCGCACGGCGCGCGGTGGCAGGGCAAGCGGGTCGGCGAGCTGAGCCCGGTGTCCGCTTTCAGCTTCCAGAACGGCAAGCTGATGACCGCGGGCGAGGGCGGCGCCGTGCTGTTCTCGGACGCGGAGATGTACGAGAAGGCCTTCGTCCGCCACAGCTGCGGCCGTCCCCGTACCGACCGCCGGTACTTCCACGAGACGAGCGGCTCCAACTTCCGGCTCAACGAGTTCTCCGCGGCCGTCCTGCGTGCGCAGTTGCGACGCCTGGACTCGCAGATCGAGACCCGCCAGCAGCGCTGGCCCGTCCTCGCGGAGCTGCTCCGCGAGATTCCGGGTGTGGTCCCGCAGTCCGTGGACCCGCGGGCCGACCACAACGCGCACTACATGGCGATGTTCCGGATCCCCGGCATCAGCGAGGAAGGCCGCAACGCGCTGGTCGAGTCGCTCGTCGCCCGGGGGCTGCCGGCCTTCGTCGCCTTCCGTGCGGTCTACCGTACCGACGCCTTCTGGGAGATCGGCGCACCGGAGATGACGGTGGACGAGCTCGCCGCGCTCTGCCCCCACACCGAGGCCATCACGCGGGACTGCGTCTGGCTGCAGCACCGCGTGCTGCTCGGCACCGAGGAGGACATGCACACCACCGCGGCCATCGTGGCCGAGGTGGTGGCCGAAGCCCTGGCCGCCCGATGAGTGTCCGGGTCGCTGTCGTCGGACTCGGCTGGGCGGGCCGCGAGCTGTGGCTCCCCCGGCTGCGGGAGCATCCGGCGTTCGACCTCGTGGCCGTCGTCGACCCCAGTCCCGCCTCGCGGGCCGCCTGCGAACAGGACCTGGGCCCCGGCACGGACACGGCGGTCCACAGCCGGGTGGACGCGCTCGACCGCGGGTCGGTCGACCTCGCCGTGGTCGCGGTGCCCAACCATCTGCATGCCGCGGTGGCGGCCGACCTGCTCGCACGGGGCATTCCGGTCTTCGTGGAGAAGCCGGTCTGCCTGAACTCGGCCGAGGCGGAGCAGCTGGCCCGGGCGGAGTCCGAAGGTGGCGCCGTACTGCTCGCCGGCAGCGCCTCGCGCTACCGCGGCGACGTCGGCGCCCTGCTGGGCCTGGTGCCCTCGCTGGGCCGGATCCGCCATGTGGAGCTGGCCTGGACCCGGGCGCGCGGCGTCCCGAAGGCGGGCGGCTGGTTCACCAGCCGCAGCCAGGCCGGCGGTGGCGTACTGCTTGACCTCGGCTGGCATCTGCTGGACGTGCTCGACGGAGTCCTCGGGCCTGTCCCGATGGCCCAGGTGACGGGTACGACCTCCGACGACTTCGTCAACGACCCCTCGTGGGGCGCCGCATGGCGGCAGGACAGCCCACAGGCTGCTCTCCGCGGTGACGTGGAGGACACGGCCCGTGGATTCCTGGTGTCGGAACGCGGTACCTCGGTCGCACTGCGCGCCAGTTGGGCCTCGCACGCGGCACGGGATCTCACGCTGATCCAGGTCGAGGGCAGCGCGGGCACCGCCACGCTGCGGTGCGTCTTCGGTTTCAGCCCCAACCGGGAGCCCGTGCCGACGCTCACGCTGACGCGTGCGGGCCACACCGAGGACATCGTGCTGCCGGTCGAGCCGATCGGCGTCGAGTACGGCCGCCAGCTCGACGATCTGCCACGGCTGCTCGGCGATCCCGCGCACCGCGGCAGGGCCGTCGCGGACATCCGCAGGAACATCCGGATCACCGAGCGCTTCTACGAGTCCGCCCGTCCGACGGACGCCCCTTCCCCCCTCCTCCCCCTAGGAATGTCATGACAACCAACCCGGTCGAACCGTCCGACACGACCACGGCAACGCTGTCGCCGGTCAGGCACGCCGTGATCTTCGATCTGGACGGCGTCATCGTCGACAGCCTTGCCGTCATGAACGAGGCCTTCACGCTCGCCTACGCCGAGGTGGTCGGTGACGGGCCCGCCCCGTTCGAGGAGTATCAGCGGCACCAGGGCCGCTATTTCACCGACATCATGCAGATCATGGGGCTCCCGCTGGAGATGGAGGAGCCCTTCGTCCGTGAGAGCTACCGGCTCGCGCCGCAGGTGCAGGTCTTCGACGGTATGGCGGATCTGCTGACGACCCTGCGCGCCCGTGGCCTGCGGCTCGCCGTGGCGACGGGCAAGGCAGGGGCACGGGCCCGTTCGCTGCTCGACGTACTCGGTCTGCTGCCGCACTTCGACCATGTGATCGGGTCGGACGAGATCCCCCACCCGAAGCCCGCGCCGGACATCGTGCTCCACGCGCTGCGACTGCTGGACGTACCGGCCGAGCACGCGATCATGGTGGGCGACGCTCCGACCGACATGGCCAGCGCGCGGGGCGCCGGCGTCGCCACGGCCGCCGCCGTCTGGGCGACCATCGACGAGGAGGAGCTGCTCGCCTGTGGTCCCGACGTGATCCTGCGCGGACCGGCCGACCTGCTGGCGGTCTGTCCGGCCGTGCCCGCCCTCTGAGAGAGCCGGGAGATCCGAGAGAACCTCAGAGAGAACCGAGGAGACGGGCAGTGCATCGCACGGTGGGGACGGTGAGCCATCTCGGTATCGACATCGGGGGCACGAAGGTCGCCCTCCGCGTCGAGACCGAGGGCGAGGACGCCTACGAGGTGTCCTTCCCCTGGAACGAACGCCACAGCGCCGCGGGAGATCTCGCGCAGCTCGCCGACGCGGTCGGCGGGCTGCGCGCCCGTACGGGCGCCCGCACCGGCCAGGGGTTCCGGGCGGTGGGTGTCGCCATGCCGGCCACCGTCGCCTCTTCCGGCCGGGTCGTGGCGTGGCCGAACAGGCCGGAGTGGGCCGGGGTCGATCTGGGCGCGTCGCTGCGGGAGCTGTTTCCCGAGGCGCTGGTCGGCTGGGCCGACGACGGTGACCTCGGTGCGCTCGCCGAGGCGGGCGAGGCGGGCTGTGACCACCTGCTCTACCTGGGGGTGGGCACCGGTGTCGGGGGCGGTTTCGTCGACCGCGGCGCGAGCCACCCCGGGCCCGGTCGCGGGTCCTTCGAGATCGGGCACCTGATCGTCGACCGGGACGGCGCCCCGTGTGTGTGCGGGCGCCTGGGTTGCCTTCAGGCCGTCGCGTCGGGCCCGGCCACACTGCGACGGGCGGCACGGCTGCGGGGCTCGGAGGTCACCTTCGAGGCGTTGCGGGAGGGGATGCTCCGAGGTGCGCCGTGGGCCGCTGCCGCCGTGGACGAGTCGAGCCGGGCGCTGGCCGCCGCGGTGGTCGGCGTACACGAGCTGCTGCATCCGCAGCTCACCCTGATCGGCGGCGGCTTCGCCGACGGGCTTCCCGGGTTCGTCGATTCGGTCGCCGGCCAGGTGGTCCGGCTGGCCCGCCCGGGCGGGCCGACGTCACCGGTCGGGCCGGCCGTCCTGGGCGGCCTGTCGTCGCTGCGGGGCGCGTGCTCGCTGGCCCGTTCGCTCTGACGGACGGGCGGACGGCGGACACGGAAAGGCCCGGTCGGGTGGGACGGCGGTGAAGCCGTCCCACCCGACCGGGCCTTCTGCCTGCCACCGGTCAGGCCACGTCGGGTCAGAGCTCCTTCATCCGGGCGAACAGCTCGTCGAGCCGGCCGAACACCCGGGAGCCCTCAAGGTGGTTGGTGTAGTTGCGGGACTCGATGATCTGTCCGTCCCGGACGCGCAGGACGTAGACGCACGGGAGGGCCAGCGCCTTGTCCCCGATCGTGCCGCGGTACGTGAACTCGGCGACGACCACCTCCGCGTCGGTCGACTCGTGGATGACGACGTCCTCCGCCCGGTAGTCCCGCAGACCGGCGGCGGCGGACTTTCCGGGGCCCTCGGCGAAGTGCTTGCGCAGCTCGGCGCGGGTCAGCAGGGGGGTGTCACCGAGCGGCGCCATCGGGTGCTCCACGCGCGTGTGCTCGGCGTAGAGCGAGGCGAGTTCCTCCGCCTGGGAGGCGTCGCCCGCGACAAGCTTGGTGACACCGTCGATGACACGGTTGAACACCTCGCGCGGGGTGAGCGTTTGGGACATGGAGACCTCCAAGGGTCGGTGCAGGGGTACATGGGTGAACGGACGAGTCGATGACGACTGAGGACTGCGGCTTGCTGGTCCGCGGGGTGCGGGGTGCGGGGCGGAGGGTCAGATCCCGAGCCGGGATCTGGGGGCCACGGCCGCACCCGTGAGCCGGGCCCGCAGGTCGTCGACGAGCGTCGCCGCCTCCGCGGCTCCGTTCGCCGCTCCGAAGACGTGGTAGTCGGGGCGTACCAGCAGGGACGTCCCGTCACAGCGCTCCAGGTACGGGAGGTACACACCGTCGAGGTCGGCCACGGTCGCCGCCCCGCCCCCGTCAAACGGCCCGCCGTCGGCGTCCCCCGGCACCAGCCGGACCACCTGGGCGCCCAGGCCGGCCAGGAAGGCGAGCCGGTCGGCGCCGAGCGCCGTTTCCGGGTTCTCGGTGGTGAGCAGTGCGAAACCGCCTCCGACCACGTCGTCGAAGAGCCCGGTACGGCCTCGGTGCCGGACCCGGCCCTGCGGTACGACCTCACCGGCCGGCGGCGCGGTCACTCCGGTGAACCGCTGGTAGAGCAGCCCGCCGGAGAGCGGCGGCGCGGGCTCGGGCCGCGTGCTCGTACGGGTCTGGGCGTTGGCGAGCATCGCGGCGTCCCGGTCGGCGGCCGCGGCCGGATCGGACACGCAGATGACCTTGCCGAGCTTGACCGAGGAGCGGATCGACTCCTCCACCTGCTTGCGGCGCTCCGTGGTGTAGCTGTCGAGCACCGAGGTGTCGGCCAGGCCGCGCAGTACGAGGTCGAGCTTCCACGCCAGGTTGGCGACGTCCCGGATCCCGGAACACATGCCCTGCCCCGCGAAGGGCGGCATCAGGTGCGCGGCGTCACCGGCCAGCAGCACCCGGCCCACCCGCCACCGGTCCGCCCAGCGGGCCTGGAAGGTGTAGGTGGCGGTGCGCAGCAGCTTCGCGTTGGCCGGTGTCACGTCGAAGGGCGCGAGCAGCCGCCACGCCGTCTCGGGCCGCTCCAGTTCGGTGTTGCTCTCGCCCGGCAGGCGCATGAACTCCCAGCGTCGGTGCCCGGGACCGCTGGCGACCAGGGTCGTCGGGCGCGCCGGGTCGCAGATCTGCACGTTGCTGGGGGTGAAGGTGCGCGGCTCGGCGAGTTCGACGTCGCAGAGCAGCCAGTCGTAGGAGAAGCCGAGATCGGTGACGGGGACGCCGAGCCGTTCGCGTACGAAGCTTCGGGCGCCGTCGCAGCCGACGACCCACCGTGCGCCGAGGGTGCGTGTCGCGCCGTTCCGCGCGGTGGCGGTCACCTCGACGCGGTCCCCGCTGTCGACGATGTCGACGACGCGCTCCCCGCGCCGTATCTCCACGCCGGGGAGCGAGGACAGCCGGGTGGCCAGGCGGGCTTCGAGGGCCGGCTGGTGCATCGTGTTCGCGTCGGGCCAGCCGTACGGGCCGACGGGCGCGAAGTCGATGTCCAGCAGGGCCTGGCCGGCCGCGTTCTGCCACCGGTAGCCGTTGGCCGGTTCGGTGAACTCGCCCACCTGGGGGCCGATGCCGGTGGCCGCGATGAGCCGGGCGGTCTCGCCGTCGAAGCTGGTGGCGCGCGGGAGAAGGTACGGCTCGGCGCGCTGTTCGAGCACCGTCACCCGCCACCCGTGCTGGGCGAGCAGGATGGCCAGCACGCCGCCGACCGGCCCGTATCCGACGACCACGATGTCCGTGTCGGTGTCCTTGTCCGGGCCTGTGCCCGTGCCGGTCGCCGCGTCGGCGGGCGTGGCTGCGTCCGGGCGGAGGCCGCCCGACGGTCCGGTGAGCATGCTGGCTGGCCTCCGCTTGGATGGTGTCGTCGTGTCGCGCGACACCGTTGGGTTGAGGGGACTCGGGCGCGCCCCCGTTGACATCCGGAACACCGGGTCAGTGGCTGTGCCGCGGCATCGCCCGGAGGCAGTCCAGGACAGTCGACTCATCGACATTCCTGACCAGTTCCGCCCCGTTCGGTCCGTCCAGGACGAAGGACAGCCCGGAGGTCGCCTTCTTGTCCCGCCGCATCAGGTCGACGAGTCGCTCCGTGTCCACCCCGTCCGGCAGGCGCGTCGGCAGACCGTAGTGCTCCACCACGTCCAGATGCTCCGCCACCCGGTCCTGGCCGATGCGCCCCAGCGCTCCGGCGAGACGTCCGGCGAACACCGTTCCGATGGCGACCGCCTCGCCGTGGCGCAGCACGAAGTCGGTCCCCCGCTCAAGCGCGTGGCCCAGCGTGTGGCCGTAGTTGAGGATGTGGCGCAGGCCGGTGTCGCGCTCGTCGGCGGCGACGATCTCGGCCTTGCGGGCCACGCTGGCGGCGATCTGTTCACGCAGCGGCAGGTCCCGCAGGTCTCCGGCGCCGATGAAGTGGCAGCGGGCGATCTCGCCGAAGCCGTTCAGCCGTTCGCGAGGGGGCAGGGTGTCGAGGTAGTCGGTGTCGCAGAGCACCGCCTTCGGCTGCCAGTACGCGCCGATGAGGTTCTTGCCGGTGGGGAGGTTGACGCCGGTCTTCCCGCCGATGCTCGCGTCCACCTGCGCGAGCAGGGACGTCGGAAGGTGGATGACGGGCGTGCCCCGGTGGTAGAGGGAGGCGGCGAGGCCGACCAGGTCGGTGGTGGTGCCGCCGCCGCAGGAGATGACGATGTCGTCCCTGGTCAGCCCGGACTCCGCGAACGACCGGCAGAGTGCCTCGACAGCGGCCAGGTTCTTGTTCGCCTCGCCGTCGGCGACCTCCACCAGATGTACGGGGACGCCGGGGTCGGGTACCGACCCGGGCCCGCGCGCGGTCACGACCACTGCCCGGCGTGCCCCCGCCCCTGCCACGGTGTCGGCCAGCAGCATGCGTACGCCCGGCCCGATGTGGACGGCGTACGAGCGCTCACCGAGCTCGACGTCGATCCGCACGGCGTTCAACGGGCCGTGGCGGTCGTGGCCGTGGCGGTGCCCTCCGCCAGCTGCCGCGCGATCAGGGCGATGACCTCCGCGCCGCGGTCGCTGAGGAAGAAGTGCCCGCCGGGGAAGACATGGACATCCGTCGCGCCCGTGGTGTGCTCGCGCCACTCCGCGGCCTCACCGGGTGTGACCCGCGGGTCGCTGTCCCCCGTCAGTACGGTGACCGGGCAGCCGAGCATCGCCTCGGTGTCGTACCGGTAGCTCTCGACGGCGCGGTAGTCGCTGCGGATCGCCGGCATGATCATGTCGAGGACGTCCGGATCGGCGAGCATGCCCTCGTCCGTGCCGTGCAGGGCCTTCAGTTCGTTCAGGATCCCGGTGTCCGACCACAGACGGACGTCCTCGTCGCGGCGGCAGGAGGGGGCCCGCCGACCGGACACGAAGAGCCGTTCCGGCCCTTCCAGACCCGCGCGTTCCATCCGCAGGGCCAGCTCGTGAGCGAGTACCGCGCCCATGCTGTGGCCGAACAGGGCCAACGGCCGGTCCATGTACTCCTGGAGCGCGGCGAAGATCTGGTCCGCCAGCTCCGGAATGGATTCGATACCCGGCTCGGCGAGCCGGTCCTGACGGCCGGGGTACTGGATCGCGAGCACCTCGACCGCGGGCGAAAGCGCCTTGGACACCGGGAAGTAGAAGGTCGACGACCCGCCCGCGTGCGGCAGGCACACCAGACGCAGCGGGCTGTCCGGTGCCGGGTGATAGCGGCGAACCCACAGGTCCTTGCGCGCCGATGATTGCGGCATGGCCGGCGACTCTCCTTTTTCAACGGGCTGCGCAGGGAATTTTCGACAGCGTTCCCCTTCAGCCCTGGGACGTTCCCGTGGCTATAGGCCGAGGTTAGGGAACACGGAGTCCGTACGGCATCCCTCAGCCTGACAGTTCACCGCCGTGCCCGATTCCACGACTGTCAACATGGGCGATGCCGTTCGCGCGGCGGAACGCGCACGATTGCGCGTACGTGCGAATGCGGCGCAGGCAGCCTGACGCACCTCGCCGCAATGCGCTTCCGATACAAGAGGTGGCCCTTGAGCGCAATTCTTCTTCTGAACGGTCCCAATCTCGGGATTCTCGGTGAACGCGAACCCGATGTGTACGGCACGGACACGTTGGCGGACATCGCGGCCTCGGTCGGCGACGAGCTGGCCGGGCGGGGGTGGAAGGTCCACTCGGTGCAGCACGAGTCCGAGGGCGATCTCGTCCGGGCCGTGCACGAGCACCGGGCGAACACCGTGGGCGCCATCGTCAATCCGGGTGCCCTGATGATCGCCGGCTGGAGTCTGCGCGACGCGCTCGCCGCGTACCCACGCCCCTGGATCGAGGTGCACCTCAGCAATGTGTGGGCGCGCGAGCAGTTCCGGCACGAGTCGGTGATGGCCCCCTTGGCCAGCGGTGTGGTGGTCGGGATGGGAGCGTTCGGCTACCGGCTGGCCGCCCGGGCGCTGATGCATCTCAATCCCGTCGAGAACATCGATGACATGGAGCGGAGTTCATGAACAACGAGGCGGTCACCGCACTGTCCGAGGACCTTTCCGGCGACGTCGTCCTGCCGGGCGACGACGCCTACGAGCAGGTCCGCCACGTGTTCTCCCGCAAGGGCGCACCGGCGGCCGTCGTCCGCTGTCATGACACGGCCGACGTGCGCCGGGCCGTCCTGTTCGCGCGCGAGCAGGAGCTGGAGGTGTCGGTCCGCAGCGGCAAGCACAGCCTGGCGGGGTTCGGCACCAGCCAGGGCGGCATCGTCATCGACCTGTCGCCGATGAACGGCATCGAGATCGTCGACGAGGCGCGGCACCGGGTACGGGTCTCCCCGGGTGCGGTCTGGAGTGAGGTGGCCGACTTCCTGGAGGGGCACGGCCTCGCCTTCTCCTCCGGTGACACGGCGTCGGTGGGCGTGGGCGGGCTCCTGCTCGGCGGCGGCATCGGCTGGACGGCGCGCGCCGACGGGCTGGCGCTGGACAACGTGGTTGGCGCCGAACTCGTCACCGCCGACGGACGGTTGCTGCGGGCGAGCGCCGAGGACAATCCCGAGCTCTTCTGGGCGCTGCGCGGCGGAGGCGGAAACTTCGGGATCGTCACGTCCTTCGAGATCACCGCGCGCCCGCTGGAGCGGGTGCAGTACGGCTCCGTCGTCTACCCCGGCACCGAGGCCGCCACCGTGCTCAAGGGGTGGGCGCGCCACATGCGCCGGGCGCCCGACGACCTGATGTCCCATGTGACGCTCTTCCCCACGCGCGGTGACACCCCGGCCCCGATCACGGTGCTCTTCTGCTACGCCGGGGAGAACGGCGACGAGGCGATCGCGCCGCTGCTGGAGCTGGGGACGGTGGAGAGCAAGAACATCGACGTGGTTCCGGCCACGAAGGTGCTCGCGCCGTCCGGCGGGCTGCCGCCGGGCTGGGAGCCGACGGTGCGCAGCCGGTTCGTGCCCGACTGCAGCGACGCGTTCATCGATGCCGCTCTCACGGGGGCAGGCGCGTTCCGGACGCTGTTCCTGGAGTTCCGCAGCCTGGGCGGTGCCGTGAACCGCGTGCCGGCGGATGCGACGGCCTTCGCCCATCGCGATTCCGAGGTGCTGATGAACACGATCAACATGGGCACGCGGGAGGAGAACGCCGCCGCCGCTCCGGCGCTCGCCGGCTTCTGGACGTCTCTGGCCCCGTATGTACAGGGCGCGTACAGCAATTTCCTCAGCGAAGCGGACGCGGAGGACATCGCTGCCGCCTACCCGCCTGCGACGTACGCCAGGCTGCAGACGGTGAAGCGCGCCTACGACCCGGAGAACGTGTTCTCCCGCAACCCCAATGTGAAGCCCTCGGCACTGGTCTGACAGCCGGACCGCACATCGGAGCCCACGGCGGACCGACCGGCCGGAGGAATGGGACGCCATGTCACATTCCTTCGCCGGCGGCGCCTTCGACGTCCAGGAACCGCCATTCCCTGGCCAGTTCGACGCGTGAGCACACACCGACCTTGCGGAAGATCTTCCGCAGGTGGAAGGCCACGGTGTGGCGGGACAGGAACAGCTGGTCGGCCGCCTGGCCGTTGGTGAAACCCTGCGCGGCGAGCTTCGCCACCGCGTACTCGGTGTCCGTCAGGCTCGCCACTCCACTGCGCGGCCGGCCCGGGTCCCTGGGGTGCGGGCTCGCGTCGATCGAGCGCAGACGGCTCCTGACGCGCGAGGAGTCCCGCAGGGATCCCGCCTTCAGGTAGATCCCCATCGCCTCCTCGAACTTCTGGGCCGCCTCGGGACGGCAGGACTCCGTACGGGCCACCAGCACAGCGAGGTCCTCGATGGCCGAGGCCCGTGCCCAGGGATCGGCGTGCAGCTCCGCGGCCATCTGCAGCTTCGCGGTGTCGCCCTCGAACAGTCCGGCGGCGTGCAGGGCGGCCGCTTCGACGGAGTGCACCCCCGGGTTCCGCTCCGCGAGCCGGCGCGCTTCCCGGACTCCCTCCGCGGCCAGAGCCTTGTCGCCGAAGCCCAGCACGAGCCGTACGAGCCAGGGGGCCGCGGCCGGTTCGGCGATGAACAGCTGCCGGGTGACCGAGCCCGAGATCAGGAGTTCGGCGGCGAGCGGCGCCGTCTTCTCCCGGCCCCGGTCGACCTCGGCGACCTGGACCACGGCCCAGGCCGACTGGCCCGCCGGCAGCATCTCCCGGCCGAACACGGCGTCTTCCTGGAGCTGACGGGCGTAGCGGATCGCGGTCGCCAGGTCTCCCTGGCGCAGGGCTGCCGACGCGAGGACGAAGTGGCCGAGCGGGTTCCAGGCCCGCAGACCGGCCTCCTCCGCCGCGACCAGTCCCAGCCTGGCCAGGTCCATCGCTGCCGCGAGGTCTCCGGCGGCCGCGGTCACCTGCGCCCTGACCAGCATGGAGACGGCGGACATGCCGTCCTCGCTCATCGCGGGGGAACCGTCGGACGCGTCAAGTATCCGGCGCGCCTGCTCGAAGTCGCGTATCTGGGAGAGGAGCAGCACCAGCCGCATGTCCGCGTGGAACACGCACAGGTCGGTGCCCGCGTCGCACGCTCCCCGGGTGGCTGTCCTCGCGAGGGTGATGCCGTCCTGGAGCCGGCCGCTGCGCCACGCGTCGTCGGAGAGTGCCAGCAGACGCGCCGTGTCACATGAACCGGACATACAGCGTGAGGGGAACGCCGTACTCCGGTCGATCACTGCGGTGGATTCCACGAAACGATCAAAACTCACTTCTCGGTCAAGCCTTTCAACTGGCGCCACACCTGCTGGCACTGCGCGAACCCACGTCCCGTCAAGGCCGGGTCGCACAGGGCGCCTCGCACTTCAACGACAGGGCTCCTGAGGCCCGGTAGCACCGTTCGAGCAAGGCAGCCGCCTGCCGCTCCGGGTCCGGGTGCGAGCCCTCCAGGAGGAAAAAGATGAGGTCGATCCGGTCCGGTGTCTGCGCTCGGGCCAGGACGTGCTCCAGGCCTTCCTGGTGCGTGGCGTGCGCCCACAGGCTGTCGGCTAACTCAGCGGCATCACCCGGCCCGACGACCACCCCGGGCCTCGCGGTCAGGGCGGCGTAGACGACGTGCATCCCCTCAGCCCCAGGACAGGTCGTTCTGAACCTCCATGGCCGGAAGCTGCATTCCATCCGTCGCCTGGGTTCCTCCACCCAGGACCTCCTGAGCCGACTGCGTACCCAGGAGGGCGACGAGCGAGGCCGCGAGCACTGCCACGGCAAGAGCGAGACGAGTCGAGAGAGACATGAAGTAAAACCTTTCCCCAAGCATCGGCAACGATTTAGCAAATTGCGAAGGCCGGGATCTTCAGAGGTTCTCGGTGCCCGGCTTCGAAGATCACTCTGCCCGGCCCGGGGCAGCTGCGGAAGGGCATGGGGGCGGCATCAAGCGGCCTGGCAGGATGCGGACACCCGGCCACTGTCTCGAACCATGCGCCCGCCACCTGACTTTGAACTGGTCATCGGCGTCTGCCATGATCCATACCGCATGAGACCCCTCGGGGGGAACCACATTTCAAGGAAGGCACGAGCGTGCTAGAGACTCTCGGTCTATCCGTGGAGGCCGGCTCCGTCTATCGGGCGATGCTGGATCAGCCGGAATCCGGCGTGGACCAATTGACACTTGCAACTTTGCTGAGCAGCGGTCAAGTGCGTGCCGCACTGGACGAACTCGCCGGCCTCATGCTCGTACGCGCCTCTCGCGACCACCCCGGGGTCCTGTGTGCTGTCAGCCCTCAGGTCGGCCTCGCCGACATACTCCGGCGGCAGGAAGCGGAACTGGCCCAGCGGCAGGCCCAACTCGCCGCTTCCCGGGCCGCCGTCACCCAGCTCTTCGCAGCCCACACCGACGGTGCCGGGCCCCACGGGGACCACGGGGAACGCCTCCTGGGCCTGGACGCGATACAGACCCGCCTCGAAATCATGGGCCGCACCATGACCACCGAGTGCATGGGTGTCCACCCCGGCCACGCGCAGCGGTCCGAGGACCTGGTGGCCAGCCGGCCGCCCAACACCGAGGCACTGGCCAGGGGCGTGACGTTCCGGACTCTCTACCAGGACTGTGTACGCAGCGACGCCGCGACCATCGACCACGCCAACTGGCTGCTCGACCGGGGCGGCGAGGTCCGCACGGCACCGGTGATCCCGCAGCGCATGGTCATCACGGACCGGAGCCGCGCCCTGGTCCCGCTCGACCCCTCCGACAGCCGCAAGGGCGCGCTGTACGTCACCGAACCCGGCATCGTCATGGCCCTGGTCGACCTGTTCGAGCAGGCCTGGGCCATCGCGGTCCCCCTCGGCGCCACGCGCACCCGGGACCCCGAGACCGGCCTGAGCGCCACCGAACGCGAGCTCCTGCGCCTCCTGGCCTCCGGCCTGACCGACGAGGCCGCCAGCAACCGCCTCGGAGTCTCCGTGCGCACGGTCCGCCGCCACATGGCATCCATCATGGAACGCCTGGGAGCCGCCAGCCGCTTCGAAGCCGGCCTCAAGGCAGCCCAACGCTGCTGGCTGTGACCCTGCGGGCGCGTCCAGTCCCACGGGTCCAGGGAAGAGCGCGCGGCCCTGTGGGGCGCCCAGTCCCAGAAGTTCACCGATTGCTCAGAAACGATCAGGCGTTCCTGGCGATCACACAATTTCGGTCACAAACTGCTTCCGTCAGCCCCCGCCAAAGGGTTCACTAGGTGTGACGCATGGTGACGTGAGCGGCCCCGGCGGCTCGCGCACACGGCTCGATGCCCAGGCGCCCCGACGGAGGGAAGTGGACTGCGATGACCGTCTTACCTCCCACGGTGACCCTCTGGCCAGGACTGATGTATCCGGAGCACCCCCGCGCCGACGAGCCGGCACCGATGCGTGAATTCGATCAATTCCCCGTTCGTATCGTTCATCCGCATCGTCTCGACGAGGGGCACCAATGAGCCAGATCGTGTTGCCGGCGTTTCATATGCCGTTCCAGAGCGCAGGGTGCAATCCAGGCATGGAGCAAACGAGGAAGTCCGCCTGGGAGTGGGCGGAATCCAATGATCTCCTGTTGTCTCCGGTAGCCAGGAAGAAGATGCTGCGGACACGGCCGGAACTCTGGATATCCCTCATCTTCCCGTCCGCGTCGCAGAAACATCTCGATCTCTTCTGCCAATGGCTCTTCTGGGCGTTCCTGGTGGACGACGAGTTCGACGACGGCCCGGCGGGACGTGATCCGCAGATGTGCGAGGAGGCGATCGCCCGGCTCGTGGACGTGCTGGACGGAGCCGTACCGCACGGACCGATGGAGCGCGCACTCGACGGGCTGCGGTGGCGAACCTGCCAGGACCGCTCGCAGCGCTGGATCCGGCAGTTCCGCCGGGACACGGTCGCCTGGCTGTGGACCTACTACGCGGAGGCCGTCGAGCGGGCGGCGGGTCAGGTGCCGACGCGGGCCGACTTCGTGAAGCACCGCCGGGACTCGGTGGCGATGCAGCCCTTCCTCGACCTGCACGAGATCACGGCGGGAATCGATCTCCCGGAGTCCGCCCGCAGTCTTCCCGCGTATATCGCACTGCGCAACGCGGTGACCGATCATTCGGGTCTCTGCAACGACATCTGCTCCTTCGAGAAGGAGGCTCTGCTCGGTTACGAGCACAACGCCGTCCGGCTCATTCAGCGGGACCGCAGATGCACGCTCCAGCAAGCGGTCGACGAGGCAGGAATTCAGCTCGCCCGCATCGTCGAACGCGTACAGCGGGCCGAAAAGGAACTTGCCGAGGAAATATACGCGGCGGGTATCGACGGCGGGACCAGGGCCGCCCTGGAGCGCTGCATCCAGGACTACCGCGGGCTCGTCCGCGGTGACTTCGACTACCACGCGCGCGCGGAGCGGTACACGCGCCCCGATCTGCTGGAGTTCGACGAACGGGAAGTGATGTCGGGGTACTTCGCCGCCTGACGGCCCGCGTCCGGCGGCCCCCCGGCCCTGGGGCCGGGGGCCCTCCAGACGGTCAGGCCTTGTTCTGCGCGGCCCAGAACTCGTCGAAGGTGAGCAGGCCGTCACCGTTCGCGTCGTTCGAGTTGATGATCGCCTGCGCCACCGTCTCGGTGACGAACGGGTCGCCGAGCTGCGCCATCGCGCTCTTGTACTCGCTGGCCGTGATGAGGCCGTCCCCGTTCTGGTCGAACCGGTCGAATGCCTTGCGTGCCGACTCGATGTCCGCCACTGTTCCGCCCCTTCGTAATGCGTCACTGACGGGGTCAGATTATCGGGCGTATTCGGTGGCCCGAGCGGCGGCCGTTAATCGATCATGGAGGCGGCGCCCGTCACGGGACGGCTCGCATGGGTACGGTCCGTACTGGCGGCCACGCCCGGCGATCCACTGGCCGCGAAGATGCATCCGTACTTCCTGAGCACCCTGATGGCCCGCGGCGGGCGGCATGAACACGATCGATCTGCTGACGGTCGCCGATGCGCTACTGACGCCACTCTCGGACGCGCCCGTTCCAGATAGAGGTGATCAATGAATTACGCGACCATCCCCATGGTTATGCACCGAAAGCCAGGCGGGTGACCCATCACACCTACGATTTATTGACGAGATGGGTGCGTACGGGGGCCTTTGCCCGACTTGCGACTTTGGCGCCGGGGGCACCGGTCTGCCATAGTCGGTGACACGACCCCCATTGACCCGGGCCAGGTCGTCCAGAGCGGCCGTGAACACACCCCCCATTTCACGGCCCCCCCATAGAGGCCCCCGACGCGCCGCACAACGGCTGACCGGGGGCTTCTGTGTATCCGGAAGCGGTGGCGGGGCAGGGGTACCGCGGGGTCAGCGGTCGGAGATGCGCATCTCGAACCAGGTGGTCTTGCCACGCGGTAAGAGATCCACGCCCCAGCGGTCGGAGAGCTTGTCGACGAGGAAGAGCCCTCGCCCGCTGATGTCCATCTCCCTGACGGGCATCAGACAGGGCAGCCCGCGCGAGGGGTCGCGCACCTCGATCCTGATCCAGCCCCGGCGGCGCAGCATCCGCAGACCGAAGACGCGGGCACCGGTATGGCGCACCGCGTTGCCGACCAGTTCCGAGACGAGCAGGACCGCGTGCTCGGCGATCAGCGGGGAGAGCGCCCACTGCCGCAGCACCACGCCCGAGGTGAGCCGGCGGGCGGTCGCCGCGGACTCGGGAAGCGAGGGCAACCGGACCTCGTCCTCCGTCGGATTACCGAACAACTCCAGTGCTTTGAACGCCTGTTCGTCCTCAATGGTCGATGTCCAGCGTGCCGCGGTCGCGCTGCTGCGCGGTCGCGGCTGTTCCACACCCTCCAGGCCCGCCATGCCCACCATCATGGCCGCACGAAGCGGGTTCCGGGGCCGTTCCAGGGGAATCCCTCCCCCGGAACCGACCATTCCGAAACCCCGGGTAGGCATATGCCAGAGGCAGAACGCGCCCTCGCACAGCCCCTCCGACCTGCGGAAACACCCTCCGGGGCGGGATGTGCCACACCGTGCCGGCTGCTGCGCCTTAAGGTTCCCTTAAGGCGCAGCTAATCCGCCCGCACGGATGAACATCCGCCGGTCTGTACCCAACTGGCGTTCGGTCAGAGGAACTTGGCCTTGCCCGGCCCCTCCTCCACGAAGCTGCGCATTCCGCGCTCGCGGTCCTCGGTGGCGAACAGACCTGCGAACCAGTTCCGCTCGATCGTGAGCCCGGTGTCGATGTCCGTCTCCAGGCCCGCGTCCACGGACTCCTTGGCCGCGCGCAGCGCCAGCGCGGGCCCCTGGGCCAGCCGCGCGGCCCAGGCGTGCGCCTGCTCGTACACCTCGGCCGCGGGGACCACCCGGTCCACCAGACCGATCGTCAGGGCTTCCGCCGCCTTCACATGACGGCCCGTGAAGATGAGGTCCTTGGCGCGGGACGGACCGACCAGCCGGGCGAGACGCTGGGTGCCGCCCGCGCCCGGGATCAGGCCGAGCAGGATCTCCGGCTGACCCAGCTTCGCGTTGTCCGCGGCGATCCGGAAGTCGGCGCAGAGCGCCAGCTCGCAGCCACCGCCGAGCGCGTATCCGGTGACGGCGGCGACGACGGGCTTGGGGATGCGCGCGACGGCGGTGAAGGAGTCCTGGAGCGCCTTGGACCGCACGACCATGGCCGCGTGGTCCATCGCCTGCATCTCCTTGATGTCCGCGCCGGCCGCGAACACCTTCTCTCCGCCGTAGAGGATCACGGCCCGCACGTCGTCACGGCGGCCGGCCTCCTCGGCCAGCTCGCGCAGACGGTCCTGGGTGGCGACGTCCAGGGCGTTCATCGGCGGGCGGTCCAGCCGGATCGTGCCTACGTTGTCGCTTACTTCGAGGGTTACGGTCATGGGAGGCAGGTTAACCGCGGCTAACGGCGGCGGGGCCGGTGCTGTTGGTCACAGCACCGGCCCCGCTCCTTCGGACGCAGGGAACCTACGCGGTCCACTCCGACCACGGCATGTTCCAGCCGTTGAGGCCGTTGTCCGGCTGGATCGTCTTGTCGTGGGAGTTCTTCACGATGACCACGTCACCGATGAGCGACCTGTCGAAGAACCAGGCGGCCGGGGTCTGGCCGTCGTAACCGCCGCGCACATCGCGCAGACCGACACAGCCGTGGCTCGTGTTGGTCGTGCCGAAGATGCCCGACCCGCCCCAGTAGTTGCCGTGGATGAAGGTGCCCGAGGTGGACAGGCGCATCGCGTGCGGCACGTCCTTGATGTCGTACTCGCCGCCGAAGCCGACGGTGTCACCGTTCATCCGGGTCACCTTGAGCTTCTCGCTGATGACCATCTGACCGTTGTACGTGGTCGTCGCCGGGGCGCCCGCGGAGATCGGGATGTCCTTGATCTGCTTCCCGTCCCTGACCACCTTCATCCGGTGCGAGCTCGCGTCGACCGTGGAGACCTGGCTGCGGCCGACGGTGAACGACACCGTCTTGGCCTGCTTGCCGTAGACCCCCGGCCGTCCCTCGACGCCGTCGAGGTCGAGCCGCACGGTCACCTTGGTGCCCGCGGCCCAGTACTTCTCCGGGCGGAAGTCGAGCCGGTCGTTGCCGAACCAGTGGCCCGCCACCTCCACGGGCGGCTCCGCCGTCACCCGGATCGCGTTCTCCACGGCGTCCGGGTCGGTGATCCCCCGGGTGAAGTGGATCGACACCGGCATGCCGACGCCGACGGTCGAACCGTCCTCCGGCGTGTACTGCCCGATGAAGGTGTTCTGCGGGACCAGCGTGGTGAACGTGGTGTCCTTCGCCGACTCACGCCCCTCGGCGTCCTTGGCGACCGCGTGGACCGCGTACTTCGTCGCCGCGGCCAGGTGCCGGTCCGGGACCCAGCTCGCGCCGTCCGCTGCGATCTTGCCCTCGACCTCGTTCCCCTTGGGGTCGGCGACCTTCACCGCGCTCAGCTTGCCCTTGGCCGCCGAGACCTTCAGTGCTCCGCTCGTCGCCACGGAGTCCGCGCCGTCCTCGGGAGCGATGGTCACCACCGCCTGCGAGGCGCTGGTGTCGACGGACTTGGGCCCGTCACCCTTCCTGGCCTTGCTCCCGCTCTCGGCCGTGTTCCCGCCACAGGCCGTGACCAGCAACAGCAGCGCCCCCAGTACCAGAGCCAGGAGTCCGGACGCTCCGCGCCCACGCCGCCCGCTGCCCGCTCCGGCCGATGCCCCCCATATGGGCTGCCCGTTCAATGTGGTTGTCTCCCCTCGCACGGCCCGGCGACCCGCCGGAACCCGCACCCCCGCGCGCTGAACATGCGCGCCCGGCGCAAGATAATCACACCGGAAGCAGGGATTGCTCCCCTGCGAATGTCACCGTTCAGTCCCAACATGTCCGGGGACATCCGCAGGTGGCGCGGGGTGCGGCGGGGCCGGGGGCCAGGCGAGGCGTCAGCGCAGTGCGGAGCCCGCCTTCCACGCCTTCCAGCCGAGGTTCCAGCCGCTGAGACCGTTGTCGGGCGCGACCTGCTTGTCGCGGGAGTTGACCACCTCGACGACGTCTCCGACGAGGGTCCGGTCGAAGAACCAGCCGCCCGGGGCGTTCCCGCTGCCGCCCTTCTCGTCCCGCAGGCCGATGCAGCCGTGACTGGTGTTGAGGGAGCCGAAGGTGTCGTCCGGGGCCCAGTAGTTGCCGTGCAGGAAGGTGCCGGACTCGGTCAGCCGGATGGCGTGCGGGACGTCCTTGATGTCGTACTCGCCGCCGAAGCCGACCGTGCGGCCGTCCATCCGGGTCACCTCGTGCAGCTCGCTGACCACCATCTTCCCGTTGTAGGTGGTCGTCTTCGGGGCGCCCGCCGTGATCGGCACCGTACTGATCAGCTCGCCCTCACGGCGTACCTCCATGGTGTGCTCGGCCGCGTCGACCAGGGACACCTGGGAACGGCCGACCGTGAAGCGGACCGTCTTGCGCTGGCTCCCGAACACCCCGGGCGCGCCCTCCACGTCGCGCAGCCCCACGTCGACGGTGACCTCGGTGCCCGGCTTCCAGTACGCCGCGGGGCGGAAGTCGAGCCGGTCCTTGCCGAACCAGTGGCCCACCACCTCCACCGCCGGATCCGCGGTGACCCGGATGGCCTTCTCGACGGCCGCCCGGTTGCGGATGGGGCGGTTGAAGCCGAAGGAAACGATCATGCCGGTGCCGACCGTGGAACGGTTCTCCGGCTTGAAGTAGCCGATGAAGCGGTGTTCGGGGACCACCGTGGTGAAGGTGGTGTTGCGGGCCGATCGACGGCCTTCGCCATCCACGGCCACCGCCTCGACGCTGTACTTCGAGGCGAGACCGAGCCGGCCGGTACCGCCCACGGGCGCCCAGGAGAGCCCGTCCCGCGAGATCCGGCCGGAGACCTCCTCCCGCTGCGCGTCCTCGATCCGGGTCACCCGCACCCGTTCCAGCCGCCCGTCGGGGACCTTCACCTCGATCCGGCTCCGCGGGCCGACGTCCTCGGCGCCGTCCTGCGGGGAGATACGGATCGCGTCGAGGGGCGCGCGGGGCTTGCCCTCGCCGATGACCGGCAATCCGTCGGTGCAGCCGGTCAGTACGGCCAGCACGGTGAGCAGTCCTGCCCATGTCGGCACGGCGGCCGAACCGGCCCGTGTCCTTTTCGTTACGTGGTTCACGCACCCCCAACGACCAGGGCCGCTCGGGGGAAACGTGAGTGGGGGGCCCGCCCTGGGCAGAACAGAGGGAAGGACCACATCGGGAAGGCCGCGGCCGGGATGCCGTGAGCTCCCTCGCCGGTGCCGGTCCGAACGAGCCGCGGGAGGCTGAGAGGTGTCGAGCGCAGCCGAGCAGAAGGCAGTACAGGAGCCGGTCGGGAAGGCGGTGGAGGCGGATTCCGGGGGCCCGGGGGCCGACGGGGTCCTGGAGGTCCGGGGCCCTGGGGAAGCCCTCGCCGCCGGGACGGACGGCCACCGCGCCGGGGCCGTCGCCGCTCGCGGCGCACCGCCCGCACCACCCGTATGGCCGGGGGCACCCATGCCGCTCGGCGCGCGCTTCCGGGTGGGCCCGGACGGGGTGGCGGGGACGAACTTCGCGCTCTGGGCGGGCGGGGCGGAGTCCGTCGATCTGTGTCTCTTCGACGAGCGGGGCAACGAGACACGGTGCCCTCTGACCGAGCTGACCCACGAGATCTGGCACGGCTTCGTGCCGGGCGTCGGGCCCGGCACGCGCTACGGCTACCGGGTGCACGGCCGCTGGGACCCGTGGACCGGCGCCCGCTGGAACGCGGCGAAGCTGCTCCTGGACCCCTACGCACGGGCGGTGGACGGCTCGTTCACCCTGCCGTCCGAGGTGTACGGCCATGTGCGCGACTGGCCGCAGCAGCATGTCGCGGACACGGTGCGCGACGACCGGGACTCGGCCCCCTTCGTCCCCAAGGGTGTCGTCGTCCATGACGACGACGACTGGGTGGAGGACCGGCGGCCGAAGACGCCCTGGGCGGATTCCGTCATCTACGAACTGCACGTGCGCGGCTTCACCAAGCTCCACCCGGACATCCCCCCGGAGCTGCGCGGTACGTACGCCGGCCTCGCGCATCCGGCGGCCATCGGCCATCTGAAGCGGCTCGGTGTGACGGCGGTCGAGCTGCTGCCGGTCCACCAGTTCGCGCACGAGGACCATCTGCTGCGGCGCGGGCTGCACAACTACTGGGGCTACAACTCCATCGGCTACTTCGCCCCGCACGCCGACTACTCGGCGAGCGGCACCTCGGGCCAGCAGGTCGGCGAGTTCAAGCGCATGGTGCGCGCCCTGCACGACGCCGGGATCGAGGTCATCCTCGACGTGGTCTACAACCACACGGCGGAGGCGGGCGAGCTGGGCCCGATGCTGTCGCTGCGCGGCATCGACAACCGCGGTTACTACCGGCTCCAGGCCGACGCCCGCCGCTACGCGGACTACACGGGCTGCGGCAACACCCTGCACGTGGTGCAGCCGCAGGTCCTGCGGCTGATCACCGACTCGCTGCGTTACTGGGTGACGGAGATGGGCGTCGACGGCTTCCGATTCGACCTGGCGGCCGCGCTCGCCCGCTCGATGCACGACGTCGACATGCTGTCCCCGTTCCTCGCGGTGATCGCCCAGGACCCGGTGCTGCGCCGCGTCAAACTGATCGCCGAGCCGTGGGACGTCGGCAACGGCGGCTACCAGGTGGGCGCGTTCCCGCCGCTCTGGACCGAGTGGAACGACCGCTACCGCGATGCCGTCCGCGACTTCTGGCGCGGCGCCCTGCCCGATGTGCGGGACCTCGGCTACCGGCTGACCGGCTCCAGCGATCTGTACGCCTGGGGCGGCCGGCGGCCGTACGCCTCGGTCAACTTCGTCACGGCGCACGACGGCTTCACCCTGCGCGACCTGGTCAGTTACGAGCAGAAGCACAACGAGGCGAACGGCGAGGGCAACCGCGACGGGACGCACGACAACCGCGCCTGGAACGGCGGCGCCGAGGGCGAGACGGACGATCCCGGCATCAACGAGCTGCGCCGCCGCCAGCTGCGCAATCTCCTCACCACGCTGCTCCTGTCGACCGGCGTGCCGATGCTGGTGGCGGGTGACGAGATGGGACGTACCCAAGGGGGCAACAACAACGCCTACTGCCAGGACAACGAGGTCAGCTGGCTGGACTGGTCGCTGCTGGACCAGCCGCAGTGGCGCGGGCTGACCGAGCTGACCGCCCGGGTGCTGGCCCTGCGCCACACCCATCCGGTGCTGCGGCGCCGGGCGTTCTTCTCGGGCCGGGCCCAGGCGCCGGACGGCCTGCGCGACCTGGCGTGGTTCACCCGTGAGGGCAAGGAGATGACGGAGCAGGACTGGTACGCGCCCGCGGCGACGCTCGGCCTGTATCTGTCGGGGCGGGACATCCCGGGCCGGGACGCACGCGGCGAACAGGTGACGGACGACAGCTTCCTGACGATTCTCCACGCGGGCGACCGGCCGACCGGTTTCAGGCTCCCGGGACCGCCCTGGGCGTCCACGTACGAACTGGTGCTGGACACCTCGCTGGAGGACCAGTCGGCCGCCCCGGGGACCCTGCACCCGGGCGGCACGACCCTGACCGTTCCGGCGCGGGCGGTGCTGCTGCTGCGGGTGAGGGCGTGACAGGTGAGGGCCGGACGCGGCGGAAAAAGGACATGAGAGATGTCAGTGGTGAACCGTAGGCTCGCTCCTGATGCCCGAAACACTTGCAGAGCACACGGACCGGTCCGCCGTGCGCTCGTTGCTGCGTCTGTGGCCCTACGTCCGTCCCGTCCGCGTACGCCTGTTCAGCGCGGCGTTCGTGGCGATCCTGGCCTCGTGCCTCGGGCTCGTGATCCCGCTCGTACTGAAGTGGATGGTGGACGGTCCGGTCGCTGACCGCGACCCCGGCGGCGTATGGCTGGGGGCGCTGTACCTGCTGCTCCTCGGGATAGCCGAGGCGGGGCTGTTCGGTCTGCGGAGGTGGCTCGTGGCGCGGCCTCTCGCGGGGGTCGAGGCATCGATGCGCGCCGACCTCTACCGGCATCTGCAACGGCTGCCCGTGGCCTTCCACGACCGCTGGCCGTCGGGGCAGCTGCTCTCGCGCGGGACCACGGATCTGATGCTGCTGCGGATGTTCCTGGCCTTCCCGCTGACCTTCCTGGTGGTCAACACGACCACGATCCTGGTCGGTTTCGTCATCCTGTTCGACCAGGAGTGGTCCCTCGGTCTGGTGCTGCTCGCGCCCGCCGTCCCCCTGGTGGTCCTGTGCTCGCTGTTCGAGACGAAGTACTCCGTGGTGGCACGCAAGGCGCAGGACCAGGTGGGTGATCTGACGACGGTCGTCGAGGAGAGCGTGCTCGGCATCCGGATCGTCAAGGGGTTCGGCCGGCACCGCAGCCAGGCCCTGGCCTTCCGCGAGCTCTCGCAGCGGCTGCGCGGTACGGAACTGGGCAAAGCCCGCCTGCTGGCCGGGATCTGGGCCCTCATCACCGCCATTCCCGAGCTGGCGATCGGTGCGGCGCTGGTGCTCGGCACGGTTCAGGTGGCCGACGGAGCGCTGTCGGCGGGCACACTCGTGGCCTTCCTGTCGACGGCCCTGGCGCTGCGCTGGCCGGTGGAGTCGATCGGCTTCCTGCTGGCGATGAGCCAGGAGTCGGCGACGGCGACCGAGCGGTATTTCGAGGTCATGGACGTGGCCGAGGAGCGCGGCGCCGACGGCGACGGCCGTGGTCGCGAGGCCGACGAGCCCGGCATGGTCTTCGAAGGCGTCGAGTTCCGCTATCCCGACGCCGATCCCGCTTCCCCGCCGGTGCTCGCGCGCATCGACCTGCGTATCCGCCCCGGCGAGACGATGGCCCTGGTGGGCGCCACCGGCTCGGGGAAGACGACGCTCACGGCGCTCGTTCCCCGGCTGCACGAGGTCACCGCCGGCCGGATCATGCTGGACGGCGAGGACATCGCCGGTATGGCACGGCCACGGCTGCGCGAGCTGGTGTCGGTGGCGTTCGAGGAGCCGACCCTCTTCTCGGCGACCGTCGGCGAGAACGTGCTGATGGGCGCCGAGGGGGCGGGCGAGGAGGAGCTGCGGCGGGCCCTCGCCGTCGCGCAGGCGGAGTTCGTGTACGACCTTCCGCACGGCCTGGACACCCAGGTCGGCGAGCAGGGGCTCAGCCTCTCCGGTGGTCAGCGGCAGCGTCTCGCGCTGGCCCGCGCCGTCGTCGGCCGTCCCCGCTTCCTGGTGCTGGACGACCCGCTCTCCGCCCTGGACGTCCACACGGAGACGCTCGTCGAGGCGGCGCTGCGGCAGGTGCTGGAGCGGACGACCGCGGTGGTCGTGGCGCACCGGCCGTCCACCGTGATGCTCGCGGACCGGGTGGCGCTGCTCTCCGAGGGCCGGATCAGTGCCGTCGGCACGCACCAGGAGCTGCTGCGCGGCAACGCCGAGTACGCCTGGCTGATGTCGGGTGCGGCGGAGCCGGGAATCCCCGAGGACACCCCGGCCGCCCCCGAGGACACCCCTGCCGAGGAGGGCAGCACCCGATGACCAGTGCCACGACCGACGGACCCGCGCTCGCCGACGACGAGCTGTCTCCCGAGGAGCCGGAGCGGGCCGGGGCCGCCGGTGATCCGTTCGACCGGGACGCCCTGCCCGCACCGCGTGGCGCGACCCGGGCGCTGCTCGTCTCGCTGCTGCGTCCGCTGCGCGGCCGGGTCTGGGTGGCCGCGCTGCTCCTGGTGTTCCAGCAGGCCGCGGTACAGGCGGGGCCGCTCCTGGTGGCGTACGCCATCGACAGCGGCGTGCCCGCGTTCCGGGACAGCGACTACGGGCCGCTGATCGCGGTGGCCGTCGGATACGCGCTCTGTTCGCTCGGTGCGGGAATCCTCCAGTACGCGTTCATCCGGGGCGCCGCGCGGATCAACCAGGACGTCCTGCTCGATCTGCGCGGCCGGATCTTCCGTCACGCGCAGGCGCTGAGCGTGGACTTCCACGAGCGCTACACCTCCGGCCGGCTGATCTCGCGCTCCACCACGGACGTGGAGTCGCTGCGCGAGCTGCTGAGCGAGGGACTCCAGGAACTGATCGGCGTGATCCTGTCGTTCGTGTCCATCTCCGTGCTGCTCCTCTGGCTGGACCCGGCCATGGGCTCGATCGCAGTGCTGTCCTTCGTACCGCTGTATCTGCTGGTGCGCCTCTACCAGCGGCGGGCGGCGAAGGCGTTCGCCGCCCGGTCCACCGCGATCGCCTCGGTCATCGTCAAGTTCGCGGAGACGATGAACGGCATCCGGCCGGTCCAGGCGTTCCGCAGGGAGCGGAGCAACGACGCGGACTTCGCGGCGCTCAACCACCGTCACGAGCGGTCGAACGGCGACGCGATGCTGGAGATGGCGCGCTATGTCATCGGCTCCCGGCTGGTCGCCAACACGGCGGTGGCGGCGATGGTGCTGTGGGGCGCCTACCGGGTGGCGTCCGGGACGCTCGCGCTCGGGGTGCTGGCCGCGGCCGTGCTGTATCTGCGGCGGCTCTACGACCCGATCGACCGGCTCGGGATGTTCCTGAACTCCTACCAGTCCGCCGCCGCGTCGCTGGACAAGATCGCGGGCCTGCTGGCGCAGAAGCCCACGGTCCCCGAGCCGGCCGACCCGAAGGAGCTCCCGGCCCTGACCGGTGAACACCCGGGCCGCGCGGTGACCTTCGAGGGCGTGCGCTTCACCTACCGCACGGGCGGGGAGGTCCTGCCGCGCTTCGATCTCACGGTGCCGGCCGGGCAGACCGTCGCCGTCGTCGGTTCGACGGGTGCGGGGAAGTCGACGCTGGCGAAGCTGCTGGCCCGTTTCTACGATCCGACCGATGGCCGGGTCCTGCTGGACGGCACCGATCTGCGGGACCTCGCGACGGCCGAGCTGCGGCGGGGCGTGGTGATGGTGACCCAGGAGGCGTTCCTGTTCTCCGGGACGGTCGCCGAGAACATCGCGATCGGCCGCCCGGACGCGACGCCCGAGGAGATCGAGCGCGCGGCGAAGGCCATCGGCGCGCACGACTTCATCAGCAGTCTTCCCGACGGCTACGACACGGACGTACGGAAGCGGGGCGGCCGGATCTCCGCGGGTCAGCGCCAGCTCGTCGCGTTCGCCCGTGCCCTGCTCGCCGATCCGGCGGTGCTGATCCTCGACGAGGCGACGAGTTCCCTGGACATCCCGGGGGAACGGGCGGTCCAGCGGGCGATGGACACGGTGCTGCACGGCCGTACGGCGGTGGTGATCGCGCACCGGCTGTCGACGGTGGAGATCGCGGACCGGGTGCTGGTGATGGAGCACGGCCGGATCGTGGAGGACGGGTCCCCGGCCGAACTCATCGGCGGCACGGGCCGGTTCGCCGGGCTGCACAAGGCCTGGCGGGAGAGCCTGGCCTGACCCGGGCCGGGCCCGGGCAGAAGCCTTCCGGGACGGCGCGGAACGAGCCACACTCCGCGCCGTCTCAACGGGTGGTCACCGGCCGGAAACACATGGGTCGTTCGAACACGGCGCGTGTGCGCCGAACCCCCGTTCACCCTGCGATTACCGGCTCCGCCGAACTCCGGACGTCATCACGGCAATGATCGGGGAAACGTCCGCTTAACGAACATGGCCCATCGGGCAACGGACGATTTCCGGCCAACTTCTTGACGCGGTCCTGACAGGTGCACACATCTGCTGACACTCTTCACCCCGTTCTGCGCACCTCTTGCTCTGCCCGGATGGCTCACCCGGCCGCCCGAACACCCCCCTCGCAGAAGGAGTCAGCGTGAGATCCACGCACAGCCGTCGCGCCACCGCGACCGGCGCTCTGATAGCCGCGGCAGCGATGCTCGCCGTAGGAATCCAGACCGGCACCGCCACCGCCACCCCCGGCAGTGGACCCATCGCCGCCCCGGCCGCCGCCAAGGCGGACCCGGGTTCGCTCCCCGCGCAGCTCTCGCCCTCGCAGCGCGCCGAACTGCTCCGCGAGGCCAACTCCACCAAGGCGGCCACGGCCAAGCAGCTCGGCCTCGGCCCGAAGGAGAAGCTCGTCGTCCGCGATGTCGTCCAGGACCGCGACGGCACCACGCACACCCGTTACGAGCGCACCTTCGACGGGCTTCCCGTCCTCGGCGGCGACCTCGTCGTGCAGGAGACCAAGGCGGGGAAGACCGAGAGCGTCTCCAAGGCGTCCAAGGTCACCACCGCCCAGCTGAAGGCCGTCGGCACCACCGCCGACGTGGCCCCGGCCACCGCCGAGAAGCAGGCGCTGGGCGCGGCGAAGACCGAGGGTTCGAAGGCGGCCGAGGCCAGCAAGGCCCCGCGCAAGGTGGTCTGGCTGGCGAGCGGCACCCCGCAGCTCGCCTACGAGACCGTCGTCGGCGGATTCCAGCACGACGGCACCCCGAACGAGCTGCACGTGGTCACCGACGCCTCCAGCGGCGCCAAGCTCTACGAGTGGCAGGCCGTCGAGAACGGCACGGGCAATACCCAGTACAACGGCCAGGTGACACTCGGCACCGCGCCCTCGTACACGCTGACCGACACCACGCGCGGCAACGGCAAGACGTACAACCTCAACCGCGGCACCTCGGGCACCGGAACCCTCTTCTCGGGCCCCGACGACATCTGGGGCAACGGCACTCCGCAGAACCTGGAGACCGCGGGCGCCGACGCGCACTACGGCGCGGCGGAGACCTGGGACTACTTCAAGACCGTGCACGGCCGCACGGGCATCCGCGGTGACGGCGTCGCCGCGTACTCCCGGGTCCACTACGGCAACAACTACATCAACGCCTTCTGGCAGGACAGCTGCTTCTGCATGACGTACGGCGACGGCGCGGGCAACGTCAAGCCCCTGACCTCGCTCGACGTCGCCGCCCACGAGATGTCGCACGGCGTCACCGCCGCCACGGCCAACCTGGTCTACAGCGGTGAGTCCGGCGGCCTCAACGAGGCGACCTCCGACATCTTCGCCGCGGGCGTGGAGTTCTTCTCCAACACCAGCGCGGACCCGGGCGACTACCTCGTCGGCGAGAAGATCGACATCAACGGCGACGGCACCCCGCTGCGCTACATGGACAAGCCGAGCAAGGACGGCGGCTCCAAGGACGCCTGGTACTCGGGCATCGGCTCGATCGACGTCCACTACTCCTCGGGCCCGGCGAACCACTGGTTCTACCTGCTCTCCGAGGGCAGCGGCGCCAAGACCGTCAACGGCGTCTCCTACAACTCGCCGACCTCCGACGGTCTGCCCGTGACCGGCATCGGCCGGGACAAGGCCCTGCAGATCTGGTTCAAGGCGCTCACCACCAAGTTCACCTCCACCACGAACTACGCGGGGGCCCGCACCGGCACCCTCGCCGTGGCCGGTGAGCTGTACGGCACGACCAGCGCCGAGTACAAGGCCGTGGCCGACGCCTGGGCCGGCATCAACGTGGGCTCGCGTCCCGGTGGCGGCGGCGGTGGCACCGTCTTCGAGAACACCACCGCCGTGGCGATCCCGGACAACGGCGCGGCCGTCACCAGCACGGTCAACGTCACCGGTGTCACGGGCAACGCGCCCAGCACCCTCCAGGTCGGCGTGGACATCACGCACACCTGGCGCGGTGACCTCGTCATCGACCTCGTCGCCCCCGACGGCACGGCCTACCGCCTGAAGAACTCCTCGTCGAGCGATTCCGCGGACAACGTGGTCACGACGTACACGGTCAACGCCTCGTCCGAGGTGGCGAACGGCGCCTGGAAGCTCAAGGTCCAGGACGTCGCCGCACAGGACACCGGCCGGATCAACAGCTTCAAGCTGACCTTCTGAGGTCCATCGGCTTCTGAGGTCCCCTGACCTCCGAGGTCCAGATACGGAACGGCCCGGGCGGAGTTCACTCTCCTCCCGGGCCGTTCGCCATGCCCTGCCGGTGACGGGCCGCCGTCAGCGCAGCAGTACGCCCGCGCCCTCCACCGCCCCTTCCGCCGGCAGCGCGACCAGGCCGAGCTCCGCGCCGGAGGCCAGCAGCCGGTGGGACGGAAGGACGCGCACGGTGTAGCCGTACGGTCCCGTCCGGTCCAGCGCGAGCGGACCCTCGTACAGCCAGCGGTCCTCCAGGTCGTGACCACCGGCCGGCTTCAGTGGGAAGGCCTGGGCGTCCGCGATCGCGTCACCGGAATCGACCCGCCCGGCGACCACCTGGACCTCGACGTCGTCCGGCTCCAGCCCGCCCAGGGCGATCCGCACCCGGAGCGACAGCGTGGACCCCAGCTCCGCCGAGCCACCCGTGACCTCGGCGGCCGAGGCCTCCACGTGGTCGACGGCGACGCCGGGCCAGGCGGCCCGGACCCGGGTCTTCCAGGCCGCGAGTTCCCGCGCCGCCGCCGGGTCGAGGGAGCGCCGGGCCAGCGCGGCGGGGGCGTAGAGCCGCTCCACGTACTCCCGCACCATGCGCCCCGCGAGCACCTTGGGTCCGAGGGTGACCAGGGTGCTGCGGACCATTTCGATCCAGCGCTCCGGCAGCCCCTCGGCGTCCCGGTCGTAGAAGCGCGGCGCGACCCGGTCCTCGATCAGCGCGTAGAGGGCGTTCGCCTCCAGCTCGTCGCGCCGGTCCTCGTCCGTGGCGGAGCCGTCGGCGGTGGGGATCGCCCAGCCGAAGTCCGGCTCGTACCACTCGTCCCACCAGCCGTCACGGACCGACAGGTTGAGGCAGCCGTTGAGCGCCGCCTTCATCCCGCTGGTGCCGCACGCCTCCAGCGGGCGCAGCGGGTTGTTGAGCCAGACGTCGCAGCCCGGGTAGAGCTTCTGTGCCATGCCCATGCCGTAGTCCGGCAGGAAGACGATGCGGTGGCGCACCCGCGGGTCGTCCGCGAAGCGCACCAGCTCCTGCACGAGCCGCTTGCCGCTGTCGTCGGCCGGATGTGCCTTGCCCGCGACGACGATCTGGATGGGGTGCTCCGGGTGGAGCAGCAGCTCCGTCAGCCGGTCGCGGTCGCGGAGCATGAGCGTGAGGCGCTTGTACGAGGGCACGCGGCGGGCGAACCCGATGGTCAGCACGTCCGGGTCCAGCACTCCGTCGATCCAGCCGAGTTCGGCCGTACCGGCGCCGCGCCGTCGCCAGGAGGCGTAGAGCCGCTTGCGCACCTCCGTCACCAGTTGTTCGCGCAGGACCCGGCGCAGGTCCCAGATCTCCTGGTCCGGGATGCCGGCCACGGCGTCCCATCGCCTGAGTGTGCCGGTGGGACGGCCGAGCGACTCGCTGTCGAGGCCGCCTTCCACCGGCCCGCCCGCGAGCGCGTCCTCGGCGCGGCCTGCTCCGGCCTGCCGGGCGCCCAGCCGGAAGACCTCGGGGGCCACCCAGGTGGGGGCGTGCACCCCGTTGGTCACCGAGGTGATCGGCACCTCGGAGGGGTCGAATCCCGGCCACAGCCCGGAGAACATCTCCCGGCTGACCGCCCCGTGCAGGGTGGAGACCCCGTTGGCGCGCTGGGCGAGCCGCAGCCCCATGACCGCCATGTTGAAGAGGCCGGGTTCGCCGCCCTCGTAGGTCTCCATGCCGAGCCGCAGGATCCGCTCGACGGCGACTCCGGGCAGCTCGCCGTCGTCCCCGAAGTGCCGGGCCACCAGCTGGCGGTCGAAACGGTCTATCCCGGCGGGTACCGGGGTGTGGGTGGTGAAGACCGTGCCGGCCCGCACCGTTTCCAGGGCGGCGTCGAAGTCCAGCCCGGTCTCGGAGAGTTCCCGGATGCGTTCCAGGCCGAGGAATCCCGCGTGTCCCTCGTTGGTGTGGAACACCTCCGGGGCGGCGGTCCCGGTCAGCCGGCAGTAGGTCCGCACGGCGCGGACCCCGCCGATGCCGAGCAGCATCTCCTGGAGCAGACGGTGGTCGCTGCCACCGCCGTACAGCCGGTCGGTGACATCGCGCTCGCCCGCCGCGTTCTCCTCCACGTCGGAGTCGAGCAGCAGCAGCGGTACGCGGCCGACCTGCGCCTGCCAGATGCACGCGTGGAGCGAGCGGCCGCCGGGCAGCGCCAGCACGACCCGGCTGGGAGTGCCGTCGGCCTCCCGCACCAGGGTGAGCGGCAGTTCGTTCGGGTCGAGGACGGGATAGTGCTCCTGCTGCCAGCCGTCGCGCGACAGGGTCTGGCGGAAGTAGCCGTGCCGGTAGAGCAGACCCACTCCGATGAGCGGTACGCCCAGGTCACTGGCGGACTTGAGGTGGTCGCCGGCGAGGATGCCGAGTCCGCCGGAGTACTGCGGCAGGGCCGCGGTCACTCCGAACTCGGGTGAGAAGTAGGCCACGGCGGCGGGGAGTTCCGTACCGCCGGCCAGCTGGTCCTGATACCACCTCGGGCCGTTCAGGTACTCCTGGAGGTCGTCGGACACCTCGGTCAGCCGGTGCAGGAACTGCTGGTCCCCGGCCAGCTCGGCGAGGCGTCCGGCGGACACGGCGCCGAGCAGACGGACGGGGTCGGCGTCCGCGGGCCGCCAGCCCTCGGGGTCGACGGCCTGGAAGAGCTCACGGGTCTCGTTGTGCCAGGACCAGCGCAGGTTGCGCGCCAGATCCTGGAGCGGTTGCAGGGAATCGGGGAGGACAGGACGCACGGTGAATCGACGAATGGCCTTCACGTATTCCACCTTTACAGGGGACGTACGAATCCGAGGGGACGCACCACGGTGTGCGCCCTCTCCGTCACTCTCGAAGGTAGCGGCACGCCGCCGGGCCCGGCCACGGCGTGCGACCGGCTCACCGGGTCCGGCGGTCACCTCCCGCCCGCACCCCCGCGCCCCGGCTCCGCCCCGCGCCCACCTCTCCGGCACCTCCTGAGGCACTCAGGCCCATCCGTACGGCCCCGGCTCACGCACCTCACCCCACCCATTGGCCCAACGCGTATGAATTCACCCCATGCGATATGGCCGATTCCGCACCCTCATGCGGCCTTGTGGCGCTTCGGGGCACAAGGAAGGCTTCCGAGTGGCGGCCGGGAATCGGAGAGCCGTCACGGGGCACCCGGCAGCTACGACCGAGTAGTTAACACACCGCCGGATTGCCCACCCGAGAACGGTGGGCAGGCTTTCCCGGTACACAGCCCGGCAGTCCGTATCCGCGCACCGAAAAGCGCGTGGATACCCCGCGCACCACCCATTCGAGTGCCATTCGAGTGAACGCGGACAGGAGCGGCCATGCCCACAGCCAGCCAGTCGACAGCAGAGCGGCTACAAAGGACAAACCCCGACAAGCGCGGCACACCCGTACAGCCCTCCACAGCACCGCCGTGCCCCGTGCCTCCCGAGCTCCAGCCCCCAGGTGATTCCATGATCGGTCGCATTCCCGTCCTCGACGTCCGTCCGCTCGTCGACTGCGGCAGAAGGCCGGCGAAAGCCGTTGCCGGTGAGACCTTCCAGGTCACCGCCACCGTCTTCCGCGAAGGCCATGACGCGGTGGCCGCCAACGTCGTGCTGTGCGACCCCAGCGGACGCCCGGGGCCGTGGACGCCGATGCGTGAACTGGCGCCCGGCACGGACCGCTGGGGAGCCGACGTCACCCCGACGGCCGAAGGCAACTGGACCTACACGGTGGAGGCGTGGAGCGATCCGGTGGCCACCTGGCGGCACGCCGCCCAGATCAAGATCCCCGCAGGTATCGACACCGAACTGGTCCTGGCCGAGGGCGCCGCGCTCCACGAGCGCGCCGCCGAGGGCGTGCCCAAGGAGGACGGCCGGGAGGCGGTGCTCGCCGCCGCCGACGCCCTGCGCGACACCACCCGCCCGGCGGCCGCCCGGCTCGCCGAGGCGCTCGCCCCCGCGGCCGACGAGGCGCTCTCCCGCCACCCGCTGCGCGAACTGGTCACCGCCTCCCGCCCGCTGCCGCTGACCGTGGAGCGCCGCCGGGCCCTCTACGGCTCCTGGTACGAGCTGTTCCCGCGCTCCGAGGGTGCGAGGACGGAGCAGATCAAGCCGCCGAAGGGCACGAAGAAGGGCCGGGCGGCCAAGACCGCGAAGCCGCAGCCGCCCGCCACCCGGATCATCAGCGGCACGTTCCGCACCGCGGCCGAGCGGCTGCCCGCCGTCGCGGCGATGGGCTTCGACGTCGTCTACCTGCCGCCGATCCACCCCATCGGCACCACCCACCGCAAGGGCGCGAACAACAGCCTCACCCCCGGCCCCGACGACCCGGGCGTGCCCTGGGCCATCGGCTCCGCCGAGGGCGGCCACGACGCCGTCCACCCGGAGCTCGGCACCCTCGACGACTTCGACCACTTCGTCGAGACCGCCCGCACCCTGCGCATGGAGATCGCCCTGGACTTCGCGCTCCAGTGCTCCCCCGACCACCCCTGGGTGACCGAGCACCCGGAGTGGTTCCACCACCGCCCCGACGGCTCCATCGCCTACGCGGAGAACCCGCCCAAGAAGTACCAGGACATCTACCCGATCGCCTTCGACACGGATCTGCGCGGGCTGGTCACGGAGTCCGTCCGCGTCCTGCGGTTCTGGATGGACCACGGCGTACGCATCTTCCGCGTCGACAATCCGCACACCAAGCCGGTGGTCTTCTGGGAGAAGGTGATCGGCGAGATCAACCGCACCGACCCGGACGTGATCTTCCTCGCCGAGGCGTTCACCCGCCCCGCGATGATGCGCACGCTCGCCGCGGTGGGCTTCCAGCAGTCGTACACGTACTTCACCTGGCGTAACACCAAGCAGGAACTCACCGAGTACGTCACGGAGCTTTCGGGCGACTCCGCCTCGTACATGCGCCCCAACTTCTTCGTGAACACCCCCGACATTCTTCCCGGCTACCTCCAGGACGGCGGCCGCCCCGCCTTCGAGGCGCGGGCCGTCCTGGGCGCGACCCTGTCCCCGTCCTGGGGCGTGTACGCGGGATTCGAGCTGTGCGAGAACACCCCGGTGCGTCCCGGGAGCGAGGAGTACCTGCACTCGGAGAAGTACGAGATCAAGCCGAGGGACTGGGAGTCGGCTGAGCGCGAGGGCCGTTCGCTGGCGCCTCTGATCACCTCGCTCAACCGGATCAGACGACGCCATCCCGCGCTCCAGCAACTGCGCGACGTGCACTTCCACTCCGTCGACAACGAGGCGCTGATCGCGTACAGCAAGCGTTCGGGTTCGAACATCGTTCTGGTGGTCGTCAACCTCGACCCCCACCACACCCAGGAGGCCACGGTCTCGTTGGACATGCCACAGCTCTGCCTCGACTGGCATGAGCGCGTGCCGGTGCGCGATGAGCTCACCGGCGACACCTATCACTGGGGCAGGACCTTCTATGTGCGTCTGGAGCCGGGTGTGACACCCGCGCACATCGTCGTTCTGCGACCGTCCCCGCCGACCGGAGGGTCACCCACACCATGATCGTCAACGAGCCCGTCCACGACACGTTCGAGGACACTCCCGCCAAGGACCGCGATCCCGACTGGTTCAAGCGCGCGGTCTTCTACGAGGTCCTCGTCCGGTCCTTCCAGGACTCCAACGGCGATGGCATCGGCGACCTCAAGGGCATCACCTCCAAACTCGACTATCTGCAGTGGCTGGGAGTCGACTGCCTCTGGCTGCCGCCGTTCTTCAAGTCACCGCTCCGCGATGGCGGTTACGACGTCTCCGACTACACCGCCGTCCTGCCGGAGTTCGGTGACCTCGCCGACTTCGTCGAGTTCGTCGACGCCGCGCACCAGCGCGGCATGCGCGTGATCATCGACTTCGTCATGAACCACACGAGCGATCAGCACGACTGGTTCCAGCAGTCCCGCACCGACCCCGACGGGCCGTACGGCGACTACTACGTCTGGGCGGACGACGACAAGCAGTTCCAGGACGCCCGGATCATCTTCGTCGACACCGAGACGTCCAACTGGACCTTCGACCCGGTGCGCAAGCAGTACTACTGGCACCGGTTCTTCTCGCACCAGCCCGACCTCAACTACGAGAACCCGGCGGTGCAGGAAGAGATCATCTCGGCGCTGCGCTTCTGGCTCGACCTGGGCATCGACGGCTTCCGCCTGGACGCCGTGCCGTATCTCTACCAGCGCGAGGGCACCAACTGCGAGAACCTGCCGGAGGCCCATGCCTTCCTCAAGCGGGTCCGCAAGGAGATCGACGCCAACTACCCGGACACCGTGCTGCTGGCCGAGGCCAACCAGTGGCCGGAAGACGTCGTCGACTACTTCGGCGACTTCCAGAGCGACGGCGACGAGTGCCACATGGCATTCCACTTCCCGGTGATGCCCCGCATCTTCATGGCCGTACGGCGCGAGAGCCGCTACCCGGTCTCCGAAATCCTGGCGAAGACCCCGGCGATCCCGAAGAACTGCCAGTGGGGGATCTTCCTGCGCAACCACGACGAGCTCACGCTCGAAATGGTCACGGACGAAGAGCGCGACTACATGTACGCGGAGTACGCCAAGGACCCGCGTATGCGGGCCAACATCGGCATCCGCCGCCGGCTGGCGCCCCTCCTGGACAACGACCGCAACCAGATCGAGCTGTTCACGGCGCTGCTGCTGTCCCTGCCCGGCTCCCCGATCCTCTACTACGGGGACGAGATCGGGATGGGCGACAACATCTGGCTCGGCGACCGCGACGCCGTACGCACCCCGATGCAGTGGACCCCCGACAGGAACGCCGGGTTCTCCTCCAGTGATCCGGGGCGGCTGTACCTCCCCACGATCATGGACCCGGTCTACGGCTACCAGGTCACCAACGTCGAGGCGTCGATGGCCTCGCCGTCCTCGCTGCTGCACTGGACGCGGCGGATGATCGAGATCCGCAAGCAGAACCACGCGTTCGGCACGGGCTCCTACACGGAACTGCCGTCCTCGAACCCGGCCGTTCTGGCCTTCATCCGGGAGGCCCCGCCGAACGGCGACGGCACCGACGATCTGGTGCTCTGCGTCCACAACTTCTCCCGGTTCGCGCAACCGACGGAGCTGGACCTGCGGGCGTACAACGGCCGTCACCCGGTGGAGCTGATCGGCGGGGTGCGCTTCCCGGCCATCGGCCAGTGGCCTTACCTGCTCACCCTCGCGGGGCACGGCTTCTACTGGTTCCGGCTGCGCAAGGACCCACCCGTCGTCTGACGGCGCACGACCTCTCGCGGGGCGGTTTCCGCCGCCCCGCAGGGGGCACTCTCCCCCATATCGAGCTCTTCCGGGCTCCTCCGGCCCCTTCGGGGCCAAAGATCGAGTCCGTACGGACCATCCTCTCCCGACACGTCCCGCACAGCCGGACAGCCATTGCCGCAATCCGGGACACTCTTCGCATCCTGTGGTGTGCCCGGGGAAAGGACGCGATGCCATGTCGGAGGCTGCATCCACTCGAGTCGCCACATCGAAGAGTAAAAAGAAGAGCACAACAATGAGCGCCCAGCCGCCACCGCAGACCAGCTCGGAGGCGGGTGCGGCGGACAGCACCGCCCCAAGCGCGCCGGGGCAGACGTCCGGGAGCGCGACGACGCGCATGCCGGCCGGTCCGGTCGTCGGCGCGGAACTGCTGCCCTCCCTCGCTCCCCTGCTCCATGCCTGGCTTCCGGGCCAGCGCTGGTTCGCGGGCAAGGGCCAGCCGGTCACGCGCTTCACGCTCGTGTCGGCCACCGAGATACTGCCGGTGAGCTCTGCCGGTCCGGGTCCCGGGCTGCTCCATCTGCTCGTCAGGGCCCACCAGCCCGGGCCGGCGAACGCGCCGGGCGACTGCTACCAACTCCTGCTCGGCGTACGGGCCAGCCTCCCCACCCTGCTGGCCGGCGCCCGCATCGGCCGGGTCCAGGAAGGGCCGCTGGCCGGCCTCACGGTGTACGAGGGTCTGCACGACCCACGGGTCGCCGAACTCCTGCTGGAACGGTTCCGCCGCCCCGGCGCCCTCGGTCCGGTCCGCTTCGAACAGGCCGCCGCGATCCCCGCCGGACTCGCTCCCCGGCTCCTGGACACCGAGCAGTCCAACTCCTCGCTCGTGTACGGCGACGCCTACATCCTCAAGATCTTCCGCCGGGTCTTCCCCGGCACCAACCCTGATCTGGAGCTGCCGCTCGCCCTCACCCGCGAAGGCTGCCGACGGGTGCCCGCCCCGGTCGCCTGGTTCGAGGCCACCGCACCCCACCCGGTGACGCTCGGCGTGCTCCAGCCGTTCCTGCGCGGTGCGCGGGACGGCTGGCAGCTCGCCCTCGGCGCGCTCGCCGAGGGCCGGGACTTCGTACCGGAGGCCCACGCCCTGGGCGTGGCCACCGCCGAGGTCCACACCGCGCTCGCCGCCGCGCTGCCGACGCCCGTACTGCGCCACTCGCAGACCCGGCAGCTCGTCGACGGGATGACGGAACGGCTGGAGGCCGCCGCCCGGGCCGTGCCGGCACTCGTGCCGTACGTGCCGGGGCTGCGCACCGCCTTCGACGCCGTCGCCGCGCTCGGTCACGAGGGCAGTGGCTGGGCGGCCCAGCGGGTCCACGGCGATCTCCATCTCGGCCAGACGCTGCGCGCCGACGACGGTTTCTGGTCACTGATCGACTTCGAGGGGGAGCCCGCCCGGCCCCTCCCGGAACGCCGCCGTCCACAGCCGCCTGTGCGTGATGTCGCGGGCATGCTCCGCTCCTTCGACTACGCGGCCCGCTCGCACCGCCCGTGGAACGCGGAGTGGGCGGCCCGCTGCCGCGCCGCGTACTGCGAGGGATACGCGCAGGCCGCGGGGTCCGATCCGCGCGGTGAGCCGGAACTGCTGCGTGCCTACGAGACCGACAAGGCGGTGTACGAGGTGCTGTACGAGGCACGGAACCGGCCCGACTGGCTGCCGGTGCCGATGGCCGCGATCCAGCGTCTGGCCACGGCGAACGACTGAACCACCCCGCTTCTCCCCTCTCCCCCTCCACTCCCCTTCGCTTCTCCCCTCCGAGGAGGCAGTCTCTGTGACCGCCCGCAAGCCGTCCCGCAAAACGTCGGATCCCATCGAGGCCCCACCCGTCCAGCAGCCGGTGACCACCGAGGTCTCCGCCCCGACCGCACCCGCCGTACCCGCTGCGCCTGCGGCTCCCGCTGCCCCTGCGGCTCCCGCGACGAAGAGGGCGCCCGCGACGAAGGACGCGTCCGCGGCGAAGGACGCGTCCGCGGCCACCAAGGCCGCCGCGCCGCCGGCCAAGCGGACCCGGGCCAAGCGGGCCGCCACCACGCCGCCCCGCCCCCGGCGCGGGGGCGGCAGCAAGGCCGTCCTGCCCGCCGTCGCACTGGACGGCGGCGACCGGGGCCGGCTGCTCTCCGGTGAGCACCACGCCCCGCACGACCTGCTGGGCGCGCACCGGACCCGGGGCGGGGTGGAGTTCCGCGCGCTGCGCCCCTTCGCCCGTTCGGTGACCGTGATCGCCGAAGGGCTGCGGGCGGAACTGCACGAGGACGGCGACGGATTCTTCGCCGGGGTCCTGCCGATCTCCGACGTACCCGAGTACCGGCTCTCGGTCGTCTACGAGGACAACGAGATCGAGGTCCACGACCCGTACCGCTTCCTGCCCGCGCTCGGCGAACTCGACCTGCATCTGATCGGCGAGGGACGGCACGAGGAGCTGTGGACCGCTCTCGGCGCCCGGCCGATGGAGCACCAGGGCGTGGCCGGCACCCGCTTCACCGTGTGGGCGCCGAACGCGCGAGGGGTGCGGGTCACCGGTGACTTCAACTACTGGGACGGCACGGGCTTCCCGATGCGCTCGCTGGGCTCCTCGGGCGTGTGGGAGCTGTTCGTCCCCGCGGTCGGCGAGGGCGCCCTGTACAAGTTCGACATCTGCCGCCCCGACGGTTCGCACACGCTGCGCGCCGACCCGATGGCCCGGCAGGCGGAGGTTCCTCCGGCCAACGCCTCGGTGGTCACCGACTCGCACCACGAGTGGCAGGACGCGGACTGGATGGCGCACCGGGGCGACCGCCCGGTCCACGAGGCACCGTTCTCCGTGTACGAGGTCCATCTCCCGTCCTGGCGACCAGGATTGACCTATCGCCAGCTCGCCACGCAGCTGCCTGCCTACGTGCGCGATCTGGGCTTCACGCACGTCGAGCTGATGCCCGTGTCCGAGCACCCCTTCGGCGGTTCCTGGGGCTACCAGGTCACGGGCTTCTACGCCCCGACCTCACGCATGGGCGGTCCGGACGACTTCCGTCACCTCGTCGACGCCCTGCACCAGGCGGGCATCGGGGTCATCGTCGACTGGGTGCCCGCGCACTTCCCGCGTGACGACTGGGCGCTCGCCGAGTTCGACGGCCGCCCGCTCTACGAGCACTCGGACCCGTCCCGGGCCGCGCACCCCGACTGGGGCACGCTGGAGTTCGACTACGGCCGCAAGGAGGTCCGCAACTTCCTGGTCTCCAACGCCACCTACTGGTGCGAGGAGTTCCACATCGACGGCCTGCGGGTCGACGCGGTGGCCTCGATGCTCTACCTCGACTACTCCCGCGAGGACGGGCAGTGGTCGCCGAACGAGCACGGCGGCCGGGAGAACCTGGACGCCGTCGCCTTCCTCCAGGAGATGAACGCGACCGTCTACCGGCGCAACCCCGGCGTCGTCACGATCGCCGAGGAGTCCACCGCCTGGGACGGCGTCACGCGCGCCACGCACCATGTCGGCCACGGCGGCTTCGGCGGGCTGGGTTTCGGACTGAAGTGGAACATGGGCTGGATGCACGACTCGCTCGACTACGTGTCGAAGGAGCCGGTGCACCGCAAGTACCACCACAACGAGATGACCTTCTCGATGGTGTACGCGTACAGCGAGAACTACGTCCTGCCGATCTCGCACGACGAGGTGGTGCACGGGAAGCAGGCACTGGTCACCAAGATGCCGGGCGACTGGTGGCAGCAGCGCGCCAACCACCGGGCCTACCTCGGCTTCATGTGGGCCCACCCGGGCAAGCAACTCCTCTTCATGGGCCAGGAGTTCGCCCAGGGAGCGGAGTGGTCCGAGGGACACGGACCGGACTGGTGGCTGCTCGACCCCTCGTACGCGGCCTCGGACGACCACCGTGGCGTACGCACCCTGGTGAGCGATCTCAACGCGGTGTACGGGGCGGTGCCCGCCCTCTGGCAGCGCGACACCGTGCCGGAGGGCTTCGCCTGGGTCGACGGGAACGCCTTCGAGGACAACGTGTTCGCGTTCCTGCGTTACGACGCCGACGGCGCGCCGCTCCTGGCGATCTCGCACTTCTCCCCGGTGGTACGCCACGACTACCGCGTCGGCGTACCGGAGGGCTTCGAGAGGTGGGTGGAGATCATGAACACGGACGCGGCCCGGTACGGCGGTGGCGACGTGCGCAACGAGGAGCCGCTGAAGCCGGAGGCGGTGGCCATGCACGGCAGGGAGACCAGCGTGCTCCTGACCCTGCCGCCGCTGGCCACGGTGTACTTCCGCCCGGCCTGACCGGTTGATCCCACGCCCGGGAGGGGGCCCGCACCGGTCCGCCGGTGCGGGCCCCTCTCACGCGCCGCCCAGGGCCTCCACGGTGCTTGCCCAGGAGTCACGGCCGTGCCCCTTCGCGATCGCCCGCTCCGAGACCGCCTTCACCTGACGAAGCTGGGCAAGGCACTGGACCGGGAGGAGGACAGACACTCCGACCAGGCACCGGACACCACGGGCGGCCACCACCACAGCTGCGGCTCCGGCGGCGGCTGCGGGGGCGGGAACCACTGATCCGGGTGGCCGGCCGGCATGCCGGCACGAGGCTCAGGCCGCCGTGAACACGTCCTCCAGTTCCTGGAGGAGCTTGCGCTTGGGGCGGGCACCGACCATGGACTTCACCGGTTCGCCCGCGTGGAAGACCATCAGGGTCGGCATCGACAGCACCGCGTACCGGGACGTGATGCCCGGGTTGGCGTCCACGTCGAGCTGGACGACCTTGATCCGGTCGCTCTCCTCAGCCGCCACGGCGCTGAGCACCGGGGCGAGCTGGCGGCAGGGGCCGCACCAGTCGGCGGTGAACTCCACCAGGACCGGGAGGCCCGCTCCCAGGACCTCCTCGTCGAAGGTCGCGTCGGTGACCTCGGCCACACCCTCTGCGTGAATCATTCGTCATCCTCCCAGTTCGCAACGTGGTTCGGGTCCGCCGGGCAGTTCTGCCGACGCCTCCAGTTCGGCGCGGGCCAGCTGCGTACCCACCTCCGCCCTGACCGTCTGCAACTGCTCGATGAGCGTGTCGAGTTCGCCGAGTTTGCGGCGGTAGACGGCGAGGGAGGCGGGGCATGCGTCACCGGCCGGGTGGCCGGCGCGCAGGCATTCGACGAACGGCCGGGTCTCCTCCAGGTCGAACCCGAAGTCCTGAAGGGTCCGGATCTGCTGGAGCATCCGCAGATCGTCCTCGTCGTACGTGCGGTAGCCGTTCACCGCCCGCCGTGCGTGCAGCAGCCCGCGTGACTCGTAGTAGCGCAGAGTCCGCGTGGTCGTCCCGGCCCGCTCGGCCAGCTCCCCGATTCGCATACTCCGACGGTAATCCTTGACGTGGACGTCAAGGCAAGGCCCCGGTGCTCACGCCCGGCCCCGTCGTGACCGCATACCTTCACCGGGTTTCGCGGCCTTCGGCCGGTGGCCGGACACAGCTGTGGCCGGTACGGGAGTCCCGTACCGGCCACGCGGGGACTACTTGCCTGCCGCTGCCCGCCTCCGGACGGCGTAGAAGATCCCGCCGCCCGCGATCAGCGCCGCCGCCGCGGCACCGGCCACCGGGAGGGTGGAGTCGGAGCCGGTCGCCGCCAGGCCGCCGCCCGTCGTCGTCCGCGGGTCGGAGCCACCGGTGGCGGCGGAGCCACCGGACGTGGACGAGGACGAGGAGGCCGAGCCGCCGCCGGAGGCCGAGTCCGAGCCGCCGGACGAGGTTCCGCCGGAGGCGGCCGTACCGCCGCTGGTGGAGGACCCTCCGGCGGCGGAGGAACCGCCGGACGAGGAACCGCCCGTGGTGCCCGAGCCGGCATTGATCACGATCTCGGCGGTGTCATTGGCCGGGTTCTTGTCGAAGGGCCTGGCCGGCCCGGAGAAGGAGACCTTTCCGGTCGCGCCCTCGATGACCTTGTCGATCCGGAGTACGAAGGGGTACGCCTCGCCGCCCTTCTCGTCCACCCAGGACTGCGAGGTCCCGCAGCGGTAGTGCGTCTTGGTGACCGGGTGGCAGAAGCCGTGCGCCTTCACCACCGACGTACCCGCCGGAATCCGGATGTCGACGACGGCCGCTCCCTGGCCCCGCTCGCGGTAGACCCAGGCCGGGCCCTTGTTGACGAACGCCACGTCGGCGGTGACCTTGTCGCCCGCCTTGCCCTTGAGCTGGGCGCCGGTCAGCGAGAAGTCGGCCGTGTTCTGCGCGGTGGCGTCGGTGATGCTGTACATCTCGGGGTGGTTCGTCAGGTCCGCCTCGGTCGCCGGGGCCTTCTCGACCAGCTTCAGCGGGGCGCCCGTGCCCGCCACGGGATCCGTCTGGCCACCCTCCGTCGGCCCGCTCTGCTCGGTCCGGACCGTCATGTAGATGGTGTCGTAGAGCGCGTTGTCCAGCGCCTTCAGTCCGATCGGATGCTCCGGCACGTACACGACGCCGGGCTTCAGCGGCTGCTCGACAAGGCACACCGCGACATGCGACTCCGGGCTTTCGTCGACGGAGAACGCCGTGTAGTACTCGCAGTTGGAATAGGAGTCCGCCGAGGCGAGACCCGACGTGACGGAGTAACTGACCCAGACCTTCCCGACCTCCTCGGTGCTCTTGTTCAGCACCGAGAACGGCAGGTCGAAGCCGCTGCCGGGGCGCAGCCCCGAGACCGGGGCGAGCGTCCCGATCCCGAGGTCGGGCTCCTCCTCGGCTGCCGCGGGCACGGACCCGAGCCCGGTCAGCGCGACGGCGGCGAGAACACCGACCGCGGCGCGCGAAAGGCGGCGGCCGGGAAGGGCGTGAGTCATAGAGGTTCCCTCGTTATGGCGTGCGATGGAAGAGATGCCGTCTCCGGCACAACACGTACGTGAACAGGAGACTCGTTCGACCATCGCAGGGTTGTACGCCCCTCCGCCCCCGTCAGACCTTCGCCGGCAGCTCGCCGCCCTCACGGGGCTCGGGGACCACGCTCTCCACCGGCGCGTCGTCGGTGAGCGTCTTCTCGTCGAACGGGACCCGGCCGGCGAGGACCTCACCGACCCGCTCCTTGTCGATCTCCTTGGTCCAGGTGCCGACGAGGACCGTGGCGACCGCGTTGCCCGCGAAGTTCGTCAGGGCGCGGGCCTCGCTCATGAAGCGGTCGATGCCGACGATCAGTCCGACGCCGTCGACCAGTTCGGGCCGGTGGGACTGGAGGCCGCCCGCGAGGGTGGCGAGTCCGGCGCCGGTGACGCCCGCGGCGCCCTTCGACGCGATCACCATGAAGACCAGGAGCGAGATCTGCTCGCTCGCGGTCAGCGGGTCGCCCATCGCATTGGCGATGAAGAGCGAGGACATCGTGAGGTAGATCGCGGTGCCGTCGAGGTTGAAGGAGTAGCCGGTCGGCACGGTGATGCCGACGACGGGCTTGCTGATACCCAGGTGCTCCATCTTCGCGATGAGCCGGGGCAGGGCCGACTCCGACGAGGAGGTGGACAGGATCAGCAGGAACTCGCGGCCCAGGTACTTCAGCAGCGACAGCAGATTGACCCCGGCGACGAGCCGCAGGATCGTGCCGAGCACCACGAAGACGAAGAGCGCGCAGGTGATGTAGAAGCCGATCATGATGATCGCCAGGGACTTCAGCGCGTCGAGGCCGGTCTCGCCGACCACCGCGGCCATCGCGCCGAACGCGCCGACCGGGGCGGCCCACATGATCATGGCGAGGATGCGGAAGACGAGCCGCTGGATGTGGCCGATACCGCGCAGGACCGGTTCGCCGGCCGCCCCCATGGCCTGGAGCGCGAAGCCCGCGAGCAGGGCGACGAGCAGCGTCTGGAGGACCTCGCCGCCGGTGAAGGCGGAGACCATCGTGGTCGGGATGATGCCGAGCAGGAAGTCCACGGTCGACTCGCTGGCGCCCGCCGCCTGCTGCTCACCGGCGGTGCGGGCCGCCTCGGTGAGGTGCAGGCCGGAGCCGGGCTCCAGGATGTTGCCGACGACCAGGCCGATGGCGAGGGCGACCGTCGACATCACCAGGAAGTAGCCGAGGGCGAGGCCGCCGACGGCACCGACCTTGGCGGCCCTGCGTACGGAGCCGACGCCCAGCACGATCGTGCAGAAGATGATCGGCGAGATCATCATCTTGATGAGGTTCACGAAGCCGGTACCGATGGGCTTGAGCTCCACGGCGACCCCGGGGGCCACGAAGCCCACCAGAATGCCGAGAACCACGGCTCCGATCACGGCCAGGTAGAGATAATGGGTCCGGTCCCGCCTTGCGGCTGCAGCTGCCACGGGGGCCTCCTCGGCTGATGTCGCGGTCGCTCCCCCGTCCCTGGGGGCCTCGGCGACTATCCATCTCCCTGTGACGGCCGTCACCCTTGCGTTCATATCGTTCACGGTCGGGTTCAAGCCACCCACCGTCGGCGGAGCGGGCGAGGCAGACTGGGCGGCATGCGTCTCCCCCGTACCCGCCCCCGCAGCCTGGCCGGCCAGCTCTTCGCCATGCAGGTCGTGCTGGTGGCCGCTGTCGTCGCCGGGTGCGCGTTCTTCGCGTACGCCTCCGGGAGCGCCCAGGCGGAGGAGACCGCCACCCGGCAGGTACGGGCCGCCGCGGTGGCGGTGGCCGGTTCCCCCTCGGTACGGGAGGCGATCCGTACACCGGACCCCTCCGCCGCACTCCAGCCGTACGCGGAACAGGTACGCCGGGAGACCGGCATCGCCTTCGTCACGATCATGAATCCGCGGGGGGTGCGCTGGACACATCCGGACACCGGCCGGATCGGCGAGATCTTCCTCGGGCACACCGCGCAGGCGCTGCGCGGCGAGACGTTCACCGAGACGTACACCGGCACGCTCGGGCCCTCGATACGGGTGGTGACACCGGTCAGGGACGGCGGCCGGATCACCGGGCTCGTCAGCGCAGGCATCACCGTCGAGCGGGTCTCCACGCAGGTGCGCGAGCAGCTGGGCGCGCTGGGTCTCGCGGCGGGCGGAGCGCTGGCGCTCGGCGGACTCGGTACGTACGTGATCAACGCCCGGCTGCGGCGCCACACGCACGGCATGAACGCGGGTGAGCTGAGCCGGCTGCACGACTATCACGAGGCCACGCTGCACGCGCTCCGCGAGGGCCTGCTGATGCTCGACGGGCGACGGCGGATCGCGCTGATCAACGACGCGGGCCGGGAGCTGCTCGGCCTGGAGCCGGGTGCGGTCGGCCGGACCGTCGCCGAGCTGGCGCTGCCCGCCCCGCTGACCGGGGCGCTGCTCGCCTCCGAGCCACGGGTCGACGAGGTGCATCTGGCGGCGGACCGGGTGATCGTGGTCAACACCCGTCCGGTGGTGGGCGGGGAGCAGCGGGGCACCGTGGTGACCCTGCGGGACCACACCGAACTCCAGGCTCTCTCCGGGGAGTTGGACTCCGAGCGCGGATTCACCCAGGCCCTGCGCTCCCAGGCGCACGAGGCCGCGAACCGGCTGCACACCGTGGTGTCGCTGATCGAACTGGGCCGCGTCGAGGAGGCGGTGGACTTCGCCACGGCGGAACTGGAGCTGGCCCAGGAGCTCACCGACCGGGTCGTGGGCGCGGTCGCGGAACCGGTGCTGGCGGCGCTGCTGCTCGGCAAGGCGGCGCAGGCGAACGAGCGGGGCGTGGAGCTGGTGCTCGCCGCCGACAGCCTGATCGACGACGGGGCGCTGCCCGCCACGCTGGCGCAGCGCGATCTGGTGACCATCCTCGGCAATCTGATCGACAACGCGGTGGACGCGGCCTCGGAGGCGGCGACGGGCGGCCCCGGCGTGATGGGCGCCGTGCCCGTCCCCTCCCCGCGCACCGGTTCACGGGCCCGGGTCACGGTGACGGCGCTCGCCGGGGACGGCGAACTGCTGCTGCGGGTCGCCGACACCGGGGCGGGCATCGGTCCGGACGACGCCGACGAGGTCTTCCGGCGCGGCTGGTCGACGCACGGCGCCGGACGCGGACTCGGTCTCGCGCTCGTACGGCAGGCCGCGCACCGCAACGGCGGGACGGTCACGCTGGACCGGGGTACGGACGGCGGCGCCGAGTTCACGGTGCGGCTGCCGCTGCGGGCGCGTACGGGCGAGGAGGTCACCGCGTGATCCGGGTCCTGGTCGTCGAGGACGACCCGGTGGCGGCGGACGCCCATCAGCTGTACGTGGGGCGGGTGCCGGGCTTCGAGGTGGCGGCAGTGGCGCACTCGCGGGCTCAGGCGGTGCGGGCGCTGGAGCGAACCCCGGTGGATCTGCTGCTCCTGGATCTCTACCTGCCGGACGGACACGGTCTTCAGCTGCTGCGCTCGCTGCGGGCCGCCGGTCACGCGGCCGATGTCATCGCCGTGACGTCGGCGCGTGATCTCGCGGTGGTGCGGGAAGGGGTGTCGCTCGGCGTCGTCCAGTACGTACTGAAGCCGTTCACCTATCCCACGCTCCGGGACCGGCTGGTGCGGTACGCGGAGTTCCGCGCGGCGGCGGGTGAGGCGAGCGGCCAGGAGGAGGTGGACCGGGCGCTCGGCGCGCTGCGGGTCACGCATCCGTCCGCGCTCCCCAAGGGGCTGAGCGGGCCGACCCTGGAAGCGGTGACCCGGGCCCTGCGGGCCGCAGGGGAAGGGCTGACCGCAGCGGCGGCCGGTGAGGCACTCGGCATGTCCCGGATCACGGCCCGCCGCTATCTGGAACATCTGGTGACCGTGGGCCGGGCGGCGCGCAGGCCGCATTACGGACAGGTCGGGCGCCCGGAGCTGCACTACCGCTGGGTTCCGGAAGGCCACTGACGGCGCCCAGGGGGACCCGGTTCGTCCTAGTAGCTTCCTACGAAGGATGATCTGGGCGGAACCGACCGTAGCCAGTGGGTCCGGGGACTCTTACGGTGGGGCCGTGCACCCCACTCCGCCCTTCAACGCCCCCGCCGCGCGCCGACTTCGCGAGGCTCTGGGGATGGCGCCCGGTCATGTCGCGTACGGTCTCGCCGCCCAGTACGGCCTCCGGCTCCCGCCGGAGACGGTGATCGCCTGGGAGCGCGGTACGGCGACGCCGACCGACCGCGAGCTGACCGCGCTCGCCGGTGTGCTGTGGTGCGCGCCGGGCGAGCTGCTCACCGCCGCGTCCACCCTGCGGGAGCACCGGCTGAGCCGGGGCCTCTCGGTGGAGGAGCTGGCCGGGCGGACGGGGCTCAGCGGTGCCTCGTACCAGCGGATGGAGGAGTCGGGCCGCTGGCGCGGCAACGAACGGCAGTCCGCGGCGCTCTGCGAGGCGCTGGAGCTGACGGCCGCGCAGTTCCTGACCGCGAGCGGCCGGAACGAGGAGCTGTCCGAGCTGCTGACCAGCGCGGTGACGACGCGCTGGCAGGCGTACGTACGCCCGGTGGCCAAGCTCGTACCGCTGGACCGGGGCCTGATCCAGAACGTGCTGGAGCAGCTGCACGCCGACTACCAGTCGCTGATGGTCTCGACCCTGAGCTGGGGCGGCGCCGACACGCAGCGCCCGGCGGCGACGGGAGACGCGGGCCGCGCCTTCCTGGCCCGGATCGTCGAGCACTTCTGGCGCGCGACAGGCGTGTAGCAGCCGTCACGGCCGTACGCACCGCCGGAGCCGCGCCGGGACCGTCCGGGGGGACGGTCCGGGATGCGGCCAGGCGCTGCTCCGGGGAAGGAATCCGGCCGGAAGTCCGTACGGGGAATGCGGGCGGGCCGGCGCCCGGGGCGCGCGTCCAGGTCAGAAGACCGACTCGGCCTCGTACATCCGGTCCGCCGGCACCGTCTTCAGCCGGGTGATCGCGTCGGCGAGCGGGACCATGACGATCTCGTTGCCCCGCAGCGCCGTCATCCTGCCGAACTCGCCGCGGTGGACGGCCTCCACCGCGTTCCAGCCGAAGCGCGTCGCGAGCACCCGGTCGTACGCGGTCGGGGTCCCGCCGCGCTGCACGTGTCCGAGGATGACCGGCCGGGCCTCCTTGCCGAGCCTGCGCTCCAGCTCGATGGCGAGGCGGTTGCCGATGCCGGTGAAGCGCTCGTGGCCGAACTGGTCGATCTCGCCCTTGGCGTACGGCATCGAGCCCTCGGCCGGGTGCGCGCCCTCCGCGACACAGATCACCGCGAACTTCTTGCCGCGCGCGAAGCGTTCCTCGACCATCTTGACCAGGTCGTCGACCTGGAAGGGCCGCTCGGGCAGGCAGATCCCGTGCGCACCGCCCGCCATGCCGGACTCCAGCGCGATCCAGCCCGCGTGCCGGCCCATCACCTCGACGACCATGACCCGCTGGTGCGATTCGGCGGTCGTCTTGAGGCGGTCTATGGCTTCGGTGGCGACGCCCACCGCGGTGTCGAACCCGAAGGTCCGGTCGGTCGCGGAGATGTCGTTGTCGATGGTCTTGGGCACACCGACGACGGGCATTCCGGCGTCCGCCAGCATCCGGGCGGCGGTCAGGGTGCCCTCGCCGCCGATCGGGATGAGCGCGTCGATACCGTAACGGCGGCTCAGCTCGTCGCAGTTCTCGGCGGCTTCCCGCAGCCGGTCGCGCTCCAGGCGGGCCGAACCGAGAATGGTGCCGCCACGGGCCAGGATGCCGCTGACGGCGTTGAGATCGAGCGGCCTGAAGTGGCCGTCGAGCAGCCCCTTGAACCCGTCCTCGAAGCCGATGACTTCATCGCCGTGACCCACCACGGCGCGGTGCACGACCGACCGGATCACTGCGTTCAGGCCAGGGCAGTCGCCGCCTGCGGTGAGAATTCCGATGCGCATCGTGCTGTGTCTCCTGCTCGCTAGTGTCGTGCATTCGGGGGGCTCCTCGAAGGGACCCCCGTACCGTGAGCCACGGCAATTGTCCCACGCCGGCTCCGGCGCCCGCGCTTTCGGCTGCTCCTGCGGAAGAACCGGGCGGGGGGTGGGAAGGACACGGGGCCGGGCTCCCCGGTGGGCGGAGGACCATCGGCGGGGCCCTCGTGACGGGCCCGGGAACGGTCCCCTGGGCAGGCCCTCTCCGGCGGGCGCCCACGGCGCCCCCGCAGGTATCGTCAAGAGCAATGCAAGCCAATGACACCCCCATCGGGGCAGCAGCACCCCCACCGGACGAGACGGCCGATCAGGACGGGAGAGCACGCGTGGCGCGCAGCGTGTACGTGACGGGAATCGACCGGGGGGACGGCCGCCAGGTCGTCGACCTGGGAGTCATGGAACTACTGACGCGCCAGGTGGACCGGGTCGGAGTCTTCCGGCCGCTGGTGCACGACGGTCCCGACCGGCTGTTCGAGCTGCTGCGGGCCCGTTACCGGCTCACCCAGAGCCCCGCGAGCGTCTACGGCCTCGACTATCACGAGGCGGCCGCGGTCCAGGCGGAGAAGGGCACCGACGAACTGGTCTCCCTGCTCGTCGAGCGCTTCCACCAGGTGGCCCGTGACTACGAAGTGGTGCTGGTCCTCGGCACCGACTTCGCCGCCACCCAGCTCCCGGACGAGCTGGCGCTCAACGCCCGCCTGGCCAACGAGTTCGGCGCCTCGGTGATCGCGGTGGTCGGCGGCAAGGGCCAGACCTCCGAGTCCGTACGCGCCGAGACGCGCAACGCCTACCGCGCGTACGCGGGCCTCGGCTGCGACGTCCTCGCGATGATCGTGAACCGGGTGGCACCCGAGGACCGCGAGAAGCTCGCCGAGCGGCTGACGGCCCGGCTGCCGGTCCCCTGTTCGGTCCTGCCGGACGACGCGGCGCTCTCCGCGCCCACCGTCGCCCAGATCACCGCGGCGCTCGGCGGCACCGTGCTGCTCGGCGACGACGCGGGCCTGTCCCGGGACGCCCTGGACTTCGTCTTCGGCGGCGCCATGCTGCCGAACGTGCTGAACGCGCTGACTCCCGGCTGCATGGTGGTCACCCCCGGGGACCGGGCGGACCTGGTGATCGGCGCGCTGGCCGCGCACAGCGCGGGCACGCCGCCCATCGCGGGGCTGCTGCTGACGCTGGACGAACGGCCGGGCGAGGAGATCCTGCGGCTGGCCGCCCGGCTCGCGCCGGGCACCCCGGTCGTCGCCGTGGCCGGCGGGTCCTTCCCCACCGCGGCGGAGCTCTTCACCCTGGAGGGCAAGCTGAACGCGGCGACGCCCCGCAAGGCGGAGACCGCGCTCGGCCTCTTCGAACGCCATGTGGACACCGCCGACCTGCTGGGCCGGATCTCCGTGGCCCGCAGCGGCCGGGTCACGCCGATGATGTTCGAGCACGACCTGCTGGAGCAGGCCCGCGCCAAGCGGCGCCGGGTCGTTCTGCCCGAGGGCACCGAGGAGCGGGTGCTGCGCGCCGCCGACGTGCTGCTGCGGCGCGACGTCTGCGACCTGACGCTCCTCGGCGACGTCGACGTGATCCGCAAGAAGACCGCGGACCTCGGCATCGATCTCGCCGGGACCCAGCTGATCGACCCGCAGACCTCCGAACTGCGTCAGTCCTTCGCCGAGCGGTACGCGCAGCTGCGCGCGCACCGCGGGGTGACGGTGGAGCTCGCGTACGACGTCGTGTCGGACGTGAACTACTTCGGCACGCTGATGGTCCAGGAGGGCCTGGCCGACGGCATGGTCTCCGGGTCGGTGCACTCGACCGCGGCGACGATCCGCCCGGCCTTCGAGATCATCAAGACGAAGCCGGACGCCTCCATCGTCTCGTCCGTCTTCTTCATGTGCCTGGCCGACAAGGTCCTGGTGTACGGCGACTGCGCGGTCAACCCGGACCCGGACGCCGAACAGCTCGCGGACATCGCCGTGCAGTCGGCCGCCACCGCCGCCAGGTTCGGCGTGGACCCCCGCATCGCGATGCTGTCGTACTCGACGGGCACCTCGGGGACGGGTGCGGACGTCGAGAAGGTGCGGGAGGCGACGGAGCGGGTACGCGCGTCACGGCCGGATCTGCGGATCGAGGGACCGATCCAGTACGACGCGGCGGTCGAGCCGTCCGTCGCGGCGACGAAACTGCCCGGTTCGGAGGTGGCGGGGCAGGCGACTGTACTGATCTTCCCGGACCTCAACACCGGCAACAACACCTACAAGGCCGTGCAGCGCTCGGCGGGCGCGGTGGCCGTCGGCCCGGTGCTCCAGGGGCTGCGCAAGCCGGTCAACGACCTGTCCCGCGGCGCGCTCGTCCAGGACATCGTCACCACGGTCGCCATCACCGCGATCCAGGCACAGGGCGAGGAGCTCACCGGATGACCACCCCGATCAGTGAAGAGACGACCACCGCGGCCCCCGCGCGCCCCCATCGCGTCCTCGTACTCAACTCCGGCTCCTCGTCGGTGAAGTACCAGCTCCTCGACATGCGCGACCACTCCCGGCTCGCGGTCGGCCTGATCGAGCGGATCGGCGAGGAGACCTCCCGGCTCACCCACACCCTCCTGGAGGGCGGCGGCGCGGAGCCACGCGAGCGCACCGGCCGGATCGCGGACCACGACGAGGCACTGAAGGCGGCCGCCGAGGAGCTGACGGCCGACGGTCTCGGTCTCGACTCCCCCGAACTGGCGGCGATCGGTCACCGGGTGGTGCACGGCGGGCTGCGGTTCACCGAACCCACCGTGATCACGGACGAGGTGCTGGAGGAGATCGAGCGGCTCGTCCCGGTGGCCCCGCTCCACAACCCGGCGAACATCACCGGGATCCGCACGGCGCGTGCGCTGCGCCCGGACCTGCCGCAGGTCGCGGTCTTCGACACGGCGTTCCACACGACGATGCCGGAGAGCGCGGCGCGGTACGCGATCGACGTCGAGACGGCCGACGCGCACCGCATCCGCCGCTACGGCTTCCACGGCACGTCGCACGCGTACGTCTCGCGGAAGACCGCCGAGCTGCTGGGCCGACCGCCGGAGGACGTCAACGTGATCGTCCTGCACCTGGGCAACGGTGCTTCGGCGTCCGCGGTGGCGGGCGGCCGGTGCGTGGACACCTCGATGGGACTGACCCCCTTGGAAGGGCTGGTCATGGGTACGCGTTCGGGAGACATCGATCCGGCCGTCACCTTCCACCTGAAGCGGGTGGCGGGAATGTCCACGGACGAGATCGATGCCCTGCTGAACAAGAAGAGCGGTCTCGTCGGTCTCTGCGGTGACAACGACATGCGGGAGATCCGCCGCCGGGTCGACGAGGGCGACGAGCGGGCCGCGCTCGCGTTCGACATCTACATCCACCGGCTGAAGAAGTACATCGGCGCCTATTCGGCGGTCCTCGGGCGGGTGGACGCGGTGGTCTTCACGGCGGGCGTCGGGGAGAACTCGGCTCCGGTGCGGGAGGCTGCCATCGCCGGTCTGGCGGAACTCGGGCTGGCGGTGGACGCGGACCTCAACGCCGTGCGCTCCCGCGAACCCCGGCTGATCTCGCCGGATTACGCGCGGGTCGCGGTCGCCGTGGTGCCGACGGACGAGGAGCTGGAGATCGCCGACCAGACGTTCGCGCTCGTCGGACAGGTCGACAACTGAGCACCCCCGCGCCCCTTTGTATCTTCCACCAGACGGAATATTCCGCAGCGAAACAAACCGATAGGATCCGCCTCATGCGCCGTTCCAAAATCGTCTGCACCCTCGGTCCCGCCGTCGACTCCCATGAGCAGCTCGTCGCTCTGATCGAGGCCGGCATGAGCGTGGCCCGTTTCAATTTCAGTCACGGCACCCATGAGGAGCACCAGGGCCGATACGACCGGGTCCGCAAGGCCGCCGCCGAGACCGGCCGCGCGGTCGGTGTGCTCGCCGACCTCCAGGGACCGAAGATCCGGCTGGCGAAGTTCGCCGAGGGCCCCGTCGAGCTGGTCCGCGGGGACGAGTTCACGATCACCTCCGAGGACGTCCCCGGCGACAAGTCGATCTGCGGCACGACCTACAAGGGGCTGCCCGGCGACGTCGCCAAGGGCGACCCGATCCTGATCAACGACGGCAACGTCGAGCTCAAGGTCGTCGCGGTCGAGGGCCCCCGGGTCCGGACCATCGTCATCGAGGGCGGTGTCATCTCCGACCACAAGGGCATCAACCTGCCCGGCGCGGCCGTGAACGTGCCCGCCCTGTCCGAGAAGGACGTCGACGACCTGCGGTTCGCCCTCCGGATGGGCTGCGACCTGGTGGCCCTGTCCTTCGTACGGGACGCCGAGGACGTGAAGGACGTCCACAAGGTGATGGACGAGGAGGGCCGCAGGGTCCCCGTCATCGCCAAGGTGGAGAAGCCGCAGGCCGTCGAGCACATGGAGGGCGTCGTCGCCGCCTTCGACGGTGTGATGGTGGCCCGTGGCGACCTGGCCGTCGAGTACCCGCTCGAAAAGGTCCCGATGGTGCAGAAGCGCCTCATCGAGCTGTGCCGCCGCAACGCCAAGCCGGTGATCGTGGCGACCCAGATGATGGAGTCGATGATCACCAACTCGCGCCCGACGCGCGCCGAGGCGTCCGACGTCGCCAACGCGATCCTGGACGGGGCCGACGCGGTCATGCTGTCCGCCGAGTCCAGCGTGGGCGCGTACCCGATCGAGACGGTCAAGACGATGTCGAAGATCGTCGTCGCCGCCGAGGAGGAGCTCCTCTCCAAGGGCCTCCAGCCGCTGGTCCCGGGCAAGAAGCCCCGTACGCAGGGCGGTTCGGTCGCCCGCGCGGCCTGCGAGATCGCGGACTTCCTGGACGGCAAGGCACTGGTCGCCTTCACCAAGTCCGGTGACACGGCCCGCCGTCTCTCCCGCTATCGCACCGCGCAGCCGATCCTGGCCTTCACCACGGAGGAGGCCACCCGCAACCAGCTCGCCCTGAGCTGGGGCGTCGAGTCCTACGTCGTCCCGCACGTGAACAACACGGACGCGATGGTCGACCTCGTGGACGCGGAGCTGTTGAAGCTGAACCGCTACAACGACGGCGACACGATGGTCATCACGGCCGGCTCGCCCCCCGGCGTCCCCGGCACCACCAACATGGTCCGGGTCCACCACCTGGGCGGCGGCGAGCGCGACTGACGCGCACGAACTGTGGCCCGCACCCCCGGCTCAACGGGGGTGCGGGCCACAGTCGTTGTGCGGCTCCCGAACGGGTCCGTGCCGGCTAGCCGTTGCCGCCGGTGAAGAAGTTCTGCAGGCCGGGCACCGTGAGCGAGCCGCCGAACTGGCCGGCCTGGGTCACCTTCACCTTGGTGAAGAAGGCGAAGGGTACGTTCAGCGGCGGCGGGGTCTCCGGGCTGAAGGTGACCGGGATGAGGCCGAAGAGGTTGCCCTTCAGCTCCTCCGTGTACATCGTCACCTCGCCGTCGCGGATCGTGGACGTGGAGCCCTCGTCCGACGTGACGTGACCGGTCGTGCCGGCCGGGCCGGCCGTCAGCTGGTGGAGGTCCTTGATGTCGATGGAGTTCGCGGTGAACTTCAGCACCTTCTTGATGCTGCCGTCCGCCCGCTTCACCTCGACGATGCCCTTGTAGTCGAGCCCGTTGAGCGTGAGCATCGACGATTCGAGGACCCACGGCTCGTTCGGGAGCAGCGGCAGTCCCTGCTCCAGTTCGGCCGCCGCCAGCGCCTCGGGGTCGGCCGTCGGACACGGGAAGCGCTCCTTGGCGCCGTCCGGGATGTCCTCGTCCTTCACCGGGTCGAGGCCCTTGACGTCCTCGTCGAGCTCCTCGACCTGCTTGCCCGCCTTGTCCGCCGCGTCGCGGATGGCGTCGGTGGTCTTGTCGACCGTGTCCTTCGCCTTGTCGGCAGGCTCGGTCGCCGGCTTGGTCTCCGGCGTGGTCGCCGGGCTCTCCGCCGGCTCGGGCGACTCGGTGGTGGGAGTCGGGGACGGGCTGGCCGTCTCCTTGTCCGGTCCGTCGAAGATGTCCTTGAGCGCGTCGCCGACACCGAGCGGGTCGAGCGGGTTCTTCGTCTCGGTGGGCCCGGGCGTCGCGGTCGGCGTCGCCGCGGGCTTGTCCTGCGCCGTGGTGGCGGGCCCGGTCGAGGTCTCCGAGGGCTTCGGCGTGGCCGGTGCGGTCGCGTCGGGTTCGGCGGCGTCCGGCTTCTCGGCCGTGTCGGTGGCGTCAGCGCTCGGCGTGGCGCTCGGGGACGGTGTCGTGGTCGCCTTCGGCTCCTGCGACTCACTCGGCTCGTCGGAGCGGGTGACACAGGGCCCGGGGGCGAAGGGGATGTCCGAAGCGTCGTCGGCCATCGCGAGCTTGGGGGTGAGCCCCATGCCGACGAAGACCGCCGTGGGCATCGCGGCGAGCGCGAAGGCCTTGCCCGCAGGTATGTGCAGCTTCGTCAGCAGCGACTTCCTCGGGGCCGCGTGGCGCGGCCCTCTTCGCTCGCGGAGGTCCTCGCCGGTGACCGTGTTCATCGGCTGTCCGTCGTCACCCCGCACGGTGCCCCCCGCCGTCGGCCTCGACCGCCGTGTCGTACGCGGTCGGCTGCTGCTGGGGCACGGGCGCCCCGTGGAACACGTCCTCGGAGAGCGCGGCCTGCGGCTGCTCCTGCGGCGCGCCCTTGTGGTACGGGTCCTCGGCCGCCTTCGGCTCGCCCGGCGCCCAGGAGATGGACAGCGCGCCACCCATCATGGAGAACAGGAAGCCGATCAGGAAGCCGCCGATGTTGGCGACGGGTATGGAGATCAGCGCCAGCAGGATCGCCGCGACACCGGCGAACACCCGCACGATGTGGTGGAACCACATCGTCAGGCCCAGCGTGATCAGCAGGATCCCGATGATCAGCGATCCGGCGCCGGCGGTGGTGGACATCGCGATCGTCATGTTGCCGAGGTGCATGTTCGCGTACGGGAAGTAGGCGATGGGTACACCACCAACAATGGTGAACAGGCCCGCCCAGAACGGCCGGTTACCCCGCCAGGTGCGGAATCCCCGCCGGAAGACGGTGAGGTAGTGCTCGTTCTGCCCTGTGGACTCGGGGCTCATGGAAAACAGCTCCCTGGAACCGGTACTGCCGTGAGAAGAGAAGGGGTGGGCGGCCGGAGGCCCTCAGGGAGCGTTCCGGCCACCCGGGCGAGTGCTTAGAAGCACTCCTTGACGCCCTTGTGCAGCTTCAGGCTCAGGTTGCTGAGCCGGAAGGTTCCGGCCGTGGTCGCCCAGGCCGTCTGCTCCACCTTGGTCAGGACAGCCTTGTCCGCACGCTGCGCGAAGCCGTTCGGGTTGGCCTGGGTCTCAGGCTGGATGCCTATGTCCCCGGCCTCGTTCGGGTCGTTGAGGGAACCCGCCGCGACACCGATGTCGATCTTCTCGAAGTACGCGTCGGCATCGAGCTGAGCGATGTCCAGGTACAGGTTGGTCGCCTTGACCGGCTTCTTCGGGTCCGTACCGGCGCTCAGCTCCAGGCTGACGCTGCCGAGACCGAAGGGCAGGTTGGGCGTGACCACCGACTGGCACATGTTGGTGATCGTGGCCTTGCTGAAGCCCGACACCGCCACCGGGTGGGCAGCCTTCTTGCCCTCGAGGTCCGTGCCGACAGCGACGCTGCCGTACTGGACGAAGTCCTCACCGACGAGCTTGTCCGTGCTGACCTTGAAGCTCTGGCCGGACACGGCGAAGGACGCGGCCAGCGCACCCTGTGCGAGACCGACACCCACTGCTGCGGTCGCGACGACGCTCGGCACCATGACGAGAGCGAAACGCTTCCATCTCGTCCCACCGCGGACTTGGGAACTCATAAATTTCCTCCTTCTCGGACGTACATCTCCGGTCGGGCTCGTGCCCGCCCTGGGATGGGAGAAGTGCTACGTCCTCGGGAAGGAGAGCGCCCGGACCGGAGGCGCGTACCGCATCCGAATCACCGGCGATCACCCCCGAGCGACAACCACTGGTCACGCTTCTGCGCAACCGGTTCGGACAGGCCCTGCCGTATGGCAGGAACCCCCCTGTCCGGAATCGGCGTCCACTGCCGCCGATCCACTCGGTGGGGACCCGAAAGGGCCGCCGGCCCCGACTGGCGGCGGGGTGGCGGTATCGGACCGAGCCTGGCCGATCGTGGTGCATTCACGCCCGCGACACAAGGGGTGTCGTTACTCGCTAGTAACGGCCCGATAACCAAGCCGCGACGGGGCGGCATCGACCGGCCACCCTGGGTGGTGTCACACCGATGAGGAAATAGGAAGAATGGGGTCCTTAAGTGGACAGATCCCATGGCACGATTTACTGCGAGTAACGGTCCGTATCTTTGTCAAGATTTGGTAAAGCGGAGGGGTCTCTTATCGCCCCGGACGCGAAAACGGCCGTGGTGCCCGAAGGCTCCACGGCCGTGTTGTCACATCAGAACAAGACGCGCGCCAGGGCCGCGCGCGCGGCGGCGACCCGGGGGTCGTCGGGGCCGATGACCTCGAACAGCTCCAGGAGCCGGAGCCGTGGGGCATCCCGGTCGTCGCCGAAGTTGCGGCGGACGGTTTCCACGAGGCGCCCGAAGGCGTCCTCGACGTGGCCGCCCACGAGGTCCAGGTCGGCGGCGGCGATCTGCGCCTGCGCGTCGTCCGGGTTCTCGGCGGCGTCCTTGCGCACCTGCTGCGGGTCCATCTTCTGGACCCGGCCCAGCAGTTCGGCCTGGGCGAGGCCGAGCTTGGCCTCGACGTTGACCGGGTCGTCGGCGAGCACGTTCTTGTACGCCTGGACGGCGCCGGCGAAGTCGTTGGCGTCCAGCGCCTGTGCCGCCGCCTCCAGCAGTGCGTCGTACGGGCCCGCGGGCACCTCGGCCGGCACCTGTCCCGCCGGGTTCTCGCCCCGCGCCGCGGGGTCGACGACGATCCCGGTGAGGCCGAAGCGCTCCTCGCCGACCTGGATCAGCTGGTCGAGCGTCTCGCGGATCTGGGCCTCGGGGGCCGCGCCCTGGAAGAGCGGAAGAGCCTGCCCGGCGACGACGGCGAAGACCGCCGGAATGCCCTGGATGCCGAACTGCTGCATCAGCATCTGGTTGGCGTCGACGTCGACCTTGGCGAGCACGAAGCGGCCGTTGTACTCGACGGCAAGGCGCTCCAGGAGCGGGCCGAGCTGCTTGCACGGCTCGCACCACTCGGCCCAGAAGTCGATGACGACGGGAACCTCGGAGGAGCGGGTCAGCACATCGCGCTCGAAGCCCGCTTCGTCGACGTCGATCACAAGGGAGCTGGGGGCCGCGGCGGTGGCGCCGCCCTGCCGGGATGCGTCGGCACGGGCCTGCTGGGCCTTGGCCTTGGCCTCACCGGCCGCTTTTACTGCGGCGAGGTCGACGACGCCGCTCATGGACATGTTCCTAGGCTGCATACGTACATCCTCCCCCCTGGACAGGCCGTTCCGGAAAGCGATACGAGAACCGGCTCCGTCCGCCGCCTCCGCCGGTGTGCGTGGCATGCGGACAGACACGGTTCCAGGGCCCCGCGAGGCCCCTGTTCTCGGTGCCGGGTCCCCACCCGGCTCCTGTGGCTGTCGATCGGTCGTCGCGTGAGGCCGGTATGACCATCGTCCTTACGCTACGACCCGTAGCGTAACTGCCCGGACCGCCTCGGGGAAAGCAGGCCCCGGTGATCTCTCTCACGCCCCCCGGGCGCCGCCGACCGTACTTACCGGCGGGTATGGTCGCGGGATGCTGAGCCACGGCCACCCCAAAGCCGCCCGAACCGGGCGCCCGCGCAGTGCCGCGGCGGACGAGGCGATCCTGGAGGCGACCCGTGCGTCCCTCGTCGATCTCGGCTGGTCCAAGCTGACGATGGGTGACGTGGCCCTGCGCGCGGGGGTCGCCAAGACGACGCTCTACCGGCGCTGGGCGGGCAAGAACGAGCTGGTGGTCGACGCCGTCGCGGTCCTCTTCGACGAGCTGGAACTCCCCGACCTGGGCAGCCTGTCGGCGGACGTGCAGGGAGTGGTGCTCCAGTTCGCGGCGCTGCTGGAGCGGCCGGAGACCAAGACCGCGCTGATGGCGGTGGTCGCGGAGTCCACGCGCGACGAGGCGCTGCGGACCCGTATCCGGGATTCGATCGTGGAGCGCCAGAAGCGCCTGGTGCTGCTGGGACGGGAACGGGCCCAGGCGCGCGGCGAACTGCCCCCCGAGCCGGACGCGGCCACGGCGGCGCGGACGGCGGATCTGATCTTCGACGTGATCGCCGGGGCGGTGGTGCACCGGGCACTGGTGAGCGCCGAGCCCGTCGATGCCGACTGGGCCCAGCGCTTCACCGTGCTGCTGCTCGCGGGGCTGGGGGCCGCCGCGTCGGGTCAGAAGCCGGGCGGCTCCGTGTAGGTGCCCCACTCGTCGCGCAGGACGCCGCAGATCTCGCCGAGGGTCGCCTCGGCCCGTACGGCCTCCAGCATCGGCGCGATCATGTTCGAGCCGTCGCGCGCGGCGGCCAGCATCGCGTCCAGGGAGCTGCGGACCCTGGCGTCGTCACGGCCGGCCTTGCGGCTGGCGAGCTCACGCACCTGCTCGCGCTCGACCTCGTGGCTGACCCGGAGGATCTCCAGGTCGCCGGTGACCGAGCCGTGGTGGACGTTGACGCCGACGACCCGCTTGTCGCCCTTCTCCAGCGAACGCTGGTACACGAAGGCGGACTCGGCGATCTCGCCGGTGAACCAGCCGTCCTCGATGCCGCGCAGGATGCCCGAGGTCATCGGCCCGATCGGGTGCTTGCCGTCCGGGTGGGCCCGGGTGCCGCGCTCCCTGATCTGGTCGAAGATCTTCTCGGCCTCGGCCTCGATACGGTCGGTGAGCTGCTCGACGTACCAGGAGCCGCCGAGCGGGTCGGCCACGTTGGCGACGCCGGTCTCCTCCATCAGCACCTGCTGGGTGCGCAGGGCGATCTCGGCGGCCTGCTCGGAGGGGAGCGCGAGCGTCTCGTCGAGGGCGTTGGTGTGCAGCGAGTTGGTGCCGCCGAGGACGGCGGACAGGGCCTCCACCGCGGTCCTGACGACGTTGTTGTACGGCTGCTGCGCGGTGAGCGAGACCCCGGCCGTCTGGGTGTGGAAGCGGAGCCACTGCGCCTTGTCGGTCTTCGCCCCGTAGACCTCCTTCATCCAGCGGGCCCAGATCCGGCGGGCCGCGCGGAACTTGGCGATCTCCTCGAAGAAGTCGAGGTGCGCGTCGAAGAAGAAGGAGAGGCCGGGGGCGAAGGTGTCAACCTCCAGGCCGCGGGACAGGCCGAGTTCCACGTATCCGAAGCCGTCGGCGAGCGTGTACGCCAACTCCTGCGCGGCCGTGGCTCCGGCCTCGCGGATGTGGTAACCGGAGACCGAGAGCGGCTTGTACGCGGGGATGTCGCGGGCGCAGTGCTCCATCAGGTCGCCGATGAGGCGCAGGTGGGGCTCGGGCTGGAAGAGCCACTCCTTCTGTGCGATGTACTCCTTGAAGATGTCGGTCTGGAGCGTGCCGTTGAGCACGGCCGGGTCGACTCCCTGGCGCTCGGCGGCGACCAGGTACATGCAGAAGACCGGGACGGCGGGGCCGCTGATCGTCATCGACGTCGTGACGTCGCCGAGCGGGATGTCCTTGAACAGGACCTCCATGTCGGCGGCGGAGTCGATGGCCACACCGCAGTGCCCGACCTCGCCGAGCGAGCGGGGCTCGTCGGAGTCGCGGCCCATCAGGGTCGGCATGTCGAAGGCGACACTGAGCCCGCCGCCGCCCGCGGCGAGGATCATCTTGTAGCGCTCGTTGGTCTGCTCGGCGTTGCCGAAGCCAGCGAACTGGCGGATGGTCCAGGTCCGGCCGCGGTAGCCGGTCGGGTGGAGCCCTCGGGTGAAGGGGTACTCACCGGGCCAGCCGATCCGCTCGAACCCCTCGTACGTGTCGCCGGGGCGTGGCCCGTACGCGGGCTCCACGGGATCCCCGGAGAGCGTGGTGAAGTCCGCGTCGCGCTTGCGGGCCTTGTCGTAACGGGCCTGCCAGCGGCGGCGGCCTTCCTCAATCGCGTCAGCGTCCATACCCTCGAATTTACTAGGACGTCCTAGTAAATGTCGATGGCAAACCGCCCGGCGCTTCGCACGGGGCGGTTCGGGTGGTGCCGTGAGGTCCGGATCAGGCCTTGACGTACTCGGCGCCGGTCCGGGCGATCAGCGGCTGAACCTCGCGGACGACCTTGCGCTCCACGAAGAACGCGGCCGTCGGGATGGTGCCGGAGACCAGCACCCAGAGCAGCTTGCCCATCGGCCACTTCGCCTTGGACCCGAGGTCGAAGGCGAAGACCAGATAGATGATGTAGAGGACACCGTGGACCTGCGAAACCACGAGCGTGATGCCCTCGCCGGTCTCGAATCCGTATTTGAAGATCATGCAGACGCAGAGGATCAGCAACATGACGGCGGTGACGTAGGCCATCACCCGATAGCGGGTCAGCACGCTGGATTTCATGCCAACGAGCGTAGCCCGACGACCGGGGCGATCTTGCAGCGCCCCGGGCCGTCCTCGTACGCGGCTCTACTTCTCGTCGAAGTCGTTGGCCGCGACCCGCAGCGGGCGCAGCATCGCGAAGATCTCGGCGCACTCCTCCGCGTCGTACACCCCGAGTCCGAAGTCCATGGCCATCAGGTCCCGGGTGGCCGACTCGACGACCTCTCGGCCCTTGTCCGTGATGGAGGCGAGGGTTCCGCGGCCGTCGTTGGGGTTGGGGCGCTTGTCCACCAGACCGGACCTGACCAGCCGGTCCACGGTGTTCGTCACCGATGTGGGGTGCACCATGAGGCGCTCACCGATCTTGGACATCGTCAGCTCACCGGCCTGGGAGAAGGTGAGCAGCACCAGCGCCTCGTACCGCGCGAAGGTCAGCCCGTACGGCTTGACGACCGCGTCGACCTCGGCCAGCAGGATCTGCTGCGCCCGCATGATCGAGGTGATCGCGCCCATCGAGGGCACGGGCCCCCAGCGTCGCTGCCAGAGTTCATCGGCGCGGGCGATCGGATCGAAGGGAAGGCTGAGCGGCTTCGGCACGGCACGACCTTACCCACTGGTCACATGCCGGTCAGCCCCGTCTCGCACTTCGGTATCGGACTTCTGTTCGGGAGCCGTTCGAGGGGCGGTTCTGCGCACCTCGACGATCAGCAGGAGTGTGCAAGCGGTACCGAGCACTCCGGATCCGGCGACGACCTGATGGACCGGGAAGAACTCCGCCGCGAGCCCGGCCAGCGCCATCCCGATGCCCTGGACCGTCATCAGACCGGCCGTGAGCAGGGTCATGGCCCGCCCCCGGAGCTCCTGCGGTACGGCGTCGACGAACCACTGGTCGAGGCCGATGACGTACGCCGCTCCCATGCCGGCCAGCACGAGCGAGAGGACGGTCAGGGCCATGCCGGGGCGCACCGCGTACAGCACCAGGGGTACGAGCCCGAAGGCCGCGACCGGCAGCACGATCCGTGAGCGGCTACGGGGGCTCAGCACGGAACCCGCGTACAGCTCGGCCCCGATGTGACCGACCGCCATGGCGCACATCATCAGCCCGAGTGCGGCCGGACCGACGCCGATCGCGTCCGCGTACGGGGCGGCCAGCGCCTCGGGGGCGACCACGAACAGGGCGGGCACCCAGAAGAGCAGCATCAGGGCACGGATTCTGCGGTCGGCCAGGACCGTCCGCGCGCCGGAGAGCGAGTCCTTCAACAGGGCGCCACCGCCCTCGCCGCCCGTACGGGCAGGCCGGTCGCGGGTCCCGAAGCGCAGGAGAAGGGCCGAACAGAGGAAGGTGGCCACGGTGATGGTGATCGCTCCGCGCGGCGTCAGCGCGGCGAGCAGGACCCCGCCCACACCGAAGCCGATCAGCAGCGCGCTCTGCGAGACGATCCGGAGCAGCGAGCGGCCCAGTACGTAGAGGTCTCCCTCACCGAGGATGTCGGTGAGGGCTGCCATCCGGGTCCCGGTGAAGACCGGTGACACGGCGGCGACCAGGCAGCGCAGGACGAGAAGCCCCGCCACGGGTGTGCCCGGCAGGACCATGACGGCGACGCAGCCCGCGCAGATCAGGTCGCAGGTGACGAGGACCCGGCGGGCCGGGTAGCGGTCGGCGACCCCGGCGAAGAGCGTGCCGCCGACGAGATACGGGAGGAAGCCGAGCGCGAAGGTGAGGGCGCTGAGCAGGGGCGAGCCGGTGAGGTCGTAGACGAGGAAGGTCAGCGCCAGCTCGCTGACCACCACACCGAGCAGGGACAGCAGGTGCGCGGCGAACACGGCGCGGAACTCCCGGACCGCGAACACCGCCGCATAGCCCCGGGAGCCGGCGGTCTCCGCTTCGGCCGGCGGCCGCGGGGGCTCCCGGAGCGCTTCCGCGAGGCCCGGGTCGGGGTGGGCGGCGCGCTCCGGGAGCGGGGCCGGGGGCGGCACATCGGAGGCGGGCTGGTCGCGGGGGCTGCCCGCCGGGGTGTTGGTGTCGCTCGGCATGGACGCAGCTTGCGGGGCCGGGCCCGCGCCTCCGTAGACTTTCGGCTGAGGCCGAATGTCCGGGGGTAGCGCGTGCCGTTCCATCTGCATTTCGAAGAGAGCGATCTGCTCCGCTGCCGGTTCGCGCTCTCCCCGCTCTGGGAGACCCAGGGGGCCGTGCGGACCCTCGCCCGTCCCGAGCTGCACGGCTACCACCTGCCCTGGCTGCGCCGCATCCGGGAGGGCGCCGCCACGCTGGACCTGGCGCCGCTCTGGCTGCTGATGCCGAACCACGGGCACAACCCGGACTTCTTCTCGCCGCCGCCCCCAGGACCGGTCACCACCTTCGACGAGGAGATCGCCCACGTGCGGGCGGTCGACCCCGCCGTGGCCCGCGAGGACATGCGGCTGGCCCTCGCGGACCGGCCGGGCGGTCTGGAGTCCGCCGCGGGCCGACGGCTGCTGGCCGACCCCGCGCGGGCCGTCCAGGAACTGGCGGACCTGCTGGAACAGGCCTGGCACGTCCTGGTCGAGCCGCACTGGCCCCGGCTGCGCGCCCTGCTGGAGGCGGACATCGCCTACCACTCGCGCCGCCTCGCCGACGCCGGCTTCGAGCGGCTGCTCGGGGACGTGAGTCCGCAGCTGCGCTGGACGGACTCCACGCTCACGGTGGTCGGGACCAGCGGAAACCACACCCGCGCCCTGGGCGGGCAGGGGCTCGTCCTGATGCCGAGCGTCTTCGTCTGGCCCGAGGTGGTCGGGGGGTACGAGGAGCCCTGGCAGCCCGCGGTCATCTACCCCGCCCGGGGCATCGGCGGCCTGTGGACCGAGGCGGGCGAACGCACCCCCGACACCCTCGCCCGGCTGCTCGGCCGGGCCCGCGCGGACGTCCTGTGCGCACTCGGCGAACCGGCCGGGACGAGTGCGCTGGCGCACCGGCTCTCCCTCGCGCCCTCCTCCGTGTCGGAACATCTGTCGGTGCTGCGCGCGGCGGGGCTGCTGACCTCCCGGCGGTACGGGCACCAGGTGCTGTACGAGCGCACGCCGCTCGGGATCGCGCTGGCGGTGTCGGACCACCACGGAGGCTGACCGCCGTGTCGCGACCGCTCCCGTTCGTGTACGACGGACTCGGCGCCGTCCGTGGATCAAGCGGCCCGGCGGCTCGGGCGCCCCTCAGCCGACCTTGACCCACTTCGCCTCGGACGGCGTTCCGTCCATGCCGGTGACGAAGAGCATGTACCAGCCGGGCGGCACCAGCGTGCTGTCGTCCGGCAGTTCCACCGTCACCGCGCCCTCGCCCCTCGTCAGAGCGAGCTCGACCGAACGCTGCTCGACGTCGGTGTTGTGCGTGACGGCACTCGGCCGCATCAGCCGGGCGGTCGCGATCTTCGCGGGGTCGCGGACCTCGAAGGTGGCGCTGCCGCCCCGCACGACGCCCTGGGGACCGGCGCCGATCACCGGCCGCTCGCCCTTCCCGTACAGCGAGGGCGGGGTGTAGACCTCCATGCGCTGCTCGAACTTGCCCAGCTTGGTGTTGTCCTTGTCGCCGTAGAGCGAGTCGGAGCCGAACGTCGCCACCCGCCCGTCGGGCAGCAGCAGCGCCTCCGAGTGGTAGTTGCGGCCGACCGTCGGTGCGGCCGCCTCCTTGAAGGCGTTGGTCTTCGGGTCGTAGAACTGCGCCTTGAGGATGTTGCTCGCGCCGCGCCCCCGGTAGTCCGACGATCCGCCGCTGGTGAAGACCGTGTCGTCGGGCATGATCACGCTGTTCAGATAGCGGGTGCCCCGCGGGAGGTCCGGCCCCGCCTCGAAGACCGGGCTGTCCGCCTTCAGGTCGATGATCGCGGTGCGCGCGGTCGACTTCCTGGACTCGCCCACCCCGCCGCCGCCGAGGATCATCACCTTCTGGTCCTGGGCCGGCGGCAGCATCAGGGAGGCGGCGGTCTCGGTCGCGTCGGTGCCGGTCAGTCCGCCGACCTCGGTGAAGGTGTTCGTCCTCAGGTCCCACACGCCCGGGGCCCGGCCCTTGTCCGCGGGCCCGTAACCGGCGTTCGCGCCCGGGTAGAAGAGCTTGCCGCCCTTGGTCAGGAAGAGCGCGGGGTAGGTCGGGAAGTAGTGGAAGGGGCCCTTGGACCACTTCTTCGTCCTCGGGTCGTAGATCTCGTTGTCACCGGGCAGGATCGCGCCCACGTCGTCGAGGCCGGACACGGCGAGCACCCTGCCGTCCGCCAGGCCGACGAGCGTCGGGTACCAGCGGGCCTCCTTCATCGGGTCGACGGGTATGTACTTCTCGGCCCTCGGGTCGAATTCGTACGCCGCCCTGATCCCCTGGAAGTCCTGCTTGTCCATGGTGATCTTCTCGGCGAGACCGTACGCGTTGTCGGCGGCCTTGCCCGTGAGGCCCTCGATCTCGTACTGGGCGGCCTCGGTGGTCACCGCCTGCGGTCCCTCCTTCAGCGACTCCACGAAGACCCGCGCCTCCGAGGCGGTCACCTTGGTCTTCCACGGCTTCATCTGGCCGCTCTCGAAGTAGTCGACCTCGAACGCGCGCGTGGCCTTCGGCACCGTCACATCGAACTGCGAGACGTACTCCGTGCCGGACGGCGAGCGGAAGACGGTGCCCCTTCTCAAGGGTGAGGGGCTTGTCGGGGTCCTCGTTCTTCACCCGCATTCCGCCGCCGGCCCGCTCCACCTTGTCGTCGAGGACCTCGTAGCGCGCGGTGCCGCCCGCGATCAGCAGCCGGCCGTCCGGGAGCGCCGCGTGGCCGCCGCAGAAGAAGTCCTCGGGAGTGTCGATCTTCTTGAAGGCGTTCGCCTCGGGGTCCCACAGGATCGTGTCGAACGTGCCCTCGTCGAAGTTGTCCTCGTCGTTGCCGGAGCCCGCGATGATCAGCACCTTGCCGGTGTGCAGCAGAGCGGCGTGGATGGCGTTCGTGCGGTATTCGTCAGGGATGTCCACCCGGTCCCAGGAGCCGTACCGGGCCTTGTACGCGGGCTGGTCGATCTTGTACGCGTGGTACCGGTGCTCGGCGAAGGACAGTGCGGCCGGAGCGTTGAGCCCGGCCAGCACCACGATGGCGCCGCCGCCCAGGAGCGTCTTCTTCATCCGTTTCGTGGGCGTGTACGCCATGGCTCAGTTCCCTCCTCCGGTGGTGGTGGGTGCCGCGGTGGCCGACGGCTGGGGAGACGTCGCCGCCGTGGTCGTGGTGGTGAAGGCGGAATCGGGCGCGTCCACCGGTACGGACACGGCGCTGCGGGCCCGGCCGCGGCGGTCCTGCCAGGTCGTCCACGCCCACACCACGACCGGTGACAGGGCGATGACGAGGGCCAGCACGGCCCAGGTCCGCATCGCCGCGTGGGTGTGGCCCAGCTGGACGGAGGCGATGAGCGAGCTCGTCAGCACGGCCGCCCAGAACAGGTGGACGCGGAACGTGAGGAGCCGGTCGGGGCTGGCCTCGCCGCCCTTGGGAGTGACGACGAACCGCCCGTCGGTGCGCAGCACGGCGGAGCCGAGCGACTTCAGATAGATCGGCGCGGAGAGCGCGGACATCGCCATGCCCGCGAGGCCGCCGGACCCCTCGGGTTCGTGCGGAGAGACGTTGTGGCGCCGGTTCCAGAGGTAGAGCCCGATCTGGAGCGCGGCCGCGTCGCTGTAGAGCATCAGCCAGACGGAGGCGGCGACCTGGGTGCCGGAGGCCCCGAGCCAGAGGAAGAGCACACAGCTCAGCACGCCGAGGAGCCAGTTCACCGCGGTCATCGGGTAGTAGACGAGCATCAGCGTGTAGCTGAGGAGCCGGCCGGGCGGGACCCTGAACAGCGCCTTCCCGTACTGCCGGAACAGCGTCTCGTACGTCCCCCGCGACCAGCGGAGCTGCTGGGTGAAGAAGTCGGTCCAGGAGGCCGGTCCCTCGCCGACGGCCAGCACGTCCGGGGTGTAGACCGAGCGCCAGAACCTTCCGGTCAGGGGGTTGCGGTGGCGGTGGATCTCGAAGCCGGTCGCCATGTCCTCGGTGATCGAGTCGTACAGGCCGCCGACCTGACGCAGCGCCGCGATGCGTACGACGTTGTTGGTGCCGACGAACATCGGGGCGCCGTAGCGGTTGCCCGCGCGCTGGATCAGCGCGTGGAAGAGGAACTGCTGCGACTCGGCGGCCTTGGTGACGGCGGACTCGTAGTTCCCGTAGACCTGCGGTCCGACGACGAAGGCGACGTCCGGGTCCCGGAAGTAACCGGTCATCCGCTCGAGGAAGTCGGGCAGGGGGACGTGGTCGGTGTCGACGGAGGCGAAGAAGTCGTAGCCGTTTCCGTGCATGGCGAGCCAGGCGTTGTAGTTGCCGTGCTTCGTCCGCGCCCGGTGGACGCCCTTCTCACGGTTCCACTCCGGCACGCCTTTCCGGGTGAAGTGGTGCACGCCCAGTTCCGCGCAGAGCATCCTGGCCGCCGGGTCGTCGCCCTCGTCGAGCAGCCAGATGTCCAGGGGCCCGTCGTGGTGCATCCGCACGGCGCCCTGGAGTGTGGCCCGCACCATCGAGAGGGGTTCCTTGCCCGGTACGTAGGTGGTGAGGAACGCGACCCGGGTGCCGGGTTCGGGCGTGACCGGGACCGGGTCCCGGGCGACGAGCGTGGCGTGCGCCACCGAGACGACGTTGACCAGCATGAACAGCTCGATCAGACCGATCGACGCGAGCATCACCGCATCGGCGTGGATCAGCCAGCGTTCACCGCCCTCGCGCTCGGTCCAGTGCGTGGGCCAGACGAGGTACAGGAGCAGCAGACCGGTGAGCACGGGGGCCAGCGTCATCAGGAGGACGGCCCTTATTCGGTGCTTCTCCGTCGACAGCAGGCTCCGGTACCGCACCCGGTATCCATCCCCGTCCGGTTCCGTGAGCGGACCCGCGAGCCGGCTGTGGGTGTCGTAGTCGTAGCCCTCCGACCGCACCGTGCCTCCAAATGTCGAACGGTTTGGTAGCCCCAAGAGAAAGGGACTCCCCGCGACGTGTCGACCCGGCTGGTCCGAGTGAGCGGTTTTCGAACCGGAACGCGTCAGGCCCCCGGCCGTGTGACGGCGGGGGCCTGACGGGTGAACGCGGAGCTGTGCGGAGCGGGCGGGGTGTCAGTCGGCGAGGTGCCGTTCCACGGTCTCGACCTTGGACGTCAGGCCGTCGGTCACGCCCGGACGGATATCGGCCTTCAGTACCAGGGAAACGCGTCCGGCGCGCGCCTCGACGGCGCCGACGGCCCGCTTGACGACGTCCATGACCTCGTCCCACTCACCTTCGATGGAGGTGAACATGGCGTCGGTGCGGTTGGGCAGCCCGGACTCACGGACCACACGCACCGCGTCGGCGACGTACTCGCCGACGTCCTCGCCGACCCCGAGCGGGGAGACCGAGAAGGCGACGATCACGCGACCACACCTTCGCGGCGGGCCCGGCCGGCGATGACGCCGTCGGACTCGTAGCGCTTGATGAGCTTGTCGCCGTACAGCCCGCCAAAGGGCAGCAGCGCGAGCAGGAAGAACAGCGCGACGCGCTTCAGCGGCCACTTGGCCTTGACCCACACGTCCAGCAGCAGCACGGCGTAGATGACGAAGAGCACGCCGTGCAGGATGCCGAGCGGCTTCATCAGGAAGTCGATGTCGGAGACGCGGCTGAGGACCGACCCGAAGATGATCAGGGCCGGAAAGGAGAGCGCCTCGGGAATCGAGATGAGGCGCAGCCGGTGCAGGGCGGTAGCGGTCTTGATGTCCACGGGGGCACCTTCGGTGGGAGGACGGTGACAGCTTGTGAACGCAGGCACAAGCGCCCCCCATTGTGGCATCGGCCGCTTCGGGCACCGGCGGCGGGGGACGCCTTCGGGCCTGTCGGCGATGGAGGACACACCGGAGGGCCCTGTCCGCCCCGCGTCACTGCGGCTACCGTCTAACCGTGGCAATGTTCCGGCTCCAAGGCGGCAAGACGCTCGCCGTCGACCTCACGGGCGACGGCGTCAAGGCGAAGAACGGCTCGATGGTCGCGTACGACGGCCGGATGGCGTTCAAGAAGATGTCCGGCGGCGGTGAGGGCATCCGCGGCATGGTGACCCGCCGCCTGACCGGCGAGCAGATGACCATGATGGAGGTGACGGGCCAGGGCACCTGTTACTTCGCGGACCGGGCGAGCGAGATAAACCTGGTCACCCTGCGGGGCGACAAGCTCTACGTCGAGGCGAGCAATCTGCTGGCGACCGACAGCGGGCTGCGCACCGGCACCACCTTCACGGGCCTGCGCGGCGGCGCGAGCGGCAACGGTCTGTTCACCACGACCGTCGAGGGCACCGGCCAGGCGGCGATCATGTCGGACGGCACGGCGGTGGTGCTGCGGGTCACCACCCAGTACCCGCTGAGCGTCGACCCGGGCGCCTACATCGCCCATCAGGGCAACCTCCAGCAGCACTTCCAGTCCGGGGTGAACTTCCGCACGCTGATGGGCGAGGGCTCCGGCGAGTCCTTCCAGATCCGCTTCGAGGGCGAGGGCCTGGTCTACGTACAGCCCAGCGAGCGCAACACCCTCGGAGGCGATGTCTGATGCCGTTCCGTGAGATCAACTCGAAGATGGTCGAGGCCACGGTGGTGCCCGGCCAGAAGATGTACAGCCAGCGGGGCGCGATGCTCGCCTACCGCGGCGACGTCTCGTTCACCCCGAACATGCAGGGCGGCCAGGGCGGGCTGGCCTCGATGATCGGCCGGCGGGTGGCCAACGAGGCGACCCCGCTGATGACGGTCGAGGGCAGCGGCACGGTGATGTTCGGCCACGGCGGCCACCACATCCAGGTGATCGCCCTGGCCGGTGACACCCTCTACGTGGAGGCGGACCGGCTGCTCGCGTTCGACGGGACGCTCCAGCAGAGCACGATGTTCATGGGCTCGCAGGGCGGGGTCATGGGCATGGTGCGCGGCCAGGTGACCGGGCAGGGCCTGTTCACCACGAGTCTCAAGGGCCACGGCTCCGTCGCGGTGATGGCGCACGGCGGAGTGATCGAGCTGCCGATCACGCCTGGCCGCGACGTGCATGTGGACCCGCAGGCGTACGTCGCGCACCACGGCGACGTACGCAACAAGCTCTCCACCGCGCTCGGCTGGCGCGACATGGTGGGGCGCGGCTCGGGGGAGGCGTTCCAGCTGGAGCTCAGCGGCAGTGGTGCGGTGTACGTCCAGGCGTCGGAGGAGAAACTGTGAGCACGCCCGTGATCCACGACCCGATGACCCTGCCGTCGGACGACAACGTCAACGCGTACACCTTCTGCGTGGAGCTCAAGGGGAGCCAGTGGTTCCTGCAGAAGGGCAAGATGATCGCCTACTACGGGCGCATCGAGTTCAACGGCATCGGACACGGCCGCTTCGAGCGCCTGATCCGTACGAGCTTCCACTCGCCGCTGCACGCGAGCGACTGGGTGGTGGCCGAGGGCAGCGGCAAGATGCTGCTCGCGGACCGGGCCTTCGACGTGAACTCGTTCGACCTGGAGAACGGGAACCTGACGATCCGCTCCGGCAACCTGCTGGCCTACCAGCCGACGCTGGCGCTGAAGCAGTCGATCGTGCCGGGCTTCGTGACGCTGATCGGTACGGGCAAGTTCGTGGCCGCGTCCAACGGCCCCGTGGTCTTCATGGAGCCGCCCCTGCGGGTGGACCCGCAGGCGCTGGTGGGCTGGGCGGACTGCCCCTCCCCCTGCCACCACTACGACCACGGCTACATGTCGGGCGTGATGGGCGGGCTGCGGTCACTGACGGGGATCGGCGGGGCGTCGGGCGAGGAGCACCAGTTCGAGTTCGTGGGGGCGGGGACGGTGCTGCTCCAGTCGACCGAGGTGCTCATGGCCGAGCAGCCGTCGGGCGCTGTGCCGCATCAGGACGGGGTGCCCGGTGGCGGGCAGCACTCCCCCGGCGCGGGTGCGGGTCAACCTGGCTCCGCGCCCCGTCTGCCCGGCCAGCTGGGGGACCTCCAGCGTCGCTTCGGCTTGTGAACGGTAGGCTGCGGAGTGTGACGTCGAACGTCTGCGCCCAGCCTTCGGTCCTTGCCTTGCGGGCCACGGGGACCCCTGTGTCCGCGCGGGTGCCGGGCGTCACACCCTCTCACTTCGTCCGGCTTTCAACTTCTTAGGTAGAATCCATACATGGAGACCGAGACGGCCACTCGCTGGCTGAGCGATGCCGAGCAGTGCGCATGGCGCACCCACCTGGACGTCAGCAGGCTGCTGATGCACCAGCTGGAGAAGGACCTCCAGCCGTTCGGCCTGACCAACAACGACTACGAGATCCTGGTCAATCTGTCGGAATCGGACGACCAGCGCATGCGGATGAGTGACCTCGCCGCGTCGACGCTGCAGTCCAAGAGCCGGCTCTCGCACCAGATCACCCGTATGGAGAGCGCGGGCCTGGTCCGCCGCGAGAACTGCGAGTCCGACCGGCGCGGCCTGTACGCGGTGCTCACGGAGCTGGGCGCGGAGACCATGCAGAAGGTCGCACCGCACCATGTCGCGTCGGTGCGCAAGCACTTCATGGACCTGCTGTCCCCGGAGGCGCTGGCCGAGCTGCACACCGCGCTGGCCCCGATCGCGGACCACCTGCGCGGGCGGCGCGGCAAGCCGTAGGGCGCGCCCCCGGCGGTCTCGGGCGGCGTGACCTTCAGGCGGACCGTGGCAGCCGGAGGCGGAACAGCGCGCCGCCCTCCGGCGCCCGGCCCACCGTCAGCGTGCCGCCGTGCCGGGCCGCCACGTCCCTCGCGATGGCGAGGCCCAGGCCCGCCCCGCCGTCGTCCCGGCTGCGGGCGTCGTCCAGCCGTACGAACCGTTCGAAGATCCGCTCCCGCTCGGCCTCCGGCACGCCCGCCCCGTCGTCGGTGACGTCGACGAGCACCGCGTCCCGCTCCGCGGTCACCGTGACGGCGACCGAACTCTCCGTATGCCGCTCGGCGTTGTTCAGCAGGTTGCCGATCACCCGGGCCAACTGCCCGCGCGAACCGCTCACTTCGCACGAGCCGGATTCCGGCACGGACACCGTGACCGCTATCCGGTCACCCGCGCGCTGCGACACCTCCTCGCGCACCAGGGCGCCCAGATCGACCGCCGCGCGCCCCGGCCGCTCCCCCGCGTCCAGGCGGGCCAGCAGCAGCAGATCCGCGGCCAGGTCCTGAAGCCGTACGGTGTCGGCGACCGCGCCCGGCACGTCCAGCAGTTCCGGATGCGCGGCGCCCACCTCCAACTGCGTGCGCAGCGAGGCGATCGGGCTGCGCAGCTCGTGCGAGGCGTCCGCGACGAAGCGCCGCTGCCGGTCCACCGACGCTTCCAGCACGGTCAGCGTCTCGTTGGTGGTACGGGCCAGCCTGGCGATCTCGTCGCGCGAGCCGGGCTCCGGCACCCGGCGGCCCAGATCCTCGGACGCGGTGATCGCGGCCAGCTCCCGCCGGATGCCCTCGACGGGACGCAGCGCGCGACGGGTCACCAGCCACGTCACCGCGGCGACGACCAGCAGCAGGACGGGCAGTCCCGTCAGCATGGAGCCCCGCACGGTGCTCACGGCCTCCTGCTCGGCCGCGAGCGGGGCGCCCGCGTGGACCGTCAGGGTCAGTCCGGTGGACGTCGTCAGCTCGACGGCCGCGAACCGGTAGTCGGCCGTCTCGCCGTCGACCGTGGCCGTGCCGTTGGTGAAGTCCGGTTCGTCGGACGAGACCTCGCGGCGGGCCGGGTCGTTGCTGTCGTCGTCCCCGCCGTCATCGTCATCGTCGCCCCCGGACGCCGACGCCGTCGGGGCCGGGGCGACCCGCTCGGTCGTGGTCCCGGAGATCGCCTCCAGGTCCTTGGAGACGGCCACCAGCCGCCCCTCCTCATCGGTCACCTGGACCGGGTGGGCGTCCTCGTCCCCCACGTCGAGCTCGTCGTAGGGCCTGTCGAGGGCGAGCTGCCCGGCCACCTCGCGGGCGGCCACCTCGGCCTCCAGGCCCGCGCGGTCGGTCAGGTTGGCGCGCAGGACGAGGAGCACGGCGAGCCCGGCGCCGACCAGCGCGACGGCGACGACCAGCGTGGCGCCCAGCGCGGCCCTGGCCCGTACGGACCTCACAGGGCCTCCAGCCGGTAGCCGGCGCCGCGTACCGTACGGATGGCCGCCGCGCCGAGCTTGCGGCGCAGGGCGCTGATGTACACCTCGACGATGTTCGGGTCACCGTCGTAGGCGAAGTCCCACACGTGCTCCAGGATGTCCGCCTTGCTCACCACCGCCCCGGCCCGCAGCGCGAGCTGCTCCAGCACGGCGAACTCCTTGGCCGTCAGGGCGATCTCGTCCTCGTCCCGGTGCACCCGCCGGGCGGCGGTGTCCACGCGCAGGGAGCCGACGGCCAGGACGGGCGAGGGGGAGCCGCTGCCGCGCCGCCGGAGCAGTGCCCTGATCCGGGCGACCAGCACGACGTAGCTGAAGGGTTTGGTCAGATAGTCGTCGGCGCCCGTGTCGAGCCCCTCCGCCTCGTCGTACTCCCCGTCCTTGGCCGTCAGCATCAGGATCGGCACCTCGTGGCCCGCGGCGCGCAGGGCGGCGCAGACCCGGTAGCCGTTCATACCGGGCAGCATGATGTCGAGGACGACGAGGTCGTACGTCCCCTCCCCCGCCCGGTGCAGCCCTTCGAGGCCGTCGTGCACGACATCCACGGCGAAGCCTTCGGCGGTGAGTCCCCCGGCCAGGGACATCGCAAGCCGCTTCTCGTCCTCCACGATCAACAGGCGCATACGCACAGAGTCGCAAACCGAAGCTGAAGACGCCTTCAGGTGGCTTCAGGCTGCGTTCAGCATCGCCCCGGCAGTGTGGCTCACGTCGAACCGGACAGCACTCGGGGAGGAACCCTCATGAAGCGCAACATCGCCATCGCGGCAGTCACCGCGGCCGTGCTCGTCGGCGGCGGAGCCGTCACCACCGCCGCCTTCGCGGACGACGACGACCGCGGCGGTACGAGCACGGGCACGAGGTCCGCCGGCAGTGTGAGCGGCGAGGAGGGCACGGGGAGCAAGGGGACCACCGGCACGGTGATCACCGTCGACGAGGCCACCGCCGCCGCGCTCAGGGCCGTGCCCGGGACGGTCACCGAGGCCGAGCTGGACGACGAGGACGACGAGGACCGGCTCGTCTGGGAGCTCGATGTGTACGGCTCCGACAAGGCCTGGCACGACGTGACCGTGGACGCGCTCAAGGCGAAGGTGCTCGCCGACCGCGAGGACGACAACGGCGACCGTGACCGCCACGCTCCCCGGGCCGCCGCGGTCTCCCTGGACGCCGCGGTCGACGCCGCGCTCGCGGAGCGGCCGGGCACGGTGACGTCCATCGATCTGGACGACGACGATGACGACGATCGCCGCGGCGGCGCGCTCCGCTGGGACGTCGACATCAAGGGCAAGGACGGCAGGGGGTACGAGCTGGCCGTCGACGCCGGGAACGGCGAGGTCACGGTGGACCGGGACGACGACCACGACGACTGATCCGCCCCACGGTTCCGGACCGGCCCGCACGCCGCCCCGGAACCGTTCCGCGGATCACTCCTGGCCGGTGAGCCCCACGACCAGCTCGTCGGCCGCCGCGTACGGGTCGAGCCGGCCCGCCACGATGCGTTCGGCGAGCGCGTCCAGGCGGCGGTCGCCGTGCAGATCGGCGATCCGCTCCCGCAGAGCGGTGACCGCGATCGTCTCGACCTCGTGGGCCGCACGCGCGGTGCGCCGCGCGGTCAGCACCCCGTGCTCCTCCATCCACGCCCGGTGCTTCTCCAGCGCCTCGACGACCTCGTCGATGCCCTCGCCCCGGGCGGCGACCGTCTTCACGATCGGCGGGCGCCAGTCGCCGGGCCCCCGGGTCTCCCCGAGGCCCAGCATGTGGTTGAGCTCGCGGGCGGTGGCGTCGGCGCCGTCCCGGTCGGCCTTGTTGACGACGTACACATCGCCGATCTCCAGGATTCCGGCCTTCGCCGCCTGGATGCCGTCGCCCATGCCGGGCGCCAGCAGGACGACGGAGGTGTCGGCCTGGGAGGCGATCTCCACCTCCGACTGGCCGACGCCCACCGTCTCCACCAGGATCACGTCGCAGCCCGCCGCGTCCAGCACCCTGATCGCCTGCGGGGCCGACCAGGCGAGACCGCCGAGATGGCCTCGGGTGGCCATCGAACGGATGTAGACGCCCGGGTCGGACGCGTGGTCCGACATCCGGATCCGGTCGCCGAGGAGCGCACCCCCGGAGAACGGCGAGGACGGGTCGACGGCAAGGACGCCGACCCGCTTCCCCGCCCGCCGGTACGCGGAGACGAGCGCCGACGTCGAGGTCGACTTACCGACACCCGGTGAGCCGGTGAGCCCGACGACGTACGCGTTCCCGGCCAGCGGTGCCAGCGCCGCCATCACCTCGCGCAGTTGCGGCGAAGCCCCCTCCACCAGGGAGATCAGCCGGGCCACGGCCCGCGGCCTGCCCTCCCGCGCCTGCTCGACCAGGGTGGGGACGTCCACCATCACCGCTCCGTTCACTCGTAGGGCTGTCTCTGCTCGGGTACCTCTACTTGGGGACGCGGATGATCAGCGCGTCGCCCTGACCACCGCCGCCGCACAGCGCGGCGGCACCGGTGCCGCCGCCGCGGCGCTTCAGCTCCAGGGCGAGGTGCAGGACGACGCGGGCGCCGGACATCCCGATGGGGTGGCCGAGCGCGATGGCGCCGCCGTTGACGTTCACCTTGTCGGACGTGACGCCGAGGTCCTTCATCGACTGGACGGCGACGGCCGCGAACGCCTCGTTGATCTCGATCAGGTCGAGGTCCTCGACCTCTAGGCCGTCCTTCTTCAGGGCGTGCCGGATGGCGTTGGACGGCTGCGACTGGAGTGAGTTGTCCGGGCCCGCCACATTGCCGTGGGCACCGATCTCGGCGATCCAGTCCAGGCCCAGCTCCTCGGCCTTGGCCTTGCTCATCACGACGACGGCGGCGGCGCCGTCGGAGATCTGCGAGGAGGTGCCGGCGGTGATGGTGCCGTCCTTGGCGAAGGCCGGGCGCAGCTTGCCGAGCGACTCGACGGTCGTCTCGGGGCGGATGCCCTCGTCCTTGGAGAAGAGGACCGGGTCACCCTTGCGCTGCGGGATCTCGACCGGGGTGATCTCGGCCTCGAAGATGCCGTTCTTCTGGGCGGCGGCGGCACGCTGGTGGGACAGGGCGCCGATCTCGTCCTGCTCCGCGCGCTTCAGGCCGAGACGGGCGTTGTGCGTCTCCGTCGACTGGCCCATCGGGATGTTCTCGTACGCGTCGGTCAGACCGTCGTACGCCATCGAGTCGAGCATCTCGATCGCACCGTACTTGTGGCCCTCGCGGGACTTCGGCAGCAGATGCGGCGCGTTCGTCATGGACTCCTGGCCACCGGCCACCACGACGTCGAATTCACCGGCGCGGATCAGCTGGTCGGCGAGCGCGATCGCGTCGAGCCCCGACAGACAGACCTTGTTGATCGTGAGCGCGGGCACGTTCATCGGGATGCCGGCCTTGACCGCGGCCTGGCGCGCCGGGATCTGCCCCGCCCCGGCCTGAAGGACCTGGCCCATGATCACGTACTCGACCTGGTCGCCGCCGATGCCCGCCCGGTCCAGCGCGGCCTTGATGGCGACGCCGCCGAGGTCGGCTCCCGAGAAGGACTTGAGGGAGCCGAGGAGGCGGCCCATGGGCGTCCGGGCGCCCGCGACGATCACTGAGGTGGTGGTACCGGTCGTTCCTGACATGGGCACGGCCCCTAGGGGTGAGAAGTGAACGAGGGTTTACATGAATGTACTGAGCGGTACCCCGCCCGTCATCCGGCAGCGGGTGTGATCGCGCGCACGTTGCGTAACCATCGGCGGGGCGTTGCACTGGTTCCATGCTGACGCGAATCGACCACATCGGGATCGCCTGTTTCGACCTCGACAAAACTGTCGAGTTCTACCGCTCGACCTACGGGTTCGAAGTGTTCCACTCCGAGATCAACGAGGAGCAGGGCGTACGGGAGGCCATGCTCAAGATCAACGATACGTCCGACGGGGGTGCCTCGTACCTCCAGCTGCTGGAGCCGACCCGGGAGGACTCGGCCGTGGGCAAGTGGCTGGCGAAGAACGGCGAGGGCGTCCATCACATCGCCTTCGGTACGGCGGACGTGGACGGGGACGCCGCGGACATCCGCGAGAAGGGCGTACGGGTGCTGTACGACGAGCCCAGGACCGGGTCGATGGGGTCCCGGATCACGTTCCTGCACCCGAAGGACTGCCACGGTGTCCTCACGGAACTGGTCACGTCGCGGACGGAGCACTGACCCCCGGATACCCGGCCCGGTAGAGTGGGCGGTTCCGGGCCGGGGCCGGGCCGGGGCCGCGCCGCGTCCCTGCCGTTGATCTGTCACCATTCCCCGGGGGACCGCTCGCCAGGCGAGCGGTGCTCGTTTGGAGAATTGCGACCAGGGTTGGGGTCTCCCCTGCTCGAACTGAGTTGAGAGCTCGGGGAAGGATGGGACCGCGCAGTGCGGGGCTACGAACGCCAGGAGAGCCACCGAGCTGACGACGACCATCTCTCGCGGTTCGAAGCCGAGATGGACCGGCTGAAGACCGACCGGGAGAAGGCCGTCCAGCACGCCGAGGACCTCGGTTACCAGGTCGAGGTCTTGCGTGCCAAGCTGCACGAGGCCCGGCGCAATCTCGCGAGCCGTCCCGCCTACGACAGCGCGGACCTCGGCTACCAGGCCGAACAGCTGCTCCGTAATGCGCAGATCCAGGCCGACCAGCTGCGCACCGACGCCGAGCGCGAGCTGCGTGACGCCCGGGCGCAGACGCAGCGGATCCTCCAGGAGCACGCGGAGCACCAGGCGCGTCTGCAGGCCGAGTTGCACGCCGAGGCCGTCCAGCGCCGCCAGCGGCTCGACCAGGAGCTGGCCGAGCGCCGCCAGACCGTCGAGTCCCACGTCAACGAGAACGTCGCCTGGGCCGAGCAGTTGCGCGCCCGCACCGAGTCGCAGGCCCGCCGGCTCCTGGAGGAGTCCCGCGCCGAGGCCGAGCAGTCGCTCGCGGCGGCCCGTGCCGAAGCCAACCGGCTCGCGGACGAGACCCGTCAACGGCTGGGCTCCGAGGCCGAGTCGGCCCGCGCCGAAGCCGAAGCGATCCTGCTGCGGGCCCGGAGGGACGCCGAACGCCTGATCAACGCCGCGTCGGACCAGGCGCAGGAGGCCACCTCCCACGCCGAGCAACTGCGCACCTCGGCCACGGCGGAGACCCAGCAGACCCGGCAGCAGACCGCCGAACTGAACCGGGCCGCCGAGCAGCGCATGCAGGAGGCCGAGACGCAGCTGCGCGAGGCCCGCCTGGAGGCCGACAAGGTCGTCGCCGAGGCGAAGGACGCCGCGGCCAAGCGGCTGGCCGGCGCCGAGTCGCAGAACGAACAGCGCACGCGTACGGCCAAGTCGGAGATCGCCCGGCTGGTCGGCGAGGCCACGAAGGACGCCGAAGCGCTCAAGGCGGAGGCCGAGCAGGCGCTCGCCGACGCCCGCGCCGAGGCGGAGCGGCTCACGTCCGAGGCGTCCGAGAAGGCGCGCACCGCCGCTGCCGAGGACACCGCCGCCCAGCTCGCCAAGGCGGCCAGGACGGCCGAGGAGGTGCTGACCAAGGCGTCCGACGACGCGAAGTCCACCACCAGGGCGGCGAGCGAGGAAGCCGACCGGATCCGCCGTGAGGCGGAGGCCGAGGCCGACCGGCTGCGCGGCGAGGCCGCCGAGCAGGCGGACCAGCTCAAGGGCGCGGCCAAGGACGACACCAAGGAGTACCGGGCCAAGACGGTCGAGCTCCAGGAGGAGGCACGCAGGCTGCGCGGCGAGGCCGAGCAGCTGCGTTCCGAAGCGGTCGCCGAGGGCGAGCGCATCCGCGGGGAGGCCCGCCGCGAGGCAGTCCAGCAGATCGAGGAGGGTGCGCGCACCGCCGAGGAGCTGCTGACCAAGGCCAAGGCGGACGCCGACGAGCTGCGTACCTCCGCCGGCGCCGAGAGCGACCGGGTCCGTTCCGAGGCCGCCGAGCGTGCCACCGCCCTGCGCAAGCAGGCGGAGGAGACCCTGGAGCGCGCCCTCGCCGAGGCCGAGCGGCTGCGGACCGAGGCCGAGGAGCAGGCCGAGTCCACCACCGCCGCCGCCGAGCGGGCGGCCACGGAGCTCCGCGAGGACACCGAGCGGGCGGTCGCCGCCCGGCGCACCGAGGCCGCCGACGAGCTCGCCCGACTGCACACCGAGGCCGAGAAGCGGGTCGCCGCGGCCGAGGAAGCGCTCGCCGAGGCCCGCACCGAAGCCGAACGGGTACGCCTCGAAGCGAACGAGGAGGCCGAGCGGCTGCGCGCGGAGGCCGCCGAGCGGCTGCGCACCCTCCGGGAGCAGGCCGAGACGGAGGCCGAGCGGCTGCGTACCGAAGCCGCCGCCGACGCCGCGCAGTCCCGCGCGGAGGGCGAGTCCGTCGCCGTACGGCTGCGCAGTGAGGCGGCCGCCGAGGCCGAGCGCCTCAAGACCGAGGCGCAGGAGAGCGCCGACCGGGTGCGGGCCGAGGCAGCAGCCGCCGCCGAGCGGGTCGGTACGGAGGCCGCCGAGGCCCTCGCCGCCGCCCAGGAGGAGGCGAACAGGCGCCGCCGCGAGGCCGAGGAGACGCTCGGTGCCGCACGCGCCGAGGCGGACCAGGAGCGCGAGCGGGCCCGCGAACAGAGCGAGGAGCTCCTCGCCTCCGCCCGCAAGCGGGTCGAGGAGGCGCAGACCGAGGCCCAGCGCCTGGTCGGGGAGGCGGACCGCCGCGCGACCGAGATGGTCTCCGCCGCCGAGCAGACCGCACAGCAGGTACGGGACTCCGTCGCCGGTCTCCAGGAGCAGGCCGAGCAGGAGATCGCCGGCCTGCGCTCCACCGCCGAGCACGTCGCCGAGCGGACCAGGACCGAGGCGCAGGAGGAGGCCGACCGGGTCCGCGCCGACGCCTACGCCGAGCGGGAGCGTGCCACCGAGGACGCCAACCGCATCCGGAGCGTCGCGAACGAGGAGACGGAGGCCGCGAAGGCGCTGGCCGAGCGCACGGTCTCCGAGGCGATCACCGAGGCCGAGCGGATGCGCGCGGACACCTCGGAGTACAGCCAGCGGGTCCGTACCGAAGCGTCCGACGCTCTCGCGTCGGCCGAGCAGGACGCCTCCCGCTCCCGCGCCGAAGCCCGCGACGACGCCAACCGCATCCGCGGCGAGGCTGCCGCGCAGGCCGACCGGCTCATCGGCGAGGCGACCAGCGAGAGCGAGCGGATCCGTACCGAGACCACGGCACAGTCGGAGCTCCTGGTCCGCGAGGCCACCGAGGAGGCCGAACGGCTGCGCGCGGAGGCGACCGCGCAGAGCGACCAGCTCATCGGCGACGCCACCAACGAGGCCGAGCGGCTGCGCGCCGAGGCGGCGGAGACCGTGGGTTCGGCGCAGGAGCACGCGGCACGGACCCGCGCCGAGTCCGAACGGGTGCGCGCCGAAGCGGAGTCGGCGGCCGAGCAGATGCGTTCGGAGGCCCGCCAGGAGGCCGACCGCATGCTCGACGAGGCACGCGAGGCCGCGTCCAAGCGCCGTGCCGACGCCGCCGAGCAGGCCGACCAGCTCATCAACAAGGCCCAGGAGGAGGCGCTGCGCGCCGCCACCGAGGCCGAGGAGCAGGCGGACACGATGGTCGGCGCGGCCCGCAAGGAGGCCCTGCGGATCACCTCGGAGGCGACGATCGAGGGCAACTCCCTGGTGGAGCGGGCCCGTACGGACGCCGACGAGCTGCTGGTGGGCGCCCGCCGCGACGCCACGGCCACCCGGGAACGGGCCGAGGAGCTCCGGATTCGTCTGGAGAGCGAGATCGAGGAACTGCACGAGCGGGCGCGCCGCGAGACCTCCGAGCAGATGAAGACCGCCGGCGAGCGTGTCGACAAGCTGATGAAGGCGGCGACGGAGCAGCGCGACGAGGCGGCGGCGAAGGCCAAGGAGCTGCTGGCGGACGCGAATTCGGAGGCCGGCAAGGTCCGGATCGCCGCGGTGAAGCGCGCCGAGTCGCTCCTCAAGGAGGCCGAGCTCAAGAAGGCCACCCTGGTTCGCGAGGCGGAGAAACTGCGCGCCGAGGCGGAGGCGGAGGCGAAGCAGATGGTGGACGAGGGCCGGCGCGAGCTCGATGTGCTCGTGCGCAGGCGAGAGGACATCAATGCGGAGATCTCCCGTGTCCAGGACGTGCTCGAAGCGTTGGAGTCTTTCGAGGCGCCGACGGTGGGCGGGAAGACGGCCAACGGAAGTACACCCGGTGGCGTCAAGGCCGGAGCCGCGGCGGCCAACCGTTCGGGTGGCAAGTCGTCCGAGGGCTAGCCGGTCAACCGCGTCACATGCTTCGACATGGACATTCAACCCTTCGAGTGGCAAGCGCTCCGGAGGTCAGCCACTCAAAAGGGGTGTCATTCTCCAGATCAAAGCGGCATCTGCACGTTGACACGCCGCTCAGGCCCCTAGGATTCCCCCTATCACCTCACCGGTCTCATTCGACAGGAAACCCATGAGCGACCCTTCCTCCCCCTTCGGCTTCGAGCTCGTGCGACGTGGTTACGACCGCGGTCAGGTGGACGACCGCATTACCAAGCTGGTCGCCGACCGTGATAGTGCTCTGGCTCGAATCACCTCTCTGGAAAAGCGCATCGAGGAGCTCCACCTCGAAACGCAGAACGCCCAGGCCCAGGTCAACGACGCCGAGCCGTCGTACGCCGGTCTGGGTGCCCGCGTCGAGAAGATCCTCCGCCTCGCCGAGGAGGAGGCGAAGGACCTCCGCGAGGAGGCCCGTCGCGCCGCCGAGCAGCACCGTGAGCTGGCCGAGTCGGCCGCCCAGCAGGTGCGCAACGACGCCGAGTCGTTCTCCGCCGAGCGCAAGGCGAAGGCCGAGGACGAGGGCGTCCGCATCGTCGAGAAGGCCAAGGGTGAGGCGAACACGCTGCGCACCGAGGCGCAGAAGGACGCTCAGCAGAAGCGCGAGGAGGCCGACGCCCTCTTCGAGGAGACCCGCGCCAAGGCCGCCCAGGCCGCCGCGGACTTCGAGACGAACCTGGCGAAGCGCCGCGAGCAGTCGGAGCGCGACCTCGCGTCCCGTCAGGCGAAGGCGGAGAAGCGTCTCGCCGAGATCGAGCACCGCGCCGAGCAGCTCCGCCTGGAGGCCGAGAAGCTCCGTACGGACGCCGAGCGCAGGGCGCGTCAGACGGTGGAGACGGCGCAGCGCCAGGCCGAGGACATCGTGGCCGACGCGAACGCCAAGGCCGACCGTATCCGCAGCGAATCGGAGCGCGAGCTCGCGGCGCTCACCAACCGCCGCGACTCGATCAACGCCCAGCTGACCAACGTCCGCGAGATGCTGGCGACGCTGACGGGTGCCGCGGTGGCCGCCGCCGGCTCCCCGGTGGACGACGAGCCCGCCACCCGTGGGGTTCCGGCTCAGCAGACCCGCTGACCCCGGAGTACCGCAGCTGTACCACCCGGCAAGCTCCCGCGCGCCCGGTTCCGCCCTTGTGGTGGCGCCGGGCGCGCGGCCGTTCTAGCGTGAACGCATGATCGAGCTTGAGGGCCTCACCAAGCGATTCGGCGACAAGGTCGCCGTCGACCACCTGACGTGCCAGGTCAGACCGGGAATGGTGACGGGTTTTCTCGGCCCCAACGGCGCGGGGAAGTCGACCACGATGCGGATGATGCTCGATCTCGACAACCCCACCAGCGGTACGGTCCGCATCGACGGCAAGCACTACCGGGACCTGGACGAACCCCTCAAGCACATCGGCGCGCTGCTCGACGCCAAGTCGATGCACGGGGGCCGCAGCGCGTACAACAATCTGCTCTGTCTCGCCCAGAGCAATCGCATCCCGGCCGGCCGGGTCGGAGAAGTCCTCGACATGGTCGGACTCGGCGCGGTGGCCAGGAAGAAGTCGAAGGGTTTCTCGCTCGGGATGGGCCAGCGGCTGGGAATCGCTTCGGCACTTCTCGGTGATCCCGAGATCCTGATGTTCGACGAACCCGTCAATGGTCTGGACCCCGAGGGAATTCACTGGATCAGAAATCTGATGAAGGCCCTCGCGGCAGAGGGCCGGACGATCTTCGTCTCGTCCCATCTGATGAGCGAAATGGCACTGACCGCCGACCACTTGATCGTGATCGGGCAGGGCAGACTGCTCGCGGACACCTCGATGGCGGATTTCATCCACGACAACTCCCGCAGTTATGTACGGCTGCGTTCCCCGCAACGGGAACGGCTGCGCGATGTGCTGCACGCGGAGAGTCTCGTCGCCGTCGAGTCGGGCAACGGCGCCCTGGAGATCGACGGCGCCACCACGGAGGCGATCGGCGAGCTCGCCGCCCGGCACCAGATCGTGCTGCACGAACTCAGTTCCCAGCGGGCCTCGCTGGAAGAGGCCTTCATGCAGATGACCGCGGGGTCCGTGGAGTACCACGCGCACTCGGAACGCGACGGCGCGCCGCCGACTCCCGCGGGTCCGCAGTGGGGCGGCGAGCGGGACCGGTCCGCGGGCGGCGTTTCCGATCACGGCAAGGGAGCATGACCACGATGGCATCGGTACCCGCGGTCCTGACCTCCGAGTGGACCAAGATCCGTACGGTCTCCTCGACCACCTGGACGCTCATCTCCGCGTTCGCCGTCACCGTCGCGATGAGCGCGGCGCTCTGCGCACTGATGAACTCCCAGTTCGACGAACTCTCCGACGCCGAGCGGGCCACCTTCGACCCGACCTTCATCAGCTTCTCCGGGATGATTCTCGGTCAGCTCGCGATGGTGGTCTTCGGTGTCCTGGTGGTCGGTACGGAGTACAGCTCCGGCATGATCCGTACGTCACTGGCGGCCGTGCCCCAGCGCGCCACGTTCCTCTTCAGCAAGATCGTGGTGGCGGGCGTCCTGGCCCTGGTGGTCGGTCTCGCGACCAGCTTCGTCTCGTTCTTCCTCGGCCAGGCACTGCTCGGCGACCACCGTACGGACCTCGGTGCGGACAACGTGCTGCGCGCGGTCTTCGGCGGCGGCGTCTACATGGGTCTGATCGCGATCTTCTCGATGGGCGTGGCCACGATGCTGCGCAGTTCGATGCTGTCGCTCGGCATCCTGATGCCGTTCTTCTTCCTCGTCTCGCAGATCCTGTCCGCCGTGCCGGGCGCCAAGAACGTGGCCCAGTACTTCCCCGACCAGGCCGGATCGAAGATCATGCAGGTGGTTCCCGACGCCATGAACAGCGACCCGGCGCCGTACGGGCCGTGGGGTGGACTCGGCATCCTGCTGGCGTGGGTGGTGGCCGCGCTGGCCGGCGGATACGTCGTACTGAAGAAGCGCGACGCGTAACAACTTGGCTGGAACCGTCAAGGCGTGGTTATCCTCCTAACTCTTACGGGGGCGTGCGGCCGGGTGGCCTGTGCCCCGACGACAGATAAGTCGATGGGGCTGGAGAATGATCGAGGCAGTCGGCCTGACCAAGCGCTACGGCGCGAAGACGGCCGTGCACAACCTTTCCTTCCAGGTACGGCCGGGGGCCGTCACCGGGTTCCTCGGTCCCAACGGGTCCGGCAAGTCCACCACCATGCGCATGATGCTCGGTCTGGACACCCCGACCGCGGGCCATGTGACGATCGGTGGCCACGCCTTCCGCAGCCTGCCGAACGCACCGCGCCAGGTGGGCGCTCTGCTCGACGCCAAGGCGGTGCACGGCGGCCGCAGCGCCAGGAACCATCTCCTCTCGCTGGCGCAGCTGTCCGGTATCCCCGCCGCCCGGGTCGACGAGGTGCTCGGTGTCGTCGGCCTCCAGGACGTGGCCCGCAAGCGGTCCAAGGGCTTCTCGCTCGGTATGGGACAGCGGCTGGGGATCGCCGCGGCCATGCTCGGCGACCCGCAGGTGCTGCTCTTCGACGAGCCGGTCAACGGTCTCGACCCCGAGGGCATCCTCTGGGTGCGCAACCTCATGAAGATGCTGGCCTCGGAGGGACGCACGGTCTTCGTCTCCAGCCACCTGATGAGCGAGATGGCGCTGACCGCCGACCACCTCATCGTGATCGGGCGCGGCCAGCTGCTCGCCGATATGAGCGTCACGGACTTCATCTCCGCCAACTCGGCCGACTTCGCCCGCGTCCGGGTCCCTTCGGACGTCCCGGAGCAGCGCGAGAAGCTGACCGCCTCGCTCACCGAGGCGGGCGGTCAGGTCATGTCGGAGCCGGACGGGGCGCTGCGCGTCACCGGTCTCCCGCTGCCCCGGATCAGCGACCTGGCGCACGGCGCGGACGTCCGGCTGTGGGAGCTCTCGCCGCACCAGGCGTCGCTGGAGGAGGCGTACATGCGGATGACGCAGGGCGCCGTTGACTACCGCTCGACCGTGGACGCCAAGGCGGCGCTCCAGCAGCAGGCTCCGGCCGGCTACGGACAGCAGCCCGGCTACGCGCAGCCGCAGCCCGAGATGCCGCAGCAGGGCTGGTACGCCCCGCCGCCCCCGGGACAGAACCCGTACGCGTCCGCCCCGGCCGCGCAGCCGCCCGTCGCGGCCCCGGCGCCCCCTCCGGCCGCGTCTCCCGTTGCGGCCGCCACCCCCGCCGCCGCTCCCGCCCCCGCAGAACCGACCAAGCGCGAGACCAGCGAGGACTCCCGATGACGACGCCGGCGCCCCAGGCCCCGTACCAGCCCCCGCAGCAGGCGCAGAACTGGCAGGGCGCTCCCCAGGGCCTCTACAGCTCGCCGATCCCGGTGCGCCGCGCCAGCCTCAGCGACGCGATCGCCTCCGAGTGGACGAAGATCCGCTCCGTGCGCTCCACGATGTGGACGCTCGGCGTGATGGTCGTGCTGCTGCTCGGCATCGGGCTGCTGTCCGCGATCGCCGTCAGCACGTCGGACGCCGATCTCGGGGACACCCCGGTCCTCAGCCTCGGCTTCTTCGGAGTGCTGCTCGGTTCGATCTGCGTGATCACGCTGGGCGTGCTGACGATCGCGTCGGAGTACGGCACCGGAATGATCCGTACGACGCTGACGGCCTGCCCCAGCCGCGCCCGGGTGCTGACCGCGAAGGCGATCGTCTTCTTCCTGCTGTCCTTCGTGATCACCACGGTGACGACCGCGGTCGTCGGCGTCCTCCAGACGTCCATGCTGGACGGCGTGGAGCCCACGGGCGACGACTGGCTGCGCTCCACGGTGGGGGTCGGCCTCTACGTCGCGACGCTGGGACTGCTCTCGCTCGCGCTCGGTGCGCTGATCCGGCACTCGGCCGGCGCGATCACCATCATGATCGCCGTGGTGCTGCTGCCGCTGGTCCTGGCGATGTTCATGTTCTCGGAGTCGCTGGCCGACCTGCAGAAGGCGCTCTTCGAGTACTCGATCCCCAACCAGCTCGGCGCGTTCTACGACGCGTCGGTCACCGCCTCGGGGCCGACCGGCTGGGAGCCCCTGTGGATCATCCTGGGCGTGACCGCGGCCGCCATGGCGGGTGCCTATCTCACGCTGGACCGCCGCGACGTCTGACGTACGGCGTGCGGCGTGCGGCGCCTGACGTCCGTCTTCCTGACGTCCGGCCCGCCGCTCAGTGCCGCGGGGCGTTCCTGGACCGCTGTACCCGTGTGGTGCGGCGGTCCTTCGCGTTCCAGCACGCCTTGTGCCAGTGTCTGCGGTCGTCGATGCCGCCGAACTCGGGCCAGGCGACCAGATGCGGGACACCGGACGGGATCTCCTGGTCGCAGCCGGGGCAGCGGTACCGTTTCCCCGCCGCGCTCGCACCGCTCACCGGGCGCACCGACCACTCCTCGCCCTGCCAGCTCTCGGTGGCTCCGCCTCCGCCGTACCGCTGCCCCTCAGCGAATGGTCTGCTGGTGGGGCTCTCGCCGCCTCGGGGGCGGTTGCGGCGCGGAGACACGTGACACCTCATGGGGGCAGAACGGGCGGTTGCCCGTCCAGCGTAGGCCCATCGGGCCGGGCGACCGGCCCGTACGGCGGGAGTCCCCAGCGACGCCGGAGGCGAGTTACCGGAAAATCGCAACAACTTCCCCATGGACCGTGCCTTTGGCACGTGTCAGACGTTGTTGCCTGTAGGGGAGAACCGCGTCGGCCGCAAGGAGGTAACAGGCGATGCGCGTCGGAACGTTCGTACTGGCAGCTCAGTTTCCGGGCCAGGGACAGGGTGAGGCACTGCACCGGGCGGTCCGGTCCGCGGAGGTCGCGGAGGAGTCCGGACTCGACTCGGTCTGGCTGGCCGAGCACCATTTCGTGCCGTACGGGGTATGCCCGTCCGCCGTCACACTGGCCGCGCTGCTGCTCGGCCGCACCCGCAGAATCCGGGTCGGTACGGCGGTGAGCGTGCTGCCGACCCAGCACCCCGTGGCCCTGGGCGAGCAGGCCGCGCTGCTGCACATCACCAGCGGAGGGCGGTTCTCCCTGGGGGTGGGCCGGGGCGGTCCCTGGGTGGACCTGGAGGTGTTCGGCGGCGGTCTCGCCGCGTACGAGAGGGACTTCCCCGAGTCGCTGGAGCTGCTGCTCGACTGGCTGCGCAAGCCGCGGGTGGCGGGCACCGGGGACCGGTTCGGTTTCAGGGAGGTCGCGGTCGTGCCACGCTCCGACGAGCTGCTGGCCGACGGCCCGGCCTGCCCCGGGGGCCCGGAGGTGATCGTGGCGTGCACCTCGCCGAAGAGTGTCCGGCTCGCCGCGGCGAAGGCGCTGCCGATGCTCCTGGGCATGCACTGCGGGGACGAGGAGAAGGCGGAGATGGTCGCCCTGTGGCGGACGGCCGCCCGGGAGGCCGGACACCCGCCCGATGTCGTGGAGAGCGTCGGACATGTGTCCGCAGGGGTGGCCCAGATCGCGGACAGGCCCGCCGACGCCACGGAGACGCTCGTGAAGGCGATGCCGGGGTGGCTCAAACAGGGACTGGACGCCCATGTGACGGTCGACGGCAGGCACCGGGTCATGCGCGACCCCGTCGCCTATACGGAACTGCTGTGCGGCATGCATCCGGTGGGCCCGCCCCGCCTCGCGGCCGACCGGCTCGCGGCGACCGCGGAGCGGACCGGGATCACCCGCTTCGCGCTCCTCGTGGAAGGCTCGGGCGACCTCGCCGCAACCGAGGAGAACGTGCAGCGCCTGGGCACCGAGGTGCTGCCGCTGCTGACGTGATGCGCTCATTCCGGTGGTCCTGGTGGTGCCGGTAGTTCTGGTGATGCTCATGGTGCCGGTGTGCTGGTGGTACGGGAGCTGCCGCCCCGGAGCCTGTCGCACCTCCCGCGGCCCGGAGCGGCAGCAGAAGCGTTCAGCAGTCCCGCAGTCCGGGCGACTGGTTGAGCAACTGGCCCCTCACCGAGGTGAAGCGGGCCAGACGCTCGTCGACCGAAGCGTCCAGCGGGAACACCGCTACGCGGTGGCAGTTCTGGAATGCCAGACGCACTCCGAAGTGCCGCTGAAGCGCGCCGCGTATCGCATCACTCGCGAGCGCACGCAGCAGCTGACCACGTGCCTGCTCGTCCGGCGGCGGCGTCTGGTTGTCGGCGAACTGTCCGCCGTCGACCTTCAGCTGGGCCACCAGAGAGCTGATCATCTCCCATGCGTAGGGCAGGGAGGTCCGGACGCAGTCGACGAAGTCGGCTTCGTCGACCTCGCCTCGCTCGGCCTGTTCCAACAGCGCCGGTGAGACGTCGAGCGACATGGGTTCTCCTCTCGCGACCCCGACAGTTGGCCGGGGCCTTACGGGCAGGGAAGGAGGACGGCGACGCAGCGTACACAGACGGCGACCTCCTGCTTACACGGTAAGCGCGCAGTCCGGGCCGCACCAGGAGATTGGGAACACAACCGGCCAATAACGAAGGCTGTCAAAGAGGGGCAAGCCCGCGGGGAGGGGTCGGGTGCGCACGGGAGAGAGCCGGGGGAATCGCGTGGAGCACCCGTCGTCGAGTAGCGTTGCCGACCATGCGTCTCGTCATCGCCCGTTGCTCCGTCGACTACGCGGGCCGGCTCACCGCCCACCTGCCCTCCGCCCCCCGTCTGATCCTGGTGAAGGCGGACGGCAGTGTGTCGATCCACGCCGACGACCGGGCGTACAAACCGCTCAACTGGATGTCCCCGCCGTGCTCCCTGAAGGAGGGCGCCGACGGTGACGCGGGCATCTGGACGGTGGTGAACAAAGCGGGCGAGAAACTGATCATCACGATGGAGGAAATCCTCCACGACTCCTCGTACGAACTGGGCGTCGACCCCGGCCTGATCAAGGACGGCGTGGAGGCGCACCTCCAGGAGCTGCTGGCCGACCGGATCGAGATCCTCGGCGAGGGCCACACGCTCATCCGCCGTGAGTACCCCACCGCCATCGGTCCCGTGGACATCCTGTGCCGTGACGCGGACGGCGGGACGGTGGCCGTGGAGCTGAAGCGCCGCGGTGACATCGACGGTGTGGAGCAGCTGACCCGTTATCTGGAGCTGCTCAACCGCGATCCCCATCTCGCCCCGGTGAAGGGCATCTTCGCGGCGCAGGAGATCAAGCCGCAGGCGCGGGTCCTGGCGACGGACCGCGGTATCGGCTGTGTGGTCCTGGACTACGACGCGATGCGGGGCATCGAGGACGACAAGCTGCGGCTGTTCTGACCGAGGTTCCTGTGTCCTCGGTCGCCGGACGGGCTTGATTTTCGCCCGTCCGGCTTTCCGCGTCCCGCCCGGGGGTCAGGCGGTTTTCTCGTCGGCAGTCGTGTCCCCCGTCGGCCCGTCGGCCGAGTCGCTGTTCGACGGCTGTGTCTGTGTCTCCGTGTCCGTCGGGGTCGGGGTCGGAGTCGCCGTCTCCGAAGCCGACTCCGACGGAGTCGGGGACGATTCCGAGGGGCTCGCGGACGTGGTGGGCGGCGTGGTGGCCGACTTGGTCGGTGTCTTGGGCCCGCTCGGCGTACTCGGCCCCTCGCTCGTCGGGTCGTCCGACGTCGGCGTGGCTCCCGGGTCCGAGGTGTCCGTGGACGAGGGGGTCCCGGCGGACGGAGTGGCCTGGCCGGACGGGCCGGGGGGCTGCGTGCCCCCGCCGGGCGTACCGCTCTCGGCCGGTGCGCCGTCCGACGGCTCCTCGGCCGGGAGACCGTTTTCGCTGCCGTCCTCGTCGGCGGACTGCTCGGTCGTCACGTTCCGGCTGTCCGGCTCCTCGCTGCCCGAGGTCGAGCCGAGCGCCACGACGGTGCCGAGCAGGGCCACCAGGAGCGCGCCCGCGCCGGCCCCGACCAGGTTGCGCCGGGTGCCGCGAAGGAACGCGGGACCGCGGCCCGCCGGGGTGTCCGGGCGGGAGACCACGGTGGCCGTCTCGGCGTGCACGGGCTGCCCGGGAAAGAGCGGCAGGACCGCCGGGGTCCCGCCGGGCGGCGAAGCCGGCCCCTCGTACCGTACGGCTGCGAGCTCCTCGCCGGCCGGGGTGCCCGGTACCGGTCCGCGGGTGCGGTCCTCGACCAGGGCGAGCGCCCTGCGCCCGGCCACCGCGCCGGACTTGTCGGCGAGCGCCCCGCGCATGCCGATCGACGCCTCCAGTTCGGCCCTGGCCCGTTCCAGATGGCCGGTGCAGAGCGCGAGTACGCCCAACTCGTGGTGGAAGTAGGCCTCTTCCGCCACCTCGCCGGCGATCCGCGCGCCCTCCTGGCCGATTCTGAGGACCTTCTCCCAGGCTCCCCACTGCATTCCGGCGGCGAAGGCCGGAGAGGCGCTGCGGGCCAGCAGTACGGCGACGCTGGCCTGCCCGGCCCGGTCGCCCGGCACCAGCTGCGTCAGCGCGGCGAGTACGGCGTCGGCCTCGGCGACCGCCCGCTCGGAGGTGACCGAGGGGTGCCCCGCCCACCAGGCGTAGTGCTGGGCGGCGGTCCTGGCGCGGTCGGTCGCGCCCTCGCCGTACCCGCCGGCCTCCAACTGGGCGACGACACCGGCCGCGAGCCGGTAGCGGGGGCCGGCCGGGGAGAGCAGTCCGCACCCGGCCAGTTCGCCGAGGGCGGCGTCGGCGTGGGTGTCCCCCACGAGCGCCGGCAGGTGCGCCTGGTGCGGCACCTCACCGCCGAGCGCGACGGCGAAACGCAGGGTCTCGCGCGCGGCCTCGCTCAGCCGGGAGGCGAGCAGCACCGCGGGCGCCGCGCCCTCCCCCAGGCTGGGCAGCGGCTGCTCCGGCCCGTCCTCGGGTGCGAGGGGCGCCGCGGAGCCGTACGCGTCCATGGCTTCCGGATCGTGCGGGAAGTCGCGGTGGCGCAGCAGCGCGCCGGCCTGGACGAAGCGCAGGGGCAGTCCCTCCGACTCGAACCAGAGGTCACCCGCCCAGTTCGCCTCGTCCTCGGTGAGCGGGCGTTCGACGACCTGCTCCAGCAGGTCGATCGAGGCACTGCGGCCGAGCCCGGTGAGAGAGAGCTCTTCCAGGTGCGCGTCGGGTCCGGGCGCGGCGACATCGGGAGTCGCGGCGAGCACGAACGCGCACTCGGGCGTGGCGTCGAGCAGTTCGTCGAGCGCGCCGCCGCCGAACTCCAGGTCGTCGAGGACGACGACGGCGCCGATGCCCCGGATCAGCCCGAGGAGTTCTTCGCGGCCGGGACGGTGCGACGGCGCGCGGTACACCGCCTCGAAGAGTGCGTACTGGAGGTCCGTGGTGGTGCGCTTGTGGCCGCTGAGACGTACGACGCCGTCGGGCGCCAGATCCGCGCAGTCGGCGGCGACGGCGTCCAGCAGGGCCGTGCGGCCCGATCCGGCGGGGCCGGTGACGCGTACGGACCGTCCGCGTGCCAGCAGCCGTACCAGGCGGTCGCGGATCTCCTGGCGTTCCAGGAGCGGCAGTCGGGGGCCGGGCGGGCCCGGCGGGACGGACGGCGCCGCGGCACGTTCGCGTTCCGCGCGCTCGGTGGCGGTGTGCCGTACGGGCGGTTCGGGCTGCCGGCCCGGCGGGCAGGGTTCGACCTCGCTGCCGTCGACCGGGTTGACCGTGAGGAGCAGGTCGCCCGAGATGAGCTGGACGGTGCGGGCCTGCTTCGGTGTCTGGAGCCCGAAGTCGGGCGTCAGCGGTTCACGGGACTGCCGTTGCGGCGCGCCGTCCTCCGCGAAACCGTCGTGGTCCCGGCCGTACTCGTCGGATCCCCGGTTGTTCGGGTCCATTGCAAAGCCCCCAGATGCGTCGCGCGCGAATGTCCCTCCCGGCCTCGCACGCCCCGCTGTCGCTTCTGGTCCGGTGTCCGCCCATGGGTCCGTCAGTCGGCAGACGGCCGAACCCTAGACCTTCGCACAGTATCCAGGAACCGGCGGGGTGCCGCGCCGCCCGGGACATCACGGTCTCGTGAGGATTGTGCGTGCGACGCCACCGGGCCCTGCCGGTGGCGACCTCAGACGCGCGGCAGCGACTCCGCGGCGATTCCGCCCTCGATGGCCAGGATGCGGTGCAGCCTGGTCGCGACGAGCAGGCGCTGCATCTGTGGTGGTACGCCGCGCAGAACGAGCCGTCGGCCGGCCCTGCCGGCCCGTCGGTGGGCGCCCATGATGACGCCGAGTCCGGTGGCATCCCAGGAATCCAGCTCGGTCAGGTCCAGCACGAGATCGCCGACGCCGTCGTCGACGGCCGAGTGCAGGACCGTACGGGCGTCCGCCGCGCTTCGGACGTCGAGGCGGCCCCCGACGACCAGCTCGGCGTGGTCGCCCCTGATGTGCATATGCGCTCCCCGGGAATACTCCGTAGCAAGGTCCGTCTGTCTCTTCTGTCTCTGCCACAACTGACTGCCGCAACGACAAGGAAGTTGCCGTCTGTAAGCGAACCGATACCGAATTCACTCCGTGGAGTGATATCGGCCCGCTCGCGCTGACTGATTCCGGTGAGCCGGACCCCTCCGGCCCACCGGGGCCCCGGGCCTGATCGACGGCAGATCAGGCGGCCCGGGACATGATCGATCTCAGTAGGTGTAGAAGCCCTGCCCGCTCTTGCGGCCGATGTCACCTGCATCGACCATCCGGCGCATCAGCTCCGGGGCCGCGAACTTCTCGTCCTGCGACTCCGTGTAGATGTTGCCGGTCGCGTGCAGCAGGATGTCGACGCCGGTCAGGTCGGCCGTGGCGAGGGGACCCATGGCGTGACCGAAGCCCAGCTTGCAGGCGATGTCGATGTCCTCGGCCGAGGCGACGCCCGACTCGTACAGCTTGGCGGCCTCGACGACCAGCGCCGAGATGAGGCGCGTGGTGACGAAGCCCGCGACGTCACGGTTGACGACGATGCAGGTCTTGCCGACCGACTCGGCGAACTCCCGCGCGGTGGCGAGGGCTTCGTCGCTCGTCTTGTAGCCGCGCACCAGCTCGCACAGCTGCATCATCGGGACCGGTGAGAAGAAGTGCACTCCGACGACCCGCTCGGGCCGCTTCGTCACGGCGGCGATCTTGGTGATCGGGATGGCGGAGGTGTTGGAGGCGAGCACGGCGTCCTCGCGCACGATCGTGTCGAGCGCGCGGAAGATCTCGTGCTTGACCTCCAGCTTCTCGAAGACGGCCTCGACGACGACATCCGCGTCGGCGACGGCGTCGAGGTCGGTGCTCGTGGTGATGCGGGCGAGCGCGGCCTCGGCGTCGGCCGCCGCCAGCTTGCCCTTGGAGACGAACCGGTCGTACGAACCCTTGATGCCGTCGAGGCCGCGGGCCAGTGCCGCGTCGGTGACGTCGCGCAGGACGACGTCCCAGCCCGCCTGGGCAGAGACCTGCGCGATCCCGGACCCCATGAGTCCGGCGCCGATGACGGCGAGCTTCCTGGCCACGTTTGCACCCCTTTGGATAACGGTTGTTCACACGCTCTCCGGCGGAGATTAGTACCCGTGAGGGGCCCTGGGGAGGCGAAGAGATGCGCGTCACGTCTCAAATGACGGACATCACACTGGTACGCCTCATTCGGTGGCGCGCCACGTGCAGTTGGCCACCTGCGTCCCCGCGGGGGCGGCCGCTTCCCTAGGCTGGCCCCATGGTCAATCTGACGCGCATCTACACCCGTACCGGCGACCAGGGCACCACCGCCCTCGGCGACATGAGCCGGACCGCCAAGACCGATTTGCGGATCTCGGCATACGCCGACGCGAACGAGGCCAACGCCGTCATCGGTACGGCCATCGCGCTCGGGCAGCTGCCCGAGGACGTGGTGAAGGTCCTCGTCCGCGTCCAGAACGACCTCTTCGACGTCGGCGCGGACCTGTCGACGCCGGTCGCCGAGGACCCGAAGTATCCGCCCCTGCGGGTCGAGCAGTCCTACATCGACAAGCTGGAGGCGGACTGCGACCGCTTCCTGGAGGAGCTGGAGAAGCTGCGCAGCTTCATCCTGCCGGGCGGTACGCCGGGGGCGGCGCTGCTGCACCAGGCGTGCACCGTAGTCCGGCGGGCCGAGCGCTCCACCTGGGCGGCGCTGGAGGTGCACGGGGACGTGATGAACGCGCTCACCGCGACGTACCTCAACCGGCTCTCCGACCTCCTGTTCATCCTCGCGAGGACGGCGAACAAGGAGGTCGGGGACGTGCTGTGGGTGCCCGGCGGCGACCGCTGAGGATCACGCCCCCTTCGGGGCCCGCTTCGGGAACAGCGTGTAGCCCCCGGCGATGACCAGGTTGATGCCGATCAGCCACAGCATCTTCTGCTGCCACATCCGCAGCGATCCGACGTCCCCGTCGCCCCCGACGTACCAGACCGCGGCCTGGAGCAGCGCCATCGCGGTCACGGCGGCAACGGTCCAGCGGGCCGCGGTGCGCCACTCGTGGGCGGCGCGCGCCATCCCGTACTTCGGCGGCTTCACCGGCGGCGGACCGCCCGCGAACCGGTGGGCAAACCGGGCGTCCGCCCACGTGATCGCCGAGTGGCCCAGTCCCACGGTGAACCCGACGTAGACGGCGGCGAGTCCGTGCTTCCAGTCGGGCTCGGCGCCGTTCTTCAGGTCGATGGCCGTGATGACCAGCAGCACGACCTCCAGCAGCGGTTCGCACAACAGCACCGCGGCGCCGAGCCGGGGCTTCTTCGCGAGGTAACGCAGCGCGAGTCCGGCGGCCAGCAGCACCCAGAAGCCGACTTCGCAGAGCACGATCAGCATGACGATCACGGTTCTTCTCCTCCCGGTCCCCTCCAGCCTCCCGGCCGCAAGGCGCCGGGGCGTCGTCGGCAGTGACGAAGCCCGACTGCATCCTTCGATGTATCCGCGGCTCACCCACCGTGCGGAGGCCCGCCCCTGGGCCTGCGTGTTGGATGGGAGGGTGCTCACCGTCTCCCGCCCGCACCGCCACGACGTACTGATCGCGGCCATCGGGCTGTCCGGCGGGCTGGTCCTCTGGCTGATCGGTCTGCACATGCAGGGCCCGCGGCCGGTCGCGGCGCCCTGGGCGGCTCTGGTGCCTCTCACCGTCATGGCCGGGCTCGAACTGCTGCGCAGGAGCGCCCCGCTGACGGCTCTGACCGTCGCCGTGCCCGCCCTGGTCGCCGACCAGTTCACGGTCGGGAACCTGGCCACCGTGCTGATGTTCACGGATGTCGTGTACGCGGCCGTGGTGTACGGGGCCCCGACCGCCGCCCGCCGTATCCCGGTGGGCTCGTTCCTGGTCACGGTCGCGGCGACGATCGGCTTCCTGGCCTGGTTCCGCACGGCGGAGGCGCTGCTGATCGGAGTCGTGACCGGCCTCGTGTCCTTCGCGCCCGCCATCACCGGCGTCAGCGTGCGCAACCATCGCGACGCGGCGGAGACCGCCCGGCTACGCGCCGACCAGACCGCGCTGCTCGCCGAGATGGACCGTACCCAGGCGGTGACCGCCGAGCGGGCACGGATGGCGCGCGAGCTGCACGACATGGTGGCCAACCACCTGTCCGCGATCGCCATCCACTCCACCGCGGCGCTCTCCATCGACGACCCGGACACCTCACGCGAGGCACTCGGGGTGATCCGTGAGAACAGCGTCGAAGGGCTGGCGGAGATGCGGCGGCTCATCGGGCTGCTCCGGCACAGCGGGACGGAGACGGAGCCGAGCGCGGCACCGACCCTCGCCTCGCTGGACGTCCTGGTCGAGCACGCCCGCACCAACGGGGCGTCGAGCGGCCTGACGTGCACGCTGGAGGACGCGCGCGGGAAGCCCGAGCGGCTGCCGGCGCCGGTCGAGCTGGCCGCGTACCGCATCGTCCAGGAGTCCCTGACGAACGCGCTGAAGCACGCCGCCCCGGGCCCGGTGGCGGTGCGGCTCGCGCGCGAGGGGAGCCTGCTCTCGGTGGAGGTCATCAGCGAGTGCGGGAACCGGCCGGGGCCGCGGGCGCCCGGTTCGGGGGCGGGCCTGGTGGGCATGCGGGAGCGGGTGGCCCTGCTCGGCGGCACGATCGAGGCGGGCCTCGTGCCCGCTGCGGACGGCCGGAGGATCTGGCGGGTACGGGCGGAACTGCCCGTCGAGGAAAGGACGACGAGGGAATGACGATCCGGGTACTGGTCGCGGAGGACCAGTCCGCCGTGCGCGCGGGGCTGGTGCTGATCCTGGGCAGCGCGCCGGACATCGAGGTCGCCGGGGAGGCGGCCGACGGGGAGGCGGCCGTGCGGCTGGCCAGGGAACTGCGCCCGGACGTCGTGCTGATGGATGTGCAGATGCCTCGGCTCGACGGGGTCTCGGCGACCCGGCAGGTGGTGGCCGAGCAGCTCGCGGACGTGCTGGTCCTGACGACGTTCGATCTGGACGAGTACGTCTTCGGGGCCCTGAGGGCCGGTGCGGCGGGCTTCCTGCTGAAGAACGCCGACGCACACGATCTGCTCGAAGCGGTACGCACGGTGGCGCGCGGCGAGGGTCTGATCGCCCCGGCGGTGACGCGCCGGCTGATCGCGGAGTTCGCCGGGGCCGCTCCCGTGCGCAGGGCGGCCGCCCCCGCTCCCCCGGGGCTGGAATCGCTCACGCGACGGGAGCACGAGGTGCTCGGATGTCTGGGCCAGGGACTGTCGAACGCGGAGATCGCGGGACGGCTCTCGATGGCCGAGGCGACGGTGAAGACGCACGTCAGCAGGCTGCTGGGGAAGCTGGAGCTGCGCAGCCGGGCCCAAGCGGCGGTGATCGCTCAGGAGTTGGGTCTCTGAGGTTTAGGGTGGATCTTTGGTCTGGACCTCTTGACGATTGGTCCAGACCTTCCTAATCTCACCGAGCACACTGCGGTGAGTACGCCATGACAAGGCGCGCTCAGGGCGGCGCAGGGTTTGCAGTCCACGGACCACCCCCGTTTGTCGGACCTCACCCGAGGAGCACCGTTGAGCACTGAGACCCCCCCACGCCGGGCCGGATTCAGAGAGAGACTCAGTACCGGCACCACCATCCGATCCAAGGCCGTAGCGGGCGTCACCGCACTGCTTCTGCCGCTCGCGGCGATGGTGGGCCTGGCCAGCCCCGCCGAGGCCGCCACATCGGCGACCGCCACCTACGTCAAGAAGTCCGACTGGGGCACCGGTTTCGAGGGCCAGTGGACGGTGAAGAACACCGGCACCACCGCGCTCTCCTCCTGGACGATCGAGTGGGACTTCCCCTCCGGCACCGCGGTCGGCTCCGCCTGGGACGCCACCGTCACCGGTTCCGGAACCCACTGGACCGCCAAGAACCTCAGCTGGAACGGCTCCGTCGCCCCCGGCGCCAGCATCAGCTTCGGCTTCAACGGGACCGGCTCCGGCTCCCCCAGCGGCTGCAAGCTGAACGGCGCCTCCTGTGACGGCGGCAGCGTCCCCGGCGACAACGCCCCCTCCGCGCCGGGCACCCCCACCGCGAGCCTGATCACCGACACCTCGGCGAAGCTCACCTGGACCGCGGCGACCGACGACAAGGGCATCAAGAACTACGACGTGCTGCGCGGCGGCGCCAAGGTCGCCACGGTCACCGGTACGACGTACACGGACACCGCCCTCACCGCGGGCACCGACTACTCGTACACCGTGCAGGCCCGCGACACCGCGGACCAGACCGGCCCGGTCAGCGGTTCGGTCGCGGTCCGCACCACCGGCGGCGGCACCACTCCCCCGACCGGCGACAAGGTCAACCTCGGCTACTTCACCAACTGGGGCGTCTACGGGCGCAACTACCACGTGAAGAACCTGGTCACCTCGGGCTCCGCCTCGAAGATCACGCACATCAACTACGCCTTCGGCAACGTCCAGGGCGGCAAGTGCACCATCGGTGACGCCTACGCCGACTACGACAAGGCGTACACGGCCGACCAGTCGGTCGACGGCGTCGCGGACACCTGGGACCAGCCGCTACGCGGCAACTTCAACCAGCTGCGCAAGCTCAAGGCGAAGTACCCGAACATCAAGGTCCTCTGGTCCTTCGGCGGCTGGACCTGGTCCGGCGGCTTCGGTGCCGCGGCCCAGAACCCGGCCGCGTTCGCCCAGTCCTGCTACGACCTGGTCGAGGACCCCCGCTGGGCCGATGTCTTCGACGGCATCGACATCGACTGGGAGTACCCCAACGCCTGTGGTCTGACCTGTGACACCAGCGGCCCGGCCGCACTGAAGAACCTCGCCTCCGCGCTGCGCACCAAGTTCGGCGCGAGCAACCTCGTCACCGCCGCCATCACCGCGGACGGCTCCGACGGCGGCAAGATCGACGCCGCGGACTACGCGGGAGCCGCGCAGTCCATGGACTGGTACAACGTGATGACGTACGACTTCTTCGGCGCCTGGGCGGCCAAGGGCCCGACGGCCCCGCACTCGCCGCTCACCTCGTACACCGGCATCCCGCAGGCCGGCTTCACCGCCGCCGACGCCATCGCCAAGCTGAAGGCCAAGGGCGTCCCGGCGAAGAAGCTGCTGCTCGGCATCGGCTTCTACGGACGCGGCTGGACCGGAGTCACCCAGTCCGCCCCGGGCGGCACGGCGACCGGAGCGGCATCGGGAACGTACGAAGCGGGCATCGAGGACTACAAGGTCCTCAAGAACAGCTGCCCGGCCACCGGTACCGTCGCCGGCACCGCCTACGCCCACTGCGGCACCAACTGGTGGAGCTACGACACCCCGGCCACCGTCGTCTCGAAGATGACGTGGGCGAAGAACCAGGGCCTCGGTGGCGCCTTCTTCTGGGAGTTCAGCGGTGACACCGCCAACGGCGAACTGGTGAGCGCGATCAACACCGGCCTCCGGTAATCCCCACGCCGTAGCACCACCGCACCACCAGCACAGCCCGGAAAAGCAGCCGGGGAGACAGGTCCGCCCCCTGTCTCCCCGGCCTTTCTCTGTCCGCGTACGGCCCCGGGGACCGAACGAGAGGCCCTAGGCCACGTTCACCCTCTGGCCGGGCGGTGCCGCCTCCAGCCAGGCGAGGAAGCCGGTCAGGGCGTCCTCGCTCATCGCCAGCTCCAGGCGGGTCCCGCGGTGGAGACAGCCGAGCACGACGGAATCGGACAGGAGCGCGAGCTCCTCCTCGCCCTCGGGCAGCCGGCGGGCGACGACCTCGATCGAGGCACGCTCCAGGGCGCGGCGCGGGCGGGGATCGTAGGAGAAGACCCGGAACCAGTCGACCCGGTCACCGCTGTAGCGGGCGACGCCGTACACCCAGCCCTTGCCGGTGGGGTCCGGTTCCTTGGGGATGTCCCAGCGGAGACTGCAGTCGAACGTTCCGCCGGAGCGCTGGATCAGCCGCCGGCGGAGGCCGAACACGAACAGACCCACCACGACCAGTACGACGACCAGACCGCCAACCCACAGAGCGAGGACCATCTCCACCGACCTCCTCGCAACGTCGATTACGGATATCCGGACCGAACTGCATCTGCATTGCCTCAGCCGCGACACGGTCTGGAGAATTCCAGCTCGGGCCGCGGCTGAGTAAAAACATCTGTCGGCGGGGTACTAGTGCAGCACCGCCACCGCGCGCAGTCGTACATCGGCGCGCCGCTCGGCGGCGGCGTCCGTGTCCGACTTCGCGCGCTCCAGCGCACGCTCGGCGCGCTGGACATCGATCTCGTCCGCCAACTCGGCGATCTCCGCCAGCAGCGACAGCTTGTCGTCCGCGAACGAGATGAATCCACCGTGCACAGCGGCGACGACGGTGCCGCCCTCACTGGTACGGATCGTCACCGGGCCCGATTCCAGCACACCGAGAAGCGGCTGGTGACCGGGCATGACGCCGATGTCGCCGGACGTGGTACGCGCGACGACCAGGGTGGCCTCGCCGGACCAGACACTGCGGTCCGCGGCGACCAGCTCGACATGCAGCTCAGCAGCCAAGGGTGGCTCCTCGGGTCACCACCCGGCGGTCGAGCCGGGTGTTGGGTCAATTCTACGGGGCGTGGTGAGGGGGGCGGGACACACCCACCCCCCTCGGTGAGCCGGAGGCTCAGGAGACGCCGAGCTCCTTGGCGTTGGCCTTGAGGTCCTCAATGCCACCGCACATGAAGAACGCCTGCTCCGGGAAGTGGTCGTACTCACCGTCGCAGATCGAGTTGAACGCGGCGATCGACTCGTCGAGCGGCACGTCCGAACCGTCCAGGCCGGTGAACTGCTTGGCGGCGTGGGTGTTCTGCGACAGGAAGCGCTCGACGCGACGGGCACGGTGGACAACGAGCTTGTCCTCCTCGCCCAGCTCGTCGATACCGAGGATCGCGATGATGTCCTGGAGGTCCTTGTACTTCTGCAGGATTCCCTTGACACGGGTGGCCGTGTCGTAGTGGTCCTGCGTGATGTAGCGCGGGTCCAGGATGCGGGACGTGGAGTCCAGCGGGTCCACGGCCGGGTAGATGCCCTTCTCGGAGATCGGACGGGAGAGAACCGTCGTCGCGTCGAGGTGGGCGAACGTGGTGGCCGGGGCCGGGTCGGTCAGGTCGTCCGCGGGGACGTAGATCGCCTGCATCGAGGTGATCGAGTGACCACGCGTCGAGGTGATGCGCTCCTGGAGCACACCCATCTCGTCGGCCAGGGTCGGCTGGTAACCCACTGCGGACGGCATACGGCCGAGCAGCGTGGAGACCTCGGAACCGGCCTGCGTGAAGCGGAAGATGTTGTCGATGAAGAGCAGCACGTCCTGCTTCTGCACATCGCGGAAGTACTCCGCCATGGTCAGGGCGGACAGGGCCACGCGAAGACGCGTGCCCGGCGGCTCGTCCATCTGGCCGAAGACCAGCGCGGTCTTGTCCAGAACACCGGAGTCCGTCATCTCGTCGATGAGGTCGTTGCCCTCACGGGTGCGCTCACCGACGCCGGCGAACACCGACACACCGTCGTGCAGCTTCGCCACACGCATGATCATTTCCTGGATGAGGACCGTCTTGCCGACGCCCGCACCACCGAACAGACCGATCTTGCCGCCCTTGACGTACGGGGTCAGCAGGTCGACGACCTTCAGGCCGGTCTCGAACATCTCGGTCTTGGACTCGAGCTGGTCGAAGGCCGGGGCCTTGCGGTGGATCGGCCAGCGCTCGGTGATCTGAGCTTCGGCTTCCGGCTCGTTCAGGATCTGACCGAGGGTGTTGAACACCTTGCCCTTGGTGATGTCACCGACGGGGACCATGATGCCCTTGCCCGTGTCGGTCACCGGGGCCTGGCGGACCAGACCGTCGGTGGGCTGCATCGAGATCGCACGGACCACGCCGTCACCCAGGTGCTGGGCGACTTCGAGGGTCAGCGTCTTGCGAGCGCCGTCCTCGGCCGGGTCGTCGACGTCGACGTGCAGTGCGTTGTAGATCTCCGGCATCGCGTCGACGGGGAACTCCACGTCGACGACCGGGCCGATGACCCGGGCGACGCGGCCCGTGGCAGCGGCCGTCTCAACAGTGGTCGTCATTACTTGTCACTCCCCGCGGTCGCGTCGGCCAGAGCACTGGCACCGCCGACGATCTCGCTGATTTCCTGGGTGATTTCGGCCTGGCGGGCCGCGTTGGCAAGCCGGGAGAGGCTCTTGATGAGATCCCCGGCGTTGTCGGTCGCCGACTTCATCGCGCGACGGCGGGCAGCGTGCTCGGAAGCGGCGGCCTGCAGCAGTGCGTTGTAGATACGGCTCTCGACGTAGCGCGGCAGGAGGGCGTCGAGGACGTCCTCCGCCGACGGCTCGAAGTCGAACAGCGGAAGGATCTCGCCCTTCGTACCGCTCTCCTCCGCAACCTTGTCGAGCGACAGCGGCAGCATGCGGTTGTCGACCGCGTTCTGCGTCATCATCGACACGAACTCGGTGAAGACGATGTGCAGTTCGTCGACGCCGCCCTCGGCCGAGTCCTTCTGGATGGCCTCGATCAGCGGCGCGGCGACGTTCTTGGCATCCCCGTACGCCGGGCTGTCGGTGAAGCCGGTCCAGGACTCCGCGACCTTGCGCTCACGGAAGCCGTAGTAGGCGACACCCTTGCGGCCGACGATGTACGTGTCGACCTCCTTGCCCTCACCTGCGAGCCGCTCCCGGAGCCGCTCCGCCGCCTTGATGGCGTTGGAGGAGTAGCCGCCGGCCAGACCGCGGTCGCTCGTGATGAGCAGAACCGCGGCGCGGACCGGGGACTCGGCCTCGGTGGTGAGCGGGTGCTTGGTGGTGGAGCCCGTCGCCACCGCGGTCACCGCGCGGTTCAGCTCGGTTGCGTACGGCATCGAAGCCTGCACCTTGCGCTGCGCCTTGACGATGCGCGACGCGGCGATCATCTCCATCGCCTTGGTGATCTTCTTGGTCGCGGTGACGGCTTGGATGCGGCGCTTGTAAACGCGAAGCTGAGCGCCCATCGATCAGCCCTCGCCCAGAAGCTTGCCGTCCGAGGTCTCGAACTGCTGCTTGAAGGCGGCGATCGCGTCAGCGATCGACTGCAGCGTGTCGTCGGACATCTTGCCGCCCTCGGCGATGCTGGTCAGGAGGTCCTTGCGCTCGCGGCGCAGGTACTCCAGCAGCTCGCTCTCGAAGCGACGGATGTCCTCGACCGGGACGTCGTCCATCTTGCCGGTGGTGCCGGCCCAGACGGAGACGACCTGCTCCTCGACGGGGAAGGGGGCGTACTGCGGCTGCTTCAGCAGCTCGACCATGCGCTTACCGCGCTCCAGCGAAGCCTTGGAGGCCGCGTCCAGGTCGGAACCGAAGGCGGCGAACGCCTCCAGCTCGCGGTACTGGGCGAGGTCCACACGAAGACGGCCGGAGACCTGCTTCATGGCCTTGTGCTGGGCGGAGCCACCGACTCGGGAGACCGAGATACCGACGTTGAGCGCCGGACGCTGACCCGCGTTGAACAGGTCGGACTCCAGGAAGCACTGGCCGTCGGTGATGGAGATGACGTTGGTCGGAATGAACGCCGACACGTCGTTCGCCTTGGTCTCGACGATCGGGAGACCCGTCATCGAGCCCTTGCCCATCTCGTCGGAGAGCTTGGCGCAACGCTCCAGCAGACGCGAGTGCAGGTAGAAGACGTCGCCCGGGTATGCCTCACGGCCCGGCGGGCGGCGCAGCAGCAGCGACACGGCGCGGTAGGCGTCGGCCTGCTTCGACAGGTCGTCGAAGATGATCAGGACGTGCTTGCCGGCGTACATCCAGTGCTGGCCGATGGCCGAACCGGTGTACGGCGCCAGGTACTTGAAGCCGGCCGGGTCGGACGCCGGGGCGGCGACGATGGTCGTGTACTCCAGCGCGCCGGCCTCTTCGAGGGCACCGCGCACCGAGGCGATGGTGGAGCCCTTCTGACCGATGGCGACGTAGATGCAGCGCACCTGCTTGTTCACGTCGCCCGAGCGCCAGTTGTCGCGCTGGTTGATGATCGTGTCGACGGCCAGAGCGGTCTTACCCGTCTGACGGTCGCCAATGATCAGCTGACGCTGGCCGCGGCCGATCGGCACCATGGCGTCGACGGCCTTGTAGCCGGTCTGCATCGGCTCGTGCACCGACTTGCGGACCATGACGCCAGGGGCCTGCAGCTCGAGGGCGCGACGGCTTTCGGTCGCGATCTCGCCGAGACCGTCGATCGGGTTGCCGAGCGGGTCGACGACGCGGCCGAGGTAACCCTCGCCGACGCCGACGGAGAGCACCTCACCGGTGCGCTGCACCGGCTGGCCCTCCTCGATTCCGCTGAACTCGCCGAGGACGATCGCACCGATCTCGCGCTCCTCGAGGTTGAGGGCGAGACCGAGGGTTCCGTCCTCGAACTTCAGCAGCTCGTTCGCCATGGCGGAGGGCAGGCCCTCCACCTTCGCGATGCCGTCGCCGGCAACGCTGACCGTACCGACCTCCTCGCGCGAGGCCGCGTCCGGCTTGTACGACTGGACAAAGTTCTCCAGTGCGTCCCGGATCTCCTCCGGCCGGATCGTGAGCTCCGCCATCTGGGTTCCCTGCTCTCCTTGTTGGGCCCGAAGTTTCTTAAGGGGGTCTGGGGGCGACCCCCAGGAATCTTCTGCAATTTCTGCACGGCCCAACCGGGCCGCTGTTGTTGCTCGTTCAGTTGGTGCTTGTGCGCTGCGCGCTGTCAGCCGGCCATCCGGCGGGTGGCCTCTTCGAGGCGCTCCGCGATCGTGCCGTTGATGACCTCGTCACCGACGCGCACCGAGATCCCGCCGAGGACCGTGGGGTCCACGTCCAGGTTCAGGTGCATCTGCCGGCCGTAGATCTTCGCCAGGGCGGCGCCGAGGCGCTGCTTCTGCCGATCGGACAGCGGTACCGCCGAGGTGACGACGGCGACCATGCGGTCCCTGCGCTCCGCGGCGAGCTTGGCCAGGGAGTCGAGTCCCGCTTCCAGGCTACGTCCACGGGGCTCGGTCACGAGGCGCGTGACAAGTCGCTCGGTGACCGGCTGCGCCTTGCCGCCGAGCAGGCTGCGGAGCAGCTCGCCCTTGGCGGCGGTGGACGCGGTCCGGCTGGTCAGGGCGGAACGCAGTCCCTTGTCGGAACCGACGATCCGGCCGAACCGGAACAGCTCGTCCTCGACGTCGTCGAGTGCACCCGCGCGCTGGGCCGCGGTGAGGTCTGCGGTGTTCGCCAGCTCCTCAACCGAGTCGACCAGGTCACGCGACTGCGACCAGCGGGAGCGGACCATGCCGGAGACCAGGTCCACGGCTTCGCCGCCCACCTGACCGCTCAGCAGCCGTCCGGCCAGCTCGGCCTTGGCCTCGCCGCCCTGCGACGGGTCGGTGAGGACCCGGCGCAGCGATACCTCGCGGTGGAGCAGCGCGGTGACGGCTGCCAGCTCCTCGGCGAGCTTCGCCGCGTCGACCGACGTGTTGTCGGTCAGTGCGTCGAGACGCTCACGTGCGGCAGCCAGCGCCTCGCGGCTCGCTCCGTTCATCGGACAGCCTCGGCCTTCGCCTCGAGCTCATCGAGGAAACGGTCGACGGTGCCGCTCTGCCGGGCGTGGTCCTCGAGGGACTCGCCGACGAGCTTGCCGGCCAGGGCGGTGGCGAGCGTGCCCACGTCCTGACGCAGCGCGGAGGCCGCGGCCTTGCGGTCGGCCTCGATCTGGGCGTGACCGGCGGCGATGATCTCTTCGCGCTGCCGCTGACCTTCCGCCCTCATCTCCTGGATGATGACGACGCCCTGCTCCTGCGCCTCCTGGCGCATACGAGCGGCCTCGTGGCGGGCCTCGGCGAGCTGAGCCTTGTACTGCTCAAGAACGCTCTGTGCCTCGGTCTGGGCCGCATCGGCCTTTTCGATACCGCCTTCGATGGCCTCGCGACGCTCGTCCAGAACCTTGTTGATGTTCGGGAGAAGCTTCCAGGCGAGGAAACCGAAAACGATGAGGAAGGCGATGAGGCCGATGACGAGCTCTGGAATCGGCGGGACGAGGGGATTTTCCATCTCCTCGGCCGCGACCGTAAGCAGCTGGCTCACATCAGTGCCTTTCGTCTAGTTGGCTGGTCGTGGATCCGAAGATCTACTTGCCGTAGACGAACGGCATGACCAGACCGATGAGGGCGAGCGCCTCACAGAAGGCGAAGCCGAGGATCTGGTTGGCGCGGATCAGGCCGGCAGCCTCGGGCTGACGGGCGAGAGCCTGGGTGCCGTTACCGAAGATGATGCCGACGCCGACGCCGGGGCCGATGGCAGCGAGGCCGTAACCGATGGAGCCGAGCGAACCGGAGACAGCGGCAAGGGTCTGGGACATGCCTGTTCTTCCTTTTCTTTACGAACCGGTGGGGGTTGGCCACCGACGACTGTGTGGTCAGGGAGCAGGTGCTCAGTGGTGCTTGGCGAGCGCGCCCTGAATGAAGGTGCAGGTCAGGAGTACGAAGACGTACGCCTGCAGCGCCTGGATGAAGAGCTCGAACGCGGTCATCACGATGACCATCACGAACGAGACGCCGGCGTAGGCGATACCGATGCCGTTGAGCAGGTACCAGCTGGCGATCGTGAACAGCAGCAGGAGGGTGTGACCGGCGAACATGTTCGCGAAGAGTCGCACCGCGTGGGTGAACGGCCTGACCAGCAGGTTCGAGAAGAACTCGATGAACATGGCCAGCGGAAGCACCGGGCCGAGCGACTTGTCGTAGCCCGTGATGTTCTTCCAGCCACCGATGAAGCCGTGGCGCTTGAAGGTCAGGCTGACCCACAGCACGTAGACGATCGCGGCCAGTACAGCCGGGTACGCGATGATCGACGTCACCGGGAACTGGGCGACCGGGATGATCGACCAGAGGTTCATCATCCAGACGAAGAAGAACAGCGAGACGACGAGCGGAACGTACTTCTCGCCCTCGCGCTTGCCGATCGTCTCGTAGACGATGCCGCGGCGGATGAAGTCGTAACCCATCTCCGCGACCGACTGCAGCTTGCCGGGGACCATCTTGGGCTTGCGGAAAGCCGCCCAGAAGAAGCCGACGATGATGAGCGAGCCGAGGAGCGCCAGCAGCATCGGCTTGTTGAAGTACAAGTTGCTGTCCGGGTCACCCCACAGCGGCTCGAACAGGAACGAGTGCAAGCCGGGTGCCGGGAAACCACAACCGTCGAAGATGTGGCAATCGGTCTCGAAGGCGAGCACCTGTGTCGGGTCAGCACTCACCGCGGGCTCCTTCAGCGTGGCGCATAGGTACGGCAACCTCGTTGTGTCGGCGCGGCGCGCAGCCGCGGTTCGGCACTGGACTGGTGTTACGGATGTGTGAGCGGCAGTCAGGCATTGAGCCTCGCGATCGAGCAGGCGTCAGCTCACATGCCCGCGCCCGCAGTGCCGCAGTTGGAACCGGACGATAGCAGGGTCCCGAACCTGTGCTTATTCCGCCCCTACCCTTCACGTCGACGACCCCGTGTTCCCGGGCTTGTCACCCTTGTCCTTGTCGGACTCGGGCTCGACGTAGAGGATCTTGGCCTTCATGTGCGCACGCGCCTGTGCGCCGATCCACACGAGAGTCGTCGCGACCAGCGTGATCGCGAAGGCCTTCGGGTTGAACACCTCGGTGTCCTTGAACGCGGCGACGAAAATGAACAGCAGCAGGAGCTGTGCCGTATACAGCATCAGCCCCATCGCCTGGAACAGGTGCGGGAGGGACCTGGCGGTCCGTTGCAGAACGATCAGCCCGATCCCCATGAAGAGGATCACCACCAGCGTCGCAACGACCGCGCCCAGGACTCCCTTGCCACCGGCGACCGCACCGCTGATCGCAGCGGCGACAGCGCCGGCGGCAGCAGTGGGTACGGCGGCCTGGAGGAGAGTCCGGACGTCGTTGGACGGCATGGCGGCAGCTCCGCTTTACAGGGGGATGGGCAGTGGTGTCGTCATGGACGAGCGTAGGCCCGGTGCGAGTCGTTGCTCGGCCAATGGACCCTCTTACCAAGGTCCTTCGGCTCTATCACCAGGTCTCGTGAACGGTATCACAAACTATTTGATGAGGTCTTTACCTGAAAAGTGTGCCAACTGTCACACATGAGAGTGACCCTGCGCGTTTGCGCGCGACAAGGCAACGCATTGTCTGGTAATGGGCATTGATGCCCGAAACGTCAACGCGATGAATCAGCCCTGCGCCGGTCGTGCGTACGCGCGTGGGAGCCGATCGCTGTCGCTCCGTTGACGCCCGAGACCCCGACGGCCACCGGGGTCCGCTCAGGAGGTTCCGGCGCCATCTGCGGTTCGTCCGGGCCCTGTTGCCCATGGGCGACGACCCGTTCCGACCTGGCGGCGTGCCTGCGGCGCCGGTAGCGGGGCGGTACGAAGGAGTCGGCCCAGTCCGGGGTGCGGGGCGTGAAGCGGGGCATCAGCAGCAGGATCAGGCCCACCGCGCTCGCCCCCATGATCGTGAGCACGATCCACATCGACGCCGAGTGGACCGAGTACCCCACCGCACCGAAGGCGATCAGCGCGGACCAGAAGTACATGATCATGACGGCCCGGCTGTGCGAGTGGCCGATCTCCAGCAGCCGGTGGTGCAGATGCCCGCGGTCGGCGGCGAACGGCGACTGACCGTTCCAGGTGCGCCGCACGATCGCCAGCACCAGGTCGGCGGCCGGGATCGCGATGATCGTCAGCGGCAGGAGCAGCGGGATGAAGACCGGCAGCATCGCGTGGGTCGCCTGCCGCTCGCTGCCCTCGAACAGCTTCATGTTGTCCGGGTCCACCTGACCGGTGACGGAGATCGCACCCGCGGCGAGGACCAGACCGATCAGCATCGATCCGGAGTCGCCCATGAAGATCCGCGCGGGGTGCATGTTGTGCGGCAGGAACCCGAGGCACATGCCCATCAGAATCGCCGCGAAGAGCGTCGCGGGGGCGGCCGCCTCGATCCCGTACCCGTACCAGAGCCGGTAGGTGTAGAGGAAGAACGCCGCGGAGGCGATGCACACCATGCCGGCCGCGAGACCGTCCAGGCCGTCCACGAAGTTGACCGCGTTGATGGTGATGACGACCAGCGCGACCGTGAGCAGCGTGCCCTGCCACTGGGTGAGGGCGACCGTGCCCACTCCGGGGATCGGCAGCCACAGGACCGTGAGGCCCTGGATGACCATGACGCCGGCGGCGATCATCTGCCCGCCGAGCTTGATCAGCGCGTCGAGTTCGAACTTGTCGTCCAGGACACCGATCAGCCAGATCAGCGCGGCGCCGGAGAGCAACGCCCTCGGCTCGTTGGAGAGTTCGAAGACGTCCGTGAGGTTGTTCAGATGGGCGGCGACGATCAGTCCCGCGCACAGTCCGCCGAACATGGCGATGCCACCGAGCCGCGGTGTCGGTTCTCGGTGTACGTCACGCGCACGGATCGCGGGCATGGCCCCGATCGCGATGGCGAACTTTCGCACCGGCCCGGTCAGCAGATAGGTAACTGCGGCCGTGACACAGAGCGTCAGCAGGTAATCACGCACGGGCTGCCCCACAGAAATCGCCGGCCATCTCAGCCCCACACCCTAGCCTCAAGAACAAGGACTCCACGGTACGGGAGATGGTTGCACCTGCTTCGCCTACCCCGGATAGGGGGGATTCCTCTCCGTGAGTTCCCGCACCTCCGCCAGCAGATGGCCGGCGTCACCGGCCTCCCGGACCGCGGCGCCGAAGAGCACCGCGATCCGCGCCATGTCGGCCTCGTCCATGCCCTGGGTGGTGACGGCGGCCGTGCCCAGCCTGATGCCCCGGGCGTCACCGTAGGGCAGGGCGCAGGTGTCCAGGACCATGCCCGCCGCCGCCAGCCGCTCACGGGCGGTACGGCCGTCGACCCCCAGGGGGGCCGGGTCCGCGACGATCAGATGGGTGTCGGTGCCCTCGGTGGTGACGTCGAAGCCCTCGTCCTCCAGACCGGCGGCGAGCACGCGAGCGTGGGCCACCACCTGATGGGCGTACAGCGCGAACGCCGGAGTCGCCGCCTCACCGAAGGCGACGGCCTTCGCCGCGACCGTGTGCATCTGGGCGCCGCCCTGGGTGAACGGGAACACCGCGCGGTCGATCCGCTCCGCCAGTTCCGGACCGCACAGGATCATGCCGCCGCGCGGCCCCCGCAGCACCTTGTGCGTGGTCGCGCAGACCACGTCCGCGTACGGCACGGGGCTGGGCGCCGCTCCCCCGGCGATCAGGCCCATGGGGTGGGCGGCATCGGCGATCAGATAGGCACCGACCTCGTCGGCGATCTCCCGGAACAGCTCGTAGTCGGGATGACGGGGGTACGAAATGGAACCGCACACGATGGCCTTGGGGCGCCGGGCCCGGGCCAGGGCGCGGACCTGCGCGTAGTCGATCAGACCGCTGTCGGGGTCCACGCCGTAGCCGACGAACTCGAACCAGCGCCCGGAGAAGTTGGCGGGCGAGCCATGGGTGAGGTGCCCCCCGTACGGGAGTCCCATGGCCAGCACGGTGTCGCCGGGGCGCAGCAGGGCGGCATAGGCGGCGAGCACGGCCGAGGAGCCGGAGTGCGGCTGGACGTTGGCGTGCTCGGCGCCGAACAGGGCGGTGGCGCGGTGGATCGCGATCCGTTCGGCGGCGTCCGCCTGTTCGCAGCCGCCGTGGTGACGGGCGCCGGGGTAGCCCTCGGCGTACTTGTTGGCGAGCGGCGAGCCGAGGGCGGCGAGGACCGCGGGCGAGGTGAAGTTCTCGGCGGCGATCAGCTGGAGGGTGCCCGCCTGCCGGTTCACCTCCCCCAGCAGCACGTCGGCGATCTCCGGGTCCTCCCGGAGCAGGGCGCCGAAGTCCTGCGGGAGGGCTGTGCGCGAGCGGGACACGGCCGCGGGTGCGGCTGGAGTGGTGACCGGCATCTGACGGCTCCGGGCCTGGGGAGGGGTGGGCTCTCTCCGACCAATGTAGGCCCGTGCGTGGACCGCTGCCCGCTGCCGGACGGCCCGGTACCGCCGGTCGGCGCAGGGTCAGTGCGGGGTCTGTACGCCCGTCAGGGCGGTCACCACCGGGTCGAGTGCCTGGTTGATCTCGTCGCCGATGGAACGGAAGAACGTGATCGGGGCGCCGTACGGGTCGTACACCTCGTCCGCCTCGGCGGTGGGCGCCAGCAGCCAGCCGCGCAGCGCCGCCGCCGCGCGCACCAGGGCGCGGGCGCGCTCGACGACACCCTCGTCGCGCGGGTCGGGGAGGGTGGCGGGGTCTATGGCCCGGACCAGCCGGGTGAACTCCTTGAGGGTGAACGTCCGCAGCCCGGCCGAATGGCCCATGGAGATCACCTGGGCCCGGTGGTCGCGGGTGGCGGTGAGCACGAGGTCGGCGCGGATCACGTGCTCGTCGAGCAGTTCGCGGCCGACGAAGCCGGTGGCGTCCGCGCCGAAGTCGGCGAGGACGATCTCGGCGTTGGCCTCCATGGGGGCGCCTTCGTGCCCCCAGGTGCCCGCGCTCTCCACGATCAGGCCGCCGCTGAGCGGATCGCCGAGGCGGTCCACCAGGGCATGGCGGGTCAGCCGCTCGGTGATCGGTGAGCGGCAGACATTGCCTGTGCTGACGTGGAGGATGCGGAAAGTGTCGGTCTGCCCCGCTATGCCACGCCCCTCAGGGGCGGTCAATTGGCCACCTCGAGGTCGGGTACTACCTTGCGCAGCTCCTCTACGGAGAGCGCGCCGGCGCGCAGCAGGACCGGGATCTTGCCCGTGACGTCGACGATGGAGGACGGCACGATGCCGGGCGTCGGGCCGCCGTCGAGGTAGACGGAGACGGAGTCGCCCAGCATCTCCTGGGCGGCGTCGCAGTCCTCCGGCGAGGGGTGTCCGGTGAGGTTGGCACTGGAGACGGCCATCGGGCCGACCTCGGTGAGCAGCTCGATGGCCACCGGGTGCAGGGGCATCCGGATGGCGACGGTGCCGTGGGTGTCGCCGAGGTCCCACTGGAGCGAGGGCTGGTGCTTGGCGACGAGGGTGAGCGCGCCGGGCCAGAACGCGTCGACGAGCTCCCACGCCTGCTCGGAGAAGTCGGTGACCAGGCCGTGCAGGGTGTTCGGGGAGCCGATCAGGACGGGCGTCGGCATATTGCGGCCGCGGCCCTTGGCGTCGAGCAGATCGCTGACGCCCTCGGAGCTGAAGGCATCCGCACCGATCCCGTACACGGTGTCGGTGGGCAGCACGACCAGTTCGCCGCGGCGGACGGCGGACGCGGCCTCACGCAGGCCGGTCGTACGGTCGGTCGCGTCGTTGCAGTCGTATCGCCGTGCCATCAGCCGGCCTCCTCAAGCATGTACGGGTATGGCGGGTACGGGTCGTGCGGGTGCGGGTCACCGGTCACGGCATGGCCTTGCGGGCGGTCGCGAATCGGGGCCGGTTGTTCAGGTCAGGGTGGTCGGCCGCGTCGGCCCAGCCCCGCTCCTCGGTGAAGATCCACGGCACCTGGCCGCCCTGGGTGTCGGCGTGCTCGATGACGACGAGGCCGCCGGGGCGCAGCAGGCGGTGTGCGGTCCGCTCGATGGACCGGATGGTGTCGAGGCCGTCCTCGCCGGAGAAGAGCGCCATCTCCGGGTCGTGGTCACGGGCCTCGGGTGCCACGTACTCCCACTCGGTGAGCGGGATGTAGGGCGGGTTGGAGATGACCAGGTCGACCTGGCCGTCGAGCTCGGGAAGGGCCGTTGCGGCGTCTCCCCGGTGGACGGTGACCCTGGACCCCTCGGCGTTCTTCCTGGTCCATTTGAGGGCGTCCTCGGACAGCTCCACGCCGTGCACACGCGAGCGCGGCACCTCCTGCGCCATCGCGAGGGCGATGGCGCCCGACCCCGTGCAGAGATCGACGATGAGCGGTTCGACGACGTCCATCGCGCGGACGGCGTCTATGGCCCAGCCGACGACGGACTCGGTCTCCGGGCGGGGCACGAAGACGCCGGGACCCACCTGGAGCTCCAGGTAGCGGAAGAAGGCGCGGCCGGTGATGTGCTGGAGGGGTTCGCGGGCCTCGCGGCGGGCGATCGTCTCCCAGTAGCGGGCGTCGAAGTCCCGGTCCGCCACGTTGTGCAGCTCGCCCCGCTTGACGCCGTGCACGAACGCGGCGAGTTCCTCGGCATCGAATCGCGGTGAAGGGACACCGGCGTCGGCCAGCCGCTGGGTGGCCTGGGCCACCTCGGCGAGCAGCAGGTTCATCGCGGTTCTCCGTACGGGGGTTACGGGCGGGGCGGGGCGTGGTTACGCGTTGGCGAGCTTGGCGGCCGAGTCGGCGTCGACGCATGCCTGGATCACGGCGTCGAGGTCACCGTCGAGCACCTGGTCCAAGTTGTACGCCTTGAAGCCGACGCGGTGGTCCGAGATGCGGTTTTCCGGGAAGTTGTACGTACGGATCTTCTCGGAGCGGTCGACGGTACGGACCTGGCTGCGGCGGACGTCGGAGGCTTCCTGCTCGGCCGCTTCCTGGGCCGCGGCGAGGAGCCGCGAGCGCAGGATGCGCATGGCCTGCTCCTTGTTCTGGAGCTGGCTCTTCTCGTTCTGGCAGGAGGCGACGACGCCGGTCGGCAGGTGCGTGATGCGGACCGCGGAGTCGGTCGTGTTGACGGACTGGCCGCCGGGACCGGAGGAGCGGTAGACGTCGATGCGCAGGTCGTTGGCGTGGATCTCGACGTCGACCTCCTCGGCCTCGGGGGTGACGAGCACACCGGCGGCCGAGGTGTGGATGCGGCCCTGGGACTCGGTGGAGGGCACGCGCTGCACGCGGTGCACTCCGCCCTCGTACTTCATCCGGGCCCACACGCCCTGGCCGGGCTCGGTGGCACCGTTGCCGCCCTTGGTCTTCACGGCGACCTGGACGTCCTTGTACCCGCCGAGCTCGGACTCGGTGGAGTCGATGATCTCGGTCTTCCAGCCGACGCGCTCGGCGTAGCGCAGATACATGCGCAGCAGGTCACCGGCGAACAGGGCCGACTCGTCGCCGCCCGCGCCCGCCTTGATCTCCAGGAGCACGTCCTTGTCGTCGCTGGGGTCGCGCGGGACCAGGAGGAGGCGGAGCTTCTCGGTGAGTGCTTCGCGCTGCTTCTCCAGGTCCTTCACCTCGGCGGCGAAGTCCGGGTCGTCGGCGGCGAACTCGCGAGCGGTCTCGATGTCGTCGCCGGTGCGCTTCCAGGACTGGTACGTGGAGACGATCGGGGTCAGCTCCGCGTAGCGCTTGTTGAGCTTGCGCGCGTTGGCCTGGTCCGCGTGGACCGACGGGTCGGCGAGCTTCTTCTCGAGATCGGCGTGTTCACCGATCAGTTCCTCGACCGCCTCGAACATCGGGGGCTCCTGGTTGGTTACGTCGACGGGCCTGCTGAAGGGCGTGCTGTCCGGCGGTTGCGGGGGCTTCCCCCGGACGTCCGGCCGGAAAAAACGCCGGCCCCGACGCCCCCTGGAATGAGGGCGCCGAGAACCGGCGCAGTGGCTCGCTACTTGCTGGCGGAGCCGGCAGCCTTGCCGAAGCGGGCCTCGAAGCGGGCCACACGGCCACCGGTGTCGAGGATCTTCTGCTTGCCCGTGTAGAACGGGTGGCACTCGGAGCAGACGTCGGCGCGGATCGCGCCGTTGCCGAGGGTGCTCCGGGTGGTGAACGACGCACCGCAGGTACAGCTGACCTGGGTCTCGACGTACTCGGGGTGAATGTCGCGCTTCAAGGTGTCTCCTAGTTTCGGGAGGGCTCCGGGTCGTCCGCGCGGATTGCGCGTCCGTGAACCGGGGCCGACGTACCAGTCTGCCAGGACTGGGCGTATCTCCCAAAACCGGGGTCCGGCCCCACGTATTCCCGGCCCCCCGGATACGGCGTCACTCCTGCGGATACGGCGTCACCGGACGACCTGTCCGGCCGTTCCCTTGTCGCCCGCGGATTTCGCGGTGGCCGAGGCGGGGATCACCCGGTCCTGCTTCAGGGCGGCCCAGACCTGCCGGGCGGACTTCTCCATGGGTATGACGCGGTTCGGGTCTGCCGGGTCGTACTGCACGGGCATCGTGACCATATGGACGTTCTTCGGGCCGAGGCCCTTGAGCCCGTTCGCGAATGACGCGAGTTCCTTTACCGAGCCGAGGCCGGAGTCGGTGGTGACGGCCTTCGTCGCCGCGTCGGCGAGGCCGAGGAGTTTCTTCGGGCTGGAGAACACCCCGACGCTCTTCGCCTGTTCCATCAGCGCCTTGATGAACGCCTGCTGCAACTGGATACGGCCCAGGTCGCTGCCGTCGCCCACGCTCTTACGGGTGCGGACGAGTCCGAGCGATTCCTCTCCGTCGAGTCTGTGCGTGCCGGGCTTCAGCCGCAGATGACTCTTGGAATCGTTGATCGCCTGCTCGGTGGTGATGTTCACACCGCCGAGTTCGTCTATGAGCTTCTTGAAGCCGGTGAAGTCGACCTCGATGTAGTGATCCATGCGAATGCGGGACATGGTCTCGACGGTCTTCACCGCGCAGGCCGGTCCGCCGACCTCGTACGCCGTGTTGAACATCGCCCGGTCGTCCGCGGCCACCGGTTCACCGGTGACATCGCCCGTGCAGGCGGGGCGCTCGACGATCGTGTCCCGCGGGATGGAGACGACGGAGGCCGAGGTGTGGCCCTTGTCGACGTGCATCACCATCGCGGTGTCCGACCGGGCGGCCCCCTCGTCGGCGCCGTACGCGTCGTTGGCGCCGGAGCGGGAGTCGGAGCCGAGCACCAGGATGTCCTGCGACCCGTTGTCGACGTCGTCGGGCCTGTCGGCTCCCAGCTTGGCGTCGATGTCGACGCTGGAGAGGTTGCCGTCCAGCTTGAAGTAGACGTAACCGGACCCCGCACCGCCCAGCACCACGGCCGCGGCGAGCACCCACGCGGACACGCGCAGTGCCGTGCGCCGGGGGCTGCGCTCGGGGAGCTTGCGGCGGCGGCCCCTGGCGCCCGGGCGCCGCGGTCCGATCCGCGTGGTCTCGCTCGTGTGGTCCGGCATCTGCTCACATTCCGTGACGGGTTTGCGGCTGAGAAGACTTACACACGATTGTTCCAATATGCAAAGAGCCCCCGCGTCCAGGACGCGGGGGCTCTTCGCGGGACTGCTGCGGTCTGTGATCAGCCGAACAGGTTGTAGCTCGCGCCTCCGGTGCCCAGGAGCTTGCGGGCGCCGAAGATGTTGCTGTTGGCCTGGCCGGTGCCCGGGTAGAGGTACAGCTCACCGGTCTTCAGGCGGACGATGATGTCCGCGATGCCGTCGCCGTTGAAGTCACCCGTGGTGACGAGCGCGTTGGCGACGTCCCAGGTCCTGACGAGGACCTTGGAAGCGAACGGGGCGCTCGCCTTGCCGGTGCCCTTGAAGAGGTACATCTTGCCGCCGCTGCCGCGGGCGATGATGTCGGCCTTGCCGTCGTTGGTGAAGTCGCCGCTGCCGCGGACCATATTGAAGTTGAGACCGCCGCTGCCGATCTTGCTCCGGGTGGCGAAGGAGCCGTTGCCCAGGCCGGGGTACAGCCAGAAGACACCGGCGGAGTCCGTCGACAGGATGTCGGGGTGGCCGTCGCCGGTCAGGTCGCCGGGCGCGAGGATCTGCTTGCGGGAGCCCCAGCCGGTGGCGAGCCTCTTGACCTCCCACTCACCCAGGTCTCCGGCGGCGGTGTTGTACCACTGCCAGTACAGGCTGCCGTCCGTGGTGCGGATCAGCATGTCCTGGTAGTCGTCACGGTTGAGGTCGGTCTGGAGCAGGAGGTTGATGCCGCTCCAGTCGCCGCTCCAGCTGCCCTTGGTCATCCCGGTGCCCGTGGAGTTGAACTGGTACAGCGCGCTCGACTTGCGGGCCATCAGGTCGGCCCGGTGGTCCCAGTTCATGTTGGTGTCGTAGGCACGCGCGTTGATGGCGGGAACGTAGGTGCTCACCTTGCTGAAGACGCTGTACGCGCCCTCCCCGACACAGTTCGTGATGCCCCACGACACGATGCCGACCAGCTTGCCGCCGGCCACGAGCGGGCCGCCCGAGTCACCGTTGCAGGCTCCGGTCGTCTCGGCGTCGGTCGCGCCCGTCTTGCCCGCGCAGACCATGTGGCCGGCCTTGAAGTCGCTCCCGTACGAGTTGGCGCAGGTGGCGTCCGAGACGATCGGAAGCGTCGCCGTACGCAGCGTCGTGGAGATCTCGTTGTCGGTCGAGCTGGTGCGGCCCCAGCCGTAGACCTTGGCCTGTGTGCCGGCCGCGTAGAGAGCCGTGTCCGTCTTCGACATCACGGGCAGCGGCTTGACGGTGACCGCGTCGAACAGCGTGAGCACCGCGACGTCGTTGTCAGCGGCCCCTGTGGCGCCGTTGTACTGCGGGTGGCTCCACTGGCGGTACGGCCAGGTCACCTTCCCGGAGCCGACCGTCTCGGTGGAGCTCGCGCCGGTGACGACCGTGCCGTTCGCGGCCCAGTCGAAGCCCTTGACGCAGTGCGCCGCCGTGGCGATCTTGGTGGGCGCGATCACCACACCACCGCAGAAGAAACCCTGGTTGCCGTCGTCGTACCAGAGCTGCGCCATCCACGGAGCGCTGGAGATGGACGTCTCCGTGCCGCCGATGACCATCGGGGCGGGGGTCTTGTCGTCCGAGGCGCTGAGCCTGGACGGCGCGAGTGCCGTGCGCTCCGCCTCGGCCGAGTTGGCCACGCGCTCGCGGAGTTCGGCGTCCGACGGGGCGGTGGGCCGCTCGACGGCGCCCACCGGCACGGGCGGAATCAGCTCATCGGCCTGCGAGCTGGACATCGTGAGCCCTGTGCCCACGAGGGCGAGGACTGTGACGGCTACGGCCGGAACGGCGAGCTTGAGCCGGCGCGAGTGCCGGCCCCCCCTGGTGCGTATGTGCACGCGGCGATCCTTCGTATCGGAGCCGGCGGCACGCGAAAGCCCACCGGATCGTGGAATGGCGGGGGCTCGGCAGAACGACTGCACGCAGCAGGGCAGCACAAAACAGGGCTTACGCCTCTGTGGTGCTGCCGGGATGGCCCCCCACCTCAACTGACGCAGATCGTACGCCAGTATCAACGAAAGGGGGACTACGGGGGAAGGTAAAACGAATCCGCCCCGTCACCGAGGTAACGGGGCGGATTTCAGGGACGGTTGAACTGTCCCTCTTCAGCTTTCCGGTCAGTCGTTCCCATTGCCGCTGCCGGGAGTCGTCTTCTGAATCTGCAGAAGGAACTCGGCGTTGGACTGGGTCTTCTTCATGCGGTCGAGCAGCAGCTCGATCGCCTGCTGCTGGTCGAGTGCGTGCAGCACCCGGCGCAGCTTCCAGACGACTGCCAATTCGTCGGTGCCGAGAAGGATTTCTTCCTTACGGGTGCTGGACGCGTCGACGTCCACCGCCGGGAAGATGCGCTTGTCCGAGAGCTTCCGGTCGAGCTTGAGCTCCATGTTGCCGGTGCCCTTGAACTCCTCGAAGATCACCTCGTCCATGCGCGAGCCGGTCTCGACGAGCGCGGTGGCCAGGATGGTCAGCGAGCCGCCGTCCTCGATGTTGCGCGCGGCGCCGAAGAAGCGCTTCGGCGGGTACAGCGCGGTCGAGTCGACACCACCGGACAGGATGCGTCCGGACGCCGGCGCCGCGAGGTTGTACGCGCGGCCCAGACGGGTGATCGAGTCGAGCAGGACGACCACGTCGTGACCCAGCTCCACGAGACGCTTGGCGCGCTCGATGGCCAGCTCGGCGACCGTGGTGTGGTCCTCGGCCGGGCGGTCGAAGGTCGAGGAGATGACCTCGCCCTTCACCGACCGCTGCATGTCGGTGACCTCTTCCGGACGCTCGTCGACCAGGACGACCATCAGGTGGCACTCGGGGCTGTTGACCGTGATCGCGTTGGCGATGGCCTGCAGGATCATGGTCTTACCGGTCTTCGGCGGGGCCACGATCAAGCCTCGCTGGCCCTTGCCGATCGGCGCGACCATGTCGATGATCCGCGTGGTCAGCACGTTGGAGTCGGTCTCCAGGCGGAGCCGGTCCTGCGGGTACAGCGGGGTGAGCTTCTGGAACTCGGGGCGGCTGCGGCCGGTTTCCGGCGCCATGCCGTTCACCGAGTCCAGGCGGACCAGCGCGTTGAACTTCTCGCGCCGCTCGCCGTCCTTGGGCTGGCGTACCGCGCCCGTGACGTGGTCACCCTTGCGCAGGCCGCTCTTGCGGACCTGGGCGAGCGAGACGTACACGTCGTTCGGGCCGGGCAGGTAGCCGGAGGTCCGGATGAACGCGTAGTTGTCGAGGATGTCCAGGATGCCCGCGACGGGGATCAGGACGTCGTCGTCGGCGACCTGTACGTCGGGGGCGAAGGAGTCCTCGCGGCCACGACGGCCACGGCGGTCCCGGTAACGGCCCCGGCGGCCACGGCGGCCGCCCTCGTCGTCGTAACCGTCGTCCTGGGGGCCGCCACCCTGCTGGCCCTGGCCGGCCTGGCCCTGGCTCTGGGTCTGACCCTGGCCCTGGCGCTGCGGCCGCTGGCCGCCGCCGCCCTGCTGGCCCTGGTCGTCGCCCTTGCCACGGCGGTCGCGCTGGCGATCACGACGGTCACCGCGGTCGCCGCGGTCCCCACGCTCACCGCGGTCGCCACGCTCACCCCTGTCACCACGCTCACCGCGCTGGCCGCGGTCCTGGCGGTCTCCGCGGCGGCCCTCGGCGTTGTCGACGGCGGACTCGGCCTTGGCCTCGGCCTTCGCCTCGCCGCGGTCGTCGCCACGGGCCTCGCTCTTCGGCTCGGCCTGCGGTTCCGCCCTGACGTCGGTCTTGGTGTCGGGGCTGCCCGCCTGGGCGGTCGCACGGCGCCGACGACGCTCGCCCGTGGGCTGGTCGTCATTGGCCGGCTGGCCGGGGATGTCGATCTGCTGCTGGGCCGTGGCCTTGCTCTCGGGCGAGGCGGCGGCCTCGTCCCCGGTGCGGGCCTTGGACGTGGCACGCCGCTTCGGCTTGCTCTCGGTGTCCGTGCCGGCGGAGGCCGCAGCGGCCTTGGAGGCAGTCTTGGGAGCGGAGGAGCCCCCGGCCTGCGCCTCCTTGATGACCTCGATCAGCTGGCTCTTGCGCATGCGCGCGGTGCCCCTGATGCCGAGGCCGGACGCGACCTGCTGCAGCTCGGCCAGGACCATGCCATCGAGGCCGGTGCCGGAGCGGCGGCGCCGTGCGGTGGTGCCAGTGGCAGCACCTTCGGCGGGCGCGGCGCTGTCGACGTTCTTGTCGGCAGTCACGCCCATCAGATCGGTGGTGTCGCTCACGAAGGGTCCTTCCCTGGAGCGGACGTCGGCCTTCTGGCTCGGCGACCGGTTGTGCTGTCCGACTGCGGTCTGTGATCTTCTCGATCGCGGACCTTGCCGGGGCGGTGGTCCGCCGGGTACGGCGGAGAGATGAATGTGCGGGGTCCGGCGCGAGATCCCCCTGCTCGGCCCACTCCTGGACATAGCGAGGGGGTGTCGTGCCGGTTCCGGAGCGTGCTCGAAACTGCTCAGGCAGGCTGCTCAGGCAGTTGGGGAGGCTCCCGGAAGAATGGTGGTCCCGGACGGGGACACGAAGCAACGCGCCACAAAGACGTCGGTTGCAGACTTGAGGTTAACACTACCGGCTCCAACAAACATTCCCCCTCTCACTCACCGGTAATCACATGTGACTACGAGGCGAGCGGCAGCACGCTCGTACCCGTGGCGTCGAGTGCGAGCCGGTTCGCGGCCCATCCCTCGCCCGCCAGTCCGGCCACCTTGTCGGCCGAACCCTCATCCGTCAGCGCGAGGACCGTGGGGCCCGCGCCTGAGATGACAGCAGGGACGCCGTCGGCCCTCAGACGGTTGACCAGGTCCACGCTCTCCGGCATCGCGGGCGCCCGGTACTCCTGGTGGATCCGGTCCTCGGTGGCGGCGAGCAGCAGCTCGGGACGCCTGGTCAGGGCCTCGACGAGCAGTCCGGCACGACCGGCGTTGGCCGCGGCGTCCACATGCGGGACGGTGCGCGGGAGCAGACCGCGGGCGGTCTCGGTGAGGACGGGCCTGCCCGGCACGAAAACCACCGGAACGACGGAATCGGCGGGGTCCATCCTGATCGCCCTGGCGGCTCCGCCGTCCATCCAGGCGAGCGTGAAGCCGCCGAGGAGACAGGCCGCGACGTTGTCGGGGTGGCCCTCGATCTCGGTCGCGAGCTCCAGCAGGGCCGCGTCGTCGAGGCGGGCGTCGCCGCCCGTCGTCACGGCGCGGGCGGCGACGATGCCGGCGCAGATGGCGGCGGAGGAGGAACCGAGGCCACGGCCGTGCGGGATGCGGTTGGCGCAGACGATCTCCAGGCCCCGGGGCTGTCCGCCGAGCAGGTCGAAGGCGGTGCGCAGGGAGCGTACGAGGAGGTGGCTCTCGTCGCGGGGCAGCGTGTCGGCGCCCTCACCGGCGATGTCGATGTGCAGTCCCGAGTCGGCGACCCGGACCACGACATCGTCGTACAGCCCCAGTGAGAGGCCCAGGGCGTCGAAGCCCGGGCCCAGGTTGGCGCTGGTCGCGGGGGTGCGCACCCGGACGGGGGCAGCTCGGAACGCGGGACCGGCCATCGGCTGGACGACTCTCCTTGTAAGGCGGCGGGGATGTGGTGCGTGGTGGATCGGCGTGCGGGGGTGTGGAGCGGGGCGGCTGTGGGGGTCGCGGCTGCGGATGCGGCGGATATCCGGTGGCGGACCCGACGGCCACGACGGCAGCTGCACCGCGTCGACCACGGCGGAGCGTGTGGGTACAGCTTATCGAAGGAAGGTTCTGTCGCGACATAGGGCGCACAGGAGGCGCACGATGCGTGTCGCACGCCTCCTATGCGCTCTCCGCCCCGAAAAGGGGCGGTTGAGCTGGTTCCTACCGCTGTTCCCGGCCTGGCCGTACGGCCTAGACGAGGCCCAGCTTCTCCGCCGCGGCGACCGCGTCGACCGGGACGGTGACCGGCTGCGGGGCGCCCGCGACGGCCCAGTCGGGGTCCTTGAGGCCGTTGCCCGTGACCGTGCAGACGATCTTCTGGCCGGGGTCGACCTTGCCCTCTTCGGCGGCCTTGAGCAGACCGGCGACCGAGGCGGCCGACGCGGGCTCGACGAAGACGCCCTCCTGGGATGCCAACAGGCGGTAGGCGGCCAGGATCTGACGGTCCGTCACCTCGTCGATGAAGCCGCCCGACTCGTCCCGCGCGTTCAGCGCGTACTGCCAGGACGCCGGGTTGCCGATCCGGATCGCGGTGGCGATCGTCGAGGGGTCCTTGACGATCTCGCCGCGCACGATGGGCGCGGACCCGGAAGCCTGGAAGCCCCACATACGCGGGGTGCGCGCGGCCATGCCGTCCGCCGCGTATTCGGTGTAACCCTTCCAGTACGCGGTGATGTTGCCCGCGTTGCCGACGGGCAGGACGTGGATGTCCGGCGCGTCGCCGAGCGCGTCCACGATCTCGAACGCGGCGGTCTTCTGGCCCTCGATACGGACCGGATTGACCGAATTGACCAGTGCCACCGGGTAGTTGTCCGAGAGCGAGCGGGCCAGGGTGAGGCAGTCGTCGAAGTTGCCGTCGACCTGGAGGATCTTGGCGCCGTGGACGAGCGCCTGCCCCATCTTGCCGAGCGCGATCTTGCCCTGCGGCACGAGGACGGCACAGACCATGCCGGCCCGCACCGCATAGGCGGCGGCGGAGGCCGAGGTGTTGCCGGTGGAGGCGCAGATGACGGCCTGCGCGCCCTCCTCCTTGGCGCGGGTGATCGCCATCGTCATACCGCGGTCCTTGAACGAACCGGTGGGGTTGGCGCCCTCCACCTTGAGGTGCACCTCGCAGCCCGTGCGCTCGGAGAGGACCTGAGCGGGGACGAGCGGCGTGCCACCCTCACGAAGCGTGACGACCGGCGTCGTGTTCGTGACCGGAAGGCGGTCCCGGTACTCCTCGATGATGCCGCGCCACTGGTGGGTGCCCTTGGTGGTCATGGGTCCTTACTCCCCTTCAACACGCATGATGCTGGCGACACCGCGCACGGTGTCCAGCTTGCGCAGCGCCTCGACGGTCGCCGAGAGGGCGGCGTCGGGCGCGCGGTGGGTGACGACGACGAGGGATGCCTCGCCGTCTCCGTCCTGTCGGCTCTGCTGGCGGACCGTATCGATGGATACGCCCTGTTCGGCGAAGACCGTCGCGACCTGGGCGAGTACGCCAGGCTTGTCGGCCACGTCGAGACTGATGTGGTACCGCGTGACGACCTCGCCCATGGGGCTGACCGGCAGACGCGTGTACGCGGACTCACCGGGGCCGGTGGCCTCGTTGAGCTTGTTGCGGCAGACCGCGACCAGGTCGCCGAGGACCGCGGACGCGGTCGGCGAGCCACCGGCGCCGGGGCCGTAGAACATCAGCTGGCCGGCCGCGTCGGCCTCGACGAAGACCGCGTTGTACGCCTCGCGCACGGAGGCCAGCGGGTGGCTGAGCGGGATCATCGCGGGGTGCACGCGGGCGGTGACGGAGTTGCCGTCGGCGGCGCGCTCGCAGATGGCGAGGAGCTTGACGGTGCAGCCCATACGGCGGGCGGACGCGATGTCCGCCGCGGTCACCTCGGTGATGCCCTCGCGGTGCACCTCACCGATCTTCACCCGGGTGTGGAAGGCGATGCCCGCGAGGATCGCGGCCTTCGCGGCGGCGTCGAAGCCCTCGACGTCGGCGGTCGGGTCGGCTTCGGCGTACCCGAGGGCTGTGGCCTCGTCGAGCGCCTCGGAATAACCTGCTCCGCTCGTGTCCATCTTGTCGAGGATGAAGTTGGTGGTGCCGTTGACGATGCCCAGGACCCGGTTGACCTTGTCGCCGGCGAGGGATTCGCGCAGCGGGCGTACGAGCGGAATGGCGCCGGCCACGGCCGCCTCGTAGTAGAGGTCCCGGCCCTGGCTCTCCGCGGCGGCGTGCAGCGCGGCGCCGTCCTCGGCGAGCAGTGCCTTGTTGGCCGAGACGACGCTCGCGCCGTGCTCGAAGGCGGTCGTGATCAGGGTCCGGGCCGGCTCGATGCCCCCGATGACCTCGATGACCACATCGATGTCACCCCGTTTGACCAGGGCGGTCGCGTCCGTGGTGATCAGCGCGGGGTCGATCCCCTCCCGCACCTTGGAGGGCCGGCGGACGGCGACACCGGCGAGCTCCACCGGCGCGCCGATGCGCGCGGCGAGGTCGTCGGCGTGCGTCGTCATGATGCGGGCCACCTCTGAGCCGACCACTCCACAGCCCAGCAGCGCCACCTTCAGCGGACGCGTACGCATCATCCGACCTCTTTCTCATACATGCTCATGTGTGGACCAGTCTCACTCACCGGACGGGAGTTTCTGCCACCCGTCCGGATTCTGAGATGACTATTTCATCAGCCGACATCGAGTGACAGAAGATCTTCCTCTGTCTCCCGCCGGACGATCACTCGCGCCTGTCCGTCCCGCACGGCGACGACCGGCGGGCGCAGGGCGTGGTTGTAGTTGCTCGCCATGGAACGGCAGTACGCACCCGTGGCGGGGACCGCGATCAGGTCGCCGGGGGCGAGGTCGGCCGGCAGGAACGCGTCCTTGACCACGATGTCTCCGCTCTCGCAGTGCTTGCCGACGACACGTACGAGCATCGGCTCGGCGTCGGAGCTGCGGGAGACGAGCGCGACGCTGTATTCGGCGTCGTACAGGGCGGTACGGATGTTGTCCGACATGCCGCCGTCGACGCTCACGTACGTACGGAGTCCGTCGAGGGGCTTGATGGTGCCGACCTCGTACAGCGTGAACGCCGTGGGTCCGACGATGGCGCGGCCCGGCTCGACCGAGATCCGCGGGGTGGCGAGACCGGACGCCTCGCACTCACGGGTGACGATGTCGCTGAGCGCCTTGGCGATCTCGTGCGGCTCGCGCGGGTCGTCCTCGGAGGTGTAGGCGATGCCGAGGCCGCCGCCCAGGTCGATCTCGGGAAGCTCCACGCCGTGCTCGTCACGGACCTCGGCGAGCAGCTGCACCACGCGGCGTGCGGACACCTCGAAGCCGGCCATGTCGAAGATCTGCGAGCCGATGTGCGAGTGGATGCCGATGAGTTCGAGGCCGTCGAGGGTGAGCGCCCGGCGGACGGCCTCCGCGGCCTGTCCCCCGGCCAGTGCGATGCCGAACTTCTGGTCCTCGTGGGCGGTCGCGATGAACTCGTGCGTGTGCGCCTCGACGCCGACGGTGACGCGGATCTGTACGCGCTGGCGCTTGCCGAGGCGCTGGGCGACGTCGGCGACCCGGACGATCTCCTGGAAGGAGTCGAGCACGATCCGTCCGACGCCGAGTCCTACCGCGCGCTCGATCTCGGCCAGGCTCTTGTTGTTGCCGTGGAAGGCGATGCGCTCGGCGGGCATTCCGGCGTCCAGCGCGGTGGTCAGCTCGCCGCCGGAGCAGACGTCGAGGTTCAGCCCCTCCTCCTGGAGCCAGCGCACGACGGCACGCGACAGGAACGCCTTCCCCGCGTAGAACACATCGGCGTCGCGCCCGAAGGCGTCGGCCCAGGCGCGGCACCTGGCGCGGAAGTCGCTCTCGTCGAGGAAGTAGGCCGGGGTGCCGAATTCCTCGGCGAGCCGGGCGACTTCGATCCCGCCGACGGTGAGCGCGCCGTCCGCGTCACGGGTGACGGTACGGGACCAGACCTTCTCGTCCAGGACGTTCAGATCGGCGGGCGGCGCCGCGTAGTGCCCTTCGTGGAGGACATCGGCGTGACGGGGTCCGGCGGGGTGGGCGGATCGGCTCATCGTCTTGTTCTGCTCTCTCGGGTCTCAGAGGTGTTCGGGCGCGCTGATGCCGAGCAGGTACAGGCCGCCTGCCAGCACCGTCCCGGCGGCTTCGGCAAGGGCCAGCCGGGAACGGTGGGCGGCCGAGGGTTTCTCGTCGCCGACGGGGAGCGGCGAACTGGCGTCATGGAAGTCGAAGAAGGCGTGCGCCACCGTTTCGAGGTGCCGGGCGATCCGGTCGGGTGCGTGGAGACGGGCCGCCGCGGCGAGGACGCCGGGGTGGTCGGCGAGTGCGGCGTGGAGCGCGGGGGCCTCGACGTCCTCCTCGTACGCGCCGGTGAACCCGAGCTGCGCGGCGCCACGGGTGAGCGCGCGGGCGCGGGCGTGGGCGTAGCGGACGAGGAAGAGCTGATTGGCCTCGCTCTGCACGAGGAGGTCGTCGCCGAGGGGGGCACGGTCGTGACCGGCGGGGCGGAGCAGTCCCCACAGGACGGCGTCGCGGCCGAGCCGGGCGAGCAGTTCGCCGGCCGTGGCTCCGGCGGGGACGGGCCGGAGCTCGACGCTGCCGGCGGCCCCGTCGTACAGTCCCGCGTCGACCCGCAGGTGCTCCCAGTCGGGGTCGGGCGTCCCGGTGCAGCCGGTGCGCACCTGGCCGCCCTGCGTGCGCAGGACGCGCGACACGGTCTGCGAGACCACGGCGGCCCGGACCTCGGGCCGGTGGTGCAGCCGGTGGAGCTGTCCGGTGTGCGCGGTGACCCGCCCGTAGCGGAGCCCCTGCTCCCGTACCTCGTGGACGAGGGCGGCGCGCGCGGCGGCGTCGGCCGACGTGTCGAGCGTGAAGTTCAGAAAGCCGGGCCCGGTGATCTCGATCCGCCCGATCCCGGGCGTACCGGCGACCCGGTCGCGCAGGATCCCGGCCACGTCCCGGGCGGGGAGCGCGGCGGGACCGGCCAGCTGGAGGGCCACGGCGCAGGCGTAGTCGCCGCTGCCGCCGGGCCTGGTCCTCTCCACTCGCACGCGCGCGGGTACGGGCGCGCGCAAGGCATCCTCGTCGACCGCGCGCCGCACGGCGTGCAGCACGGTTCTGGAGAGATCTGCCGGGGTCACAGGACAAGCGTATGGGAGGAGGGGGGGCACTTCGCGACCCGGTTTCGCCATGCGGTCAGCCCGCGGGGCTCCCCGCCCGCCCGGCACCGTGCCGTCCGTCGACCGACGGCGGGTCCTCGCGGCGCATCAGACGCCGGACCATCCGCACGAGCTCACTGGGCTCGAACGGCTTGGCCAGAAAGGCATCGACGCCCGCGGCCACCCCCGCGTCCACCTCGTACGGCGTGCAGGCGCTGATGATCGCGACGGGCAGATGACTCGTCCGCGGATCGGCACGCAGCCGGGCGGCGGTCTGCACTCCGTCGAGCCGGGGCATCACCACATCGAGCGTGATCACATCCGGACAGACCCTGTGCACCAGTTCCAGGCACTCGGCACCATCGGCCGCGGTCACGACCTCGAAGCCCTCCAGCTCGAGATTGACCCTGATCAACTGCCGGATGACCTTGCTGTCGTCGACAACAAGCACACGGCCGGACGCGCCAGACACTCTCCGAGGGTAGGTCCGCCGGAGGGGCTGCGTCCGGGTTTTGCCCACTTCCGCCCACGGGCGGAAGGCGCGGGGACGCGTGAATCCGCCCGCGCTACGACATCCGGGGACCCGTGAATACCTGTTCACGGACAGCCCGCGGAAGCTGGTAGGGTTTCACTCGTCGCCGCACAACACAGCGACACGCCCCCGTAGCTCAGGGGATAGAGCATCGGCCTCCGGAGCCGGGTGCGCAGGTTCGAATCCTGCCGGGGGCACTCCAGCCGGGACAACGCGATCACCTCGCTGACCAGCTGAAGTGCCAAGCATGAAGGCCCGGACTCAGTTCTGCTGAGTCCGGGCCTTTGTCGTTGTCTCTCACTGATCGCGAGTGTGTGGCGAGCGGGTTTCAGCGTGCCCAATCCCTTGTCAGTGATCCCTGTTAGCTTCATGCGACTCGTGTGGTCCACGAGCTCACATGCTCACAGGGGAGGGACATTGACCAGGTTCGGAAGGACAGGCAGACGCAGACGGATGGTGGTGGCGGGCTGCGTGGGGGCGCTGCTGGCCGCAGCTGCCGGTACGGCGCATGCGGTGGACAACTTGCCGCCGAAGCAGCCGTTGGTCCAGGACCTCCAGTCGGAGGGCAAGGCCTGCGCGACCGGCGACGACACGCCGTACGTCCCGGAGCCGCCCAGGCTCAGCGCCGTGTTGTACGACCCGGAGGAGGACAACCAGCCCTCCGAATTCAGCCCGCTCAAGGGCGAGTTCGAAGCCTGGTGGACGGACGCGGCGGGAGTGGAGCAGCGTCGTACCCACACCACCATCACCTTGTCGTCGGGGTCGCGCCAGTACTGGACGGTGCCGGACGACATCCCGGCGAACACGGTCGTCTCCTGGCACGTCCGCGCGAACGACGGCGAGGCGACCTCCGCATGGAGCGATGCCGGCGACGGTTCGGTCTGCTCGTTCGTGTACGACGACGTGAACCCTGAGAAGGCGACGATCAGCTCCCCCGAATACCCCAGCCCCGAGGACGTGTTCTGGGTGGACGGGGTGGGTGTATACGGCCACTTCACCGTGGACTCGCCGTCCGACGACGTGGTGTCGTACACGTACGGCTTCATGGGCGGCCCTTATGGGACCGTCTCCGCCGAGCGGCCGGGCGGAGCTGTGACCCTTCCGTACCTGCCGCTCACCACAGGGCCGAAGTCGCTGACGGTCCGCGCGATCGACCGGGCGGGCCGGAGCAGCGGGACGTCGTCGTACGACTTCAACGTGCAGTCCGGGCGTGCTCCTGTCGCCCGCTGGAAGCTGGACGACCCGGCAGGCTCCCGCTCGGCCGCGGCCGAGGCGGGCACCCTCGCCCGTGCCGGCACCGGCGTGACCTTCGGCGGACCGGTGCCCACGGGCACCGGAACAACCGCCACGGTCAGCCTTGACGGCAGCGGCCACGGCTTCCTCACCCCGGGGGCCCCGGCGACCGACATCCGCAAGACCTTCGCCGTGAGCGCCTGGGTGCGGCCCGCCGAAACCGGCCGGACCATGACCGTCGCCAGCCAGGACGCCGACGGGAAGCCCGGCTTCGGCCTCGGGCTGCGCAGCCGGAACACCGGCCCTGTCTGGTCGTTCGCGATCGGGGACGCACGGGTGTCCGGTGGCGTGCCCGAGACAGGCGAGTGGGCCCATCTGCTGGGGCTGTACGACGCGGAGACGGGTCGCGCGCAGTTGTATGTCAACGGTCATGAGGTCGGCACCGCGGCAGAGGCGACTCCCGCCGAGGCGGCCGGTGCGTTCCAGATCGGACGCGCCCGTGGGGCTACCGGCTACCGCGACCGGTGGCACGGCGACATCGGTGACGTACAGGTCCACGACCGGGTGGTGGTACCGGATGAGGTGGCCGAACTGGCACTGCGCAAGCCGCAGCTGCTCGGCCACTGGTCGATGACGAGCGCGGCAGACGGCGCGAGCCCCGAGCAGTCGGGCGGCGCGCCGTTGCGGCTCGGCACGGGAGCTTCGATCTACCGGGGCTCCCACGACTCCTGCATCCCGGAAATCGACCCCGACTGCACCTACGTGCCGCCGCCACTCGTCGGCGACGGGCATCTGCGCCTGGACGGCGAGACCGGATACGCCGCTGCCGACGGGCCGGTCGTGGACACCGGGGACAGTTTCACCCTCGGCGTCGTCGTGCGCCTCGCGGACTCGGCGCCGGCCCACCCGATGACCGTGCTCTCGCAGGCCGGCGAGCACACCGACGCGTTCAAGGTGCGCTACGAGCCGTCCACGCACACCTGGCAACTGGTGATGCCGGAGAAGGACGAGGTCGGGGCCCCCGAGAAGGTGGTGTCCCGGATCGCGGCCGCGGACGGCGGCGAGGGCCAGGGTCATCATCTCGCCGTGGTCTACGACGACGGGACCGACACCATCAAGCTCTACCTCGACGGCTACACCAGCGCCGGCGCGACGGCAACCCTCGCCAACGGCTGGCACAGCAGCGGTGCCCTCCAGATCGGCCGGGCCAAGACCGGTGAGGGCTGGGGCGAGTACCTCCACGGCGATGTGGATGAAGTGCAGGCCTACTCCGGTGCGCTGCGGGACGAGGACGTACACAGCCTGGGCCGAGGTACGGATCCCTGCCTGTGCTGATCCGTCCCTGCTGAGCCGAGAGGCCGGACGGACTTTCCGGGTCAAGTCCCTGACCAGCAGAAATGCTGGTCAGGGACTTTTTTGCGGCCCTGGCTAGGACAGGGTCTCCGCGACCACCGATGCCGCCTGGGCGATCAGTCGGTCGTCGTAGCCGGTGTCCGGCTTTCTGCTGTTCGACATGATCGCCACCACGATGGGGGCGGTGTCGGGGGGCCAGACCACGGCGATGTCGTTGCGGACGCCGTAGGTGCTGCCCGCGCCCGCGCGGTTGCCGACCACCCAGGTCTTGGGCATTCCGGCCTTGATGAGGGCGCCACCTGTCGTGCTGGAGCGGAGCCATTTCGCGAGTTGGGTGCGTTCGGGCTTGCCCAGGGTGTCGTCGATGACGAAGGCGCGCAGGTCCTCGGCCAGGGCCCGCGGGGTGCTCGTGTCCTGGGTGGCGCCCGGGGACCACTGGTTGAGCTGGGTCTCGCGGCGGTCCATCCGGGTGACGTCGTCGCCGATCTCCTCCAGGGCCGCGTCCAGGCCCTCGGGGCCGCCCAGTTGGTCGAAGAGGAGGTTGGCCGCGGTGTTGTCGCCGTACCGTATGGCGGCGTCGCACAGTGCGCCGAGGGTCATGCCCGTACCGACGTGCTTCGCCGTGACCTCGGAGCGGGGGACCAGGTCGTTCCTGGAGTACCTGACGACCCGGTCCATGCCGCTCAGGGAGAACTTGCGCAGGACGGCGCCGGCGGCCAGGGCCTTGAAGGTGGAGGCGTAGGCGAATCGCTCGTCGTCGTTGTGGGCCACCTCGCGTCCGGTGCCCGTGTCGACGGCGTAGACGCCGAGCCGGGCGTCGAACGTGCGCTCAAGGGCGGCGAAGCGCCGTTGCAGTGCGCGGGTCTCGGCGGCGGGTAAGGGCTTGGCGGCCTCGCTCGGGTGGGTTGGTTCGCTCGTCGCGGCGGATGGGGAGCGGGGCGGGTCGGAGGCCGGGTCGGCTGCCTGTCCGCAGGCCGTCAGAGGGGCTAGGGCGAGTGTGGCGAGCGCGCCGAGGGCGGCGCGCAGGGCACGGGATTGCTGCATGGTCCAAACCTCCGGGCCCCCGCACGCAGGGCGCACACGATGGAGTCATGATCGGGACCATCCTTGCCTGGGGTACCGATGCGGTCAAACACCCTCATGTTCGGCCATGTCCCGGACAGGGCCGGGCGGAGCCGGGCAGCACCGGGCAGCGCTACGGCCCGCCGGGTCGCCCGGCGGGCCGTAGCGGAGGTCCCGGAGGATCACCCTCAGGTCTGGCCGTTCTTGACGATCAGTGAGCGCAGACCCTGCTGGAGGTACTCGCCGTACGAGATGGCCTGGTTCGTCTCCTTCTCCTGCGCGCCCTCCGGCCAGAAGGGTTCGAGCAGGCTGTTGTGGCCCGCGTTGAGGAAGAAGGGCAGGGACAGCCGTTCCGCGTTGACGAACTTCACGCGGTGGTTCGGGGCCGGGAAGTAGTCGTTGGTGAGGTGGCCCATGTACGTACCGCAGTTCACCAGGAAGTTGTCCTTCGACGTCGGCAGGTCCTGCCAGCCGTCGACCGTCTCGACCTGGAGGTTCTGCACCTGGGTCTGGTAGAGCACGGTGATCATCGAGACGTCCAGATGGTCCTCGAAGCTCAGCTTCATGCCGTCCGGACCCGTCTTCACCGGCGGGTAGTCCTCCAGGTACGGGTAGCGGATCATCGACACGGAGGACAGCGTGTCCTCCTTGGCGAGCGCGGCGTCGAAGAAGTTCTCGGGCTTTCCGAGCGCGAGGGCGAGCCCGCGCATGATCACCGTGGAGAGCTGGAGCATCTCGGCGAAGTACTTCTCGCCGAAGGGGCGGAAGCGCGGGTGGCGGTCCTCGTCGGGCCAGAGGTTCACCTCGTGCATCGGGGTCCCCGAGGCGATCATCGGGTGGTCCTCGCTGAACAGCGGGTTCAGGTAGCAGAAGGACTCGACCGCCTTCTTGCCCTTGATCGCCTTGTAGTAGCCGTTGCGTACGTGCGGGTTGTCCTTGTTGTACGCGTTGATCGCCAGGTCGTGCTTCTCCTGGTCGGTCATGGTCCGGTGGAACTCGTTGACCACGTCCTGGAGCAGTTGGACGTCCACTCCGTGATGGGACGCGTAGAAGAAGCCGGACCCGCGGCACGCCTTGTTGATCTGCTGGGCGACGTGCTTCTTGGCGTCCGCGTCGTCACCGAACAGCGGCGAGATGTCGATGGTCGGCACTTCGGCCGACGGCATCAGAACTGGCATGAAACCCTCCGTGGACTCTGTGGACTCTAGAGAAGGCATTGCGAGACGCGTTCACACATGCCGGCGACCAGGCGGTCGTTGCGTACCCACGAGTGGTGGGTCTCCCCGCGCAGCGGATGGATCTCGATCGACCGGGCGGGGAGCAGCGTGTCGAGGCCGTTGTACGGCGACCGCTGGTAGTACTCGAACAGCCGGCGCTGTTCGTCGTCGCGGACTATCTCGTTGAGCTCGTCCGCCTTGAACATCAGCAGTTTTCCGGTGCGTTCCGCCAGCCGGTCCAGGTCCTCCCGGCTCGGCGCGTAGTGGTAGTTGATCGGGTCGAGGATGTCCTCGACCTCGGCGAGGCCGATGTCGGCTGACGCCTGGCGCACGTTGAAGTACGGGTCGATGAGGAGCAGGTTGTCGATCGTCTCGCCGGCGCGCGTCAGTTGCAGCGACACCTCCAGCGAGAGGACTCCCCCGAAGCTCCAGCCGAGAAGGCTGTACGGGCCGGTCGGCTGGAGTTCCCGGATGTGCTCCTGGTAGTACCGGGCCAGGTCCTCGAACGAGGCCATGGGCGCGTGGAGATGGATGTTGTTGAACAGCACGAGCCGGTGGCCGGGCAGCCGTTGGGCGATGTTGCTGAGGTAGCTCTCGGCCCCGCCCTCGCCGGGCGGGAAGACGAAGAGGGTGCGCTCGGCGCTCTCCTCGTTGACGAGGATGTACGGGTCGAAGGCGTCCTCGGGGGCTGTCGGCCGGTCCGTCCGCGCGTGGCTCGTACCGGTGCGGGCCACGGCCTCCGTGTGGGCGGTCAGCTCTTCGAGCGCCGACTTCAGCGCGCTCACGAACCGCCGGGTGGTCGCCTCGCTCAGCCTGCTGTCGACCACCGTCACCAGGCGGCCACCGGTGCACCGCATCGTCACGTCGACACCGAACTGGTCCGCTCCCCTGTTGCGGTCGGAGATGTGGCTGCCGGACATCGACGAGTCGAGCTGCCAGCCCGCCCGCTCGTCCGGAGTCTGCTGCTCCTCGTCGGAGAGCCGGCCCAGGTAGTTGAAGCTGACCGTGGGAAGGGGGGCGCGCTCGCCGCCGTACCGGCCGAAGAGGGCTCCGTAACCGATCCCGTGATGCGGCACCCGCCGGAAGGCCTCCTTCGTGCCCAGGATGCTGCGGCCGAGATCCCGCGGGTCCGCCTCGACGGCCAGGGGGTACATCGTCGTGAACCATCCGACGGTGTCCCGGACGTCGGGCGCCCCCTCGAAGCGTTCGCGGCCGTGGCCCTCGACGGTGACGTAGTTCGTCGCCTGGCCCGTGACCGCGCGCAGCGCGAGACCGGTCGCCGTGAGCAGCAGGTCGTTCATCGTGGTGTCGTACGCCCAGTGGCTCTCGGTGAGCAGGGTCCGGGTGGCCGACGGGTCGAGCGCGAACTCCTCACGGTGGGTCTCGGCGTCGCGCGGGGGCGCGGTCAGCTCGCCGGCGGGCGCCGAGGCCATGCCCCGGGTGATCTCCGCCCAGAGCCGCCGCTCGTCCTCGCCGGGGACATATCCGCGCAGGGCCTGGGCCCACTGGCGGTAGCTGCTCGTCTTCTCCTCCAGCTCACCGCCGTGGTACAGGATCTCCAGGTCCTGCGCGAGGATGTGCCAGCTGACGGTGTCGACGATCAGGTGGTGCAGGGCGAACCAGATCCGTGCCGTGCCGTCCGCGAAGCCGTGGAGGTACGCCACACAGTGGGTCGGTCCCTCCGCGAGGTCGAATCCGCTCTGCCACTCGGCGAGCCGGCCGCTGATCTCCTCGTCGCTCAGGTGAGTGACGTCGAGTTCGTGCAGGACGGTCTCCGGGCTGCCGCCGTAGGTCTGGGTGACCTCCGCGCCCGTTCCGGTGTAGCGCAGACCGAAGGCGTCGTGGTGTCCGACGAGCCGGGTCAGGGCCGGGCGGAGCTTCGCCACGTCGAGCGGCGGGGTCGTGACGGCGAAGTTGTGGTTCCACCAGTCGCGGTCCGCCAGTGGCTTCGCGAAGAACCATTCCTGGATGGGCAGCAGCGGGCAGTCACCGCTCAGCCGCCCCTGCTCGGGCGCTTCCCCGTCGTGCCCGCCCGCGTCCCGGACGGATTCCGGGCCGGACAGTACGTTGTCGGCGAGCCGGCGCACGGTCGGGAAGTCGAAGATGTCCTTGACGCCGACCTTGCGTCCCACTTCCCGCTGGACCTGGCTCGCCAGGTGCAGGGCGCTGATGCTGTCGCCTCCCGAGCGGAAGAAGTCGTCGTCGATGCCCACCGAGGCGACGGGCAGCTGCGCGGTCCACAGCTGGCACAGCCGGGCTTCCGTACGGCTGCGCGGAGGGGCGTAGGCCGCCCGTTTCACCGAGAGGCCCGCCTGCGGCAGCGCCTTGGTGTCGAGCTTCCCGTTGATGGTCATCGGGAGCGGCCTGTCGAGTCGCACCAGCAGCGCCGGGACCATGCTCGGCATGAGCTGGGCCCGCAGGGTGGCGAAGATCCCGTCCTCGTCGACGCTCGCGTCGCTGTCCGCCACGTAGTAGCCGACCAGTCGCTTGCTGCCCGGCGTGCGTTCGTCCGCCGTGACGACGACGGCGCACTCGCGGACGTCCGGACAGGTGGCCAGGACCGCTTCGACCTCGCCGAGTTCGATGCGCAGGCCGTTGATCTTGACCTGGGCGTCGTTGCGTCCGACGTACTGGATCTCGCCGTCGCGGGTGCGCCGGACGAGGTCGCCGGTGCGGTAGATGACCGGACACCGGCCGTCCTCGCGCTCGGCCTCGGTGCGGAACGGGTTCGGCAGGAAGCGCTCGCTCGTCAGCTCCGGCCGGTTCAGGTAGCCGTGCGTGACGCACTCGCCCGCGACGTACAACTCTCCGACCGCACCGGGCGGAAGCAGTTCCCGCGCCTCGTCGAGCACGTACAGCCGGGTGTTGCCGAGCGGCCCGCCGAAGGTGTTGCGGTAGCTCTCGCCGGGCTCGAAGCGCCGGTTCGTGTTGTAGACCGCGGTCTCCGTGGTCCCGTAGGCGTTGACGAGCGGCCCGGCGTACTCGCGCCGGATCTTGTCGAAGTGGCTCTCGTGGAACGCCTCCCCCGCGACCAGCACACAGCGCAGCTCCGTCAGACGCGCGAGGTCGAACTGCTGGATCTGGGTCGGCGTACCGCTGAGATACGTCAGTCCGGCGCGGTTGGCGTACGCGTAGAAGCCGTCGTCGTGGGCGGGTGAGGGCGGCGGGACGATGAGCTTGTGGCCGGCCAGGACGGAGAGTGCCAGCTGCTCGACGGAGAAGTCGAAGACGTAGTTCGCCAGGAACAGGACGCCGTGGCGTGCGGTGCCCGACGTCTCGAAGTAGCGCCCGTCCAGCTGCTGCCGGAAGCTGTCCACCGCGCGGTGCGGGACGAGGACGGCCTTGGGCTTGCCCGTGGTGCCCGAGGTGTAGATCGCGTACGCCACGTCCTCCGCGGTGACCCGCGTGACCGGGTTCTCCGCGGACCGGTAGCCCATGGGCAGCCGGTCGATGTCCACCACCTGGGTGTCCGCCGCGGCCGGCAGGCCGCGCAGCCGCTCGCCGTGGGCCGCTTCGGTCACGACCAGCCGGGCGCCGGTGTCCTCCAGCATGAAGGCGATGCGGTCGTCGGGGTAGCCCGGGTCGATGGGGACGTACGCCGCCCCGGCCTTCCACACCGCGAGGATCGCCGTGATCATCAGCTCGCTCTTGTCCAGCACCAGGCCGACCAGGTCGTTCGGCTTGAGCTCGACGACCGAGCGGAGGTAGTGGGCCAGCCGGTTCGCCCCTTCGTTGAGCCTGCGGTAGGTCAGCGTCGTGTCGCCGCATACGACCGCGTCGTCGTCGGGCCGGGCCGCCGCCATCTCCTCGAACACCGCGTGGAGTGTCCGGGCGGGGAGTGCCCGTTCGGTGCTGTCGTCGGCGGCCGGCAGGGCCGCCCGGTCCTCTTCGGCGAGGCGGGTGACGTCGGCCAGCCTGGCGCGGTCGCCGAGCGAGGACAGCCGGGCGAACTCCGCCAGGATCTGCCGGAAGGTGGTGATGAACCCGGCGGCGCTCGCGTCGTCGAAGAGCGAGGCGGCGTAGGTCAGGTTGCCCGCCAGGCCGTCCGGGGTCTCGGTGAGCGTGGCCGAGAGGTCGAACTTGGTGGCCGTCCAGCCGCCGGCGTCCGGCGTGTACGGGACGAGTGCCGGGTGGTCGTCCGCCGCCGGGGCGCCGTCGGCGCGGTCGGTGACGTTCTGGAGGGTGAAGTTGATCTGGAGGACGGGGTGGCGGCTCGGGTCCTTCTCGGGGTCGAGTTCCTTGACCAGTTGCTCGAACGGCAGCTCACCGTGCACCTGCGCCGCGACGACGTTTCCGCCGACCGCGTGGACGTAGTCCGTGAGTGTCGCGTCCGGGTCGATCCGCACGCGCAGGGCGAGGAGGTTGGCGAAGAAGCCGATCGTGCGGTCGAACTCCGGGCGGCCCCGGTTGGCGGAGGGGGTTCCCACGACGAAGTCGTGCTGTCCGGTGTACGTGTGGAGCATGAGGCCCCACGCGCCGAGCAGCACGCTGTACAGGCTCACCCGGGCCGACTGGGCCAGGGCCTTGAGCGCCTGGGTGGTCGGCTCGTCGAGGGCGAACTCGATCTCGCGGCCCCGGTAGTCGAAGCGGGGCGGGCGTGGCCGGTCCAGCGGCAGCCTGGTCGTCTCGAAGCCGGCCAGCGCGTCCGTCCAGAACGCGGTCAGCTCCGAGAGCCGCCGGCCGCTCAGATACTGGCGCTGCCACACGGCGAAGTCCGCGTACGTGCCGCGGATCGCGCCCAGCTCCGTGGCGGGCACGCCGCCGAGCAGGGCCGTCAGCTCCCGGCGGAAGGTGTTCCAGGACCAGCCGTCGAAGCAGCTGTGGTGCAGGACGAGGCTCAGGTAGAAGCCGCCGCGGTCCGTGGTGAGCTCGAACAGATCGGCGCGGAGCGGCAGTTCCTCGTCGAGGCGGAACACGTACCCCTGGGCCCCGACGAGCCGTTCGTCGAGCTCCGTGGTGCTGCCGACCGTGTGCGTGGCCGGCTGGAACAGGGCAGCCGCCTCGTCCTCCGGCAGCGTGTACTGCCGCCTGACACCGCCGGCGTCCGTCCTGAGCAGGGTGCGCAGCGCGGGATGGCGGCGCAGCAGGGTGCGCAGGGCCTCGCCGACCGTGTCCCGCGAGACGCCGTCGTCCGTCGCGATCCGCAGGACGAACGGGATGTTGTACGCGGCGGTGCCGCCCTCGAACTCGTCGATGAACAGCAGGCGTTCCTGGGCGAGCGACACCAGGGGCTCGCCCGCCCCTTCCGCGGCGCGTCCGGCGGCCGGCTCGAAGGGCTCCTCGTCGGCCTGGGCGGCCATCTCCTGGATGTGCGCCGCCTGCGCCCCGAGCGTCGTGTGCTGGAGCACGGTCGCGACACCGAGGCCGCGGCCGAAGCTGGTGGTGATGGCCTGGGCGAGCGCCATGGCGCGGATGCTGTCGCCGCCGAGCGCGAAGAAGTCCTCGTGCACCCCGATGCGGTCGGGGGCGACGCCGAGCACCGTGGACCAGATGCCGCAGAGCTTGGTCTCGATGTCGTTGGAGGGGGCGACGTACTCGGTGCTGTCCCCCGGTCCGAAGTCCGTCTCCGGGAGCCTCTTCGTGTCGAGCTTTCCGCTGGGGGTCACGGGGATGTCCGTGATCCGCAGGATGCGGGCGGGGACGATGGCCTCGGGCAGCTTGGCCCGCATCCACTGCTTCACGTCCTGCTCGTCGAGCTCGCGGTCGCAGACGTAGAAGCCGACGAGGTACTTCTGCGCGGCCGCGGACGCCGTCGCCCCGTGCTCGCGGGCGATCACCAGGGACCGGGTCACCCCCTCGTACGAGGACAGGGCGGCCTCGACCTCGCCGAGCTCGACCCGCTGTCCGCGGATCTTGACCTGGAGGTCGGTGCGGCCCAGGCACTCCAGCTCGCCGTTGGGCAGCCACCGGGCGAGGTCACCCGTCTTGTAGACGCGTGCGTTCCGGCCCTCCGCCTTCTCCTCGGGGGTCTGGAACGGGTTGTCCACGAACCGGTCGGCCGTCAGCTCGTCCCGGTTGAGATAGCCGCGGGTGACGCCGGTCCCGCCGATGTAGAGCTCGCCCATGCCACCGACCGGGACCCGCTGCATCGCCTCGTTGAGCACGTAGCAGGCGGTGTTCGCGACCGGGTGGCCGATGCTCTTGGTGGCGCGCCGCTCGCCCGGCGCGTACAGCCGTTTGTGGCTCGTGATGGAGATCTCGGTCGGCCCGTAGCCGTTGATGATCGTCTTCCCGAACGTCCCGCGGATCTTGTTGAACACGGGCTCGGTGAAGTCCTCACCGATCGCGTCGATGCGGGTCAGGGACGTGGTGGTGGAGTAGTCGTACAGCGAGAGCACCGACGGGGTGCCGGAGAGGTACGTGACCTGCTCGTCGTTGATGTAGGCGTACAGGCGCTCGGTGTCCGTGCGCATGCTGTCGTCGAGGACGACGAGCTTCTGCCCGTTGAGCAGCGCGTCGGTCATCTGCTCGACGAAGTGGTCGAAGACGTAGTTGGAGAACGAGAGGAGTGCCTCGTCCCCCTTCTCCTTCGCCAGGCCGAACAGCCTGGCCACGGAGACCTGGAGGTTGACGACGCCCCGGTGCTCGACGAGTACGGCCTTCGGCTTGCCGGTGGTGCCCGAGGTGTAGATCGCGTACGCCAGGTCGGTGCTGGTCACCGTGGTGGCCGGCGCGTGGGCCGGCTGCTCGTCCAGCGGCAGCCGCTCGATGTCCAGGACCCGCAGTCCGGCGTCCGCGGTGACGGTCCGCAGCCGCTCGCCGTGGATCTCGTTGGTCACCACCATGCGGGCGGTGGTGTCCGCCAGCATGAACGCGATCCGGTCGTCGGGATAGGCCGGGTCGATCGGCACGTACGCCGCCCCGGCCTTCCACACCGCCAGGATCGCCGTGATCATCAGCTCGCTCTTGTCGACCACCAGGCCGACCAGGTCGTTCGGCTTCAGTTCGGCGACCGACCGCAGATGGTGGGCCAGCCGGTTCGCCCGCTCGTCCAGCTGCCGGTAGGTGAGGCGGCGGTCGCGGTAGACGACGGCGTCCTCGTCGGGCCAGGCCGCCGCCATCTGCTCGAAGACGCCGTGGAGGGTCTGCTCGGCGGGGAAGGGCGTCTCGGTGCGGTTCCACTCGTCGTAGCGCTCGACCATCGCCGGCGAGACCAGGTCGAGGCTGTCGACGGGCCGTGCGATGTCGTCCGCGACCTGCCGGAACAGGGTGTCCGTGGCGTCGAGGAGGGTGTCGATCGTGGAGTCGTCGAACAGCTCGCCCGCGTACCAGAGGGTGACCGTCAGCTCGTCGTCCTCCTCGCGTGCCACGACGGCCAGCGGGTAGTCGACCTTGTCCGCGTCGTACCCCTTCTCGAAGCGCAGGAGTTCGTCGTGCTCCTCCGCCTCCTCCAGGAGCCGGGGGTAGTTCTCCAGGACGAGCAGGGTGTCGAAGAGCCGGCGCTTCATTCCGCCGGTCTGGAGCCGGCCGAGCTCCACCGTGCTCTTGCTGTTCATCGTGTTGACGGCGGCCTGGATGTCGCTGATCGCGGCGCCGACCGTCCGCCGCGCCTGGTCGTCGTGGTCGACGATCAGCGGCAGCGTGTTGATGAACAGGCCGACCGAGTCCTCGATGGCGTCCACGTGGAGATTGCGCCCGGAGACGATCGTGCCGACCACCGTGGTGTTCCCGCCGCCGATGGCGTACAGCACCTTGTGCCAGACGAACTGGAGCACCGAGTGCAGGGTCACCGAGTTCGTCGCGCACCGCGCCTTGAGTTCGGCGGTCAGGTCCGCGCCGAGGCACAGCTTCTTCGTCCGGTGCTCACGGATGTGGTCGTAGTCGCTCAGCGCGACCTGGTAGCGGATCTCCTCCTTGAGCAGTCCGCCGAAGTCACCGCGCTCGTCGATGCGCTCGATCTGCTGGACCCAGTAGTCGGCGTGGTCGTCCCGGTGCGCCTCCCAGTGCCGCTGCGCCGCCACGTACGCGTGGTCGACGGCCGGTTCGGTCCCGGCGCCGCGGATCAGACGGAGGTAGGTGCGGTGGACGTCGTCGTGGAGTACGGGCAGGCTCCAGCCGTCCATGATGAGGTGGTGGCAGCTGAAGATCAGCGAGTACAGGTCCTCGCGCTGCTTGACCAGGTAGACGCGGAACAGCCGGCCGGCCGCCGGTTCGTACGGCTCGGTCCGGTCGCGTTCCTGGAGTTCCTTGATACGGGCGTCCTGCTCACCGGGGTCCGCGATCTCGCTCAGGTCGACGAAGCGCCAGTCGAACGGCTTGGCGTCGTGCTCGATGATCTGGAGCGGTTCCTCGGCCCACTCGAAGCGCAGCCGGAGCGCGGGGTACTTCCGCTGGGCGTCCTGCCACGCCTCCCTCATCTGCTCGGGCTGGATGCGGCACCGGTAGCGGTGCACCGACTGCATGACGTAGGCGTCGTCGCCGTTGCGGCTCTTCAGCGCGTGGTAGAGCAGGCCCTGCTGAAGGCCGTTGGCACGCAGGCGCAGGGACTCGCCCTCGCTCAGGGACTCCTGGACGGCCTTCTGTGCTTCCTCCTGCCGCGGTCCCTGCTCCAGCCTGCGGTCCAGGTGCCGGGCCAGTTCGCCGAGGGTCCTGAGGGTGAAGACGTCCTCCACTCCGACGAACACGCCCAGTTGCTGGCGTACGCGTGCGATGAGCAGGATGCACGAGATGCTCTGGCCGCCGAGCCGGAAGAAGTCGTCGCCGTCGCCGATCCGGGCGGCCGGCACTCCGAGGACGGTGCTCCAGATCTCGCGGAGACCGTCCAGGACACCGTCCGCCGGCCGCGCCGCGCGGTCGGCGGGATCCGCTGCCGTGCCGGGCCTGGCGGCGTCCACCTCCGGCAGGGCGCGCCAGTCGACCTTGCCGTTGATGTTGACCGGGATGCTGTCGAGGCGGACCATCCGGGCGGGGACCATGATCCGGATCAGCCGCTGTTCGAGGAAGGCCAGCAGCTCGTCCTCGGTCACCTCCGCCGAGGGTTCGGTGAGGTAGTAGCCGGCCAGGTAGCGGTCACTGGGGCCGCCGGCCCCTTCGCGGGCCACGACGACACACTTGCGTACACCGGGGAACTCGGTCGCCTGCGCCTCGATCTCGCCGGGCTCCACGCGGACGCCGTTCAGCTTCAGCTGGAAGTCGCTGCGGCCCATGAACTCGACCTCGCCGGAGGGCAGGAGCCGTGCCAGGTCGCCGGTCTTGTAGATGCGGGCGTTCTGGCCGCTCGCCACCTCCTGCTCCGAACGGAACGGGTTCGGTGTGAAGCGCTCGGCGGTCAGGTCGTCCCGGTTGAGATAGCCGGGGGCCACCCCGCGTCCGCCGATGTACAGCTCGCCGATCGCGCCGATCGGCAGCTGCTTCAGGTTCTGGCTCAGCACGTACCACTTGACGTTGCGGACCGGGCGGCCGATGCTGCGGTCCTTGCGCTCCGTGACGCCCGGCGCGAATTCCTTCACGGCGGTGACGAAGGCGGCCTCGGTGAAGGCGTACTCGTTGATGATGTGGCCGGAGAAGTTCTCGCGGAGCCGGCGGAGCCCGGCCGCGGTCAGTTCCTCGCCGACCAGCAGGATCTTCTTCAGACTCGGACATCGGCGCAGGTCGAAGTACTGGATCACCGATCCCGTGGCGTTGAGATACGTGATGCCGTTGCTCTCCAGGAACACCGGGAAGCGGTCCGGGTCGAGCCTGACCCGCTCGGGGACGATCACCAGCGTCTGCGAGTTGATGAGCGCGATCAGGGTCTGGCGCAGATGCGGTTCGAAGACGTACGAGGCGAAGAGCGCCACCCGCTCCTCGCCGGGCCGCCGCATGTCGTAGCGCTCGGAGAGGTCCGTGATGCTGTTCACGACGCTGTCGTGGTACTTGGGCACGCCCTTCGGCACGCCGGTCGTGCCGGAGGTGTACGTCAGATAGGCGAGGTCGCCGCTGCCGAGCGGCAGTCGCGGGTTCTCCAGGACCGCGCTCCCGGCCCCGGCCTGCTCGGCCAGGACGGTCTCGACCTCGATGACGCGCACGTCCGCGTGGTCGGCGCCGAGCATGTCCCGCAGCCGCGCCGCGTGCCGCTGGTTGGTGACGATGCCGGAGAGGCCGGTGTCGCGTACGGCGAACCTGACTCGCTCCGCCGGGTAGCCGGGGTCGATCGGGACGTAGGCCGCGCCGGCCTTCCAGATGCCCAGGGTGGCGACGACACCGAGGTCGCTCTTGTCGAGGTACAGCCCGACGAGTTCCTCCGGGCGGACCCCGGCGCCGGGGCCCAGCAGCCAGTGCGCGAACTGGTTGGAGCGCTCGTTGACCTCGCGGTACGTCAGCGTGATGTCGCCGAAGACGACGGCCTCCCGGTCCGGCGACCGCAGGACGGCGTCCTCGAAGAGGTTGTTCAGCCGCTTGTCCCGCGGGAAGTCACCGTCGGTGGCGTTCCACTCCCGGATCTGCTCGCGCTGCTCGCGCGACACCAGTTCGATATCGGCCACGAGGAGGGTGGGGTGGCTGAGGAACTGGCCGAGTACCTCGTGTACGACATCGAGGACACCGGCGATCGTCCGGTCCTCGAAGAACTCGCCCGCGTAGGCGATCGTCCAGCTCAGTGCCCCGCCGGTGTCCCGGACGACCATGGTGAGCGGGGACGACGGCAGTTCGGCCAGCGTGACCTGGTGGTCCGCGAGTACGAGGAGCGCGTCGAACAGCCCGCGCTGGAGCAGCTCGTCCGGGCTGCCGTACGCGTCCTTCTGCCGCAGCGCGTCGTCGAGTTCCCGTACCGCCGCGAGGCAGGTGAGCCCGGACTGGGCCACGTGGTCGACTATGACGGGAAGAATGCGGGAGTGTTGCGGCTCCATTGCGGCGGTGGCGTCGACGAACGCGGCGACCGTCCGGTTGCCGTGGCCGTACGCGCGCATCACGCTGTGGAGCGCGGCGAGCGCGAACGCACCGACCGACACGCCGTCGTGACCGGCCAGTGCGTTTTTGAGCGTCGTGTAGTCCTGCCCGCCGATGGACAGTTCCCGGAATTCCGTCGCACGAATGCCGGGGTCGTCGTCCCGTACCGCGATCTTGTTGCGCCACTCGTCCTTGAGCAGCATTTCCAGATCGCAGCGCTCGCCCGATACTCCATCGATGCGGGCCGACCACTCCGCGGCGGTCGTCGGGAACCGTGCTGACGTCATGGGTGGGATCTCCGTCTTTTCTCGTAGCGGCAGCAGGTCGGGCTACACGTGGTGTCAGGCGGTGGGCTCTGCGACGCTGAGGGCCAGCGCCTCCAGGGCCTGGTCGATCTCGCTCTCGGAGATCGTCAGCGGCGGGCGGAACCGCAGGCTGCGGTCACCGCAGGGCAGGGCGATGACCTGGTGTTCCTGGAGCATCCGGCGCAGGACCTCGTCACGGGTCCGGGTGTCGGGCAGGTCGACGGCGCGCATGAGGCCGCGGCCGCGGGCGTTGGTCACGACGTCGGAGTGCTTGACGGCGATGGCTTCGAGGCCGTCACCGAGGTAGGTGCCGAGCCGGCCGACGGTGTCGAAGAGCCGTGTGCGCTCGATCGTCTCGAGGATCCGCGTGGCCCGGACCATGTCGGCGAGGTTGCCGCCCCAGGTCGAGCTGATCCGGGAGGAGACGGCGAAGACGTTGTCCGTGACCTCGTCGATCCGGCCGCCGCCCATCACTCCGCAGACCTGCGTCTTCTTGCCGAAGGCCACCAGGTCGGGCTCCAGGCCCAGTTGCTGGTAGGCCCAGGCGGTGCCGGTGATGCCGCAGCCGCTCTGGACCTCGTCGAGGACGAACAGTGCGTCGTACTGGCGGCAGAGCCGCTGCATGGCCTGGAGGAAGCCGGCGCTCAGGTGGTTGTCGCCGCCCTCGCCCTGGATCGGTTCGGCGATGAAGCAGGCGATCATTCCGTCGGCCGCGCGGAACGCCGCCTCGGCGGCCTGGAGGGCCTGCTGCTCGGCCTCCTCGTTCGCCCGGGCGTGGTCGGCGAGGGGGTGCCGGAGCGCGGGCGAGGGGATGCGCGGCCAGGCGAACTTGGGGTACCGGGTGGTCTTGGAGACCTCGGTGTTGGTGAGCGACATGGTGTAGCCGCTGCGGCCGTGGAACGACCGCTCCAGGTGCAGCACCTGGAGACCGTTGACGCCGTCGTCGTCGAGGCCCAGCTTCTGCGCCTTCCAGTCGAAGGCGGCCTTGAGCGCGTTCTCGACAGCCAGCGCCCCGCCGTCCACGAAGAACAGGTGCGGCAGCGCCGGGTCCCCGAGCACCCGGGCGAACGTCCTGACGAACTCGGCGTACGGAATCGTGTACAGGTCCGGGTTCGACGGCTTGTTGACGGCGGCGGCGGCGAGCTCCCGCATGAACGCCTCGTCGTCGGTTATGCAGGAGGGATTCATACCGAGCGGCGCGGAGGCGAAGAAGGAGAAGAGATCGAGATAACTCTTTCCGGTGACACCGTCGACGAGCCTGCTTCCCGAACTGGCCGCCAAATCGAGTACGAATCCGTAGCCGTCGACAAGAACGTGCGGTTCAAGCGCACGATGTACGTCCCCGGCATTCAGAGCCGCTTTCTCGGGAATTCCGTCTCCGGTAATTCCTTCTTTTTCACCCGTTGTTGACATTGCCACAGACATTGCGTCTCCCAGTGTCGTCCTCGGTGAAACCGGAGAGGCGTATATGCGGCACCCTCCCAGGTCAGCGCACCAGTTCTATGACCAACAACTCTTGACGCTCTCTTCTACGGCTCTTGCGGACCTCTTTCGGACGACTGGTGTCCGATAAGGAACAGTGGCCAGGAAAAGGTATGGACAGCACCAGAAAGATGCCTACACTGACGTGGCCCGCCTACAGCGCGTAACACGCGAAAGAATTTCGGATCGGCCCGATATATGTCGGCAGGCCCCTGTTCTGTCTTATGTGTCCGTTGTCAATGGGCGGGAGAACCACATGGCCGATACCGACTGGGCCGGCGCCCGTGAGCAGATGCTCCTCGACCCGACGGTCGTGAACCTGAACACCGGCTCCGGCGGGCCGTTGCCCCGGAGCGTCTTCGAGCGCGTCACCGCCCTGCGCGGCCGCCTCGCCCACGAGCCGATGGACTTCCTGCTCCGTGACGTACCCCCGCTGCTGTGGCGGGCGCGCGAGTCACTGGCCGCCTTCGTGGGGAGCGAGCCGCACCGCCTGGTCCTCACCACCAATGTCACCGCGGCCGTCAATCTGGTGGCGTCCTCGCTACGGCCGGCCGCGCCGGGCGAGATCCTGATGAGCGACCACGAGTACGCGCCGATGCGGTGGTGCTGGGAACGCATGGCACAGGAACACGGACTGACCGTACGGACGTTCCGGCTGCCGGAGATGCCCCGCGATCCGCAGGAGATCGTCGACGCCGCGGTCGCCGCGATGAACGCGCGGACCCGGCTGCTCTTCTTCAGTCATGTGGTGTCGTCGACGGGACTGGTGCTGCCGGCCGCGGAACTGTGCGAGGAGGCCCGCAGGCGCTCCGTCCTCACCATGATCGACGGCGCCCACGCCCCGGCGTTCACCGCGCTGGACCTGGCCGCCCTGCCCTGCGACTACTACGCGGGAAGCGGCCACAAATGGCTGCTGGCCCCCACCGGGGTCGGATTCCTGCACATCGGCGCGGACCGTACGGAGACCCTGCGGCCGCCCCAGGTGAGCTGGGCCTACCACCCCCCGGCCGGAAGCGGGCCGCCGGACGCGCCCGACCGGTTCGGCAGCACCCCCCGCCTGCGCAGACTGGAGTGCGAGGGAACGCGGGACATCTGCCCGTGGCTGACCCTGCCGGAGGCCATCGGCTTCCAGGCGGAGCTCGGACACGACAGAATCCGCTCACGTATGCGCGAGACGGCACAGTACGCACGCCGGCGCCTCACCGGCTGGTGCGGCCTCGAACCCGCCACCCCGGACTCGGCGGAGCTGTCCGGCGGGATGGTGGCGTTCCGGCTGCCCGGAGGTACGGACGCGGACGGACTGCGCCGCGGCCTCTGGGAGAACTTCCGGATCGAGTCGGCGGTGGCCGAGCGACCGGACGGGGCCCTGATCCGGGTCTCGGCGCACTTCTACACCACCGAGGCCGAGATCGATGTCCTGGCCCAGGCGCTGAAGGACTCGCAGGACCGAGGATCCCTACCTCGGACGTAGTGGCAGCTCCGGGTACCGGCCGAGGAACGGCCGGCACCCGGCACGATCGACCAGGAGTCGGCATGGTTACCGCAGTCAGCAGCACCGAAGACATACGCGTCCGGGCGGAGAACGCCCTGGCCAGGTGTGGAGTCGAACTCACCGCGGTCAAGGGCGACGCCCTGACCGCCCGCACGCCGGTCACCGGCCAGGACCTGTTCGGACTGCGCGCCGACACCCCGGCCGACATCGACCGGGCCGTCGAGGCCGCGCACGCCGCGTTCCTCACGTGGCGGACCACCCCGGCGCCGGTCCGCGGCGCGCTGGTCAAGCGGCTCGGCGAACTGCTCACCGAGCACAAGGAGTCCGTGGCCGACCTGGTCACCGTGGAGGCCGGCAAGATCCGCTCCGAGGCACTCGGCGAAGTGCAGGAGATGATCGACATCTGTGACTTCGCGGTGGGCCTGTCCCGGCAGCTCTACGGCCGCACGATGCCGTCCGAGCGCCCGGGCCACCGGCTGATGGAGACCTGGCACCCGCTGGGCGTGGTCGGTGTGATCAGCGCCTTCAACTTCCCCGTCGCCGTGTGGGCGTGGAACGCGGCGGTGGCCCTGGTCTGCGGTGACACCGTGGTCTGGAAGCCGTCCGAGCTGACCCCGCTGACCGCGCTGGCCTGCTCCGCCCTGCTCGACCGCGCCATCGCCGAGACGGGTGCCCCGGCGCACCTCAACCAGGTGGTGCTCGGTGGCGCGGAGGCCGGCACCCAGCTGGTGGACTCGCCGCTGGTGCCGCTGATCAGCGCGACCGGCTCGACCCGGATGGGACGCGAGGTCGGCCCCCGGGTGGCTGCCAGGTTCGGGCGCACCATCCTGGAGCTCGGCGGGAACAACGCGGCCGTGGTCACCGCTTCGGCCGATCTCGATCTCACCCTGAACGCCGCCGTGTTCTCGGCGGCGGGCACGGCCGGCCAGCGGTGCACCACGCTCCGCAGGCTGATCGTGCACGCCGACATCGTGGACACCGTCGTCGAGCGGCTCGCCACCGCGTACCGCAGGCTGCCGGTCGGCGACCCGTTCCGGGAATCGACCCTGGTCGGGCCGCTGGTGAACGAGGCGGCGCACGCCAGGATGCGCGAGTCCCTCGACCGGGCGGTCCAGGAGGGCGGCACCGTGGTCGTCGGCGGTGAACGCCAGCTCGAGGACGCGGCGCCGGACGCTGGTTACGTACGGCCCGCCCTCGTGAGGATGCCCGCGCAGACCGCCGTCGTACGGGAGGAGACCTTCGCGCCCATCCTGTACGTCCTGACCTACCGGGACCTCGACGAGGCGATCCGGCTGCACAACGACGTACCGCAGGGGCTGTCGTCCGGGATCTTCACCGCGGACCAGAGCGAGGCCGAACGGTTCCTGGCGGCGGACGGCGCGGACTGCGGCATCGTCAACGTCAACATCGGCACCTCGGGCGCCGAGATCGGCGGGGCGTTCGGCGGCGAGAAGGAGACCGGCGGCGGCCGCGAGTCCGGCTCCGACGCCTGGCGCGCCTATATGCGCCGCGCCACCAACACCGTGAACTACTCGGGCAAGGTGGCCCTCGCGCAGGGGGTGGACTTCTCCCAGTAGAGCGGTTGAGACGTACGGCACCGTCCTGGCTGAACGGCTCCTGGGGAGGGACATGCGTGGCGGGTCCACTGCCACGTCGACGCTCGCGTTGGCGTGTGCGGCGCAGTTCATAGTTCTGTTCGACGTCTCGGTGATCACCGTCGCGCTCCCTTCGATGCAGAGGGAACTCGGCTTCGACCCGGCGAACCTCCAGTGGGTCGTCAGCAGTTACGCCCTGGCGTTCGCCGGGCTGCTGCTGCTGGGCGGGCGGCTGGGCGATCTGTACGGGCACCGGCGGGTGTTCCTCATCGGCCTCTCGATCTTCGTGGTCGCGGGGACGGCCGGAGGGCTCGCCACGTCGCCCGCGCTGCTGATCGCGGCGCGGGCGGCGAAGGGCGTCGGGGCGGCCGTACTCGCCCCGCTGGCCCTGACCATGGTGACCACCACGTTCCCCGAAGGGCCGCGGCGGACCAGGGCGCTCGCGATCTGGACCGCGGTCAGTCTGGCGGGCGGGGCGTCGGGCAATCTCTTCGGCGGCCTTCTGACCGAGTACCTGTCCTGGCGTTCGGTGCTGCTGATCAACGTGCCGATCGGGATTCCCCTGCTGCTGCTCGCCGCCCGGCTGCTCAAGGGGCGTACCGCTCCGGCGCGGCGGGTCCGGCTCGATCTGCCCGGCGCGGTGCTGGCCACGGCGGGGCTGGCCCTGGTCACCCTCGGCATCGCCCAGGCCCGCGTCCACGCCTGGACCGACCCGGCCACCGCCCTGCCGCTCGCCGGGGGGATCGTCGCCCTCGCCGCCTTCGTGGCGGTGGAGAAGTGGTACGCGGCCCAGCCGCTGGTACCGCCGGGGCTGTTGAGGCTGCCCGGCGTCGGCTGGGGGAACGTCGGGATGATGCTGGCCGGAGCGGGCTTCCACATCCCGATCTGGTACTTCCTGACCCTCACCATGCAGGGGGTGCTGCACTACAGCGCCGCGCAGACGGGCCTGGGATTCCTGCCGCACACCGTGGTGATGCTGCTGGTCGGACTGTTCCTGACCCCGTGGCTGATGCGGTACGTGCAGGCCCGCGTCCTGATCGCCTGCGGGGCGCTCGTCGCCGCGGCGGGCTTCCTCTGGCAGAGCGGCATCAGTCCGGACAGCGGTTACCTCGGCGGCATACTCGGACCGGCGGTGGTGATCTCCTTCGGCGGCGGGCTCGTGAGCACCCCGCTGACCCTCACGGTCACCTCCGGAGTCGGAGCCGCCGAGGCCGGTGCGGCGTCCGGACTGGTCAACACCTCGCGGCAGTTCGGCGGGGCGTTCGGCCTCGCGGTGCTGCTCACCCTCACGACCAGCGGCGCCGCGGGACCGCCGGCCGCGCTCATGGAGAGCTACGGAAACGCCTTCCGGGCCATGGCCGTCATCCTGGTCGCCCTCGCCGCGATCGCCCCCCTGCTGCCCGCCCAGCGCCATCTGACGCGCAGGGGCCAGGACGCGCCGGCATCGGATGAGGAGGTGCGGAAGACAGGAGAGCGTCAGAAGAGCGCCAAGTGACACGATGGCGTGGACGAGCCGATTCAGCCGCGGTCGAGATCTGTCGATCTCCCGCCACGTCAAGGTCTCCGCCCCCAGGGAGCCTGCTTTCGTGTGCCTGCGGGCGCCGGTTCCCGGGTGCGGTCACGCGCCCTGTCCTGGGCGCGTACACCAGGAAAAGGACGGGAACTTGAGACGCAGCGTATTAAGGCGTGCGCGTGTTTCGGTGGCCGCTGTCGTCGCAGTCGCGGTGGCCTGCGGTGTCGGGACGACGCAGGCCTTCGCGGACGCAGTACCCCCGGGAGCGGCGAACGGCTGGTCCTCACCGACCGCGCCCTCGGCCGACGGGACCGACCCGGGGATCAAACCCCGCTCGGTTCCCGCCAAGAAGCGCTCCGACGTGCTGGGCAAGGGCTACCGGTCGTCGTCGGACCAGGCGTTCACCACATCGGGTGATGGCTCGGGCTTCCACGTGATGGTGGCCGACGAGAAGGACGGCTACCGGTGGAAGACCGCCGCCTCGCTGTCCGAGCCGGGCTTCGACACGGACGCGTGGATCGGCAACGCCTGTGTGACCGAGTCGGGACGGTACGCCGCCGTGGCGTACGCCCCCCGTACGTTCACGAACAAGCCCGACCTGATGAGCCGCGGCGCGTTCACCGCCGTCGTGGACCTGCGCAGCGGCGATGTGCGCAAGCTGCCGTTCCAGGCCACGCTGGCGTACTTCTCCCCGGGCTGCGGCACGGGCGAGGACGTGGTGTTCTCCCAGTTCACCGACGAGAACACCTCGAAGAAGAACGAGACCCGGCTGGTCCGGGTCGCGGCCGCCACGGGCACCTCCGCCAAGGCGACGATCGCGGGCCAGGTCACATCGGCGGTTCCGGTCGGCGGCGAGATCGTCGCCGCGCGCGGCCGGCAGGTCGTGAAGATCAACGGGTCGACGGTGCGGACGGTGGCCCTCACCCACGCGCCGCCGTTCCAGCTGAAGCCGGACGCCGACGGCGGGGTGACCTTCATCGACCGCCTCCCCGGCGGAAAGGCGGGGTCCTCGGCCGATGACCAGGCGGCCGTGTCCCGGGTCACCGCGAGCACGCTGCGGACCGCGAACGGCAAGGGCAGGGCGGCCAAGCTCGCTCAGGGCGGCCTGAGCCGGTTCGACATCGCGCGTACGCCCTCGGGTGCGGTGTACGTCACCGGTGAGGCGCGCAGCAACGGGGCGCTGCCCTCCGCCGTCCGCAACCCGGGCGGCATCGCCAAGGACGCGCGGATCTCCAGCCGCGGCGCCGCCGCGGTGACCACCGCGTGGGCCGACGGCAAGGACTCGCGGATCTCGGTGAAGGACGCCGCCGCACCGCGCGCCACCCGGATCACCCTGAAGGCGCTCGACACGGGGAAGACAGCGGTGCTGGACGCCGCTCCGGGCAACCGGATCGGCGACGAGAAGGCCCAGCGCGCCGCGACCGCGACGAGCCCGGCCCTGACCGCGGCCCCGAAGTCCGGCGGCGTGTCGACGATGGCTTCGCCGGTCGACGCGGACCGGACGTGCTCGGTGCCGAGGAACGACCCGAAGAAGCAGGCGTTCCAGCCGACCCCGCGGCAGATCGAGTGGGCCGTGGACCAGGCCGTCGTCGGCCAGCTCAACAAGAGCGCGTCGAGGCCGGCGAACTGGAAGAACACCGGCATGGCGGCCTACGGGCCGCAGTCGATGTTCCCCCTGACGCCCCTGGCGGGCGGCAGCGGTGCCGACTGGCACGTACCGGCACAGGTGATGCTCGGCATCACCGCGCAGGAGTCGAACATGTGGCAGGCCACCCGGTACGCGGTACCGGGCGTCTCGGCCAACTCGCTGATCGGTAACTTCTACGGCATCGAGTACGCGTCCGACGGTGAGCAGAGCGACCCCTGGCTCATCAACTGGAGCAAGTCCGACTGCGGTTACGGCGTCACCCAGGTCACCGACGGCATGCGGCTCCCGGGCAAGGGCCAGCCGACGAAGACGGTGGCGCAGCAGGAGGCCATCGCGCTCGACTACGCGGCGAACATCGCGGCGGGCGTGAACATCCTGATCGAGAAGTGGAACCAGACGCGCGCCGACGGCCTGACGATCAACGGCGGCGACCCGAAGTACATCGAGAACTGGTTCTTCGCCCTGTGGGCGTACAACAGCGGTTACTACACGCAGGCTTCGTCCGGCACCACCTCCGGCAAGTGGGGCGTGGGGTGGACGAACAACCCGGCGAACCCGCTGTGGAAGGAGAACCGCACCCCCTTCCTGGAGGACTACGCCGGTTACGACGACTACAGCCACGCCGCGCACCCGCAGGACTGGCCGTACTCGGAGAAGGTCATCGGCTGGGCGGCCCGGCCGCTCGCGGCGATGTTCAAGCCCGGTGACTTCCAGCCCGGTTACCGCGCCGCCTGGTGGACGTCCACGGCCAACCGTACGACGGCCAAGCCGCCGATCAGCCTGTTCTGCGACTCCAGCAACGACTGCAACCCGTCGAAGATCGGCACGGGTGCGACGAACAACACCGGCGGCGGCCCCTGCCTGCTGCCCGGCGACCCGAACGAGTCGGACCCGCTGTACCTGAAGTGCTGGTTCCACAAGTCCGTCACGTGGAAGAACTGCACCACCAGCGCCCAGTGCGGGCACCCGCTCCACCGGTTCGACACCACGTATCCGGAACAGCCGGACGAGAACTCCTACCCGCCGCGGTGCGCGTCCGGACTGCCCACCGGCACGAAGATCGTCGACGACGTCCCCAACGGCGTCACTCCCGTGGGGTCCGCGGGACGATCGTGCGGGGCGGTGGTCTCGTCGGGAACGTTCAACTTCGACTTCGGCACCGCCTCCTCCCGCATCGACCTCCATCAGATCGGTGCGGCGCACAACAACCACTTCTGGTTCACGCACACCAACAAGGCCGGAACGACGGACGCCACCCGTCTGAAGACCACCGGCACCTGGACGCTGGGCACGGCGGACCGGGGCTGGATGCGGGTCTGGGCGCACGTGCCCGACCACGGTGCTCACACCCGTCAGGCCGCCTACACGGTGGGCGGCACGAACTCCACCAGTCCGAAGCGGGTGAAGCCCCAGCGGGTACTGGAGAACAAGTGGGTGTCGCTCGGGGCGTTCAACTTCACCGGCGTGCCCACCGTGGCGCTGTCGAACGTGACCGAGGACGGCAAGGGCACGGAGGACGTGGCGTGGGACTCGATCGGCTTCGAGCCGCTGGGTGCCAAGCCGACCCACCAGGTCGTCGCCATGGGCGACTCGTACTCCTCGGGTGAAGGCGCCTCCGAGAACGCCGGCGACGACTACTACAACGATTCCGACTACTACGACCCGCAGCAGCCGGACACCGAGAACAAGTGCCACCGGTCCAAGTACGCCTGGTCGCGTCAGGCCACGCTGCCCGGCTACGCCAAGTCCATCGGGCAGATGGCCGACGACCGCGACAAGATCATGGACTACCAGTTCATCGCGTGCTCGGGTGCCCGGTACTACAACATCCTCTCCACGGGCCAGAACAGCGAGCTGCCGCAGATCCAGCAGGGTTACCTCGACCAGAACACCACGCTGGTCACCCTGTCGGTCGGTGGCAACGACGCCCGGTTCGCCGACATCGTCCAGGAGTGCATCACGGCCGGGACCGTGTGCAACAACAACTCCATCGAAGCCGTCAACCCCGACAACGGGAGCAAGACAGGTGGCGAGACGGGGTCCTTGGAGGTATGGGCACCGAAGTGGCTCAACGAGCAGATCCGGCCGCGTCTGACCGGCATGCTCAACGAGCTCCACAAGAAGGCGCCGAACGCGAAGATCGTGCTCATGGGCTACCCGAGGCTCCTTGAGGGCGTCGGTGGCTGTGTCCTCGGTATCGGTACCGAGGAGGCGCCGTGGCTGAACAGCATGGCGGACACGCTGGCCAAGGAGATGCAGGGCGCCGTCGACGACGCCAACCGCCTGTACGCGGCCAAGGCGGTGTTCTCCGACCCGCGCGACGAGTTCGCCGGGAAGGCGATCTGCGGTGATCCGGAGACGGTGCACGGCATCGTGCTCTCCGGTCACGCCAAGGCCGATGCCCGTGACCCGGACTGGCTGCCGGGCAACGTCGCACCGTCCATGAAGTCGTTCCACCCGAAGACCCCGGGGGCGCGACTGTACGCCGACAGTCTGCAACACACGCTGTAGGTACGGAGAAAGGGCGGGGACCTGAGTACGTGTACTCAGGTCCCCTGCCTGTGCCATGAAAGGCTGAACGTATGACGATTACGGCGAGAATCCGTACCGCTCGTGGAGTGAAGGGCGCTGTCGTATCGGCGGTCGCCGCCACCGTCTGCTACCTGATCTGGTCGGGCGGCCGGGAGTGGGCGCAGGGGGCGCGGGACGCCGATCCGGACGCGATCCTCGCCGGCTCCCTCGAATCGGTGCTGGCGCTGGCCGGTGGGGTGGGGTGCATGCCGCTGCTGCTGTGGGTGGGGATGCGCGCGACGCGGGAGCGGGGCAGTCATCTGCTCGTCATCGCGGGGACCGGGGTGTGGTTCTTCCTCGGAGGCCATGTGGTCGAGGACGCCGTCGACGGCGTCGGCACGGCTGTGTTCCTGGCCCTGTTCGCCGTGCTCGGCGGCCTGCTGGCCCTGGTCCGCACACCGGACAGGTGACGGTCCCCCTCTTTCGGCCGGCCGGTCAGCCGTACAGCTCGCGGTAGGAGGGGAAGTCGCCACCGGGGCCGTCGACGCTCTCCGCGGCCAGTGCCGCGTGCACCACGGCCCGGGTGAGGACATCGGCCCCCGCCGCGAGCACCGCGTTGAGTTCCATGGCTTCCAGGTGCGCGCCCCAGCCCGAGCGGTCGGCCGTCCCGCCGGGCGCCTCCGGGCTCTCCGGCACCAGCGGCAGCCGTCCGGTGGACAGCGCGAACACTGTGTCGCCGTCGGTGAGCAGATGGACCGGGCGTACCGCGCGGGCCAGGCCGTCGTGGGCGGTGCCGGCCAGCTTCTGCGCCTGTGCGCGGGTCAGCGTCGCATCGGTGGCGATCACGGCCAGCGTGGTGTTGAGCGGCTGCGCCGCGCCCGCCTGCCGCCGCCGGGTCTCCTCGCGGGCCGCGGTCAGCCGGTCCAGCGCCTTGGTGTGCCGTTCCTCGTCCGGGGGCGTCGCGGACAGCCCACGCGCCCGGAACTCGTCATCGAGGCCCGTCCGGGCGCCGTAGAGAATCCCGCTGCCGGGATCGAGCAGCGAGCCGGCCGCGTTCGCCACCGCCAGCGCCGCCACGGTCGCCCCGGACGGCAGCACGACACTCGCCGTACCGACGCCGCCCTTGAGCCCGCCGGCCACCGCGCCGGTGCCCGCCCCGACGCACCCCTGCGGCACCTCGGCGCCCTCCTCCGTACCGTCCGCCGCTTCGACGGCCGCACGTCCGAGGTCCGCGCCCGGCCTGGCCCGCCACCGCCCGCCGCGCCCGAGGTCGAACAGGGCGGCGGCGGGGACCACCGGGACCACCTGGCCCGGGCCCGGACCCACACGGAAGCCGCGTCCCCGCTCCTCCAGCCACTCCGCCACGCCGCCCGCCGTGTCGAGCCCGAAGGCGCTGCCGCCGGACAGCACCACGGCGTCGATGCGCTGCACCAGGTTGCGCGGGTCCAGCGCGTCGGTCTCCCGGGTCCCGGGGCCTCCCCCGCGCACATCGACGGCGGCCACGACGCCGCCCTCGGGGGCCAGCACCACGGTGACACCGGACAGCCAGCCGTCACCGGTCCGTCCCGCGTGGCCCACGCGCAGCCCCGCGACATCCGTCAGCGCGTTCATCGGCCCGGCCATCGGTACTCCGGCCCCGTCCGTCCCCTGACGCACACTCATCAGCTGTCCTCCCGAGACTCCCCTGCGGCGCGATCACCTCACGGTACCCGGGCGCCGCACCTCAACTGCCGTGGTTGCGAAGCCTGTCGGGGGTGATGCCCGCGGCGCATCGCCGTGCGGCACAAAGGGCATGACCGATTCCCCGCCAATGCCGGTGGAGACCGGCGCCATGGACCGGTGGCTCGCCTACGCTGGCGGCCGTGGCTCTCGACACGGCACATCCGACCGGACCGCACGTGCCCTCCTGGCTGGCCGACGTGGCCCTGCGGGCCGGCCGGGACAGCGCGCCCGAGCTGGAGCGCTATGCCGCGCGGGGGCCGGAGTCGGGCAGGTCCTCCGCCGTCCTGGTGCTGTTCGGTTCCGGGGAGAACGGACCGGATCTGCTCTTCCTCCGGCGCTCCGGCGCGCTGCGCCACCATCCGGGGCAGGTGTGTTTCCCCGGCGGCTCCGTGGGACCCGATGACCGCGACGCGGTGCACACCGCCCTGCGCGAGACCACGGAGGAGACCGGCCTCGACCGGGCGGCCATCCGCGTCGTCACACCGCTGCGGCCGCTGTACCTGGCCTGGAGCGGCTTCTCCGTGACGCCCGTGCTCGGCTGGTGGGAGGGCGGCAGCGCGCCCGCGAGCGACGGCAGCGAGATCGTGGCCGTGCACCGGGTCCCCGTACGGGACCTCGCCGATCCGGCGGGCCGGCTGCGGGTCCGTATGACGGCGGGCTACACCGGGCCCGGATTCCTGGCCGGGGAGCTGTTCCTCTGGGGCTTCACCGGGAGCCTGGTCGCCTGGCTGCTGCGGCTCGCGGGATGGGAACGGCCGTGGGACACCACCCGGGTCGAGGACCTCGCCGACGCCAAGCGCCGCTACGGGGGCGTCGGTTGAACCGCCCCGGCAGGCGACCGACGCACGTCCGGTGACAACTGAACCACGTCCGGCGGACAGCTGTGCCGTCCGCCGGACGTGTCCGAGGTGAGCGGGATCAGCCGGTCTCGCCGCGGCGGGCCGCGCGTTCGCGCTGGCTCTTGCGGAATCCGTCCACCGGTCCGGTGGAGCCCCGCATCAGCGCGAGGTACTCCCGTGTCTCCACCGCGACGGCCTCCTCCACGGAGACGCCGAGACCGCCCATGACGGCGGCCTTCACATGGCGCAGGCAGTCGCCCGGCATCGCGGCCAGTGTGGCGGCGAGCGCGGCGGTCTCCTCGCGCAGCCGGTCCTTCGGCACCGCCCGCAGAGCCAGGCCCGTGGACACGGCTTCGGCGGCCGAGAGCCAACGGCCGGTCAGGAGCATCTCCATCGCGGGCTGGAGACCCATCTTGCGCACCGCCCGGTGGGAGGCGCCGGCGCCCGGCATATGACCGTACGGGGTGTGGACGTCGCCGATCCGCGCCTCCTCCGAGATCAGCACCAGATCACAGGCCATGGCCAGCTCGAAGCCGCCCGCCCGCGCCTTGGCCTGCACCATCGCGATGGTCGGCATGGGCAGCCGCTCCAGGGCGAACGCCACCCGGTTCATCCGGGCCAGGTAGACCTCGAACATCTCGGTGTCGCCCTTGTCGCCCGCCAGCACCTGACCCAGGAATCCCAGGTCGCTGCCGATGCAGAAGGCCCGGTCCCCGGCGCCCGTGAAGACGAGCACCTTGGTGACCCCGTCGTCCGCCACGCGTGCGAAGGCGTCGATCAGCTCGTGGTGCATGCGCTCGTTGGTGGCGTTGAGTCTCTCGGGCCGGTTGAGAGTGACCCAGGCGACGCCGTCGGCGCGTTCGAGCAGGATCGTCTCGTACGTGTCCGGGTGGAGACCGGCGGGTCCGGGGGGCGCGGGAGCGGTGTCGGTGTCGGGCATCGAAGGGCTCACCGGATCAGGTCGGCGGCGAGCGGGTAATCGGTCATCGGCCGGCCGCGTACCGTCGTGTCGGCCCGCACGAAGACCAGCGAATAGGCGCGCCTGGGCTGGTCGGTGAGGTTCGGGCCGGAGCCGTGCAGGGTGTTGATGTGGTGCACCAGGGCGCTGCCCGCCGGAATGGGGTACGGCACCGGTTCCTGGTCGGTCAGGGCCTCGACGAGGACGGCGCCCTCCTCGCGGCGTACGTGCTCGACGCGGCCCAGGTGGTGGGTGCCCTTCACGTAGTGCACGCAGCCGTTCTCCACGGTGGCGTCGTCCAGGGCCATCCAGATGGTGATGGCGTCCGGCGGGTCCAGGTGCCAGTAGCGGTTGTCCTGGTGCAGCACCAGGCGGCTGCGTTCGCCCTTGCCCGCGGGCTTGTAGAAGGAGTGGTCGCGGAAGAGCCGTACGGGGCCGCCGAGCAGGGCCTCCACGCGGGGCACCAGGTCGGGGCGGCGGATCTGCTCCTCGCAGACGGGGTCGTTCTGCCAGATGCCGATCTTCTGGAGCAGCGCCCTGTCGCTCGGCCTCTCCTGGGTCTCGGACAGGTCGAGGACTCCGTCGGCCGGTTTGTCCTCCCCGGCGAAGAACGCCTTCTCCATGGACGCGCGGAGCGCGATCACCTGGTCGGGCGTCAGGACGTTGTCCCAGCGGATCACTCCGTCCCGCCAGAACGTCTCGCGGTCAGCCTCGGGGTCCGACGTCACCGTCGTCACGTCCGCTGCGTCGGCCGGTCGCTGGAAAGCGGTCATCGGTACCTCTCCGGAGCGCGTGCAGGGTCAAGTCGATCTGCTGGACTCCGCAGCGATGCTGCCACAGAGCCGGCACCCGGCACAGCAGCCGTTGGAGCATCGCCGTGATGCGCCGGCGGCATGGCCGGAGACGGGAATGGCGCCCATGCCACGGCAGTGCGGGGGCGACCCGTTAAAGGCATTGGACGGCGCCGGAGGCCCGTGGTGGGCTGGAGCACACGTGCAGCCCAGCCAAGCTCATCCAGCACCGCTGTCGAACGACCGGAGTCACATCCGGGCACGCCGCCACGCCGGACAGACGCCCGGCGGTCACCCCCATCCTTGATCACCCGCTGACGACCGGAGCAGGCCCACCGTGTGACTCACGGGCCGCACGCACAGCACGTTCTCCAGCCACAGGCCCCGTGTGCACGCAGGCTGCGGGCGGTCAGCCGGGCCGCGCCTGAGGACTGTCCACTCGCAGGAGGCAGACAAGCATGCAAGTTCTTCTCGTGAACGCTCGCCGGTCGGCGTACTCAGGAGAGTCGATCTCCGCACCGCAGTTGGGGCTGCTGTCCCTGGCCGCCGTACTGCGGGAGGGCACCTTCCACGACACGGCGGGCACCGACGTCCACTTCATCGACGACCAGCTCTTCGTCCTGGAGAGGCCGCTCGCCACACCCAACGAACCGCTGCGGGGCTACAACCCGGACGTCGTCGGCATCCAGGTGCTGACCTCCAGCCTCAAGAACGGCGTCAAGCTGGCCTCCGAGGTCAAGCACCACCACCCCAAGGCCCTGACCGTGCTGGGCGGTGTCGGCGCGACCCCGCTGGCCCGCCAGCTGGTCGAGGACGGCTCCGCCGACGTCGTCGTCAAGGGCGAGGGCGAGGTCACCTTCTCGCACCTGGTCCACGAGTTCGGCAACAACGGCCGCAAGAACCTGCACAAGGTGCGCGGGATCGTCTTCCGTGACGACGAGGGCAAGGTCGTCGAGACGGCCGCCGCCCCGCAGGTGATGCGCCTGGACAAGCTGCCCATGCCGGCCCGTGACCTGGCCGACATGGAGCGGTACCGGACGATCTCCCGCGGCCGGGCAGGCAACGTCGTCACCGCCCGCGGCTGCTCGTACGCCTGCGCCTACTGCTACTCCAAGCACCAGTGGGGTGTCGGTCAGCGCCGGCACAGCGCGCAGCGGGTACTCGCGGAGATCCGCGAGCTCGTCGAGGTGCACGGCTTCGACCGCATCCGCATCGAGGACGACGACTTCGTCGAGGACGTCCCGCGCATGCAGGAGCTGTGCCAGGCCATCGAGGACTCCGGTCTTCAGGGCAAGTTCGAGTGGGAGGCCAAGGCGCGGCCCGACCTGATCGACGACGACATGGCCAAGATGCTGCGCAAGTCCGGCTGCTTCCGGCTGCTGGTGGGCGTGGAGACGCTGGACTGGTCGCTGCTCAAGCGCTTGGGCCGGCCGGTCAAGGTCGCCGTCACCGAACGGGCCCTGGACTCCCTGGGCAAGGCCGGGATCGGCACGCAGGCCACGATGATCCTGGGCATCCCCGGCGAGACCGACGAGGCGATGCGCTCGACCATCACCTGGCTGCAGGCCCGGCTCGGCGACAACCCCCACGACATCGTGTCGCCCTGCTTCTTCGTTCCGTTCCACGCGGACCTGGAGAAGGACATGGCCAAGCGCGTCGAGTTCACCGTCGAGACCAGCGACACCGACTGCTACACCGGGCACGTGCCGGTGACGTCCAGCCCCGGGGCCTCCATCGACGAGCTGTGGAAGCTCTACGACGACATGACCCCGACCCGTAAGGACGGCCAGTACAAGCGCATCGCCTTCCTCGCCAACCTGAAGACCGTCCAGACGCGTCTGGGTCTGATGGACGGTGGCGCCCCCATGGCCAAGGAGCCCGCGGCCCTGGTCCCGGAGGTTCAGTGACGATGCTCACGACAGCGGCCGGGACAGCCTCCCCGGCTGTCCCGGGCACTGCGGGCACCCTGGACGTTCCGGCGTACTCGGGCTCACGCCCGGTGATGTCGAACCGGCCGGGACAGCTGCACGACGCCGCCGGGCGGCCACTCGCCCGGCTGGGCAACGCCGGGCGGCTGGTGCAGTTCGGGATGGCGCAGGAGGCCGAGAAGACGGCCCGTGTGCTGCGCGGCATCGACGACGACGCCTGGTTCGGGATGCTGCGCGCCGCCGCCGGGCGGCTCACCGCCCGGCTGGACAGCGGCGAGCTCGACCCGTGGCTGCGGGCGCTGTCCGCGGCGACGGGTCTGCCGCTGCGGCGGGCGGCGCGCGGGGTCCGTACGGTCGCCGACGATCTGGGCCGTATGGAGGAGATCCTCGCCGCGCAGTCGCCGGACGGGACCGTCTCCGCGTACCGGACCGGCGGCGACGACCCGCGCTGGAGCTGGCGGCCTGCCGGGCGGTCCGTGCATGTGCGGGTGCCCGACAACTTCCCGACCATCGGTATCGAGTGGATGCAGGCACTGGCCGCACGCCGCCCGGTGCTGCTGAGCACGTCCGCCCGGGACCCGTTCACCGCGGTGCTGGTCACCGAGGCGCTGTACGCCGCCGGGCTGCCGGACAACGCGGTCTCGCTGGTGCACGGCGACGCGCCCGCGCTGCGCCGGCTGGCCGACCAGGTGCTGTGGCCCGGTGAAGAGGTGCCCGCCGACCTGGCGCCCGGGAAGGTCAAGACGTACCACTACGGCCGCAGCCGGGCGCTCGTCGGCGCCGACGGTCCGAAGGACGCCTGGGAGCGGCTGGCCCGGGAGGCGTTCGCGGGCTGCGGCCGGCTGTGCACCAACATCAGCTCCCTGGTGGTGCTCGGCGACGCCGAGGAGGCCGCGGGTCAGCTCGCGCAGGAGTTCGCGGCCCGTCCGGTGCTGCCGCTCGACGACCCGTCCGCCTCGGTTCCGGCCTTCCCGGACCGTGCGGTGCGGGACGCGCTGGCGACGCGGATCGAGCGGGAGATCGCGGCCGGCGCGGTCGATGTCACGGGGGCCGCCACCGGCGTGCCGCTGCGGGTGGACCTCGACGGTGTCGCCTATCTGCGGCCCACGGTGCTGCTGCTGGACGCGGGTTCGCCGCTGTTCGGGACGGAACTGCCCTTCCCGTTCACCGCGGTGGCGCATGTCCCCCGCTCCAAGGCGGTCGCGGCCTGCGCGGGTTCGCTGATCGTCTCCGTGCTCGGCGAGGCGGGCGGGCTGGTACGGGCGCTCGCCGAGGAGCCGGGCGTCGACAAGGTCTTCGGCGGCGAGGAGTTCGACCGCGGTTACGACCCCCGCGATCCGCACGAGGGGTATCTGGCCGACTTCCTGTTCAAGAAGAAGGCAGTTCTGCCGGGCACCTCCGCGTGACCGGCGGCAGGAACAGCATGAGAGAAGAGGGAACCGCCATGCCAAGTCCGAGCGAGTCGGTGCTCCGTCCGATCACCGACGACGACGTTCGCCGGACCGTCCGCCTCCACTTAGACCCCCGGCATGGCACCCCCTACTGGCTGGAGCGGGACCGGCGCCTGGGCACCAACGCCCTGGAGAAGGTCCACAGCCTCCAGGACGCCGTCACCCTCCTCGGGCTGACGGACGGCGCCGACCAGATGCACTACGAGGAGGCGTCGCGGCGGACCCCGCTGGAGAACTTCGTCCCCCGGTCGGTGCTCGGCGAGGGCGGCCCGCTGTGGGCGGCGCAGACCGGTGGCACCACCGGTCCGGCCAAGCACGGCACCTGGGGCGCCCGTTACTGGGCGGACATCCTGGAGTTCTCCGACGAGTTCCTGGACCTGCACGGCGTACCGAGGAACACCAACTGGCTGTTCATCGGGCCGATGGGACCCCACACCACGGGCCGGCTCGTCGTCGCGTTCGCGGAGCGGCGCGGCGGCATGTGCTTCTCGATCGACCTCGACCCGCGGATCGTGAAGATCTTCGGCGAGGAGGGCATGACGGCCGCCTACGACCGGTACGTCCAGCACATCTGGGACCAGGTGGAGGAAGTGGTCCGGGCGCAGGACATCGGGGTGGTCTTCTGCACCTCGCGGCTCCTGGACATGCTGCCCGAGCGGCTGGGCACCGAGGCGCTGGCCGGAGTCCGGGCCATCGTGCACGCCGGTACGACGATGGAGCCCGACGCCCACCGCCAGTTGCGCGAGGAGGTCTTCCCGGGGGTGCCGGTCGTCGGCATGTACGGCACCTCGACCACCGGCATCAACTGGCAGAAGCCGTTCGAGGCGGAGGACGACCACCGGGTGATCTACGTGCCCTGCCGGCCGCACGTCGCGCTGGACGTCATCGACGAGCACGGCACCGAGGTGCCGTACGGCGAGGAGGGCCGGGTGCGGGTCTGGCGGCTGACCGACGACGCACTGGTGCCCGGATTCCTGGAGCGCGACCGGGCCCGGCGCGTGCGCCCGTACGGGGTGGCCGCCGAGCGCTACCCCTGGCCCTGGCTGGGGGACCCGTACTCCCCTGAATTCACCGAAGGACGACGCGTCGAAGGGGTGTACTGACATGGCCGGTTTCCTGCTGCGCTGCCACTCGGGCCCGGTGGAGTTCCAAGCCCTGGGCACGGGACGCGGACTGAGCACCCTGGTGGTGCGCGACGGCGCCGACGCGCTGGTCGTGCACGGCGACCGGCTGACCGAGGAGGCACCGCCGGTCCACGCCCCGCTCGACGAACTGCTGTCCTGGACCGAGCGGTGCTACGCGCGCTACTGCGCGGTGCTGGTACGCGCCGGCCGGGCCACCCTGTGGAGCGACGTCGGCGCCACCTGCCCGCTGCACTACGCACGCGCCGCCGACGACAGCCTGCTGATCGCCACCTCGGCCGGAGCGGTGCTGCCGCTGCTGGCCGGGCCCCCGGTGCTCGGCGGTGCGGCGCAGTCGCTGCTGCCCGGCGGACGCTTCGCCGGGGTGACGGCCGTCCCGGCGGACACCGCGGTGACGCTGGCCGTCGACGCGTACGGCACCGATCCGGTCGCCACCCGCCAGGTGCGCGGGCTGCCGGACAAGCCGGGGACGACCGACCCGCAGGAGGCGGTGGCCGCCGTCCGCGACGCGCTGCGGACCTCGGTGGGGCAGCTGGCCGCCGGTGTCGACGAGGTCGGGGTCATGCTGAGCGGCGGGGTGGACTCCTCGACGGTCGCGGCGCTGGCCGCCCGGGAGACCTCCGGCGCGGAGCTGCACACGTACACCGTGGGCACGCCCTTCGGCGACGAGTTCGAGCAGGCCGCGTGGTTCGCGGAGCGCCTGGGCAGCAAGCACCACGAGCTGATGTTCGGCCCCGACCAGCTCTCGGAGCTGCTGCCGGGCATGATCAGCGCGCTGGAGACCTGGGACCTGCTGACCCTCCAGATCGCCGCACCCGCCTGCTTCCTGCTCAACTCCATGGCCTCGGACCGGCGTCAGGTGCTGCTCTCCGGTTACGGCGCCGACCTGCTGTTCGCCGGGCTCGGCGGTACGGGCAGTGAGCAGGACATCGAACGTGCGGTGGTCGCGCAGACCACCGCGACCGCCCGGAGCAACGAGTTCGGCCCGGCCTTCGCCGACGCCCGCGACATCGTCGTGCGCTATCCGTACTGGACGCGTGAGGTGATGTCGACGGCCCTGGGCATCCGGGGCCGGCTGAAGGTCCGCGAGGGCACGGCGAAGTGGGTGCTGCGCAGTGCCGCCGCCGAGGTCCTGCCCGCGGAGGTGGCCTGGCGGCCCAAGCGGGGCATCCACGAAGGCACGGCCATGAGCCGGATGTTCGCCGCCGCCCTGGGCGGGGACGACCTCCGCGTCCAGACCGAGCGGCTGCACGCCATCGCGACCTCCGTCTTCTGCCAGGACGGGCCGTCGGCCCGGGGCACCGGCACGGGGAACGGGACCAACGAAAGGGAGGGACTCGATGAGGGTCTTGCTGGTGTGGCCTCGTAACGAACGGGCCCTCCTCAGTGACCGGCTGAGCTGCTGCGAACCGCTGCCGCTGGAGTATCTCGGCGGCGCGCTGCGCGGCGACCACGACGTGACCATCCACGATCTGCGGCTGGACCCGCCGTTGGAGACGTACGCGCAGACGCACGAGCCCCCCGACCTGATCGGTGTGGCCATCCCGTACACCACGAGCGTGCACGTCTCCCGGGAAGTGAGCCGGGAGGCGCGGCGGCTGTGGCCCAACGTCCCGATCGTGCTGGGCGGCCACCATCCGACGGTGTCGGCGGAGTGGCTGAACGGCTTCTCGGCCGACTGGATCGTCGCCGGTGAGGGCGGCGCGGCGCTCAGCCATCTGGCCTCCGAGCTGGAGGCAGGCCGCTCCCCGTCGCCCGTGTCGGGTCTCGCGCCGTACGACGCGCGCACCGGTCTGGAGCGCGACAGCCGGCCCAAGCCGGCGGCGCTCAACAACCTGACGATGCCCGACCGTTCGCTGCTCTCCCACCACCGCGGGGACTACTTCCACTCGGTGTACCGCCCGGTGTCGCTGATCCGCTTCACCGCGGGCTGTCCGTACACCTGCAAGTTCTGTTCGCTGTGGCGGATGACGGACCGGCGCTACCTGGTCAAGGACATCGACCGGGTGCTCGCGGAGATAGCCGACATCGAGGGCCAGAACCTGTACGTCGTGGACGACGAGGCGTTCATCCAGCCCGGACGCATGCTGGAGCTGGCCGACGCCATCGACAAGGCCGGTTTCCGCAAGCGGTTCCACATGTACGTACGGACCGACACGGCGCTGCGCAGGCCCGACGTGATCGCCCGCTGGGCCGAGGTCGGCCTGGACTCGGTGCTGGTCGGCGCGGAGTCGATGACCGACGACGAACTGTCGGGCTACCGCAAGGGCACCGACCCGGGGCAGACCCGGCGGGCGCTGGACATGTTCCACGCCAACGGGGTGAAGGTGCGGGCCAACTTCATCGTGCAGCCCAACTGGCTGGACGAGGACTTCGCCCGGCTCAGCCACACCGTGGAGGAGCTGCAGGTCGACATGCCGAGCTTCTCGGTCCTGACCCCGCTGCCCGGCACGGATCTGTACGACGAGAGCAGGTCCCAGCTGATCAGCGACGATCCGGAGCTGTTCGACTGCTACCACGCCCTGTTCCCCACCCGGCTGCCGCTGGAGACCTTCTACCACCGGCTGGCCGACCTGCTGGCGGGGGCCAGTGCCCGCTCCACACCCGGCGTCACCTCCGGCGCCGACCCGTCGGTCTTCTACTACTCCGACGACAACGCCTTCGACGAGATGCTCCGCGCCATCCGCGGCGGCGCGGACTGGTCGCGCCCCTGGGAGCCGGAGCGCGTGCCCAGCACGAAGTAACCGGCCCGGTGCCCACAGCGAGAACCGTCCGACCACGAGGAGCCGTGACCAGCATGTCCGCCGAACTCACCAGCCACGGCCGCAAGGTGTACTTCATCGGCCTCAACGCGTTTCCCTTCCTGCCCCTGGTGGCCGGCCTGCTGCGCACCTACGCGGAGCAGGACGAGAAGATCGCCGCCGCCTACGACTTCCAGGAGCCCGTCTTCCTGGTCGCGCCGGTCCAGGAGATGGCGGACGGCATCGTCGAGCCCGATGTCCTCGCCCTGTCCTGTTACGTGTGGAACTTCCGCCGCCAGATGAAGGTGGCGCGGCTGGTCAAGGAGCGGTACCCGAACGTGCTGATCGTGGCCGGCGGACCGCATGTCCCGGACCGGCCGGGGGACTTCTTCGCACGGCACCCGTACGTGGACGTGCTGGCGCACGGCGAGGGCGAGGTGGCGTTCCGCGGGCTGCTGGCGGAGCGCCTGACCCCGAGCCCGGACTACACGACGGTGCCGGGCGTCTCGGTGCGCCAGGGAGTGGCGGCGGTGCCCGGGCCGAAGGCCGTACGGCTGCCCCGGCTGATCGACACCCCGAGCCCGTACCTGCTGGGGGTGATGGACGGGGCCGTGGCCACCTGCCGGGAGCGGGGGCTGCGTTTCTACGCCCTGTGGGAGACCAACCGGGGCTGCCCGTACTCCTGCTCGTTCTGCGACTGGGGCTCCGCGACGATGAGCACGCTGCGGAAGTTCGAGGACGAACGCCTCCAGGACGAGATCGACTGGTTCGCCCGCCACGACGTGGAGGACCTGTTCATCTGTGACGCCAACTACGGCATCATGCCCCGCGACCTGGAGATCGCACACGCCCTGGCGGAGGCCCGGGCGGAGCTCGGTGCGCCGAGGCAGGTCAGGGTCAACTTCGCCAAGAACTCCAACGACCGGGTCTTCGACATCAGCAAGACCTGGCACGACGCCGATCTGCTGATGGGCACCACGCTGTCGATGCAGAGCACGGACATGGACGTCCTGGAGGCCATCGACCGCAAGAACATCGGCCTGGACAACTACCGCAAGCTCCAGCAGCGGTACGCGGCCGAGAACATCCACACCTACACCGAGCTGATCCTGGGCCTGCCGCTGGAGACCCCGCGCTCCTTCCGGGACGGCATCGGCTCGCTGCTGGAGGCCGGCAACCACGAGGACCTCAGGGTCTACGAGCTGGGCATCCTGCCCAACGCGCCGCTCAACACCCCGGAGAAGATCGCCCAGTACGGACTGCGCACGGTCCCGAAGCGGATGTACGTGGAGCGCGACGGCACGCCGGACGACGAGGCGGAGACCATGGAGATGGTCATGGAGACCAACGCCATGCCGCGCGCCGACTGGGTCGAGTGCTTCAGCTTCATCCAGTCGGTGCAGTTCCTGCACAACGGCTGCTACACCCGCTATCTGTCGATCTTCCTCCGGCAGGAGCACGAGATCGGCTACACCCGCTTCTACGAGGGGCTTCAGAACTACTTCAGCAGCCGCCCGGACAGCGTGCTCGGCGCCCTGTACCTGCGGATGCGCAGCCTGTACCACGACTACATCGACATCCCCACGCTCCCGCTGGCCAACCTGGTCGCCAGTCAGCCCGACATGGCCGCCGATCTGGCCCCGTACGGCAAGCGCCGCGGCTGGACGATCGACAACTGGGGCTGGCTCCGCGTCGCCCGGGACTTCGACCGGTTCCACGCCGAACTGCGGGAGTACCTCGTCACCCTGGGCCTGCGGCCGGACGAGGACCCCCGGCTGGACGACGTGCTGCGGTTCCAGCGGGACGTCATGCTGCGCCCGGAATACTCCCCGGAGCAGGGCAAGTCCGCGGAGTACAGCCACGACTGGCCCGGCTACTTCACCGGCGGTGAACTGCTGCCGCACCGCGTGCGGGTCGGCTACGGCGACCAGAGCTTCGGTGCGAACGGGCGCTACCGGCCGGTGGCCGGTGACCTCAAGGCGTTCACCATGGCGGCGATCGGCACCAGTTACCCGGTCTCCCGCATGGGTCACTACTGCCACCGTTTCGAGTCCGCCGAGGTGACGTCGCTGGCGGAGCCGGTAGCCAGCGAACAGCGGTGAACAAGGTTCCCGGCCGCACGCCGTCCACCGGGCGGCGTGCGGCCCTCGCTGTGCTCGCGGGGGCCTGCGGGCTCTTCTCGCTGCTCCAGCTGGGCGTCGCCACGCTGCTGCCGCAGATCCAGCACGCCTTCGGGGTCTCCGGTACGGACGCGGCGTGGATCGTCTCCGGGCATCTCCTGGTCGGCTGTGTCGCCACCCCGGTGGTGGGGCGCCTCGGGGACCTCTACGGCCGGCGGGTGGTGCTCGTCGCCGTACTCGCCGTCGTGGCGGTGGCGGCCGTCGTGGCCGCCGCCGCGCAGTCCTTCACCGTCCTGCTCGTCGCCCGGCTGGTGCAGGGAGTCGCGGCCGGGCTGTTCCCGCTCGCGATCGGCCTGCTGCGGGAAGGGTTTCCCGGGCGGTCGCTGGCCGGGCCCTCCGGGGTGCTGTCCGCGGCCTTCGGGACGGGCGGCGGTATCGGCATCCTGCTGGTCGGCGTCTTCGGTGACGGGGCCGCCGCGTTCCGGGGGCTGTTCGTCACCGCCGGCGTGCTCGCGGTCGTCCTGCTGGTGGCGGGCGCGGCGGTGCTGCCCGAGACGCCGCGCAGGGCCGGGACGCGGGTGGACATCCCGGGTCTTCTGCTGCTGAGCGCGGTGAGCGCCTGTGTGCTGCTGGCCCTGAGCCAGTACGGCCGGGAGGGGCTCGGCTCGGCCACCGGGGCGCTGCTGCTGGTGGCCGGTGCGGCGGGCTGCGCGGCGCTGGTCCATGTGGAGCGGCGGGCGGCGCAACCGGCGATCGACACCCGGCTGATGGGCCGGCGGCCGATCTGGACCCTCAACGTCGTGAGCCTGCTGACCGGTCTGGTGATGTTCCAGACGGGCATCCTGGCCCCGGTGCTCGCCGACGCCCCCCGCTCCACGGGCTACGGGCTGTCCGCCGACGGCGCCCTCACCGTGCTGGTGATGCTGCCGATGCAGGTCGCCGCCGTGACCGGCGGGCTGCTGTCCGGCTGGCTGCGGCAGTCCGGCCGGATGTCGGCGCGCGCCGTGATGATCACGAGCACCGTGCTGTTCGCCGCCTCCCCCGCCGTGTTCGCCCTCATGACGGGGACCGCCACCGGTCTCGCCCTGGGCACGGCGCTCACCGGCCTTGGCACCGGTCTGCTGGGAGGAGCCATGGCGGAGCTGCTCACGCTCGCGTCGCCGAGCGGCTCGACGGGGGTGACGGTCGGGATCAACAGCGTCCTCCGCAACCTCGGGGGCTCCTTCGGGGTGCAGGTCAGTTTCATGGTCCTGGCCGTGACGACGAGTACCCGTGGATATCCGGCCGCCTCCTCGTACACGACTGTTTTCGTGGGGGCCACCGTCCTCGCCGCCGCGGGGGTCGCCGCTGCACTGGTGTTCCCGCGCACCGCCGGGCAGCCGGAGCCGGAGGCTCCGATCAGCTCCGGACGGGTCACCCCCACGATCCGGCCAACTACCTGACGGCAGCCCCATTCAGCCCTCGGACGGCCTTACGGTGGCGAGACGTACGTCACGCGAGGCCCGCACCGTCCCTCCTGCCGCGACGGGTGGGCCGGTCCGGTCCGACGGGGGGAGGAGTGCTGGATGTTCGATCTTCGGCGTTCGGATGTGGCCTTGCTGCAAGCGGTTTCCGACCACGGGAGCCTGCACGCGGTGGAACGGGGCGGCCGGATGACGCAGTCGTCCGCGAGCCGCCGTCTGATCAAGCTGGAGCGGCGGCTGCGCACTCCGCTCGTGTCGCGCAGTTCCACCGGAACCGAGCTCACCGAGCCCGGTCACGCCCTGCTGCACGCGGGGCGGCGGCTGGTGGGCGCGATCGACTTCGCGATGGCCACGTCCCACCACCGCACCGACACGGAGGAGCGGCTCCCGGTCGTCCAGTTCGCGGTCGGCACGGAACGGGCGTACGGCATGGGCCGTGACCTGGCGGATCGTTTCCCCGAAGCGGTGTTCGACGTCGTGCCGGGGGACAGCCGCGATGTCTGGCAGCGCTTCGAGCGGTACGCGGTGGACGCCGCCTGCGGCTGGGAGACCACCCGCAGGCCGGGGCTGCGGCGCAGCGAGGCCCTGGTGCGCACCGTGGTCGACGAGCCGCAGTGGGTCGCGCTGCCCAGGGATCACGCGCTCGCCCGGCGGGAGACGCTCGACCTGCACGACCTGGCCGACGCGGAGTGGGTGGCCACGGTGGGCGGCGACGCCTGCGACGACCAGGGCTGGGCCTTCTCCCTGCTCTCGCCCGCTCCCCGCGTCAGCTTCACGGTCCGCTCGCAGAGCGCCGCCCTGGAGCTGGTCGGCCGCGGGTACGGCGTCGCGCTGGTCTCCCCGCTCTCCCCCGAGCCGGAGCACGAACTGAGCCTGGTGCTGCGCCCGTTGCGCCAGCGGCTGGTCCGCAGGCTCTCCCTGGCCGTCGACCCGCTCGTCGTCCCGCTGACGCTCGCCCATGAGCTGTGCACCTGGCTGCGGTACGGCTACGCGCAGCGCGCGGCGAAACGCAATCCCCTGTACGCCGCCTCCGCCTCCTTCCCTCCGCTCACCGAGGGGCCGGGACGTCCGATACGGTCCCGCCCCGAGGCCGACGCGTCGTCCTCCGGCTCCGACGAAGCGCTTCCCGTCCTGCTGTCCGAACTCCACTGGGCGGGGGCGGACTCGGACAACCGGTTCGAGGCTGAGCACCTGCATCTGCTCCGGGTCATCGACCGGATCGGCAGCCTGAACCGCGCCGCCGCCACCCTGCTGGTCACCCAGCCCGCGCTGACCCGGCGTATCCACCGCCTGGAGAAGGGCTGCGGGCTGCCGCTCGTCTACAGCACGGCACGCGGCACCTCCCTGTCCGCCGCCGCCCGCCGGCTGCTGGACTGTACGGGGCCGGCCGAGAGCCGGCTCGACGAACTGGTGGGCCGCATGCGACAGATCGCGGCGGCGCAGCAGATCGGCACCCCGACCAGTAACCGGGCCGCCGCGTAGGGGGCCTTTCACCAACCGGCCCGCCGCGTAGGGCCCTTTCCTCAAGCCCGTCCCGCGGTTGAGGACATCCCGGCGATCAGCCGGACCAGGGCGTCCTCGGTCTCCGCCGCCGCACTGTGGTGCACCGTGGCCATTCCGAGCGCGGACGCGGCGCGTACGTTGCGGCCCAGGTCGTCCACGAACACGCACTCCTCGGGCCGGCGGCCCAGCAGGCGGGCGGTGTGCCGGAAGATCTCAGGCTCCGGCTTGCGCATCCCCACCTCGCACGAGATCACCACCGCGTCGAAGAGCTCGTCCCAGCCCTCGCGGTCGTACCGGTGCCCCCAGGAGTTGGACAGCAGCGCCACGGGCACCCCGGCACCGCGCACCCGGCGCAACAGCCCCGTCATGACCGGGTCCATGGCGAACGGCGCGAACATGCGCTGCACGAGGCCACCGGCCGTCACCGGCGTCCCGTCGGTGCGTCGCAGGAGCGCCGCCAGCGCGGCCTCGAAGTCCGTCACGGACAGCTCGCCCCGCTCGACCCGGTGGAACGGATTGGGACCGCCGTCCGGCACCGCGTCCGGCCCCAGCAGCCGCCCCAGGACCGCGGCGAACTCCCCGGCGGCCACCTGCTCGGCGGCGGCCCACACCGCGATCGCCTCGTCGAAGGACTGCGTCAGTACGCCGCCCCAGTCCACGATCAGCGCCGAGACGGGCGCGGACCCCGTTCCCGCCATGCGAATCCTCCAGCCCCCGGGTAACAGTCCACCCACCCTAGGGCCGGACAAGCCCCTTCCGAGCCCCTTCAAGCCCCCTGGCCCCTATGCCATTTGGGGCCTGCTCCGAACCGTCCGCGGCCGTTCCGTTGCCGGTGCACCGGCGCCTTGCACATAGTCGAGTCACACACAGAGTTCTTGACGTCGCACGCCCGTGCGCGTACAGAAAGGTGGAGCCGATGCCCCTCAGCCCGTCGATCGCAGACCTCGCCGGCGAACTGGAGGAGCGCGGCGTCATCCAGCTCGACGACCTGGTGCCCGAACCAGCCCTCGACCTGATGCGCCGCGGCTGCTCGGATCTGATCCGGCGGACCGAGGACATGCGCTACAGCACCTTCGGATGGCAGCTGGAGTCGGACGGCGAGGGCGGCGGATGGGCCGCGCGCGCCTCCGGAAAGGAGTGCATCCCGGGCAAGGTACGGGTCGTGGGCATGGCCCACGAGCACTCCCCCGAACTCGCCTCGATCCCGGAGCTGATCAACCTCAACGAGGGCCTGGTCAGGCCGCTGCACGGTGTCGCGGGCGACTTCTACAACACCTACCTGTGGGCGAAGCCCTCGCAGGTCGGCTCGGAGAAGCCGTGGCACCAGGACGCCCTGTTCCTCAAGGAGGAGTTCTACGAGAAGTACGAGGACGTCTACACCATCTGGATCGCGGTGGACGACGCCCGCGAGGACAACGGCTGCCTGCAGTTCCTGCCCGGCTCGCACCGCGAGCGGATCGCGTACAAGCCGGACGGCATCAACCAGGACGACCTCTTCGCCTCGCCGCGCGAACCCACGCTCGACATCAAGAGGCTCTGGCCCGAGCTGACCCCGGTCACACTCCCCCGGCGTGCCGGATCGGCGGTGCTGTTCGGCGGCTTCACCGCCCACACCTCGTCCCCCAACACCACCGATGACGAGCGCCGGGCGGTCAGTTACGTCTACTCGCTCCCCCGCCGGGACAAGGGCGGCGCGGGCGCCGCGCGATGACGGCCCTCACCGGCCGGGCCCGGGAGGCACCCGCTCTGGTCCCGCTCGACCCGCGCGCCCACACGGACGCCGTGTGGCAGCTCGCCCGCGACCGGGATCTGGCCGCACTGGGCAGGGCCGAGACGACACGGGCCTGGATCACGGGCCGGCTGACCGCCCCGGGCCTGAACCCCCGGACCGACGCCCGGCTGCTGCCGGGCGCCGACGGCAGCCCCGTTGGCGCGGTGTGGCTGAGCAGCGCCTCGGGGATCTCCGGGTGGACGGCGGAGCTGGTGCTCGGCCCGGGCGCCACCGCCGACGACGGGGCCCGGCTGCTGGAGTTCGCCGAGCGCCGTTGCGGCGAGCAGCTGGCCGGTGGCGAGGGCGAGGTGTCCTGCTTCGTCTCGGAGGGCGAGAAGGCCGCCCGCGCCGCCCTGCACACCCGCGGTTACGGCTCCCCGCACCCGTACTACCGCATGGCGGTGGCGCTGGACGACGGGCTGCCGCCGACCCCCGGTGTGCCGGGCGCGGTGGTACGCCCGCTCGACGGCGAGCAGGACCTGCGCACGTTCCACGCGGTGAAGAACAAGGCGTTCGCCGCGGAGGAGGCCGGCAAGAGCGAGGACGGGTTCGACACCTGGCTGGAGTGGTGGAAGACGGACCCGGGGGTCGATCCGGCGCAGTGCGCGCTGCTGGAGACGGACGGCTCGGCGGTCGGCTTCGCCAACATCACCGACCGCATGCTGGACAGCCGCAACGCGGCGTACGTCCGGCAGATCGGTGTCGCGCCGCAGGCCCGGCAACGGGGCCTGGGATGTCTGCTGCTGCTGTCGGTGATGCACGCGTCACGGAGCCGGGGGCGTACGGCCATGGTCCTGACCGTGGACACCGCCAACACTCCCGCGCTCGCCCTCTACCAGCGTCTCGGCTGGCAGGTGGAGGCCCGCTTCGACGACTTCCGCCGCACCGTGAAGCGCTGAGGACCCTGCACCGGTCCGGGGAGTCAGGGGCGCCGGCCCGTGACTCCCCGGACCGCACGGTCAGCTCCGCCCGATGATGCGGCGCATCCGGACCTGCGCCTCGCCCGCGGCGAACGCCTTGCGGTGCGAGTCCTTGGCCTCGGCGCGGAGCCGCTCCAGCCCCTCCACGAACGGTGCGTTGACCCTCGGCCGGGTGCCCTGCACGGCCTCCGGGGTGTAGCGCGCCAGGGTGCGCGACAGCTCCAGCGCACGGCCCAGCGTGTTCTCCACGGGCTGCACCTCGTGGAGCAGGCCATCGGCCAGCGCCCGGTCGGCGGGCCACTCCTCGCAGGTGTAGAGCATGCGCTGCATGACGGTGGTGCCGACGGTGTACCGCAGCATGAATCCGCCGAAGTTGCAGGCGATGCCCACCTTCAGCTCGGGCATCACGAGCCGGGCGTTCTCACTGCCCACCCGGTAGTCGCAGCACAGGGCGATCTGGAGGCCGACACCGATGGCATAGCCGTCGATCGCGGCGACGACCGGCTTGGAGATCCCCGCGATCGTCGCGTACAGATCGGTGATGTCGTCGATCCAGCCGTTCACCTCGTCGCCGCCGGTGAACATGGAGACCTCGTTGAAGTCGCCGCCGACGCCGAAGGAGCGCCCGGGGCCGCCGTACAGCAGGACGCACCGCACCTGGTCGTCCGCGTCGATGTCACGCATCAGGGCGGTGAGTTCCCGCATCCGGGCGCGACTGAAGGGGTTCTGCTCGTGCGCTCCCGTGAATTCCGCGAGAAGGACTCCGTCGTCGTGCTTGGAACACGCTATGGACTCACCGGACTGGTTGGAAACGCTCGATTCACTGGGCTGTGACGTCTGATTCACCATCGGACTCTTTCCCTCGGGTCGGCCCCCATGGCCTGCGGTCACCGTCGAATGGCTGGATCACACCGCCGAAAAGCTCCTTGCACCTCACCGGCCAATTCCCCATTGGCCGAATTCACGCCCATGGCAAATCGCAAGGAAGCCTAAGGACGGTGTCAGGACCAGTCAACGCCCAATTCGGTCAACCGTCCTGGATTCAACGGAACTTCCTCAGTAGAGCCGGCGAAGAGGCCCGGAAGAGCCGGCGGAAAGACGATCTCCCTGCGTGCGCTAAGTCTCCGCCGACGGAAGGAGCGCGAAGGTGGCGCCACTCACCATCGTCCTGGGCACCGGCCGTTGCGGCTCGACCATGCTCTCGGATCTCGTGAACGAACACCGCGAGGTGCTCAGCCTCAGTGAGTTCTTCGCCTGCCTGGATCCGTGGGGCTTCACGGGCGGGGAGCTGGACGGCCGGGCGTTCTGGGACCTGCTCAGCACCCCGCGGCTGAAGCCGAACACACTGATGCGCAAGGGCGTGACGGTCCCCGAGTACCGCTACCCGCTCGGTCTCGGCCGCTACGCCGCCGGAGACGTGCCCGCCCTCTCGGTGATGACACTGCCCCCGCTCACCGACGACCCGGACGCGCTGCTCGACAGCATCCACGACGAGGTGACCGGCTGGCCGGTGGCCCCGCTCCCCCGTCAGTACCTGCGGCTCTTCGCCTGGTGGGCCTCGTTCCACGGCCGCGAGGTCGTGATCGAGCGCTCGGGGGCCGCGCAGCGCTTCCTGCCCGATCTCCTCACGTACTTCCCCGAGGCGCGCTTCGTCCACATGTACCGGCACGGCCCCGACTGCGCGGTGTCGATGAGCCGGCACCCCATCTTCCGTCTCGCGGTGAAGATCAGGGAGATGCGCAAGATCCTGGGGGTGGACCCGTACGCGGTCCACGACCCCGAGCACCCGCAGAAGCTCCCGGAGGAGCTCCGCGCCTTCGCACCGGACACCCTGGACGCCTCGGCGCTCGCGCACGCCGATCTTCCGCTGGAACGGTTCGGGACGATGTGGTCGTACAGCACCGGCGCCGTCAAACACCTCGTCGGGCTGCCCGAGGACCGGCTGCTGCACATCTCCTACGACCGGATCGTGGCCGACCCGGTCCCGGAACTCACCCGCTTCGGCCGGTTCACCGGCATCCCGGAGGCGGAGGCCTGGGCGGCCCGGGTGGCCGGCCGGGTGGACGCGGGCCGCAGAGGAGCCTCCGCGGCGCTCTCCCCGGAACAGACCGAGGAACTGCACCGCGCCTGCGCCCCCGGTATGGACCGCCTCGCCGCGTTCGTGGGCGAGCCCCTGCCGGCAGTCTGAGCCCGGTCCGGCGTCAGCCCTTCTTGGCCGCGGCGAGGATCTTCCCGACGGTGTGGAAGAACCGGGTCGTCGCGTCCTTCCCGAGAACCCGCTCCTGGAAGCCCTTGGCGGCCGGAGCCCTGCCGCCGATCAGATGCCAGACGACGAACGCCTCGTACGGCCGGGCACCGATGATCTCGATGTCCTTCTTCGGGGACATCAGCGGCAGTTCCAGCGCCGGATCGATCCGCTCGGTCGTGAACACGACACAGCAGCGCATGGCGTCGGTGACCGTGACGTCCTTGAACGGATCGAGCGCGAGGAGTTCCTCCAGCTCGGGAACCGTACGCAGACAGACCGCCACCTCGTACCCGAGCGCGTCGCCCAGACCCCGGCGAATGGTTGCGCCCAGCACCTCCCGGTCGTCCTCCTCCGACTCGAAGAAGACGTTCCCGGACTGGATGTGACTACGGACCGAGGCGAAGCCCATCTCGGTGAACAGCCCGCGCAGGTACTCCATCTTCACCGAGCGGCCGGGAACGTTCAGGCCCCGCAGAAACGCGATGTACAGCACACCCAACCACCTTGCCCCACCTTCGGAAACACAGCTGGCCCGACGGTACCGCCGCACAGGCCGCACGCTTGCGGAGTCTTCGTAGCGAGTCACGCTCCGTTCGCTCCGGAGGACGGCCGGTCAGACCCGCATCACCTGTACGTCGTACTGCGGTATCCACGTGTTCCGGGTGACCAGCACCATCCTTTCGGCCTGCGCCTGTGCGATCAGCATCCGGTCGAAGGGGTCGGTGTGCACCATCGGCAGCCGGCCGGCCCGCACCCCGTGGGCGGCGGTGACGGGCACGGCGGCGAAGGGTGCATCGCGCACCTGCTCGGCCAGTTCGCCGGGGCCTTCGACCGTCCCGAGATACTGCCTGATCGTGATCTCCCACGCCGACACGGCACTGACGTGGACACCGGGCCGGGTGTCCAGGAGCTCCTTGACTTCGGGAGACAGCTCGGGCGAGTCGTCCAGCCACCACATGACCACCCGGGTATCGAGCAGAAGTCGCATCAGCGCACTCCGAAGGCTTCGGCGATGGAGACGGGCGGGTCGTCGAAGTCAGCGGCGATGCGGATACGGCCCCGGAGCGAGCCCCGGCCCACGCGCAGCACCTTCGGCCGTGGAGGGGGCGCAGGGGGCGTCCTCGGCACCGGCTCACCGGCGTGACTGATCACGACCAACCTGCCTTCGGTCATCTGCATCAGAATGCCGGTAAAGCGCGGCCCGGCGCTGCGCACGGCGCGCCGCCGGAACCTCGTCCACAGCCCCCTCATGACGCGGCCACCGGCCCAGTGGTCCGTACGGTCACCGGTTCCGCCGCATCGAGACGCAGTGCCGGACCGCCGTCGTCGAGGGCGATGACGACAGCGAGCCCTCCCGACGCGTACCGCTCACTCCGAACCGTTCGCACCAAGTGCCAGGCGCCCCAGGCGCGTACGCACTGACCGGGGCGGACGGTGACCGCCGCGATCTCCAGGTCCGGGGGTGCGGGGTCGACGCCGGGGGCCAGCAGTTCCGCCCAGACGGTCTTGCCGATCCCGGCCGGGCGTTCGTCGACGCCCCAGCGATGGGCCAGGGCCTCGACGAGCAGGAGCCCGCGCCCGGTGGTGTCCATCTCACGGAGCTGCTGCACCTCCGGCCGCCCCGCCCCCGCGTCGCTCACTTCCAGGCGAAGGCGTTCGCCCTTGTCCCTGCACACGATGCGTACGCCTACCAGCCGGTCGCCGGGCACGGGAACCCGAAGCGCATTGGTCACAAGCTCAGAAAGCACCAACTCGCCGTCAGCCAGCGTGCCGTGACCGGCTCGCCACTCCCCGAGCTTGGCCCGCAGGACAGTCCGAGCTCTGGGGACGCTGCCGTGGCAGCGAGGGAGCCTGAAGGTCACTTCGTTCGGTGTAGCCACGGCAGCTCCAAGAAGATCGATGCTCGGCCGGAATCCCCTACAGGTATGGGGAGTTCGCGTCGGACGACGCCGCCTCCCCATCACCAGCAGAATGAACGAGCCACACATCAATCTGCAACGTTGCCGATCGATGTAGCGGCTTTTTTCCCTCGTTCGGGTAACCTCGCCGCGTCTGAGCGGCCACTTTGATAGAGGTGTTCACATGTACGCGAAGAGCACTACTGCGAACCCATCAACCGTTCTCGGCCGCCAACTCGGTGATGAGTTGCGGAGGTTGCGGGAGGCGGCAGGCATGACCACCGCACAGTCGGCCGAGGCTCTTGACTGCACCAAAGGGAAGATCAGCCGGATCGAGAATGGCCGCGTGGCGCTCCGGCTCCCTGACCTCGCAGCGATGCTGCTCGCGTACCAAGTCTCGGACGACGAAGTCCGAGAGCGGCTGGCATCGCTCGCACGGAAGGCCAACCGGAGGCGCAGGGAAGGGTGGTGGAACGAGTACGGCGATGTGCTCGCAGACACCTACCGCGACCAGATCGAGATGGAGGCCATCTCCGACAGCATTCGCACCTATCAGGTGCAGCTGGTTCCGGGTCTCCTTCAGACAGCCGCATACGGGCGCGCAGTGACTGTGGCTTCGCGCGCATGGCAGACCCCGGAGGAGATCGAGCAGTTCGTCGAGGTGCGGCTTGCCAGGCAGAAGCGGCTGACCGGCGAGGCACCCATGGAGCTGTGGGCGGTACTCGCCGAAGGCGTCCTCCGCCAACAGGTGGGAGGGCCTGACGTGATGCGAGCGCAGCTGGAACACATGGCGGCAATGGCCGAGCGACCGAACATCACCGTGCAGGTGCTGCCCTTCGAACGTGGCGCCCACTCGGGTATGTTCGGCCCATACCTGCTGCTCAGCTTCCCGCAGGCGTCGTCCCTCGACCTCGTCCTGTCGGAATCACCAACGGGCAACGTCTGGACCGAACGGGAGCCTGATGTGGCGCGCTACCGAACTCTCTTCGACGACGCGCGCACAGCGGCACTGCCACCGACAGAATCACTCGCACTGATCCATCGCATCGCCAAGGAGTATCAGCCATGACCCCTGCTGGAATAGCGCCTGACGTGGCCGGCGCGACATGGCGCACGAGCAGCTACAGCGGTGGGCAAGGTGACTGCGTCGAGGTCGCCGACAACCTCCCCCACCTCGTCCCCGTACGCGACAGCAAGCGCCCCGCCGGCCCGGCCATCGGCTTCAGCCCCGACGCCTGGCGCACGTTCATCGGTCAGCTGGTCTGAACCGCTCGGGCCGAGGGAAGGCAGCGGCTGCACCTGCCGCTGCCGCTCTCCCTGAAGAAGCTGGACGTGGGCCCCCGCACGGCCGACCTGGCGGACTGAAACCGGCCCTCCTCCCCCCGTACAACCATCCGCCGATCTCCGCTGTCTTGATCCCCGTGAAGAAGACGCTCATCGCCTCCGCCGCCGCACTCGGCGCGCTCGCCGCCGTCACCGGCCCGGCCGCGGCGCCCGCCGCGGCCGCCTCCGACGCCCTGTGGCTCTGGTCCGACCCATACGAGATCACCCTCGCGGGCCCGTCCGAGGACGGCTCCCCCGCACCGTCGCAGTCGCTGACCGTGCAGATCAGCCACGACAACACGGCGACCACCGTCCCGGCCGGCACGCTCACCGTCGACGCCTCCGGAGTCGCCTCGTTCGCCGAGGTCACCTGGCCCGCGAACTGCCGCCCGGAGAACGAGACCACCGCCGTCTGCACCACCCCCGAACTCCCCGGCGGCGCCAACGCCCCCGCCGCGCGGATCGGCCTGACCACCAAGCCGGGCGCCACCGACGGCAACGACGGCTACGTCCGCTACACCGCCCAGGCCGGCGGCATGAACGCCTACCCGAGCGAGACCTACGTCGCCGTCAACGACGGCCCCGCGCTCGGCCTCACCCAGGCCGAGTACCGCACCGGCATGGCACCCGACCAGCCCTTCGACTCCTCCGTCGTCCTCGGCAACCAGGGCAACCGCACCGCCGACCGCACCCTGCTCACCGTCTTCACCTCCCGCGGCATCCGCCTCGGCATGTCCGTCCCCTCCAACTGCGAGTCCACGAACGCCGTCACCGGCCGTACGTTCCTCTGCGTCCTGGACGAGCGGACGACCCCGGGCTCGTACCACTCCCTCCCGCTGAAGTTCCGCACCAAGGACATGGCCCTCTTCGACCGCGTCGACTATTCGGCGCAGCCCTACTCCGAGCAGGCGCTCGCCGAGGCCCGCGCCGGCCGCGCCTTCACCCCGGGCGCCGGCCCGGAGCTGAACCTCACCCCGGCCGCCGCCCCCTCCGACGAGCTCCAGCCGTACCGCAGCTTCACGGTGAAGACCGTCAACCAGGCCGACTACCGGCTGACCGCCTCCACCGTCTCCGGCGCGGCCGGCGACACCGTCCCCGCCACCGTCACCGTCCACAACGCGGGCCCCGCCTGGGTCGCCTCCCTCGGCGCGGGCGAACCCGCCGCGACCGTCGACATCGACATCCCCGCCGGCACCTCGGTCGCCTCCGCCCCCGACGCCTGCTGGTCCCAGTCCGAGACCCGCTACCGCTGCAACACCCCCATCTACCTCACCGAATCCGGCAAGGCCGCCACCCACACCTTCCCCTTCACCCTCCACATCGACGAGGTCATCCCGAACGCCACCGCCCGCGCCGCCCTCTACAACGACGCCTACGAACCCGCCGTCCGCACCTTCGACCCCGACCTGTCGAACAACACGGCCACCCTCACCGTCAACCCCTCGACGAGCTGACGCACGCCCCCTCCGGCTGCCCGGCCCGACCCCTGCGCCGGCCCTGTACGAGCCGGGCAGCCGACCCCCGCACCGCCCCGGTAACCCCACCCGCACCACCCGTGGGCGACTGGCCTGACTTCCCTGACGCCCACCACTCGCACCTCCCCCACCCCCGACCTCTCCTACCTCCTCGACCAGACCAGACCACGATGGTCGTCACCGTCGACGCGCTCGAAAAGGCCGGCCTGGCCGAGCGCCGCCCCTCCCGCACGGACCGCCGCGCTCGCATCATCGCGGTCACCGAGGCCGGCGCGAAGCTCGCCGAGCGCAGCCAGGCGATCGTCGACCAGGTCCACCGCGACGCCCTCGAATCCCTCCCCGCCGGCGACCGCGAAGCCCTTCTCTCCGCCGTACGTCTTCCACCCCTTCCTCCCCTCCACCGCCCTCGGTGTCATCCTCAAGGCCGCCGCGTTCGACCACATCGACTACCCCGACGCCAAGCAGGCCCTCCAGATCGTCCGCTGGAGGATGGACCCAAGCACCGGGCAGCTGTCGATCGAACGGTCTACCTGATCACCAGCCTCGACGCCGGCGCCGCAACCGGCACTGAACTCGCCTCCTGGATCAGAGGGCACTGGGGCATCGAAAACCCCCTGCACCCCGTCCGTGACCGGACCTTCCGCGAGGACGACTCCAAGATCCGCACCGGCCACCTGCCCCGCACGATGGCCTCCCTGCGAAACCTCGCCGTCGGCGTCCACCGCCAGAACGCCCAGACCACCATGGCCGCCGCCCTCCGCCGTGCTCCCGCGACTACCGTCGCCCCCTGACCGCCCCCGGCCTCCCCTGACGAACCCGGACAAGATCACTTCACGCCATGACCCTGATGCCTCTGCGCCGTGGGTGCAGCTCACCAACCGTGGCCGATTTCAGTGTCCGCAATAGTGAAGAGCGACTCCGGCCCGCAGAGTCAGGGCCCTCCTCCCTGCCGATCCCGGTCTGCGCCTCGGCCCGGCACGGCGCTCCACTCGACGACTGGCCGGCCACTTTCATGCGTTGCTTCTGAGAAGCGCACCATGACAGCATTCGACGGGTGTTCGACAACGGGGATGACATAGCGAAGCCCGCGCGGCGTTCAAAGATCGCCGACTTGGCCGACTGGCCGGCTACCGAGGCGCCACCGGTACCGCCTGAGGCGCCCGCGCCGGCCTCTGCCGTGGCGCCCACAGATGATCCGTCGGCTGCGTCCCGTCACGAATTCGCGGTGCTGCTGGGTGAGTTCCGGCGTACAGCGGTGCTGGTGCCGTTCGACGCGTACGACAGCCTCTGGACGGCGGAGCAGAACGGCGTCCGGTGGATCTGCGCGTTCTCGGACGAGGAGGCCCTCGCACGCTTCGCGCGCGCCCGGGGGGATGCCGAGCGGGAGTGGACGTACCGGACGGTGCTGGGTGCGCGCTTGCTGGATGTGATGGTGCCGATGCTGCCGGGCCCTGCGGGAGTGGCACTGGATGCGGGCAGTGAGGACGGCGGGATGTTGTTCCCGCCGGTGGCGGGCATTGTGCCGGAGGCGGTTGCGGTGGATCTCGGGGGGATGCGGTGAGCGGGGAGACTCCTGATCTTGATGTGCCGCCGGAGGCGTTGGCTGCGATCGCGAAGGGGATCGATCTGGCGCACACGGAGTTGAAGGAGCTCGGGTTCGTCGGCCAGGCGTCGACGGGTCGGGGGTTCTCGGACCTCGCCTTGTCGGGGCTGGAGTTGGGGCACGGCGGGCTGACGTCGGAGTTCGAGACGTTCTGTAACCGCTGGGAGTGGGGTGTGCGGGCCCTGACGCAGAAGGGGAACGGCTTCGCGCTCGGGGTCGGACTGTCGGCGGGTTCCTTCGCGGAGCAGGAGCAGTACGTCAAGGACTCCTTCAAGGTCGGTGTGAACTCCCTGAACGGCAATCCGCACCTGTCCGAGGACGACGTCAAGAAGATGAGCTGGGACACGATCAGCAGCCAGACCGCGTACGACAATCCGGACTACAGCGCGGAGTCGATGATCGAGGCCCACGGTGAGGTCAAGCAGAACTGGCAGAACACCGTCTACGACGTGGAGGACTCCGCGCTCGACTCCATGGAGCGCAGCGGGCTGATCGACCCGGCGGTCCGGGCGGCGGCGGATGAACGGCTCAAGGAGCAGCTTGATCCGTCGCAGGAGACGATCGATCAGGCTGAGCAGCCGCGGTGGGGGGAGAGTCGCTGATGGTGGACTGGGGAAAGCTCGGCGGAGACCTGTACGACGGGGCCGGCAACCTGGTCGACAAGGGCAAGGAGCTCGTCGGCGAGGGCATCGACAAGGGCACCGATGTGCTCGGCTCCGGTCTGGAGAAGGTCGGTGCCGACTCGTGGGCGGACTCGGTCGAGGACTGGGGCGATGAGACCGCATCGTCGCTGGGTGCGGAGGTCGGGGAACAGCAGCTCGGGCAGACCGAGGAAGCGAACGAGCTGATCCACGGCAGGCCGGAGAAGATCACCGCGACGGTGAAGAACCTCCGGGACTTCCAGAAGGCGTTCGATCTCGTCGGCGGCGGGATGAAGCGGCTCGACTCCGGTCACTGGAAGGGCGTGGCCGCCGATACGTTCCGGGAGAAGTTCCAGACGCTGCCCACCGACTGGCTGCGCGCGGCGGCTGCGTTCGAGGATGCCGCCACGGCGCTGGAGACGTACGCCGCGACGGTGACCAGCGCGCAGGGCAAAGCCCGTGAGGCGATCGCCCTCTACAAGGAGGGCAAGCAGGACTACGAGACGGCTGCTGCCGCGTTCCGGAAGAAGGCGGCGGCGTACAACGCGGTCCGCGACACCGAACACCCGCTGCCGCATCCAGGGGAGTTCTCCGATCCGAGCGTGGCTAAGCGCCAGCATGCTCAAGAGATCCTGGATGGTGCCCGCCGGGCGCGCAACGAGGCCGCCGAAGCGGCCAAGGGTGCGATCACCGCCGCGATGGCGCACGCTCCGAAGGAACCCACCGGCCTGGACCGGGCCAAGCAGGAGTTCCTGGACTACGGCGTGGGTCAGGGCATCGAGCTGGCCCACTTCGGTGGCGGTGTCATCAAGGGCACCGCGGGACTGGTGAACTTCGTCCGCTCGGTGAACCCGACCGACCCGTACAACCTGACGCACCCGGCCGAGTACTACAAGGGCGTCAACATGACGCTCGCCGGCCTCGTCTCCACCGCCGCCAACCCCGACCGGGCACTTAAGAACGCCTGGGACGCCGCCAAGGGCGACCCCTCCGAATTCATCGGCCGACTCGTCCCCGAGCTGGTCGGCACCAAGGGCGGGGGTCTGCTCAAGGGCGGCCTGCGGGCCGGGATGAAGGACCTGGCCGACAGCCCGAAGGGCAAGAACCGGCACGGACACGAGAAGAACCCCGACTCCAACGCCAAGAAGTGCAGCGACGTCAAGTGCGCCGGAGACCCCGTCGACATCGCGACCGGGCGCATGCTGCTCCCGCAGACGGACATCGTGCTGCCGGGGTCGCTGCCTCTTGTCTTCGAGCGCGTATTTGATTCCTCCTACCGAGCAGGCCGCTGGTTCGGATCTGGCTGGTCGAGCACGGTCGACCAACGCCTTGAGATCGACTCCGAGGGCGTGGTGTTCAGCTGCAACGAGGGCAGCCTGCTCGCCTACCCCCACCCGGCGCCCGGCGCCCCCGTCATGCCCACGCACGGCCGGCGCTGGCCCCTGGACCGGGTGGACGACGGCTACACCATCACCGACCCGGAGACCGGCAGGGTCCGGCACTTCGTCGACCACCCCTCCGGGGAGCTGGCGCTCCTGGCTCAGATCGACGACCGCAACGGCCGCTGGATCACCTTCGAGTACGACGACACGGGCGCTCCGACGTCGATCGTGCACCACGGCGGCTACCACCTGAAGCTCACCACGAGCGAGGGCAGGGTCACCGCGCTGCACCTGGTCGGCGCCGCACCTGACGGCACCGACCAGGAGATCCTCCGCTACGGCTACACCGACGGCCACCTCACGGAAGTCACCAACTCCTCCGGCAAACCGCTGCGCTTCGACTGCGACGAGCTGGGCCGCATCACCGCCTGGACGGACACCAACGGCAGCCGGTACGAGTACGTCTACGACGACCAAGACCGCTGCGTCTACCAGACCGGCACGAACGGACACCTCGAAGCCCGCTTCACCTGGGAGGACACCGACCCCGAGACCGGCCTGCGCATGACGTCCATGACGGACGGCATGAACCACACCACTCGCTATGTGATCAACGACCGCTCCCAGGTCGTCGCCGAGATCGACCCACTCGGAGCGGTCTCCCGCTACGAGCACGACCGCTACCACCGGCTGCTGTCGGTCACAGACCCACTGGGTCACGTCACACAGTCCGTATACGACGAGAACGGTCACCTCACGTCGGTGGTGCGACCCGACGGACGGGAACTGGTGGTTGATTACAACAACCTCGGCCTACCCGTACGCATCAGAAGCACGGACGGAACAGTCACCCGACAGACATACGACGAGCGCGGCAACCGCACATCGGTCACTGATCCCACTGGCGCAACGACGCACTACCGTTACGACCAGAACGGGCACCTCGTATCTCTGACCGACGCCCTGGGCCACAGCTCCTCCATACGCTGCAACACGGCGGGCATCCCGATAGAGACGACGGACCCTTCGGGTGGAACGACTTCGTGCGATCACGACGGATTCGGTCGCCTGCGGCTCGTCACCGATCCGCTCGGAGAAGCCACTGTCTTCGAGTGGACGATCGAAGGAAATCTCGCCCGGCGAAAGGAGGCGGATGGCAGCACCCAAGCCTGGACGTACGACGGAGAGGGTAACTGCCTCACGCATACCGATGCCCTGGGTGGCAAATCTATCTTCGAGTACTCAGATTTCGACCTGATGATCGCCCGATCCGGCCCTGACGGTATACGGCACGAGTTCAGTCACGATACGAACCTACGCCTTGTTCAAGTTAAAAACCCGCAAGGGCTGACGTGGCAATACACCTACTATCCGACAGGAAAGCTCCTATCGGAAACCGATTTCGACGGCAGGTCACTCACCTATACGTATACCGCCAACGGTCATTTGAGCGGCATGTCCAATGGGTTGGGCCATAAAACAGAATTCGAACGCAACGCACTGGGTCAAACACTCCGCAAGGAGTCCATGGGCTCCGTAACGACTTACGAATACGATATATTCGACGAGCTGGCAGTAGCGACTGATTCCGACGTCACACTGACACGACTGCGTGACCGCTACGGGCGCCTGAAATCAGAGACCGTAGACGGCCGGACGATCGAGTACGATTACGACGCGCTCGGGCGGCAAATCGGGCGAACGACACCGAGCGGAGCAATCAGCCGGTGGAAATATGATGCGACGGGCCGACGGAGTGAGTTCACCACCTCCGGCCGCACTTTCCTATTCGAATATGACACTGCCGGACGTGAGGTCAACCGTCGAATCGGTGAAATGCTCACAATTAACCAGGCACGCGACTCGGTGGGGCGACTGATCGAGCAGCAGGTGAAGACTCGGGGTCGTAATCTTCGGCACCGCTTCTTTTCGTACCGCCCAGACGCCAACCTCATCGGAGTACGTGACCACATCAGCGGCTTCAAGAGCATCACGCTTGATCCGGTAGGCCGAATAACTGAGGTTCGAGCCCCCAACTGGACCGAGCAGTATGCGTACGATGCGGCCGGCAACCAAGTCGAGGCATCCTGGCCCTCCTCGCATCCCCAGCCCGAGTCCATCGGCACGCGCAGCTATGTCGGCACGCGGATACGTCGCGCGGGTAACTTCCGTTACAAGCACGACGGGCAGGGAAGAGTCGTACTACGCCAGAAAGTCTCTCTCTCCGGCAAGTCCGAGACCTGGCAGTACGGGTGGGATCCACACGATCGTCTGACTTCGGTCACCACACCCAGTGGCGAGGTTTGGCGCTACGGGTACGACCCGCTGGGCCGCCGGGCATCCAAGCGCCGGCTTGCGGACGACGGCCGACGTGTACTGGAAGAGACGACATTCGCCTGGGACGGCGCGAACCTGTGCGAACAAGTAACGAACAACGCGGTGCACTCCCGCGCTGTCGCGCTCACCTGGGATCATGACGGACTCCACCCCATGGCTCAGACAGAACGCATTCTTGACGCCTCCGGAAACGAGATCGACGGACGTTTCTTCAGTATCGTCACGGATCTCATCGGGACACCCTGCGAACTGATTGATGAATTCGGTGAAATAGCCTGGCACACACGTAGCACTGTATGGGGCACGACCGCCTGGGAAAAAAACAGTAAGGCGTACACACCCCTCCGATTCCCCGGTCAGTATTTTGATACTGAAACTGGCCTGCACTACAACCTCCACCGCTATTACGACCCCGAAACGGCCAGATACCTTTCAACAGACCCACTCGGCCTAGCACCCGCCCCCAACCCGTCCACCTATGTACAGAACCCTCACACCTGGAGCGACCCGTACGGGCTCGCACCGTGCAACAAATTCTTCGACAAACGCGCTGAAGCATTCAACGCAGCACGGGAGAGAGCGGGCATTCCCAACAGTCAACAGCCGGTGAAGCAATGGGAGGTCGGTGGCGATGAAACACAACGCCACCGGTCGAGCAATTACGTGTACGATCCGAAGAACGCGGGCGCACATGGACGCTACTATCAATATGAAACACCTCAGGGCACACGAGTAATCGCCGAGCATACAGCTGACCCCCATGCCCCCTACCCTCATTTTCATGCCGGACAACCGAAGGGTGGGGGCGGCCACAATGTAGACATGATGGGCGAAAGATACCAACAGGTCGGAGAAAAACACCACATGTATTACACAGGGCAGTAAGGTGGGCAAGTGAGCGAAGCATTGAGAAAAAAGATCCTACTCGCAAAAGAAAAAAAGGAGAGGGATGAAATTGAACACGCCCTTCCGAAGGGTACATTCCTGAACTTTGTGGATCCCGGAGAAATTCCCGATTGGGTAGCTACTGAATTTTCCCGGTTTACACGGCAAACCACTCCGCCCGACTACACGTTCACTACCGAGTCGCTTCACGATCTTGCCGCTTGGGTAAAATCTGTGGCTGAAGACCATGGATTCCCGGAAACCTTGATCACTCATACAGGGTTGCAAAACTTCCCCTGGCTGAAGTTCCGATGTCTTTCTTCGAACTGGCCGGAGAGTCTGCTGGAGGCGATCGGGCGAGACCTCACAATCATTTCGGAGGACGGGGAGAAGATGCTCGTGATCTTTGAAGAGGAGCACGAATACATCGCCTTCGTTACGTCCCACCCGGAAATCTGAGCCAAGCCGCGCGGTCAACTGACGCGCCAGAATGGGATGCACCCGCACTCCCACCGGAACAAATATAAAATCGATGTCCGGCACGCCGTGGACGCAATCAACTACAAAATGGGGAAGTGCCGGTGAATGCAGTCGAATTCTCGCACGCAACGATCGCCCCATCCCCCGTAGCACCCGGTAGCACACCGCGACTCGCCCCGCGTACCTTGGACCCATGAGCGCACAGCCCGAGATCACCCAGCGTGATCTCCGCAACCGGTCCAAAGAGATCATGGACGCCGTCCAGGGTGGTCAGTCGTTCACCGTCACCCGGGACGGGCACCAGATCGGTGAGCTGATTCCGTTGCGGCGGCGCCGCAGGTTCGTACCCCGCGAGGAGTTCGCCGGCATGTCGCGTACCGCTCCCGACATCTCCCTGGACGCCTTCCGCGCCGATCAGGACCGTACGGCCGAGCAGGGAACGGACGATCCCTATGCCCGCTGAGGAAGCCGCTGCGGCGCCGCCCGTCGCGTACCGGCAAGGGCTGCTCGACACCAACATCATGATCCTGCGCAAGTGGCTGGACCCCGCCGAGCTGCCCGCCGAGATGGCGATCAGTGCCATCACTCTCGGTGAGCTCTCTGCCGGGCCCCACGAGGTCCGCCGTAACGAGGAGCAGTCCGACTACGACGAACACGCCGAGCGCGCCAGAAGGCTCGATGTGCTCCAACGGGCCGAGAACGAGTTCGACCCCATCCCCTTCGGGGTGGAGGCCGCCCGTGCCTACGGCAGGGTGTGCGCCGCCGTGATCAGTGTGGGCCGCAAACCACGACGTCGCATCGCGGACCTGATGATCGCGGCGGTCGCCGTCGCCGAGGAGCTTCCGCTCTTCACCACGAACCCGGACGACTTCAAGGGACTGGACGACCTCCTCACGGTCGTGCCCGTCACGCACCCCACCGTGCTTCACGACCGATAGGGCGGTGGTGGGGCGGACTCAATCTGTCCCGCACCGCCTCACACGCTCTGTCCCGGGCGGCACGCGAGGTGCTCCTCGGCGCGACACCTCCTGTCTCCCTCAGGATGGCCGATCCCGACGGTGCCGCCTCGGCGCTCCGCGAATCCGTCCGCTTCACGGTGCTGCGCCCGGAGCGCTGAGGCAGTCGCGCCGTCGGCCGGTCAGGTCACCGGCAGTCCCGGCGCCGGGTAGGCGTCCATCAGGGTCTTCACCTCGGCGCGGATCTTCGTGATCGTGGTCTCGTCGCCCGTGCGGGCCGCCTCGACCGCCAGGTCGATCCAGTGTGCGACGGCGCCCATCTCGGAGGCGGGGATGCCGCGCGAGGTGAGGGCCGGGGTGCCGATGCGGATGCCGGACGGGTCGAAGGGCTTGCGGGTGTCGTACGGGACGGTGTTGTAGTTCACCACGATGCCCGCGCGGTCCAGGGCCTTGGCCGCGATCTTGCCGGGGACGGTCCTGGCCGTGAGGTCGATCAGCAGGAGGTGGTTGTCCGTGCCGCCCGAGACCAGGTCGAACCCGCGCGCCGCCAACTCCTCGCCCAGAGCGCGGGCGTTGGCGACCACCTGGTGGGCGTAGCCGCTGAAGTCGGCGCCGGCCGCTTCCTTCAGGGCGACCGCGATCGCGGCCGTGGTCTGGTTGTGCGGGCCGCCCTGGAGCCCCGGGAACACCGCGCGGTCGATGGCGCGGGCGTGCTCCGCCCGGGACAGCAGCATCGCGCCGCGCGGGCCGCGCAGCGTCTTGTGGGTGGTGGTGGACACCACGTCCGCGTACGGGGCGGGCGAGGGATGCGCGCCACCGGCGATCAGGCCGGCGATGTGGGCGACGTCGGCGACGAGAACGGCTCCGGTCTCCCGGGCGATCTCGGCGAAGCCGGCGAAGTCGATCACCCGGGGGACGGCCGTGCCGCCGCAGAAGATCACCTTGGGGCGCTCGGCGAGGGCCAGGTCGCGTACCTCGTCGAGGTCGACGCGGCCCGTGTCGCGGCGTACGCCGTACTGCACGCCGCGGAACCAGGTGCCGGTGGCGGAGACTCCCCAGCCGTGGGTCAGGTGGCCACCCATCGGGAGGGACATGCCGAGCACGGTGTCGCCGGGCTTCAGGAACGCCAGGTAGACGGCGAGGTTGGCCGGGGAGCCGGAGTACGGCTGCACGTTGGCGTGGTCCATGCGGAACAGCGCCTTGGCCCGTTCGACGGCGAGCGTCTCCACCTGGTCGATGTTCTGCTGGCCCTCGTAGTAGCGCTTGCCCGCGTAGCCCTCGGAGTACTTGTTCTGGAGCACCGTGCCGGATGCCTCCAGCACCGCGGCGGAGACGTAGTTCTCGCTGGGGATCAGGCGCAGGGTGTCCGCCTGGAGCTGCTCCTCGGCGGTCACCAGGGCGGCGATCTCCTGGTCCGCGGAAGCGAGGGCGGGGTGGCGGGTGTCGGGTGCGGTCATGGGGTCCTCCCGGGTCGGTCGCATCGCTGCGGCATGGACCCGGATGCCCAGGCGGACGGCTCTCCGGCGGTGACGCTCCCGGGCACGCCCGGGGTGTGCCGCTCCCTCGTGGTCGATTCCACACAGGACCCCAGCCGGGGTACGCGCCAGTCGCGGCCCTGCGCACTCTACTGGTCGGGGGCAGCGGCGGCACGGACATCCAGGACGTGCAACGCCGTCATGGTGTGCCGATACGGGGCATGGACCGTGAAAAAAGTGGGCAGATTCGGCGGGACTTGGGCTGATTCGACGGTTGGGGGACCGTATGTCTGCTGGAGATCGTCAGCACGTCGGGCCGGAGCGGGAGCCGTGGCAGTCGCCGGGCGGGCCACCCGCGCCCCCGCCGCCTCCGGCCGGTCCGCCGTCGATCGGGCCGCCGCCGCCGGGTGCGGTGCTGCGTTCGGTGGCCGTCGCTCTGCTCAACCTCACGGGCCTGGGGCTCGGTTACGCCGTGATGGGGCGCTGGTACAGGGCGGCCCTGTGCTGGGCGGCGACCGGCGGGCTGCTGCTGGCCGCGCTGCCGGCCGAGGCCGACGGGGTGCCTGCGGGGATCGTCGTCATTTTCCTCGTCGTGCTCGTGCTCGCCGCCGTCGACGGGGCGTGGACCGCCCGGCGCTCGGCCGTGGGCGGCTCGTGGCGGCCGCTGGTGGCGGCCGTGCTCGGCGTGGTGCTGCTGGGGGTCCCGGCGGGCGGCGTCGCGGTGTACGGCTCCGAGCGGGACGAGGCCGTCGAGCAGATGCTGCTCGACCGGCTGGAGAAGGGGGACCGGGCCGTCGCCGCCGCGTCGGAGCGGCCGTTCGCCCGGGGCCGGCTGGAGTACCGCTCCGCGCTCGCCGTCTATCGCGAGCTCGGCGAGGAGCATGCCGGGTCGCGGGCCGGGAAGCTGGTGCCGTCACGGCTGAAGGCGTACTACGAGGCGGTCTCGGCCCCGTACCGGACCAAGAACCACTGCGAGGCTATCGACCCGCTGACCCATCTGCGGACCGTGTCCGACTCGGTCGACGCGAAGCTGCTGGGCACCCTGGCCACGTGGCCCGACGGGCCGCTCGCCGAGTCGCTGTACGGATGCGGTGTGTCCAAGCTCGGCGACGGAAGCGACGCGAGCGCCGCTTCGGACGGCGGCGAGCTGGGTGACCTCCTGCGTACGCTGCCCGGTTCCGCACCGGCCAAGAAGGTCGGACCGGCCGTCGCGGGGAAGATCGAGGAGCAGGTCGAGGCGGTGCGCGGGGACGAACCGTGCATGGCCACCGAGGTGCTGCGGCGTATCGGTGCCACGGCGGCCGCGATGCCCGACGAGGCCGTGTCCGCGCTGAGCGCGAAGGCCGACGACGGCGTCAAGGACGGTGTCTACGCCTGTGGCGTGGACGAGTTCAGGCACAAGAAGTTCAGCGAGGCACGGAAGACCCTGACCGGTTTCGCCGACACGTACAGGAAGGACGGGCGCGGACAGCACGCCCGGGACATCGCCATCGCGGCGGAGATAGCCGAGGACCGGCCGTCGGCGGGCAAACGGCTGCCGCCCCGGAAGAAGCCGGGCGGGCCCCGGATGGAGCTCGTCATCAGCAACGACGCTCCGAACGCGGTGGAGATCCTCTACACCGGCCCGGTCTCCGGCTCCGTCGAACTGAAGGGCTGCGGCAGTTGCGAGCGCTACAGCGCGTCGGCCGGACCGGAACAGGCCTGCCGGGCGAGCGGTAAGAAGTACCCGAAGGCGACCCTCCGGCTCCCGGCGGGTGACTACCACTTCCTGTACAAGCACGGCACGGGCGCGTCGGCGGACGTGGACAGCTACGCGTCGGGTTCGAGCGTCCAGCCCGGTTACACGTACACGAGTTGCACGTACGTCACGACGGAGAGCGATCCCTACCCGGGGCTCGACCTGCCCTCCCTGCCGGACCCGGCCGGACCGGCGTCGGCCGGCTGACCGGGCGCCCCCCGTCGCGGGCGCCCGGGTGGCCGGGCGCCCGTCGCGGGAGCGCCGTCTCAGGCGGAGGCGCGCTTCCTCGGGGTGGTCTTCTTCGCCGTGCCGCCACCGCTGGACGAGGACTTCTTGGCGGCCGTGGACGACTTCGATCCGGAAGCGGTCTTGCGGGCGGCCGTCTTCTTCGCGGCCGTCTTCCTGGGCGCCGCCGTGGACTTCTTCGCGCCGGACGACTTGGGGGTGGACTTCTTCGCCGTGCCGTCGCCGGAGCGCGTCACCGTCTTGCCCGTCGGGGTCCTGTGCGTGGTCTTCTGCGCGGTCTTGCGGCCCTTGATCGGGTGGACGTCCGCCTCCCGCTCACCGTCCTCCCCCTCGGCACCCTCGTCCTCGCCGCGGGACTTCTTCGCCTCCCGGACGCTGTTCTCCAGCGCGGCGATCAGGTCGATGACCTTGCCGCCCCCTCCGCCGCCCCCGGACGCCGGAGCCTCCATCGTCTCGCCGGACGCCTTGGCGGCGATGAGTTCCTCCACCGCCTCGCGGTAGTCGTCGTGAAGCGTGTCCATATCGACCTCGCCGAGGGTGTCCATCAGGGCGTCCGCCAGGTCGAGTTCGGCATCGCGCACCGTGACGTCGGCCTCGGGTGCGACACCTTCGGGGGCGCGGATCTCGTCGGGCCACAGCAGGCCGTGCATGGCGATCACGTCGTCGACCACGCGCAGCATGCCGAGCCGTTCACGGCCGCGCAGGGCGAACTTCGCGACGGCGACCTTCTGGCTCCGCTTGAGGGCCTCGCGCAGCAGGGTGTACGGCTTGGCCGCCGGGACGCCGTTCGCGGAGAGGTAGTAGGCCGCGTCCATCTGGAGCGGGTCGATCTCGGAGGCGGGCACGAAGGCGACGATCTCGATCGTCTTGGCGGTCGGCAGCGGGAGCGCGGCCAGGTCGTCGTCGGTGATCGGGATCATCGAGCCGTCGGCGTCCTCGTACGCCTTGCCGATGTCCGCGGCCGTCACTTCCTGCTCGTCGAGTTCGCACACCTTGCGGTATCTGATCCGGCCACCGTCGGCGAGATGGACCTGCCGGAAGGAGATCGAATGGTTCTCGGTGGCGTTGACCAGCTTGATCGGAATACTGACCAGCCCGAAGGAGATGGCGCCGTTCCAGATGGACCTCACGGTTCACCCCTTTTGTGTCCATAACAATCATTTGGATCAGGTTTCGTGTGATTCTTATCGTATGACGCCGATCACGGAGGTGGAGGGGCGGCGGCTGGCGCTCAGCAATCTCGACAAGGTGCTGTATCCGGCCACCGGGACCACCAAGGGCGAGGTGCTGCACTACTACGCGGCCACGGCGGCGGAGCCGTTGCTCGCGCATCTGGACGACCGGCCCGTGTCCTTCCTGCGCTATCCGGACGGCCCCGAGGGGCAGCGGTTCTTCACCAAGAATCCGCCGCCCGGTACGCCCGACTGGGTGCGGACGGCCGAGGTCCAGCGCCATGAGGGGCAGAACGCGCGCCAGGTCCTCGTACAGGGCCTGGCCTCCCTGGTGTGGGCGGCCAACCTGGTGGTGGAGTTCCACACCCCGCAGTGGCGGGCCACGGCTCCGCGGATCGCCGACCGGCTGGTCCTCGACCTGGACCCCGGGGAGCCGGCGAGCATCGTGGAGTGCTGCGCGGTGGGGCTCTGGCTGCGGGAACGCCTCGCGGCGGACGGGCTGAGCGCCTACGGCAAGACGTCCGGGTCCAAGGGGCTACACCTCCTGGTCCCCCTGGAGCCGACGCCCTCCGAGCGGGTGTCGGCCTACGCCAAAGGGCTGGCCGTCGAGGCGCAGAACGCGCTGCCCGAGCTGGTCGTGCACCGCATGACCCGGGCGCTGCGCCCGGGAAAGGTCTTCGTCGACTTCAGCCAGAACGCCGCCGCCAAGACGACCGCCACCCCCTACACCCTGCGGGCCCGCACCGAACCGACCGTGTCCGCGCCCGTGACCTGGGACGAGATCGAGGGCTGCCGGGCACCCGGCGACCTGGTCTTCCTGGCCGGCGACATGGCCGCGCGGCTGGAACAGTACGGGGATCTGCTCGGCCCCCTGTTCGACGCGGATCTGGCCCGTCCGCTGCCGGGTGCCGTCTGACCCTTGCCCCGGCGTCTCTGAAACGCCCTGATTACGACCCTGTGACTCTCCCAGGAAAGGCCACAAGTGGAGGGTGGATTGCCGGGAGCGTGGTGCACACTCTGCCCAGGCGCTGCTTGAGACCGCGGTGTCTGCCGTCGGGTGCAGGGGCGTTCGCGGGGAGGGGATGGCGTGTTCGCGGGGATCGACGAGGTCGAGTGGGCTTCGATGGAGCATGCCTACGGGCCGGCCGACGATGTGCCGGGGCTGCTGCGCGGCCTCGCGTCCGCCGACCCGGCGGAACGTGAGAGCGCCCTCGACGGCATGTACGGGGCCGTCCACCACCAGGGCGATGTGTACGGGTGCACACTCGCCTGCATCCCCTTCCTCTTCGAGCTGGTCGTGGACCCCGGAATACCGGACCGGGGCTGCATCGTCGAGCTGCTGACGAGCATCGGTGGCATCGATCTGGACGAGGACGACGAGGCCGAGATCGACGAGGAGGAGATCGAGGGCGCCGCCAACTACGCGATGGCCGCAGCGGCCGTCACCGCGAGTGCCGGAGTCTTCTTCGAGCTGATCGCCGACGAGGACCCGGGGGTGCGGCTCGCCGCCCCGCTGGCGCTCGCCACCCTGCACAGCCACCCTGTGCGGGTGCTCGACCTGTTGCGGGAGCGGCTGCCGGTGGAGCCCGACGACGAGGTGAGGATGGCCCTGGTCGAGGCGGCCGGACGGGTCGCGCTGCGCCATCGTCCGCTCGCCGGCCGGGCCGCGGAGTGGCTGAGCCGGCTGTCGTCGAAGGAGTACGGGCCGGGTCTGCGGCTCGCGGCACTCGCCCAGCTGGCGCGCTGCTCCCCCGGCTCCCTGCCGCGCGATGTCGTGGCGGTCGTCGCCGGGCTGATGCGGGAGCTGCGGTCCGTCCCGCCGGTACAGGAGCCGCCCGCGGAGACCGGACCGCCGGCCCCGGGCGGTGACCCGGCGCCGCTTACCGGCACACCGACGCTGGTGGGCCAGTTGCGGGCCCTGTCCGCCGAGGAGTCGGCGGGGCGCAGCGCGCCCTGGTCGGCCGACCTGCTGCGGACGCTGCACGTCGGCCTGGACGACCGGGTCGCCGAGCGGACGGCTCTGCTGACCGACCAGCTGCGCAGCCCGGACCGGTGGCAGCGCGTCGATGCCGTACGGATGAGCAGCGGGCTGATCAGGGCCTGGCGCGGATCGTACGAGGAGCTGGTCTCCCTGATCGGCGCCCAGCTCGCCGATCCGGAGACACGGCTGGCCGATGCCGCCTCCCACGTACTGGAGGAGCTGTTCGGCCTGGCGGCGCCCGCAGCGGACGCGCTGGCCGAGCGGATGGCGGCGGATCCGGAGGCCTGGGTGAAGCAGTGGGCGAGCGGACCGCCGGGGCTCGGCTCCACCGTGAAGGCGCTGGCCCGGCTGGGTGACGCCCGGGTGGTGCCCGCACTGGCGGCGGCCCTGGAGCGGCCGGAGATCCCGCACGACGTGGGCTTCGCCATCGGGCACCTCGGCGCGGCGGCAGGCCCGCTCGCCGGAGCGCTGCGGCGCAGGCTCGCCGAGGTCCGTCTCGACGAGAGCGCGTACGACCGGGCGAGTCCGCTGCTCGGCGGGCTGACGGCGCTGCGGGCGGGCGAGGCCGCGCCGGAGGTGCTGCGGGTGCTGCGGGGTGCGCCGGAGTACCGCGGCGAGTGGCTGCGTACGGCGGCGCTGCGGGCGCTCGGCTCGTTCGGGCCGGCCGCGCGGAGTGCCGTCCCTGACCTGCGGGCGCTGCTCCGCCGCCCGGGGACCGCGGCGGCGACGGAGGCGGCCGAGGCGCTGTGGGCGGTGGCCGGGGACGCCGACACCGTGCTGCCGGTCCTGATCGAGGGTCTGTGGGCGGAGCAGGTCCACGACCGGCGGGCGGCGGCGAGCGCGCTGGGCAGGCTCGGTGAGCGGGCCGCGGCGGCCGCCCCGAAGCTGCGCGCGCTGCTGCGCCACGAGGAGCTGTGGCTGCGGGTGGACGCGGCGATCGCTCTCTGGGAGGTGACGGGCCGGGCCGGCGATGTGGTGCCCGTACTCCTTGCGGCGTGGGAGAAGAACCGTCACGTCAGAGTCCGGGTCGCGGAATGCCTGGCGCGGATGGGGGCTGCTGGTGCAGGGTCGGAAGCAGCACATGTGCTGAGCGCCGAGCTCGCCTCCGTACGCCGTCACAACGCGATGGACGGCGGGTACGGCAGCCACGACACATATGAGGACGAACAGCTGCTGGCACTGTGCCGGCGGACGCTGCCGGGGAACACGGGGAAGGGAACCACGCCATGATCATTTTCGGTACACGGGGGTATCTGTACCAGTTGGCCATCCTGACGATGGTGTGCGGCTGGTGCGGCAATCCCGCCGCGCACACGCTGCGCAAGAGGGTCACGAAGTTCACGCTGTTCTTCGTGCCGCTCTTCCCGTTCTCCACGAAGTTCGCGACGCAGTGCACGTTCTGCGGCGGGGAGCAGCAGATACCCAAGGAGCAGGCCGAGCAACTGCTCGCGCAGCACGCCGCGGGTCAGGACGGCAATCCGTTCGGCCAGGCGCAGCAGCAGCCGGGGTACGCGCCTCCCGGCTCGGGCCAGAACCCGTACCAGCGCTGATCCACCGCCGCCCCTTCACCCGTACCCCCATGAATCGGGCACGGGAAGCTCTCTTCCGCTTATGGTCGACGGGCGGCGGGCCGCCTCTCCCGGGGTCCGTCCGCAGTGCCCGGACCGGCCGGAGAGAAGAGGCACAGCGTGCGCCCGTACCGCGCCCTGACGGTGGCCTCCGCCGTCGTCGCCGGGGTCACGCTCGTGACGGGATGCGACGACAGCGGCGGCCTGCGGAGTGCGGGGGCGACCCCGGCCGCCATCGGTCCCGCCCGGTTGTGGCCTCGGCTGCCCGCGGCCTCCACCGCTCCGTACGACTACGGGGAGGGCGAGACCGCCCGCATCCCCGGCATCAGGGTGCCGGGCGGGGACGTGCGCCGGCTGGACCCCGTGGCCGTGGTGCAGGCCGGCCTGAAGGCCCGGCCGGACCGGTCCAGCGGCACCGACGAGCTTCCGGCGCAGACGGTCCGGCGGATCGAGGAGTGCCGCACCGAGCCCGGTGCGTGCCCCGTCCTGGAGCCGTACTTCCGCGATCTGACCGCCGACGGCGAGGACGAGCTGGTGCTCGCCGTCCGGATGCCGGGCCGCCAGCTCTCCGTAGGCGTGTACATGCGGGACGGGGGCGGGCTGACCCGCATCATGTCCATGTCCGACGCGGTGATCAGCGTGGAGATCGCGGGCCGCGACCTGATCGTGCGCGCCCCGTCGGCGATCACCGGGTACGAGTACCGCACGTCCTGGTCGTGGGACGAGCGGCAGCGCGCGATGCTGCCCACCCGGGACGAGATCCTGCGCAGGCCGTCACCGCCGAGGACGGCGCCGCCATGAGACGCCGCAGACCGCGCGCACCCGCCTGGACGGCGACCCTCACCGCCAAGTCCGCCGCCTTCCTCACCCTGATGTGCTGCACGCTCGCCGCGCTGCTCGGCTTCCTGGTGCACACCACCGTGAGCGGCCAGATCGTGGGACAGGCCCGCGAGAAGGCCCTGTCCCGGCTGGACGAGGTCACGCGGGCGTACGAGGCGGGCGAGGCGCTGCCCCCGGGCTCCGGGGTCGATCCGCCGGGCCTCCCGGAGTCGTTGCGCGCGCTCGCCGCCGACGGGGAACGGGGCACACGCGTCGCCGAGGACGCCGGCCGCCCCGCCATGTGGGCGGCGGGCCCGGCCGACGGCCGCGCGCTGGCGACCCGGATCGACCACAGCCAGAACGCCCGCACCCTCAACGGCCTCGACCGGGCGATCATCGGCTCCTCCCTGCTGGCCACCGGCGCGACGCTCCTGGTGGGCGCGTTCGCCGTCACCCGGGTCACCCGGCGCCTCCACCAGACCGCACGGGTGGCGCGGCGGATCAGCGCGGGCGATCTGGACGCCCGGGTCGCGGACCCCCGCGCGGCGGGCCCCGCGCGCACCCGTGACGAGGTGGCGATCGTCGCCGGCGCACTGGACGCCATGGCGTCCACGCTCCAGCGCAAGCTCCAGACCGAGCAGCGGTTCACCGCCGACGTGGCCCACGAGCTGCGGACCCCGCTGACGGGACTGTCGGCCGCCGCCGAGCTGCTGCCGGCCGGACGGCCGTCCGAGCTGGTACGGGAACGGGTCCGTACGATGCGGGCCCTGACGGAGGATCTGCTGGAGATCTCCCGCCTCGACGCCCGCACGGAACACGTCGACCTCGCCGTGCACGATCCGGTGCCGGTCGCGGAGCGCGTGGTGCGGACGTCCGGCACGGCGACCGCGGTCCGGGACGTGAGCGCGGGACCCGTGCGGGTGGAGACCGACAGGCGCCGGCTGGAGCGGGTGCTCGGGAATCTGGTCGCCAACGCGCACAAGCACGGACGGCCCCCGGTGACCCTGACGGTCGACGGGGCGGTGGTGACCGTACGCGATCACGGTCCCGGTTTCCCGGAGTACCTGGTGACCGGCGGGCCGCAGCGCTTCCGCACGGAGGGCGGCGGCAAGGGGCACGGCCTCGGGCTGACCATCGCCGTCGGGCAGTCCGAGGTCATCGGCGCCTCGCTGGTCTTCCGCAACCCTCCGGAAGGCGGCGCGGAGGCCCGGCTCACCCTCCCGGAGTACGTGGTGCTCGACGACGGGCCGGGGACCGCGGACGGCACCGGGGCCGCCACGGCGCCCCCGTCCGCCGCACGCGAGAACGATCCGGATGAGACCGCGTAGCGCGCCTGTCCCGACCGTCCCCCGGGACAGGCGCGCTATGACATAAGGGAAATAAGGCCCACCTCTTGCTACGTTGCGTGGCATGACCGCAACGAGGGCGGACGCTCCCCCGCCCGAGCTACGCCTGCCCAAGCGGCGCGGGATGGAGCTCTGCCTCCTCGTCGGAGCCGTCCTCATCTCCGTCTACGGCTACGCCGCCGTCGGGCTCGCGAAGAACGGCGCCGTACCGCCCGATGTCGCCGGCTACGGCGCCGGGCTCGGCCTGCTGGCCCTCGTCGCCCATCTCGCCGTCCGCTTCCGCGCGCCGTACGCCGATCCGCTGCTGCTCCCCATCGCCGTCCTGCTCAACGGTCTCGGCCTGGTGCTGATCTACCGGCTCGATCTGGAGACCCCCGACGACCAGGCCGCGCCCACCCAGCTGATCTGGTCCACCCTCGGCGTCGCGCTCTTCATCGCCGTCGTCGTCCTGCTGCGCGACCACCGGGTGCTCCAGCGGTACGCCTATCTGTCGGTCGCCGCGGCACTCGTCCTGATGATCGTGCCGATCTTCTTCCCCGCGGTGAACGGCGCCAAGATCTGGATCAGGGTCGGCGGATTCTCCTTCCAGCCCGGCGAGTTCGCCAAGATCCTCCTCGCGGTCTTCTTCGCCGCGTATCTCGCCGCCAACCGCAACGCCCTCGCCTACACCGGCCGCAAGCTGTGGAAGCTCCAGCTCCCCACCGGCCGGGTGCTGGGGCCCATCGTGGCGATCTGGCTGCTCAGCGTCGGCGTCCTGGTCCTCGAACGCGACCTGGGCACCTCGCTCCTCTTCTTCGGCCTCTTCGTGATCATGCTGTACGTGGCGACCGGCCGTACCGGCTGGATCGCCGTCGGCATGGTGCTCGCCGCCGTCGGCGCCTTCGTCGTCGGCTCGTTCGAACCCCATGTGCACAGCCGGGTGGAGGACTGGCTCGACCCGTTCGCCTCGATCGACGCGGGGCAGGGGCCGAGCCAGCTGGCCCAGTCGCTGTTCGCGTTCGCCGCGGGCGGGATGCTCGGGACCGGCCTCGGCCTCGGACACTCGATCCTCATCGGCTTCGCGGCCAAGTCCGACTTCATCCTGGCGACGGCCGGCGAGGAACTCGGCCTGGCCGGGCTGACCGCCGTCTTCCTGCTGTACGCGCTGCTGGTGGCCCGCGGATACCGCGCGGGCCTCGCGCTGCGCGACCCGTTCGGACGGCTGCTCTCGATCGGCCTCGCCTCGATCCTCGCCCTCCAGGCCTTCGTGATCGCGGGCGGCGTGATGGGGCTGATCCCGCTGACCGGGATGGCCATGCCCTTCCTGGCCCAGGGCGGTTCGTCCGTCGTCACCAACTGGATCATCGTCGCCCTGCTGATCCGGGTCAGCGACGTGGCCCGCACCCCGCACCCCGACCAGGCGGAGACCGGGGTCGTCGCACCGGTCATGGAGGACGAGCTGTGATCCGCTACATCCGGCGCGCCGCCGCCTTCTGTCTGCTGCTGCTCGTGGCCCTGCTGGTGAACGCGGCCCGCATCCAGCTCTTCGAGGCCGACGAACTGGACGACAACTCCGCCAACCGCCGCTCCACGATCGACCGTTACGACCAGGCGCGCGGGAACATCCTCGTGGGCGAGGAGGCCGTCACCGGCTCCAAGGACACCGGCGAGCAACTGGCGTACGAACGCACCTACAAGCACGGCCCGCTGTACGCGCCGGTGACGGGGTACGCCTCACAGACCTACGGCACCACCCTCATCGAGAACGCCGAGGACGACATCCTGTCCGGCACCGACTCGCTGCTCGCCCCGCTCCCCCTGTGGAACGACATCACCCGCGGCCGGCAGCCCGGCGGGAACGTCGTCACCACCATCAAGGACTCGATGCAGCGCGCGGCGTACGACGGTCTCGGCGGGCGGCGGGGCGCGGTGGCCGCCGTCGAGCCGTCCACCGGCAAGATCCTGGCCCTGGTCTCCACACCCTCGTACGACCCCGAGCGGCTCTCCGGTACGGGCTCGGCCGTCACCGACGTGTGGGCCCGGCTCACCACGTCCAAGAGTCAGCCGATGCTCAACCGGGCCATCCGCCAGACCTATCCGCCGGGCTCCACCTTCAAGATCGTGACGGCGGCCGCGGCACTGGACTCGGGCGTGGTGAGCGATCCTGACGAAGCGACGGACACCCCGTCCCCCTATGTGCTGCCCGGCACCTCCACCGTCCTGCCCAACGAGGCGAGCGGCTGCGGGAAGGCGTCGCTGTCCGAGGCGATCCGGGTCTCCTGCAACACCGTGATGGCGCACCTGGGGGTGGAGGTCGGACTCGACGGGATGCTGGAAGCGGTGGGGAAGTTCGGCTTCAACGACTCCGGGCTGAAGATCCCCTCGGGCGTGGCGAAGAGCAACTTCGACACGGAGATGAGCGACGACCAGCTGGCCCTGTCGTCGATCGGGCAGTTCGACACCACGGCGACCCCGCTCCAGATGGCGATGGTCGCCTCGGCGGTGGCGAACGGCGGCGACCTCAGATATCCGCACCTGGTGGACCGGACGACCACCCATGACGGGGACCCGGTCCAGCAGCAGGGCTCACGCTCGTACCACCAGGCGATGAACCCCACGACGGCGATGCGGCTGCAACGGATGATGATCGACGTGGTGGAGAACGGTACGGGGACGAGCGCCGCGATCGACGGGGTGACCGTCGGCGGCAAGACCGGCACCGCCCAGCACGGCATCGACAACTCCGGTACGCCGTACGCCTGGTTCATCTCCTGGGCCCAGGAGAAGAGCTCGGGCCGGCCGGCCGTCGCGGTCGCCGTGGTCGTCGAGGACGCCTCCGCGAACCGGGCCGACATCAGCGGCGGCGGCAGCGCGGCACCGATCGCCCGCGCTGTGATGCGGGCGGCCCTCGACGGCTGAACCCCGGGCGCTCCACGGGGCCTTGCGGAAGACTGGCGGGATGAGCGAGGAACGGACAGGGCGGGCCGATCAGGCGGTGGCGGCGGTGGCGGCGGCCCTGGACCGGATCGACCGGCTCGATCCGGAGCTCGGCGCGTTCATCGAGGTGTGGCACGAGGAGGCGCTCGCCCGGGCGCCCGCCGCCGCCCGGCTTCCGCTGGCGGGGCTGCCGTTCGCGGTGAAGGGGCGGTCCGGCATCCGCTCCTTCGCGGCCCGGCGGCTGATCGCGGCCGGCGCGGTGCCGGTCGGGTCCACGTCGGTGCCCGGCCCCGGTACGGTCTGGCAGACCTGGGGGCTGGGCGCGCACGGCCGTACGGTCAACCCCTGGCGCGCGGACCGGACCCCCGGCGGTTCCTCGGCGGGCTCGGCCGTGGCCGTGGCGGCGGGCCTGGTGGAGCTGGCGACCGGCAGCGACGGAGCGGGTTCCGTCCGCATCCCGGCGGCGTGGTGCGGGGTGTTCGGGCTGAAGACGACGAACGGGCTGCTCCCCTCCCCGGACCGTTCCGGGCTCGCGGCGGCCGGGGTGCTGGCCCGCTCGGCGGCGCGGGCGGAGACGTATCTGCGCCATGTTCTGGACGGGTACGAGCCATGGGCGGCGCGGCTGCCGGTGCCCGCTCTCTACAGCGAGGATCTCGGGTACGCGCGGGTGGACCCGGAGGTCGCTGCGGTGGTCCGGGGCGCGGTGGAGCGGCTGGCGGCCTCCGGTGTCATACGTCTCGGTCCCGGCGGTTGCGAGCTGCTCGACCCCGGACAGGCGTGGCTGGAGGTACGCGGCCTGGCGCCCTCGCCCGCCGCCCTGGCCGTGCGCGCGGAGAACGACCGCAGGCTCGATGCCTTCTTCGCCCGTACGCCGCTGCTGCTCACCCCGGCCACCCCGAACCGGCCGCACGGGCACGAGGGCCCGGGCGAGGTCTACTCGACCGCGTCGACCTGGGCGTTCAACCTCAGCGGGCACCCGGCGGCCAGTGTGCCCGCCGGGTTCACCTCGGACGGCTGCCCGGTCGGGCTGCACCTGGTGGCGGGGCGCGGGGCGGACGTCTCGCTGCTCGGAATGGCCCGCGCGGTCGAGGAAGCGCTGCCTACTGTGCCGCCATGGACACCATAGACACGCTCGATTCGGAACAGCCCGGCCACGAGCTGGCCCAGGTGAACATCTCCCGGCTGCGGTTCCCGCTGGACTCCCCGGAGCTCAAGGACTTCATGGACGGGCTCGACCCGGTGAACGCCGTGGCGGACGCGGCCGAGGGCTTCGTCTGGCGCCTCCAGGCCGAATCCGGCAACGCCACGGACATGGCCGTCTTCGGGGACGACTGGCTGATCGTGAACATGTCCGTGTGGCGGGACGCGGAGGCGCTGACCGCGTTCATGTACGCGGGGCGGCACCGCGAACTGATGGCCCGGCGCCGCGAGTGGTTCGAGAAGGTGGAGGAGTCGATGACGGCCCTGTGGTGGGTGCCGGCGGGTGACCGCCCCTCGGTGGCGGATGCCGAGAAGCGCCTGCTCCACCTGCGTGAACACGGCCCCACCGAGCGGGCGTTCACGCTGCGGACGCGCTTCCCGGCACCGGCTTCCACCGCCGCCGCTACCGAAGCCGCTCTGGGCTGATCAGCCGATCGGCTTGCGGATCTCGGAGCGGACCTTCGCCGTCTCCTCGGCGACCTTGGCCAGGTCGATGGACTTGGCGTCCTTCAGCACGGTCTCCGGCCTGACCACGGCGACCATGGCCGCCGTGTTGGGGTCGCCCCAGGCGCACATGGGAATGTTGCTCGTCATGCCGCCCTCCTTGGACTCCACGACCTGGCACTCGATCGTGATGTCGTAGCCCTTGGGCTTGAACTCCTTGGCGGGCACGACGACCTTCGAGCCCTCCGCCTCCGCCGCCCCCTCCATGATCTTGCCGCGCATGAAGCTGGGGGCGGCCAGGCGCCCGTGCATGCCGGAGAGGACGAGGGCGCTGGTCGTGTCCGCGGTGTACTGCGCGACGACGGCCTTCCCCTCCCGGATGCTGGCGTCCGGGGTGTTCTCGATCTTCTTGCCCTCGGTCTCGGACATGTCCTGGGCGAGGGTGAACTCCTCGTCCAGCACCTTCTTGGGCACCACGAGCCGGTACTCGGCCTCGGGGAACGCGGCGTCCGCCCCCTCGTCGACGAGCTGGGCGACGCCGAAGGCGATGCCACCGGCGACCACCAGCGAACCGGCCACGATGCCGACGATCAGCCCGGTGCGCTTCTTGCGCGGCGGCGGCTGCGGCGGCCACCCGCCCATCCCGGGCTGCATGCCCGGCTGCGCCCCGGGCTGCCCGGGTATCCCCGGCTGCCCCCACGCACCCTGCTGGCCCTGGGGCTGCTGCGGGTAGCCGTAGGGCTGTTGGGGCGGTCCGGGGGGCTGCTGGCCGTACGGATTCTGCGGAGGCTGGGACGGCCCGTACGGGCCCTGGGGCGGCTGAGGCGGCATGGTCATGCGCTCAAGCTACGTGACAGGCACGAACACGATTTCGACGAGGACCGTTTCGGTATCAGGTCGAGAGGAAACCGGAACGCCCGAGCGGCTCCCTGCGCCGCGTCCACGCGTCCGGCACCCCACCGGTCCCGGTGGCCGCGGCCACGACCCCGCCGGTGATGGCACACGTCGTGTCGACGTCGCCGAACCCCTCCGCCGTCGCCCAGAGCGCCGGCGGCCCACAGGGCGAAGGGGACCGTGTCGTCGGCGCGGATGCGCTGCCCGTTGCCGAGCAGATCCGCGGCCTTCCAGGGCTCGGTGGCGAGCGGCAGACGCCAGCCCTTCGAGGCTGCGGCGGGCGGCGGCCGCCGCCGCCGGGCCGGCTGCTGAATGAGGCGTCATGAGGCCATCGTCCCGCCCCGGCAGCCGGGTGGTCCAGCGGATTCGGGACCGCTCAGCCCGCCCGCCCCTGCGTGATCGCCTCCGCGACCTCCGCCACCCGTGTCTGCTCCTCGGCCTCGAAGCGGTCGCGGTCCAGTTGCTCGGCGATCTCCTCGTCCTGGGCCATGAGCAGGTCCAGGTTCGAGTCGCCGAGTTCGAACACGCCCATGTCCACGTACGCCTTCTGGAGCCGTTCGCCCCACAGTCCGATGTCCTTGACGCACGGGACGATGCGGCTGAACAGGAGCTTGCGGAAGAGCTGGAGGTACTCCGAGTGCTCGGAGAGGTCCTTGGCTTCCTGCTTGCCGATGCCGAAGTTCTCCAGCACCTCGACACCGCTGAGCCGGTCGCGCATCAGGTAGCAGCCCTCGATGACGAACTCCTCGCGCTCGCGCAGTTCGGCGTCGCTCAGCTGCGTGTAGTAGTCGCGCAGCGCCATCCGCCCGAAGGCCACGTGCCGGGCCTCGTCCTGCATGACGTACGCGAGGATCTGCTTGGGCAGCGGCTTGGTCGTCGTGTCGCGGATCATCCCGAAGGCGGCGAGGGCCAGCCCTTCGATGAGGACCTGCATGCCGAGGTAGGGCATGTCCCAGCGGGAGTCGCGCAGGGTGTCGCCCAGCAGTCCCTGGAGGCTGTCGTTGATCGGGTAGAGCATCCCGACCTTCTCGTGCAGGAACCGCCCGTATATCTCCGCGTGCCGGGCCTCGTCCATGGTCTGGGTCGCGGAGTAGAACTTGGCGTCCAGGTCGGGCACCGATTCCACGATGCGCGCCGCGCAGACCATCGCTCCCTGCTCACCGTGCAGGAACTGGCTGAACTGCCAGGAGGTGTAGTGCTTGCGCAGCTCGCCGCGGTCGCGCTCGGTCATCTTCGCCCAGTGCGGGGTGCCGTAGAGCGTGAGGGCCTCGTCCGGGGTGCCGAGCGGGTCGGCGGGGTCGACCTCCAGGCTCCAGTCGATGCGCTTGTTGCCGTCCCACTGCTTGTCCTTGCCCTTCTGGTAGAGGGCGAGCAGGCGCTCCCGGCCGTCGTCGTAGTCCCAGCTGAAACGGGCGGCTCCGGAGGCCGGCACCTGCCAGGTCGGCTCGTCGGGTGCGGTGGTGTACAGGTCATGTGTCGACACGGACGGCTCCTTCGCCTTGCACGGGTCGCATCGCCAAGTCTCGTGGCTGTGGCGCTCGTTGGCAGGTTCACACGGTGATAGACGCCGGGTCAACAAGTCGTGCGCAAGGGATTGACGAGCTTGCTGACAAGCAGTCTCATAAGAGGTGACCGCCGGTAACCCACGTGCGAGGTGCCCTCAGCCATGCCGACAGCGACCGAACGCGATGTGCAGTTCCTCCGTGACGCACTCGGGCCCCTGCGGGACCGCGAGCAGATCGCCGAGCGCCTTCTCGAATCCTCGGCGAAGCACTCCTTCGACCCCGACACCGAACTCGACTGGGCCTCGGCCGTCGAGGAGGGCAAGTGGTTCTGGCCGCCCGAGCTGATCTCCCTCTACGACACCCCGCTCTGGCGGAGGATGTCGGAGGAACAGCGGATGGACCTGGCCCGGCACGAGGCCGCCTCGCTCGCCTCGCTCGGCATCTGGTTCGAGATCATCCTGATCCAGCTGCTCGTCCGGCACATCTACGACAAGCCGGTGACCAGCAACCACGTCCGCTACGCCCTCACCGAGATCGCGGACGAGTGCCGGCACTCCCTGATGTTCGGCCGCATGATCACCTGGGGCGGCGCCCCCAACTACCCCGTGCCGCGCGTCTATCACAACCTGGCGCGCATCCTGAAGACCGTCTCCACCACCCCCGGCTCGTTCGCCGCGACCCTCCTCGGCGAGGAGATCCTCGACTGGATGCAGCGCCTGACCTTCCCGGACGAGCGCGTACAGACCCTGGTGCGCGGCGTGACCCGCATCCACGTGGTGGAGGAGGCACGGCACGTCCGGTACGCCCGCGAGGAGCTGCGCCGCCAGATGGTGACCGCACCGCGCTGGGAGCGTGAGCTGACCCGGGTCAGCTGCGGGGAGGCGGCGCGCGTCTTCTCCGTCTGCTTCGTCAACCCGGAGGTCTACGAGCACGTCGGCCTGGACCGGCGGGAGGCCGTCGCCCAGGTGAAGGCGAGCGGACACCGCGCCGAGGTCATGCAGTCGGGCGCCAAGCGGCTGACGGACTTCTTCGACGACATCGGCGTACTGAACGGTGTGGGACGCAGGCTCTGGAAGCGCTCGGGCCTGCTGGCCTGAGCGCGCCGCGGGCCGGACGAGAGGCCCGCGGCGCTCGCTCAGTGCGCGATGCCGTCGATCAGCTCTCGCGCGCCCTGGCGCAGCAGCGCGACGGCGACCGAGGTGCCGAGGGTGGCGGGGTCGAGGCGGCCGGCCCACTCGTGCGCGTTGAGGACCGTCTTCCCGTCGGGGGTGAACACCTTGGCCCGCAGGGAGACTTCACCGTTCCCCTCGACCTGGGCGTACCCGGCGATGGGGCTGTTGCAGTGCCCTTGCAGGACGTGGAGGAACATGCGCTCGGCCGTCGTCGCGCGGTGCGTGTCGGGGTCACCGAGCGGGCTCACGAGGTCGATGAGCGCGGTGTCGTCCTCCCGGCACTGGAGGGCCAGCACTCCGGCCCCGATCGGCGGACACATGACCTCGGGAGACAGGACCTCGGCGATCACGTCGGTGCGGCCGATGCGTTCCAGACCGGCGACGGCCAGGAGCAGCGCGTCGGCCTCACCCGCGGCGAGTTTCTCCAGGCGCCGGTTGGCGTTGCCGCGCATCGGCACGCACTCGATGTGCGGATGCGAGGCGGCGAGCTGGGCGATGCGCCGCACGGACGAGGTGCCGATCCGGGTCCCGGCCGGAAGCTGGTCGAGGTGCAGGCCACCGGGGTGGATGAGGGCATCCCGGATGTCGTCGCGCCTGAGGAACGCGGCGAAGGTCGTTCCGGCGGGCAGCGGCCGGTCGGCGGGGACGTCCTTCACACAGTGGACCGCGAGGTCGGCCTCCCCGGCCAGCAGCGCCTGGTCGACCTCCTTGGTGAACGCGCCCTTGCCCTCGACCGCGCTGAGGTCGCCCATCCACTTGTCACCGGTCGTCTTCACGGCGACGACCTCGGTGCGGATGCCGGGGTGGAGCGCGGCCAGTTCCGCGCGGACGCGCTCCACCTGGGCGAGCGCCATGGGCGAGTCGCGGGACACGATACGAATGAGATCAGCGGCCATATCGCCCACGATAGACCGTCGGATACGAGATTCGGCGGCCAGTGATGATGCCCATGTCGTGGCGCCCCCAAGCACGTTGGTGCGATCGGGCAGTTGTCCGACGAGGTCGTCGAGGTCCGGGAGAGGGGCGCTCGGGGCCCGCGTGGATACCGACAGGCCGTCGGCAAGGACGGGCGCACCGGAGCACGCCCCGCAGCCCGCCCTCCACGGCACGGTCACCCGATGGGCTGACGGACTAGGCTTCCCGGCATGACCTCCGCCGCTGAAGCCCCGACGCCACCCGCGTACCGAAGGCTCGGCGTGGAGGTGCGCCGCGCCCAGATCATCGGCGCGGCACTCGGCCTCTTCGCGCACCGGGCTCCCGACGAGGTCTCGCTCGACGAGGTGGCCGCTGTCGCGGGAGTCTCGCGGCCCCTCGTCTACCGGTACTTCCCCGGCGGCCGTCAGCAGCTGTACGAGGCGGCGCTCGGGTCGGCCGCCGCCGAACTCACGCTGTGCTTCACGGAGCCCGCCGTCGGGCCGCCCACGGAACGGCTCTCGCGGGTCCTGGACCGCTATCTCGCCTTCGTCGACGAGCACGACGCCGGATTCAGCGCCCTTCTCCAGGGCGGCAGCGTGGCGGAGACCTCCCGTACGAGCGCGATCGTCGACGGGGTCCGCCGGGCGGCGGCCGAGCAGATCCTGCTGCATCTGGGCAGGGGCGGCGGCCAGGGGCAGCAGCCGGCGGGACCGCGCCTGCGGATGATGGTGCGCACCTGGATCGCGGCCGTGGAGGCCGCGTCCCTGATCTGGCTGGACGAGGAGAAGCAGCCCCCGGCGGACGGCCTGCGGGGCTGGCTCGTGGACCATCTCATCGCGCTGCTCGCGGCGACGGCGGCCACGGACGGCGAGACGGCCGCCGTGGTGGCGGACCTGCTGCCGCTGGAGACCGCCGGCGGACCGGCCGGGCGACTGGCGGATCTGGTGATTCCGGTGATGGCCGGTGCGGCCCGCCTGCTGCCCGCTGCGTCAGACTGACCCGGTGAGAAGCGAGAACACCCTCTTCAGAGGCGGCCCCCTGGACGGCCGGGTGCTGCCCGTCCTCGTCGGTGCGACCGGCCATCCGCCCAAGTGGTACGAGGTCCCGGTGCCGGACGCCGAGGGCGGCCCGGCCACCGTCCACGCGTACCTCCGCGTCGCCGCCGGACACACCAAGCGGCTGGGACTGCCGCGCGGCTGGGTGTACGAGTACGCCCCCGAGGGCCGCGAGCGCCAGACCCTCAAGTGGCCCTGGACCAAGCCGGGCAGCGGGCGCTGAGTCCTCCCGCCCGGTGGTGCGGGCCGGGTGTCCGGGCCCGGGAACCGGGGCCGGACCCTCTAAGATCGACGCTCTGGTGCCGAGGCACGGTTACAAGGGGGGTGCGCCATGGAGGCGCTGCGTCAGGACGATCCACGTCACTTCGGCCCGTACACCGTGCTGGCGCGCTTCCGTGAGACGGCGAGCGCCGTGCAGTACGTGGTCAGGGACACCGGCACCGCCGAACTCGCCGTCGTCAGCGCGGCGCGCCCCGAACTCGCCGCGGTGCCCGCCTTCCGGCGCCGCTTCCAGGCGGAGGCGCGCACGGCGGAGCGGCTGGCCGGCGGATGGGTGCAGGCCCCCCTCGCCGCCCCGGACTCCGGTGAACTGTGGACGGCGTGGCCGTACGTACCCGCGCTGACGCTCGCTCAGGCCATCGACATCGCCGGGCCGCTCCCCGAGCGTGCCGTGCGGATACTGGGTGCGGGCGTCGCCGAGACCCTGTCCCGGGTGCACGCCACCGGGGCCGTCCTCCAGGGGCTGGCCCCGGGGACGGTGCTGCTGGCCGAGGACGGCCCCCGGCTCACCGCGTTCGGGCCGCTGGGCGCGGCGGCGGCCGCCGAGGCGAGGCCGGGCGGGCAGCTCTCCGTACGGCTCGGTTATCTGACCCCGGAGCAGGTCGGGGGCGAGGAGGCCGGTCCGGCGTCCGACCTCTTCGTCCTGGGGCTGCTCCTCGCGTACGCGGCGACCGGCACGACCCCGCTCGCGGACGGCCCCGCCGATGAGGCCGCCGACCGGATCGCGCACGGTGACGCCGAACTGGACGCCGTACCCGACGCGTTGCGCGAACTGATCGCCCGCTGCCTGAAGAAGGACCCGTCCGAGCGCCCGTCGGCCGGCTCGGTGGCCGCCGACCTGGCACTGGAGGGCGCGGCCGCCCTGGCCAAGGGCGACTGGCTCCCCGGGCCGCTGTCGGAGGCGGTGGCGGAGCAGGAGAGCTGGGCGCGTGCGCTGACACCGCCGCCTGCGGAGGGGCTGGCCGACGAGCCGGCGGGCGGTGAGCCGCAGGACGCGGTGGTGCGGGCCGCCGTCGTGGCGGCTCCGGGTATCTCCTCGGTCGCGCCCGGCGGAGGCGTCGTCGAGGACAGCACGACCACCCGGTTCACGGCCATCGGCGACAGGCCGCCGCACACCGACCGGCCCACCACCCAGCTCGCCGTCTCCCGCGAGCAGACCGCGCTCCCGCCCGCCCCGGCTCCCTACCCGCACCCGCAGACCGCCCACCCGCAGAGCGGCGCACCCTTCGCCCCCGCCCCGCAGGCACCCCTCGCCCTGCCCGCGCAGACCCCCGCACCGACCCAGCCGCCTGCCGCCCCGGCCGGTCCGGCCGGTCTCGCGAGCGACCGCAGGGCGCTGCTCACCGTCCTCGCCGCCGGGGCCGCCGGGCTGTTCGTGGGAGCGGGCGCCGTGCTCGCCCTCGGTTCCGACGACTCCGCGCCCCCGGCCGACGACAAGCCCGCGCCGAAGCCCCGCCGTACCGTCCCGGGGCTCCCGCCCGAGCCGCGGTGGATGTACACGCACCCGGCGTCCGAGCCCGCGCCCCTGACCTCCGCGATCTGGCGGGACACACTGCTGGTGCTGAGCGGCGAGAACGGGGCGACCGGCGTCAGCCTGCGCACCGGACGCAAGGTGTGGCAGCAGGCGGCCGCCGCCGGCGGCCAGGAGGTGCTGGCCGCCGGGGAGGACCTCTGCTTCATCGCGGGCCCGGCCGAATTCCTCTGGCTCTCCCCCAAGGACGGCAGGATCGCCCACCGGGTGGCGTACGCGACCGGCTTCACCGACGCACCGGGCCTCAAGGTCGCCCCGCTCACCGGCCAGTCCGGCTCCGTCGTCTGGTTCACCGGCTCCCACACGGTCACCGTGAAGGCCAAGAAGCCGAAGAAGGGCAAGAAGCCGGGCAAGGACACCCAGGTCGTCCGGGCCCACCTCTTCGCGTACGACATCGTGCGGCGCAAGGAGCTCTGGCGCGTCGCGGTGCCCGCCGGGCGCTCCCCCGGCACGCCGGTCTACCGGCTCATCGCCGTGCGGGCCGCCGACCTCGTCGTACGCCAGACCGCCGCGACGCTCACCCCCGCCGAGGTCAAGGCCGGGAAGGGCAAGGGATCGTTCCGCTGCTTCGACCGGAAGACCGGAAAGCTTCTGTGGACCCGGCAGTTCGGCACGGTCAGCCCGGAGGGAGCGGCGTCGGGCGACGAGGAGGGGAAGCTGTACGGGGCCGTCGGCGACGATCTCCAGGCGTTCGAGACGGCCACCGGCAAGCCGCTCTGGCGGCTGAACGGCACCGAGGCGTCCGTCTTCGGCACCCCCCTGCCGGCCGGGGAACTGCTCCACGTCACCAACCGGAATCAGGAGGTCGGCGTCGTCGAGCGGAAGACCGGACGACTGCGCTGGCGGCGATCGACCGAGGTACCGCTCGGCGGCAACGCGCCCTCCCTCGCCCTCAGCGGCAGCGGAAAGACTCTGCTCGCGGCGGATGTCACCCAGGTCACCGCGTTCGCCGCCGTCGACGGGCGGCGGCTGTGGAAGTTCCAGGACATCGGGGTGCAGGACCCGGCGAAGGACCCGAAGGGTGCCACGGCCCTCGCCCCGTACCGGGTGCGCACGTCGGGCGGGACCGCCGTCGTGCAGCGGGGCAGGGCGTTCTACGCCTTCCCGGTGGCCTGACCGGCCGGCCGGCGCCTCGCCCGTACCACCGTCCGGGCGAGGCACCGGCCGCCACGCCGCGCGGTGCTTGCATCACCTGACACCACGTGACCGGATGAAGAGGATTCGGTCATTTGTGGGGTAATCCCATGATGGGCCCCACTCCGTCGTCGGAGGTGATGTCGTGCCCGGCAGAGTTCTGCGTGCGCTCTGCACGGCGGTGCTCGCGGCGGTCGTATCGGCCGCACCCGCCACCGCCGAGCCTGTCGACCCGAGCCCGGCTCCGTCGGACACGGCGGACAGCGTGGACACAGCGGACGGAGCCGATGAGTCGACGGTCGACGCCGACGAGGCGTTCTCGACGGACGATAACGACACCGACACCGAAGCCGACAGCGACAGCGGCAGCGGCAGCGGCAGCGGCACCAAGAGCGTCGCGGAGCTGCTGAAGGAGCTTCAGACCCGCTACCGCGAGGCCGAGGAGGCCGGCGAGACGTACAACGGCACCACGGTGGAACTGAAGAAGCGCACCGCCCGGGCCAAGAAGCTGGCGGCCGATCTGGCGCAGGCGCGGATCGCGCTCGACCGGGGCCGCGGCGACGCGGGCCGGCTGGCCCGCGAGCAGTACCAGGGCCGGTCGGACTTCTCCGCGTACATGCAGCTGCTGCTGGCCCGTGACCCCGCCAGCGCCCTGGACCAGAGCCACGTCATCCAGCGCGTGGCGGCGGGCCGGGCGGCGGCCGTGGACCGGCTGGCCGAGGCCGAGAAGCGGGCCGACCGTCTGGCGACCGAGTCCCGCAAGGCGCTCGACAAGCAGCGGACGCTCGCCGCCGAGCAGAAGAAGCAGCGCGACCTCGTGCGCTCCCGGCTGAAGGACGTCGAGGCGCTGCTGGCCTCGCTCTCCCCCGAACAGCTCGCCGCGGTCGCCCGGCTGGAGAAGGAGGGCACGGACACGGCCCAGCGCGAACTGGTCGCCTCCGGGGCCCTCAGCTCGACCCGGCCGCCGTCCCGGCAGGGCGACGACGCTGTGCGGTACGCGGTCCGCCAGATCGGCAAACCGTATGTGTGGGGCGCCGAGGGGCCGACGTCGTTCGACTGCTCCGGCCTCACCTCGCAGGCCTGGTCGTCGGCCGGGCGGCCGATTCCGCGGACCTCGCAGGAACAGTGGCGGCAGCTGCCCCGGGTCCCGATCACGTCGCTGCGCCCGGGTGACCTGGTGATCTACTTCCCGAAGGCGACCCATGTGGCGCTCTACATCGGCAACGGCATGGTGGTGCAGGCGCCGCGTCCCGGGACCACGGTGAAGGTCTCACCGGTCGCCTCGAACCCGCTGCTGGGCGCCGTACGCCCGGACCCGGACGCCGAACCCCTGAGCACGTACACACCGCCGGAACTGCCGGAGAACGCCACGGCGGGCGACGACACGGGGTACAGCTCCGCCACCGCCCCGGCCGCGTAGCGCACGCTGTCGGGAGACCGGGCTGTCACGTCGACCTGAACGACGTGACAGCCCGGTCGTGGGTCAGCCGGCCGCGGAACCCGTGACCTCGGCGAGGTACGCGTTCGTCCGGTCGGGCTCGAAGAAGAAGTTCTCGAAGTCCGCCGGATCGTTGAAGCCGTTGGCGAAGCGGTCGGCGACCGGCTGGAGCTGACCGGCGGCACCGATCAGGTTCAGCACGTGCTCCGGCGGAACGCCGAGCATCGCGTTGGTCCACTTCACGACGTGCTGCGCGGTGTCCCAGTAGCGGTCGAACGTGGACTGCATCCAGTCCGCGTCGAACTCCCGGTCGCCGTGCTCGATGATCGATTCCAGGTAGGCGTTCGCGCACTTGGAAGCCGAGTTGGAGCCCTGGCCGGTGATCGGGTCGTTGGCCACGACCACGTCCGCGACGCCGAGGACCAGACCGCCGCCGGGCAGCCGGCCGATCGGCTTGCGGACGGTCGGGGCGTAACGGCCCGCCAGTGTGCCGTTGGCGTCGGTCAGTTCGACCTTGGTCGCGCGGGCGTACTCCCACGGAGTGAACTTCTCCATCAGCTCCAGGGTCTTGGCGAGGTGCTCGGACGGGTCCTTGATGCCCTGGAACGCGTCGAGCGGTCCGCCCGGTACGCCCTCCCAGAACAGGATGTCCGCGCGGCCGGAGGTGGTCAGGGTCGGCATGACGAACAGCTCGCCGACGCCCGGGACCAGATTGCAGCGGACCGCGTCGAAGTCGGGGTGCTCGGGACGCGGGCCCATACCGTGCACATAGGCCACGGCCAGGGCGCGCTGCGGGGCGTCGAACGGCGAACGCGAGGCGTCCCGTCCGAACATGGACACCAGCTCGCCCTTGCCGGCCGACACCATCACCAGGTCGTAGGTGCGGGAGAAGTAGTCCAGGTCGGAGACGGCGGCGCCGTGGATGACGAGCTGACCGCCACGCTGCGCGAAGGTCTCCATCCAGCCGGCCATCTTCACGCGCTGGTCGACGGACTGGGCGAAGCCGTCCAGCTTGCCGACCCAGTCGATGGCGCGCGAGGAGTCCGGCGCCGCGACCGACACACCGAGGCCCTCGATGCGCGGGGCCTGCGTCTCCCAGAAGTTGAGCTGGAGGTCGCGCTCGTGCTGGAGCGCGGTGTGGAACATGCACTGCGTCGACATGACCCGGCCGGTCCGGATCTCGTCGGCCGTGCGGTTGGACATGAGGGTGACTTCGTACCCTCTCGACTGCAGCCCAAGGGCGAGCTGGAGCCCGGACTGGCCGGCTCCGACTATGAGTATCTTCCGCATCGCGGTTCTCCGTTACGTGTTTCGTACGCGTGGCAGCTGTTACGCCGGGGTGGCATCAAGAGCGTGACCCACCAGGGCCAGCAGCGACTCGATGACAGTGATCCTGTTACGCGCGTCCATGATCACAACCGGCACGTGCGGGGGCACGGTCAGGGCCTCCCTGACGTCCTCCGCCTCGTAACCGGGCGTTCCCTCGAAGTGGTTGACCGCGACGATGTAGGGAAGTCCGCAGCTCTCGAAGTAGTCGAGCGCGGGGAAGCAGTCGGCGAGACGCCGGGTGTCGGCGAGCACGACCGCGCCGATCGCGCCGCGTACCAGGTCGTCCCACATGAACCAGAAGCGCTGCTGACCGGGTGTGCCGAACACGTACAGGACGAGGTCGTCGTCGAGCGTGAGGCGGCCGAAGTCCATCGCCACGGTCGTGGTGACCTTGTCGGGCGTGGCGGTGAGGTCGTCGGTCTCCTCACTGGCCTGGGTCATCAGCGCTTCGGTCTTCAGCGGCGTGATCTCGGAGACCGAGCCGACGAAGGTCGTCTTGCCGACGCCGAAGCCGCCCGCGACCACGATCTTCGTCGCGATCGGGGCGCGGGTGTGATCCAGCTGCCAGGCCTGGAGCGATTCCTCGGCCTGCTCCGCCGGCCCCGGCTGACGCGGGGCGAAGAGCGTCGCCTCAGAGACGGCGGAGTCCATTGAGCACCCTTTCGAGCAGTGCGCGGTCGGGCTGGCCGGTGCCGTGACCGGTTCCGTACACGCGGATCTTTCCCTGGTCGGCCAAGTCGCTGAGCAGCACGCGGACCACGCCGAGCGGCATCTTCAGCAGGGCCGAGATCTCCGCGACCGTACGCATACGGCGGCAGAGTTCGACGATGGCTCTGAGCTCCGGCATGACGCGCGAGGCGAGGTTGCCGTTGGTGAGCTCGCGGCGCTCCTCGGGTGCTTCGAGGGCGGCGACGAACGTCTCGACGAGGAGGACGTGGCCGAAGCGGGTGCGCCCGCCGGTGAGGGAGTACGGGCGGACTCGGGCGGGCCGTTTGTCGGCGCCGCGGACCGGGAGCCTTCGGGCGGGTTCAGCAGCGGGCGTCACTGGGCGCTCTCCATCGATTTGCGCAGTTCACTGCGGAGTTCGGGGGTGAGTACGTGTCCGGCGCGGCCGACGAAGAGCGCCATGTGGTAGGCGACGACGCTCATGTCGCAGTCGGGGGTGGCGTGCACGCCGAGCAGCGAGCCGTCGCTGATGGACATGACGAAGACGCTGCCCTCGTCCATCGCGACCATCGTCTGCTTGACGCCGCCGCCGTCCATCAGCTTGGCGGCTCCCGTGGTGAGGGAACCGATGCCGGAGACGATCGTGGCCAGGTCGGCGCTGGAACCCCGGGGACCGGTCCTCCTGTCGGCCGCGGGGGCGTTCAGATGGCCCGGGTCGGAGGAGAGCAGCATGAGTCCGTCGGACGAGACGACGGTGACCGAGTGGACCCCTGGCACCTCCTCCACCAGATTGCTCAGCAACCAGTGAAGATTCCGGGCCTCGGTGCTCAGCCCGAATGTGCTGGGCGCAGTCAACTGCGTGCCTCCTCGACTGTGTCCCCCGTCTTATCGTTTCGACCGTCGGTACGGTCGGTCGGCTCCGTGTGGTCGGTCTGCGGGGCGTGGCCGTCGGCCACGGCGATGCCGCCGCCGATGGTGTCCTCGGCGATCTCCGCCTCGACGTCGCGGCGGCCGTCCTTGGCGCCCTGGTGGAAGCCGCCGAGCCGGCGGCGCAGGGCGTCCTTGTCCAGGCTGCCCTTGCGCTCGGCGGCGGGGGCGCCCGCGGGCTTGACGATCCTGGGGGTGCGCTTGGGCAGCCCCTTGTCCGTGACGACGCCCTCGCCGTCGCTCCGGACCTCACCCTGCGGCTGCCGGGGGCCGGGAAGGGTCTCGGCGGCGGGCGCGGGGGCCTGGACCTGGGTCCGGGTGGGCGCAGGTGCCGTGAACGGCGCGGGTGCCTGTGCGGGCTCGGTACGGGGTTCGGGGGCCGGCGCGAAGTCGTTGTCGGCGGCGCGCTCGTGCCGGTCGGGGCCGATGGCGTACGGGTCGGGGGCCTCCGGCGAGGCCGGGAGCCTGACCTGCATCGTCGTCTCGGCCTCGGCCTCGGACGCGACGGCGACCGGCCGGGGTCCGGGCATCTCGGGTGCGCCGGTGGGCTCCGTTACCGGCTCCACGGCCTGGGCGGGTGCCGCCTCGGCGGGTGGGGCCCCGGCTTCCCGGATCGTCTGCTCGGCCGCCGCGATCAGCGGATCGCCCGGCAGTTCGCCCGCCCGGCGGGGCAGGGCGTTGGAGTTGGCCTCGGCCACCGAACCCGGCAGGTTCAGCGTGGGCGCGTCCCCCGCCTTGTGCACCGGCGGCGGTGAGGCGGCCGGCGGCGCCTTCGGCAGCAGGGCCTGCGGCAGGACGACGACCGCCGCCACCCCGTTGCCCTTCTGCTCGCGCAGCTGCACCCGTACGCCGTGGCGCGCGGCCAGGAGCGAGGTCACCTGGAGGCCGAGCCCGGCACCGTCGGCGCTCTGCTCGCCCGCCTCGAACGAGGCCGGGTCGGCCAGCCTGGCGTTGAGCTCGCTCATGCGGACAGCGGACATGCCGATGCCCTCGTCCTGCACGGAGAGCATCACCTCGCCGCCCTCCAGCAGCCAGCCGGAGAGCTCGACATGGGAGTCCGGGGGTGAGAAGGAGGTCGCGTTCTCCAGGAGTTCGGCGACCAGGTGGCTGAGGTCGTCGGCGGCGAAACCGGCGATCTGGGCGTGCGGCGGCAGGGACTGGATCGTCACCCGCTCGTACCGCTCGATCTCGCTGACGGCGGCGCGCAGGACGTCGACCAGCGGGATCGGTCCCGCGTGACCGTGGCCGTGGTCGGCACCCGCGAGGACCAGCATGTTCTCGCTGTGGCGGCGCATGACGGTGGCCATGTGGTCCAGCTTGAAGAGCGTGCTGAGGCGCTCGGGGTCCTGCTCGCGCTCCTCCAGTCCCTCGATGACGCCGAGCTGACGCTCGACGAGGCCGAGGGTGCGCAGCGAGAGGTTGACGAAGGTGTGGTGGACCGTGTTCTTCAGCCGCTCCAGCTGGGCGGCGAGATCGGCCGCGTGGACCTGGAGCTCGGCCCGCTGGACGGTGAGCGCCTCACGGCCCGCGATCAGCTCGCCGCGCTCGCTGCGGAGACTCTCCAGTTGCCCGGTGAACGTGTGGTGCAGCCCGTACAGCTTGCCGTGCAGCGCGTTGATGGACCGGACGACCTGGGCGAACTCGTCGTTGCGCCCGGTGTAGCGGATCGCTTCCGCGGTCTCGGGCTCGCCCGCGAGCCTGGCGGCGCCGATCCGCAGGACGGCGAGCGGCTGGGTGAGGGTGCGGGCGACCGCGGTGGAGACGCCCACGACGATCAGGAAGCAGCCGCCGAGCAGCGCGAGGCGCAGTTCGAGTGCGGTGACGTCGTCGTCGCGGAGCTGCTCCAGGCGCTGGACCTGGGCGGTGCCGAGCGCCGACTCGACCCCCCGCATCCGGTCGATGCGGGCGGAGAGGGCGGCCGCGACCTTCTTGCGGTCGGCCTTCTGGTCCGCGTCGGACAGCTCGGGCCGGTCGGTCAGCCTGGAGAGGTACTTCTCCGCGCTGTTGACCTCGGGGCCGGTGACGGTGGAGGAGAGCTTGTCGCGGGCGACCGGGTTCGCGGCCTGGTCGAAGTCGGCGAGCGAGGCGAGTTCACGGACCCGCGCCTGCTGGGCGGCGGAGCTCAGCTCGTCCCGGTCCCGGTCGCTCTCGGTGGCGCCGTCGGCCCGGACCTCCACCGGCAGCCCGGTGAACGGGTCGGTCCGCGTGACCGGCTCGCTGCGCGGTACGGCGAGAGCGGCGAGGAGCAGCCCGCGGGTGGCCGACGCCTGCTCGACGGCGCCGCCGAGTGCGAGCGGCGCGCGGGTGGAGTCCGCGGCGCGCGGCGGGGTCTTGCCGGCCAGTTCCTCGGCGAGGCCGTGGAGCTTGGCGATGACCTCGGAGTACGCCCGGTGGGCCTCCATGGCCGAGCCCTTGCCCGAGAGTGCGTCGCGGCGCAGCGAGGGGATCGTGGAGAGTTCCCGGCGCAGACCCGCGGGGGCGGCGGCGCGGATCTCGTCGACCTGCTGGTCGACGCGGGCGGAGGGGCCGGCCGAGCCCTCGTCGGCGCCTTCGGCCGTCGGTTCCTGGCGGCCCGCCGCGATGTAGGCGGTGACCTCGTCGCGCTCATCGGCGAGCGAGTGCGCGAGCGTGATGGCCTGCTGGTTCAGCTCGGCGAGGGTGACCAGTTGCTGGGACTCGTTGAGATCGGACGAGGCACCGAGCGCGGCGGGGGCGCCCGCCGCGAGGACGGTGATGCCGACGACGGCGACTCCCGCGACCAGCCGACTGCGTACCCGCACGGTCCGCTTGTCGGCGCCCGGGACCGGAGGGGTCGCCCCGGAACCGTCGCGCGTGCTGCCCTTGCTCCGCGGCCGCTTCTTCTGCACCGGTGCTCGCAATCTTGACTCGTCCACCCATGAAGCAGAGGTGACGTACGGTCACGTGAAACGGCGCCCACCCCTGGTACGGCTTCTGACCATTCCAGTGCTTTTGAGAGGGGGGCGCGCATCAACCGCTCCGCCACTCGAACGAGTGAACATCACTCCGGAGTTGGCGAACAAGTCTCCCCAGAGCCGCTGTCGGCCATGCACGGGCCACCAGGTGGAAGTTCCGCCCAGGCTTTGGCAGGATGCCCGCCCGCACCCGCCACGGAGCGTTTCCTTCCGCTCACAGCGGCCCGGTTGACCTGCTGGTACGGGCCAACGCCCGGATCGTGCAGGGCTCGTGAAGGCATCGTGCAGACTGGTCGTATGCGCACGGAACTCGCGACCGAACCCGGCAGCGCGGAACGCCCCAACGAGGACTGGGTGTCCGCCGCACTCCCCGCGTCCGGACAGGGCGGGACGCTGGTCCTGCTCGACGGTGTGACACCACCGCAGGGTGACGACGGTTGTGTGCACTCGGTCCCCTGGTTCACCGCCCGGCTGGGCGGGGCGCTGGCCGAACTGTCCTCTTCGCGACCGGATCTGACGCTGACGGAGGTGCTCGCCGAGTCCATCCGGCGCACCGCCGACACGCACCGTTCCCCCTGTGACCTTTCTCACGTGAGGACGCCGCAGGCGACCGTGGTGCTCGCCCGCTGGGGCGAACGCGAGATCGAGTACCTGGTCCTCTCCGACTCGGCGCTCCTCCTGGAGTCGCCCGACGGGGCCGTACGCGCGGTGCTCGACGACCGGCTCGACCGGCTGCCGCCCGGCTCCCTCGCCTCCGAGGCGATCACCGACGCCCGGGTCCGTAACAAGGAGGGCGGCTTCTTCACCGCCGCCGCCGACCCCAAGGTGGCGTCCCGGGCGGTGACCGGCCGGGTGCCGCGCACGGAGGTCCGGGCCCTGGCCGCCCTGACGGACGGGGCGAGCCGCTGGACGGAGAAGTTCCGGGAGGGCGACTGGACGGCCACCCTGGAGCTGCTGCGCAAGACGGGGCCCCAGGGACTGATCGACCGGGTGCGGGAGCTGGAGCGGGCGGACACGGACCGCAGATATCTGCGCCGGAGCAAGACCCATGACGACGCGACGGCGGTCTTCGTCGAGTTCTAGACCGCGCCCGCAGGACCTGTCGGCGGACCGCCCAGGGCACCGCCCGCTCGGATCGGCCGACCCCGGTCAGTCCTCGGCGCGCGCGTTCAGCTGGTGCAGCAGCCGGGCCAGCTCCGCCACTTCGGAGCGGTCCCAGTCGGCCAGCTTGCGTACGTAGCGTTCGCGGCGGGCGTCGCGCACGCTGCTGAAGCGGACGAGGCCCTCGTCGGTGAGATGGACGAGCCAGGCGCGGCCGTCCGCCGGATCGGGTTCGCGGGCCACCAGGCCGAGGCTCTCCAGAGCGCGCAGCTGACGGCTCATGGTCGCCTTGCCGACGCCGACGTAGGCGGCGAGGTCGGTGGCCCGCTGCGGGCCCGCCGACTCCAGCCGTACGAGGAGGCCGTAGGCGGCGGACTCCAGGTCGGGGTGCACCTCTCGGGCCATCTCCCCGGAGTTGGCCCGCGCCCTGCGCAGAAAGACGGCCAACTCCCGTTCAAGCGCCAGGAACTCGTGGTCCACACCACTCCCGCCGACCGCGCCGGGTTCACTCCCGCGTTCGCTCCCGTGCACGTCAGCACCCCTCATACGCTTTCCCGCCGATGAAAGTTTCTTCCGCCGCCGGTCATCGCCGCAGCTCGGTCAGTATTTCGCAGGATTAGACCAACGGCAGCGGCCGGGCCCTCTTCCGCCTCGCGGGTCTACGTGCGTAGCTTCATAGATGCCCACGGTGACATGTCCACACCATGGCAGCCTTCCAGGGATGTCCCGCACGCGTCCCTGGGTCAGCAGTCCCCCCACCGAGGCCCCGGAGGCACTCACATGCCCGTGCACAGATCCGGTTCGTCCCGCCGCTCGCGCTTCGCCGCGGCGGGAGCCCTCCTCGCAGCACTCTCCCTCCTCCTCACCCTGCCCGGCGCTGCCACCGCCGCCGAAACCCCCGCCCGCGGTACGGCCAGGATGGGCCAGGGAGTCATCGCCCACGACGGCCAGGGCGGACTCCCCCGCGACACCCGCGCCGTCCAGACGGAGGGCGTGGACGTCAGCAGCCACCAGGGCAACGTCGCCTGGTCGACCCTCTGGAACAGCGGCGTGAAGTGGGCCTACGCCAAGGCCACCGAGGGGACGTACTACAAGAACCCCTACTTCGCGCAGCAGTACAACGGCTCCTACAACGTCGGCATGATCCGCGGGGCGTACCACTTCGCCACCCCGGACACGACCAGCGGGGCGACCCAGGCCAACTACTTCGTGGACAACGGGGGCGGCTGGTCGGGGGACGGCAGGACGCTGCCGGGCGTACTGGACATCGAGTGGAACCCGTACGGCGCGCAGTGCTACGGCAAGTCCCAGGCGGGAATGGTCTCCTGGATCCGCGACTTCGTGAACACCTACAAGGCGCGCACCGGGCGTGACGCGGTGATCTACACCGCGACCAGCTGGTGGCAGACCTGCACGGGCAACGACTCCGGCTTCGGCGCCACCAACCCGCTCTGGGTGGCCCGCTACAACACCACCGTCGGCGAGCTCCCGGCCGGCTGGGGCTATTACACGATGTGGCAGTACACGTCGTCCGGCCCGACCGTCGGCGACCACAACCACTTCAACGGCGCCCTCGACCGCGTACAGGCCCTCGCCTACGGCTGATCGGCCCCCACCGCTTCACGCGGCGGCCCCGGTGACGCACACGCGTCGCCGGGGCCTCCGCCGTCTCGGGCCGCGACCCTCCCGACCTGCGCTTCCACCGCTCACGTCCAGCACCTCACCCTTCTATACACTGCGTGTATACGCGCTATGTATAGTCCTCGGCGTGCCGCGCGGTCCGTGTGCGGCCGGTCTTGAGGAGTGACCTGCTGTGCCCAGAAAGATGACGTCGTCCGGCGCCGGGTTGGCTGCCGCCCTGGTGACCGCGCTCACACTCGCGCTCAGCGGCTGCTCGATGGAGACCACCGCACCCGGTTCGGCGCGCCAGGAGGCCGCGGCCGATGCCAAGGGGTCGTTCGGGCAGGTGGACTGCCGCAAGGCGAAGTGCATAGCGCTGACGTTCGACGCGGGCCCGGCCGAGGACACCCCGCGGCTCCTGGACACCCTCAAGGAGAAGAAGGTGCCCGCCACCTTCTTCCTGCTCGGCAGGAAGCACGTGGTCAGGTACCCGGACACCGTGCGGCGCATCGCGGCCGAGGGGCACGAGGTGGCCAACCACACCTGGTCGCACGAGATCCTGACCGACCGCGAGCCCGCGAAGATACGGGCCGAGCTGGAGAAGACACAGGACGCCATCGCGGCGATCACCGGCAGGAAGCCGCGGCTGATGCGCCCGCCGCAGGGCCGCACCGACGACACGGTCTCCGGCATCTGCAAGGAGCTGGGGCTGTCGCAGATCCTGTGGAGCGCGACCGCGAAGGACTACTCCACGAACGACTCGGCGCTGATCAGGAAGCGGATTCTCGACCAGGCTGACAGGGACGGCATCATCCTGCTGCACGACATCTACAAGGGCACCGTGCCCGCGGTACCCGGCATCATCGACGCGCTGAAGGAGCGCGGCTACACCTTCGTGACCGTCCCCCAGCTGATGGCCCCGGCCGAGCCGGTGCCTGGCACCATCTACCGGCCCTAGGCGGTGCCGGCCCAGCGCGTGTCCGCTCAAGCGGAACGGCCCGCCCTCCCCATCGGGAGAACGGGCCGTCCGTACCGGCCGTGCACGTCATGCCACGCCCGTCACTGCATGACACTCACGCCGCGGCCGGGACCCTCTGCTCCCGGAGCCCGGCCGAGGCCGGGGCGAGGGCGATCTCCAGCACCTGGCGGACGTCGGTCACCGGGTGGACCTCAAGGCCGTCGAGGACCTCGGCCGGTACGTCGTCCAGGTCGGCCTCGTTCCGCTTGGGGATCACCACGGTGGTGATCCCGGCACGGTGCGCGGCCAGCAGCTTCTGCTTCAGGCCACCGATCGGCAGTACCCGTCCGGTCAGCGACACCTCACCCGTCATCGCCACATCCGTACGGACCAGCCGGCCGGACAGCAGCGAGGCCAGCGCCGTCGTCATGGTGATACCGGCACTCGGACCGTCCTTGGGCACCGCACCCGCCGGGAAGTGGATGTGCACCCCGCGGTCCTTCAGATCCGCGACCGGCAGCTCCAGCTCGGCGCCGTGCGAGCGCAGGAAGCTCAGCGCGATCTGCGCGGACTCCTTCATGACGTCACCGAGCTGACCGGTCAGGGTCAGCCCCGACGCCCCGGTCTCCGGATCGGCCAGCGACGCCTCGACGAAGAGCACGTCACCGCCCGCGCCGGTCACCGCGAGTCCGGTGGCCACGCCCGGTACCGCGGTGCGGCGCTCGGCCGGGTCCTGGGCGGACTCGGGCACGTGGTGCGGGCGTCCGATCAGACCCCGCAGATCCTCGTCGGTGACGGTGAACGGCAGCTCGCGGTCGCCCAGTTCGTGCTGGGCCGCGACCTTGCGGAGCAGCCGGGCGACGGCCCGCTCCAGATTGCGGACGCCGGCCTCGCGGGTGTACTCCCCGGCCAGCTTGCGCAGCGCGGACTCGTCGAGCGTGACCTCTTCCTCCTCCAGACCGGCCCGCTCCAGCTGGCGCGGGAGCAGGTGGTCGCGGGCGATGACGACCTTCTCGTCCTCGGTGTAGCCGTCCAGCCTGACCAGCTCCATGCGGTCGAGCAGGGCCTCCGGGATGGCGTCGAGCACATTGGCCGTCGCCAGGAAGACGACGTCGCTGAGGTCGAGTTCGACCTCCAGGTAGTGGTCGCGGAACGTGTGGTTCTGCGCCGGGTCGAGGACTTCCAGGAGGGCGGCCGCCGGGTCGCCCCGGAAGTCCGAGCCGACCTTGTCGATCTCGTCGAGCAGGACGACCGGGTTCATGGAACCGGCCTCCTTGATGGCGCGGACGATCCGCCCGGGAAGGGCGCCCACGTACGTACGCCGGTGGCCCCTGATCTCCGCCTCGTCCCGGACACCGCCGAGCGCGACACGGACGAACTTGCGGCCCATCGCGTGCGCGACGGATTCACCGAGCGAGGTCTTGCCCACTCCCGGCGGACCCACCAGCGCCAGCACCGCGCCGCCGCGCCTGCCGCCCACGACGCCCAGCCCCCGGTCGGCGCGCCGCTTGCGCACCGCCAGGTACTCGGTGATCCGCTCCTTCACGTCCTGGAGGCCCGCGTGCTCGGAGTCGAGAACGCGCTGGGCACCGGGGATGTCGTACGCGTCCTCGGTCCGCTCGGTCCACGGCAGTTCCAGGACGGTGTCGAGCCAGGTCCTGATCCAGGAGCCCTCGGGGCTCTGGTCGGAGGACCGCTCCAGCTTGTCGACCTCCTTGAGCGCCGCCTCGCGGACGTGCTCGGGAAGGTCGGCGGCCTCGACGCGCGCCCGGTAGTCGTCGGACTCGTCCTCAGGGTCTCCGTTGAGCTCCGACAGCTCCTTGCGTACGGCGTCGAGCTGGCGCCGCAGCAGGAACTCGCGCTGCTGCTTGTCGACGCCCTCCTGGACGTCCTTGGCGATGGACTCGGCCACATCCTGCTCGGCGAGGTGTTCGCCGAGCCACTGGATGGCGAGCTTCAGCCGGGCGACCGCGTCCGCGGTCTCCAGGAGCTGCACCTTCTGGGCGGTGGTCAGGAAGGGCGAGTAACCGGAATTGTCGGCGAGCGCGGAGATGTCCTCGATCTGCTGCACCCGGTCCACGACCTGCCAGGCGCCGCGCTTCTTGAGCCAGCTGGTGGCGAGTGCCTTGTACTCCTTGACCAGCTCCGCGGCGGAGCCGGGCAGGGGGTCCGGGACGAGCACGTCGACCTTGGTCCCCTCCACCCACAGCGCTCCGCCGGGCCCACTGGTCCCGGCACCGATCCGCACCCGGTCACGGGCCCGGATGAGCGCACCCGGGTCTCCGTCCGAGAGCCGGCCGACCTGCTCGACGGTGCCGAGGACGCCGGTCCCCGTGTAGGTCCCGTCGATACGCGGGACGAGCAGCACCTCGGGCTTGCCGCCACCGGCACGCGCGGCGGCCTGTGCGGCCTCCACGGCTGCCCGCACCTCCGTGTCCGACAGATCCAGCGGCACCACCATTCCGGGCAGCACTACCTCGTCGTCGAGCGGCAGCACAGGCAGGTCGATCGGTGTGAACGCCTTGGACTCCGTAGCCATGATCTCCCCTTCGGCAGTCAAGTTGAGCTATGTGGACTCAATGCTCCTGAGCGCCGGAATGTTCCCCAAGCCTTGTTCGCTCTCAGCGATCACCCGGCCGGTGCCGGTTCACGGCTCGAAATCACGTGGAGCGTGGCGGGCCGGGATGGCGATGATGGCGCCATGACTCCTCCCGGCTCTCCCCTCCAGGCGCTACTCGTGGTGGACGTCCAGTCCACCTCCGTGACGGGGGCGGGTGCGGTGCCCGGCGCGGCCCTGCTCCTGGACCGCACGACCGGCCTGATCGCACGGGCCCGTACGAGCGGGGCGCTCGTCGTGCACATCCAGAACGACGGGCCCGCCGGAGCGGGCGACGAGCCCCACACGCCCGGCTGGGAACTCCACTTCCCCGTCGAGACCGGCCCCGGCGAGTTCGTCGTCCGCAAATCCAGGGACGACGGCTTCGAGGGGACGACGCTGGGCGGCCTGCTGGCCGGCCACGGGGTACGCGGACTCGTCGTCTGCGGCCTGATGTCCGAGATGTGCGTCCAGGCAACAGCCCGTGGGGCCCTGGAACGCGGTTATCGAGTTGTCCTCCCGTACGACGCCCACGCGACGCACAACATTCCGGCGGCCCCCGGAATCAGCGAGGAGATACCGGCGGCCACGGCGTCACGGGTCGCCGCCTGGGCCATCAGCAACGAGGCCGAGGTCACCTCGCGCGCCGCGGACGTCGCGTTCGCGGCGCCGGCCTCGCCGGTCCGCTGAATCTCCCGGCCACGGAATCTCCCGGCCGGTGAACCGGACACGCTCCGCCCGTCGATAGAGCAGGTGTGAGGCTGCTGCGCCCTTCGGGGACCGACGGGGACGACGAGGACGGCGCGCTGCTGCGCGCCGTCGCTCAGGGGGACGCGGGCGCACTCGGCGCGCTCTACGACCGGCACGCGGGGTGGCTCCATGCCCGGCTGAGCCGCCGGTGCGGGGACGCGGAGACCGTACGGGAGGTGCTCCAGGACACCTTCGTCACGGCCTGGCAGTCCGCGGGCTCGCACCGGGGCGCGCGGGTCGGCGGCTGGCTGTGGGTGATCGCGGCCCGCCGGCTGGTCGACGCGCAGCGGGCCGGGGCCAGGGCGGCACGGTTCGGGTCCTGGTCCGGGTCCGGTTCCGGGGCCACCGGGTGGGAGGCCGCCGTGCCGTCCGCCGAGGAACGGGTGCTGGCCGGCCTGGAGTACGGCGATGTGGGCACCGCGCTGGACCGGATCTCCCCCGAGCTGCGGGAGGTACTGCGCGCGACGGTCATCGACGGCCTGACCACCCGCGAGACCGCCCGGCTGCTCGGCATACCGGAGGGCACCGTCAAGACGCGCGCCATGCGCGCCAGACGCGAACTCCGCGCGGCCCTGGACCTGTTGGCCTCGGAACGCGATCCGCTGGGAGGTACGGCATGAGGCATACGCACGCATGGCACGTGGACGGGGAGCTCGCCGCCCGGTACGCGGCCGGCACGGTGACGGAGACCGACGCCTGGTCCCTGGAGAAGCACGTCGAGGCGTGCGGGAACTGCGCGGCACGGGTGTCGTCGGCGGTCGGGACCCGGGACGGCGTGGGAGCGCTCCTGGCGGACATCCGGGCGGACGTCCTGGCGGAGGCGGGCCCCCGGGCCGCCCGCACGCTTCGGCCCGGCGCCGGCCTCATGGGCACCCGCCCGCTCCGCGCCACGCCCGGCTCCCGCGTGGCCCGCGTCGCCCGCGCGCTCCGCGCCACGCCCGGTTCCCCCGTGGCCCGCGTGCTCTGGGCCGCCGGGCCCGCCCTGCGGGGGCCCTGGTTGCTGGCGCTCGTGATCGTGGCCTCGGGGGCTCTCGCCCTGGCGTACGGGGCGGGGCTCGGCGGGTCGGTCCGGCCGTTGCTCCTCGTCGTCGCGCCCGTGCTGCCGCTCGCGGGGGTGTTCGTCTCGTACGGGCGGCACGCCGATCCCCTGTACGAGATCACCGCCGCCACCCCCGCCGGTGGACTGCGGCTGCTGCTGACCAGGACCGCCGCGGTGCTCGGGGCGAGCATCCCGGCACTGACCCTCGCCGGGGCCGCCCTGCCCCCGGAGGTGGGCGGGCCCGGGGCCGTGGCGTGGCTGCTGCCCGGGCTGGCGCTGACGCTCGCGGCCCTCGCCCTCGGTTCGTACGTCGGCTGCCGGACCGGCGCCTCGGCCGTCGCCGCGGGCTGGGCCTTCGCCGTCGCCCTTCCCTCCGTCGGCGCCTCGCCCCGGGGGCCGGCCGCGCTGGCCGCCGAGGCCGCCCCGTACTTCGCGGGGCCCGGCGTCCAGGGCTGCTGGGCGGCCGGCGCCCTGGTGTGCGCGGCTCTCCTCGCCGCACGCCGTAGATCCTTCGACCATCTGGAGACGTTGTGAGCGCAAGGGTCACCGGGCTGACCGTCCGGCACCGCAGGAAGACCGCCCTCGACGCCGTCGACCTGGACTTCGCGGCGGGCGTGCACGGACTCCTCGGCCCGAACGGCGCGGGCAAGACCTCACTGATCCGCGTGCTGGCGACCGTGGCTCCACCCGCCGGGGGGCGGGTGGAGCTGCTGGGCCACGAGGTCGGCGCCGCGTCGGGACACCGCGACCGGGCGACGGTGCGGCGCAGACTCGGCTACCTGCCGCAGGAGTTCGGCTTCTACCCGGGCTTCACGGTCCGCGAGTTCGTCGGGTACGTCGCCTGGCTCAAGGAGATGGACGGCGCGGCCACCCCCGCCGCCGTGGAGCGGGCCGTGGAGCGCGTCGGCCTGGCGGACCGGATCGACGCCAAGGTGAAGACCCTGTCGGGCGGCATGATCCGCCGTGTCGGCATCGCGCAGGCGATCGTCAACCAGCCGGACCTGCTGCTGCTCGACGAGCCGACCGCCGGTCTCGACCCGGAACAGCGGGTCGAATTCCGGGCACTGCTACGGGAGTTGGGACGTACCGCCACCGTGATCGTCTCCACCCACCTGGTGGAGGACGTCGCCGCCGCGTGCACCGACGTGACGCTGATCGAGGCGGGCCGGGTCGCCTACCGCGGCACGACCGCCGAGCTCGTCGAACTGGGCGGCGAGACCGTGGAGCCGGGCGGGCCCGACGCCAATCCCATCGAGCGCGGCTACACGGCGGCGCTGCGCGCCCACCGTACGGCGGTGACCGCCCGATGACGGACGTACTGAGCCCGCCGGACGGCGCCCGGAGTAAGACGGCCGGCGACCCGACGCGTTCCGCGCTCGGCGCCGAGCTCCGGCGGGGCTTCGCCCCCTGGACCGGGCCGGCGGTCGCTCTCACCCTCCTCGTGACCATGGCGGCCAAGGCGGGCCAGTGGCAGGGGAGCTGGGGCGAGACCCAGAGCCTGCTGCACTCCGGCGCCACCCTGCTCACCGGCCCGCTCACGGCCGCCGCGGGCTGCTGGCAGGGCGGTCGCGAGCACCGCCGCCGGACCGACGGCCTCTGGCTGTCCGTCCCCCGCAGCCGGCTGGCGCGCTCGGTGACCGCCGCCGCGCCCATCGCCGTGTGGGCGGTCGCCGGGTATCTCGTCGCGCTGGCCGGAGCGTTCGCGGCGACCTGGCCGTACACCGGGGCGGGTGGCCCCTCGCTCACGCTCGTCCTCGCGGATGTCTGCTTCCTGGTGTGCGCCGCGTTCCTGGGCTTCGTGGTGGGGCGGGTGTGCCGGTGGCGGCTGACCGCACCGGTTCTCGCGGCGGTCACGTACGTCTGCCTGGGCGCCCCTTCGTACGTCGGCTCCGACCTCCGGTACCTGAGCCCCGCCGAACAGATTCCCTTCGGGGTCCCCGTGTGGTGGTTCGGGCCGGTCATGGCCGCCTGGTCCGGCGGGCTGGCGCTCGCGCTGCTCCTCGCGTACGCGGCCCGGCACCGGTTCCTCGCCGTCGTACCGCTCGCGGTGGCCGCGTCGGTGGCGCCGCTGATCGTGCACACCGGCTCCGGCCTGTTCCGCACCGACCCGTCGGCGACGCGGCTGGTCTGCGGGGACACCACCCCGCAGATCTGCGTGAGCGCGCTGGACGAGGCGCTGCTGCCCCAGGCCTCCGAGGCCCTCGCCGGGCTGCTCTCCCGGCTGGAGGGTGTGCCGGGCGCACCCGTCCGGTACGTGGACCCCGCTGTGCGTCCACGCCGGGGCGAGTCGGCGCTGCCGCCGATGACCCGTGGATGGACCGTCGTGCGCGACGAACTCCTGCGCCCCGCCGACTACGCCACCGGCACCCTGCACGATCTGATGCCCGCCCGCGACTGCCCCGACCAGACGTACGAGGACGAGTCCGCCGCCCGGATCTGGGACACCGACCTGGCCGTCCGGACCTGGCTGGTCCCCGGGGCCGACGCGGGCTCCCCACCGGATTCACCGCATCTGGCCCTCCTGGCCCGCCTCACCGCGATGCCCGAAGCGGACCGCAGGATCTGGCTCGGCCGCTATCTGGCCTCGCACGGCTGCGATCCGAAGGAGGTTCCCCTCCTGTGACCACTCCCGCGCCCCCGGGGGTGACGGCCCCTGTGCCCGCTGCCGCGACCGCGCCGAGACACCGCGCGCGCCACCTGCCCGCGCTCTGCCTCCGCTCCCGCGCCCTGCCTCTCACCGCCGCCGCCCTGACCTGCATCGTCCTGGTCGCGGCCTGGGCCGCGGACTGGCTGGAGGACCGGCCGTACTTCGACCACACCGCGCGCGTCCCCGTCCTGGCGCTCGCCCCGCTTCTCGCCTCGGCCGCCGTCGGCACCGGCCTGCACTCGTACACCGACGAGCTGGACCGGACCGCCGTCCGCCGCTGGTGGCCGCTGCGGCTGCTGTATCTGGTGGGCCTGACCGCACTGACGGCGGGCGCGCTCGCGCTGGCCGTGCCGGGGCATCCGGAGGAGTTCGGCGCCCCCGCGATGGTCCGCAACGTCCTGGGCGCGACCGGGGTCACCGCGGCCGCGGCCGTCCTGCTCGGTGCCCGGCTGAGCTGGCTGCCGATGACCGTCTACGGCGGCGCGGTCTACCTGGCGGCGCCCCGTGCCCCGGGTGGCGCGGCGGCGTTCTGGGCGTGGCCGATGCAGCCGGGACCGCAGTCGGCCGCGTGGGCCGTGGCCCTGACGGTGTACGCGGCCGGGGCGGCGCTCCTCGTGGCGCGCGGCGCGCGTCCGGAGTCCGGCTGAGCGCCTCCGCGCACCCGATGCCCCGCCGCCGCCCCGTCAATTCGCTGGTACGGGACGGCCCCGCGCGCCAGGATGGTTCGTCGGACCGACCGCCACCACCGGAGACCGGAGAGCCACGCCATGTCCGCCAGCACCGCCCCCGTCACGCTCGACCGCCGCGAAGGACCGTTCGGCGAGGTCGTCCTGCGTGAGCGTGGGGACGACTTCGAGATCATCGCCAACGGGTGTTTCCTCATGGACACCTCCGACGGACGGTCCGAACGGCTGCTGATCGACGCGGCGCTCGCGGCGCTCCCCGCCGGCCGCACCGCTCCCGCCGTGCTCATCGGCGGCCTCGGTGTCGGGTTCTCGCTCGTCCGGGCGGCCGAGGAGGAGCGGTGGGGGCGGATCGTCGTCGTCGAGCGGGAGCAGGCCATCGTCGACTGGCACCGGCAAGGGCCGCTGGACCGGATCTCCGGCGCGGCGCTGGCCGATCCGCGGACCGAGATCGCGCACACGGACCTGGTCACCCACCTCCGTACGACCACGGAGCGTTACGACGCACTGTGCCTGGACATCGACAACGGACCCGACTGGACCGTCACAGAAGACAACGGAAGCCTCTATTCCGCCTCCGGTCTCGCGGTCTGCAAGGACCGTCTCACGCCGGGCGGAGTCCTCGCCGTGTGGTCCGCGCAACCCTCCCCGGCCTTCGAGCAGGCGATGCGGAATGCCGGATTCAGCGCGGTACGCACTGAAGAAGTAGCCGTTGCCCGAGGTGTGCCGGACGTGGTCCATCTCGCACTGCGGACCGACTGACCCCCCACCCGGTATGCACACCGCCCGCAGGCCAAGGGCCGGGAGTCCCGAGGCCGGCGATCCGGTGTCCCCGAGGAGTGAAACTCCTCACGCGGGACAACACCCTGCGTAGCCGTGGACCGCCCGCTGCCTCTACGCTGCTGACCGGCACATGGGATCACCCACGAAATTCACAAGCGAAGACCGTGCCTCCGGGGGAATGGCTCCCGCGAGAACGGGCAGGGGCGGGGCGATGGAACAGACACACACCACCCACAACGGCGTCGCGGCCACCCCGGGTGCGCAGCGCCGGGTTCTGGTGGTCGAGGACGACTCCACGATCGTGGACGCCATTGCCGCGAGACTCCGGGCCGAGGGCTTCCTGGTCCAGACCGCGCTGGACGGCCCCGCGGCCGTGGACGCGGCCGAGGCGTGGCAGCCCGACCTGATGGTGCTCGACATCATGCTCCCCGGCTTCGACGGCCTGGAGGTCTGCCGACGCGTGCAGGCCCAGCGCCCGGTGCCGGTGCTGATGCTGACGGCGCGCGACGACGAGACCGACATGCTGGTCGGGCTGGGCGTCGGCGCCGACGACTACATGACGAAACCGTTCTCCATGCGTGAGCTGGCGGCCAGGGTGCACGTCCTGCTCCGCCGGGTGGAGCGTGCGGCGCTCGCCGCGGTGACGCCGCGCAGCGGCATCCTGCGTCTCGGCGAGCTGGAGATCGACCACGCGCAGCGCCGCGTCCGGGTGCGGGCGGACGACGTCCACCTCACCCCGACCGAGTTCGACCTGCTGGTCTGCCTGGCCAACACCCCGCGCGCGGTGCTCTCCCGCGAGCAGCTGCTGGCCGAGGTCTGGGACTGGGCCGACGCCTCCGGCACCCGTACCGTCGACAGCCACATCAAGGCCCTGCGCCGGAAGATCGGTGCCGAGCGGATTCGTACCGTCCACGGCGTCGGCTACGCGCTGGAGACGCCCGCGCCATGAACCGGCCCGGCTGCCGACTCAGACCCTTCTCCATCAAGGCCAAGCTGGGCACGCTGGTCGTGATCTCGGTGTTCATCACCACCGGCCTCCTGCTCGTGGCGCTGAGGACCCGGACCGAGCTCCGGTTCATCACGGTGTTCTCGGTGATCGCGACCCTGCTGATCACCCAGTTCGTGGCACACGGTCTGACCGCGCCGCTGGACGAGATGAGGGCGGTGGCCCGGTCCATCTCGCACGGCGACTACACCACGCGGGTGAGCGGGGCCGGCCGCCGCGACGAGCTGGGCGATCTCGCCCAGACGATCAATCGCATGGCGGACGATCTGGAGGCCGAGGACCGGCACCGCAAGGAGCTGGTCGCCAACGTCTCCCATGAACTGCGCACCCCCATCGCGGCGCTGAGAGCCGTGCTGGAGAACGTCGTCGACGGGGTGTCGGCCGCCGACCCCGAGACGATGCGTACGGCGCTGAAGCAGACGGAGCGGCTGGGCAGGCTGGTGGAGACCCTGCTGGATCTCTCCCGGCTCGACAACGGAGTGGTGGTGCTGAAGGCCCGCCGCTTCGAGGTGTGGCCGTATCTCTCCGGGGTGCTGAAGGAGGCCAACCTCGCGGCGTCGCAGCGCGGGCTCTCCTCCGGCTCCGGCAACCACTCCCGCCTCGACGTCCATCTGCACCTCGACGTCTCGCCGCCCGAACTGACGGCGCACGCCGACGCGGAGCGTCTGCACCAGGTGGTCGCCAACCTCATCGACAACGCGGTCAAACACAGCCCGCCGCACGGCCGGGTCACCGTACTGGCCCGGCGCGGTGCGTACCCCGAGTCCCTGGAGCTGGAGGTCGTCGACGAGGGCCCCGGCATCCCGGAGGCCGAGCGCCACCGGGTCTTCGAGCGGTTCAACCGCGGCCAGGCCCCCTCCCCGCACGGTCCGGGCAGTGACGGCGGTACGGGACTGGGGCTGGCGATCGCCCGCTGGGCGGTCGAGCTGCACGGAGGCCGCATCGGCGTGGCCGAATCAGCACGCGGCTGCCGGATACAGGTCACTCTTCCGGGAGCCCGTCAGCCGCGAGGTTGACATAGAGTTCGAAGCGGAAGGGCACGTTCTGCGTGCGGTTCCCCGCGTGGATACGGTCGAGTGGCCGTAACCGCGCTGTCGCGTACCCGAACTGTGGCGGAACCCCGCTTGTTTCCCGCCAATTCCTGCGCCGAAACCCGGCTTCGGATGTGATGTACGCGACGAAGGCAGGCCCGGACTGCACGTTACGGCCGGGGAGGCGTAGCCTTGATTTCCGCTGTCCATCACCTTGTGAAGCGGAAGAGGGCGGTTGCCGCCGTGTCGTCTCAGTCCCCCAGTAACTCGAGCATCTCGACCGACCAATCGGAGCAGGGGAACAATCCTGCCGCCGCATTCGGCCCCAATGAGTGGCTCGTCGACGAGATCTACCAGCAGTACCTCCAGGACCCCAATTCGGTCGATCGCGCCTGGTGGGACTTCTTCGCCGACTACAAGCCGGGCGCATCCGGCACGGCGGAAAAGCCCGGCACCGCAGCCGCGGGGGCTGCGGTGACGCCGGCTCCGGCCGGGCCCGCACCGACCCAGACCACCACCGCTGTCCCGGCCGCACCCGCGCAGACCCCGGCACCGGCCGCGGCGCCTGTCGCTCCGGCCCAGCCCGCGGCGACCGCTCCGGCGGCCCCCGCACCCGCGCCCGCCGCCCCGGCGGCACCGGCGAAGGCCGCGGCGGCCCCGGCCGCCGCCCCGGCGAAGGCCGCTCCGGCGGCCGAGGACCCGGCCGGCCCTGAGTACGTGACGCTGCGCGGCCCGTCGGCCGCCGTCGCGAAGAACATGAACGCCTCCCTGGAACTGCCGACGGCCACGTCCGTCCGCGCCGTCCCGGTGAAGCTGCTCTTCGACAACCGCATCGTCATCAACAACCACCTGAAGCGCGCCCGGGGCGGGAAGATCTCCTTCACCCACCTCATCGGGTACGCGATGGTGCAGGCCCTCAAGGCCATGCCGTCGATGAACTACTCCTTCGCGGTCAAGGACGGCAAGCCGACCCTGGTCAAGCCGGAGCACGTGAACCTCGGCCTGGCCATCGACCTGGTCAAGCCCAACGGTGACCGCCAGCTCGTCGTCGCGGCCATCAAGAAGGCCGAGACGCTCAACTTCTTCGAGTTCTGGCAGGCGTACGAGGACATCGTCCGCCGTGCCCGTGTCGGCAAGCTCGGCATGGACGACTTCTCCGGGGTCACCGCCTCGCTGACCAACCCCGGCGGAATCGGCACCGTGCACTCGGTGCCCCGCCTGATGCCCGGACAGGGCCTCATCATGGGCGTCGGCGCGATGGACTACCCGGCGGAGTTCCAGGGCACGTCGCAGGACACCCTGAACAAGCTGGGCATCTCCAAGGTCATGACGCTGACCTCGACGTACGACCACCGGGTCATCCAGGGCGCCGCCTCCGGCGAGTTCCTGCGCGTCCTGAGCCAGCTCCTGCTGGGCGAGAACGAGTTCTACGACGAGATCTTCAAGGCGCTGCGCATCCCCTACGAGCCGGTCCGCTGGCTCAGGGACATCGACGCCTCGCACGACGACGACGTCACCAAGGCCGCACGGGTCTTCGAGCTGATCCACTCCTACCGGGTCCGCGGCCACGTCATGGCCGACACCGACCCGCTGGAGTACCGCCAGCGCAAGCACCCCGACCTCGACATCACCGAGCACGGCCTCACCCTGTGGGACCTTGAGCGGGACTTCGCGGTCGGCGGTTTCGCCGGCAAGACGATGATGAAGCTCCGCGACATCCTCGGCGTCCTGCGTGAGTCGTACTGCCGCACCACCGGCATCGAGTTCATGCACATCCAGGAGCCGAAGGAGCGCAAGTGGCTCCAGGACCGGGTGGAGCGTCCGCGCCCCGCTCCGGAGCGCGAGGAGCAGCTGCGGATCCTGCGCCGCCTCAACGCCGCCGAGGCGTTCGAGACGTTCCTTCAGACGAAGTACGTCGGCCAGAAGCGGTTCTCGCTGGAGGGCGGCGAGTCCGTCATCCCGCTGCTCGACGCGGTCATCGACTCCGCCGCCGAGGCCCGCCTCGACGAGGTCGTCATCGGCATGGCCCACCGCGGCCGGCTGAACGTCCTGGCGAACATCGTCGGCAAGTCGTACGCGCAGATCTTCCGGGAGTTCGAGGGCAACCTCGACCCGCGGTCGATGCACGGCTCCGGCGACGTCAAGTACCACCTGGGCGCCGAGGGCACCTTCACGGGGCTGGACGGTGAGCAGATCAAGGTCTCGCTGGCCGCCAACCCCTCGCACCTGGAGGCCGTCGACCCGGTCCTGGAGGGCATCGCCCGCGCCAAGCAGGACATCATCAACAAGGGCGGTACGGACTTCACGGTCCTGCCCGTCGCGCTCCACGGCGACGCGGCCTTCGCCGGCCAGGGCGTCGTCGCCGAGACGCTCAACATGTCGCAGCTGCGCGGCTACCGCACCGGCGGCACGGTGCACGTGGTGATCAACAACCAGGTCGGCTTCACCGCCGCCCCGGAGTCCTCGCGCTCCTCGATGTACGCCACCGACGTGGCGCGCATGATCGAGGCGCCGATCATCCACGTCAACGGTGACGACCCGGAGGCCGTGGTCCGCGTCGCGCGGCTCGCCTTCGAGTACCGGCAGACGTTCAACAAGGACGTCGTGATCGACCTCATCTGCTACCGCCGCCGCGGTCACAACGAGGGCGACAACCCGGAGTTCACCAACCCGCAGATGTACACCCTGATCGACAAGAAGCGCTCGGTGCGCAAGCTCTACACCGAGTCCCTCATCGGTCGCGGCGACATCACGCTGGAGGAGGCCGAGCAGGCGCTCCAGGACTTCCAGGGCCAGCTGGAGAAGGTCTTCGCGGAGGTCCGCGAGGCCACCTCGGCGCCGTCCCAGCCGCACATCCCGGACGTCCAGGCCGAGTTCCCGGTCACCGTGAACACCGCGATCTCCACCGAGGTCGTCAAGGCCATCGCCGAGTCGCAGGTGAACATCCCCGACGGGATCACCGTCCACCCGCGCCTGATGCCGCAGATGCAGCGTCGCGCCGCCTCCGTGGAGAACGGCACGATCGACTGGGGCATGGGCGAGACCCTCGCCATCGGATCGCTGCTGATGGAGGGCACCCCGGTCCGGCTCGCCGGCCAGGACACCCGCCGCGGCACGTTCGGCCAGCGTCACGCGGTGCTCGTCGACCAGAAGACCGGCGAGGACTACACCCCGCTGCTCTACCTCGCCGAGGACCAGGCCCGTTACAACGTCTACGACTCGCTGCTCAGCGAGTACGCGGCGATGGGCTTCGAGTACGGCTACTCGCTGGCCCGCCCGGAGTCGCTGGTCATCTGGGAGGCCCAGTTCGGTGACTTCGTCAACGGCGCGCAGACCGTCGTGGACGAGTTCATCTCGTCGGCCGAGCAGAAGTGGGGCCAGACCTCCGGCGTCACGCTGCTCCTGCCGCACGGCTACGAGGGCCAGGGCCCGGACCACTCGTCCGCCCGCCCGGAGCGCTTCCTCCAGATGTGCGCGCAGGACAACATGACGGTGGCCATGCCCACGCTGCCGTCGAACTACTTCCACCTTCTGCGGTGGCAGGTGCACAACCCGCACCACAAGCCGCTGATCGTCTTCACGCCGAAGTCGATGCTCCGCCTCAAGGCGGCGGCGTCGAAGGTGGAGGAGTTCACCACCGGCGGCTTCCGCCCGGTGATCGGCGACGAGACGGTGACTCCCGAGAACGTCCGCAAGGTCGTCTTCTGCGCCGGCAAGGTCTACTACGACCTGGACGCCGAGCGCGAGAAGCGCGGGGTCACGGACACGGCGATCATCCGTCTGGAGCGTCTGTACCCGCTGCCGGGTGCCGAGATCCAGGCCGAGATCGCCAAGTACCCGAACGCCGAGAAGTACCTCTGGGCCCAGGAGGAGCCGGCCAACCAGGGTGCGTGGCCGTTCATCGCGCTCAACCTGATCGACCACCTGGACCTGGCCGTCGGCGCCGACGTCCCGCACGGTGAGCGCCTGCGCCGCATCTCGCGGCCGCACGGCTCGTCCCCGGCGGTCGGCTCGGCCAAGCGCCACCAGGCCGAGCAGGCTCAGCTGCTCGCCGAGGTGTTCGAGGCCTGATCAGCCGCCGCACGAACCGAAGGGCCCGGTCACGCAAGTCCACTTGCGTGACCGGGCCCTTCGGCCTGTCGGGGGTGTGGGTGCCGGTCAGATCATCTGGGGCTCGAAGTCCCAGAACGGCCGGTTCCGTGAACGGGCGGACACGGTGTGGACGTGCTGCGCGCCGAGGGTCGTCCCCAGGTCGGCCAGGGCCTCCGTCTCGACCTTCTCCGCCCGCAGCCGGTCTCGCAGACCGCGCAGGTCCGCCGCGTGCGCGATCCTGGCGGACAGGGTCAGCGGGTGGGTCCTGCCGAGGGCCTCGGTGGCGCGGGTGACCGTCAGCTCGGTGAGCGCGGCGGCCGATTCCGGGTCGCCCACCAGATTGCGCAGCGCCGAGGCGTTGATCGCGCAGCCCAGGGTCCAGGGGTGGTTCTCACCCACGGCCCGCGTCATGTCCGCGAGTGCCTGTTCGGCGAGCTGGTGGGCCTGGTCCCGCTCGCCGACATTGCGCAGGATCAGGGCGTGGTTGGCCCGGCTTCCCGCGACGTACTGGTGGCCCTCGCCGAGCATCATCAGATACCCGTTGACGACGTAATCGCTTATGGTCCTGGCCTGGTCGATGTCGGCGTGCTCGCGGGCGAAGCAGCTCTGGCCGGCCGCGAACATCAGGGTCAGCGGGTCCTGCTCGCCGAGGACGCGTTCGCAGCGTTCCAGGACCCGGGTGAACGCCGTCGCGGCCTTGCCGCGCTCGCCGGAGCGGTAGCGGCAGAGCGCCAGGTTGAACTCGGCGAGCAGGGTCTGCGGGTTGTCCTCGCCCAGCGCGATCCGGTGCACCCGCGCGCTCTGCGCCTGGAGCGACTCGGCCTCGTTGTATCGGCCGAGGAGCCGCAGGTCGGTGGCGTAGTTGATCTCAGAGATGAGGGTCCAGCCGTGCCGCGCCTTGAGCAGCTGGCGGCGGGCCTCCAGGGTGCGCCGGTTGAGCTCCAGGGACTCCTCGTACCGTCCGAGCAGGCGCAGTGAAATGGCCAGGTTGTTCTGGGCGTTGACGGTACGGGCGTCCTGCTCACCGAGCAGGTCGCGGTAGGACCCCAGGAGCCATCGGGAGAGCTCCAGCGCCTCGTCGTAGCGGCCCAGGCCGCGGAGGTCGGCGGCGAGGCCGTTGGCGGCCCGCAGGTGCTCCAGGTCCTCCGCGCCGCGCTCGGCGCGCAGATGGTCGACGACGGCCCGTTCCATGGCCTCCGTCTCGGCGTAGTCGCCCACCGCCCGCAGCAGGTTGGCGTAGTTGTAGCTGAGGTCCCACACCCGGGGGTGGGTCTCACCGAGCAGTTCCCGCCAGGCGGTCATGGCCCGCTCGCCGAGCTTGATGCCGGCCCGGTACTCCCCGGAGAAGTACATGTAGCGCAGGCAGTTGAGGACCAGCGTCTGTACGGCGGGGTCCCTGCTCCGGAGGACCTCGGCCCACTTCAGGTGGGGGGCGATCTCGGCGTACGCGGGCCAGTACACGGCGTCGATGGGACGCCCGGGGTCGGCGGCGGCCAGGGCCTTGCGGACGACGTCGATGAACTCCTGACGGTCCCGTTCGGGCATGTCGGTGCCGACGATCTTGTGGACCATGCGGTGCAGATAGATCGACTCGCCCGAGGAGGCGGCCTCCTCCACCGAGGACTCGTGGGACTCCAGCCGGACGACGGAGTACTGCCGCAGCTGACCGATCGCGCGGTTCCACAGCAGCGGGTCGTTCATCAGGCCGGAGAGCTGCTCGGGCAGATCACCGGGCGGCATCTCTTTCAGGAGCCGTACGGGGATGGACCCGGGGGCGAAGAAGCTGCACAGCCGCAGCAGGTCGACGGACTCGGGGACGGTCTCCCTGAGCTTGTTCAGCAGTATCGACCAGGCGGTCTGGAAGGCCAGCGGGAAGTCCGCGGACACCTTGACCACGTCCTGGTCGATGCCGCCTTCGAGGAGTTCGATGTACTCCGCGACCGACATGTCGGAGTCGTTGAGCCAGCCGGCCGTCTGGTCGAGGAGCAGCGGGAGGTCTTCCAGCGCGTTGGCCAGCTGATCGGCCTCGGTGTGCGTGAGGCGTGGAGCGCGGCGCCGGATGAAGGAGACCGATTCGTCGCGGTCGTAGACCGGAACCTCCACCAGGTGGCTGTTGTGCTCGCGCCATTCCGGGTTGCGGGAGGTGATCAGCACGTGTCCCGGGCCGGTCGGTACGAGGTCCCAGATCTGGTCGGGGTCGTCGGCGCCGTCCAGGATCAGCAGCCAGTGGGAGTGCGGCTGGCCGCGCCGCAGCGAGTCACGGACGGCGCGCAGCCGCTCCCCGTACTCGGCTCCGGTGACCAGGCCCAGTTCCGGGGCGAGTTCGGCGAGGCGCTGGCGGTAGAGGGCGCGGCGGTCTGCGGGCACCCACCAGACCACGTCGTAGTCGGAGCCGAAGCGGTAGACGTACTCCGCGGCCAGCTGCGTCTTGCCCACGCCGGACATGCCGTGCAGCGTGACGACGCCGGCACCGGGGCCCGCGCCCTGGAGGGCGTGGTAGGCCTCGCTGAGCAGGGCCTCACGGCCGGTGAACCGGGTGTTGCGGCGGGGCACCCGGCTGCTCCACACCTCGGGGGTGTCGGCCGGGAAGCGCGGCCCTGGCCGCCCCCCTTCCGTGCGGGGCAGCGGCTCGGTGGGCAGGCCGAGGTGGGCGAGCATGCGCCGCTCCGCCTCGTCCTCACCGACGTTGGTCAGATCGGCGGCGCCGAAGACCGAGGTGGCACCGGGCAGCGCGGAGGTGGTCACGGAGACGGCGGCGAAGCGCTCGGCCTCCGGAGCAACCACCGTGCGCAGCGCGCGGTTCCACTCGTCGTGGCTGCGGGGTCCCAGCTGGAAGTACCAGTCGCTCAGCACGACGAGGATGCGGCCGGGAGCCAGCATCACGTTCCGCAGTTCGTCCTCGAGAGTGGCCCCCGCCTGGGGGTCCCACCGCTGGTAGACGACCCGTACACCACGCCGTTCGAGACGGTCGCCGATCCAGGCCGCCCAGGCCCGGTTGAACCCGGCGAAACTAATGGTGACGGAATGCGTCCCGGTTGCTCCAACTTGCTTACGCGCTACGGGCATTCAACCGTCTCCCTGCATCGTTATAAGCCTAATCAACATACACCGACGACCGGACGGGTCCGCATGTTCCCGCAGTGACCGCAGCGCCTGTTCACCGTCGTTTCGAGTCGTTCCTCTGCTGCCATATCACCCGGGCCGTACGGACATACGCCCTCGCCCGCGCCTGATGCCCCGTTGGGGCCGGAGATTCCGCCAGACGGTGGTAGAGCGTGATCAACTCGTTGACGATCACCCGCCCCTCGGGCGTCAGGGCCCCGGACCCGGCCAGGACGGGCAGGACGGCACCCACCTGTTCGCGTCTGCGGGCGTGTTCGGACCAGGCCAGGTCCCGCCGGTCGGCGCGTTCGGCGCCGAGTGCGCACTGCTGCCAGTAGTCGGCCAGGGCGGCATGCGACACGGCGCCCTGGAGGAGCCCGTCGAAGGGGCGCGGGTCGGGCCGCCAGGGCGCGAAGTACCGCGCGTCCGGCCCCTCGTGGTGCAGCGGGGCCATCGCGCTCAGTGCGGCGATCTTGGTGTGCTGGAGTTCGTGCACGAGGGTGGAGGCGAAGTGGGCGGGTGTGGCGGGCCGGCTGCTGAGCACGGCGCCGAACGCCTCGCGCCGGGTGCCGCTGCAGTGCGCCGCCCCGCCGCCGGCCCGGCCGGAACCGGGCGGCGGGGTGAGGGGCACGAGACAGCGCAGCAGCACGGCGGCCTCGGTCAGCCGCTGGTGGCCGCCGGTACGCAGCTCGGCCGCCACGCCCGCCCAGGATTCCGCCCAGCTCCTGCGGTCCTGGCCGTCGACCCGGACGGCGGCGCTCAGTCCGTGGGGTTCGGGGCTGTCGCCGGCCGTCCGGTACGGATCGAGGTCGTCCATCGGGACGGGGGCGGCGCCGGACAGCAGCGGCGGCAGGGTGCGCGTCGGCCGCCAGCGCGGGTCCCAGGAGCGCGCCGTGCCGGATTCGAGCTCCACCACGATCTCCGCCACGCCCTCCTGACGGAACGTCACCTCAGCCTTGGCCGCGTCGACGCGCACCTCGCCGGGCCGGACGTCCAGCGCCCCGAGGGTGGGGAGGGACAGCACCGGTCCCCGTGTGGTGAGCCGGGCGGAGAAGGACAGCCGGGCACGGATCGCGGCGGCCGCCGCGAGCGCCCCCAAGTGGTCGAGGTCGGTGAGGAGTTCGGGTCCGGGGGCGGCGCCGGTGAGACCGTGCAGGCAGCGCAGGGCCCAGGGGCCGACGAGCGGGTAGAGCAGTACGGAGCGGGTGGCGGCCCGGTCGGCGCGGTCGGCTGCCTCCAGCAGTGCCCAGTCGGCGGCGACACGCTGCCGCGGCCCGGGCGGACAGACCGTGTCCGGCGCCTGGGACGCCGCGTCGAGCAGGGCCCGCAGGAGGACGAAGCGGCGCGTGTCCTGGTCGCGTACGAGCAGGCCGAGGGTGTCGGCGTCGCCTTCCGTGCGGCCGAGCGCGCGCAGTGCTCCTTCGGGCAGGGCCGCCGGGCTCACGCGGGGTCTCCCGCGGCGGCGTCGGCCAGCCGTCCGGCGATGTGGCGGATCAGCCGGTCGAGGTCGGCGCAGTAGACGGACGGGTTGGTGAAGCCGTGCCCCGCGCGGTAGCGGTGGGCGTAGTGGCCGCCGCCGCAGACCGTGAGCAGGGGGCAGCCGCGGCAGACCGGCGCGAGCGCGTGGGCGCCCGCCTGGCGGGCGGCCACGCCGGGGTGGCGCAGCGCCTCGTCGAAGGTGTGGCGGAAGACGTCGAGTCCGGTGGCCGCCGCCGTGTCGTAGGCGGACTTGAGCGAGTCGACCTGCTCGATGGCTCCGTCGGTCTCCACCACGACGGCGTTGACCGGGTCGAGGCCGAGGGATTCCGTGGCGGCGGGCAGCCCCAGCAGCAGGGCGAGGCACTCCTCGAAGAGCCGGACCCGGGTCTCGCGGCGCCCGGCCGGCCACCAGCGGTCGAAGACGGCGCACAGCCAGTCGCCGTACGGGGTGGGCCGGCCGGAGCCGACGGGCCGTGCCGGGGGCTCGGCCGGGGCGGGCAGTCCCGGGGGCGGTGCGGTCCAGTTGCCGTGCGGCAGCAGCAGGTCCAGGGCCGGGGGCCGCAGGGCGAGCAGCGACTCGTACATCTCGACCGGGTCGGTGCTCGGGTCGACCACGGTGAGGATGCCCGCGTACGCCTGCGGATGCCGCTCGGCGAGGAGCCGGGCGCCGCGCGACGCGGCGGGCCAGGAGGGGCGTCCCGCGTGGTCCAGACGCTGGGTGTTGTGGGCGGCCAGACCGCCGTCGAGGCTGATGCCGACGCGTATGCCGTGCCGGGCGAGGGTGGCGACGCGTGTGTCGGTGAGCAGGGTGGCGTTGGTCTGCACGGTGGTCCGGACGGTGCAGGGGCCAGGGACCCGTGCGCGTACCCGGACGGCGAAGGCGGCGAGCCGGTCCGCGCCCGCGAGCAGCGGTTCGCCGCCGTGCAGGACGAGCGCGACCTCGCTGAGCCGGTGGGTCGCCGCGTGCTCGCCGATGCGGGTGGCCGCGTGGTCCAGGACGGCGGGCGACGCGGCGGCGGGACGGTCGCGCCAGGTGTCGTCGGGGCCCTCGTAGAGGTAGCAGTACCGGCAGGCCAGATTGCAGCGTCCGTGCACCTTGACGATGAACTGTCCGAAAGGGACGGGGGTCACGGGGCCGCTGCGCGGCGCGGCGCTAGAGGTCGCCTTCCGGGACACTCCGGCACCCCCATGCTGTCCAGGCCCGCGTACGACCCCCGCCACCGGCCCGGGTACGGCCCCCGGCACCGGCCCGAATCGAGTATCCCTGGCCTGATACGAGCGCAAACCCGGCGGGGCGAGCACGTCCTGTTCCCGGGGACTCCCCGGCCGAAACCGACCGGGTCGCCCTGCCCGGGCACCCCGTTCAGAAGGCGCTCGTGAAACCCCACAGCGTCTCCCGCGGCTGCTCCGCCCGGTCCCGCAGATCCGCGACCACCGCGGAGAGCACGGGGTGGTCGAGGGTCCGCAGGGCCGCCAGATCGAGCCCGAGCAGGTCCGGCAGCGCCTCGGGTGCGCTGTCCGTCCCGGCGTGCGACGCCATGTCCGGCTCGGTGTTCTCGACGATCGACTGGTCCATCACGACTCCCCGTTGCTGTCGTACTCGGTTCGCGGCCGTGCGCCCGCCCATGGGCGCACACCCCTGACGTACTCCCCGTGGAACAGGGCTCCGAGCGCTCGCCGTTGAACGCTCATCGCCCCAGCACGCACCGTCGGACGCTCATGGCCCGAGCGCGAGCAGCCGCCCCTCGGTCGACTCGCCCTGCGCACCGCCTCCGTCGGGCAGCTTGCGCCACTCCTGGCGGGCGGCCCGGTACGCGTCGCGCGCGGCTCTGGGACGTCCCGCCTCCTCATAGGTCATACCCCGCCAGTGGTTGGCTGTAGCACCCAACTCCACCGCCTGTGCGCGTTCTTGCGGACCGTCCAGCTCCGCTTCCGCGGTCCTGGCGCACTCGGCCGCGTCACGGAACACCTCCGCCGCGTCGTCGAGCCGGGCCGGACGCTGGAGCACGCGGTAGGCGTCGAGATGGGAGCGGCCCAGTTCCAGCCAGCACCGCGCCGCCATCAGCGGTTCGCGCGCCTCCTGCGCGGCGAGGCCGAACAGATGCTCCGCCTCCCGCAGATCCACCCGGTCCTCGGTGGCACGGTGGCGCAGCATCACGGCACGTCCGAGGGCGAGCAGCCGGCCCGCCTGGCGCGGGCTGCCCGCCGCCGTCTCCGTACGGCAGTCGCGCAGCACCCGTACGGCCGAGCCGATCCAGGCGCGTCCGTCGGGCAGTTCGGCCCGGCGCAGCAGGGCGTTCCCCCATTCCGCGAGGAGGTCGGCGTGGTCCTGCGAGTCGCGGGGAACACCGCGGGCCGCCCGGGTGAACCAGTCGGCCGCCGTGACCAGTTCGGACGGGTCGCCGTTCTGCTCGTACCGTGCGACGTGGACGCGGGCCGCCCTGGTCTGGAGCTGGGCGCGCATCCGCTGTTCCCGTACGGTCTCCAGGGCCTGTTCGATCAGGGTCGCGGCCTCGTCCGGCGCGTCGCCGCAGCTCAGCAGCGCGTCCACCAGGTCCAGCAGGATCCGCACCTGGGTGCCGGTCGTGTGCTGGGGGCCGCTGGGGGCGAACGCCTTGCGCAGCGAGCGGGCAGCCTGGCGGGCGTACACCCGGGACTGCTCGGTGTCGTTGGTCGCGCCGGTCAGCCGGAGCAGCACACGGCCGTGGGTCAGCACCAGGCTCGTGGGGCGGTTCTCCTGGTCGGGCCAGACGTCGGCGAACGCCTCCAGCATGCCGACGGCCGCCTGGAGCAGGGCGGTGTCGCCGCCGAGCCGCCACTGCGCCTCCAGGGCCCGCACCCGCTCCAGCGTGAGCCGCAGGGCCTCCGCCGGGTCCAGGCCGGGAGCGGCGCAGGCCACGGTGTACTCGCGGTCCGCGCGGCGCAGCAGGTCCAGGGCGCCGCGCCGGTCCCCGCGCCGCCGCCGGTCGTCCGCGGCGGCGTGCAGCACCTTGGCCAGGACCGCCCGTTCGCGTACGGCCCCGGGGTGGGAGGCGGCACGCTCGGCGGCCTCCTCGGACTCCCGCAGCAGGTCGCTGCCGCCCTGCACCTCCCAGAGCCGCAGCAGACAGCGCGCGTACTCGGCCCACAGCTCCGGGTCGGAGACCGAGACCTGGTCCCGGTAGGTGGCGCCGCGCAGCAGCTGCACGGCGTCGATCAGATACTGCACCATGCTGTCCGACTCGAACTGCCGCAGCAGTGCGCGGGCCCGGACCACCGCCGTGGTGGTCGTCGGGTCGGGCTCGTCGCGCCCGCGCCGCTCGCCGTAGTACGCGAACTGCTCGGGCAGCGGCATGAACCGCTCCAGGACGCGCGCCGCGACCTCCGCGAAGGGGTGCGGGGCGCGCGAGCCGCCGTTCTCCCCGTCCGCCTCGGCGTCGGCATCCGGGTCAGGATCGCCGCCGGCCGGGCGTCCCGTGCGGTAGGCGGAACCGGTCCGCGCGTCGCCCAGTTGGGCCAGGGCCAGCGCCGGGAAGTTCGGGCCCGCCTTGCCGAAGCGCTGCTCGATGTACTCCGAGCAGTGTTTGAGTACGAGCAGGGCCTCGTCCCGGCCGAGCGGTCCGAGCAGCGCCTCCTGGACGCCGGGCGTGAACTCGTACCACTGCCCGCCCTCCGCGCCGTCGTTCCTGCTGCGGGTCAGCAGCCCGCTGAGCAGCACCTCGGCCAGTTCGGAGGGGCCCGAGTCCGGCAGCATGGTCCGCTGCACCAGCTGCATCACCGGCAGATAGAGCGGCGCGGCGGCGAGGTAGACGGCCAGTTGCCCGGCGGCCGGGGAGGCCGCCGAGCGGAACCTGCTGACCAGTTGGAGCGAGGACGGCCGGCTGCCGGTGCGCGGCGGTGCGGCCGCGGGCTGGTCGGCGCGCACCCAGCCGACGGCTCCGGAGATACGCCCCCCTCCGGTGCCGGCGAGCAGCCCGGCCCAGGCGGCCAGGGCGCCGGCCACGGGTGGCAGCACGGGGACGGCCAGCGCGCCGTCGGGCGGCTTCGGGAGTGCTCCGCCGTCCGCGGCGACCTTGATCACGGCTCCGGCGCTGCCCTCGCCGCGGGAGAGGACGCCGTAGGTGACGGGCAGTCCTGTGCGGTTCCACATGCGCTGCGGCAGCGGTTGCAGGACGGCGGTGGGGGCCTGGCGGGCCAGGTGGTGTAGCAGCCGGTGGGCCTGCCCGCTGTGCCATATGGGTCCGGCGCAGTCACTGACCAGGACGGTGACCCGGCGGCCGGTGGGGTCGCTGAGCCGTTCGGCGGAGTTCAGCGGCGCCGCGCCCGGGTCGGGGCTGCGGCTCACGGCGGGCGCGCCGTCGGGCCCCTGGTGCAGATAGCGCACCTGGACGTCCCGGAAGGCCCCCAACTGGCTGAATATCTGCTGGAATTCGGTGAACATCCGGTCCCAGACCCGCATGGACGACGAGGCGTCCATGACGAACTGGAGGAGTGCGTCGGCGCGGGCCACCCCACGGAACACCGGAATGATCAGTCCCCCGGCGCGTGCGCTGAGTTCCGCTGTCGCCACCTCGTCCAGCGTGGTGCGCAGCGGCGGCGCGGCGGGCCGGTAGCGCTGCAACGGACGCAGGGCACGCTGGAGTTCGAGCAGGGCGGGCAGGGCCGGCGCCGCCGGGACGCCCAGCGGAAGCGCGGACGCGCCGCCCGCCCGGCCGACGCGGTGCCCGGTGCCGCCCGAGCGGTCCGGATCGTCCGCGCGCGGCCCGTCCGGGACCGGGTACAGGGAGATGCGGCGGTCCGGGCCGGCGGGCTCCGGCCGCTCCGGAGCCTCTTCCTCCGGCGGCTCCCCCGGCGCGCCCGTGCGGCCGGCGGGGCCGGTGGCGGGGCCGGTGGCCGTCGCCCCGCCCGGCCTGCCGCTGTGCGCGGCCGGTCCTTCGGCACCGTCCGGCGACGCACCGGGGACCTGGGTCCACCGGGCCAGCCAGAGGGCGTCGCAGAGCTGCTCGGCGTCGGGGTCCAGCCCACCCTCACGGAGGCGGGCGACGAGCGCGGTCAGCAGGTGCCCGTCGTGGCGCTCCGGACCCCCGTCCGGTCCGTGCCGTCCCGTGACGTCGGGCATCAGTGCATCACCTCGGCCGGTCGAGTCGCTGGATGAGCAGGTCGGCGAGGCGGTCACGGCCGGCCGGGGCAGCGGCGCCGGTGAGGTAGATCGCGTTCAACAGCTGGTCGGTGGCGAGCAGTTCACCGCGTGAACGCTCCAGGAAGTGCGTGATGAGGTCGTCCCCCGAGCGGGCCGCCTCGTCCCCGAGGTGCGCGCGTACGAACGTGGCCAGCCGCTGGTGGTCGGGGCGGCCGAGCTCCAGGTGGATGCAGCGCCGCATCAGGGGGGCGGGGAAATCGCGCTCGCCGTTGCTCGTGAGGACGATGAAGGGGAAGGCCGAGCACTGCACCCGGCCGCCCTTGATCGCGACCTTGTTCCCGTCGTTGTCGAGGACCACCGCCTCCCCGTCGGGCAGCCGGTCGGCGATCCGCTCCAGCTCCGGAATGGCGAACTCGCCCTCCTCCAGGACGTTCAGGAGGTCGTTCGGCAGGTCGATGTCGCTCTTGTCCAGCTCGTCGATGAGCAGCACCCGCGGCCGGTCGGATGGCAGCAGTGCCGTACCGAGCGGCCCGAGCCGGATATAGCTGCCGATGCCGTCCGTCGGGTCGGCTCCGGCCGCGGCGACGGCCCCGCCGTGCGCGGCGATCTGGACGTCCTGGAGCCTGGCGATGGCGTCGTAGTGGTACAGCCCGTCGAGCAGCGTGGAGCGGCTGACGATGGGCCAGCGCAGCACGCGGCCGAGGCCCAGTTCATGGGCGACCGAGTGGGCCAGGGTGCTCTTTCCGGCGCCCGGGCTGCCGGTGACCAGCAGCGGCCTGCGGAGGTAGAGCGCGGCGTTGATCATTTCGAGTTCCTCGGCGCCCGGCCGGTGCAGCTCGGCCATGTGCCGGTGACTGCCCAGCCGCCGGTCGGCGGAGCCGTCGGCCTCACCGTCCACGGGGGTGCCGCGACCGGCGAAGTCCCGCCAGGGCGGCGGCGCGGGCAGCCGTTCCAGACCCTCGTGCGGTTCGCCGGCGCCTCGGTAGATGAGCCACTCACTGGGTTCACTCATAGCGTTCCTCGTCGTCGCTCGTCCAGCGGGGAGGCGGTTGCCAGGCGTGCTTCACGGTAGCGAGCCGGTGCACGCACCGTAAGGGGCGGGCCGGAGCCTGCGGTCATGGCGCCTCCAGGAGCTGTTCGGATCCGGGCAGGGGCTGGTGCGGATCGTCGTAATAGAGCGTCACGCCGTCCGACCAGTACGTCTCGATACGGCCCGCATGGACACCCTTCCTCAACTCGTGCAGTTTGTACGGCAGTTGCTCGACCGCACGGGTCTGCCCCACCGTGTCGGCCGCCCGCCGGTGGAACTCCGTACAGACCGCACCGCCCTCTCCTCCGCGCCGGCGCCACAGCGCCACACCGAATCCGCTGCTCAGCAGCCGGTCGAGCCCCGCCGCGGCGTCGGGCCGGGCGTCCGTGCCGTAGTGGCACAAGAGAGGGACCGTGCCGTACGCCAGGGTGCGCAGGGCGTCGGCCTCCGGAACGCGCACCGTGATCCCGCCCTCGCAGTCGAGCGCTTCGGCACGCATCATGGCCGCCCCCGTGCGGTTCCAGCGCGCCTTGCGCTCCTTCAGCCATTCCTCGCTCCTCGGCGGCTGGTCGGAGCGGCGGACGACGACGGGGCGTACGGCTCCGAGCGGCGGATCGCCTGGGGACAGCCGCCAGCTGTCGACGTCCAGATCCAGCAGCGACCGGCCGACCGCGACCTGGAGCACGGCGGGCCCGTCCGGCTCGTCGCACCGCCGGAACGCCTCGGCCAGCGGCGCGGCGAGCCGACCCGGCAGATCGGCCAGGGCGGTGCCCCGGACGTCCTCCTCCACGGGCAGGAAGTCCCCGAGGGTGTCGCCGACACTGATCCGCCAGTCGTAACGGCCCTGCTCCCAGCCGCGCAGTTCCAGCGCCAGCAGCACGAAGAGCCGCTCCCTGTGCCGGGCCGCTTCGGCCGGGGGTGCGGCGGCCCCGCGGTGCTCCAGGTCCGGGCGGTGGCGGGCCGCGCTCCAGAGCACGGCCAGTTCCTTGCGGAAGGTCCTGGAGAGATGGTCGTCGGCCATCCTGCGGACCCACTCCCACAGGGACTGCGCGGCGGCCGCGGCGGGCGGGGAACCGTGGGGCCGGTCGGCGGCGATGACCGCCATGCAGTAGCGCAGGACCAGTTCGAGCGCGCCGTCGCCGTCGCGCACCTCGTACAGCGCGCCGAGACCGTCCCGCCAGCCGCGCGGAGCGGGGCGGTGGTCGCGCGAGTGGACGTCCGGAAGTCCGTCCAGGAGGTCGAGCAGGCCGCGGGTGCTGACCGGCGGCGGGAATTCGGCGAGTCGGCCGAGCAGGTCGATGCGCTGCTTCGGGCTGAGGGCGCGCCCCGGCCTGACCGGGAGTTCGCTCTGGGTGTCGGCCCAGGTCCGCTCGGTGCTTGCGGGGCTGTTGTGGCGGTCGGCGTGGTAGCGGTCGTGGGCGTGGAAGACCGCCTGATACGTGTCGGCGGGCGGGTCCCCGGGCGTGGTGCCCGGTACGGGCATGGTGCGCAGCCGTTCGATGCCGATGGCCGTGCCGCCCTGCTCGCCGTCGAGCCGTGACTTGAGGACGCCGACCACCTCGCCCCTGGCCAGGTCGACGACGGGGCCGCCGGACATGCCCGGTTCCAGCCAGTCCCCGCCCAGCCGGATCTGCTGCTCGGCGTCGGCCGGCCCGCCGAACATGCCCTTGACCGTGCAGTCGCCGGTCACCGCCGCCGGCCGGCCGTCGCGCGGACCGGTCCAGCCCACGTAGTGGACGGTGCCGCCGGGCAGCATGGCGGCCGGGCGCTCGGTGACGTACACACAGGCGTGGTCGACGGGCCGCAGCAGACGGATGAGGGCCAGGTCGGGAGCGGCCCAGCCGGTGGCGGGGCGGCTCCCCGGGCCACCGGGCCCGTCGGGGCCGGGCTCGGGGAGTGTCGCGACGACCGTCCCCGCGACGGACGTCTCGGCGGCGCTGTCGCGGTCCGCCCTGAACACCACGTCCACTTCACGCCCCTCCCCCCGCATCGCGACGTGCGCGCATGTGAGGACCCAGCTCGGGGCGATGAAGAAGCCGCTGCCCAGGAAGCCCCTGCCGGTTCCGTCAGGGGCATACCCGGGCTCCGGCCGATGGATGCGTACGGTCGCCGCCATCACGAGGTTCATCAGGGCGAGGGTGGTGCGGTCCCATCCGCCCTCTGCGCCCCCTCCGGCCGCCCCTGTCATGATCTGCTGCCGCCGGGCGCGGGGCCGCCGCCGGGATGCGCCGCTGCGCCGGTGGGCGCACCGGCGGTCGGTTCGCCGGCGGGTGCGCCCGTGGACCGAGCGGAGGCGGGCGGGGCCGACGGAACGGGTGGGACGCGTGGGGCCGACGGGGACGAGGGGCGCGGCGGAGGCGCCTGCGCGGGCACCGGGGGTGTGATCGGCGGGTCGACGGGCGGTCCGCCGCCGTTCCAGGTGAGCGTGACCTTGATGCCGCCCTTGGCCTCGCCGTCCGCCAGCAGTCCGACGACCTTGCCCGCCCTGGCCGTGAGCTCGATGCCGAACTCCACACTGACCTCGTCGGGCCGCACGGCCCGCAGGGACTCGGTGAGCGACCGCGCGACGCTGGTCACGACTCCCGTCAGGCTCTCGACCCGGGCCTGCACCTGATCGGCCAGGTCCCCGTAGCCGATGTCCGTGTAGGCCAGACCGCCTGCGGGCCGCTCCAGTTCCTCCGCCCCGGAGATCCTCGCCCAGACCGGCGTCCCGTCCGGCATCTCAATGCGCGTAATTCGGGCCTCACTGTCACCCATGACACCCCCCGTTCCCCAACTCCCCGCAGGTTAGCGGGAGTACGCGGCCGGTGCGAGGGGCGTGGTGCAGGACGCCGGGGTGCCGGGCGACGGTTCCCGGCCATGTTCCGTCCGGGCACGCCCTACCCTGGTGAGGACCATCACCGTTCTCACCCGGAGCGAGCGCAGCACATGTATTTCACCGATCGTGGCATCGAGGAGCTGGAGAAGCGGCGCGGCGAGGAGGAGGTCACCTTCGAGTGGCTGGCCGAGCAGCTGCGTACGTTCGTCGACCTCAACCCCGACTTCGAGGTCCCGGTCGAGCGTCTCGCCACGTGGCTGGCCCGGCTGGACGACGAGGACGACGAGGACGCGTAGGAGCGGTCGGGTCCGCAGGGCGGCCTACGCTTCCGCTTCGTCCCTGATCCGGTTGTAGGCCAGTCCCAGCGCGCCCTGGGCGAGCAGCACCGCGCCCGCCACCAGCCAGCCGCCGCTGCGCTGCCTGACGCCCGCCAGCAGCAGCGGAACACCCACGACGAGCTGGGTGGCGGCGATCGCGCGGGCCCTGGGGCCGCGCACCCAGGGGCCGAGACTCCCGCTCTCGACGGCGTCGAGTTCGACGCGTACGGCATCGCGCCAGCCGGCCCACTCGATCCGTTCCGTTTCGCGCTGGGCACCGGCGGCGGCACGCAGCCGGTCGGCGGATTCGCCGGGGCCGAGTCCGGGCGGCAGAGCCACTCCCGTGCGGGCGAGGACGGCGAGCAGCCCCCGCAGCCGGGCGCCCGCGTCCGCTTCGGGGTCCGGGAGGGTCAGCGCCTCCAGCGCCTGGACGTCCAGGACGGGATCGAGGCCGAGGCGGGCCGCGAACGTACGCATGGCCTCGTCCTCGCCGACGGGGGTGCCGTCGGCGAGCCAGACGTAGCCGACGGGGCGGCGGAATCCGGACGCGAGGGTGTAACCGGCCCGGTCGCCGTCCCACCACAGCGCGAGAACCGGCCAGGTGGACCCGACCGCGAGCGCGGCCGCCCACCCGCCCAGAATCCGGTCGACGGGCTCTGCCCCGCTCTCGCCGGTCCCCTCGTCCCGCCAGGGCTCGCCCTCCGGTACGAGCACACTCCAGTCGGCCCCGGCGGGCGTGAGCACCATCGGCTCGCGCAGGAGATGGGCCGGCGGCCGTACGGTCTCGGGGGCGGCCCGGCACAGCAGCAGCGCTCCCACGGGTGTCGCGTTCATGCGTCACACGCTAGGGCAGTTTGCCCTTGTTCGGCGCGCTTTGACTCCCGAATCCTCGCCCCCGCGCAGCCTTGACTTCTCCAAGCCGCGATATAGCGTGTTCCACAGCAGACGCGATATGTTGCGTCACCTGCCGCCCAACGGAAGGTCAGATCCATGCCGGTGTCCACGTGGGCCATCGCCGGGCCTCGGAAGCTCACCTTCGACGACCCGCTGACAGCGCTGCGTGTGCGCATCGTCAACGGCGCGGTCAACGTGGTCGGCACGGAGGAAGAGCACGCCCGTCTCGACATCTCCGACGTCGAGGGCCCACCGCTCGTCGTGACCCAGGAGGACGGCGTCCTCACCGTGGCCTACGAGGACCTGCCCTGGCAGGGGTTCCTCAAGTGGCTCGACCCCAAGCACCGCAGGCGCCGCGCGGTCGTCTCGCTCGCCGTACCGGCCGGCTCGTCCGTCGAGGTCGGCGTCGTCGGCGCCGCAGCGGTCGTCTCCGGCATCCGGGGACGTACGGAGGTGCGCGGGGTCAGCGGCGACACCACCCTCGTCGGCCTCTCCGGCGCGGTGCACGGGGAAACCGTCTCCGGCAGCCTGGAGGCCCAGGCCGTCACGGGCGATCTCCGCTTCCACTCCGTGTCCGGCGATCTGACGGTCGTCGACGGCGCCGGAAGTTCCGTACGCGCCGAAACGGTCAGCGGTGACATGGTGCTGGATCTCGACCCGTCCGGGAAGCCCACCGACATCAGGCTGGCCACGCTCTCCGGTGAGATCGCCGTCCGGCTGCCGCACCCCGCCGACGCGAAGGTCGAGGCGAACACCACGAGCGGCACCGTCTCCAACGCCTTCGAGGACCTGCGGGTCACCGGCACGTGGGGCTCGAAGAAGATCACCGGAACCCTGGGCGCCGGCACGGGAACGCTGCGCGCGACGACCGTCTCCGGCTCGATCGCCCTGCTGCGCCGCCCACCGGCCGAGGACGGCCCGTACGACTCCGAGCCGACCGGAAAGGTGCTCTGACATGGCCCCCGTATTCGCCCACGGCCGCCTGCGTCTCTACCTGCTCAAGCTGCTGGACGAGGCCCCCCGCCACGGCTACGAGGTGATCCGGCTCCTGGAGGAACGCTTCCAGGGGCTGTACGCACCGTCCGCGGGCACCGTCTATCCGCGCCTCGCCAAACTGGAGGCCGAGGGCCTGGTCACCCATGCCACCGAGGGCGGCCGCAAGGTCTACTCGATCACCGACGCCGGGCGCGCGGAGCTGGCGGGCCGCAGCGGTGAACTGGCCGATCTGGAGCTGGAGATCCGCGAGTCGGTCGCCGAGCTGGCGGCGGAGATCCGCGACGACGTGCGCGGGGCGGCGGGCAGGCTGCGCAGCGACATGCGGGCGGCGGCCTCGGAGTCCCGGCACACCTCTGGCACCAAGGGCGGGTGGGAGGCAGGCGCCGACCTCGGCGACCTCGGCAACAGCGAGGCGTGGCGGCTGGCGAAGGAAGAGCTGCGCAAGGCCAAGCAGGAGTGGAAGGAGCAGGCCCGCCGGGCGAAGGACGAGTCGCGGCGCGCCCGCGAGGACGCCCAGCAGGCCCGCCGCCAGGCGAAGGAGGCCCACGAGAGGGCGAGCGAGCAGGTCCAGAACGCCGCACGTCAGGTCCAGGAGCACTTCGCGCGGGGCGACTGGCCCACGGGCGTACGGGAGGGTCTGGCGGAGATCACCGGCCAGCTGGGGAGCTTCGCCAGAACCGGCACCTGGCCCCCCTACAGCAAGCCGGAAACCACCGACACCGAACCCGGCCCGGAGTGGGGCAAGGACACCACGGGCTCGGGCGACCCGGCCCGCGACCTGGACCGCCTGCTGGACCGCTTCCGCGACGAGATCCGCGACGCGGCCCGGGACCGGGGCGTCACGGAGGACCAACTGACGGAAGCCCGCCGCCACCTGGCGACGGCGGCGACCCATATCGGCGCGGTGCTGCGGAAGCCGGACGAGAACGGGACGAAGGCCTGAGGCGCCGGGGCCGCCGCATCGAGGACGAACGGCCGTCGCCGCAGGGATTCACACCGGGTCCGGCAGCTCCATGAGCGCGAGTGCGTCCGGGTCGGTCACGGCGGTGATCTCGGTGATGCGGCCGTCGGCGACGGTGAAGGCGAGGACGGAGAGCGGGGTGCCGTCTTCGTTCCAGGAGATGACGCCCGGGCGGCCGTTGACGGTCGCCGCGTGTCCTCGTGCCGCGCTGCCGGCCACGCGCGCGCGGGTGGCGACTTCGGTGGCTCCGATCGTGACGAACCGGCCGTTCGGCGTGTGGACGGTGAACTTCACCTCGGGGTGGAGAACCTGTAGCAGCTGCTCGAACCGGCCGTCACCGGCCGCGGCCAGGAAGGCCTGGACCACCTCGCGTTGTCGGCGTCCGGCGTCCGGCAGCCGCTGGGCGCCCTTTACTTTCCTGCGGGCGCGGCTGGTGAGCATTTTGGTGGCGTCGGTGGATTTGCCGAGAATGGTGCCGATCTCCTCATGGGGCACGGCGAACACGTCGTGCAGCACGAACGCCAGCCGCTCGTCAGGGCGCAGCGAGTCGAGGACCGTGAGGAGCGCGAGGCCGACGGAGTCCCCGAGTGCCACGAGGTCTTCCGGAGCGGGAGCGTCGTCGAGCGTCACGGTGACGCCGGATACCGGGTCGTCCAAGGAGACCTCCGGGCGGGTCCGGCCCGACCGGAGGACATCGATGCTGATGCGGCCGACCACGGTCGTCAGCCAGCCGCCGAGGTTGTCGATGGTGGCGGTGTCCTGGCGGGAGAGACGCAGCCACGCCTCCTGGACCACGTCTTCCGCGTCGGCGTGTGATCCGAGCACGCGGTAGGCGACGCCTCGAAGCCGTTCGCGCTGGGCCTCGAAGGCGTCGACGACCGGATCCGTGGGATGGGTGCCGGGCATGTTGTTACCTCCCTGAAAGCTGCTCCGTCACAGGAATGACGGGCACGAGCCCGGCGACGTAACGCGATGGAGGAAGCACCCCCATGGAAAACCGGCTCAAGAACAAGAACACGGACAACGCCGATGTGTGGACCGCGGTCCAGCACCTCCACAAGGCGATCGCCGCCGGGGGCGTCGACCCGAAGCTGCTTGCCCTGGTCCACCTGCGCGCCAGCCAGATCAACAGCTGTTCGGCGTGCATCCACGCCAGTGTCGCCGGGGCGAAGAAGGCCGGTGAAACCGACGAGCGGCTGCACAACGTAGCGGGCTGGCGTGAGGCGCCGTTCTACACCGACGCGGAGCGCGCGGCACTGGCGCTGGCCGAGGGCGCCACCCGGCTGCAGGACGGTGCGGAGGGCGTCACCGACGAGATCTGGGAAGAGGTCAACGTCCACTTCACCGAGGAGCAGATCGGCGCGATCAACCTGGAGATCGCGCTGACCAACTTCTTCAACCGGCTCAACCGCACCGTCAGGGAGCCGGCCGGCCAGACCTGGGGCTGAGCCGGGCGGGTCCCTTCAGGCGCCGGACAGGCCTGCACGACTGTCCGGCGCCTGGGCTGCCGGCACCCGCCAGACGGCACGCGCCCCCGGTCAGCCCGCCTTCGCCTGCCCCTCTCCCCCGGTTCCGTACATCGCCCGTTCCACCGTCGCGTACGTCGCCCCGTGTTCCGCGAGGACGTCCGCGACCACGCCGGGGCGGGCCGTGAGGGCCAGCAGGAGGTGTTCCTCGCCGATGAAGCGGTCGCCGCGGCCCAGGGCGACCCGCAGGGAGTTCTCCAGGATGCCCTTCGCGCCGCGCGTGAAGGGGCGGTGCCCCGACCACCACCGCCGGCCCTTGTGGTCGTCACCGGCCAGCGCGCCCTCGCCGTGCGCCCCCTCGACCCGGGCCACGATCTCACTGACATCGATCCCGATGCCGGCGAGCGCGTCCGTGTCCGCCCTGGTCAGGCCGCCCCGCCGACGGGCGTCGGCGAGGGCCGCCTCCACCGAGGCGCGGCGGTCGGTGAGACCGAGCGTCGCGGCGGCGAAGGACGCCCGGCTGCCCTCCTGGTCCAGCAGCGCGAGCAGCAGATGCTCCTCGGTCACCGCGTCGGCTCCGGCCCGTTCGGCATGGGTGGCCGCCCCCGTCACGGTGGCGCGGGCTCCCCGGGTGAATCGCTCGAACATCAAAGCCTCCCGTGCTTCTTGTGGACGGCCTGCCGGCTCACACCCAGCTCGGCCGCGATCTCCTGCCACGACCAGCCCTGCGCGCGGGCGCTTCTCACCTGTACGGCTTCCAGCTGCTCCAGCAGCCGCCGCAGCGCGGCGACGGCCCGCAGCCCGACACGCGGGTCACGGTCACCGGCACGCGCGGCAAGATCCGTTGCTTCGGTCATGACGTCAACTTACGTTGACAATCGGAAGGCGTCAACCACCATTGACAGAAGCGGCGGCCGGAGAAGGTGCCGGGAGGACGTCAGGGGGGCCTCAGGAGGACGTCAGCACGATCTTCCCGAACTGGTCACCGGAGGCCAGCCGTTCGAACCCTTCCCGGGCCCGGTCGAGCGGCAGCACCTCGTCGATCACGGGCCGCACACCGGTCGCCGCACAGAACGACAGCAGGCTCTCCAGCTCCTCCTTCGAGCCCATCGTCGAGCCGACGACCTTCAGCTCCAGGAAGAAGATCCGGGTCAGCTCGGCGTGCGCGGGGCGGTCACCGCTGGTGGCGCCGGAGATGACCAGGGTCCCGCCGGGCCGCAGGGACTTCACCGAGTGCGACCACGTGGCAGCGCCCACCGTCTCGATGACCGCGTCCACGCGGTGCGGGAGACGGGCACCGGACTCGAACGCCTCGACGGCACCGAGTTCGACGGCCCGCTTGCGCTTGGCCTCGTCGCGGCTGGTGGCGTAGACCCGCAGCCCGGCCGCCTTGCCGAGGACGATCGCCGCGGTGGCGACGCCACCGCCCGCGCCCTGGACGAGCACGGAGTCACCGGGACGCACCCCGGCGTTGGTGAAGAGCATCCGGTACGCGGTGAGCCAGGCGGTCGGCAGACAGGCGGCCTCTTCGAAGGAGAGCTCCTTGGGCTTCGCCAGCACGTTCCAGGACGGAACGGTGACCTGCTCGGCGAAGGTGCCCTGATAGCGCTCGGTGAGGATGGAGCGCGGCTCGTTCGCACCGACTCCGTGCCCCGTCTGGCCGATGACGGAGTGCAGGACGACCTCGTTGCCGTCCTGGTCGATTCCCGCGGCGTCGCAGCCGAGGATCATCGGCAGCTTGTCCTCGGCGAGGCCGACGCCCCGCAGGGACCAGAGGTCGTGGTGGTTGAGGGAGGCGGCCCTGACATTGACGGTGGTCCAGCCGGGACGCGCCTCGGGCGCGGGGCGTTCACCCAGCTCGAGTCCGTTGAGGGGCTGGTCGCGGTCGATACGTGCGGCGTAGGCGGCGAACATGGCCCTGACGATAGGGCGGAGCGCGTCGCGGCGTAACCGGCCAGGGGTGTGACCCTCACCGCGCGGGCGGGGGCTTCACACACGGCCCGGCACATCCCAGCCGGCCCGGACATCCCGGCCCGTCCGGCGTTCGAGGGCCGGGGCCCGGGGCGGAGCCCCGGGTACGGGAAGGGGCGGGGTGGGGAACAGGCGCGCCGCAGGCGCACCGCCCCACCCCGCCCCACCCGCCCACTGACTCAGCGCCGAGCGACGCCCTCGGCCCGCGCGGCCGCGGCAACAGCCGCGGTGACCGCAGGCGCGACCCGCTCGTCGAACGGCGACGGAATCACGTAGTCCGCCGCGAGCTCGTCACCCACGACATCCGCCAGCGCGTTCGCCGCGGCGATCTTCATGCCCTCCGTGATCCGGGAGGCCCGGACCTGGAGCGCGCCCGCGAAGATGCCCGGGAAGGCCAGCACGTTGTTGATCTGGTTGGGGTAGTCCGAACGCCCGGTCGCCACCACGGCCGCGTACTTGTGCGCGATGTCGGGGTGGACCTCGGGCGTCGGGTTCGCCATCGCGAAGACGAACGCACCGGGAGCCATCGAGGCGACGGCCGGCTCGGGCACCGTGCCGCCGGAGACGCCGATGAAGACGTCGGCGCCGGCCAGCGCCGTCTCCAGCGGGCCGGAGATGCCCGCCTTGTTGGTGATCTCGGCGAGCTCGCGCTTCACGTCCGTCAGGTCCTCGCGGTCCCGGCTGACGATGCCCTTGCGGTCGGCGACGGCGATGTCACCGATGCCCGCCTCCAGCAGGAACTTGGCGATGGCCACTCCGGCCGCTCCGGCGCCGGAGATGACGCCGCGCAGGTCACCCAGGGTCCGGCCGGAGAGCTTCGCGGCGTTACGCAGGGCCGCGAGCGTCACGACGGCGGTGCCGTGCTGGTCGTCGTGGAAGACCGGGATGTCCAGGCGCTCCTGGAGCTTGCGCTCGATCTCGAAGCAGCGGGGCGCGGAGATGTCCTCCAGGTTGACCCCGCCGAAGGACGGCGCGAGCCGCACGACGGTCTCGACGATCTCGTCCGCGTCCGTCGTGGCGAGCGCGATCGGGACCGCGTCGACGCCGCCGAACTGCTTGAACAGGATCGCCTTGCCCTCCATCACGGGGAGGGACGCCTCGGGACCGATGTCCCCGAGGCCGAGGACCGCGGTGCCGTCCGTCACGACCGCCACGACCTGCGACTTCCAGGTGTAGTCGTTGACGAGCTCCGGGTTCTCGGCGATGGCGCTGCACACCTTGGCCACGCCGGGCGTGTACGCGAGGGACAGGTCGTCCTTGTCCCGCAGGGGGACGGTGGCCTGGATGGCCATCTTGCCGCCGCGGTGCAGGGCGAACGCCGGATCGAAGGGCTCGTCCGGAGCGCCGGTCAGGCTGCCCGTACCGCTGATGTCGTTGTCCGCACTGGCCGCACCGTGCGTCTTGCTGTCGCTGCGAGGATTGACGATCTCCGCTGCCATGGTATTGACCCCTTAAGTCTTCATCGTTTGAGGGTGGCCACTCCTGGTTGAGGAGGGGTGGGCGGGGACCGCGTACGTGCCTGGCACCGAACGGGTGGCCCGTTCCGCCAGGGGAGGTACATACGCGCGGGCGCGCCGCACACGCGCCCTGAGCCCCGGATGAGGGGTGTAAACGTCTTTCTTACCGGATGAACCGCACCTCGGACGAGTCGGTATCCACGCGGTGACATGACTCATAGTCGAATATCGGGACAAGTCCACTCAGCGGCATAAACGTCGTCCAGCAGTCGAGACACGCCGGAGATTCTCCGGTCGAAAGACGGAATTCCAACAGAAGGTCCGGCCTTGATGTACCGGCCTGTTGAGGTACGGGGGTGGCCCGTTATCCGATTTTGACATGCCCGGCACCCTGAATGGGCTAGTCCGAATGGCAAGATGCCTGAATCACACAGGGCGGCGACACCCGACAGGACGTTCGCACCCACCTGGCAGCTCACCCTCACCACGCCGGAGGACCCCACCATGACCGCAAGCACCACTCGTCGCACGACCGCTAAGTCCCGGATTGCAGCGGTCGGCGCCATCGCGGTCGCCGGCACCATGCTGCTGACCGCGTGCGGCGACCAGACCGACAGCGGCACCAAGAGCTCCGAGACGTCCGCGACCAAGGACGCCCCCCTCGCCGATCTCCTCCCGCAGGACATCAAGGACAAGGGCGTCGTCAAGGTCGGTTCGGACATTGCGTACCCGCCGGTTGAATTCAAGGACAATTCCGGCAAGGTCGTCGGCATCGACCCCGATCTCGGCGCCGCACTGGGCAAGCAGCTCGGCGTGAAGTTCCAGTTCGAGAACGGCACCTTCGACACGCTGATCACGGGTCTGCGCTCGAAGCGTTACGACCTCGCGATGTCGGCCATGACGGACACCAAGGACCGCCAGAACGGCGTCGACTCGGAGACCGGCAAGAAGGTCGGCGAGGGCGTCGACTTCGTCGACTACTTCACCGCCGGCGTGTCGATCTACACCAAGAAGGGCGACACCCAGGGCATCAGCACCTGGGCCGACCTCTGCGGCAAGAAGATCGCCGTCCAGCGCGGCACCGTCTCGCACGACCTCGCCAAGTCGGAGACCAAGAAGTGCACCGGCGGCAAGAAGATCGCCATCGAGGCGTTCGACACCGACCTGGAGGCCCAGACCCGGCTGCGCGGCGGCGGCGCCGACGCCGGCTCCTCGGACTTCCCGGTCGCCGCGTACGCGGTGAAGACCTCGGGCGGCGGCAAGGACTTCGAGATCGTCGGCGACCAGGTCGAGGCCGCCCCGTACGGCATTGCGGTCGCGAAGGGCAACGACAAGCTCACCAAGGCCGTCCAGGCGGCCCTCGACGCGATCATCAAGAACGGCGAGTACGAGAAGATCATCGCCAAGTGGGGCGTCGACGCCGGCGCGGTCACCGAGGCCAAGATCAACGGCGGCTCCTGACCCGGACCGGCGCTGAAAGGCATCACCTGTGACTGACATCAAGAAGACGGGCCCGGCCGACGAGCCGCCCACTCCCCCCACCCCGGCAGGCGGACCGGAGGCCATCAAGGCCATCCCGGTCCGGCACTACGGGCGCTACCTCTCCGCGACGATCGCGATCGTCGCGTTCGCGGCGATCGTCTACGCCTTCTCCCAGGGCAAGATCAACTGGGACGCGATCCCGGACTACTTCTTCGACGACCGCATCCTCAGGGGTGTCGGGCAGACTCTGCTGCTGACCGCCCTGTCGATGGTGATCGGCGTGGTCGGCGGCATCCTGCTGGCCGTCATGCGCCTGTCGAAGAACCCGGTGACCTCGTCCATCGCGTGGTTCTACATCTGGTTCTTCCGCGGCACCCCGGTCCTGGTCCAGCTGTTCGTCTGGTTCAACCTGGGACTGGTCTTCGAGTACATCAACCTCGGGCCGGTCTACAAGGACGAGTGGGCGTCGTTCATGACGCCGCTGCTGACCGCGCTGCTCGGTCTGGGCCTCAACGAGGCCGCGTACATGGCCGAGATCTGCCGTGCGGGTCTGCTCTCGGTCGACGAGGGCCAGACGGAGGCCTCGCAGGCGCTGGGCATGAGCCACAGCAAGACCCTGCGCCGCATCGTGGTCCCGCAGGCGATGCGCGTGATCGTGCCGCCGACGGGCAACGAAGTCATCAACATGCTCAAGACGACCTCACTGGTCGCCGCCGTGCAGTTCACCGAACTGTTCCGGTACGCCCAGGACATCGGGCAGACATCCGGCGCCCCGGTGGAGATGTACTTCCTCGCCGCGGCCTGGTACTTGATCATGACCTCGGTACTGAGCGTCGGCCAGTACTACCTGGAGCGGTACTACGCACGGGGTTCGAGCCGGACCCTGCCGCCGACACCGCTGCAGAAGATCCGGGCCAACGTCCTGTCCCTGGGCCGCCCGAAGGGAGGCATGGCATGACCGCCATGGTGAAGGCCGAGGGCGTACACAAGTCCTTCGGCGCCGCGCACATCCTCAAGGGCATCGACCTGGAGGTGGCCAAGGGCGAGGTCTTCTGCCTCATCGGCCCCTCCGGCTCCGGCAAGTCGACCTTCCTCCGGTGCATCAACCACCTGGAGCAGGTCACCGCCGGCCGGCTGTACGTCGACGGCGAGCTCGTCGGCTACCGCCAGAAGGGCGACAAGCTCTACGAGCTCAAGGACAGCGAAGTCGCTCTGAAGCGCCGTGACATCGGCATGGTCTTCCAGCGCTTCAACCTGTTCCCCCACATGACGGCGATGGAGAACGTCATGGAGGCGCCGGTCCAGGTCAAGGGCGAGTCGAGGTCCGTCGCCCGCGAGCGCGCCCTCAGCCTGCTGGACCGGGTCGGCCTCTCGGACAAGGCCAAGAACTACCCGTCGCAGCTCTCCGGCGGACAGCAGCAGCGGGTGGCCATCGCCCGCGCGCTGGCCATGGAGCCGAAGCTGATGCTCTTCGACGAGCCGACGTCCGCGCTCGACCCGGAGCTGGTCGGTGACGTCCTGGACGTCATGCGCGGTCTGGCCGAGGACGGCATGACGATGATCGTCGTCACGCACGAGATGGGCTTCGCCCGCGAGGTCGGCGACGCGCTGGTCTTCATGGACGACGGCGTGGTGGTCGAGTCCGGCCACCCGCGCGACGTACTGACCAACCCGCAGCACGACCGGACGAAGTCGTTCCTGTCCAAGGTGCTCTAGCCGGTACGAGGAGGGGCGGTACGGACTCGACGTCCGTACCGCCCCTTCCCCGTACCCCCGCCTCTTCTCCTGCTCCGGCACCAGCTCGGGGCTCAGCATCACCGTGCGCAGCTGCTCACGGCTGAGCGCCGGCGTCCTGAGAAGCGGACCCTGAGAGCGGTGCCCGCACCGCCCCTCTCCGCCCCTACTTGACGGCGAGCACCAGGCTGTCCGACGGCGAGGCCCAGACCGGGCGGGCCTCCGCGAACCCGGCTTCGATCAGGGTGCGGGCGTGCCACTGTGCGGACGGCATGTCGCCGTCGGCGTGCTCCCCGTAGATCGCGAACCGCTCGGCGGTGGGTCCGGCGAGCACCGGGTCCTTGGCGGCGAGGGCCCACCAGTCGGCCCAGTCGAGGACGCCCGCCGCCTTGGCGCGGTCCATCCCGGCGTGGCGGTGGGCGCGTTCGGCCGCGTTGATACGCGGGGTCCCGGCGTCGATCATCCGGTCCGCGTTCATGAACAGGCCGCCGTCGCGGACGAGTTGCCCGATGCGCCCGTACAGTGCGGCCAGCGGTTCGCTGTGCAGCCAGTGCAGTGCCGTGGCGGTCAGGACGGCATCGTAGGAGTCGAAGGGGAGCCGCTCCGCCCAGGCGGGGTCCTTCAGGTCGGCGGTGACGAAGGTGACCCGGTCGTCGCCCTCGAAGGTGCCACGGGCGATCGCGAGCAGCGCGGGGTCGAGGTCGACGCCCGTACTGGTCGCCTTCGGGAACCGCTTGAGGAGCCGGTCCGTGATACTTCCCGTACCGCACGCCAGGTCGAGTACGCGCGGCTCGGGCCCCACCACGGCCTCGACCATGTCCAGCATCACCCGGAACCGCTCCTCGCGGTCCGGCATGTACCACTCCTGCTGCCGGTCCCAGCTCGCCTGCCATGCCGGCCAGTCGGCACCCATCACTGTTTCCGTCACCCGAACCTCCACGTAATACCCAATTGCCGCGACCACCTATTACACTGGTCTCGATGCATCGACCTTAGACCGACGCCGTAAGGACTACAAGTGGAACTGGCCTATTACTCGGACTACGCCGTGCGCCTGGTCAACACCGAGGAGCCGGCCCGCAACAAGGACGGCCTCACCTCGGTCGATGCCGTCCGTGAGCTCTTCGGCGCGAACGCCCAGGCCGCCCGGCGCGCCACCGACGCGGACGTGACCCGGTTCCGGTCCGTACGGGCACGGCTGCGCGCGGTCTTCGAGGCGGCCGACGGCGGCGACGAGACCCTCGCGGTGGACCTGCTCAACTCACTGCTGCTGGAGTTCCCGGTGAGCCCGCAGATCTCCGGCCACGACACCCGGGACGAGGACGGCAAGCCGGACTGGCACATGCATCTGGCCGACCATCCCTCGAACGCGACGGCCGGTTACGCCGCGATCGCGGTGATGGGCCTCGCCTTCCACCTCACCTCGCACGGCGTCGACCGGCTCGGCCTGTGCGAGGCCGTACCGTGCCGCAACGCCTACCTCGACACCTCGACCAACCGGTCACGGCGCTACTGCTCGGACCGCTGCGCGACCCGGGCCAACGTGGCCGCCTACCGGGCCCGCAAACGCCTGGAGACCGAACGGTCGGCGGATACGGGCCTCAGCGCGGACGCCGCCCAGCCCAGCACGCGGAGCACCGACCTCTGATCCTTCTTCAGCGGCCGGAACCGGGCCCGCGCCCGGGCCAGCACCAGCTCCTCGGGCACCGCCCCGTAGTCGGTGCTGTCCCCGCCCGCGAACGTGTTGTCACCGAGCACCCACCAGCCTGCCCCGCGGCGCTCGGCGGCACGCTTCACGACCAGCAGATCCTGCTGGAACGGATGCCGCAGGATCACCACGTCCCCCGGACGCACCGGCGCTCCGAACTGCACGAGCAGCCAGTCCCCGTGGTAGAGCGTCGGCACCATCGAAGGCCCCGTCACCTCGACCACCTGGAACCGCGCCCGCGCGGCCCGTCCTCGCCCCGGCCCCTGTGTCAGCCCCGGCATCTCCCTGGCACCTCCCGGTCCGTCCTCCAGTACACGCCACGCACGGCGCTCCGTACATTCGGCCACTGGTCCCATCCTCACCCTGGACTTTTGGCCTAAGCCCATGGGGGCACCCGCAAAAACCCGGGTCTCACGGAGTAATGTCCCACCTGAGAAGACGATCACGAGGAAGGACAGCTCCATGCTTTCCCGCCTGTTTGCCCCCAAGGTGAAGGTCAGCGCACACTGCGACCTGCCCTGCGGTGTGTATGACCCGGCCCAGGCCCGCATCGAGGCGGAGTCCGTCAAGGCCGTCCAGGAGAAGTACCAGGCCAACGAGGACGCGGACTTCCGCACGCGCGCCATCCTGATCAAGGAACAGCGCGCCGAGCTCGCGAAGCACCACGTCTCGGTGCTCTGGAGCGACTACTTCAAGCCCCCGCACTTCGAGAAGTACCCGGAGCTGCACCAGCTGGTCAACGACACCCTGAAGGCGCTCTCCGCGGCCAAGGGCTCGAACGACCCGGCGACGGGCCAGAAGGCTCTGGACCTGATTGCCCAGATCGACGCCATCTTCAAGGAGACGAAGAAGGCTTGATCACCTTCCCCTGAACCCCGCGGCTCCGCCGCAGGTCGATCGGGATGCCGGAAGGGCCCAACCGCTTCAGGCGGTTGGGCCCTTCCGTGTTACGCCGACGGGGTGACCGGGCACGCATGAGTCCGGTCGGGGCCCCGCCGCGAGAGGACGGCCGTCAGCCGTTGACCAGCAAGTGCCGGTAGCTGTCCGGGTTCTCGTCCAGATAGGTGGCGAAGCTCTTGGCGGGGTGGCCGGTGAGGGCCGGCACGGCGTCCGAGACCGTGGCCATCTCGCCGGCCGCGATCGCCTCGTACGAGGTCACCCAGCCGGCCACTTCCCAGTCCTCGGCACCGTACGAGGCACGGGAGGCGTACGCCTCCTGCGTGGTCTCGGGGACGTACCGGACCGGCCGGCCGGTGCGGCGGGCGAGTTCTTCCGCCGCCTCGGCGAGCGTGAACGCCTCGGGTCCCGTGAGGTCGTGGACGGCGCCGTCGTGGGTGGTGCCCTCGTCGAGCAGTACGGCCGCGGCGGCGTCGGCGATGTCCTCGTGCGCGACCGCCGCCACCCGGCCGTCGCCGCCCGGGCCCCGCAGGACGCCGTCCGCGCTCGTCATCGCCGGGAGCGCGGCGAGATACCAGCTGTCGCGCAGGAAGGTGTGGCGCACATCGGCCACCCGGATGTGCGCCTCGGTGTGCCAGTGGTCGCGCGCGAAGGTGAACGTCGCGTCGGGGGCCGCGCCGAGGAACGACACGTACACGATCCGTTCGACGCCCACCGCCACCGCGGCGTCCACGGCCGTGGTGTGTTCGCGTACACGGTCCGGGCTCTCGTGCGCGGAGACGAGGAAGAGCGTGTGCGCTCCGTCGAGGGCGCGGCGCATCGCCTCGCCGTCGCCGTAGGGGGCGGCCGGGGCCGCGTCGGCGCCGGGCAGGTCGGGCAGCCTGGACGGGTCGCGGCCGAGGAGCCGGACGGGGACGCCGGTCCGGGCGAGCCGTCTCGCCACCCGTCCGCCGACCGCGCCGCTCGCACCGGTCACCGCGATGAGGGGGCCGTTCACTGGAGGTCGTTGTCCTTTCCTTGCCAGGGGAGCACGTCCACGACCGCGTCCACCGGGAGCGGCCCGTAGAGGTGCGGGAACTCCACGCCACCGGGCGCCATCGCCTCGTACCGCACGGGCGCCGTGAGCCGGCCGGTGTCGATGACCAGCACCACCAGGTCCTCGCCATCGTCCCCGTACAGCGCCTTGGCCACGCCGGCGAGCTGATGGGGCAGCGAACAGTGGATGAAGCCCTCCTCCTGGAGGGTCCGGCCGCGCGTGGACATCTCGTACGTCCCGGTTTCGCGGGCGGCCTCCCAGAGGGGTGCTTCGGTGAGGTGCAGCAGGTGCTGAGACGGTGGGGCCATCGGGCCACGCTAGCGGCCCGCCGACGCCCGCGCCGCGACGCGGGCTGCGCGCCGCGGCGAATGCCCCTCCGTCGGCCCCCGGCCGGCCCGTCCCGTCGCCCGCCCGGCCCGCCCGCTCAGCCGGCCAGGAGCCTCGTCTCCAGTCGCGGGTCGAGGCCGACCTGCGGGCGGTCCGGCCGCTGCGGCGCCGTGCCGCCCTGCTCGACCAGCCACGTCCAGGTGTCGGCGACCGTCTCGCCCACCGGCCGGCAGCGCAGTCCGGCCGCGTGCGCCTTGGTGACATCGCCCTGGTGCAGGGTGTCGTACAGCTCCCCGGCGGGCAGCCAGACCGGCAGGTCGCTCCAGGGCTCGACGCCCGCCGCGAGCAGCGTGCCGGGGTCGGTCCACCGCAGGTCGGCATCGGAGCCCGTGACCCGTACACAGGTGTCGAGCAGCTCGCCCATGGTGGTGTGGCCGGGATGACTGACGGTGTTGTACGGGCCGTGCAGGCCGTTCGCCGCGGCGTCCAGGAGCCAGCTCGCCAGGTCGCGGGCGTCGATGTACTGGAGGCCGGCATCCCGGGGCCCCGGTGCGATCACCGGGCCGCCGCGGGCGATCCGTCCCAGCCACCAGGGCAGTCGGCCGATGTTCTCGCCCGGACCGATGATGAGCCCGGCCCGCGCCAGCAGGGCGCGGTCACCGAACGCATCGAGCGCGGCCAGTTCGCCGCCCCGCTTGGCCAGGGCGTACGAGACGTCTCCGCCGGCGTCGGGCGAGGCACCGTCCACCAGGGGGCCGTCCTCCGCGAGACCGGCCGGGGCGGGGTAGTCGTACACCGAACGGCTGGACACGTACGTGTAATGCCCCGCCCGCCCGGCCAGCAGCCGGGCGGCGTCCCGGACGGCCGAGGGGGCGCCGCTCCAGGTGTCGACGACCAGGTCCCAGCTCCCCTCGGCCAGCGCCGCCAGGCCGCCCTCCGTGGTGCGGTCGCCGGTCAGGACCGCCGCGCCGGGCGGCGGCGCGTGATGCCCCCGGTGGAACACCGTGACCTGCCACCCCCGGTCCAGCGCCTCTTCGGTGACGGCGCGTCCGACGAATTCCGTACCACCCAGTATCAAGAGCTTCATACGGCGACTCTGCGGGGCGGGCGGCCGGTTGGGAACGGTGCCTCGCTACGGGCAGAATCCGCGTGTCGCACGACGGTTCGTGCCGTAGGGAACCGGGCGCCGCGCAGGTCCGCGGCCGTGTGTCAGTGCGCGCGGGCGAGCGGGCTGCGGTGGCGCACGAGCCACTGGTGGTAGGAGGCCGCCCGCCGGGCCGCTTCACGGTAGGCCGCCTCCAGTTCGCCGTACACCACGGCCGTGTCGGTTTCCGGCCGGGAGACCAGCAGCAGGCGTACGCCGAGGGGGTCGTCGCGGATCGGGCGGATCGCCATGTCCTCGCGCGGCCCGGAGGTGGGCTGGCAGGGGGCGACCACCTCACCGATGACGACGAGGGAGGCGGCGGTGAGGTAGTCGCCGTGCAGGACGGGCGGATCGAGCCCGGCGGCGCCGAGGACTCTCCGTACGCCGTCCCACTCGCCGTCCACCGTGGGGTCGACCATCCACCGGTCGGCGGCCAGGTCCCCGAGGTCCACGACCGGGCAGGCGGCCGCCGGGTGGTCCCGGGCCAGCGAGATGAACTGCGGTTCCCGGTCGAGGAGCACGTGCTGGCGCAGACCGTCCGGAACGGCGAGCGGACAGCCCTCCACCTCGTGCACGAAGGCGACGTCGAGGCGGCCCGCCTCGACGCTGCGGAGCAGGGCGTGGGCGGAGACGTCGACGCGCAGCGAGATGTCGGTGCCGGGCAGCCCGGCCCGGAGTCCGCGCAGCCAGCCGCCGATGACACGGCTCGCGGTGGAGCCGATGCGCAGGAGCGGGCCGCCCTCCCTGGCCGCGTCGGCTTCCGCCAGGGCTTCGCTGACGAGTGCGCTCATGCCGTCGACGAGGGGGCGGGCACGGCTGAGGACGGACCGGCCCAGCGGGGTCGGCCGGCAACCGGTGCGTTCGCGGCGGAACAGTTCGGCGCCGAGGGTGTTCTCGATCCGCCGCAGCTGAGTCGTCAGGGAGGGCTGGCTGACGCCGAGCTGCCGGGCCGCGCGGTGCAGGCTTCCCGTGTCGGCGATGGCGCAGAGCGCCCTGAGGTGCCTCACCTCAAGCTCCATGCTGTGAGGGTAGGGCGGCCGCGCCAGGTCGCACCAGACGTCCCAACCGCACCAAAGGGCGGCAATTCAGCGACTGTTGGGGCGACGGCCCGGCGGAGGTCGTGTGGGGTCGGTGTGCGGACGATAGGGCGGTGCTATCGCCGGTTGACATCATCCGCACTGGCCCCGCGTGCCTCCACACTCTCTCCGTACCGCACCCGTACCGAGTCCGCACACCGGACAGGTTCGCCCTCCTGGCCGGCCTGACGATGTGCCGGACGCCAATTCAGCGGACGGGTTCATCGGACAGCTAGGAGAGCCCCCCATGAGACACCTCCGCACCTCCTTCGCATCGGCTGCCGTCGGCCTCGGCCTCGGCCTCGTCGCCGCCCTGGGCACGACTCCCGCGACCGCCGCCGCTCCCCCCACCACCACCTCGTCGACGGCTGCGCAGGGTTACGCCGCGTACGCCGGATCGAGTGAGAACGCCGCCGCGAACCGGGCGTTCTTCGAGGCCGTCATGAAGTCCGTCGCCGAGAAGCGGGCCGCCAACCCGGGCGCCGCTTCGGTCACGGTCGTCTACAGCGCCGCCAACGCGCCGACCTTCCGCAACCAGATAGCCACCAGCACCCGGATCTGGAACGGCTCGGTCTCCAACGTCCAGCTCCAGGAGGGCTCGAACGCCGACTTCGCGTACTACGAGGGCAATGACTCCCGAGGTTCGTACGCGAGCACCGACGGTCACGGCAGCGGCTACATCTTCCTGGACTACCGGCAGAACCAGCAGTACAACTCGACGCGCGTCACGGCCCACGAGACCGGGCACGTGCTCGGCCTTCCGGACCACTACACCGGGCCGTGCAGCGAGCTGATGTCCGGCGGCGGCCCCGGCACGTCGTGCACCAACGCCTATCCGAACGCCACGGAGCGCTCGCGGGTGAACTACCTCTGGCAGAACGGCTTCGCGGCCGCTCTGGCCGACGCGTCCTGACGGCCGCGCCGTGGTCCTGACGGCCTCGCCGTTGCTCTGACGGCCTCGCCGTCGTCCTGACGCGAGGGGCCTCTCCTGGTCGGGAGCGGCCCCTCGTGGGCGGGAGCGCGTCCAGGCCCTGGCGCGCTCCTCGTCCGGATCAGGCGTGCTCCAGGGGGAACGCGCCCCGGTGCCCGGTGCCCGCCCCTTCCGCCGGCCGGGCCTCGAACTCCCGGCAGCTCCAGATCTCCTGGACGAAGCCGGTACGCCGGTCCCACAGCTCGGCGACGTCTCCGCCGTCCGCGGCGCCGCGGTACTCGTCCTTGACCTCGCGGAAGCAGGCAAGAGCACCGGAGAGTCCGCGGACCGGCACGGGGAAGTAGTCGGAGAACGCGCAGGCGATACAGGTCTGGAGGCGAATCCCCTCCGGGAGGACGCGCTGGATGGTGGCGAGGGCCGCCGCGAAGTCACCTGCGGCGCGGGCCGATTCGTACACCGCGCCGTCCAGATGCAGCGCGAGCGCCAGGTCCGGGTCGGAGCGGCGCAGCGACAGCAGGCAGCTGAGCGTGGCCTGCCGGAGAGTGCCGGTCACGAGGACCGGGAGCGGGAGATCCCACTCCAGTACGCAGTCGTCGAGCACGCCGTCCGCCAGGGTGAACTCCGCACCCTCCGGCGGAACGCCGGCCACGGGACCGAGGCCGTCGAAGCTCTCGCCCTCGAAGTCCACACCTCTGATCCGGATGCGGAGTTGTTGTCCGTCCGTGGTGAGAATGACGGCAGCGGAGCCGTGACGGTCCCGGTACCAGCCTGCCCACGACTCATCTGTCATGAGCAGGGACTGTAGCCCGTATCCGGCGCCGCCTCGGTGGCACCCTCCGCTTCCTTCCCGGCGGCGCCGACCTGCGGTCCGGCCGACCGGTCCCGACTTCCGCCGGGCGGGCCGTCGGGCGCGTTGCCGGGCGGGTCTTCGGGCGGTCGCTGGGCGGGACTTCAGGCGGGTCTTCAGGCGGGCCGGGGTTCACGCCACATGGGCCACATCGACGGCCCGTCGGGCAGATCGACCGTCCGGCCCATGAAGGTGAAGCCCAGCCGCTCGTAGAGCCCGCGGCTCCGCTCGCTGCTCGCCTCCAGATAGGCCGGGACCCCCTCGCGGTCGCACCGCTGAAGGACCTCCTCGATCAGGGCGGCCCCGAGACCCTCCCCCTGGCGCTCGGGGGACACCCCGATCATCAGCAGGTACTCATGGGCGCGGTCGTGCGGATGGACGGCGCCCGTCAGCCTCCCTACCAGTTCGGCCCTTTCGTTGTCGGGGTCGGCGGTCTCCCGCATCAGCGCGGGGGTGGGGTCCTCCTCCTCGGGCGCCCCCGCGGGCACTGTCAGCCACAGGGCGGCGGCCGTGCCGTCCTCCAGCAGATCGATGTGGCCCTCGTCGAGCGCGGCGTCGACGAAGACGCCGAGGAACCTGCCGTGCACCGCACGGCGGTGCTCCTCGTCCGGGAAGACCCAGCTGCTCACGGGGTCGTTGTGGAACGCCTCGTCCAGAATCCTCGCGACCTGATCCCGGTCCCGCTCGTCCGCCTGCCGCATTCGTACGCCCATGCCCGGCTCCCGCCCCGTCCCGTCCGACCTCAACCGTCCCGCCGCATCCTAGAGTTGGGCCGGCCAGGCGGTTGCGCGAGGTCAGTGCGTCCGGCGGGTGACGAACTCCGCGAGGGCCAGCAGGTCCCCGGCCGAGGCCAGATCGGGAACCGCCCGCGAGAGATGGTGGACGGCCCGCGCCATCCGGTCCCCCGCACAGATCTGCGCCCAGTCCCGCCCGCCGGCCCGGTCCACCGCGTCGGCCGCCCGGCTCACCTCGCCGGGGGTCGTCATGGGGCCCCGGTAGAGCGCGGCCAGTTCGGCGGCGGCCGGAGTGCCGGAGGTGAGCGCGGCCACCACCGGAAGCGACTTCTTGTGGGCGACCAGGTCCGCGCCGACGGGCTTCCCCGTACGGGCCGTGTCGCCCCAGATGCCGATCAGGTCGTCGATGAGCTGGAAGGCGAGTCCCGCCTCGCGGCCGAAGCCGTCCATGCCACCGACCGCCCGCTCGTCCGCCCCCGCGTAGAGCGCGCCGAGGGCACAGGCACAGCCCAGCAGCGCACCGGTCTTGGCCGTCGCCATGGTGAGGCACTCGTCCAGCGAGACGTCGTCCGGTCCGCGCTCCTCGAAGGCACAGTCGGCCTGCTGCCCGGCACAGAGCTCGATGACGCAGGTGGAGAGCCGCGCCGAGGCCCTCGCGGAGGCCGGGTGCGGATCGTCCGCCAGCAGTCGCTGGGCGAGAGCGAGCATGGCGTCGCCCGTGATGACGGCGTCCGGGACACCGAAGACCGCCCAGGCGGTGGGCCGGTGACGGCGGGTGGCGTCCTCGTCGATCACATCGTCGTGGAGCAGGGTGAAGTTGTGCGCCAGCTCCACGGCGACGGCGGCTCTCACGGCACGGTCCGGGTCCCCTCCCATCGCGCGTGCGGCGGCGAGTACGAGCGCGGGTCTGATGGCCTTGCCCGCCTGTCCCGAGGCGGGACTGCCGTCCGCGTTCTCCCAGCCGAAGTGGTACATCGCGACCCGCCGTATGCCACCGGGCAACGACTCCACGGCTGAGCGCAGATGCGGATCGACGGCGCTGCGGGTGCGCTCCAGGAGGACTGCGGCCTCATGGCCTTCCGTCGCGGCGTCCGTACTCGTCATGGTCACGGTCTCTCCTCTTGAGTCGCCCATCGGGCTCCACCGGGTGCCCGGCCGCCGCCGCGGCCGGGCACCTCGGTGGATGTGTGCGGTGTGGCGGGGTGGAGGGCCCGGACGCCCCCGTCCGGGCCCTCCCAGGGGTCACCGCCAGCGGCTGACCTCGACGTTCTCCAGCACGCCGAGGGCGTCCGGCACGAGGATGGCCGCGGAGTAGTAGGCCGTGACGAGGTACGAGATGATCGCCTGCTCGTCGATGCCCATGAAGCGGACCGACAGGCTCGGCTCGATCTCGTCCGGGATGCCGCTCTGCTGGAGTCCGACGACGCCCTGTTCGGCTTCGCCGGTCCTCATGCAGATGATGGACGTGGTGCGGGCGTCGGTGACGGGGATCTTGTTGGACGGGAAGATCGGCACCCCGCGCCAGGCCGGCACGTGGTGTCCGCCGATCTCCACGCTCTCCGGCACCAGACCGCGCTTGTTGCACTCACGGCCGAAGGCGGCGATGGCCCGCGGGTGGGCGAGGAAGAGCTTCGAACCGCGCCGGCGGGACAGCAGCTCGTCCATGTCGTCGGGGCCGGGGGCCCCGTCGTGCGGCTGGATGCGCTGGCCGTAGTCGCAGTTGTTGAGCAGTCCGAACTCCCGGTTGTTGATGAGCTCGTGCTCCTGGCGCTCGCGCAGCGCCTCCACCGTGAGCCGCAACTGCTGCTCGGTCTGGTTCATCGGCTGGTTGTAGAGGTCGGCGACCCTGCTGTGGACCTTCAGCACGGTCTGGGCGACGCTCAGCTCGTACTCCCGCGGCGCCGAGTCGTAGTCGACGAACGTGTGCGGGACGACCGGCTCCCCGACATGGCCGGCGGAGAGGTCGATCGCCGCCTCGCCGTAGTGGTTGGTGCGCTGGTGCGGGATGGAGAGCAGCCCCGCGAGGTGGTCGCGGAGCGAGTCGGCGCGGGCCGCGAGGTTGAGCACGTCGGAGCGTCGCAAGGTGAGCAGGGTGCAGGCGGTGACGGCCCTGGCCGTGTACTCCCAGTTGGCGTCGCCGTCGATCAGGGAATGGTCGCCGAAATAGGCGCCGTCCGCGAGGACGCCGAGTACCGTCTCGTCCCCGTAGAGCCCGGAGCCGATCTTCTCGACCTTGCCGTGCGCGAGCAGGAAGACCCGGTCCGCCGCGTCCCCGGAGGCTGCGAGCACCTCCCCCGGCTCGACGTCACGCTGCTCGCACCGCCGTGCCAGTTCGGCCAGCACCTCCTCGTCGCCGAACTCGCGCAGCGCGGGCAGTTCACCGAGCTCGGCGGGGATCACCGTGACCCGGTCGCCGGTCTGCACAAAGGTCACACGGCCGTCACCGACGGAGTAGCTCAGCCGGCGGTTCACCCTGTACGTACCGCCCTGTACCTGCACCCACGGCAGCATGCGCAGCAGCCACCGCGAGGTGATCTCCTGCATCTGCGGCGCGGACTTGGTGGTCGTCGCGAGGTTCCGCGCGGCCGCCGTGCCCAGACTCTGCTGCGGCGGGACCTGCGTGTCGCGAACCTCTTCACCAACGGACATCTGACGGTCCTCTCGATAAGGGCTGACCTGTGCGAAAAAGCCTTTCAGCAGGAGCGGTCGACGCGCCATTACACAAAAGAGTGCGACTAATCCCCCTTCGGCGGGGCATGTTGCGTACCGTCGCCGCGCGTCCCTTTTAACTTGCATCTGAGATGCAAGTTATCTAGCGTGAGCGCCATGCGGCTGACGAGATTCACCGACGTGGCCCTGCGCGTTCTCATGCGGCTGGCCGTCGCGGAGACCGACGACCCGCCGACCACCCGCGAGGTGGCGGACACCATGCGGGTCCCGTACACCCACGCCACCAAGGTGGTCGCCAGGCTCCAGCACCTCGGCCTGGTCGACGCACGGCGCGGCAGGGGCGGTGGTCTCGCCCTCACGGAAACCGGACGTACGGCGTCCATCGGCGCGCTCGTACGGGAGCTGGAGGGCCCTGACGACGTGGTCGAGTGCGAGGGCGGCGCCCCGTGCCCGCTCCGCTCGGCCTGCGTGCTGCGCGGCGCCCTTCGCCGGGCACAGGAGGCCTTCTACGCCTCGCTCGACCCGCTCACCGTGACCGAACTCGTCTCCACGCCCACCGGACCGCTGCTGATCGGCATCAGCAGCGGCCCGGTCCGGGACTGACACTCCGCCTCCCCCACTTCAGACCCCGCACCCAGGAGTTCACCGATGCTCTCCGACACGTCGACCGTCACCGTCCGCGCCACGCTGCCCGCTGTGGGAGCGGCCGTCGGAGACATCGCGGACCTCTTCTACCGGAAGCTGTTCGACGCCCACCCGGATCTGCTGCGTGACCTCTTCAACCGGGGCAACCAGGCGTCCGGCGCGCAGCGCCAGGCGCTCGCCGGATCGATCGCCGCCTTCGCCACGCACCTCGTCGAGCACCCGGACACCCGGCCGGACGTGATGCTGAGCCGCATCGCCCACAAGCACGCCTCGCTCGGCGTGACGGCGGCGCAGTACAAGGTCGTGCACACCCACCTCTTCGCCGCCATCGCCGAGGTGCTCGGCGAAGCGGTCACCCCGGAGGTCGCAGCCGCCTGGGACGAGGTCTACTGGCTGATGGCCAACGCCCTGGTCGCCGTCGAGGGACGGCTGTACGCCCAGCAGGGCGTCGTGGCGGGGGACGTCTGGCGCGCGTGGGAGGTGGTCGGGCGGACCGAGGAGACCGAGGAGGTCGTCACCTTCCGCATCCGTCCCGCCGACGGCGCGCCCGCACCCGCCTTCCGGCCCGGCCAGTACGTCTCCGTACAGGTGGAACTCCCCGACGGAGCCCGGCAGATACGCCAGTACAGCCTGTCGTGCGCCCCGGGTTCACCGCTGCGCTCGATCACCGTCAAGAGGGTGCGCGGCGGTGACTCCCCCGAGGGTGAGGTCTCGCGGCACCTGCACGCCCACACCCGGCCCGGTGACCGGCTGCGCGTCTCCGTCCCCTACGGGGACCTGGTGCTCGACGCCATCGACGCCCCGCTGCTCCTCGCCTCGGCGGGTATCGGCTGCACCCCGATGCTGTCGATGCTGGACCACCTGGCGTCCACCGGTCACCGTGCACCCGTCACGGTCGTGCACGGCGACCGGTCCCCCGCCACCCACGCGATGCGGTCCGAGCACGCCCTGCTCACCGGCCGACTCCCCGACGCGGCCGCGCACTTCTGGTACGAGAACCCCGGGCCCGGTCACCCCGCCGACCGCACGGGCCTGGTCGACCTGACGGAGCTCGCGGTCCCCGCCGGCACCCACGCGTACCTCTGCGGCCCGCTGCCGTTCATGCGCACCGTCCGCGCCCAGCTGCTGACCAAGGGGCTTCCCGCGGCGGACATCCACTACGAGGTGTTCGGACCCGACCTGTGGCTCGCCCAGGGCTGAGCACGGACGGGGCGATTCCGCAGGCTGCTCGCGGATTCTGTCCGAATCGGCTCGCACGCTGTCCGAACAGATGGTCCGCCGGGCCCGGTTCGGGTACAAGCCCTGTACGGCACTCTCCCCCCATGCGCAAAAGGAGTCGGCCATGTCCTCACCCATGTCCGCGAGCAGCTTCCTCAACGCCCTGAAGGACGAAGGGCTCACTGTCGTCCAGGTCGGCGACTGGCGTACCCACAACCGCAACCACAAGGGCCCCTGGGGGCCGGTGCACGGCGTGATGATCCATCACACGGTGACCAAGGGCACCGCCCGCACGGTCGAGATCTGCCGTGACGGCTACGCGAGCCTCCCGGGCCCGCTCTGCCACGGCGTGATCGCCAAGGACGGCCGGGTCCACCTGGTCGGCTACGGGCGCGCCAACCACGCCGGTCTCGGCGACGACGAGGTCCTGCGTGCCGTCATCGCAGAGAAACGTCTTCCCTCGGACAACGAGGCCAACACCGACGGGAACCGGTACTTCTACGGATTCGAGTGCGAGAACCTCGGCGACGGCAAGGACCCCTGGCCCGCCGTCCAGCTCGAAGCCATCGAACGGGCGGCGGCAGCGGTCTGCCGCTATCACCACTGGGGTGCCCCGTCGGTGATCGGCCACCGGGAGTGGCAGCCCGGCAAGGTCGACCCGCGCGGCTTCTCCATGACCTCCATGCGGGCCCGTATCCACGAACGCCTGAAGTGACCCGCTGCGGGACAATGCACGTGTGCCCCCTGAAACACCCGGTACGCCCCGGCTGCGACCGGCCCTCCCCTCACCGCTCGTGCAGGCCGGGGACGAGCGCTTCGCGCGCCGGGGCGTACAGCTGCTGCTCAAGCGCGACGACCTGATCCATCCCGATCTGCCGGGCAACAAATGGCGGAAGCTCTCGCTGAACCTGGCCTCCGCCGCCGGCCGTACCGTGCTGACCTTCGGCGGCGCCTACTCCAACCACCTGCGCGCCACGGCCGCCGCCGGGCGGCTGCTCGGCTTCCGCACCGTCGGCGTGGTGCGCGGCGACGAGCTGGCGCACCGGCCGCTCAACCCGTCACTCGCCCAGTGCGCGGCCGACGGCATGCGTCTGCACTTCGTGGACCGGGCCACGTACCGCTCGAAGACCGATCCTGACGTCCTGGGCGGGCTGCTGAGCCTCTTCGGGGAGTGCAGTGTCATCCCGGAGGGCGGCAGCAACGCGCTGGCCGCACAGGGCTGCACAGCGCTCGGGCACGAACTGCGCGGCCTGACCGACGTGGCCGCGGTCGCCTGCGGGACCGGCGGCACCCTCGCCGGCCTCGCCGCCGGTCTCGGGCCGGGTCAGCGCGCCCTGGGTGTCCCGGTCCTTCGCGGCGGCTTCCTCGGGGAGTCGGTACGGAGGTTGCAGCAGGAGGCGTTCGGCGGGCCCGCAGGGCAGTGGTCGCTGGACGAACGGTTCCACTTCGGCGGCTACGCCCGTACGCCCCCGGAGCTGCACGCCTTCGCCGACGACTTCGAGGACCGGCACGGGCTGCGCGTCGAGCGGCTCTACGTGGCCAAGCTCCTGTACGCGCTGACCACGCTCACCGAGGAGGGCGCGTTCGCCCCGGGCACCCGCGTGACCGCCGTCGTCACGGGCGCGCCCTTCTAGGCGTCGTCCGTCTCGCGGTAGGCCGCCGCCTCCTCCAGGTCGAGCCGGCGCAGCAGCGTGCGCATCATCTCGTCGTCGATGCGGCGCTCGTCCCTCAGCCGGACGAACACCTCGCGTTCGGCGTCGATCATCTCGCGTGCGAGCCGCCGGTAGGTGTCGTCAGCGGACTCCCCGGTGACCGGGTTGGCCGCGCCGAGCCGCTCCCAGACGGCGTTGCGGCGGCGCTCCAGGACCGTGCGCAGCCGGTCGGCGAGCGGTCCGGGCAGACAGTTGCTCCGGTCGGCGAGCATGTCGTCCAGGCGGGCCTCGGCGGCCGTGGACGCCTGGCTCTGGGCCTGCGCCTCGGCCAGCGTCTCCGCCCGCAGGTCCCGCCCCGGGAGCTTCAGCACGCGCACCAGGAGCGGCAGCGTCAGGCCCTGGATGACCAGGGTGCCGATGACGGTCGTGAAGGTCAGGAACAGCACCAGGTTGCGGGCCGGGAAGTCCTCGCCGTCGTCCAAGGCCATCGGGATGGAGAAGGCGATGGCGAGCGAGACGACGCCCCGCATCCCCGCCCAGCCGACGATCAGGGGCGCTGTCCAGTTGGTCTCGGGCTCGCGCTCCCTGATGCGTCTGAACAGCCACCGCGGCAGATAGGTCGCCGGATAGACCCAGACGAAGCGCACCACGACGACGGCGAGGAACACGGCGAAGGCGTACCAGAGCGCCTCACCCACGCTGTACGTTCCGAGGCCCTTCAGTACGAAGGACAGTTGCAGGCCGATCAGCGTGAAGACGACGGACTCCAGGACGAAGGCGACCATCTTCCAGACCGCCGCCTCCTGGAGACGCGTCGCGAAGTCGACCTGCCAGGAGCGGTGTCCCAGGTACAGGGCGACGACGACCACCGCGAGGACTCCGGAGGCGTGCACCCGCTCCGCCGCCGCGTAGGCCACGAAGGGGATCAGCAGGGACAGGGTGTTCTGGAGCAGGGCTTCCTTCAGGTGCGTACGGAGCCAGTGCAGCGGCACCATCAGCAGCAGACCGACTCCCACCCCGCCGACCGCGGCCAGCAGGAACTCACCGATCCCCGCGCCCCAGCTGACGCCTTCGCCGACGGCCGCGGCGACGGCCACCTTGAAGGCGGTGATCGCGGTGGCGTCGTTCACCAGGGACTCGCCCTGGAGGATCGTGGTCACCCTGGCGGGCAGCCCCACCCGGCGCGCGATCGCCGCGGCCGTGACGGCGTCCGGCGGGGCGATCACCGCGCCGAGCACCAGGGCGGCGGTCAGCGGGAGACCGGGCACCAGCAGATAGGCCAGCCAGCCGACCGCGAGTGTGGCGAAGAGCACGTACCCGACCGACAGCAGGGCGATCGGCCGGACGTTGGCCCGCAGATCGAGGTACGAGCTGTCCACCGCGGCCGTGTAGAGCAGCGGCGGCAGGAGCAGCGGCAGCACGATGTGCGCGTCCAGGGTGTACGTCGGCACACCGGGCAGGTACGAGGCCAGCAGCCCCACGACGACCAGCAGCAGCGGGGCGGGCACGGGGGTCCTGCGTGCGGCCCCGGCCACCGCGGCACTGGCCGCGACCAGTGCCACCAGCGGCAATGCGTCCATCTCACGGTCCTCACATCCGTCGTAACCTGCACATCATGAGTGAGTGCCCGCATCTTCAGGAACTTCCGCACCCCGAGCCCGTCCCGCTCAGTGAGACCTGCACGGAATGCCGGGCGGTCGGCAGCCACCCCGTGCAACTGCGGCTCTGTCTCGTCTGCGGGCACGTCGGATGCTGCGATTCCTCGCCGCTGCGGCACGCGACGGCACACTTCGAGGAGACCGGTCACGCGGTGATGCGGAGCTTCGAAGCGGGCGAGAGCTGGCGTTGGTGCTTCGTGGACGGTTCGATCGTCTGACGTCTGGGTACGTCAAACCGGCGCCGGTTCTTCGCAATTGACCGCCGCAGACCCCTAGCCACTGTGCGTACTCATGGGCTTACCATGAGTGACGACCATCGGGTGGGGTCTCGGCGACACGGCATCATGGATCGCGATAGCGTCGCCGAACCAAGAACCAACGACGGACCGCATGGCTTCGGGCCACCCTCCCGGAGCCTCGAAAGAGTTTGTGCCACCTTGGAGGTGAGGGTGTCCCAGATCGCAGGCGAGCCCGGGAATCAGGACTTCGTAGAGGTCCGGCTGCCCGCTGCGGGTGCCTACCTGTCGGTGCTGCGAACGGCCACGGCCGGTCTCGCAGCGCGTTTGGACTTCACTCTCGACGAGATCGAGGATCTTCGTATCGCGGTCGACGAGGCCTGCGCGATCCTGCTTCAGCAGGCCGTGCCGGGTTCCGTCCTCAGCTGCGTGTTCCGGCTCGTCGACGACTCACTCGAGGTGACGGTGTCGGCACCCACGACGGACGGCCGCGCCCCGGAGCGCGACACCTTCGCCTGGACGGTGCTCTCGGCACTGGCCGGAAAAGTCGACTCCACGGTGGCGGATGACCGTACGGTCAGCATCAGCCTCTACAAACAGCGCGGCGCGGGACCCGGGCCGGCGTGAGCGACGGGAACGGGGACGGACCTGTGCGGGACGAGACGATCCGCCCCGGGGTGGTGCGCGCGACAGGCATCCCGGAGCAACAGGCCAGGCCGCATCCGGAGGACGGGGCGGACGGGACGCAAGGCCGTACGGCCGCGGTGGAGCAGTCGCAGGCAGAGCGGACGGTCCAGATGAGCGAGCACGGGCATCACGATCCACGCGACCGCAGCGCGGCGCGGGCACTCTTCATCGAGCTGCGGGAGCTGCCCGACGGCTCGCCCGAGAAGGCGGAGCTGCGCAACCGGCTGGTGCGGATGCACCTGCCGCTCGTGGAGCACCTGGCCCGCCGGTTCCGCAACCGCGGCGAGCCGCTGGACGATCTCACCCAGGTCGCCACGATCGGTCTGATCAAGTCGGTGGACCGGTTCGACCCGGACCGCGGCGTGGAGTTCTCGACGTACGCGACCCCGACGGTGGTCGGGGAGATCAAGCGCCACTTCCGTGACAAGGGCTGGGCCGTACGGGTGCCGCGGCGCCTCCAGGAGCTCCGGCTCTCGCTGACCACGGCCACCGCCGAGCTCTCCCAGCAGCACGGCCGTTCGCCGACGGTGCACGAGCTGGCGGAGCGGCTGGGCATCTCCGAGGAAGAGGTCCTGGAGGGCCTGGAATCGGCCAATGCCTACAGCACGCTGTCGCTGGACGTCCCGGACACGGACGACGAGTCCCCGGCGGTCGCGGACACGCTGGGCTCGGAGGACGAGGCGCTGGAGGGCGTCGAGTACCGGGAGTCGCTGAAGCCGCTGCTGGAGGACCTTCCGCCGCGCGAGAAGCGCATTCTGCTGCTGCGCTTCTTCGGGAACATGACCCAGTCGCAGATCGCGCAGGAGGTCGGCATCTCGCAGATGCACGTCTCGCGCCTGCTGGCCCGCACGCTCGCGCAGCTGCGCGAGCGCCTTCTCGTCGAGGAGTAGGCCCGGCCTGGAGTGAGTCCCGGGGCTCAGGCGTCGGGGGTCGTACGCGGCCCCCGGATGCCCAGTGCCTGCGTGGTCGCCGGGTTGAGCAGCAGCACCAGCGCGGTCACGGCGACGGCCGCGAGCGCGATGCCCGCGGGGATGAGCGCGCCCTGCGAGCGCAGCAGCGTCCAGGCGACCGGCAGCGCCATCAGCTGGGTGATGAGCGCGGGCCCGCGGCTCCAGCTGCGCCGCAGCAGCAGCCCGCGCGCGGCGACCAGCGGAATCAGGCCAAGTGCGACGAGCGTGAGCCCGCCCATCTCCGCCTGCTGGGGGCTGTCGGGCCGGCCGAGCAGTCCCATGACCACCATGTAGATCCCGCCGACGAGCAGCGCCGCCCCTTCGAGGGCGTTGAGTCCGGCCACGGCGGCGATCCTGCCCGGCTTCTCCGGCCCGGCCGGCGGCGGGGAAGAGGGCGTGTTCTCCTGAATGCTCACGCTATGCAGGTTGGCATCCTTCCCGGCCGGAAGTGAAGCCGGGGTCCTGGCGCGCCGCCGGCATTCACCGCCCGTCACCGAGCGTGAGCGCAGGGGTGCGCGACTTCTGGCCGGTACCTCGCGGTAGGTAGTCTGGCGGACATGCGCGCACTCCTCGTGGTCAACCCAGCTGCCACCACTACCAGTGCGCGGACGCGCGACGTGCTGATTCACGCTCTGGCGAGCGAGATGAAGATCGAAGCCGTGAGCACGGAGTACCGCGGGCACGCCCGCGACCTGGGCCGACGGGCCGCGGACTCCGACGACATCGACCTGGTGGTCGCCCTCGGGGGTGACGGCACGGTCAACGAGGTCGTGAACGGGCTGCTGCACAAGGGACCCGACGTGGACAACCTGCCGAGCCTGGCCGTGGTCCCCGGCGGCTCCACCAATGTCTTCGCGCGCGCCCTGGGCCTCCCCAACGACGCCGTGGAGGCCACCGGCGCCATTCTGGACGCCCTCGCGCAGCGCAGTGAGCGCACGGTCGGTCTGGGCCTCGCGGCCGGCACACCGGGCACGGAGGACGAGTCCGTGCCGGAACGCTGGTTCACTTTCTGTGCCGGTCTCGGATTCGACGCGGGTGTGATCGGCCGGGTCGAACAGAAACGCGAACGCGGCAAGCGTTCCACGCACGCGCTCTATGTGCGTCAGGTGGTCCGCCAGTTCCTGGAGGAGCCCCACCGGCGGCACGGACTGATCACGCTCGACGTGCCCGGGCAGGACCCCGTCACGGACCTCGCGCTGTCCATAATCTGCAACACCGCCCCCTGGACCTACCTGGGCAATCGCCCGATGTACGCCTCTCCGAAGGCGTCCTTCGACACGGCCCTGGACGTGCTCGGTCTGAAGCGTCTCTCCACCCCCGCGGTCGCCCGTTACGCGACCCAGTTGCTCACGTCGAGCCCGGAGAAGGGTCCACACGGCAAGCACGCGGTTTCACTTCACGACCTCACCGACTTCACCTTGCATTCAAAGGCCCCACTGCCCTTCCAGATGGACGGTGACCACCTCGGACTGCGTACGAGCGTGACGTTCACAGGCGTACGCCGTGCACTGCGTGTGATTGTGTGAGTAGAAGAGCCCAAAGTCCTTTAACTCGAACGTTTGGGCTGGCCCCCACCCCATGGAAGTACGGCTGTGACCTAGCCGACACCGAGGAATCAAAAAAAACTTTCCAGAAGGGGTTGTATCCGCCGCCGAGGTTTGCGAATCTCTACATGGCGATCGGGACGGCCCGCAACACCGGCCTCCACTGAGAGCCAGAACCCCTCCTCACTGACAAGACCACAACCAGTTCATCTGGAAGTCGGCCCTGTGTCTGCGGGGGGATTCGTGAAAGCGTTCACATTCACAAGCAACAAGCTTGAAATACCAAGGAGAGGTAGCAGCCATGGACTGGCGTCACAACGCCGTTTGTCGTGAGGAAGACCCGGAGCTGTTCTTCCCCATCGGCAACACCGGTCCTGCGCTGCTGCAGATCGAGGAAGCCAAGGCCGTCTGCCGTCGCTGCCCCGTCATGGAGCAGTGCCTGCAGTGGGCGCTCGAGTCCGGCCAGGACTCCGGCGTCTGGGGTGGCCTCAGCGAGGACGAGCGCCGCGCGATGAAGCGCCGTGCCGCTCGCAACCGGGCGCGTAACGCCAGCGCCTGACCGACGCCCCCCGCGAGCCTCAGCCCGGCGGCGCGTACAGAGCGTACGCACAGCCCCGCCTTCGAGTCGCAGCGCGCAGTACCCCGTAGCGCATCGCAACGTGCACCAAGCAGTGGGGGCGGAGGAGGGACAAGGGGCGGGGGCCATGAGGGGGGTGGGGGGGTGGGTGGGCAAGAAGAAAGGGGGGTACAGGGGGAGATGGGGGTGCTGATCCTG
>NZ_JBWKLF010000004.1:341748-375623 GCF_056430475.1 Streptomyces sp. NPDC045968 | reverse complement strand
CCCTCCCCCCCCCCCCCCTACCCCCCCCCCCCCCCCCCCCCCTCCCCCCCCCCCCCTCCCCCCCCCCCCCCCCCCCCCCCCCCCCCCACTGCTGTGCGTGCTCGTCTACTTGTCCGAACCCACCGGGATGTCCAGGATCACCTGGGTGCCCTGCTCCGGACCCGGGACCATGTCGAAGGTGCCGCCCAATTCGCCCTCCACCAGGGTCCGCACGATCTGGAGCCCGAGATTCCCGGCCCTCTTCGGGTCGAAGCCCTCCGGCAGTCCGCGCCCGTCGTCCGACACGGTGATCAGCAGCCGTGCGTCGGACGGTGATCCGCCCCGTACGGCCGAGACCTCCACCGTGCCGCGCTCGGCCACGGTGAAGGCGTGCTCCAGGGCGTTCTGCAACACCTCGGTGAGCACCATCGAGAGCGGAGTGGCTACTTCCGCATCGAGGATCCCGAAGCGGCCCGTGCGCCGGCAGGTGACCTTGCCCGGGGAGATCTCCGCGACCATCGCGATGACGCGGTCCGCGATCTCGTCGAACTCGACCCGCTCATCCAGGTTCTGAGACAGCGTCTCATGCACGATCGCGATCGAACCGACGCGCCGTACCGCCTCGTTGAGCGCCTCGCGGCCCTGCTCGGAATCCATCCGGCGGGACTGGAGGCGCAACAGGGCGGCCACCGTCTGGAGGTTGTTCTTCACCCGGTGGTGGATCTCCCGGATGGTGGCGTCCTTGGTGATCAACTCGCGCTCGCGGCGGCGCAGTTCGGTGACGTCCCGCAGGAGGACCAGCGAACCGATGCGGACGCCCTTGGGCTTGAGCGGGATGGCCCGCAACTGGATCACGCCGCTGGCGCACTCGACCTCGAACTCGCGGGGCGCGTACCCGCTGGCCATCTTGGCCAGCGCCTCGTCCACCGGGCCCCGGGAGGGTGCGAGCTCGGCCGTGATGGTGCCGAGGTGGTGGCCGACGAGGTCGGAGGCGAGGCCGAGACGGTGATAGGCCGAGAGGCCGTTGGGGCTGGCGTACTGGACGATCCCGTCGGCATCGAGCCTGATCAGCCCGTCGCCGACGCGTGGCGACGCGTCCATGTCGACCTGCTGACCGGGGAAGGGGAAAGACCCGGCGGCGATCATCTGGGCCAGGTCGGACGCGGACTGGAGGTAGGTGAGCTCCAGCCTCGAGGGCGTACGAACGGTGAGGAGGTTGGTGTTGCGGGCGATCACTCCGAGGACCCGGCCCTCGCGGCGTACGGGGATGGACTCGACCCGTACCGGCACCTCCTCGCGCCATTCCGGGTCGCCCTCGCGCACGATCCGGCCCTCGTCCAGCGCGGCGTCCAGCAGCGGCCGCCGGCCGCGCGGCACCAGATGGCCGACCATGTCGTCCTGGTAGGAGGTGGGGCCGGTGTTGGGCCGCATCTGCGCGACGGACACATAGCGGGTCCCGTCGCGGGTCGGGACCCACAGGACGAGGTCGGCGAAGGACAGGTCGGAGAGCAGTTGCCACTCCGAGACCAGCAGATGGAGCCACTCGAGGTCGGTCTCACTCAGGGCTGTGTGCTGGCGGACGAGGTCGTTCATGGAGGGCACGTGTGCGAGGGTACCCGTGGATACTCGGGGGTACCGAACCGAACGTCCCGCTGCCCCGTGAGAGAGGGGGAGGCGGGAAGTTCCGCCGGAATTGCTGTGCGCACGGATGGACACGGATGATTGGTCTAGTCCACAATGCACAGGAAAGACCTCCGTTCTCCCCGCACAGGAGAACGGATCGAGGCACCCGGCGCTCTCTGCCCTGACTGCGCCGGTGCCTCCCTCGGCCGGAGGAACCGCACACCGCCGGCCGCGTAACTCCGGGCTGCGGTGCCGGATGGGCTGAGGGTCCCGTCCTGGCGCCGCGGCCCGCGGGTGTTTCCGGGGGCGTGCGGGTGCTTCCAGGTACGTACCGGCGCCGTGACCTCTCCGGCCCCGGCGGTCAGTGCGTCTCGGTGACCTTGGCCAGGGCACGCGGCGCGTCCGGGTCCTGGCCGCGGGCCATCGTCACCTCGTACGCCAGCAACTGGAGCGGCAGGATCTCCAGGATCGGCTGCAACTCCTCCGCCACCCCCGCCGTCGGCAGCACGAAGCCCGCGGAAGCGGCCTCCACCTGGGCCTTCGGGCCGACCACGAAGAGGTCGGCGCCACGGCCCCGCAGACGGTCCAGCACCGGCTGGAGCGCTTCGCCGCCCCGGCCGTCGGTGACGACGGCGATCACCGGGGAGATGTTGTCGACCATGGCGAGCGGTCCGTGCAGCAGGTCGGCACCGGAGTAGGAGAGCGCGGGGATGTAGCTGGTCTCCATCAGCTTCAGGGCCGCCTCCTTCGCGGTGGGGTAGCCGTAACCGCGCGAGGTGATGACCATGCGCTCGGCGAAGCGGTAGCGGGAGGCGAGGGACCTGACCTCGTCCTTCCGGGACAGGATCTGTTCGGCCAGGCCGGGCAGGGCCTCGGCGGCGGCCGGACCGTCTCCGGCGGTCAGTCCGTCCACGAAGAGATAGAGCGCCAGCAGCGAGGCGGTGTACGTCTTGGTCGCGGGCAGCGCCTTCTCGGGGCCCGCGAGGATGTCGATGCTGTGTTCGGACACCGCGGCGAGCGGGGAGTCCGGGTTGTTCGTCACCGCGAGGGTGATCGCTCCGGCGGCGCGGGCGGCCTTCGTGGAGGCGACCAGGTCGGGCGAGCCGCCCGACTGGCTGACGGTGATCACCAGGACGTCCGTGAGGTCCGGCCGGGCGCCGTAGGCCGTCGTGGTGGACATGGAGGCCAGACCGCAGGGCAGTCCGAGCCGGATCTCCAGCAGGTACTTGGCGTAGAGCGCCGCGTTGTCCGAGGAACCGCGGGCCGTGAGCAGGACGAACCGGGGCTTCTTCGCGGCGATCTCGGCGGCCACTTCGCGGATTCTGGGGGCGCCCCGCTGGAGGATGCGGCGCAGCATGGCCGGCTGTTCGGCCATCTCGCCGGACATGATCCGGCCGGGCTGGTCGCCCTGGTCCTGCTGCACGGCCGAAGAGGTGGCGGACATGTGGGGTGCCTCCCATGCGGTGTGGGCGTACGGGCTCGCACCCGCCGGCTCGCACAAGTCGACCACGGCCGGGCGGGCAGCCGCCAGCGGGGCGAACCGGTGGGCCGGTGTGTGAGCACTTCACCTCCGGGCTGCCCGGTTCTGCTAGATTGGAGCCTTGATTGGTCTATACCACATGACTCCACCTTTCAGATCGGCAGGCACAGCGTGGAAGTTGTCATCGTCCCGGACGCAACGGCAGGCGGAGAGCTCATCGCGGAGGCCATCGGCGCCCTGCTGAGCCGCAAGCCCGACGCCCTGCTCGGCGTTGCCACCGGCTCGACCCCGCTGCCCATCTATCAGGCGCTGGCCGCCAAGGTGCGCTCCGGGGCCGTGGATGCCTCGCGCGCCCGCATCTGCCAGCTCGACGAGTACGTCGGGCTGCGGCCCGGGCACCCCGAGTCGTACCGCTCGGTGGTGCTGCGCGAGGTCGTGGAGCCGCTGGGGCTGTCCGAGGCGTCCTTCATGGGCCCCGATGGTTCCGCCGAGGACGTCCAGGCCGCCTGCGAGGCGTACGACAGGGCGCTGGCCGAGGCGGGCGGAGTGGACCTCCAGCTCCTCGGCATCGGTACCGACGGGCACATCGGGTTCAACGAGCCGTGTTCCTCGCTCGCCTCCCGTACGCGGATCAAGACGCTGACCGAGCAGACGCGGATCGACAACGCGCGGTTCTTCGACGACGACATCGACCAGGTGCCGCACCACGTGATCACCCAGGGCATCGGCACGATCCTGGAGTCCCGGCACCCGATCCTGCTCGCCACGGGTGAGGGCAAGGCCGACGCGGTCGCCCAGACGGTGGAGGGGCCGGTCGCCTCGATCGTGCCGGCGTCGGCGCTGCAGCTGCATCCGCACGCGACGGTGGTGGTCGACGAGGCGGCGGCGTCCAAGCTGAAGCTGGGGGACTACTTCCGGGCCACGTATGCGGCGAAGCCGGCGTGGCAGGGGATTTAGACGTTCTTCGTTGCACGAGGGCCGGGGCACCGAGGGGTGTGCCGGCCCTTTTGCGTGCGTCGCCCGTACGGCGAACGGCTTTGTCCCCAATCGCCGGACGGGCTGGGGTTGGCCCCCGCACGGGCCAGGGGCGGCCCCCGAGATGGGCTCAGCCCCGGCCGGCCTGGGCGGCTGGGCGGGGCTGAGGTCGGGGTGGGGCGGGGTCAGGTGGCTGTGATGGCTTCTGCTGCCGCCAGGCCGCATACCCGGGCCGCCCCGTGGGTGGCGATGTGCAGGGCGCCCCTCGGTTCCGCCTGCGGGAGTCCCATCTCGACCACGATCGTGTCGGGACGGGCCGCCAGCAGCGCGTCGAGCGCCTCCGCCATCCATACGTGCCGGTGGAGGTCGCGGACGACCGCGACGATGCGCCGCTCCCCCGCCGCCCGCAGCGTGTCGGCGGCAGGTGCCGCGCTGTCGCCGCCGTACGTGTCGGTGCCGGTGCCCGGAAGCAGCCGGGTCAGTTCGGCGGCGACGCCCCACGGGGTCTCGTCGCCGACCGCGATGTTCGCGACCGGGGTGAACGCGGCGACGTACGCCGGTCCGGTCAGCGGTGCGCCGGTGCCGGTGACCCGTACCGCGCGGCGGGCCGCGACGAGACCGATGTCCGTGCTGACTCCGGTGCCGGGCGCGGTCCCCTCCTGCACTGCCGCACCCGGCTCCGAGACAGCCCCCCTTGCCCCCTGCGTCCAGGACGCGAGAGCACGTACGCGGGCGGCGGCGTCCGCCAGCCGCTCCTCGGACAGGTCTCCGCCACGTACCGCGGACACCAGGGCGTCGCGCAGCCGCAGCACCGTGCCCTCGTCGACCAGCCCGCCGCCGACGCAGATCGCGTCGGCGCCCGCGGCGATCGCGAGGACGGAGCCGCGCTCGATCCCGTACGTCGCGGAGATGGCCTGCATCTCCATGCCGTCGGTGACGATGAGGCCGTCGTAGCCCAGCTCCTCGCGCAGCAGACCGGTCAGGATCTGCGGGCTCAGCGTCGCCGGGCGGTTCGGGTCGAGCGCGGGAAGCAGGATATGCGCGCTCATCACCGATTTGGAACCCGCCGCGATGGCCGCGCGGAAAGGCACCAGTTCACGGGCGTGCAGGGTGTCCAGGGACACATCGATGCTCGGCAGCGCGTGGTGCGAGTCGACCGCCGTGTCGCCGTGCCCCGGGAAGTGCTTGGTGCAGGCGGCGACTCCCGCGGCCTGGAGCCCCTCGACGTACGCGGCGGTGTGCCGGGCCACGAGCTGGGGGTCGGCGCCGAAGGACCGTACGCCGATGACCGGGTTGGCCGGGTTGGAGTTGACGTCCGCGGACGGCGCCCAGTTGAGGTTGACGCCGCACTCGGCGAGCCGGCGGCCGAGTTCCTGGGCGACGGCCCGGGTGAGCTCCACGTCGTCGACCGAGCCGAGGGCGAAGTTGCCCGGGAACGAGGACCCGTGACGGACCTCCAGCCGGGTGACGTCGCCGCCCTCCTCGTCGATCGCGACGAGAACGTCGTCGCGCTCGGCCCGCAGCTGGGCGGTGAGTGCGGCGAGTTGACCGGGCGATTCGATGTTGCGGCCGAACAGCCCGACGGAGGCCAGGCCCTCGCCGACCCTGCGCAGCAGCCAGTCGGGGGCGGTCGTGCCGGTGAATCCGGGCTGGAGCACGGCGAGCGCGTCGCGCGTGACGGTGTCCGTGGTGGATACGAGCGTGGTCATGGGGCCTTATCCCTTCACGGCGCCTGAGGTGAGACCCGTGGCCATCTTCCCCTGAATGATCATGAAGAAGATGACGACCGGAATGGAGATGAGCGTGGAGGCCGCCATGAGGGCGCCGTAGTCCGTACCGCGTTCGGTGGTGAAGGTCATCAGCCACACGTTGAGCGTGTACTTGGAGTTGTCGTTGATCAGGATGTACGCGAACAGGTACTCGTTCCACGCGTTGACGAGCGCGAAGATGGACGCGGCGGCGAGCCCCGGTGCGAGCAGCGGGAAGATGACGCGACGGAAGGCGCCCATGCGGGTGCAGCCGTCCACCATCGCGGACTCCTCCAGCTCCACCGGGATGTTGATCACGAAACCGCGGATCATGATGGTCGCGAAGGGCAGCGTCGACACCAGGTAGACGACGATGAGCCCCCAGTACTCGTCGATACCGCCCATGGCGTTGAGCTGGAGGTAGATCGGGATCAGCATCGCGGTCGGGGGCAGCATCTGGACGAGGATCATCACCATCATCAGCGCCTTCCGCCCGAAGAAGCGGAAGCGTCCGATGGCGAGCGCCGCGAGCGTCGCGATGATCATTCCGCCGACCACCGCGGTGACGGAGACGATCAGGCTCGACTGGATCGCGGTGCCGAAGTTGTCCTGCTTCACCGCGCGCGCGAAGTTGTCGAAGGTGAGCGAGGAGGGCCAGAGCGTCTGGTCGTAGGACCGGATCTCGTGGTTGGGGCGCAGCGAACTGATGATCAGCCAGTAGACCGGGAAGGCCATGAGCGCCGCCGTGACCAGGGCCAGGATGTTGTAGCCGAGCCGGTTCTTCTTGCGGTCGGGCCGCAGAACCTGGGCAGGTGTGTTCGGGGCTGTGGAGGTGCTCATTCGACCTCTCCCGTCTTGATCAGCTGGCGCAGGTAGTACACGGCGACACCGGAGAGCATCAGGACGGTGATCAAGGCGATCGCACTGCCCTGGCTGAAGGACGTGGACTCGAACGCCTTGGAGAAGGAGTAGAGGCCGAGGGTCTCGTACTCGGGCTCGGGCTTGTTGCCGCGCAGCAGCCAGATCTGGCCGAAGACGTTGAAGTCCCAGATGACCGACAGGGTGGCGACCATGGTGAAGACGGGCTTGATGACCGGCCAGGTCACATAGCGGTAGACACCGAACGCGGTGGCTCCGTCCAGGGAGGCCGCCTCCTCCAGTTCCTTGGGGACCTGGGTGAGGGCCGCGTACATCGTGATCACGACGAACGGGATGGCGCCCCAGACGACCAGCAGCGTGATGATGCCGAAGCCCTGCCAGGGGTCGAGGAACCAGTTGTGGCCGAGCCACTTGTCCTCGTTGCCCGTGAGGTCGGCGAGGAGGGTGTTGATCAGGCCGTAGTCGGAGTCGGCGAGCCAGCGGAAGACCGACGCGGCGACCATCAGCGGCATCGACCAGGCGGCGATGAGTGCGACGGTGAGGGTGAGCCGGACCCAGGTGGACAGGCGCAGCATCATCAGGGCGATCAGCAGGCCGATCCCCATGGTCAGCACCACGCAGATCGTCATGAAGACGACCGTACGGCCGGTGACCTGCCAGAACTCGGGGTCACCCAGGATGTTGGTGAACTGCTCGAAGCCCACCCACGGCGTGTCGCCGTTGCCCCACAGGGCTGCCCGGCCCATGTCCTGGAAGGACATGATCACGGTCTTGATCAGCGGATAGACGTACACCGCGGCGATCGCGAGGATCGCCGGCAGGATCAGGAAGTACGGAAGGAGTTCGCCCTTCTTGCGCTGCCGCTTGGCGCGCGGCTTGGCGTCCTTCGCAGGGGACGACGGCCCGGTCTCTTCCGGACCACGTGGTACGGGTACCGGAGGCGGCCCGGCGGCCTTGGTGTCGGCGGCAGTCACGTGGCTGACCTTCCATCGGGATTCCGGGGGCTGCACCCGGAGATCACGGCATACGTCTACGAAAGGAAGCGGGGGCCCGGTGCGTGCCGGGCCCCCGCCTGGAGAGCCGAAGGCCCTGGCGTGTTACTTGTTGATCAGCGCGTTGATCTCGTCGTCGGCCTTCTTGGCCGCGTCGGCCACCGAGGTGCCCTTGAGGATCGCCAGGAGCATGTTCTCCAGGACCTCGTCCTTCTCGATGGACGTCCAGCCCGGTGCGATCGGCGTGAACCAGGCGTCCGGCACCGCGTTGGCGATGGCGGCCGTCTCGGGCTTGGCCTTGAGCGGCTCAAGCTGCTTCTCGTTGTTCGGGAGGATGTTCTTGGAGACGAGCACCTCCTGCGACTTCTCGCTGGTGAAGAGCGAGACCCACTCCTCGCCGAGGTCCGTGACCTTGGACTTCGCGGTCACCGCGAGGTCCGAGCCACCGATGAAGGACGGCAGCGCCTTGCCCTCGGGGCCCGGCATGCCGGCCGTGGCGATCTTGTCCTTGAGCTTCGGGTTGCCGTTGTTGGCGCCGTCGATGACGGAGCCGGACTCCCAGCCGTTGCCGTAGATCAGGGCCGCCTTCTCGTTGGCCATGACGTTGGCGTGGTCCTGCTCGTCCTTGGTGATGTCGGCCTTGTTGTACTTCTTCACCAGGTTGATGAAGTGCTCGATGCCCTTCTGGGACTCGGGGGAGGAGAGGTTGCCCTTCCACTCCTTCGCGCCCTCGTCGTACTCGGCGATCGAGCCGCCGTACGCCGCGACGTAGGACATGGCGGCGTACCAGTAACGGCCCGGCAGGTAGAGGGACGAGAAGCGCTTGTCCTTCTTGCTGTACTCGGCCGAGACCTTGTCGAGGGCGGTGAGCATCTCGGCCTCGGTCTGCGGAAGCGCGTCGCTGCCCGTGCCGGCCTTGAACATGTCCTTGTTGTAGATCGCCACCCGCGCACCGGCGTAGTAAGGCACGCAGAACTGCTTGCCCTCAAAGGTGCAGGTGTCCTTCAGACCCTTGATCCAGGTGTCCGAGTTGTCGTACTTCCCGGGGTCGATCTCGGCGAGCGCGCCGTTCAGGATGTACTGCATCGTCTCGGTGTTGCCGAGCTCGACGACATCCGGGAACTTGTCTCCGCCGAGGGCGGTGTCGAGCTTCTTGGCCTTGTCCGCCCACTGCTGGTACTGGACGTTGACCTTGACCTTCGGGTACTTCTTCTTGAACTGCGCGTTGACGTCCTTGACCAGTTCCGGCCAGGTGCTCTGCGCGTCGACCATCAGCCAGACGGTCAGTTCCTCGGAGCGGTCCTTCGGGTCCTTCGAAGCGTTGTCGCTGTCCCCACCACACGCCGCAATACCGGACATCATCGCCGCGACGCCGACCGCCGCTATGAGCTTGCGCTTCATGCCACACCCTCCTCAGGGATACCAGCAACCCCCCGCCCACCGCGGAAACGTACGACGAGTACTGCCTGTGGGGCTGGGACTTGGTCTTTAATGGTTTAGACCAGTACCGGGAGCTTGGCCTAGACCTTTAGGGGTGTCAAGGGTGTATAAGAAGTGCACTCGCGTCCGTTATAGGACCGACACCTAGGGGAGGGCGACGACCCGTGACCGGACCGTGCCACCATGTGAGCCGCGACAGACGGAGGAGCCGGTGACGGCAGCAACGCAGCAGTCGGGAAGGCGGGCCATGGGTGCCGACGGGGGCAGTACGGAGAACGAGACCGGTGCGGGTACGCGTACGGCACGCGTACCGAAGTACTACCGGCTCAAGCGCCATCTGCTCGACATGACCGACACCCTGCCGCCCGGTACCCCCGTACCCCCCGAACGGACCCTGGCCGCCGAGTTCGACACCTCGCGCACCACGGTGCGTCAGGCGCTCCAGGAGCTGGTCGTCGAGGGCCGGCTGGAGCGCATCCAGGGCAAGGGAACCTTCGTCGCCAAGCCGAAGGTCTCCCAGGCGCTCCAGCTGACCTCGTACACCGAGGACATGCGCGCCCAGGGGCTGGAACCCACGTCCCAGCTCCTGGACATCGGGTACATCACCGCCGACGACGCGCTCGCCGGCCTGCTCGACATCACCGCGGGCGGCCGGGTCCTGCGGATCGAGCGTCTGCGCCTCGCCAGCGGTGAGCCGATGGCGATCGAGACCACCCACCTTTCGGCCAAACGCTTTCCCGCGCTGCGCCGTTCACTGGTGAAGTACACCTCGCTCTACACGGCGCTCGCCGAGGTGTACGACGTCCGGCTGGCCGAGGCCGAGGAGACGATCGAGACCTCGCTCGCCACCCCGCGCGAGGCCGGACTGCTGGGTACGGACGTCGGCCTGCCGATGCTGATGCTGTCCCGTCACTCGATCGACGGACACGGCGAACCGGTGGAGTGGGTGCGCTCGGTGTACCGCGGCGACCGCTACAAGTTCGTGGCGCGCCTGAAGCGGCCGACCGACTGAGCCCCACCGCGTCACCTGTCGCGACCGCGTGACGAACGGCCCCCGTGGAATCACCATCCCCACGGGGGCCGTTCGCGTACGCCGCTCCCCCGCGGACCCCGGAATTGGCGTGAACCGGACCCCGCCCTCCTTCGTGAGTGTCACCGAGACATCACCGTTGCACGACCGCAATGCGGACAGGGGGTGACGCTGGCCGGACCCCTCGCCTAGATTTCGTGCGCATTACACCAGGTGACCAGTGAGGGGACGGAGCACCACATGCCCGAAAAGACCGTCGAACAACGACCAACGATCACACCCGTGCGGGTGGTTATCGCCCTCTGTCTCATCGCGCCGTTCGTGGCGATGCTCTGGGTGAGCTCGTACGCGAAGGTCGACCCGACCTTCATCGGCATCCCGTTCTTCTACTGGTACCAGATGCTCTGGGTCCTCGTCTCGACCGCGCTGACCATGGTCGCGTACACGTTGTGGCAGCGTGACCAGCGCGCCCGCAAGGAAGGTGCGTCAGCATGAAGGACGGCGTGAACGGCGTAGCACTCGCCGTCTTCATCTTCTTCTTCGTGGCCGTCACGGTCATAGGTTTCATGGCCGCCCGCTGGCGGAAGGCCGAGAACGAGAACAGCCTGGACGAATGGGGCCTGGGCGGACGGTCGTTCGGCACCTGGGTCACCTGGTTCCTGCTCGGCGGCGACCTCTACACGGCGTACACCTTCGTCGCCGTCCCGGCGGCGATCTACGCGGCGGGCGCGGCAGGCTTCTTCGCCGTCCCGTACACGATCCTCGTGTACCCGCTGATCTTCACCTTCCTGCCGCGTCTGTGGTCGGTGTCGCACAAGCACGGATACGTCACCACATCGGACTTCGTCCGGGGCCGCTTCGGCTCGAAGGGCCTCTCGCTGGCGGTCGCCCTCACCGGCATCCTCGCCACCATGCCGTACATCGCGCTCCAGCTCGTCGGCATCCAGGCGGTGCTGGACGTGATGGGCGTCGGCGGGGGCGAGACCACGCACTGGTTCATCAAGGACCTGCCGCTGCTGATCGCGTTCGCGGTGCTCGCCGCGTACACCTACTCCTCCGGCCTGCGGGCGCCCGCGCTGATCGCGTTCGTCAAGGACGGGCTGATCTACCTGGTCATCGCCGTGGCGATCATCTACATCCCGATCAAGCTGGGCGGCTTCGACGACATCTTCGCCAAGGCGGGCGAGGCGTTCTCGGCGAAGAACGAGGCTGCGGGCAAGCCCGTCGCGGGCCTCGTCCCGGGCGAGATGGGCCAGTGGGGCTACGCCACCCTGGCGCTGGGTTCGGCGCTCGCGCTCTTCATGTACCCGCACTCGATCACGGCGACGCTCTCCAGCCGCAGCCGTGACGTGATCCGCCGCAACACCACGATCCTTCCGCTGTACTCGCTGATGCTGGGCCTGCTGGCGCTGCTCGGCTTCATGGCGATCGCGGCCGGGGTCAAGGTCGACAACGGCCAGCTGGCGATCCCCCAGCTGTTCGAGAACATGTTCCCCGACTGGTTCGCGGGCGTCGCCTTCGCCGCGATCGGCATCGGCGCGCTGGTCCCCGCGGCCATCATGTCGATCGCCGCGGCGAACCTCTTCACTCGCAACATCTACAAGGACTTCCTGAAGCCGGACGCGACCCCGGCGCAGGAGACCAAGGTCTCCAAGCTGGTCTCGCTCCTGGTGAAGGTCGGTGCGCTCGCCTTCGTCCTCACCATGGACAAGACGGTCGCGATCAACTTCCAGCTGCTCGGCGGGATCTGGATCCTCCAGACGATGCCCGCACTGGTCGGCGGTCTCTTCACCCGCTGGTTCCACCGCTGGGCCCTGATCGCGGGCTGGGCGGTCGGCATGCTGTACGGGACGGTCGCCGCGTACGGCGTGGCCAGCCCGACCCAGAAGCACTTCGGCGGCTCCTCGAAGGAGATCCCCGGTATCGGCGAGATCGGCTACATCGGCCTCACCGCGTTCATCCTGAACGTCGTGGTCGTGGTCGTGCTGACCTTCGTCCTCAACGCGCTGAAGGCGCCGGCCGGGATCGACGAGACCTCCCCGTCCGACTACACGGCGGACGCGGGCGACCCGGGCGTCAAGACGGTGCTCCCGCCCGCCACGGTGGGCGCCCCGGGCGGTCACTGACCCCCGGACCGGACGCCGCGTACGGGCCGCCCCGCCTCCGGAAGGAGGCGCGGCGGCCCGTCGCATATCCGGTACGCCCATCCGCCCGCGATGCGGCACACTCCCCGGCATGGACATATCGATCAGGCGTATCAACCCCGGGGAGCACGAGACGCTGGGTGAGATCACCGCCCAGGCGTATCTCGGCGACGGACTGCTGGACTTCGGTGCGGACGATCCGTATCTGGCCGAGCTGCGGGCAGTGACCCGGCGCGACGCGGAGGCCGAGGTGCTCGTCGCGGTCGGGACGGACGGTGCCGTACTCGGCGGCGTCACCTACGCCCCGCCCGGGAATCCGTGGGCGGACATCGCCGGGGAGGACGAGGCCGAATTCCGGATGCTGGCCGTCGCGGGAGCGGCGCGCGGGCGCGGAGCGGGCGAGGCTCTGGTGCGGGCATGCGTCGAGCGGGCGCGGGCCACGCCCGGGGTCACCGGCCTCGTCCTGTCGACGACGGACCTCATGGTGGGCGCCCACAGGATCTACGGGCGCCTCGGCTTCGTACGGACCCCGGAGCGGGACTGGGAACCCCTTCCCGGCCTCGGGCTGCTGACCTACCGGCTGGCACTCTGACCCGTCACGACACAACATGTGGGGGCTGCCTCAAGGGGCGGCCCCCACATGTATGCTCATGCTCGCTGTCGCCGCAGGGAAATCCGGTGCGAATCCGGAACTGTCCCGCAACGGTGTGATCGGTGTGCTTTTGCACATCCGAAGTCCGATGACCTGTCGACAGCGCGCCCGGCTCGACCGAACCGGGCGCAGAGACGTCCGGGCCTCGCGGATGGGCCGGTGGACGCCGCACGCAGTGCTGCCGCCTCCGGGCCCCACGCTGCCCGGCTGCCCCCGCTCCCCGCCGGCCCAGAGCCGAGCGAGGGAGAGCACCGCGGTGACCATCGCGCCAGCCGATCCGGTTTCAGCAGCAGAGTCCGCCCAGAACACCGGAACCGCCACATCCGCGGGCACCGCCGCGGACGCACCCGGGACCGCACTGCTGCGGACCCTCACCGACCTCACGGCGGACCTCCCCGACACCGACCCAGGACGCGTCGCCGCCGCCGCGCTGCGTGGCCGCAACGCCCGGTCGGACGAGGCCGAGCTGCGCTCGCTGGCCACCGAGGCCGCCGCCGGCCTGATCTCCGAGGACCCCGCCTACTCCCGGCTCGCCGCCCGCCTCCTCACCCGCACGATCGCGGACGAGGCAGCGGGCCAGGGCGCGGTCTCGTTCTCCGCCTCGGTCGCCGTAGGGCACCGCGAGGGCCTGATCGCGGACCGCACCGCCCAGTTCGTCCGGGTCCACGCCTCCCGGCTCGACGCCCTGGTCGGCGCCTCGCTCGTGGGCGGCGCCGACGACCGGTTCGGCTACTTCGGGCTGCGGACCCTCTACAGCCGCTATCTGCTGCGCCACCCGCTGACCCGCGAGGTGATCGAGACCCCGCAGCACTTCATGCTGCGCGTCGCGTCCGGTCTCGCCGAGGACGACTCGCTGGAGGCGCTGGACGAGGTCGCCGCGCTGTACGGCCTGATGAGCCGGCTCGACTACCTCCCCTCCTCCCCCACGCTCTTCAACTCCGGCACGCGGCACCCGCAGATGTCCTCCTGCTATCTGCTGGACTCGCCGCTCGACGAGCTCGACTCGATCTACGACCGCTACCACCAGGTGGCCCGGCTCTCCAAGCACGCGGGCGGGATCGGGCTCTCGTACTCCCGTATCCGCGCACGCGGTTCGCTGATCCGCGGCACCAACGGGCACTCCAACGGCATCGTGCCGTTCCTCAAGACGCTGGACGCCTCGGTCGCCGCGGTCAACCAGGGCGGCCGCCGCAAGGGCGCCGCCGCCGTCTACCTGGAGACCTGGCACGCGGACATCGAGGAGTTCCTGGAGCTGCGCGACAACACGGGCGAGGACCAGCGGCGTACGCACAACCTCAACCTGGCGCACTGGATTCCGGACGAGTTCATGCGCCGGGTCGACGCGGACGGCCAGTGGTCGCTGTTCTCGCCCGCCGACGTGCCCGAGCTGGTCGACCTGTGGGGCGACGACTTCGACGCGGCGTACCGCGCGGCGGAAGCCGCGGGGCTCGCCCGCAAGACGATGCCGGCGCGCGACCTGTACGGCCGGATGATGCGTACGCTCGCGCAGACCGGTCAGGGCTGGATGACGTTCAAGGACGCCTCCAACCGCACGGCCAACCAGACCGCCGAGCCGGGCCGTGTGGTCCACTCGTCGAATCTGTGCACCGAGATCCTGGAAGTCACCGACGACGGCGAGACAGCCGTCTGCAACCTCGGTTCGGTCAACCTCGGCGCGTTCGTAGCCGACGGGGACATCGACTGGGAGCGGCTCGACTCCACGGTCCGTACCGCCGTGACCTTCCTCGACCGGGTCGTCGACATCAACTTCTACCCGACCGAGCAGGCCGGCCGGTCCAACGCGCGCTGGCGTCCGGTGGGCCTGGGCGCGATGGGCCTCCAGGACGTGTTCTTCCAGCTGCGGCTGCCGTTCGACTCCCCCGAGGCGCGGGCGCTGTCCACGAGGATCTCCGAGCGGATCATGCTCGCCGCGTACGAGGCGTCCTGCGACCTCGCCGAGCGCTCCGGGCCCCTTCCCGCCTGGTCGCAGACGCGCACCGCCCGCGGTGTGCTGCATCCCGACCACTACGGCACCGAGCTGAACTGGCCGGAGCGCTGGGACGCCCTGCGCGCCCGGATCGCGAAGACCGGCATGCGCAACTCGCTGCTGCTGGCCATCGCGCCGACGGCGACGATCGCCTCCATCGCCGGGGTGTACGAGTGCATCGAGCCGCAGGTCTCCAACCTCTTCAAGCGCGAGACTCTCAGCGGTGAGTTCCTCCAGGTCAACGGCTACCTGGTCGACGAGCTGAAGAAGCTCGGCGTCTGGGACGCGCGGACCCGGGAGGCGTTGCGCGAGGCGAGCGGTTCGGTGCAGGGCTTCGCCTGGATTCCCGAGGGCGTGCGGGCGCTGTACCGCACGGCGTGGGAGATCCCGCAGCGCGGACTGATCGACATGGCGGCGGCCCGTACGCCGTTCCTCGACCAGAGCCAGTCGCTGAACCTGTTCCTGGAGACGCCGACGATCGGCAAGCTCTCCTCGATGTACGCGTACGCCTGGAAGCAGGGCCTGAAGACGACGTACTACCTGCGTTCGCGCCCGGCGACCCGGATCGCCCGCGCGGCGTCCGCCGCGGCCGTTCCCGTACAGGCCGCCGCCCCCGACGCGGACGCGATCGCCTGCTCCCTCGAAAACCCCGAGTCCTGCGAGGCCTGCCAGTAATGAGCTCCACCGACAACAAGAACCTGCTCGACCCGGGCTTCGAACTGACCCTGCGTCCCATGCGTTACCCGGACTTCTACGAGCGCTACCGCGACGCGATCAAGAACACCTGGACCGTGGAGGAGGTCGACCTCCACTCCGACGTGGCCGATCTCGCGAAGCTGTCGCCCGGCGAGCAGCACATGATCGGCCGGCTCGTCGCGTTCTTCGCGACGGGGGACTCGATCGTGTCCAACAACCTCGTACTGACGCTGTACAAGCACATCAACTCGCCCGAGGCGCGGCTGTACCTGTCCCGGCAGCTCTTCGAGGAGGCCGTGCACGTCCAGTTCTATCTGACGCTGCTCGACACCTATCTGCCCGACCCGGACGACCGCGCGGCGGCGTTCGACGCGGTCGAGGAGATTCCGTCGATCCGCGAGAAGGCGCAGTTCTGCTTCAAGTGGATCAACGAGGTCGAGAAGCTCGACCGGCTGGAGACGAAGGCCGACCGCCGTCGTTTCCTGCTGAACCTGATCTGCTTCGCGGCGTGCATCGAGGGGCTGTTCTTCTACGGCGCCTTCGCGTACGTGTACTGGTTCCGCTCACGCGGGCTGCTGCACGGTCTCGCCACGGGGACCAACTGGGTCTTCCGGGACGAGACGATGCACATGAACTTCGCGTTCGAGGTCGTGGACACGGTCCGCAAGGAGGAGCCCGACCTCTTCGACGACGCTCTCCAGCAGCAGGTCACCGACATGCTGAAGGAGGCTGTCGAGGCGGAGCTGCAGTTCGGCCGGGACCTGTGCGGTGAGGGTCTGCCCGGCATGAACACCGAGTCGATGCGCCAGTACCTGGAGTGCGTGGCCGACCAGCGGCTCACCCGCCTCGGCTTCCCCCCGCTGTACGGCTCCGAGAACCCGTTCTCGTTCATGGAGCTCCAGGGCGTCCAGGAGCTGACGAACTTCTTCGAGCGCCGGCCGTCCGCGTACCAGGTGGCCGTGGAGGGCTCGGTCGCGTTCGACGACGACTTCTAGGCCCTGACCCAGGAACCGATGGAGGGGCGCCGCGTGGCCGCGACCGGCCGCGCGGCGCCTTCGGTGTGCGGCGGTTCGGCTTCCTGGCGGCGTTCCGCGGCCCGCAGCGCGCGGTCGATGCGACGCTCTCGGGCGAGGCCGACCAGCGAGGGCGCCAGGAAGAGGACGAAAACGACGGTGATGCCCAGGTAGTTCAGGAATGTGTTCATGCCTCTACTGTCGTCCGTACGGACGGAATCCGGCAGTGGCAGGACTGTCACACAGCATCGAATTACTGCCACACTGTCGTCATGTACAAGCTGAACAACGTCGCCGTTCTGCTGCTCGGCGAGGTACACCCCTTCGAACTCGGCGTGCTGTGCGAGGTCTTCGGCCTCGACCGCAGCGAAGCGGGGCTGCCCGTCCACGACTTCGCGGTGGTCTCGGCGGAGGGACCGGTGCTGCGGACCCACGCCGGATTCACCATCAGCACCCCGTACGGTCTCGACCGGCTCGACGAGGCCGACCTCGTCGCCGTCCCCGCGAGCAGCCGCTTCGCGGACCAGGAGTTTCCCGAGGAGGCCCTGGACGCCCTGCGCCGGGCCGTGGACCGCGGTGCCCGGGTGCTGAGCGTCTGCTCCGGCGCGTACGTACTGGGGGCCGCCGGGCTGCTGGACGGGCGCCGCTGCACCACCCACTGGCGTCATACGGCCCAGCTGGCCCGCCGCTTCCCCCGGGCCGTCGTCGAGCCCGATGTGCTGTACGTGGACGACGGCCCGGTCATCACCTCGGCGGGCACGGCGGCGGGCATCGACGCCTCGCTCCACCTCGTCCGGCAGGCGTACGGGCAGGAGGTCGCCAACTCCGTCGCCCGCCGTATGGTCGTGCCGCCGCACCGCGACGGCGGGCAGGCGCAGTACATCGAGCGCCCGCTGCCCCGGGCCGCGTGCGACACGGTCGGCGAGACGCTCGCCTGGATGGAGCGTCACCTCGACCAGGAGATGACCGTCGAACAGCTCGCCGGTCTGGCCCACATGTCGCCGCGCACCTTCGCACGCCGCTTCCAGCAGGAGACGGGGACGACTCCGTACCGCTGGCTGCTGCGTCAGCGGGTCCTGCTGGCCCAGCACCTGCTGGAGACCTCCGACGAGACCATGGACACGATCGCCGGCCGGACCGGCTTCGGTACGGCGGCGGCGCTCCGCCACCAGTTCGTACGTTCGCTCGACACCACGCCGAACGCCTACCGCCGCACCTTCCGCGGCCCGGCCCTGATGCCCGAAGTGGCCTGAGCACCCGGGCGCGGGGAGCCCCGTCCGGATTCCTTCCGGACGGGGCCCCCACGAACGGTGGAGAGGCGGGCTCAGATTCCGCAGCTGGACGCCGACCAGAAGTGACTGGGCCCCTGGTTGACGTGGACGTGGTCACCGTGACCGGCGTAGCCCGGGCCGAGAATCCCGTTGAAGCCGTGGTAGCGGGCCTGCTTGGCGAGGGTGCACAGGGCGTGCGGTCCCGAACCGAGGTCGACGGCGTCACCGTACAGATGGCGGCTGTTCGATGCCCCGCCGACGGCGGAGTTGCAGGAGTAGGACCGGAACCCGCTGGTGACGCGGATGGACTGGTCACCGAGCGCGTGCCGGAGCGCCTCCAGCTTCCACATCGAACTCAGGGCGTTGGCCTTGGCCGTGCCCGCGGCGACCGCCCCGCCGGCCCAGGTGCTGTTGCAGGTGTTGAGCTCGGGGTACGTGAAGTGGATCGGGGTGCAGTCGTCGTCCTGGAGCGCGTAGAGCTTGGACTGCGTGGCCGCGCCGGCGATACCGTCGGCGGCGAGGCCGTAGGCGGACTGGAAACGCTTGACCGCCGCGGTGGTGGCCGGGCCGTACGAGCCGTCGATGGCGAGCACCGCGTTGTATCCGGGGTATCCGGCCACGCGGATCTGGAGCTGGGTGACATCGTTGCCGGTCGCGCCGGGCGAGAGGGTCCGGGTCCAGGTGAAGCAGCCGTCGGCCTGTGCGGGGCCGGCGGTCAGTACGGCTCCGCCGATTGCAAAAGCCATGGCCATGACAAGACTGAGCAGGGCGTGCGCGGTGCGTCTGAGCATGGGAACTCCCTACCACGGTGAGGTGTTGGGGGTGAGACTGTCGGACGAGTCGACGCGCGTCAACTACCCCTGAGAAAACAGCGGTTGAGACCCCAGAATGCGAGCGGGGCCCTGTCACCGGCCGTACCGGTGGCAGGGCCCCGTCCACAGAGCGCGGGACTCAGTCGTTGGGGACGACCTCGTAGCGCGGCGTGCCCTCGGCCATCTGCCGCAGCGCGTCCTTGCGGTCGCGCTTGGAGAGCCGGTCGATGTACAGGTAGCCGTACAGGTGGTCCGTCTCGTGCTGGAGGCAGCGCGCGAAGTAGCCGTTGCCCCGCACCCGGACCGGGTTGCCCTTCGCGTCCTGCCCGCGCACCACCGCGTAGTCCGGGCGGGCCAGCGCGGCGTACGCCGTCGGCACGGAGAGGCAGCCCTCGTTGGAGTCGTCGAGGACGCGTTCCCCCGGCGGCAGCTCCTCCAGAACCGGGTTGCAGATCGCGCCGACGTGCCGCACGCCGTCGTCGTCCATGCAGTCGTAGACGAAGACCTTGAGGTCCACGCCGATCTGGTTGGCGGCCAGGCCCACGCCCTCCGCCGTCCGCTGGCTGGCGAACATGTCGTCGATCAGCGCGGCCAGCTCGTCGTCGAACGCGGTGACGTCCTTGCACTCCTTGTGGAGCACCGGGTTGCCCACGACCGTGATCGGCCGCGAGGTGCCGCGCTCGCGGTACGCCGCCTCACGCGCCTCGCAGTCCTCGGTGTCGACGAGGAATCCCTCGTCGTCGACGCTGATCTGCTCGTCCGTCTCCTGCTGCGCCATGTCCGCCGTACGCCTTCCTGCAAACCTGAAACCCGTGAACTTCGGGAAAACCGGCACCGGAATTCGGTGCCCGTACAGCCTACGGGCACCGCTCAGCAGACTTCTTCGAGATCCCGCCACTCGCGGCTGTCCGGACTGTCCGCGACCCAGCCGTCCAGCAGCCCGCGCACCAGAGCCGCAGGCGCCGCGAGACCGCATTCGCGCTCCGGCACCCAGAGGTCACCGGCCGTGCGGTGGCCCAGCGGCCCCGGGTGGCCCGGCTCGCTGTGGTCATGCGGATCGAGGTGCTCGCCGTCGCCCTCGTCGCTCTCCATCCGGCTCTCCGAGCAGGTCCGGCACAGCAGCCTTACGGATGACGACCAGTCCTCGGCGGCGAACCCGGCGTCGGACGCCAGCTGCTCCAGCGCGTCCCGGTCCGCCTCGGTGGCGGCCTCCAGGAGGACGACCCAGGTGGGTACGGGAGAGGGCGCCCACAGCTCGATCTCGTCGAAGACGGGATACGCGGGCCCGGCGGCGGTGACCCGCTCGCCGTGCGGCACCCCGTCGTGCAGGACCACCTCGCCCCAGCGCCGCCCGGACGAGGGCAGCGGGATCGACAGCACCTCCATCCGGGCCGGGTCGAGCCTGCGGCCCCACACGACCTCGGACTCGCCCTCGGGCGACAGCCGTACCGCCGCGCTGCCCAGCTCCATGCCGAGCGGCTCACTGGTGGCCGCGGAGCCGTGCTGCCCGTTGCCCGGGACCTTCAGCCCGTACGCCTGCCAGGCCCGGCGGGCCAGCGGCCAGTCCTGGAGCGCGGTGGCCGCGATCCCGACGTTCCACCAGTCCGGCGCCCCGGACTCCCGGTCCAGGAGCGCGACGGCCCGCAGACCCGCGGCGCGGGCCTGCTCCCAGTCGTGCCTGAACTTGTGCAGCAGTGCCAGATTGAACCAGGACTCGGAGAGCCAGGGTTCCAGGTCAACCGCGCGTGTCAGCAGCGCCCCCGCGTCCTCGTACCGGCCGTCGCCGATCAGCGTGAACGCGCGGTCCGTGGCCTGCCGCCAAGAGGCGGAGGGCCTATGCCGTACCTTCCCGAAGATCCTCACGATTCCCGCCTGTCCCGACTGGACACCCTCGTTTTCCGCTCTACTTTCGCATCCAACCATGCCCGGCCGGACGCCCGCTCATTACCCATGGGTTACCCAGGCCGGACCTGGGTCAGACCGCCTCGCGCCAGGACTCCGGCCAGCGCTTCCACGACCTGGGGCTGGTAGTCGTGACCGGTGCCCAGCCTGAGCTGTTCCAGAGCACCGAGCGGCCCGATGGCGCTTTCCCCGCACAGGTCGTCGTATGCGTTGACCGCCCGGACGATCCTGGCGGTCAGGGGCTGCTCCCGGTAGGGGTCGGCCTGCTGCTCCACCACCACCGCGACCGCGGTGTCCACCCCGGTCTGGCGGACCACCGCCCCGCCCAGGAGCGCGATCCGGCGCTGGTCGGCGGCGGGGAGAGTGGCGGTGGCCCCCTCGGCCACCGGGTCCACGAGCGAGAGCTGGCCGATGTCGTGCATCAGCGCCGCGTACTCCAGGACGGTCAGGTCCCGCCCGGACAGGCCCAGCTCCCGCCCCACGGCGGTGGAGAGCTCGGCGACCCGGCGGGCGTGCCCGTGCGGGGTGTATCCGGCGATCTCGGTGGAACGGGCCAGGGAGGCGATGGTCTGCCGGTAGGTCGTGCGGATGGCCGCGTACCGGCGGTAGGAGACCTGGGTGAGCAGCAGCGGTACGCACAGGACGGGCAGCGCCCACAGCCCCGCGACGGCCACCCCGATGGCCATGACGGCGCCGGTCGCGCAGACCGCCGAGCCGATGCCGATGAGGGCCCGCAGCTCGTCGCGGAGCAGCGGGCCGTACGGATAACGGGTGCGCGAGTGCAGCAGCAGGGCGGCGAGCACGGCGTCGCACAGGGCGGTCAGGGCCAGCAGCAGAAGCAGGAAGAGCCCGAAGTACGGCCCCTCGCCGAACCAGCGGCCGGACTGGCCCGAGTTGTAGAGGGGCTGGAAGCACACGGCCGCGAACGCGACCGTCAGGATGCGGCGGGCCGCCAGATCGGGGCCGGGCCCGCTGCCGCGCGCCACATGGGGCACGGCGGCGAGGAGCTGCGCGGCGACGACGACGGCGACCACCTGGAAGGCTCCGTGGGTGGTGGGTTCCCCGCCGCTGCGTCCCAGCAGGGCGTACGCGAGGGCTCCGGCGGCGCCGAGGGGCGCGGGCTCCCGCTCACCCGGCAGCGCGCCCCAGCGGGCCAGCTCCCCGGTCACCACGAGGGCGGCGAAGGCGAGGGCGTGCCCCGGTTCGGCGATGCCGTGCCAGAGGGTGTGGGCGAACGCGGCAATGGTCAGGACCAGCGCGGCCCCCCGCACGGCCGGCACAGCGGGACGCAACGGCCTCACCCGGAGCGCTCCCCGGCCGGATCAAGCCCGTCCGGCGATGGAGGAGAAGGCGGCTGCCCGACGCCCCCGGCATCCACGTCCCCGCCCTCCCGCCTCGGCACCGGCATCCGCACCGGCACCTCGTCCGCCGTCACAGCCGTGGCCGCCGCCGACCACCCGTGCCGAGCGAGCCCCCGCGCCAGCGCCCCCACCATCTGCGGGTCGAACTGGCTGCCCGCGCACCGTTCGAGCTCCGCGACGGCGGCCGGTACGGGCCGCCCCCGCCGGTAGGAGCGGGTGGAGGTCATCGCGTCGAAGGCATCCGCGACGGCCACCACCCGGGCGAACTCGGGGATCTGCCGCCCGCTGAGGCCGTACGGATACCCGCTGCCGTCGAGCCGCTCGTGGTGGTGCAGGATCGCCGCCCGGGCCTCGTCCAGGAAGCCGATGCCCCGGACGATCTCGTGTCCGTACTCCGGGTGCAGCTCGATGATCCGGCGCTCCTCCGGTGTGAGCGGACCGTCCTTGCGCAGGACCCGGGTGGGAACGCCGAGCTTGCCGACGTCGTGCAGGATTCCGGCGAACCTGAGCGCTTCGAGCCGGCCCTCCTCCATGCCGATCTCGCGGGCGATCAGGACGGACGCCCGGCCCACGCGCTCACTGTGGCCGCGCGTGTACGTGTCCTTGATGTCGACGGCCTGCACCAGCGCCCTGATCGTCGCCCGGTGGGCGGCATGCTCACGGTGGTACTGGGCGAAGACCCAGCAGGAGATGTACATCGGCAGCAGGACGAAGAGCGCGGACAGCGGCCCGTACGAGCTGCGCCACAGGACGGCCATCATCAGCCCGGCGAGCGCGTGCACCAGGTGCGGTCCCAGCGAGTGGGGCAGCAGCCCCCGCCACGCGTGCCGGGCGGCCTGCCTCTCGGCCGTGACGAGGATGCAGCCGTCCAGTGCGGTCAGGACGAGGCTGAAGACGAGGGCCGCGGCGCAGGCGGGCAACAGCGCGTACGGGAAGTCCGGGACGCCCAGGGCTCCGCGGCCGCCACCGCCGAGGGCCCCGGGCCCGCCGAGCACGGAGTGGGCCCACGAGGCGGCCCACACGGCGAGCGAGAGCTGTGCGGCCCGCCAGACGCGGCGGGCGGCGAAGGGTGGCTGTTCCACCCGGCCGGCGAGCGAGCCCGGGACCGCCACGAGCGCGGCGGCGGCCGGAGGCAGCAGGAACGCGGCCGCGAGCAGCAGCGGAAAGAACGATCCCGCGCTGATCGGTACAGAGCTGCCGAAGAAGGGACAGCGGCCGGGAAGTTCGCAGACCAGGTACAGCGCGGCGAGAAGGGCGAGGGTGCCCCAGGGGGTACCGGCGCCCGGGGCCCACGCCGGCAGGGAACACAGGAGCGCACAGACCACCGCGCCCAGAATGCAGACGCGCGCCGCCCCCGGTGTTCTCCTCACCCGTACCGCCCGCCCCCCGCGTGGTCAATGGAGGCGCCAGGCTAGCGAGTTGGGCGGCCGACCGAGCCCCGATGAGTCCGATTAGCACATTCGGGTGACGGGCGAGGGACCCTGGTGATACGCCCGAGGGCACGCCGTGCGACGGCGTGCCCTCATGTACGGCGGTGGTGCGCGGTTACTCCGCGGCGGGTGTCGGCATCCCCGCACCGTCCATCGACACGTCCTGCTCGGGCACCGCCTGCCCCGAGCGGATCAGGTCGATCCGGCCCATCACCTTCGAGCGCAGATCGGTCGGGACGTCGTCCTGACCGCAGCAGCGCTTCACCAGCTTCTTCACGGCCTGCTCCAGGCCGTACTTCTCCAGGCACGGGGAGCACTCCTCGAAGTGCACCTCGAACTTGGTGCAGTCGCCCTCGGGCATCTCATGGTCGAGGAACTCGTAGAGATGATCGAGAACCTCTGAGCAATCCGTCTCGTGCGGCTCTCCGCAGCTCATGAGGCCGAGCCTTTCCGATCGTCCGACTCGCCGGCACCGGCGGGCACGAGCCCGCGCTCACGGGCGTAGTCCTCCAGCATGCCGCGCAGTTGCCGGCGGCCGCGGTGCAGTCGGGACATCACCGTACCGATGGGAGTCCCCATGATGTCCGCGATCTCCTTGTAGGCAAAGCCCTCCACGTCCGCGAGATAGACGGCGATGCGGAACTCTTCGGGGATCGCCTGGAGCGCGGCCTTCACGTCCGAGTCCGGCAGATGGTCGAGCGCCTGGGACTCGGCGGAGCGCAGACCCGTCGACATGTGCGACTCGGCGCGCGCCAGCTGCCAGTCCTCGATCTCCTCGGCCGCACTGCGCTGGGGCTCGCGCTGCTTCTTGCGGTAGGAGTTGATGAACGTGTTGGTAAGGATGCGGTACATCCACGCCTTGAGGTTCGTCCCCTCACGGAACTGGTGGAAGGAGCCGTACGCCTTGGCATACGTCTCCTGGACCAGGTCCTCGGCATCGGCCGGGTTGCGCGTCATACGCAGCGCGGCCGAGTACATCTGGTCGAGAAAACCGAGAGCGTCCCGCTCGAAACGTGCGTTGCGCTCGGCGGTCGTCTCTTCTGCGCGGCCGTCGTCGGTCCCTGTGTCGGTCCCAGTGACCGGACCCACCTCCTCCAACGATGTGGCGGAGCCGAAACCGGACCCGCTCGAATCGGAGAATAGTCGACCTTGCTTCGAGGCGGGCTGTCGATCCGATCCACTCCGTGCCCGCTCGGGAGCGGTCTTGGCCGCATGCAGCACCGTCCACTCCAGATCAGCGGTGTTCGAGCGGCGCGGGCAGATGGTCGAACCCATGCGACGGACTCCCTCTCCACAAACGGCGTTGTTGTACCGACGTCCCGAACAACAGTGGTCCCCCACACATCATTCCCGGGGCTACGTCACACCAGGGAGGCCAGCCACGGGGTCACCGCACCGGTGATGACGGCCATCACCTGATCCTCGCTCAGGCCCGACCGCTTCGGTACGGCGAAGCCGTGGTCCCCGTACTCCACCTCGGCGAGCCCGTACTCCCCGGGCGGGAATTCGGCGGGCCGCCCGAACGGGTCGTTGCCGCCCTGCACGACGAGGGTGGGTACGCCCGTGCCGAGGAGCTCGTCCGCCCGCGACTTCTCCGGCCTGCCCGGCGGGTGCAGCGGGAAGCTGAGCGCGAGGACGGCGCGGGCGCCCAGCTCGGACGCCGTACGGCAGGCGACCCGGGCGCCGGCGCTGCGCCCGCCGGCGACGACCGGCAGCCCCGGCGCGCTCAGCGCGGGCCACAGCCCCCGCCATCCGGTGTCCAGGGTCCTGGGGGCGGGCGCGACCTTCTTGCCCGCCACCCGCCACGGCTGCTCCACCAGGGCGACGCCCACTCCCTCGCCGGGCAGTGCGGCGGCGAGGGCCTTCAGGTCGCGGGCCTCGATGCCGCCGCCGGCGCCGTGGCCGAGGGCGAGCACGAGGCGCGCCTTCGGCGGAAGCCTCCAGGTGATCCGGGCGGTCCCGGCGTCCGTGTCGACCGTCTGCACGTTCTCTGCACGACTCACAGGGGCCATCCAATCAAGCCGGGCCCCTCAGAACAGCGTCGCCACCTCGGGCGCCGCCAGCTCCGCCAGCAGCTCCGGCCCGTTGTTGCGGACGTTGCTGACCTCCGTGGCCACCGGATAGGCCCGCATCAGCCCGCCGGGCGGCGGGGTGAGCAGCCCCTTCAGCTCCTCGACGTCGGTGCGCGAGGGGTCGAGCCAGGCGTCCCACCGGTCCGGGGTGAGCATCAGCGGCATCCGGGGGTGGATGTCGGCGAGCGCCGAGGGCCCTTCGGCGGGGGCGACGGCGAGCGGGGACGTCTCCGCCTCGGTCGTGATCACCGAACAGGTCACCCACCACGCCTGGGGGTGGTCGTCGGGAAGGGTGCGGTCGCGCCAGAACTCGTACAGTCCGGCCATCGCGAAGACCGATCCGTCGGCGGGCGTCACGAAGTACGGCTGCTTGCGGGGCCGCTTCTTCCTGCCCTTCTCCTCCAGTTGGCGTTCCTCGGCGCCGGTGACCCACTCGTAGTAGCCGTCGGCGGGCAGGATGCAGCGCCGCGAGGCGAAGGGGCGGCGGAAGGACGGCTTCTCGTGCACCGTCTCGGCGCGGGCGTTGATCATGCGGGCGGCGCCCTCCGGCGACTTCGCCCAGGAGGGCACGAGTCCCCACTTCAGGGCGCGGAGCTGGCGAACCGGGCGCTGATCGTCCGCGTCCTTCACAGGACGTTCCAGTACGGCGTAGACCTCCTTGGTCGGCGCCACGTTCCAGTCGGGCTCCAGGGCCTCGGCCGGTTCCCACTTCTCGATACCGAAGAGCCCGGTCAGATCCTCGGGCCGCCGACTCGCTGCATACCGTCCGCACATAAGTGCCAGACTGCCACGACCTCCCGTCACGAACGCAAGGAGCCGCCCGGCCTATGGACAGCACCGATCTGGGCGATCTGTGGGATCGCGTCTTCGGTACCCAGCCGCTGCCCGAGCAGTGGCTGGTCGTCGTGACCGCCACGGTCGCGCTCGTCGCCGTCGTACCGAATCTCATATGGCGGCTCTCGCGGAACGCGATCACCATCGCGCACGAGGGGGGTCACGGGCTCGTCGCCCTGCTCACCGGGCGGCAGCTCTCCGGTATCCGGCTGCACTCGGACACCAGCGGGCTGACCGTGAGCCGCGGCAAGCCGACCGGGATCGGCATGATCCTCACGGCTGCCGCGGGGTACACCGCGCCGCCGCTGCTCGGCCTCGGCGGGGCGTGGCTCCTGGTCAACGGCCGGATCACCCTGCTGCTGTGGCTGGCCACGGCGCTGCTCGCGGTGATGCTGGTGATGATCCGCAACGTGTACGGGGCGCTGACGGTGATCCTCACCGGAGCGACCTTCCTGCTGGTGTCGTGGCTGGCCTCGGCCGCCTGGCAGTCACTCTTCGCGTACACCGCTGTCTGGTTCCTGCTGCTGGGCGGCGTCCGTCCCGCGTTCGAGCTGCAGTCCAAACGGCGGCACGGCGGTGCGCCGGATTCCGACGCGGACCAGCTGGCACGGCTCACGGACGCGCCGGCCGCGCTCTGGCTGTTCCTGTTCCACGCGGTGTCCCTCTGCTCGCTGATCGGCGGCGGGCGCTGGTTGCTCGGTCTGTGACGGCCGACGGCCTCGCGCGGCCCCTACCACCCTCACGTTACGCACCGGTTTCCACCTATTTGATCAGGATCTGGGTTTGCGGGAAGCCACTAAAGTGAGGGCCATGACCGAAAGTTCCGTGCACCCCGCCCTCTGGCCCGCCCCCCACGCGAGCGGAGCCGTCGACGCGACCGTCACCGTGCCCGGATCGAAATCGGTCACCAACCGGGCACTCGTCCTGGCCGCCCTCTCCTCCGAGCCCGGCTGGCTGCGGCGCCCGCTGCGCTCCCGCGACACCCTGCTGATGGCCCAGGCGCTGCGCACGATGGGCGTCGGCATCGAGGAGGGCGTCGGCCCGGACGGCTCGGGCGAGGCCTGGCGGGTCATCCCGGCCGGGCTGCACGGCCCGGCCACCGTCGACGTCGGCAACGCCGGTACGGTCATGCGCTTCCTGCCGCCCGTCGCCACCCTCGCCGACGGCCCCGTCCGCTTCGACGGCGACCCCCGCGCCTACGAGCGCCCCCTGCACGGGGTGATCGACGCGCTGCGCACCCTCGGCGCCAGGATCGACGACGAGGCACGCGGCGCGCTGCCGCTGACCGTCCACGGCGCAGGCGCGCTGGACGGCGGCCCCGTGGAGATCGACGCCTCCTCGTCCTCCCAGTTCATCTCGGCGCTCCTGCTGTCGGCCCCCCGCTTCAACCAGGGCGTCGAAGTACGTCACACGGGCTCGACGCTCCCCTCCATGCCGCACATCCGGATGACCGTGGACATGCTGCGGACCGTCGGCGCCCAGGTCGACGAGCCGGAGACGGGTGGCGAGCCCAACGTCTGGCGCGTCTCGCACTCGGCACTGCTCGGTCGCGACCTGACCGTCGAGCCGGACCTCTCCAACGCACAGCCGTTCCTGGCCGCCGCGCTGGTCACCGGCGGCCGGATCACAATCCCCGACTGGCCGCTGCGCACCACCCAGCCGGGTGACGCGCTGCGAGAGATCTTCACCGCGATGGGTGGCAGCTGCGAGCTGACCGAGCGCGGCCTCACCTTCACCGGATCGGGCCGCGTCCACGGCATCGACGTGGATCTGAGCGAGGTCGGCGAGCTGACCCCGGGCATCGCCGCCGTCGCGGCCCTCGCCGACTCCCCGTCCACGCTGAGCGGCGTGGCCCATCTGCGGCTGCACGAGACGGACCGGCTGGCGGCGCTCACCAAGGAGATCAACGAGCTCGGCGGCGATGTCACCGAGACCGCCGACGGTCTGCACATCCGGCCGCGCCCGCTGCACGGCGGCACCTTCCACACGTACGACGACCACCGGATGGCCACGGCCGGTTCGATCATCGGCCTCGCCGTACCGGGTGTGGAGATCGAGAACGTGGGCACGACCGCGAAGACCCTGCCGGACTTCCCGGAGATGTGGACCGCGATGCTCGCGTCCACCACGAAGGCCGGGGCCTGACGACATGCGCCGCTACGGCAAGAATCCCGACGAGGACGACATCCGCGTCCGCCCGAACCCCAAGGGCAACCGGCCGCGTACCCACACGCGGCCGAAGCACGAGGAGGCCCAGGACGGCATGGTCCTCACCGTCGACCGGGGCAGGCTCACCTGCCTGGTGGACGGTCGCGCGGTGACGGCGATGAAGGCCCGCGAGCTGGGCCGCAAGGCCGCCGTGGTGGGTGACACCGTCTCCATCGTCGGCGACCTGTCCGGTGAGAAGGACACCCTGGCCCGCATCGTCCGCATCGGGGCGCGCCGCTCGGTGCTCCGTCGCACGGCCGACGACGACGATCCGTACGAGCGCGTGGTCGTCGCCAACGCGGACCAGCTGGCGATCGTCACCGCCCTCGCCGATCCGGAACCGCGTCCGCGCATGATCGACCGCTGTCTCGTCGCGGCGTACGACGGCGGGCTCACCCCGCTGCTCGTCCTCACGAAGTCGGATCTGGCGTCGGCGGACGCGCTGCTCGCCGCGTACACGCCGCTGGGTGTCCCCTACATCGTGACCAACCGCGAGGAGCTGGAGAACGGCGACGCGGCCGAGCGCGTGCGCGAGCAGCTCAACGACCGGATCACCGCCTTCGTCGGGCACTCCGGGGTCGGCAAGACAACCCTGGTCAACGCCCTGGTGCCCAAGGACAAGCGGCGTACGACCGGTGTCGTCAACGCGGTCACGGGCCGTGGCCGGCACACCACCACGTCGGCGCTGGCCCTCCCGCTTCCGGACGGGCGCGGCTGGGTGGTCGACACCCCGGGAGTGCGTTCCTTCGGACTCCACCACGTCGACCCGTCCCGGGTGATCCTGGCCTTCCCGGACCTGCAACCGGGCACCGAGAACTGCCCCCGAGGCTGCACACACGACGAGTCGCAGCCGGAATGCGCGCTCGACGCCTGGGTGGCCGAGGGCCACGCCGATCCCGCGCGGCTCGACTCGCTGCGCCGGCTGCTCGCCACCCGGGAACGGCGCGAGGGCGACTGACGGTTTCACGCGACTCGCGTACGTTTACGGGCTCCCACGACTGGTAAGTGCATAATCGCACCAAGCGAGACGAAGCAGTCACTACGTGGGAGGGAAACCGGCGATGGCGTGGCTGCTGGTCGTGGTCGCAGGATTCCTGGAGACCGGCTTCGCGGTGTGTCTGAAGCTCTCGCACGGGTTCACCCGGCTCTGGCCGACGATCGCGTTCTGTGTGTTCGCGCTCGGCAGCTTCGGACTGCTGACGCTCTCCCTGAAGAAGCTGGACGTGGGCCCGGCGTACGCGGTGTGGACCGGGATCGGCGCGGCCGGTACCGCGATCTACGGGATGATCTTCCTCGACGACGTCGTGTCGACGCTCAAGCTGGTCTCCATCTCGCTGGTGATCGTCGGCGTGATCGGTCTCCAGCTCTCCGGCTCCTCGCAATGAGCCTCTGACCTGCTGGCGAACTCGTCGCGGAGGGCCTGCACGGCCCTCGCGCCGGTCCGGGCCGCCGGGGCCCTGTAGCCCCGGTGGGTGGCTGTGGATACTGTGACGACATGCCCGATTACCACGATGATCTGCGTCTCGCCCACGTACTGGCGGATGCCGCCGACGCGGCGACGATGGACCGGTTCAAGGCTCTCGATCTGAAGGTCGAGACCAAGCCGGACATGACTCCGGTGAGCGAGGCCGACAAACACGCCGAGGAGCTGATCCGCGGCCATCTGCACCGGGCCCGCCCCCGTGACGCGATCCTCGGCGAGGAGTACGGGATCGAGGGCACCGGCCCCCGGCGCTGGGTCATCGACCCGATCGACGGCACCAAGAACTACGTACGCGGTGTGCCGGTGTGGGCGACGCTGATCTCGCTGATGGAGGCGGGGGAGAACGGTTTCCAGCCCGTGGTCGGCGTGGTGTCGGCCCCCGCGCTGAACCGCCGGTGGTGGGCGGCGAAGGGCGCGGGCGCGTTCTCCGGCCGCAGCCTGACCTCCGCGACCCGGCTTCACGTGTCGAAGGTGGAGCGGATCGCGGACTCCTCGTTCGCGTACGCGTCGCTGAGCGGCTGGGAGGAGCAGGGGCGCCTCGACGGCTTCATGGACCTCACCCGGGCCTGCTGGCGGACGCGGGGATACGGGGACTTCTGGCCGTACATGATGGTCGCCGAAGGCTCGGTGGACATCTGCGCGGAGCCCGAGCTCTCCCTGTGGGACATGGCCGCGAACGCGATCATCGTCCAGGAGGCGGGCGGGAGTTTCACCAGCCTGGACGGAGTCTCCGGCCCCGGCGGCGGCAACGCGGCGGCCTCCAACGGACTGCTCCACCACGAGCTGCTGGGCTATCTCAACCAGCGCTACTAGGCACGACCTCGAGCACGGCCGCGCCCCGGCAGACGGCTCCGCCGGGGCGCGAGGGCCGTGGGCCCGCGCTCCCGCACGCCCCTCGGTCCTTCTCTCCCACCTCTTGTTGACCGCGCCCAAGGGTGCAACTCTGAGAGTCCCCCCACTTGTGAACTTGTGAATCGGCTCACAGAGTCGGCTCACCGAGGAGGTGGCTCCTTTCATGCTCGTCCGTGACGCCATGAGCACGATGGTCCTCACCATCGGCCCGACCCACACCCTCCGCCAGGCGGCCCGGCTGATGTCGGCGCGTCGCGTCGGAGCAGCCGTCGTCCACGATCCGGACACCTGCGGGCTCGGCATCATCACCGAGCGCGACATCCTCGACGCGATCGGCTCGGGACAGGATCCCGACCTGGAGACCGCGTCCGCCCACACCACCACCGACGTGGTCTTCGCCGCCCCGGCCTGGACGCTCGAAGAGGCCGCGGAGGCCATGACGCACGGTGGTTTCCGGCATCTGATCGTGCTGGACCACGACGGCCCGGTAGGCGTCGTCTCGGTGCGCGACATCATCCGCTGCTGGGCGCCGGCGAGGCGCCACCCGGTGGAGCTGGCGATCTGAGCCCTGACCGCCCGTACGAACGACGGGTGGGCCGGACCCCCCGAAGGGAATCCGGCCCACTGGTGACAGCCGTCCGTACTAGCCGCGCAGGGCCTGGACGGCGGCCTCCAGGCGCTTGCCGAAGTCGCCGTCCGCCTGGCGGAAGTTGTTGATCGCACGCTCGGCGATGTCGTCGCGCGAGACCTTGGCGATGAACCCGGCGAGGTTGTCGATCAGACGGGCCTTCTCGTCTTCCGAGTACAGCCGGTAGAGGTTCCCCGCCTGCACGAAGTCGTTGTCCTCCGCGTGCACGGGGGCCTCGTGGTTGCCCGTCGTGCCGGTGACCGTGACGGGCTGCCACAGCGGCCTGTCCGTCTGGAAGGGGCCGCCGAAGCTGTTCGGCTCGTAGTTCTTCGCGCCCTTGTGGCGGCCGTCGTACAGATGCCCGTCACGGCTGTTGGTGCGCGCCTCGGTGGCGCGCGGGCGGTTCACCGGCAGGTGGTCGGCGTTGATGCCGACCCGGTAGCGGTGGGCGTCGCCGTACGCGAACAGACGGCCCTGGAGCATCTTGTCGGGGGAAGGACCGATGCCCGGCACGAAGTGCGCGGGGCTGAAGACGGACTGCTCGGTCTCCGCGAAGACGTTCTCCGGGTTGCGGTTGAGCTCCAGCTTCCCGATCTCGACCGGCGGGTAGTCGGCGTGCGGCCACACCTTGGTGAGGTCGAACGGGTTGAAGCGGTACGTGGCCGCGTCGGCCGCCGGCATGATCTGGACCTGCACCGTCCAGGACGGGAAGTCACGGCGCTCGATGGCCTCGCGCAGGTCGCGCTGGTGGGAGTCGGGGTCCTCACCGGCGAGCGCGTTGGCCTCGGCCTGCGTCAGGTTCTTGATGCCCTGGTCGGTCTTGAAGTGGTACTTGACCCAGAAGACCTCACCGGCCTCGTTGTTCCACTGGTACGTGTGCGAGCCGTACCCGTTCATGTGGCGCAGCGTGGCCGGGATGCCGCGGTCACCGAAGAGCCACGTCACCTGGTGCGTCGACTCGGGCGACAGACCCCAGAAGTCCCAGACGTTGTCCGCCTCCTGGGAGCCGGTGTACGGGTCGCGCTTCTGGGTGTGGATGAAGTCCGGGAACTTGATGGCGTCCTTGATGAAGAACACCGGGGTGTTGTTGCCGACGAGGTCGTAGTTGCCCTCTTCGGTGTAGAACTTCAGCGCGAAGCCCCGGGGGTCGCGCACCGCGTCGGCGGAGCCGAGGTTGCCCGCGACGGTGGAGAAGCGCAGGAAGGTCTCGGTCTTCTTCCCGACCTCGGAGAGGAACGCGGCACGCGTCCACTGCGATACGTCGCGGGTCAGCGTGAAGGTGCCGTACGCACCGGCGCCCCGGGCGTGCACGACGCGCTCCGGGATGCGCTCACGGTTGAAGTGAGCGAGCTTCTCCAGCAGCGCCTGGTCCTGGAGGAGGACCGGCCCGCCGAAACCCGCGGTCTCGCTGTTCTGGTTGTCGGCGACCGGCGCGCCGGCCTCCGTGGTGAGCGGTCCCTGCGTCACGTGCGCCTCCTGCGTCATGTCCTGCGCAGCATCGTTTCCTGCACAGCCTGTCCCTTGGCGTGAGCCGTACTCGATCCTACAATGGACATTGTCTAAGTCAAGCGCACATCCAAAGTCACACCCATTCGGGATGTGGCTCCTCCACTGTTAGGCTGGGCCTCATGAGTGACCTGTTGGAACGACTCCGAGGACGCGGCTGGCGCATGACGGCGCAGCGGCGTGTCGTGGCCGAGGTCCTCGACGGCGACCACGTCCACCTCACGGCGGACGAGGTTCACGCGAGGGCCGTCGCCAGGCTGCCCGAGATCTCCCGGGCGACCGTGTACAACACCCTGGGCGAGATGGTGTCGCTCGGTGAGGTCATCGAGGTCTCCACCGACCGCCGGGCCAAGCGGTACGACCCGAACGCCCACCGCCCGCACCACCACTTGGTGTGCGCGCGCTGCGGCGCCATCCGCGACGTACACCCGTCGGGCAACCCGCTCGCCGACCTGCCGGCCGCCGAGCGCTTCGGCTTCACGGTCTCGGACGTCGAGGTCACCTACCGCGGCGTCTGCCCTAACTGCGCCGCGACGGCCTGAGCACTCCTGAAAGACGCCTGGGCACTCCTGAACGACGAAGGGCCGCAGTGCTTGCGCACCACGGCCCTTCACCCGTTCACGTAAACGACCGAGGCCCGAATCCCTTGTCAGGATTCGGGCCTCGGTCTTCAGTAGCGGGGACAGGATTTGAACCTGCGACCTCTGGGTTATGAGCCCAGCGAGCTACCGAGCTGCTCCACCCCGCGTCGTTGAATGCAACATTACGTTACCCCGCCGACCAGTGCAAATTCATTCGGACGGCGGTGGGGGGGGGGGGGGGGGGGAGAAAGCACCCCCAAGCCCAATCGGCTCCCTTTTTTGCATCCTTCTCCTGTG
>NZ_JBWKLF010000004.1:285620-341738 GCF_056430475.1 Streptomyces sp. NPDC045968 | reverse complement strand
CTCTCCCCCCCCCCCCCCCCCCCCCCACCCCCCCCCCCCCCCCCCTCCCCCCCCCTTCCCTCCTCCCCCCCCCCCCCCCCCCCCCCCCCCCCCCCCCCCCCCGCTACGCCGTCAGTTCCTGGTGCAGCGCTTCCAGCAGGCGGGCGGCCCGCTCGGCCACCTCGGCCGGCCCCAGCTCGACCGCCCGCGCACACCAGCGCTGCCCCTCGGTGAGCTCGCCGCGTCGGGCGGCGAGCAGGGCGAGGCGCAGGGCGGCCCGGCCGTGCCCCTCGTTCGCCGCGCGGCTCCACCAGAGCGCCGCCTCGCGCTCACTGCCCTCGCGGGCCAGCAGCAGCCCGAGGTTGAAGGCGCCGTTGCGGCTGCCCGACTCGGCGGCCTCCCGGTACCAGTGCGCGGCGCTCTCCATGTCGCCGCGCGCCGCCGCGAGCATCCCGACCCGCACCTGCGCACGGCGGTGCCCCTGCTGGGCGGCCCGCTCGTACCACTCCTCGCACTCGGTCTTCTCCGGCATCGGCTCCCCGAGCGCGGGCGCTCCGGGCGGCGGCTGCCGCGCGTCCAGCAGACCGGCCAGCCGGAACGCCGCCTCGGCGCTCCCGCCGCCCGCGGCGCACCGCAGGTGACGCTCGGCCTCCTGGCCCTTGCCGTCGCGCAGCAGCGCCATGCCGACCTGGAGGGCCGCGTCGGTGTGCCCCGCCGCAGCGGCCCGCTCGTACCAGGCCAGCGCCGTACGGTCCTCGTCACGCCCCGCGTGCAGGATGCCGAGGTTGAACGCCGCGTCGACACTGCCGGCCTCGGCCGCCTTGGAGAACCAGGGCTCCGCCCCGGTGTGGTCCCCGGCCTGGAGCAGGAGCACGGCCAGCGCGTTGGCCGCCTCGCGGTGCCCGGCGTAGGCGGCACGGCGATACCACTGCTCGGCCTGCGGCGTCCGGTCCTGGGCGGCGCAGAGCAGACCGAGGTTGTACGCGCCGTTGACATCGCCCGCGTCCATGGCGGCCCGGTACCAGCGCTCGGCCGTCTGCTGCTCGCCACGGGCAGCGTGGAGTGCGCCCAGGGCGTTGGCGGCGTTGCCGTCGCCGTCCTGGGCGGCACGCAGCCACCACACGGCCGCGCTCTCCTCGTCGCCCGCGTCACGCAGCAGGAATCCGAGCGCGCAGGCGGCACGCGCCTCACCGTCCTTGGCGGCGGTGAGGTACCACCGGCCTGCCTCCTTCAGCTCACCGCGCTGTTCCAGGATGGCGCCCAGGTGCAGCGCCGCCCGCCGGTGCCCGCGCGCGGCGGCCTGGCGGTACCACTGCTCGGCCTCGCCCATGCGCCCGGCGGCCGGACCCGCCACCGGCCCGTCGTCACTCCGCCCGCGCTCGCCACCGGCCTTGCCGTCACCGGCCCTGGCCTGCTTGACGATGCCCGTGCGGGGAGCGCTCGCGGCCCCCTCGGTCTCCGGTGCCTCGACGATCTCGGGCGCCCCGAGCACATGGCCGGTGGCATGGGAGCCCGTACCGTGTCCGAGGCCGAAGGCGGCGTGCGGGTCGTCGAGGACCTTGCGCTCCAGGGTGCGTGCCAGGCGGTACGCGGCCTCCCGGTGCCCCTGCTCGGCGGCGGCCCGCAGCCAGCGCTCCGCACCGACGTCGCTGCGGTGCTCCAGCAGGTCGGCCAGGGCGTAGGCACCCAGTGCGTGGCCCTGCTCGGCGGACTGGCGCAGCCAGTACTCGGCACCGGGCTCGTCGCCGCGCTCCCGGAAGTGCCGGCCGAGGGCGTGGGCGGCGGCCGCGGAACCCGCGACGGCGGCGATCCGCCACCAGCCGGCGGCCTCCTCCGCGTAACCGCGCTGGTGGAGCAGAACCCCCAGGTTGTTGGCCGCGGCCCGGTCGCCTTCCGCGGTGGCCGCGCGCAGATACCGCTCGGCGGCGTCCAGGTCGCCGCGGCGCAGCAGCAGAGCGCCGAGGACGCTCATCGAGGCGGTGTCACCGGCGTCGGCCGCACGACGGTGCCGCGCTTCGGCCTCGACGCCGTCCGCGGTCTCGGCGGCGTAGGTGGTGTCGGCTGCGCAGGTGGCGTCGGTGGCGTCGGTGGTCTCGGCGATGGCGGCGACAAAAGCCGCGTCCGACATGCTTTCCGTCTTCTGGACGCGTCGCTGCACAAACCGCCCTGTCTCCAACAGAGTTGCCCTGTCCCCCATAAATACCATCGTCGCACCACCTGTTACCCGCGTACACCTGGTATATCGCGGCCAGTGAGGTCACTTCAGCGTTTTGTCGACATGCCCACAGAGAGATAAGTCAAACACGCCCGGGTCCAACTCATGCCCCGCGAACCGCACTTCACGCGGATGGCTCCGGAAAGACTGACAACATGACAAAGGCCCGAATCCTGTTGGATTCGGGCCTTTGTCTTTTCAGTAGCGGGGACAGGATTTGAACCTGCGACCTCTGGGTTATGAGCCCAGCGAGCTACCGAGCTGCTCCACCCCGCGTCGTTGTGTTCAAACAGTACCACGACGCGGGGGTGGGTTTTCTCAGCTGCCCTGGTCAGCGCCCTTCTCATCGGCCTCGTCGGCCTTGTCGGCCGCCTTGTCGGCCGCCTCGGCGCCGTCCGCACCACTGCCCGGCTTGGGCTGAGCCGCGGCCGCCCTCCGCAGGGCGTCCTCCAGATCCGCCTGGGCCTTGCCGTAGGCGGCCCAGTCCTGCTTCTGGAGTGCCGCCTCGCCCTCCGTGTACGCCTTCTGGGCGTCCGCGATGGCCTTCTTCAGCGCGGCCTCCCCGGTTGCCGGAGGCTCGGTGGTGTCGCCCGGCGGCTCCGTGGGCTCCGTGGGCTCCGTCGGGCCGGTGTCCTCGACCCCGAAGACCGCGTTGAGCGCCTCACCGAGACTGTTCTCGAAGACGATCTTCGACCCGTAGGAAGCGGCCACCTTGCGCAGCAGCGGGTAGTTCTGCGTGCCACCGCGCGTGTACACCGGTTCGATGTAGAGGAAGCCACCGTCGAGCGGCACGGTGAGCAGATTGCCGTACTCGATGTCGGAGTCGGTGCCCTTGAGGTTTCTCACGAACTCGGCGACGTCGTCGTTGCCGTTGAGCTCACTCTGTACCTGACCCGGGCCCTTCACCGTGGTGGTGACTCTCAGCAGCCTCATGGTGCCGTAGTCCTTGCTGGCCGCGTCCGCGTCGACCGCCATGAACGCCCCGAGGTCGGGCCGCCCCTTCGGTGTGAACGTCGTGGTCAGTGAGAACTTCTGCGCGTCCTGGCCCGGCATCTTCATGCTCAGGTAGTACGGCGGAACGGCCCCCGGCTCCTTGTTGGTGGGGTCGTCCGGCACCTGCCAGGCGTCACTCCCGCTGTAGAACTGGGCGGGGTCCTGGACGTGATAGCGCGTGAGCAGCTCCCGCTGGACCTTGAACAGGTCCTGCGGGTACCGCAGATGGTCCATCAGCTCGGCGGGGATGTCCCCCCGGGACTTCACGGTCCCCGGGAACGCCTTGCGCCAGGTCTTCAGGACCGGGTCCTTGGTGTCCCACTCGTACAGCTTGACCTTGCCGTCGTAGGCGTCGACGGTGGCCTTCACCGAGTTACGGATGTAGTTGACCTGGTTCTGCTGGGCGACGACCGCACGCTGGTTGGTGGTCAGCGAGTCGGCCGTGGTGTCGCCCAGCGTCGTGCGCGAGGCGTACGGATAGCCGTTGGTCGTGGTGTAGGCGTCGACGATCCACTGGATGCGGCCGTCGACGACCGCCGGGTAGGCGTCTCCGTCGATGGTCAGCCACGGGGCCACCGCTTCGACGCGCTCCTTGGGCGTGCGGTTGTACAGGATCCGCGAACCCTCGCCGATGGCTCCCGAGTACAGGATCTGCGGCTCGCTGAAGGAGACGGCGTAGGCCGCGCGGTTGAACGCGTTGGCGAGACTGACGCCGCTGTCGCCCTTGTAGCTGGTGGTCTTCTCGCCGTCCTCCTCGTAGTCGAGCTCCTTCTGGGGCCCTCCGACGATGGAGTACTGCGTGGTCTTCTCGCCGTAGTAGATCCGCTGCTCGTACGTGCCCAGCTGGCCGCTGGCCGGCAGACCCGACTCGGTGAAGTCCGGAGAGCCCGCCGGGTTCGTGCCCGTCGTGGTCCCCCGGGCCGCGATCGCGCCGTAGCCGTGGGTGTACGTGAAGTGGTCGTTGATCCAGTTCCGCTTGGGCAGGCCTTCGAGGTTGAGCTCCCGAAGACCGATGACGGTGTCCTGCTCCTTGCCGTCCGGGCCCTTGTAGCGGTCGACGTCCAGCGTCTTGGGGAACTGGTAGTAGTTCCTCTTCTGCTGAAGCTGCTGGAAGGCCGGGGACACGACGTTGGGGTCCATCACCCGGTAACTGGCGGCCGCGTCCGCGTCGGTGCGCAGCTTGGCGTCGTCGGTCTCCGTGCTCTTGCCCGTGTAGTCGTCGACCTGCGCGTCATCGATGTCGTACGCGTCGCGTGTGGCGTCGATGTTCTTCGCGATGAACGGCGCTTCCTTGGCCTGCTCGTTCGGCTGGACCTGGAACTTCTGCACGATCGCCGGGTAGAGCCCGCCGATCAGGATCGCCGAGAGCACCATCAGCCCGAAGCCGATCACCGGCAGCTGCCAGGTGCGGCGCCACAGCGTCGCGAAGAACAGCACGGCACAGATCGCGGCGATGCAGAAGAGGATGGTCTTCGCCGGCAGGTAGGCGTTGGCGTCGACGTACCGCAGACCCGTCCAGTTGTCGGTGGCCTTGAAGTCGCTCGACTTCACCGCCAGGCCGTAGCGGTCGAGCCAGTACGCCACGGCCTTCAGCGAGACGAAGATGCCGAGCAGCACCGACAGATGACCGGTGGCCGCGCCGGTCGCCCGCGCGCCCGGACTGGTGATCCGCAGTCCGCCGTACAGGTAGTGCGTCACCGCGGCGGCGATCAGCGACAGCACGGCCGCCGCGAAACCGAAGCCGAGCAGGAAGCGGTACCAGGGAAGGTCGAAGGCGTAGAAGGACACGTCCAGTTTGAACTGGGGGTCCTTCTGGCCGAAGGCCACGCCGTTGACGTACATCAGCCACGTACGCCACTGGCCCGAGGCGGACGCTCCGGCGATCAGCCCGACGAGCGCGGTGATCGCGAGCAGCACCCACTTCTTGTAGGGGGCAACGCTCATCCGGTAGCGGTCCAGGCTCTGCTGTTCCAGTGACATCGCGCTCAGCGGCGGCCGGAGCCGGTGCGCGAGCCAGATGTTCACGCCGACGGCGATCGCCATCAGCAGTCCGAAGACGAGGAACAGTCCGATCTTGGTCCACAGAGTGGTGGTGAAGACGGACGAATACTCGACCGACCTGTACCAGAGCCAGTCCGTCCAGAACCCCGCGAACATGACGAAGGCCATGGCGAGGACCGCCAGGACACCCAAAGTCATGAGCAGGGTACGGACGCGCCGGGACGGGCGGCCGACTCTGATCCGTGGCCCGGTCGGGCCTCCGCCGCGGTCCGGCATCTGGAAAGCCAACGTGCGCACCTCGAAGTTCGCGGTCGTGTGGAGCAGGCCCAGCGATCGTAGAGCCCACCTATGCAACTTACTGAGGCTTTACCTAGTTCCCGTTACCGGGGCGGAAGGAGGCAGGATATTGACCATGCCCAACGTTTCCCCCTCCGGCCCTCCGATGGCCGCGAGCCCCCTCACTGTCGCCGTACTCGAAATCGACGCCTATGCAGCCAACCTCGGCTGGGACCAGCCGGCCCGGCTCTTCGCCCTGGTCGACACCGCCCGGCTGCGCGCCCAGGAGCCGGGTCTCGCCGCCCAGCTCGGTCTGGACGACACCGGTTCCACGACCGCGGCCCTCACACCGATCGAGCAGGACGAACTGCCCGCGGGCACCGCGCTGGACGAGTTCCTCGCCACCATCGCCTGGCCCGACGCGGTGGTCGGGTGCGCGATGACCGTGGAGCGGCTGATGCTGCCGCCGTCCGCCGAGGCTTCCGTACCCGAGGGGCTGAGCGATGCTCAGCTGACCAAGTGGGTCGCCAAGCACCCGGACCGCCAGGAGGTCCGGATGACGGTGGCCGTCCTGCGCGACGGATCGCGGGACTCGGCCGTACGGCTGCGGGAGAAGGACTCCCCCACCGAGGTGCTGACGGGCGCGGGCCTCGTGCCCGGGCTGGCCGAGGCGCTCGCCGCGACGTTCGAGTCCTGACCCCGGGGCCCTGACTCCGGGGCCCTCACGTCAGTGCCGTGACCTTCGCGTCCTGACCTTCGCGTCCCGGCCCCTCCGGCCCGGTCCTCCGGGCCGGAGGGGCCGGCCGTCAGCTCGCCGAGCAGCTCGGCAGGCCCGCGGTGTCTCCCGCCCGGATCTTCTCCACCGACTTCTTGGCGTCGTCGAGCGTCTTCACCCGTACCAGCGTGAGACCGCTGGGGATGTCGGACGCGGCGGCCGCGCAGTTGTCGTCGGGGGTGAGGAAGTACCGCGCTCCCGCGTCGCGGGCACCGACCAGCTTCATGTTGATACCGCCGATCGGGCCGACCTTGCCCTCGTCGTCGATCGTGCCGGTGCCCGCGATGAACTTTCCGCCCGTCAGATTCCCGGGGGTGAGCTTGTCGATGATGCCGAGGGAGAACATCAGGCCGGCGCTGGGGCCGCCCACGTCGGCGAGCTTGATGTCGATCTCGAACGGGAACGTGTGGTCCGTCCCGGCCTGGATGCCGACGATCGCCCGGTTCCCCTTCGGCGCCTTCTCCGTCGTGATGACGATCTTCCGGGTGGAACGGGGCTGCCTGCCCGCCTTCTCGGCGGCGGCCGCCTCCTTGGCCGGGACGACCGTGAAGGTGACGTCCTCGCCCGGCTTGTGCTTGGTGACGAGCTCGGCGACGTTCTCGGGCTGCCTGACGGCCGCGCCGTCGACCGCCTTGATCACGTCGCCCGCGTGCAGCTGCCCCTGAGCGGGGCTGTCCTTGATGACCGTGGACACCACGACCCGGGACGTGACGGGGATGTCCAGCTCCTCCAGGGCGGCGACCTTGGCGCTCTCCTGGGACTGGCTGAACTCCTCGGCGTTCTCCTGCGTCGACTCCTCCTCCGTCTTGCCGTCCGGATAGAGGGTGTCGTGCGGTACGACCACGCTGTCGTGAGCCAGCCAGCCGTAGACCGCTTCGACGATGTTCATCTCGTAGTCCGCACCGGTGACGCGGACCGTCGTCATGTTCAGGTGCCCCGAGGTGGGGTACGTCTTGCGTCCGCTGATCTGCAGCACCGGCTCGCCCCTGGCTTCACCCAGCGTGTTCACGGTCGGCCCCGGGGACATCTCGGCATACCGCACGGGAATCAGCACGCCTGCGCAGAGCAGCGCGATGAGGATCAGGGTGGAAGCGAGCATCGTCGCGGTGCGGCGTGGCATGGAACGACAGTACGGGAATGGCCTGTCAGTGCACCGTCGGGGCCGGTCCGTACGAGGACGGCGGCGAGGCGACGGGCGGCATCACGCGGCGAGAGGCGAGGTCATGCGGCATCGGAACCGGAGTGCGATTTCTCCATCGCGTCACGGAACCTTGCGTATCCGGCGAGTTCGGAGACATCGCCGGTCGTGCGGTTACGCGCGGCCCAGCTTCCCCATATCGCAGCGCCGACAGCAGCGAGAAGTGGAATCAGCAACCAAGCGAGTGCCGCCATGACGACCTCCCTACCCCGTGAGTGATCGCAAGTGACCGATCAGCAGATTAACGATCCGGAAGGCCAACGCTCACGGCAGGGGGGCGGTTACGCAAATCGGGGCTGATCCTCCCCGGTGCGGTTTGCGCTCAGCAGGCTCCGACCCACTCCTCCGTACCGTCCGAGAAACGCTGGTGCTTCCAGATCGGAACCTCGTGTTTCAGGTCGTCGATCAGCTTCCGGCAGGCGTCGAACGCCTCTCCCCGGTGTGCGCAGGAGACGGCGACGACCACCGCCAGATCGCCTACCGCCAGTTCACCCACACGGTGGACGGCGGCCAGCGCGCGGACCGGGAACTCGGCGACGACCTTCTCGGCCACCTTCCGCATCTCGTCCTGCGCCGAGGGATGACAGGAGTAGCCGAGCGCTCCGACGTCCTGCCCCTCGTCGTGATTGCGCACGGTGCCAACGAAGAGCGCGAGGCCGCCGGCCGCGTCGTCCCCGACTGCTCGGAAGATCTCGTCGACGGAGAGCGGAGTGTCACGGATCTCCAGCAGCCGGATGGGGTCGTGAGCCGCCTGCTCGCCGGGGTGGTCATGGGTGCGTGCCATGGGGTCCATCGTGCCGCACCGCACTGACATCGCGGAATAGCGTTTTCGACCGGCGGGCCGCCGGCCGTCTTGGAGCCTCCTACAGGCGCCCCTGAGCGGCCCCGCCGCCCGACCGACGGGACCAGGGGCCCGTCCGTCGGATCAGGGCCGGGGCCACACCCCCTGGCACGGCGCCTCGCGGCGGGCAGACCCTAGATGCGGCGGCGTGCCTTCCGGGCGCGGCGGACCAGCGCGGCGGTGCCGAGCAGGGCGACGGTCGCACCGGCCGCGCCGGCCGCGGTGGCGTCCTTGCGGCCGAGCCGGCGTCCGGCGACCGTGTGGCGACCCTCCACCTCTTCGAGGAGCGCCCCGAGGACCTCCTCGTTGGTCCACTTGGGCCGCCATCCGACGTCGTGCAGCCGGCTCACACTGACCACCCAGGGATGCATGGTGTAGGCGAGGTCGCCCGCCGGGGACGGCGTGAGACCGATCCGGTGGAGCCGTGCCGCCGCGCCGAGCGCGACGGCGGACGGGAGCTCCATACGGCGTACGCCGCTGAGCTCCTCGACCTCCTGCTGCTCCAGCCACCCGTCGCAGCCGACGGCGAACTCTCCGTCGATCTTCTCCAGGGCGGCGTACTCCAGAGCGGTCACCAGGTCGTCGACGTGGCAGAACTGCCAGGTGGGACGTGATCCCGCGACGACCAGCAGCCGGGGGGACTCGAAGTAGCGGGTCAGCGCCGTGTCCGTACCGCCGACCAGGACCGTGGGCCGCACGACGGTGACGTTGAGCCCGGGGTGGGCGCGCGGCGCGCGCCTGCCGAGACGTTCGATCTCCAGCAGGTCCCCGACCCCGGTTGCCTCCGCCGTGGCGCGCAGCTCGGCGTCCTCGGAGAGCGGGATGTCGTTGTCCGGCAGGGCCCCGTAGACCATCGCCGAGGTGCACAGCACGACCCGGTGGACGCCCACCGCGGCGGCGGCCGTCAGTACGGTCTGGGTGCCGCGCACGTTGTACGCCGTACGGGCGGCGGGGTCGGTCTCCAGGTCGAGATCGAGCGCCAGGTGAATCACGACGTCCGCGCCGCGCAGCTTCTCCGCGATGGCGGGGTCGCGTACGTCCAGGATGTGCCAGGTCGCCTCCGAGACGTCGCCCCGGCGTTCGTCGATGGCGATGACCTGCTTGATCTCGTCGGATGCGACGAGATGTGCGGTGAGGAGCTCACCGACGCCGCTCGCGGCACCGGTGACCGCGACGACGGGGCCCCGGCTCCTGGAGCGCTTCTTTTCGGGCTTGCTCTCGGACGAGGGGTCGGCCAGGTTTCGCGCTGCGCGAACCTGTGGATCTGGGGAACTCACCGGGCGTCTCCAGCGGTTGTCTTCAGTACGTACCCGAATGACGCGTACGTACCAGGTGGCGTCCATCCTGCCGCAGGCCGGGAGCCGGCGGAGCACTGAGGCCCTAAGCGGGCTTGGTGTCTACGCTGGATGGTGATGTCGGGCAGTCGCCGTCGGTTCGAGCCGGCGGCCCTACGAGCCGAGGAAACCCGTGAGTGACACCCCATTCGGATTCGGCCTTCCGCCGGAGGAGCCGGAGAACGGCGACGAAGGCAAGAAGAAGGACCCCACCGGAGGTGGGCAGGGTCCGGGCGGTCCGGGCAACCCGCTCGGCTTCGGTCCCGGCGCGGGCGGTGACAATCCGTTCGCAGCCATGTTCGGTTCGATGAACCCGAACGACCTGGGCGCGGCCTTCCAGCAGCTTGGCCAGATGCTCAGCTACGAGGGCGGTCCCGTGAACTGGGACATGGCCAAGCAGATCGCCCGCCAGACGGTCTCGCAGGGCACTCCGGACGGCACCAAGGACGCGAGCGTGGGTCCGGCGGAGCGGACTGCGGTCGATGAGGCGCTGCGGCTGGCGGACCTCTGGCTGGACGGCGTGACGTCGCTTCCGTCCGGTTCGGTCTCCACCGTCGCGTGGAGCCGCGCGGAATGGGTCGAGGCGTCCCTCCCCGCCTGGCAGCAGCTCGTCGACCCGGTGGCCGAGCGTGTCGGCCTGGCCATGGGCGATGTCCTGCCCGAGGAGATGCAGGCCATGGCGGGCCCGCTGATCGGCATGATGCGGTCGATGGGCGGCGCCATGTTCGGCCAGCAGATCGGGCAGGCCGTGGGCGTGCTCGCCGGTGAGGTGGTCGGTTCCACGGACATCGGGCTGCCGCTGGGGCCGGCCGGCAAGGCCGCGCTGCTTCCGCTGAACGTCGAGCTGTTCGGCAAGGACCTGAGCGTGTCCCAGGACGAGGTGCGGCTCTATCTCGCCCTGCGCGAGGCCGCCCACCAGCGGCTCTTCGCCCACGTGCCGTGGCTGCGCTCGCATCTCTTCGGTGCGGTCGAGGCCTACGCACGCGGCATCAAGGTCGACACCAGCAAGCTGGAGGACGTGGTCGGCCAGTTCGACCCGACGCAGCCCGAGCAGTTGCAGGACGCCCTCCAGCAGGGAATGTTCCAGCCGGAGGACACCCCGGAGCAGAAGGCCTCGCTGGCCCGCCTGGAGACGGCGCTCGCACTGGTCGAGGGGTGGGTCGACGCCGTGGTCCACGAGGCCGCCAAGACGCGCCTGACCTCGGCCGACGCACTGCGCGAGACCCTGCGCAGGCGCCGGGCCTCCGGTGGTCCCGCGGAGCAGACCTTCGCCACCCTGATCGGGCTCCAGCTGCGTCCGCGCCGGCTGCGGGACGCCTCGCGGCTGTGGGCCTCGCTCACGGACGCACGGGGCGTCGACGGCCGTGACGGCCTGTGGGAGCACCCGGACATGCTGCCGACGGCCCATGACCTGGACGACCCGGACGGCTTCGTGCACCACGAGCAGCTGGACTTCTCCGAGCTGGACAAGATGCTCGGTGAGGCCGCCAAGGGGCCGCAGAAGCCCGCCTCCGGCGCGGAGGGCACCGACGGTTCCGGCACCGACGGCCCCGGAACCGACGACAAGGACAGCAAGGACGACACCGACCAGTGAGCCTGCACGACGACGGCTTCCTCGTACTGAAGAGCTACGCCCCCGGGCCCGGCACGGCGCAGGACGGACTGCGCCAGGTCTACCTCGACCACCTGGCACAGCACCCGGACGGCATGTGGAAGGCCTGCGAGGCCGGGCATCTGACCGCCAGTGCTCTGGTGGTCGACCCCGGCCGCGGCAGGGTCCTGCTGACCCTGCACAGGAAGCTGGGGATGTGGCTCCAGATGGGCGGACACTGCGAGCCGCAGGACTCCACGTTGGCCGCCGCCGCCCTGCGGGAGGCGACGGAGGAATCCGGAATCGAGGGCCTCACGCTCCTGGCGGGCGGTCCGGTGCGGCTGGACCGGCACCCGATTCCGGCGCCCTGTCACTGGCACCTCGACGTGCAGTACGCGGCACTGGCCCCGGCGGGGGCCACCGAGCAGATCAGCGACGAATCGCTGGACCTGCGGTGGTACGCGTACGACGAGGTCGCGGCCGTGGCCGACGCCTCGGTCGTACGACTGCTGGAGGGGACCCTCGCGGCGCTGGAACAGCGCCCGTAGCCGTGCGCCGGTCCGCTACGGCGTAAGGGGCGGTCTCCTGAGAGACCGCCCCTTACGCGATGCCGCTGTGTACGGATCAGTTCCAGGCGTTGTTCTGGTTCTGAGCGTGCGCCCCCTGCTGACCGACACCGAACTGGGCGCGGGCGCCCTGCCCGATCTCGGCGTGCTGCGGGGGCATCACCTCGCTGGGCTGGACGAGAGCGAAGCCCTGTCCGAGGAAGCTGAGCTCCCAGCCCTCACCGGTGCTGCCACGACGACGCCTGACCCCGGAGGAGTGCGTCTGGGCCTGCATCTGGACGCGCAGCGAGCTGGACCAGGCCACGATCGCGTCGGCGTCGACGTTCACGTACTTGTCCGGCGTCACCTGCATCATCAGCGGCTGGCCGGAGGTCATCAGCGCGACCTTGCCGGTGCCGGTGATGCTGAGCTGGTACTTCCCGGTGCCCGAGACGCCGTACTGGCTGTCCACCGCGATGACCTCGGTGTGCAGCGTGGAGTCGAGGGCGAGGACATACGCGCTGTCCACGGTCATTCCCTCGTGGCCGACGTCCACGACGTGGATGTACTGGGCGAGGTTGGCCAGGTAGACGGTGCCCTGACCCGTGCAGCGCATCAGGTCGAGGCCCTCACCCGTGTTCGCACGGGCCCGGCGCTGGCCCTGCGAGCGGTACTCGCCGTCGAACTCCATCAGCCCCTGGTACGCGACCATGGCCCCCTTGCGGGCGAGGATGTCGTCGTGGCCGGTCAGCGAGACCCGCAGGAGCTGCGGGTTCTGGATGGTGTACCGGCCCTGGGACTGCTGCTCGGTGTGAGCGAAAAGCGGACTCTGCATGGTGTGTTCTCCTCCCCCTCAGTTCCGGACCCGAAGGCGGTCGGTACTGTCCTCGCTCGGCTGGACGACGACGATGCCCTGTCCCGAGAAGGCCATCTGGTACGCCTCTCCGCTGCCCCGCCCGATGAGCGAGGAAGCCTTGAAGCTGCGCTTGCCCTTCACCTTGAGGTTCGGGGACCACGCGACGAGGGCGTCCGGGTCGACGTACGTCTCGTCCTCGCCACGGCCGCAGTCGACGACGATCGGAGTGCCGCGGGAGGTGATGGCGACCCAGCCGGTGCCCTGGATGCCGACGTTCCACAGGCCCTGGCCGGCGAACTTGGCGAGGCCCTTGACCCGTTCGACACCCCAGGTGAGGTGGGCGTCGAAGGCGAGGAGGTTGGTGCCGTTGACCGAGAGGGAGTCGTTGTCGAGGTTGATGACGACCACATCGGCGCCGTAGTCGGCGAGGTAGAGCAGTCCGTCACCCGAGCACTTCATGACGGGTGCGCCCTCACCGGTGACCCACTGGGACGCGGCCTGCCGGACGGCGGGCGGATTGGGTTCGTACTGGATGAAGCCCTCGTACGCCACCATCGAGCCGGTGCGTGCGTACAGGTCCTGGCCCGTGGCCATGGCGACCTTGAGCATCGTGCGGCCGTGATTCTCCATCCGGGCCGTGACGGGGGTCGGGGCGAAGCCCGCGAGTTGCTGGTTCATGACGGGCTCCCTCACACCTCGTAGGGCTGGACGACGATGAAGTTCCCGGGCGCTCCCCGGAACTGGAGGTTCACGGTCTCTCCGCTGTGTCCCGGATACGCGTTGCGGCGCAGCCGGACCTGGCTGGAGAGGATCACCTGGGACGCCGCCGACCAGGCGACGACGGCGTTGCAGTCGGCGAACGTGGTCGGAGTGACCGGCAGGACGACAGGGACGCCGTGGGTCTTCACGACCACGGTGCCTGTTCCCTGGAACAGCATGGTGAACAGGGCGCCGCCGGGAATGCCGTGGCCCTCGATCCTGCGGACCTCGTACTGGAGAGACTCGTCGAACGCGAGAACGCTCTCGGCGGAGACGCAGATGCCGTCGCCCTGCAGCTCGATCGGATGCAGATGCGAACCTTCCTCGGCGAGGAAGACCTGGCCCCGGCCCGTACAGCGCATCAGCTGCATTTCCTGGCCGGTGGCGTTACCGACCACCCGGCCCGCGAAACCCGCGCTCTTGTAACCGAAGTCGACCTTGCCCTGGTACATCACCATGCTGCCCTGACGGGCCAGCACCGGCGTGCTGCCCATGGTCAGGTCGACCCTCATGAGCTGCTGGTTCTGAGGGGTCCAGCGCTGGCCGGTCGGTGTCTCCTTGTACAGCTGGAGAGCGGCTTGCAGACCGGCACCACCCTGCGGCACCCCCTGGGGCACGCCGTGCGGCATACCGGGAGGCTGCTGTCCGTAGGGGGCGGGCGCCTGCTGGCCGAACGGGGCCGGAGGCTGCTGCCCGTAGGGGGCGGTGGGCGGTGCACCCTGGCCGGGAACCTGCCCGAACTGCGGCTGCTGCGGTGGCTGCGGCTGCCCGTACGGGGACGGGGCCTGCGGGGCCATCGGGGCAGCCATGGTCGGCGCGACATGCATCGGCTGCTGCGGCGGCGCGGGCGCGGCTGCGGCGGGGGCGCCGAAGGACGGTGCGGGCTGAGGAGCCTGCGGGGCCGGGGCTCCGAAGGCCGGGGGCGCGGTGGCCTGCGGGGCCGGGGCTCCGAAGGCCGGGGGCGCGGTGGCCTGCGCGGGAGGCGCGAACGACGGGGCGGCCGCCTGCGGTTGCGGAGCGGCCGGAGCCTCTTCCGCGACCTCGCCGCCGAAGTTCTTCAGCAGCGCGTCCAGACCACCGTCGAAGCCCTGCCCGACGGCGGCGAAACGCCAGACGTCCTTGAGGTAGAAGTCGCCCAGCATCACGGCGCGCTCGGTGGTGAACTCCGAGCCGGTGAAGGCGTACCTCACCACCTCTTCGCCGCCTGCCACGATCCGGATGTATCCGGGTCCGACCTGCGACATCTGTCCCGCACCGTCGAGAGTCGCGGTGAACGACAGCTTGTGGATGTTCGCCGGAATGCGGTCGAGCGTGACGCGGAACGACTCGGTGTCACCGGACTGGGCGCCCAGCAGCTGAATGGACTCCTCGGGCGACTTCGGCTGGTTGAAGAAGATGAAATACCGGTCGTCCGAGAGCTGCTCATTGGCGTCGAGGCCGAAGCAGCTGATGTCGAAGGTCAGTCCGGGTCCGGCGATCTGCACACCTACGTACAGATCCGTACCTGGCGTGAGGTCACTGATCTTGGCCTTGTGGCCGCGTTGGAATTCCCTGGCCATGCGTAACGACCGTCCCCCATCCCGAATGTGAATGCGTCGCGTCAGGCTAACCGCAAACGACGACATCGAGCCAAGTCGGTACACACCCGGTACAGAATCACCGAACGTCACTCCTCGCGCGCGGCCGGCAGGTGCGGAAGCCGGTCGGCCGCCACGACACCTTCGAGATAGCCCCGGGCCCGCTCGGTGCGCGGGTACGCCTCCAGCAGCCGCCAGAAACGCGGGCCGTGGCCGGGCACGAGCAGGTGGGCCAGCTCGTGGACGAGTACGTAGTCGACGACGTACTCCGGCATGCCCTGCAACCGGTGCGACAGACGGATGGAGCCCTCGGCAGGGGTGCAGGAACCCCATCGGGTGTTCTGGTTGGTCACCCACCGCACGGAAGCGGGCCTCGCACGGCCCTCGAAATACTGGGCGGACAACCGCTCGGCGCGCTCGGCCAGCTCGCTGTCGCCGATGACGCGCTTGCTCTCCTGGGCGGCGAGCTTGTCGAGCATCACTGTCACCCAGCGCTGTTCCTCCGCCTCCGACATCCGGGCGGGGATCAGCACGATGGTGCGGTCGCCCTCCCGGTACGCGGAGACCGTTCTGCTGCGCCGGGCACTCCTGCGGACCTCGACCGCGCTCGTCGCCGAAGCGCGGGGCCGACGGGCGGCCGCGCTGCGCTGATCGCTTCCGGCGCTGGGCGCGGGGGTCCCCCCGGCGAGGCCGGGTGACGGTTCGGCGGGCACGCCCCGACGTTACCCGCTGTCAGTGGCGGAAGTCCCGACTGCCGAACGGTTCGGCGTTGATCCGGTCCATGGCATGCACCATTTGAACGACTAATACCCCCCGCCTGTGGATAACTTTTCGCGGACTTCGCTCCGCCACCGCATTCTGGCAAAGGATCTTCACACCGACCGGGGAGAAGTCATGCATCCGATGCTCAAGCCCGCACTGCGCCGCGCATGGCGCGGACGGAACACCGTCCAATTCGGAGTGACGCCGGCTCATGCGGTGACGCTCGGCCCCATGGATATCGCCACCGGGAGCTTCCTGGAACTGCTCGACGGTACGCGCGGCCTGCCACTCCTTCGCGAACAAGCCCGGTCCCTGGACCTGTCGGAGCGTCATGTGGACGTGCTGGTCGCGCGGCTGACGGAGGCGGGGCTGCTGGACGATCCCCGGGGAGGCGGCCCGGAGGCCGATGCGTTACGCGATCGCGCCGACGCCCTGGAGCGGCAGCGGCCCGATCTGGCGTCACTCTCGGTCGTGCACCCGGAGCCCGGCAGCGGACTGCGGCGGCTCGCCGCCCGGCGGGCCATACGTGTACAGGTGAGGGGTGCTGGCCGGGTGGGCGCCGTGATCGCCGCGGTGCTGTCCGGAGCGGGGGTCGGCCGGGTCGAGGTGCTGGACGGCGGCCGCGCCGAGCCGTGGGACGTCGCTCCCGGAGGACTCCCGGCATCCGCGGTCGGGGAGCGGAGGGACACGGCGGCCCGCCAGCTCGTCCGCAGGTCCGCCGTGGGCGGGACCCCGCGCGCCACCGAGACGGCCGGGACGTCGGCCGGCGGTGAACCGGGACTGTCCCTGATCGTGGTCGCGCCCCGGGACGGCCTCGCGGTGTACGCCCCCGACCCCGCCACCGCCGCGCCCTGGATCGGTTCGGGAACTCCCCATCTCTACGCGGGTGTGATCGAGGCCACCGGAGTGGTCGGCCCGCTCGTGCTGCCCGGGGGCACGGGATGCGCCGGCTGTCTGGCACTGCACCGCGCCGATCGCGACCCGCAGTGGCCGCGGATGCTGGCGCAGTGGCGCTCCGGGCGCCGCAGCACCGTTCCGGCCTGCGATGTGGGCTTGGCGACGGCGGTGGCCGGGCTCGCGGCCGCGCATGCGCTGTCCTTCCTCGACGGGGAGTTGCCCGCGAGTACGGGCGCCCGGTGGGAGGCGGCGATGCCACTGCTGGACTGGCGGTCGGAGCAGCTGGGACCGCATCGCGACTGTTCCTGCGGCGCGGCCGGGCACACTGAGGGGGAGCTCACCTCCGAGGCGGGTGCCGCACACGACACAATGGCCGGGTGACCGCTGTCGACGGCAACGCCGAAGACTCACGCGGCACGGTCTGGGAACTGGAGGGGCACATGTCTGATCTTCCCCGGAAGGCGGTCACCCGTACCGCCAAGCTGGCCGCCCTGCCGCTCGGCTTCGCGGGCCGTGCCACGTGGGGCCTGGGCAAGCGGATCGGCGGAAAGTCCGCCGAACTGGTGGCCCGCGAGGTTCAACAGCGCACTGCCGACCAGCTCTTCCGTGTTCTGGGCGAGTTGAAGGGCGGTGCGATGAAGCTCGGGCAGGCGCTGTCCGTCTTCGAGTCGGCGCTGCCCGAGGAGGTCGCGGGGCCCTACCGCGCCGCGCTCACCAAATTGCAGGAGGCGGCGCCGCCCATGCCCGCGCGCACGGTGCACGCGGTACTGGCAGAGCGACTGGGTGAGGACTGGCGGGACCTCTTCCTCTCCTTCGAGGACAAACCCTCGGCCGCCGCGTCGATCGGGCAGGTCCACCGGGCGGTGTGGCACGACGGGCGGGACGTCGCGGTGAAGGTGCAGTATCCGGGCGCCGGAGAGGCACTGCTCTCGGATCTGACCCAGTTGAGCCGTTTCGCCCGGCTGTTCGGCCCGCTGGTTCCGGGGATGGACGTCAAACCGCTCATCAAGGAGCTGCGCGAGCGGGTTGAGGAAGAGCTGGACTACGCGCTGGAGGCGGAGTCGCAGCGGCAGCACGCGGCGGAGTTCGAGGACGATCCGGACGTCGTCGTCCCTGACGTGGTCCACCAGTCCGAACAGGTCCTCGTGTCGGAGTGGATCGACGGCATCCCGCTCGCCGACGTGATCGCCGAGGGCACCACGGAACAGCGCGACCGGGCCGGCCAGTTGCTGGCGCGCTTCCTCTTCTCGGGTCCGGCACGCACCGGCCTGCTGCACGCCGATCCGCATCCGGGCAACTTCCGGCTGCTGCCGGCCGCGGGGATCGACGACGGGGACGGAGCGGACGGGGACGGTCCGGGAGAGAGCGGCCTGGATGGGGATCCCGGGCAGTGGCGGCTCGGGGTGCTGGACTTCGGCACGGTGGACCGGCTGCCGGGCGGGCTGCCGCAGACCATCGGTGACTCGCTGCGGATGACGCTGGAGGGCGACGCCGAAGCGGTGTACGAGCTGCTGCGCGAAGCCGGCTTCGTCAAGGAGTCGATCGAACTCGCGCCGGACGCGGTGCTGGACTATCTGCTGCCGATCATCGAGCCGGCCCAGGTGGACGAGTTCACCTTCACCCGCGGCTGGTTGCGCACGCAGGCGGCCCGTATAGCGGACCCGCGCTCCCCCGCCCATCAGCTGGGCAAGCAGCTGAACCTTCCGCCCTCCTACCTGCTGATACACCGGGTGACGCTGAGCACCATCGGGGTGCTCTGCCAGCTGGGTGCGACCGTGCGTCTGCGGGACGAACTCGAGTCCTGGCTCCCCGGTTTCGTTCCCGAGGAGGAGGGCGCGGCCGTCGAGGCCTAGAGCCGGCGGTCGAACGTGGCGCGGGCCAGAGGGTCAGGCGGCCCCACCGCCGTCACCACCAGTCGGAGTCGAGGCGGCTCTCGATCGCTCTGATGTGAGCGCGGGAGCAGTCCTCGCACAGGTAGTGGCGGCTGCCGTCCTCCACGGAACAGCTCCAGGTCGGCGGTGCGGTCCCGCCGTGGGCGGTGGCTCCGCACCGGGCGCACACCACACGCTCGGCACCTGGCTGTACGGGCTGAGTCTCCTCGTCCACCTGGTGACGATAACGCCGTGAGGGCTGCGCGGCGCGGCACAACGCACCGCGGGGCCGGCCTGTTCGGACCGGCCCCGCGGAGGGGATGGCTGCTCACCGGGCAGAGCGGTTGCCCTGGCAGCCTGTTGTGCTTTCGGGGCTCGGCCCCGGGGTCTCCTGCGGAGTCCCTAGTGCATGACCGCCATGGCCAGCGCACGGCGGGCGCGCATGGAGGCGCGCTCCGCACGGCGGTGCATCCGCCGGGCGGCGACGAGGCGTACGGCCTGCCGTTCCGCCTCGGCCTCCCTCAGGCGGTCGTGCATATGGGCACGAGCCATGGCTTCTGGGATGAGTTGCATCTCGCGGGTCCTGTTCTGACGCGAGTCGTTCGCGCCGGTGATCGTGACGTTCGGGGTTGCGGAGCCGATGGGCTCGTTCGTGGGGGAGGTCATTGGTGCCTGATTCCGGGGGTCATGGGTGTGGGGACGGTCGATGGTTCCGATGCGCTGCATTCGTGCGGGGGCGGGGACCCCCAGGCTGGCGGTCACGCCGCGACCGGGTTCTTGCGGGGGCGGCCACGCGGCCGCTTGCGGGCGACAACGACACCCTGGACGAAGAGCTCGCCGCCCCAGACGCCCCACGGCTCACGCCGCTCCTTGGCTCCGGCGAGGCAGGCCTCGACGAGCGGGCAGGTGCGGCAGAGGGACTTGGCGTACTCGACGTCGGCAGGCGACTCGGCGAAGAACACCTCGGGGTCGTACGAACGGCAGGGGACGGGCACACCGAGGTTCTCGATGGCGTCGTCGAGCGCGGTGAGCGCGGTGAGGGGGATCAAGGTGGAGTCCTCCGTGAGGCCGGGCGGGGAGATCGTGTCGGAAGGCGGTACGGACGGGGCGTGCGTGTCGAGTTGCACGGTGGTGGTGTCCTCGTCTGGTCGTGCCGGCCTGTTGGCCGGTTGGCGGCTGGTACCAGGTGCTGCTTGTCCCGAGGCTCCTTCGTCACGTCTCATCCCGTTCGGACAAAACAAAAGGGCCGCGGATCCCGAGTGGGGTTCCGCGGCCCTGAAGGCGCCGGCCTGATGCTGGATCAGGCTGGATCGCTCCAGGGTTCAGGCCCACGGAAGGCCCACATCGTGTGGTGCTGCGTCGTCTGCTTCTTGGCTCCGGCACCGACGGCCGCAAAGGCATAGGCCGGGGCCTGTCCCTTCGCTACTGCTGCTGCCGGTGCCTCGATCGGTCGCTCATTGCGCTGCCGCATCACGGGCAGGAGAGCGGCCGGAGACATCGGACGGGCGGCGGAAATGCCGGACAGACCGGTGCCACGAAGCAGGGATTCCGAAGAGCAGGCGAGGCCGAGCGAGTACGCGGAGACGACCGAGAGATCGGTCATTTTGCTGGTGCTGATGATGCTGATCACAGGAATCGCCTCCTCTCGGCGTCTAGGGGGACCGGCCGGGGCCGGTCCTGCGTATTCGGATAAGTACAGCACGGAATCAGGGCTTCAGAGAAGTCGCTGTTCCCGTGGTTAAGAACCTATGGTGATGACTGGGGCGGGCGCAAACTATTTTTTCGACGAGTTTTTCTCACACCTCGCCGTCGCCCTCCTCAGCCTCCTCACCCACGGCCTCACCTGCGCAGATGGCCAGCACGTCGGCGCCGAACCGGATCAGCTTCCGGTTGCCGACGCCGGCGATGGTGACGAGTTCGCCCTCGGTGGCCGGCACCCCCTCGGCGATCGCCATCAGGGTCTTGTCCGTGAAGACGCAGTAGGCGGGCTGGCCGATCTCCCGGGCCTGGCCGGCCCGCCACTCGCGCAGCCGCCCGTACAGCGCCTCGTCCATGTCGGACGGACAGTCCTCGCAGCGCATCAGCTTCATCTCACCGGCCTCGGTGAGCGTCCTGCCGCAGACCCGGCACCGCACGGGACCGCGGCGCGTCCGCCTCACCGCCGCGTCCGGGCCGCCGCCGGCCGTCCCCGTGCCGGAACCGGTACCTCGGTCGATGCCCCCGCCGCCGCCCGTGCCCCCACGGGCGCCGAGCGCGACCGATCCCGGCCGCAGTCCGTTCAGGAAGCGGGTGGGCCGTCGGCCGCCCCGGCCGCCGGGCGAGCGGGAGAGCGCCCACGACAGGGTGAGGTGGGTGCGGGCCCGGGTGACGCCGACGTAGAGCAGGCGCCGCTCCTCCTCGACCTGTTCGTCGGTCTTGGCGTACGTGATCGGCATCATGCCCTCGGTCAGTCCGACGACGAACACGGCGTCCCACTCCAGGCCCTTCGCCGAGTGCAGCGAGGCCAGCGTGACGCCCTGGACGGTAGGGGCGTGCTGGGCGGCCGCCCGCTCGTCGAGCTCGGCCACGAGATCGGAGAGCGTCGCCCCCGGCTTGGCCTGTTCGAAGTCCTCGGCCAGCCGCACCAGGGCTGCCAGCGACTCCCAGCGGTCCCGGACCGCACCGGAGCCGGCCGGCGGCCTGCTGGTCCAGCCCTTGGTGGAGAGCACCGCCCGCACCTCCGAGGGCAGACCTTCGGCCTGGTCGAGCAGGGAGTCGTTGCCTCCGGCCCGGGCTGCGCCGCGCAGGGCCATGCCCGCCTCCCGCACCTCCGCGCGCTCGAAGAACCGCTCCGCGCCGCGCAGCTGGTAGGGGACCCCCGCGTCGACCAGCGCCTGTTCGTAGACCTCGGACTGGGAGTTGACCCGGTAGAGCACGGCGATCTCCCCGGCCGGGACGCCCGCGGCGATCAGATCGCGGATGCGTCGTGCGGTGCCCTCGGCCTCCGCGGGCTCGTCCGCGTACTCCGTATAGACGGGGGCGGGGCCCTTGTCGCGCTGCGAGACCAGTTCGAGCCGGTGCTCGGCGGCCCTGCCGCGGGCCTGGCTCAGCAGACCGTTGGCCAGGTGGACGACCTGGGGCGTGGAGCGGTAGTCCCGGACCAGCTTGACCATGGTGGCGTTCGGATGGCGGGTGCGGAAGTTCAGCAGGTGGTCGGGGGTGGCTCCGGTGAAGGAGTAGATCGTCTGGCTGGCATCACCGACCACGCACAGGGTGTCCCGGTCGCCGAGCCAGAGGTCGAGCAGCCGCTGCTGGAGCGGGCTGACGTCCTGGTACTCGTCGACCACGAAGTGCTGGTACTGGGCGCGCACGTGGTCCGCGATGTCGTGGCGGTCCTGGAGGATGCCGACGGTGAGGAGCAGCACGTCCTCGAAGTCGATCACGGAGCGGTCGCGCTTCAGCTGCTCGTACGTCCCGTAGATCTGGGAGAGCTCGGCCGGGTCGCGCGGGGCGTCCCGCTGGGTCTTGGCGACCGCGGCCGGATAGTCGCCGGGCACCGTCTGGGTGACCTTGGCCCACTCGATCTCGCTCGTGGCGTCCCGCAGCTCGTTGCGGTCGAGCTTGAGGCCGCAGCGGGCCGCCGCCTCGGCGACCAGCTGGACCTTGCGTTCGACGAGCCGCGGAAGCTCACCACCGACTGCTTTCGGCCAGAAGTACTGGAGCTGGCGCAGGGCGGCGGAGTGGAAGGTCCGCGCCTGCACACCGGTGGCGCCGAGCTGGCGGAGGCGGCCGCGCATCTCCCCGGCCGCACGGTTGGTGAAGGTGACAGCCAGCACCGTCGTCGGCTGGAGTATCCCCGCGCGCACCCCGTACGCGATGCGATGGGTGATCGCGCGCGTCTTGCCCGTACCGGCTCCGGCCAGCACACACACGGGTCCGTTCAGAGCGGTCGCGACCTCGCGCTGCTCCGGGTCGAGCCCGTCGAGCACGGCGTCCGGGGACTCGGGGACCTGTGGGAAGAGGGTGGAATGCGTTGCTGCTGTCACCCCGCCATGCTGCCAGGTCGCAGGAGGCGGGCGCGGAAGTTGTCCACAGGCGTGAACGATCCGTCGTACTAATCCCCGGCGGCCCGACCGCGCCTCCGCCCGCCCGTCGTCGCCCGGCAGGCCCCGATCCCCCTGGGGGCACGGATTTCCCGGGGTGCGGCGGGAATGGGAGACGGGGTCCCGTACGTTCCCTTGCGTGCGGGAACGCACAATCTCAGCTTTACAGCGAGACGGACGAGACAGAGGAGCGCGAGACATGCAGGGCACTGTGACGATGTACAGCACCACGTGGTGCGGCTACTGCCGTCGGCTCAAGGGTCAGATGGACCGCGAGGGCATCGCCTACACCGAGATCAACATCGAGCAGGACCCGGAGTCCGCCGCGTTCGTCGAGAAGGCGAATGGCGGAAACCAGACGGTGCCGACCGTGCTGTTCCCGGACGGTTCGACCCTGACGAACCCGTCGCTGGCCCAGGTCAAGCAGAAGGTCGGCGTCTGACTCGCTGCCGCGTCCGCGCCGAAAAGCCCCCGCCGTCGCGGGGGCTTTTCGCTGTGCCCGTGAGCCGTACGGCGACACGGCGGGTCAGGCCGTGCCGCGCGGCCTCGGCAGCGGCTTGCCGTACCAGAGCTCGATGAGCCGGGCCGCGATCGAGATGCCGAACGGCGGCATGACCTCGCCCGACTCGAAGGCCGCCGTCAGGTCCTCGCGGGAGAACCAGCGGGCCTCCTCGATCTCCTCGCCGTCCACGTTGATCTCCGACGTGGTCGCCCGCGCCATGAAGCCGAGCATCAGGCTGGACGGGAAGGGCCACGGCTGGCTGGCGATGTACTCGACCTCGCCGACCGTGATGCCCGCCTCCTCGAAGACCTCGCGCGCCACGGACTGCTCGATCGACTCCCCCGGCTCGACGAAGCCCGCGAGGGTCGAGAAGCGGCCTTCCGGCCAGTGGACCTGGCGACCCAGCAGGGCCCGGTCCTGGTCGTCCGTGACCAGCATGATCACCGCGGGGTCGGTGCGCGGGTAGTGCTCGGCGCCGCATGCCTGGCAGCGGCGGATGTGACCGGCCGCCGCGATGACGGTGCGCTCGCCGCAGCGCGAGCAGAAGCGGTGCAGACGCTGCCAGTTCTCCAGGGCGACCGCGTGGACCATCAGTCCGGCGTCGCGGGCGCCGAGGAGGAGACCTGCCTCGCGCAGACCAGCCGGACGGGCCGACTGGTCCATGCGGCCCGGCAGGGAGTCCTTCTGGAGGGCGAAGTAGCTGACGCCTTCCTCGTCGGTGCCGAGGAAGTAGCGGTGGGTCTCGGTGACCGGTGCCTCGAAGGCCGGGGTCATCACGATCTCGGTGCCGCCGTCGGCCGTGTCGTCGATCAGCACCTGACCGCCGGAGACGACGAAGACCCTGGTCGTGGGGTGGCTCCAGGCTGCGGCCAGCCATGCCTCGTCGAGGCGGTGATGGGCGGCGCGGTCGATGCCGCTCGGTGCGGTGAGACCGATGGGCCGGTCTGCGGTCGCGTTGTCGAAGGTGCTCACAGGTGCTTCCTACTCCCCCGGGATGGATCGGGTGCCATGAGGTCTCAGCGGAGTGCCGCGGCCAGCTCGCCCCACAGATGGGCGGCGGTCTCCACACCCTTGAGAAGGAGGTCGAGCTCGACCTTCTCGTTGGGGGCGTGCCAGCCGTCGGACGGTACGGAGATGCCGAGGAAGAGGACGGGGGCGCCGAGCACGTCCTGGAGGTCGGCCGCGGGTCCTGAGCCCCCTTCACGGGTGAAGAGGATCTTCTTCCCGAAGGCCCGGCCCATCGCGCGGGTCACCGCTTGGAGCGCGGGGTGGTCCAGCGGCGTCAGACAGGGCCGGGTGGCGGGCGAGAAGGTGATGCGGTGGCGGATGCCCGGCGGGATCTGCGCCTCGGCCCAGGTCCGTACGCACTGCTGGACGTGGTCCGGGTGCTGGCCGGCCACCAGCCGGAAGCTGAGCTTCACGAGGGCGGAGGACGGGATGATCGTCTTGCTGCCCGCGCCCTGGTAACCGCCGCCGATGCCGTTGACCTCGGCGGTGGGGCGGGCCCAGATCCGCTCCAGGGTGGAGTGGCCGGCCTCGCCCGACGCGGCCTGCGACCTGGCGGTGCGCAGCCAGGTGGCCTCGTCGAAGGGCAGCTCCGCGAAGAGGGCCCGCTCGGTGTCGGTGAGTTCGGCCACGCCGTCGTAGAAGCCGGGGACCGCGACGCGCCCGTCCGCGTCGTGGAGCGCCGCCACGAGACGGGCCACGGCGGTCGCGGGGTTGGGGACCGCGCCGCCGAACGATCCGGAGTGGATGTCCTGCTCGGGGCCGTACAGCTGGATCTCGCACTCGGCGAGGCCGCGCATTCCGGTGCAGACGGTCGGGGTCGTCTCGTCCCACATGCCGGTGTCGGAGACGATCACCGCGTCGGCCGCGAGGCGGGCGGCGTGCTGCTCGGCCAGGGCGCGGAAGTTCGGGGAGCCGGACTCCTCCTCGCCCTCGATGAGGAGCTTGAGGTGGACCGCGGGGGTGGAACGGCCGGTGGCGGCGAGGTGGGCCCGGACGCCGAGGGTGTGGAAGAACACCTGGCCCTTGTCGTCGGCCGCACCGCGTCCGTACATCCTGCCGTCGCGGATCACCGGTTCGAACGGATCGGTGTGCCAGCCGTCCTCGCGGGCCGCGGGCTGCACGTCGTGGTGGCCGTAGACGAGGACGGTCGGGGCCTCCGGGTCGTCGCTCGGCCACTCGGCGAAGACGGCGGGGGCTCCGGGCGTCTCCCAGATCTCGGCGACGGGGAAACCGGTCTCCCTGAGCTTGGCGGACAGCCACTCGGCGCTGCTCCGTACGTCCCCGTCGTGCTCCGGCTGGGCGGAGACGGACGGGATGCGCAGCCAGGCGGCGAGGTCTTCGAGGAAGTCCGCACGGTGCGTGTCTATGTACGTACGGACAGCGCTGTCCGGGGTGTCGCTCATGGTCTTGAGCCTATCGGCCCGGCGAGGGTGGCTCGTCCAGCAGGATGCGTTCCAGTTCGGCTCGGCCCGGCAGGTTCGTCGGGCGGACGGTCTCTCCGCTGCGTACGTAGAGGAACGTGGCCGTGACCGAGTCGAGCGGCAGCCCGTGGAGCTCCGCCCAGGCGAGGCGGTAGACGGCGAGCTGGAGCGGGTCGGCGGTCCTGTGGCGGCTGGTCTTCCAGTCGACGATCTCGTACGTGTCACCTGTGCGGTAGACCGCGTCGATCCGGCCCCGGATCACCCGGCCCGCGAGGCTCGTCTGGAAGGGCGTCTCGACGCGGTACGGGGTGCGGCGGGCGTACTCCGTGCGCTCGAAGGCCTCCTTGAGCTCCGCGAGGTCCTGCTCGTCCGCGATCTCGGCGTCGCTCCCGTCGCCGCCGGGGAGCTCGTCGGGGCCGAGCATGGGCAGCGGCAGCTCCTCGTAGCGGGACTCCACCCAGGCGTGGAAACGCGTGCCCCTGCGGGCCGCCGGCTGGGGCGGCCGGGGCATGGGCCGGGCCAGCTCCTGGGCGAAGCCGTCCGGGTCCTCCGCGAGGCGCAGGAGCTGGGTGGCGGAGAGCGAGGCGGGGACGACCACGTCGCGCACGGTGGCGCGGGCACGGCGCAGCTCCCCGGCGAGCGCTTCGAGATCGCGGTCCCAGGAGGCGAGGGTGCGGGAGTCCTCCGGGGTGAGGGTCGCGGGACCGGGGCCGGGGACGGGATCGACGGGGGCGCGCGCCGCGGGGACGTGGGGGGCTTGCGGGGCTGTCGGCTCCGGGGGCGCCGGTGTGAGGGCGGCGGGCGGTTCGGTGGCGAGGGCGTCCCAGTCCGCGGCCTCGTCCGGATACGGCTCACCGTCCGGGAACGGGTCGTCGTACGGGGCGTCGTACACGTCCGGTACGGGGGCGACGGCGGCCAGTGCTTCCAGATGGGCCAGCACCGTGTCCCTGGCCGCGCGGCGGCGGGTCATCGCCGCCGCGTCCAGCGGCAGCGGCCACGCCTGGTCGGCGTCCTTCTCCTGAAGGGCGGGGTTCTCCTCGTCCTCGGCCGGTTCGTCGGCCCAGACCTCGATCTCGCCGTACCCGGCGGCGCAGTGCTCGTACAGCGCGTCCAGGAAGTCGGACGGTCCGCGCGTCTTCTTCTGGGACGGCCCCCACCAGTGGCCGGAGCCGAGGAGCAGCGAGCGCGGGCGCGTGAAGGTGACGTAACCGAGGCGGAGCTCCTCGGTGCGCTGATGCTCCTTCATCTCCTCCTTGAACGCCTTGAGTCCCCTGGCGTCCCAGGAGTGCACCACCGGGAGCGTGGCCGTGTCACCGCGCAGGGCGTGCGGCAGGACCTTGGACTGGGAGGTCCAGGAGTCCCGGGTCTGGCCGCTCGGGAACTGGCCGGTGACGAGCCCGGGCACCGCGACCACGTCCCATTCGAGGCCCTTGGACTTGTGCGCCGTGAGGACCTTGACGGTGTTCTCCCCGCCCGGCAGGGCGTTGTCCAGCCCCTTCTCGTACTGCGCGGCGGTGCGCAGGTAGCCGAGGAAGGCGAGGAGTGTCGCTTCGCCGTCGACGGAGGCGAAACCAGCCGCTATGTCCAGGAAATTGCTCAGGGTCTCCCGGCGTCGGGCGGCCAGGGCCTGCGGTGACGCGGAGAGTTCGACCTCCAGGCCGGTGGTGGCGAGGACGCGGTGCAGCACGTCCATGAGGGGATCTGCCAGGGAGCGGCGCAGGTCGCGCAGTTCGGCGGCGAGCCGGGCGAAACGGACGCGGGCCTCGGCGGAGAAGGGCAGGCCGTCGTCCTCGCCGCCACCCGATTCCAGGAAGGTGTCGAGGGCGTCGGCGAGGGAGATCACCTCGGCGGGATCGATGCCTTCGACGGCCTCGGCGAGCCGGCGGTCGGGGTCGGCGTCCTCGTCGTCGTGGGAGGCACGGTGCACGAGGAGACGGGCCCTGCGGCCGAGGAGGGCGAGGTCGCGGGGGCCGATCCGCCAGCGCGGTCCGGTGAGCAGCCGGACCAGGGAGGCGTTGGCCCCCGGGTCCTGAAGGACCTCGCAGACGGCGACGAGGTCGGCGACCTCGGGGAGGTGCAGCAGTCCGGACAGGCCGACGACCTCGACGGGGATGTCCCGGTCGACCAGCGCGGCCTGGATCTCGGCGAAGTCACCGGCGGTGCGGCACAGGACGGCGATCTCACCGGGCGCCCTCCCCGTCGCCACGAGATGGGCGATCGAGTCCGCGAGCCACGCGATCTCCTGCGCGTGGGTGCGGAGCAGGGCACAGCGCACGGTGCCGTCGTGCTCGGCGCCGGGGGCGGGGCGCAGGGCCTCGACGCCCTCGTGCATGGCGCGCAGCGGTTCGGCCAGGCCGTTGGCCAGGTGGAGGAGACGGCCACCGCTGCGCCGGTTCTCGCTGAGCGAGTAGCGCGTGGCGGGGGTGCCGTCGGCGTGCGGGAAGTGCACCGGGAAGTCGTCGAGGTTGGCGACGGAGGCACCGCGCCAGCCGTAGATCGCCTGACAGGGGTCACCGACGGCGGTCACCGCGTGCCCCGCCGCACCCTCCTCGTGCCCGCCGAACAGTGCGGAGAGAAGCAGCCGCTGGGCGACGGACGTGTCCTGGTACTCGTCGAGGAGGACGACCCGGAACTCGTCGCGCAGGATGGCGCCGACCTCGGGCCGGGTGAGGGCCAGCTCGGCGGAGAGCGCGATCTGGTCACCGAAGTCGAGGAGGTCACGGCTGCGTTTGGCCGCCCGGTAGCGCGTGGTTAGGCCGAGCAGCTCCCGGCGGGCCTCGGCGGCCTCGGGGAGCTTGCGCAGCTCCGCGTTGCTGAGTTTGGCCGTTTCGAGTGTCCGGAGCAGCTCGGTGTCGAACTCCGCGAGCTGCTCGGGGCGTACGAGATGTTCGGCGAGCTCGGCGTCGAGCGCCAGCAGATCGCTCACCAGGGTGGGGAATGACCTGGTCAGCGCCGGATAGGGGCCGGGTGCCTCGCGCAGTACGCGGGCCGCGAGCTGGTAGCGGGTGGCGTCGGCGAGGAGGCGTGTGGTGGGTTCGAGGCCGATGCGCAGCCCGTGCTCGGTCAGCAGTCGGCCGGCGAACGCGTGGTACGTGGAGATGCTCGGTTCGCCCGGGGGGTTGTCCGGGTCGATCACGTCCGGATCGGTGACTCCGGCCGCCACCAGGGCCTTGCGGACCCGCTCGGAAAGCTCGCCCGCCGCCTTGTTCGTGAAGGTGAGCCCCAGGACCTGCTCGGGAGCGACCTGTCCGGTGCCGACCAGCCAGACCACGCGCGCCGCCATCACCGTGGTCTTCCCCGACCCGGCTCCGGCCACGATCACCTGCGGGGCGGGCGGCGCTGTGATGCAGGCCGTCTGCTCCGGGGTGAACGGAATCCCGAGAAGCTCCTTGAGCTCCTCGGGATCGCTGATACGTGAGGACACTCCAGAAAGGCTAACCGGACCCACTGACAACGTGCGGCGAGCGCCCCAGGACCGCTCAGTCCACGACCTGGCGGCCCTCCGGCTGCGCACTGCACGCGTTACGGAACGTGCAGTGCGCGCAGTGCTGGCCGGCCGTGGGGGTGAACCGTTCGTCCAGGACCCGTCCCGCCGCCGTCGCCAGCAGACCGGAGACCCACTCGCCGGACAGGGGTTCCTGGGCCTGTACGCGGGGAAGAGCGTCGCCGCCCTCCTTCTTCGGGGCGGGCTGACGCAGCTGTACGAGTTCGGCGCCGCCGGACTCCGGCCGGCGCCCGTCGAAGACCTCGTCGACCGCGCCTTCCCTGACCGCCAGCTGGTACACGGCGAGCTGGGGATGGGCGGCCACCTCGTCCTTGGTCGGCGCCGCCTTCCCGGTCTTGAAGTCGACGACGTACGCCCGGCCGTCGGTGTCCTGTTCGACACGGTCCATGGAGCCCCGGATGCGTACCGCGTACTCGCCCGCTTCGAGCGTCACGTCGAAATCGTGCTCGCTCGCGACGGGGGTGCGGCCGGTGCGGTCCATGACGTGCCAGCGCAGGAAGCGTTCGAGTGCGGCGCGTGCGTGGTCCTTCTCCTGCTGGGACTTCCAGGGCGCGTCGAAGGCCAGCCCGTTCCAGACGGAGTCCAGGCGCTCCATCAGCACGGCCAGGTCGGCGGGGGTCCGGCCGGAGGCGACCTCGTCCGCCAGTACGTGGACGACGTTGCCGAAGCCCTGGGCGGCGGTCGCCGGGGCGTCGGCCTTCACCTCGCGTCCCAGGAACCACTGGAGCGCGCAGGTGTTGGCCAGCTGGTCGAGCGCGCTGCCCGAGAGGGCGACGGGGTGGTCCCGGTCGCGCAGCGGGACGGCCGAGCGCGTCGGTTCGTCCAGGCCCCACCAGCGGTACGGGTGCGCCGAGGGGACGAGCGGCTGGCCCTCCTCGTCGGTCAGCGCGGCCAGGCGGGCGAGCCGGTGGGCGGCGGCCTCGCGCAGGGCGTCGGAGGCGGCGGGGTCGACGGTGGTGGCGCGGAGCTCGGCGACGAGCGCGGCGACGGCCAGGGGGCGGCGGGGGCGGCCGGTGACGTCCCGGGGCTCCTCACCGAGCTCGGTGAGGAAGCGGGACGGCTGGTCGCCGTCGTCGGCCGGGGCCTTGACCGCCGTGACGACGAGACGGTCCCGGGCGCGGGTCGCGGCGACGTAGAAGAGGCGGCGTTCCTCGGCGAGGAGCGCGCCCGGGGTGAGGGGTTCGGCCAGACCGTCGCGGCCGATCCGGTCGGCTTCGAGGAGTGATCCGCGGCGGCGCAGGTCGGGCCAGAGCCCTTCCTGCACACCAGCGACGACGACGAGGCGCCACTCCAGTCCCTTGGCACGGTGCGCTGTCATCAGGCGCACGGCGTCCGGGCGCACCACACGCTTGGAGAGGGTGTCGGCGGCGATGTCCTGGGCGTCGATCTCCTCCAGGAAGTTGAGTGCGCCGCGCCCGCCGGTGCGCTCCTCGGCGCGGGCCGCGGTGTCGAAGAGGGCGCAGACGGCGTCGAGGTCGCGGTCCGCGTTACGGCCGGCTGCGCCGCCGCGCAGGGCGGACCGTTCGAGTCGGCCGGGCCACGGGGTGCCGTCCCAGAGCACCCAGAGGGCCTCTTCGGCGGTGCCCCCGCCTTCGAGGAGTTCGCGCGCCTTGCGCAGGAGGGCGCCCAGGCGCTGGGCGCCACGGGCGTACGCGGGGTCGTGCGCGACCAGGCGTTCGGGTTCGGCCAGGGCCCGGGCCAGCAGCTCGCCGGAAGGCGGCGGTACGCGGTTCCCGGCGGCACGCTCCTCGTCGCGCAGGGCGCGGCCGAGGCGGCGCAGGTCGGCGGCGTCCATGGAGCCGAGGGGGGAGGCGAGGAGGGCGAGGGCGGTCTCGGTGTCGAGCCAGGACGGCGCGTCGCCGGTCTCCGCGGTGTCCGTCGCCTCCGCGGTGTCGGTCGTCCCCGCGGCGGTGGGCGCCGTCCCGTGCAGGGCGGCCGTGGCGACCGTACGGAGCGCCGACAGAAGAGGCGCGACCGCCGGTTCGTGGCGCAGGGGGAGGTCGTCTCCGTCGACCTCCAGGGGCACGCCGGCGGAGGTGAGGGCACGGCGTACGGAGGGGATGGAGCGGCCTCCGGCCCGTACCAGCACCGCCATCTCGTTCCACGGCACACCGTCCTCCAGGTGTGCCCGGCGCAGCAGGTCCGCGATGTTGTCGAGCTCGGCCGACGCGGTCGGATAGGTGTACGCCTCCACCCGGCCGCCCTCCCGGGCCGCGACGAGCTCGCGGTGGGCGCGCACCTTGTCCGAAGGCAGCCGGGTGAGCGGCATCCGGCGGGTGAGCAGCCGGGTCGCGGCCAGCAGCCCGGCCCCGGAGCGGCGCGAGGTGGTGAGCACGGCGACCGGCGCCGGCGCTCCGTCGGCACGCGGGAAGGCGTCCGGGAAGTCGAGAATGCCGTTCACATCGGCGCCGCGGAAGGTGTAGATCGACTGGTCCGGGTCGCCGAACGCGACCAGGGTCCGTCCGCCGCCGGCCCCCGCACGGCTCCCCCGGTTCCCGGCCAGCGCGTGCAGCAGCCGTACCTGGGACGGGTCGGTGTCCTGGTACTCGTCGACGAACACCGCGTCGTAGCGCTCCGCCAGCAGGGCCGACACCTCGGGACGCTCCGCGAGCAGCACCGCCCGGTGGACCAGCTCCGCGTAGTCCAGGACTCCCTGCGCGTCCAGGACGTCCAGGTACTCGGCGAGGAACTGCGCGGCGGCGCTCCAGTCCGGACGGCCCGTGCGCCGGGCGAAGGCCGCCAGGGCGTCCGGGCCCAGGCCCAGTTCCCGGCTGCGCGCCAGCACCGCCCGGACCTCGTCGGCGAAGCCGCGCGTGGTGAGACAGGCCCGCAGTTCGTCGGGCCAGCGGACGTGGGCGAGGCCCTCCCGCTCCAGCTCGACCTGACCGGCGAGCAGTTCGCGGACGGTCACGTCCTGTTCCGGGCCGGAGAGCAGACGCAGCGGATCGGCGAACAGATCGGCGTCCTGGTGGGCGCGGACCAGCGCGTAACAGTACGAGTGGAAGGTGGTGGCCTGCGGTCCCCTGGCGGCGCCGAGGCGGGCCGCCATCCGGTCGCGGAGCTCCACCGCGGCCTTGCGGCTGAAGGTGAGGACGAGGATGCGCGCCGGATCGGTCCCGCCCGACACCTTCGCCGCGACGGCCTCGACGAGGGTCGTGGTCTTGCCCGTACCGGGTCCCGCGAGGACCAGAAGCGGCCCTCCGCGGTGGTCAACCACGGCGCGTTGCGCTGCGTCCAGGAGAGGGGGGCCCACGGAGCCCGGCGGGGTACGCACCAGTCGGTACGCGCCCGGGGCCCGCCGCCTGGCCTGGCGGTGCGGACTGTGCCGGGTGGAAGGGGAGGAGCTCACGTGGGTCGCCGGTCCTGGTGGGTGTACTCGGTGTACGGGTGTTTCGGGTGCGGTGATCTGGTGACGCGGGGTTCTCGGACGGTTCCCCGCCCGGTGCGACGAGGAGGCGGAGCGTGCCGCGCGTGAACGACGCTACGCCAGCCACGGCCCGGGACGCAGCGAGTCCGTTGCGTCCCTCGTCACGTGTCCGGCCGTCCGGGAGCGCACGGAACGCCGTGGACCCGACGCGCACCCCTTGCGGGCCCGGCGCCGCCCCTGCGGAGGGCGGATGGCCGAAGCTGTCAGATGTGAGCTTCCTCGCCCTCGTCGCCGCCACCGGTCCCGCCCGTGCCGCCGTCCCACCTCGCACGTCTCATGTCGAGGCGCGGGAGGTGCCCTTCAGCGGTGCGCGACGCCTCGCGCAGCGGGGTGCTCTCCTCGCGGTAGTGGTCCAGGGCCCGCAGTTCGTGGCCGGGCAGCAGCGCCCCGTCGGCCCTCACCACCCGCCACCAGGGCACGGCGGAGCCGTACAGCGCCATCACCCGGCCGACCTGCCGGGGCCCGCCCTCACCGAGCCACTCGGCGACGTCCCCGTACGTCATGACGCGGCCGGGCGGGATCAGGTCGGCGACGTCGAGGACCCGTTCCGCGTACTCCGGCAGGGCCGGGCTCATCTGCTCGGCGCCGCCACCGCTCGTCCGGTTCTCGCTCATCCGGCACATCCTGCCGTACGCCACCGACAGCGCGTCCACGGTCGTGTTCCCTCGGTCACAGCGCGTGCGCGGGCGGGCAAAGGGGCGTATCTTGCGCTTCGCGCGCCCATGGGATGCACCCTGATGCCCCCCTCTGTCCGCAGGCCGTGCCACCATCATGCGGGCGGTGACCGGTGATACGAGAACACGAAGACCAATCAGAGGCGACGAAGGAGCAGGGCGTGCAGCCACCGAAGGCGGCGGGCGCCTCTGATGCCGAGTCCCACCCGGACGCGCCGGACTCCCAGGGCAAGGAACCGGACACCCCGGGACCCGCGCCGGACCGCGCGGACCAGGAATCCGGTGATCTCTCCGGGTCGACCCTCTCGACCGCGGGCGACGAGCTGACCGACCGCGTATCCGGTGACGAACCGCTGCTGCCCGCCCGGGTGCACCGCCCCGCCGACCTGATGCGGCTCCTCGTCGGGGTCCTCGCCATCGTCGTGCTCTTCTCGATCGCGGCGTTCGCCCAGGGCACCACCACCGGCCTTGAGGACGACATCACCAAGGGCACGGACCAGGCGCCCGACCTGCTGATCAAGATCGCCGGACTGGTCTCCAGCATCGCGGTGCTGCTCGTCCCGGTGGCCTTCGCCATCGAGCGCCTCGTCAAACGTGACGGGCTGCGCATCGCGGACGGGGTACTCGCCGCCGTACTGGCCCACGGAGTCACGCTCGCGACCGACCTCTGGGTGGCCCGGTCCGCCCCCGGCACCATCCAGGACGCCCTGACCCAGCCCCAGCCCGGGGACGCGCTCACCGACCCGGTGCACGGCTATCTCGCTCCCGTCATCGCCTATATGACGGCGGTCGGGATGGCGCGGAGGCCACGCTGGCGGGTCGTGCTGTGGGTGGTGCTGCTCCTGGACGCCTTCGCGATGCTGGTGGGCGGTTACACCACACCGTTCTCCATCATCCTCACCGTGCTGATCGGCTGGACCGTGGCGTACGGGACGGTGTACGCGGTCGGCTCGCCCAATGTCCGGCCGACCGGCCAGCACCTGATGGCCGGCCTGCGCCACGTCGGTTTCCGCCCGGTCGCCGCGATGCGCGCCGACGACGCCCCCGACAACCCCGACCACAACGACCGGGGCCGGCGGTATCTGGTCACCCTGGAGGACGGGCCACCTCTCGATGTGACCGTCGTCGACCGCGAACAGCAGGCCCAGGGATTCTTCTACCGGGCATGGCGCAGGCTCACCCTGCGCGGCTTCACCCAGCGCCGCTCCATCCAGTCGCTGCGCCAGGCCCTGGAGCAGGAGGCGCTGCTCGCGTACGCGGCGATCGCCGCCGGGGCCAACGCGCCGAAGCTGATCGCCACGTCCGAGCTGGGCCCCGACGCGGTGATGCTCGTGTACGAGCACATCGGCGGGCGCTCGCTGGACGCGATGGCGGACGAGGAGATCACCGACGACCTGGTGCGGGGTGCCTGGCGGCAGGTGAAGGCCCTCCAGTCGCGGCGGATCGCCCACCGCAGGCTCACCGGCGACGCGATCCTGGTGGATCGTTCCGGCAAGGCGTTCGTCACCGATCTGCGCGGCGGCGAGATCGCTGCCGGTGACCTCATCCTGCGGATGGACGTCGCCCAGCTGCTCACCACCACCGGTCTGCGGGTGGGCGCGGAGAGGGCCGTGGCCGGTGCGCTCGCGGTGCTCGGCCCGGACGCCGTCGCCGACTCACTGCCGCTGCTCCAGCCGATCGCGCTCAGCCGCTCCACCCGGGCGACGCTGCGCAGGATCGCCCGGGAGCGCTCGCAGCGCGAACGCGAGGCCGTGCTGGAGGCTTCGCAGGCGGCCAAGCACGCCAAGGAGCCCGAGGCGGAACCGGCGGGCAACGGCGACCGCAAGGCCGCGCGGAAGTCCCTGCGTACCGAGAAGCAGGCGGAGAAGCGGGCGATCGACGACGCCCTCGACGAGGCCCGCGAGGAGGACCTGCTCGCGCAGATCCGCCGTCAGGTGCTGCTGATCCGGCCGCAGGCGCCGGTCGAACCGGTCCGGCTGGAACGCATCAAACCGCGCACGCTGCTCAGCTTCATCGCCGGTTCGATCGCCGCGTACTTCCTGATCTCGCAGGTCACCGAGGCCGACTTCGGCACGGTCGTCGAGCAGGCCGAGTGGGGCTGGGTGGCCGCCGCCCTGGGCTTCTCGGCGCTCAGCTACATCGCCGCCGCGATGAGCCTCCTGGGCTTCGTGCCGGAACGGGTGCCCTTCGGCAAGACCGTGCTGGCGCAGGTCGCGGGGTCGTTCGTGAAGATCGTCGCCCCGGCCGCGGTCGGCGGTGTCGCACTGAACACCCGCTTCCTGCAACGCGCCGGAGTGCGCCCCGGGCTCGCCGTCGCGAGTGTCGGCGCCTCGCAGCTGTTCGGCCTCGGCTGCCACATCCTGCTGCTGGCCCTGTTCGGCTATCTGACGGGCACCGAGAAGACCCCGGACTCGCTCACACCCTCCCGGACGGTCATCGCCGGGCTGCTCACGGTCGCGGTCCTGGTGCTGGTGGTGACGGCGATCCCGTTCCTGCGGAAGTTCGTGGTGACCCGGGTGCGGTCGCTGTTCGCCGGAGTCGTCCCGCGCATGCTCGACGTGGTGCAGCGCCCGCAGAAGCTGCTCACCGGCATCGGCGGCATGCTGCTGCTGACCGGCCTCTTCGTGCTCTGTCTGGACGCGTCGATCCGGGCCTTCAGCGGCCCTGACGTGCCCCAGCTCAGCTATGCGAGCATCGCGGTGGTCTTCCTCGCGGGCAACGCGCTGGGCTCGGCGGCACCGACCCCGGGCGGAATGGGAGCGGTCGAGGGCGCGCTGACCCTGGGCCTGATCGCGGTGGGCCTGCCCAAGGAGGTCGCGGCGCCCGCCGTCCTGCTGTACCGCGTGATGACGCTGTGGCTGCCGGTGCTTCCCGGCTGGATCTGTTTCAACCAGCTGACCCGCAAGGGCGAGCTCTGAGACACGGCGTGCGGGGCGGCAGCGGCCGTCACCACCCGCTTGGACCGCGCCCCGCGCGCTCCCCCGCGCCCCGCAGCACGATGGGCTCATGAGGACTTCCCCCGCCCTTCGTGCCGCCGCCCTCGCCGCCACCGCCACCGTGCTGCTGCCCCTGACGGCTTGTTCGGACAGTGCGGACGGCGACAGTGCGGAGCGGTCGAAGCCCTCACCGGCCTCGACCGCCTCCCCCGCGTCGACGGCGGACGAACTGTCTTCCCAGAAGCTCGACTGGAAACCCTGTCCGGCCCCGAACGAGGCCCAGGGCGGTGGCGACTCGCCCTCCCCTCTGCCGGGCGGCTCGGTCTGGGAGTGCGCGTTCATGGACGCCCCGCTCGACTACGCGAAGCCGGACGGCAGGACGATCGAGCTGGCGCTCGTACGGGGCAGGGCCCGGAACCAGGAGCGGCGGATCGGTTCCCTCATCTTCAACTTCGGCGGCCCGGGGGCCTCCGGGGTCGCCACCCTGCCCTCCTTCGGCACGGACTACGACAAGCTCAGGACCCGCTACGACCTGGTGAGCTTCGACCCGCGCGGCGTCGGACGCAGCGAGGGCGTCGAGTGCGCGGACGACGCCCAGCTCGACGAGCTCTACGCGCAGGACGCCACCCCGGACGACGAGGCCGAGGAGAAGACGTACATCGACGGCCTGAAGTCGTACATCGCCGACTGCGAGGAGAACTCGGGCTCCGAACTGCCCTACGTCGGTACGACGAACGCCGCCCGCGACATGGATCTGCTGCGCGAGGTGCTCGGCGACGACAAGTTGTACTACTTCGGCATCTCGTACGGGACCGAGCTGGGCGGTGTCTACGCCCATCTGTTCCCCAAGACGGTCGGCAGGGCGGTCCTGGACGCGGTGGTCGATCCGGCCGAGGACGCCCGGCAGTCCTCGCTCGGCCAGGCCAAGGGCTTCCAGCTCGCCCTGGACAACTTCACCGCGGACTGCGCGGAGCGCGACGACTGCAAGCTCCCCGGCTCCACGGGGAAGGAGGTCGAGACGTGGATCGCCGATTTCCTCGACCAGTTGGACAAGGAGCCCATCGAGGGCCTGGGCGGGCGGAAGCTGACGCAGACCCAGGCCACCACCGGCATCGCGTCCTCCCTCTACTCGCAGGAAACCTGGCCGCTTCTCGAACAGGGCCTCGACGAGGCGGACGGCGGCAACGGCGGCCTGCTCCTGGCCCTGGCCGACTCGCTGAACGGACGCTCGCAGGAAGGCCGTTACGACAACTCCAACGCGGCCAACGCCGCGATCAACTGCGCCGACTCCAAGGAGCGGTTCACGGCCGCGCAGACCAAGGCGGCGCTCCCCGACTTCCGCGAGGCATCGCCCGTCTTCGGTGACTACCTGGGCTGGGGGCTGATGGGCTGCACCGGCTGGCCGGTCGCGGGCGCCTGGGACACGCCGGACGTGAGCGCCCCGGGAGCCGCCCCGATCCTCGTCATCGGCAACACCGGTGACCCGGCGACCCCGTACGAGGGCGCGAAGGCGATGGCCGAGGAACTGGGCAAGGGCGTGGGGATCGAACTCACCTACAAGGGCGAGGGACACGGCGCGTACAACAGCGGCAACGCCTGTGTGCAGAAGGCCGTGGACGGCTACCTGCTGGACGGCAAGGTCCCGGCGGACGGCACCGTCTGCGGCTGAGCGACCGGCCGGGGCGGCGGGGGCGGGCTGTCAGTGGCGGCGATTAGCATGGCCGCACATCTGTACAGCCCGGCGTGCGTTCCCACGCCTTCGGGCATCGGGGAGGGAACGCACCATGCGCGTACACGGACGGATTCGGCGGGCCGTCGCCCTGGCCGGGGCGGCTCTGCTGGTGACGGGGGTGCTCGCGGGATGCGACGTCAGCGCGGAACCCGAGGCCTCGGACACGGCCACCGGCCGCCCCACGCCGTCGGCCACCGCCGAGGGCGAACCGGACTCGCCCGGTCTGCCCGCCGCTCTCACCTCCCAGCGCCCGGACTGGAAGCGCTGCGAGGCTCCCGAGGGCGGTAGCGACCCCGGCTCCGGATGGCGGTGCGCCGACGTCGACGTACCGCTGGACTACGCGAAGCCGGCCGGCGAGACGATAGGTATCGCGCTGATCCGCAAGGAGGCCCGCGACCAGGGCCGACGGCTCGGTTCGATGCTCTTCAACTTCGGCGGGCCCGGTGGTTCGGGCGTCGGCATCCTGCCCCGCGCCGCCGCCTCGTACGAGAAGCTCAACTCCCGTTACGACCTGGTGGGCTTCGACCCGCGTGGGGTCGCCGCCAGCTCCGGGGTCAGGTGCCGCACCGACAAGGAGCAGGACACCACCAACCGTACGGTCGACATGACGCCGGACACCGCGTCGGAGGAGGCCGCCTTCGTCAACGACGGCGCGGCCTTCGGAGCGGGCTGCGAGCGCCGCTCCGGCGCACTCCTCCCGCACGTCGGTACGTCGAACGCGGCCCGCGACCTGGACCTGATCCGCCAGGTCCTCGGCGACGACAAGCTCTCCTACTTCGGCATCTCCTACGGTACGGAGCTGGGCGCGACGTACGCCCACCTCTTCCCCGAGAACGTGGGGCGCACCGTCCTGGACGCGGTCGTCGACCCGACGGCGGACACGGTGGGGCACGCCCGGAACCAGGCCACCGGCTTCCAGCGGGCGCTGGAGAACTACCTCAAGGACCGCGGCCAGGACCCGAAGGCGGGCACGCAGCGCATAGCGCGGCTGCTCCAGCGGATCGACGGCAGCCCGCTGCCGACCAGTTCGGGGCGAAAGCTCAACGAGTCCCTGGCGATCACCGGCATCGTGACACCGCTCTACTCCAGGAGCAGCTGGCCCTCGCTGACCGCCGCACTGGACGAAGCCGAGAAGAGCGGCACGGGCAACGGGCTGCTCCAGCTCGCCGACGCGTACAACGGCCGGGACGCGGACGGGCGTTACGACACCCAGAGCCACTCGCAGCGCGCCATCTCCTGTGCCGACACCAAGGCCCGGCCGACGGCCGACGAGGCCAGGGCGCTGCTGCCCGAATTCCGGAAGCTGTCCCCGGTGTTCGGGCCGTTCCTGGCCTGGGACACGGCCGGCTGGTGCGCGCGGTGGCCGGTCGACGGCGAGCACGAGACGCCGGAGGCGAGTGCCCCCGGCGCGGGCCCGGTCCTCGTCATAGGCACGACCGGTGACCCGGCCACGCCGTACGAGGGCGCGCAGAAGATGGCGGACGAGCTGGGCGAGGGCGTCGGCATCATGGTCACCAACAAGGGCGAGGGGCACGGCGCGTACGGCGAGAGCGCGTGCGTGACCTCGACGGTCGACGACTACTTCCTGGACGGCGAGGTCCCGGCGGACGGCAAGACCTGCTCGTAGCGGCGACGCGTACGAGAAGGGGCCGGCCCGCGGATGCGCGGACCGGCCCCTTCCTGTACCGCGGGTCTAGTAGACCGGCTTCTCGGGCTCGATCTGGTGGACCCAGCCGATCACGCCGCCGCCCACGTGCACCGCGTCGGCGAAGCCCGCCGACTTGAGGACCGCGAGGACCTCGGCGCTGCGGACACCGGTCTTGCAGTGCAGGACGATGCGCTTGTCCTGCGGCAGGTCCTGGAGGGCGTTGCCCATCAGGAACTCGTTCTTCGGGATCAGCCTGGCGCCCGGGATCGAGACGATCTCGTACTCGTTCGGCTCGCGGACGTCGATGATCTCGATCTTCTCGTCCCCGTCGATCCACTCCTTGAGCTGCTTGGGAGTGATCGTGGAGCCGAGCGCCGCCTCCTGGGCCTCTTCGGACACGACGCCGCAGAAGGCCTCGTAGTCGATGAGCTCGGTGACGGTCGGGTTCTCGCCGCAGACCGCGCAGTCGGGGTCCTTGCGGACCTTCACCTGGCGGTACTGCATCTCCAGCGCGTCGTAGATCATCAGACGGCCGACGAGCGGGTCACCGATACCGGCGAGCAGCTTGATGGCCTCGTTGACCTGGATGGAGCCGATGGACGCGCAGAGCACACCCAGGACACCGCCCTCGGCGCAGGAGGGAACCATGCCGGGGGGCGGCGGCTCCGGGTAGAGGCAGCGGTAGCAGGGACCGTGCTCGGACCAGAAGACGGACGCCTGGCCGTCGAACCGGTAGATCGAGCCCCATACGTACGGCTTGTTCAGCAGAACGGCCGCGTCGTTGACGAGATAGCGGGTGGCGAAGTTGTCCGTGCCGTCCACGATCAGGTCGTACTGGGCGAAGATGTCCATCACGTTGTCGGCTTCGAGCCGCTCTTCGTGGAGGACGACCTTCACGTACGGATTGATGCCCAGCACCGAGTCCTTGGCGGACTGGGCCTTGGACCGGCCGATGTCGGCCTGGCTGTGAATGATCTGGCGCTGCAGGTTCGACTCGTCGACCTCGTCGAACTCCACGATGCCGAGCGTGCCGACACCGGCCGCGGCCAGGTACATCAGGGCCGGCGAGCCGAGGCCGCCGGCGCCGACACACAGCACCTTCGCGTTCTTCAGCCGCTTCTGCCCGTCCATCCCGACATCCGGGATGATCAGGTGGCGGGAGTACCTGCGGACCTCGTCGACGGTGAGCTCAGCAGCTGGCTCGACCAAGGGTGGCAGCGACACAGGAACCTCAACAATGCAGGTGGTCGGTTTCTACGTACTTCAGCTACGTACGGTTGTGCTTGCGGTAACACTGCCACGCCCCCTCTCATTCCGAGATACCGGGTCCGATCCGCGAGACGATTTCGTCCCAGTAACTGGGCAGCGCCGTGAATGGATCAGTTTGTCCGCCTTCGTGAACGTGGGCGGTCCGGTCTGTGAAGAAGATCGTCCCCGCCCCCTGCCAGCGGGCGATGCGCATGGCCTCGTCGAGGTGGGTGCGCGGGACGCCGTGCACGAAGTGCGCGAACCGGTCGGGCGGGTAGGCGGCGGTCCACTCCGCCACCTGCGACCAGCGGTAGTCGGTCCACGGCCCCCGGAAGGTGACGAGTTGACCGGCCGTCTCGGCGTAGCCCGGATACGGGTGGGTGCCGTGCCCCAGGACGAGCCGGCCACCGCCGTCCGCCTGGTCACCGCCGCTGTCCGCACCACCGCTGCCGCTGTCCGCCAGGACGGCGGAGAGTGTGCTGGTGAGCCTCCGGACCGCCGGGAGGCCGGCGCGCTCGGCGGGACACCGGTCGAGGTAGAAGCCCCCGACCCGGTACCAGCTGACGAAGGACCGGGCGTCGGCGACGATCTCGTCGAAGGGCCGGTCGCCGTGGGCGAGATCGAGGTGGCCGAGCAGCCTGCCCCCGGCGGCCCGGACCGTGTCGTCCCGGGCCTCGCCGCGCAGGGCCCGTTCCCTGGCGTTACGGAGTCGGCCCGCGGCCTCCAGGCAGTGCGGGTCGGGCCGGGCACCGGGCCCGTTGTCGATGTTGAGGACCGCCCAGTGCAGCGGCGTGCCCGGCCTGGTCAGTTCGGCCCATTCGGTGGGGGCGAGCAGCGGGTGCGCGTAGCCGGGGACACCGAAGCCGAGCTGGTCGCCGCCGTTGGTCCGCCGGGCCGTACCTGTGGTGGTCAGATGCGGCATGCCGCCTCCATCCAGATGTCCGCGAGGGACTCCTCCAGGTTGATCCGGGGGCGCCAGCCGAGCCGGTCGCGGGCCGTGCGGACATCGGCCTGCTGCCAGGCACCGCAGCCGTCCGGGTAGGGGGACGGGGTCGCCGAGAGGTGTTCGACGACGGTCTCGACGGAGGCGCGGGGGGCGCCGATCGGGAGCCTGGACGCAGGGGCGTCCAGTTCGTGGAGCGCGCCCGCGTAGCCGGCGACCCGGGCGAGGACGGCGGCCGCGTCGCGGAGCCGGACGGCCCTGCCCGTACCGATGTTGACGACACCCTGGGCGGCCGAGAGCGAGGCGGCGTGCACGGCGCGCGCCACGTCGCGCACATCGACGAAGTCGCGCTGCACTCCGAGTCCGCTGAGCTTGAGTTCGCCGTCGCCGGACTGCATGGCCCGGCGCATCGCCTCCGCGAGGCGGCCGAGCGGGGAGCCGGCGGGGGTGCCCGGGCCGACGGGTGAGAAGACCCGCAGCACGACCGCGTCGAGGTCGGAGCCGAGGACGAGTTCGGTGGCGGCGAGCTTGCTGACCCCGTACGGGCCGCCGGGGCGGGGGATGGCGTCCTCGGCCGTCGACGAGCCGGGCTGCGAGGGCCCGTACTCGGCGGAGCAGCCGACCTGGACGAGCCGGGCGCCGCAGCCGCTCCGGCGCAGGGCCTCGCAGACGGTGGCGACGGCGACGGTGTTGTGGCGGGTCAGGTCACGGGCGCCGCCGCGGGTGGCGCCCGCGCAGTTGACGACGACTCCGGGGTGGACGGCGTCCAGGAAGCGGGTGAGCGCCCCCGGGCTGCCGCCCGCGAGGTCGAACCGGACGTCGGCGTCGTCGCCCCGGCCGAGCGCCGTGAGGTGTACGGCCGGGTCGGCGAGCAGCCGGTCGGCGACGAAACGGCCGAGGAATCCGTTGGCTCCAAGCAGCAGCACCCTCATCGTGCGCCCCCTGGGTGCCGACGGCGGGCTGCCGGTGCGGGGGATTGGGGCGTCATGTCCGGTTTCTCCTTGAGGCTGTTGTCGATATGTACGGGGTGTGAGAGACCCGCGGCGTCGGCTCCACGGGCGTGCGGCGGTGGATCGGGGTCACTTCGCGTCCGCTCGCGCCGTGGCGTGAGCGGACGCCCTGGAGAGGGCTACTGCGGCGTGGATCAGCAGCCCGATGGCGGCCGCGCCGCAGGCGAGGGCCGGTACGGCTCCGGGGCCGGCCGCCGCGACGAAGGCGTCGACGGGCCGGGCGAGGGAGTCGAGGCCGGGCAGGCGCCCGGCCAGGATCAGGGCGGGGGCCGCCACTTCGACGGCGCAGGCGGCGGCGAGACCGGTGGTGGCCGGCTCGGGGAAGCCGTGCACGGTGAGCAGGCGGGCCAGGAAGAGCAGAACACCGAGTGCGGTCGCCGCGACGGGCACGCCGTCGCCCCCGTACGCGAGACCGGCGAGGGACAGCAGGACGAGGAGGGCGAACAGGAAGAGCGCGACGACTCCGAGCAGTACGGGGCGCACACCCGCGCCGAACTCCTCCAGTGCGCGGCTTCCGGCGAGTTTGCGGTGTGCGTGTACGGAGAAGAGGTGGGCGCACCAGGCTGCGGGGGCGACGGCGAGCGCGAGGCCGAGCAGCGGGGCGGGGTCACCGGCCCAGCCGCCGTCCGGGCCACCGGTCATGACCTGGGCGAGCAGGCCCTCGCCGTACATGGCGTACCCGAGGAGCCAGCAGCCGTACGCCGTGGCCGCCCCGATGGGACGGCTCTCGGCGCGCAGGGGGCCGCGGTGCAGACAGAGCCGTAGCCCGAGGAGGGCAAGAAGCACTCCGGCGCCCGTCACCGCGGACCGCGCGCCCCCGTCGAGCATCCCTTCGGTGACCCGGAGCACGCCCGCGGTCGCGAGGCAGGCGGCGCCCGGCAGCAGGGCGAGCAGCGTCCACCCCGCCCGGCCTTCCGAGTCGCGCCCGGCGTGCGGGGGCGGCGCTCCGGGCTCGCGCACGATGCCGGGGGCCCTGGCGTAGAGCTCCTCGGCGAGCGAGAAGACGTCACGGTGCCGGTAGCGGGCGGCGGTGCGGTCGGTGAGTCCGTGGGCCTCCAGCCCGGCGGCGATCTCCAGCGGATCGACGGCCCTCTCGCAGAGCTCGCGGTGCCGGTGCATGAGCGACTTCACGGGGTCGGCGGTTCCGCGCCGCGCGGCGGGTTTGCGCACGGCGATCCCTGGGGCGACCTCGGGCGCCCGGTGGAGCGGGACCGGTGCGGGCGCGGGGGCCGAGGCGGGGGTGGGGTCTTCGGCGTCGGCGCTTCCGACGGGCGCGTCGGCCCCGGGGAGCCCCACGGCCTCGGCCTCCTCGTCCGCGGCAGCCGAGTCCGGGACACTGTCCGGCAAACCCCAGGGCGGCTCGGACATCTCCGTCAGGTCCGAGACCGAGGTCGCGTAGACCAGCGCCTCCGAGCGCGGGTCCCAGCCCCCGTCGGCGCGGGGGGCCGCAGGGGCGTCCGTGGCTTCGGTCGTTGGTCGGCCCATCGGGGGTCCTCCGTGGTCATGGCCGGTCTCGTGGTCACCCATCGCCGTCCCCCGACCCCGCGGCGGCCGCGCACACGCCCTCGGGCTCGGCGGCCCAGCTCGGCAGCCGGGCGGCGCCCCGCCCGGCCGGAGCCGCGGCGGGGGTCTGCGCGACCGTCCAGTGGCCGAGCACATGGGCCTCGGGCGGGGTGGCGAAGGGGCGCGGTTCGCCGTCGGCGTCCAGCGCGTCGGCTTCCCTCCACGCGGGGGAGCGCGAGATCAGCTCCAGGTAAATGCCGCGAAATGCCGCGAGGTTCTGTTCGACGGTGAAGAGTTCGAGCGCCCGGGCGCGCGCCGCCGCGCCGAGGCGTGCGCGCCGCTCGGGGTCGCGCAGCAGTGCGACGCAGGCATCGGCGAGCGCCCGCGGATTACGCGGAGGCACCACGAGCCCCGTGCCCCCGATGACCTCGACGACCGCGCCCACGTCCGTGGAGACGGTGGCCCGGCCGCAGAACATCGCCTCGACGAGGCTGATGGGGAAGCCCTCGACGACGCTGGACAGGACGATGACGCCGCCCGCCGCGTACGCCTCGGAGAGATCGGGGACGTCGGGACCGCCGATCTCCTCGAACGAGACCGGGTTGTCGCCCACGGCGTGCGCGCCGGTGGCCTCGTCGGGGAAGAGCTGCGCGGCCAGGGCCCGGCAGGTCGCGAGGTAGGCGTCTCCCTCGGCCCCCTGCGCCGGGGCGCCGAAGATCCGGAGCCGGGCATCCGGCTCGGCCCTGCGTACCTCGGCGAAGGCGTGCAGCAGTGCGATCAGGTCCTTGGCGGGCTCGATCCGGCCGACCCACACCAGCGTGTCGGGGCCGCCGCCGTCGTCGCTCTCCCCCACGCGCCGGAAACGCTCCGCCGCCATGCCCGGGTAGACCGTGCGCAGCTTGGCGCGGTCGGCGCCGCACCGCTCCTGCCAGCGGCGTACATGGGTGTTGCCGGGGGTGATGATCGCGGCCTGGCGGTAGACCTCGGCGGCGAGCTGTCCGTGGAAGCTGGCGAGCAGCGCGCGCACCGGTGCGGTGAACGGCTCGCCGGGCGTGGCGAGGTAGTGGGCCCGCAGATGCACGCCGTGCTCCGTGACCAGCAGCGGCACTCCGAAGAAGCGTTTGGCCAGAAGGCCGGGCAGGGCTGCCGCGCCTCCCGATGCGGCGTGGCAGAGGTCGACGGCGCCGAGGCCCTCCTCGTCGTACCAGTCGAGGGAGAGGGGGCGCAGCATCCGCTCCAGTTCGGCGGCGAAGGTGAGGAGGTCGGGCACGGTGGCGGTCTGGACGGTCCGCCCGGTGCCCCGGGCGCGGCACGCCGATTCCAGGATGCGCATGGTGGTCTCGGAGCGGAGCGCGGTGTGCAGTCCGCCGCGTTCCCCGGCCAGTTCGGCGAGCCCGTACAGGGCTTCCGTGAAGGGTGTACCGGCCGTGCCGCCCGCCGCCGCATCCGCCGCGGCGGACGCGCCGCTGTCGTCGGCGGCGCAGACGGTGGCGGCGAGCGCCGTCAGATGCTCCGTGAAGCGCCGGCGCTCGCGGCGCCCGAAGGACCGTCCGTCCCCGGTCAGGATCCTGGCCAGCATCCCCTTCGGGCTGCTGCCGCGCAGCGCGTCGTCGTCGGAGGTCCACAGGGGAGCCGTCCGCACCCGGCGGATCTGGGGCGGGAGTCTGACCCAGCCCTGTTCCTCCTGGTGGGCGGAGCGGCTGAGCGCGTAGAGGTCGAACTCGTGCTGGGGAAGGCCGCGCACCAGCCGGTCGCACCAGAGCCGGGATTCACCGGTCGCATACGGATAACCACCGTCGGTGAGCAGTCCGATCCGCACGAGTACACCCCCGATCTCCCTTGTGGACGGCCGCCGTTGGAATGGCGACTCGCAGCGGGACGACCGTAAGCGGATACGCCGGTGGGGGGGGGGGGGGGGGGGGGGGGGGGGGGGGGGAGGGGGGGGGGGGGGGGGGGGGGGGTTTTTTTTCCCCCCCCCCCCACCGAAAGGGGTGAACCGTCGTAACTTTCCTGCCCCGGTGGCGTTCTGTCGCGGTAAGGAGCCGTAGGGTTACGCAGGGTCAGGCTGCGGCCAGCTCCTTGCGGGCGGCCCGGCGCACCGCCGCGAGCGCCGGATCGAGCGCGGGCACGGCGGCCAGGAGCTGCTTGGTGTACGGATCGCGGGGATCGCCGTACACCTCGTCGGCCGGCCCCTGCTCGACGATCCGGCCCTGCCGCATGACCGCGACCCGGTCGCTGACCTGCCGTACGACCGCGAGGTCGTGGGCGATGAAGACGAGCCCGATGCCCAGCTCGCGCTGGAGTTCGGCGAGGAGCGCGATGACCTGTGCCTGGGTCGTGACGTCGAGTGCCGATACCGGCTCGTCGCAGACGATCAGCTTCGGTCCGGCGGCGAGCGCGCGGGCGATGCCGACGCGCTGGCGCTGTCCGCCGCTGAACTCGTGCGGATAGCGTTCGTACCGGTCGGGGTCGAGTCCGACCCGCTCCAGCAGTTCGCCCACCCGGGCCCGGATGCGGGTCTCGTCGCTCTCCCCCGCCGCCCGCAGCGGGTCGGCCACGGATTCGCCGACCGAACGCCGCGGGTTGAGCGAGGACACCGGGTCCTGGAAGACCATCTGGAGGTCCCGCCGGTACGGGCGCATCGCCTTCTCCGACAGTGCGCCGATCTCCGTACCCGCGTAGCGGAGCCGCCCCGAGCTCGGGTCGAGCAGCCGTACGAGCATCCGCCCGAGCGTCGTCTTGCCGCTGCCGCTCTCCCCCACGATGCCGAGGGTCTCGCCCGCGTGGACGGTGAGCGAGACCCCGTCCACCGCGGCGGCCTTCCCGCGTCCCCGGCCGAACTCGCGCCGCAGGTCCACCGCTTCGAGCAGCGGCGGCGCACCGGAGTCCGCCCTGGGCCGCGGGACCGGCGCCTTCCGTGGCGCGTCCACCCGGGGCACCGCCGAGAGCAGCTCCCGGGTGTACGGCCGGCGGGGAGCGCCCAGCACCCCGGCGACGGGGCCGCGTTCGACCTCCCGGCCCGCCCGCATGACCAGCACCTCGTCGACGCTCTCCGCGGCGACGCCCACGTCATGGGTGACCAGGAGCAGCCCCATGCCCGTCTCGTGGCGCAGGGTGTGCAGGAGGTCCAGGATCTGGGCCTGCACGGTGACGTCCAGCGCGGTCGTCGGTTCGTCGGCGATCAGCAGCCGCGGTTCGCAGGCCAGGGCCATCGCGATCAGGGCGCGCTGGCGCATCCCGCCGGAGAACTCGTGCGGCCGGGAGTCCGCCCGTCGGGCCGCGTCGGGGATGCCGACCCGGTCCAGGACCTCCACCGCCCTGGCCCGTGCGGCGCGCCTCGAAGCGGTGTGGTGCACCCGGTACACCTCGGCGATCTGGTCGCCGACCGCGTAGTACGGGTCGAGCGAGGACAGCGGGTCCTGGAAGACCATGGCGGCCTTCGCTCCCCGCAGGGCCCGCAGTTCGCGGTCGTCCGCGGCGCCCACGTCCGTACCCGCGACGCGGACGGTTCCGGAGACCCGGGCCCCCGTACCGCGGTGCAGACCGAGCAGGGCGTACGCGGAGGCGCTCTTGCCGGAACCGGACTCGCCCACGATGCCGAGCGCGCCCCCGGCTCGCAGGGTGAACGAGAGGCCGTCCACGGCCCGGACGTCACCGAAGTCGATGGTGAGGCCCTCGACCTCCACCAGGGGCTCCGGACCGGCTGCCGTCCCCACCGGGAGTCCGGCTCCGGCCGTCGCCAGGCGTTGCGTCATGACAGGACCACCCGTCGGTCGGCCGCCGCGTACAGCAGGTCCGCGACGGCATTGGCAAGCACCACGAAGAAACCGGTCACCAGCACCATCCCGACGACCACCGGCAGGTCGACGACCTTGACGGCGTGGACCAGTTCGCGCCCGATCCCCGGAATCCCGAAGAGCGACTCGGTGAGCACCGCGCCGCCGAACATCGTGCCGACGTCGAGGGCGCCGAGCGCGATCACGGGCGCGAGCGCCCCGCGCAGCGCGTGCCGGCCGATGATGGCGCGTTCGCCGACCCCGTAGGCGCGGAAGGTGCGCACATGGTCGTCGGCGAGCGTCTCCAGCATGGAGCTCCTGGTCAGCCGGGCGTACTTGGCGGACTCGATGAGGGCCAGCGACACCCACGGCAGCAGCAGTCCCCAGGCCCACTGTTCGGGGTCCTCGCCGAAGGGCACGTACGTCGGCGACGGCAGCCACTGGAGGGTGGAGCAGAAGACGATGATGAGCAGCAGCCCGATCACGAAGACGGGGGTGGCCGTGCCCGCGAGGGTCAGCCAGGTCAGTACCCGTTCGGTGATCCGGCCCCGCCGCCACACGGACAGCACTCCCGTGCCGACGCCGAGCAGGACGTAACCGGCGAAGGCGCCGACGACGAGCGACCCGGTGACGGGCAGCTTGGCCAGGATGAGCTGGGTGACCTGCTGGTCGCTCTGGTACGAGACGCCGAGGCAGGGCGCGGAGCAGTGCTCGACGCCGGTGCCGGTGGAGAAGTCGCGTCCGGCGACGATGCCCTGGAGGAAGTGCCCATACTGCACGTACACCGGGTCGTCCAGTCTCAGTTGCTCGGTGACCTGGGCGACCTGGGCGGGTGAGCAGCGCGGGCCGCAGGCGAGCTGGGCGACGTCGCCCGGGGCGACGTAGAAGATCGCGTACAGGATGACGGTGAGCGCGAGGAGCACGAGGACGGCGCCCCCGAGCCTGCGGAGTGCGAATCCGGTCATGAGGACTGGTCCTTCTTCCGTCCGGTGCCGATCCGCAGCCGCGACGCGGCACGCGGGTCGAGTGCCGTGCGGACGCCTTCGCCGAGGACGGTCAGCGCCAGCACGGTGACGAAGAGCAGCCCGGTGGGGAGCAGCAGGTAGGTGGGCGCCGCCTGGTACCAGGTGTCGGCCTCGGTGAGCATCTGGCCCCAGGACGGGGTGGGCGGTCTGATGCCGACGCCGAGGAAGGACAGGGCCGCCTCGACGACGATGTTGGTGGGGAACATCAGCGCCGCGTAGGTGATGACGGGTGCGGCGAGCGAGGGCAGCAGCTCGCGCCTGGCGATGCTCCACGTGCCGCGCCCGCCGAGCCGGGCCGCCGCGACGAAGTCGAGGGATTTCAGGGCGAGCGCCTGGGCCCGCACGATCTTCGAGGTGCCGGCCCAGTTGATCCCGCCGATGACGAGGGCGATCAGGACGGGCCGGGGGAAGGTCTCCGGGACGATCGCGAGGAGCGCCAGCGCGATCACCATGATCGGCAGGGCGACGTTGATGTCGGTGATCCGGCTCAGGACCTGGTCGACCCAGCGGTTGCCGAGGGCGGCCGCGAGTCCGACGACGAGGCCGATGGCGACCTGGAGGACGGTCGCGACGACGGCGACTCCGAGCGAGACGCGTGCCCCGTAGACGATGCGGGCGAACAGGTCGCGGCCGGTCTGGGGTTCGACGCCGAGCCAGTGCTCGGCGCTGATGCCTCCGAAGGAGCCGATCGGCACACCGCCGGCCGCCGAGTCGACGAGATCGGGGTGGTACGTGTCGGGGTCCTGGCCCGCCAGCGCGGCGAGGAGCGGCGCGGCGAGTGCGACCAGGACGAGCAGGAGGACCACGGCCGCCGCGGCGGTGGCCGCGCGCTGAGCGCGCAGCCGCCGCCAGAACAGCCGGGCCCCCGAGGCGGGGGCGACGACCGGCGCCGCTCCCGCCTCCTGGACCAGAAGTGCCTCGGACATGATTACTTGACCGAGACCTGGGAGATGTCGAGGACACCGGTCCAGTCGCTGATGACGACGTTCTTGATGTCCTTGCCGTAGAGCCGCTTGTACACCGGGTGGAAGAGCGGCACGGTCAGCGCCCGCTCACCGATCTTCTTGTCGAGCGCGCCCCAGCGCTGGGCGGCGGCGCTCAGGTCGGTCAGCTTGTTGATCTCGTCGATCTCCTTGTTGACCGAGGCGTCGTTCAGGAAGCCGGTGTTGAAGTTGGCGCCGTCCTTCACGATCTGCCGGCCGTCGAAGATCGGCGCGAGGAACGGGCCTCCGGAGGGCCAGTCGGCACCCCAGTGGGCGAGGAAGAAGCCCGGCTCCTTGTCGGCGCTGTGGATGGTGTCGGAGTAGTCGTTGCTCTCCAGACCCTGGAGCTCGACCGTGATCCCGGCCTTCTTGAGCGCGGCCTGGAGGGCCGTGGCGATCTCCGGGCTGGTCTCGAAGTCCTTGTCGTTGGAGTGGGTGAGGGTGATGGTCAGCCCCTTGGGGTGACCGGCCTCCTTGAGCAGTTCCCTCGCCTTTTCCGCGTTGCCCGTCTTCCCCGCCGGGAAGTGGTCGTACGGCGTGTGTCCGAAGGACTTCTGGTTGGGCAGATAGGTGGTGGCGGGCTCGGCGAGCGAGGAACCGCCGGCCGCGTTGACGACCGAGGAGCGGTCGACGGCGTACGCGATCGCCTGCCGCACCTTCGGGTCGTCGAACGGCTTCACCTTCGGGTTGAACGCGATGTAGTTCGTGTATCCGAAGCGGCCGGTGCCGACCCGGGACGCGAGTGCCTTGTCGCCGGTGACCTTGGCGAGTTCGGCCGGACCCAGGTTGGTGTCGGTGGTGACGGCCGCGGCGTCGGCGCCCTGGGAGGCGGAGAGCCGCTGGTTGATGACGGCGGAGTCGAGCCCGGAGCGTACGTCGATCCGGTCGGGGTATGCCTTGCGCTCCTCGTCGGTCGCCGCCGACCAGTGGGGGTTGCGCTCCAGGACGAGGCGCTCGCCGTCGTTCTCGTTCGTGACGACCTTGTACGGCCCCGACGAGACCGGGTGCTCCTCGTACTTCGTGCCGGTGTCCTTGGCCTTGGGCACGGGGGTGGTCTGGGTCTGGGTCGCCAGGTAGGGGAATTCACCCTCGGGCTTGTTGAGGCGGAAGACGATGGTCTTCGCGTCCGGCACCTCGATGGAGTCGAGGCCCTTCTTGTCCTTGTACGGGCCCTGGTAGTCGGCTCCGCCGATCAGCCAGTCGCGCAGATACGGGGCGCCGCCGGAGAGTTCGGCGGCGAACGAGCGCTCGATGCCGTACTTGATGTCCGCGCTGGTGATCGCGGTGCCGTCCTCGTACTTCAGCCCGTCCTTCAGGGTGTACGTCCAGACGGTGGCGTTCTCGCTGGGCGTGCCCAGGTCGGTCGCGAGGTCGGGGACGACCTTCGCACCCGCGGCGCCGTCCTCGCGGTTGCGGGTGGTGAGCGTACGGAAGACGAGGGAGGGGACGTTGCCGCCGCCGGAGGTGTAGAGCCGGGCGGGGTCGAAGTCCTCCTGCGGGTTGCTGTTGAGGACGGTGAGGGTGCCGCCCTTCTGCGGCGTGCCCCCGGCGCCCGGGCCGCCGTCGCTCCCCTTGCCGTCCTGGGGCCCGGCGCAGGCCGCGGCGCCCGCAGCCAGGACAAGACTGACGGCTGCCGCTGCCACGCGGCGCGATATGACGGACGTTTGACGCATCGGAAGATGACCTCTCGGTGTACTGCTGGCAGGGAATGCGGAAAGGGGTCCGTGCGCAGGCGGCAGCGAGAAGAACGGGACGGAACACCGAAATGCCGCGCCTGCGGGCGGAATACGCCCAGGCGCGGCAGTCATGAATGGCCGAGGAACCGGGAACGGTCCGGAAGAAACCAGGACGGGTCCGGGAAAAGGGCCGACGCGCGCTCGGGCAGGCGTCAGCGACAGAGAACGTCGGCTACGCAGATTCCGGTCACGCCGAGGAGCGCCAGCTCAATGGCGGCGCGCTCGTAGGTGACAGGGCTGCGTGACATGCCGAGAAATATGGACGACCCGATCGTCGATGTCAACGCGGAATAAGACGCCCGTCTCACCATCCGGACAAGGGGTGGACGGGGCCCCCGGGCGGGCGCGACCGGGGGCACGGACGCCGACCTCAATTACCGGGATGCACCCAGGGGTTGGCCCGGCACTTGATTCCGCCGATGTCCAGCGACTTGGTCTGCTGCTGCATCACGGGCGCCAGCGCACCGGGCGTCCGGCAGTTCGTGTGCCCGTATCCGAGCCGGTGGCCGACCTCGTGGTTGATGAGCATCTGACGGTAGGCCATGAGCTTCTCGGGGCCGTAGGTCGAGGACCCCTGGGCCCAGCGGTAGGCATTGATCATGACGCGTTCGGTCGCGGCCGAATCGCAGGAGACATTGTCCTCGGTCGTATCCAGACCCGATTTCGCACACCAGGCCCCCGTGGTTCCAGGACTGGCCAGCGTGATCACGAAATTCGCTTCGCCCGAGGAGATCCGCTCGAATGTCATGGCACCGTTGTGTGCCCAACTCCGGTCGTCGTTCAGCGTCTTCTGAACGGCGTCGGCGAACAGTCCCGCGTCGAGGGCGAGACCCTTTTCGACATCGATCCGATAGCGGAACTTCTGCCCCTTGCCCGGCGCCTTCGCCAGTCCCGGAACCGCCTCGAATTTCCCGGTGGCCGCGAGGTCCGGAGCCAGCGGATAGGGCTTCGCCAGCTTCTGCGCGTACGAGAGCGGCTTGACCTGGGCCGCCTTCGGCTGCGGCGTGGGCCGGGTGTCGGAGCGGGAGGCGTCCTCGCCCGCCTCGCGGTCCACCCCGGCGGCCTGCGAGGCGATGTCCCGGTCGTCCGTGTCCTGGGCGACCTGCCCGGCCACCACGACGGCGAGCACGGTCGTGACGGCGGCGGCGGCGATCCCGGTGAACGTACGCCCCTTGCCGCCCTTGCCCGGTACGGAACCCTCGGCCTCGTCCGCGCCGTCCGGGGACGACTGCCCGTCACCCCGCTGGGTGAGCGGGGTGTGCGGATCGGCGGGGGGCGGTGAAGCGGGCGGGGCACCGTCGAACGCGTCGACGAACTCCCGCCGGGGTCCCGGGAACACCGGGGCCCCGGTGGACCGCGGGCCCGTGCGCCGGTCGGCAGCGCGCTGCGCCGCCTCCTGGGCCGACACCTGCCGGGCCACCGCCTGCTGGGCGGACGCCTGTTGTGCGGGAGTCTGCCCGGTGCCGGACATCTGCGGCGCCGCCCCTCGCGGGGCCCCGCCACGGGCCGCTCCGGCGAATCCCGCGGGCCCGGAGGGCCCCGCCTGTGCCGGTGCGCCCGGCCGGCCCTGCCGCCCGGGCGTCTGCCAGTCGCCGTACCGCTGCTGCGGCCCGGTCCCCCAGCCGCCGCCGGCCTCGCGCTGCTCGGGGTGGCCGCCGCGCACCTGCGGCACACCGTGGAACGGAGTGTGTCCGTCACCACCGGGCGGCGTGGCGGCTCCGCGCCTGCGCCGTCCGTTGCCGGCCCCGGACGGGGCCGCCCCCGCCGGAGCGGCCGTTGACGGGCCCGTCCCGGGATCGCCCTCGTCGCTCGTACTGCCCTGGCTCCTGGCCTCGGGGCCCTTTCGGCTATGTCGTCCCACGCCCCGGATCAGCTCCCGCCGCATTCGTCGAGCAGATCCCGGAACGCCTGGGCGACCGTCTCCGGGTACTCCATCATCGCCACGTGCCCGGCATCGGGCAGTGTCACCAGCCGGACGTCGCGGAAGGCCGCGGACGCCCTGCGTGCCATCCGGTACGAGACGAGCTGGTCCCGTCCGCCGTACACCAGCAGGGTCGGCGCGAGCACCCGCTCGGCCTGGCGCCACAGTCCGTGCTGCCCGCCCAGTGTGTAGGCATCGACGATGCCACGGGCCGAGCGTGTCATGGCGTCCCAGAAGTACGGCAGCTCCAGCCGGCGCTCCATTTCCGCCACCGCGTGACGGAATCCTTCTTCGGAGACCCGTGCCGGATCTCCGTAACAGAGTGCCATGACCCCACGCGTGCGTTGTTCGGCGGTCCAGTCCTTCGTGAGCCGGGAGAAGAGGGACGCGATGCCGGGGAGGGCCAGCAGACCGGTCGGCACGGCGGACCGCTGCACGCGCAGTTCCGGCAGCGCGGGCGAGATCAGGGCGAGGGTGCGCACCAGGTCGGGGCGGACGGCCGCGACCCGGGTGGCGACCGCGCCGCCCATGGAATTACCGAAAAGGTGGACGGGCCCGCGCCCTCCCGCGTCGATCAGCCGGATCACGGCGCGCGCGTGCCCGGTCACCGAGTAGTTACCGTCGTCCGGCGGCGGCGAGTCACCGAAACCGGGCAGATCGAGCGCCTCGCTGTCGAGCACGTCCCCCAACAGCGGCATCAGCGCCGACCAGTTCTGGGACGAGCCGCCGAGCCCGTGGACGTAGAGGGCGGGGGCGAGGCCCGTGCGCAGCGGCGGCCGGGAGCGGACGGTCAGGGTGAGGCCCGCCAGCGTGACGGAGCGCAGCCTCTCCCCCTCCGCGACCCTGACGGCACTGACCGTGGGGGCGGCCGCGGCAGCGGCGGCGCGGGTACCCGGCAGCTCGGTCGAAGACATGCGGCAATGTTACGAGACGATCACGCGCCGATTCGTGTGTTCGCGGTCACAGACCGCGTAGCGGCTCCGCACGCTTACTCCTAGGCTTCAAGGGAGGGAAGGGAGCCACCATGACGGTCGACCCCAGCGACCCGGACACCTTCGAGGACGTCCAGCCGGACGAGCCGCACCAGGAGACCCCCGACGCCGACGCCGCCGAACAGCGCGCGGACGTCCAGCCACGGGACGACGATCCGCCGGCGGGCATCGACCGGGAGAGGGCGAACGAGGCGGATGCCGCGGAACAGAGCCGCGTGGTCCCCCAGGACGAAGACGATTACCGGTAATACGACCCGCTTTGCTCCCCGACTCCGTACATCTGCGGCTATCGCAGTCGTCCGGTCCATGAAATTCTGCGTCCGCGCCGCGCATACCCGGGTTACCCAAAAGTACGATGGCGGCACGGCGCGACGTGCACGGAACAGCTGTGCCGGAACACAATTTTGGGAGGCGGCGTGACAGCCATCGAGCAGACAGAGGCAGCGCGCCCGCGGGGCACTCGCCTGCCCCGCCGCGCCCGACGCAATCAGTTGCTGGGCGCCGCGCAGGAGGTCTTCGTCGCGCAGGGCTACCACTCCGCCGCGATGGACGACATCGCCGAGCGGGCGGGCGTCAGCAAGCCGGTGCTCTACCAGCACTTCCCGGGCAAGCTGGAGCTCTACCTGGCCCTGCTGGACCAGCACTGCGAGTCGCTTCTCCAGGCGGTGCGCACGGCGCTCGCGTCGACGACGGACAACAAGCTGCGTGTCGAGGCGACGATGGACGCCTACTTCGCGTACGTGGAGGACGAGGGCGGGGCCTTCCGGCTGGTCTTCGAGTCCGACCTGACCAACGAGCCCGCGGTGCGGGAACGGGTCGACCGGGTCTCGCTCCAGTGCGCGGAGGCCATCTCCGACGTCATCGCCGGCGACACGGGCCTGTCCAAGGACGAGTCCATGCTGCTCGCGGTCGGCCTGGGCGGAGTCTCCCAGGTGGTGGCCCGCTACTGGCTCTCCAGCCCCTCGGGCATCCCCCGCGACACGGCGGTGCAGCTGCTGACCTCGCTCGCCTGGCGGGGCATCGCGGGATTCCCGCTGCACGGCATCGAGCAGCACTGAACCACGCCGAGCCGGGCCGCACGCCGGTGATCACCTCCGGTGTTCGCTGCGGGCGTTGCCGGTCGGGCCGTGGTCGGTCCCCTCACCGGGCTAATGTGTGCTGCGTACGGCGCGGTTCACCGCGCAGAGACTGACCGTCGGAGGGACATAGCCGTGGAGGTCAAGATCGGGGTGCAGCACACGCCCCGGGAGATCGTTCTGGAGAGCGGGCTTTCCGCCGAAAAGGTCGAGAGCGCGGTCGCCGAGGCGCTCTCCGGCAAGGCGCAGCTGCTCAGCCTCACGGACGACAAGGGCCGCAAGGTTCTGGTGCCGGCCGACCGGATCGCGTACGTGGAGATCGGCGAGCCCAGCACCCGGCGGGTGGGGTTCGGCGCGCTCTAGGCGCGACGCAACGAACAGCAGGAGGGGCCCGGCGGATATCCGCCGGGCCCCCCCCCCGTGTGCCCCACGGGGCGAGTCACAAGTTGGGACGTCGCCCATCCCCCGGAGGTGTTTCCGTGGACCCCGAGAAGGGTGTG
>NZ_JBWKLF010000004.1:21059-285610 GCF_056430475.1 Streptomyces sp. NPDC045968 | reverse complement strand
CATAGATAGGGGGAAGAAGACCACCCCACACACGGGGGGGGGGGGTTTCGCCCCTCCAGAACCGAACCACAAAAAACACACAGAGCCCCCCGCCCCCCCCCCCCCCCCCCCCTCCTGCGTGTGCCCTGAGGTGCGCGTCACCGGTTGGGCCGTCGCCCGTCCCCCGGAGGTGTCTCCGCGGCCCCCGGGAGGGTTGCGTTCCGATGGCCCCGGGTAAGACGGCCTACGACCGATTTGCCCTCCCCGCAACCCGCGAGGTGATCCTCTGTGATCTGGGAATCCTTCGGCTCCGTCGTGCTCGGACTCGCCCTCTCCTGGGCGGCGCTCCGCTCGCTTCCGGACCGGCTCCCGTCCGTCCGTACGGTCTTCACCACCGGCGCACTGGGTGCCCTGTTCGGCGCGTATCTGACGCACTCGGCGCTGGGGGCGGGGCATCCGCTGGCGACGCTGGCCGGTGCGGTGTTCGTCGGGACGGTGACGCTGTCCCTGCTGCTCCGCCCGCGCAGCCGCCGACTGGCCCGTTCGGCGGCGGTCCAGTAGGGCCGGGCCCCCGGTGCGCGGTGGCTAGGCGGCGAGGCCGAGGGCCGCCATCCGCTTGGTGTGCGCCTCGGTGATCCTGGAGAACATCCGGCCGACCTCGGCCAGATCGAATCCGTCGGCCACCCCGCCCACGAGCATCGTCGACAGCGCGTCACGGTCGGCGACCACCCGCTGGGCCTGCGAGAGCGCCTCGCCCATCAGCCGGCGGGCCCACAGTGCCAGCCGTCCGCCGACCCTGGGGTCGGCCTCGATGGCGGCGCGCACCTTCTCGACCGCGAAGTTCCCGTGTCCCGTGTCGTCGAGCACGGCCAGGACGAGGGAGCGGGTGTCCGTGTCGAGCCGGGCCGCGACCTCCCGGTAGAAGTCACTGGCGATCGAATCGCCCACGTACGCCTTGACCAGGCCCTCCAGCCAGTCCGACGGCGCGGTCTGGCGGTGGAAGTCGTCGAGCGCCTTGGCGAACGGCTCCATGGCCGCCGTGGGCTCCTCGTCGATGGCGGTGAGCCGCTCCGTCAACTGCTCGAAATGATGGAATTCGGCGGAGGCCATCTTCGCCAGTTCCGCCTTGTCACCGAGTGTCGGAGCGAGTTTGGCGTCTTCGGCGAGTCGCTCGAAGGCCGCCAGCTCCCCGTAGGCGAGTGCGCCGAGAAGATCGACGACAGCGGCGCGGTACTGCGGCGCGGCGGACGCGGTGGCCCAGTCCTGGGCGGCGATCCCGGTCAGTGCGGGGGCTTCAGTGGCGTTGTCAGGCGTCTCCATGCAGCGCACAATAGCCGCCCCCGGGAGAGGTGTAAGGGCCCGGTGGGCAGGGAACGTCACACCGTTCCGATGAATTCGCCCAACACACATGCGCGAATCCGGGGTACAGTGGTATTGCGCTTACTGAGCATTTGACTGTGCCCGGAGCGCTTTTGAATGAGGATGCCCGGTCGGTGGCCCGATCGGCTCCGACCCGACAGCCCTCCACGCGAGGCGTACGACACGTACGACCGCAGATGAGGGGCCCCCTCAGCGGCACGAGCGCTCGAGCGACGGCAGTGGTCCCGCGCCACCCGGCCCATCCACGGCCGGATGACCAACCCCGGCACGGTACGACCCCCAGCGTTCGCCTCGGACCGCGTCTCACAGAAGAGGCAGCACCCTGACTACGTTCCGCGACCTCGGAATCCTTACCGAGACGGCCGAAGCCCTTGAGGCGGTCGGCATCATGTCCCCCTTCCCCATCCAGGAGATGACGCTCCCCGTAGCGCTCTCCGGCTCCGACGTCATCGGCCAGGCCAAGACCGGCACCGGCAAGACGCTCGGCTTCGGCCTCCCGCTCCTGGAGCGCGTCACCGTCCCCGCCGACGTCGAGGCCGGGCGCGCCGCGCCCGACAAGCTGACCGACGCGCCGCAGGCCCTGATCGTCGTTCCGACCCGCGAGCTGTGCCAGCAGGTCACCAACGACCTGCTGACCGCCGGCAAGGTCCGTAACGTGCGCGTGCTCGCGATCTACGGCGGCCGTGCGTACGAGCCGCAGGTCGAGGCCCTCAAGAAGGGCGTCGATGTGATCGTCGGCACCCCGGGGCGTCTCCTCGACCTGGCGGGTCAGCGCAAGCTCGACCTTTCGCACATCCGTGTGCTCGTCCTCGACGAGGCCGACGAGATGCTCGACCTGGGCTTCCTGCCCGACGTCGAGCGCATCATCACGATGCTGCCGCCGAAGCGCCAGACGATGCTGTTCTCGGCGACGATGCCGGGCGCCGTCATCAGCCTCGCGCGGCGCTACATGTCGCAGCCGACGCACATCAACGCCACCTCGCCCGACGACGAGGGCACGACCGTCAAGAACACCGCGCAGTACGTCTACCGCGCGCACAACATGGACAAGCCGGAGCTGCTCTCCCGCATCCTCCAGGCCGACGGCCGCGGGCTCGCGATGGTCTTCTGCCGTACGAAGCGCACGGCCGCCGACATCGCCGAGCAGCTGGAGAAGCGCGGTTTCGCCTCCGGCGCGGTCCACGGCGACCTCGGCCAGGGCGCCCGTGAGCAGGCGCTGCGCGCCTTCCGCAACGGCAAGGTGGACGTGCTCGTCTGCACCGACGTCGCCGCCCGCGGTATCGACGTCGAGGGCGTGACCCACGTCGTCAACTACCAGTCGCCCGAGGACGAGAAGACCTACCTCCACCGCATCGGCCGTACCGGCCGCGCGGGGGCCAAGGGCATCGCGATCACTCTGGTGGACTGGGACGACATCCCGCGCTGGCAGCTGATCAACAAGGCGCTCGACCTGAAGTTCCCGGACCCGGTCGAGACGTACTCCACGTCGCCGCACCTCTACGAGGAGCTCAGCATCCCGGTCGGCACCAAGGGTGTCCTGCCGCGCGCCGACCGGACCCGTGCGGGTCTGCGGGCGGAAGAGGTCGAGGACCTCGGCGAGACCGGCGGCCGCGGCCGCAAGTCCGCCGCGTCGGCCCCGGCGCCCGCCCGTGAGGAGCGCCCGGCCCGTACGCCGCGCCAGCGTCGTCGCACGCGCGGCGGCAGCACCCTGGACGAGGGCGCCGCGACGGTGCCCGCCCCGGCCGCCGAGGCCGTCGTCGAGCCCGCCGCCGTCGAGCCGGCCGACGCCGACCAGTCGGAGCCGCGTACGCCGCGCCGTCGCCGCCGTGCCCGTGTCGGCGCCCCCGAGGCCGTCGCCGAGACCGCGGTCGCCGTGGCCGAGCCGGCGCCGGTCGCCGTCGAGGACGTGGCGGAGCCCGTGGCCGAGGAGAAGCCGCGCCGCCGCCGCGCCCCCCGTGCGACCACCGCCGAGCCGGTGGCCGAGCCCGTGGCACAGACCCCGGCACCCCGGGCGAAGGCCACCCGGAGCAGGGCCAAGGCGGAGGTCGAGGTCGACTTCCAGACCGTCGCCGTCGCGGTCGCCGAGCCGGTCACCAAGCCGCGCCGCCGCGCCCGTGTCATCAAGCCCGCGGTCGACGAGGTGGACTTCCAGATCGCCCCGCCGTCCGAGCCGGTGACGGAGACGCGCCGCCGGACCCGCCCCGCCGCCAAGCCGAAGACGGAAGCGGTGACGGAGGCCGCGGCCGCCGAGGGCGAGACGAAGCCCCGCCGCCGCCGTCCGCGTACCGCGGCCGTGAAGGCGGAGGCCACCGAGGCGCCCGCGCCCGCAGTGGCCGAGGGCGACTCCGAGGCCCCCGCGAAGCCGCGCCGCCGCCGTGCCCGCACGACGGCCAAGGCCGAAGCGGTCACGACCGAGAGCTGATCCCAGCGCACGACACGAGGGGCCGGGCACTCCGCACCACGCGGAGTACCCGGCCCCTCGTGCGTACGCCTCCGGCCGTGCCCCCGGCCGGCGATAGCCTCGTTCCATGAGCCGGCCACCCACCTTCACTCCGCCCCCCTGCGCCCGTGCCCACGCGCTGCGTACCGCGCGCGGGGACTTCGCCGTGCTGGACGCCGTACCGCGTACCGAGGCGCACTCCACCGCGCTCCTGCTGCCCGGGTACACCGGCAGCAAGGAGGACTTCATCGCCCTGCTCGAACCGCTCGCCGACGCCGGCTACCGCGTGGTCTCCGTGGACGGCCGCGGGCAGTACGAGACCCAGGGCACGGACCGTCAGGAGGCTTATGCCCAGGCGGAGTTGGCCCTCGATGTGCTGGCGCAGGCCGAGGCGCTCGGCGCCGCCGGGCACCGCGTCCACCTGCTGGGCCACTCACTGGGCGGCCAGGTCGCCCGTGCCGCCGTGCTGCTGGACGCCTCCCCCTTCCGCTCGCTGACCCTCATGTCGTCCGGGCCCGCCGAGGTGGCCCCCGGTCAGCGGGACAGGATCAAGATGCTCGGCGACGCGCTGCGCACGCTGAGCATGGCCGAGGTGTGGGAGGCCATGCGGGCCCTCGACCCGCCGCAGGACGCCGACACCGGCGACGGCGAGGACCTGCGCCGTCGCTGGCTGCGCCACAGCCCGGCGCAGCTCGTGGCGACCGGTGCGCAGCTCTCGGCCGAGCCGGACCGGGTGGCGGAGCTCGCCGCCCTGGCACTGCCCGTCCACGTGGTCTCCGGCGAGAGCGACGACGTCTGGCCGGTGGAGCGGATCGACGACATGGCCCGGCGGCTGGGCGCCCGTCGCACCACGATCGAGGGCGCCGAGCACTCCCCCAACACGGCACGGCCGCTGGAGACGGCGGCGGCGCTGGTCTCGTTCTGGGACAGCCACTGACCCCGCACCCGCGGCGCGCGGCGGCCGCCTGACGCCCCCGTCACCGGGAACGTCAGGCGGCCGCGCGGCTCAGTACTGCGACTGAAGGTGCTGCCAGAAGCCGTCGCGCAGCGCGCGCCGCAGAGGGGCGTGGCCGCGCAGGGAGTGCTGGAGCAGCCGCTCGGCCTCCACCAGCAGGTCCTGGTCGACGGAGCCCGGCAGGTAGGGATGACCGGGCAGCAGGTCGGCCAGGGACTCACGGCCACGGGCGGAGAGCCAGGTAGCGGCGATCTGCGCGCCCACGAAGCGGACGTTCTCGCGGGAGGGGGCCGGGGTGTCGTCCTCGTACGTGGTGACGGAGCGCCGGGTGACGTAGGGGCGGCAGAAGTCGAGGTCGAAGGTGCGTGTGCTGTCGACCTCCCAGAGCAGCGGCTCCGCCTGGTTGCGCCCCTCCCCCGCCTCGATGCCCCAGAGGTGGACGCGCGCCCCGTACCCCTGCGCCGCCTCGACCGCGGACACCAGGTCCTCGTCCCCTCCGACGAGCGCCGCGTCACTGATGGCACGGTGCCTGGCGAGCGATTCGAGGTCGGTGCGGATGAGTGAATCGACGCCCTTCTGCTGGTTGTTGGCGTTGAGGTTGCCCAGCCTGACCTTGACGTCCGGGAGTTCGGCGATGGACTGCTGCTCGACGGTGTGGATACGGCGCCTGGCCCCGTCGTACCAGTAGACGCGCAGCAGCCTGCTGTCCGCGAAGATCGTCCGCGCCTTGTCGATGAACGCCTCGATCATTCCTTCCGCGTCGAGGTCGAAGTTGCGGCGGTCCTCGGTGCCGGTGACGAGCAGGCCGGCCGCGGCGTACACATAGCCCGCGTCCACGAAGATCGCGTGGGTGGAGGGGGTCTTCGAGACCTCGGCGAGCACCCGCGTGAGCAGCTCGTTGGTGCGGTCCAGGTACTCGCGGATGTCGGCCTGGCTCTCCGTCCCCGCGTCCGCTTCGCTCATGCGGGCCTCGTCGGCTGCGTCCGCGCAGCTGCTACCTGGTAGTTAGACATCCAAAAAATTTCCTTAGCGTAGGGAATGTTTGCAGAGGGCATGCCGTTGTACACCCTGTGGAGCGCGGGACAGCGATGCCTTGCGCTCCTCATCCTTGCGGACGGGTCACCCCGTCCTCCCAGCAGTTCTCCAGCAGGAGGATCAGACGAAGGGAAGCCATATGCGCTTCGAGATCATGCGACTGGACGATGTCGACGGTACCGCCGTGGACAGCACCGTCGTGGACGCCGCCTCCGTCAACCGGATGGTGCAGCAGGCCGCAGCCATAGGCCAGCGCATCTATATCCGGCCGGCCGAAAACTCGGCCTCGTAACGCCTGAGACAGCATTGCGCCGCTAAAGACGAAGCGCCCCCGTACGGAGGAACCGTACGGGGGCGCTGTGGTGTCCGGGGTCAGGCGTTCTGGATGACCTGCGTGACGCCGTTGATGATCTGCTGGACGGCGATGGCCGAGAGCATCATCCCGGCGAGCCTGGTCACCAGCACCACGCCGCCGTCCTTGATGACACGGATGATCAGCAGCGAATAGCGCATCGCCAGCCAGAGCACGACGTGCATGACGAGGATCGCGGTCCAGACCGAGATCTGACCGGCCGCGCCGTCGGCGTTCTGCACCGCCAGGATCACCGAGACGATCGCACCGGGGCCCGCGAGCAGCGGCATGCCCAGCGGTACGAGCGCCACGTTGACGTCCTTGGTCTGCGTGGGCTCGTCCGTCTTGCCGGTGAGCAGGTCGAGCGCGATGAGCAGCAGGAGCAGCCCGCCCGCGATCATCAGCGCGGGGACGGAGACGTGGAGATAGTCGAGGATCTGCTGACCGAGCAGACCGAAGACGGCGATCACGCCGAAGGCGACCGCGACGGCCTGGAACGCCATGCGGCGCTGGACCTTGGCGGGCCGGCCGGCGGTGAGGGCCAGGAAGATGGGGGTGATTCCGGGCGGGTCCATAATCACAAAAAGCGTGAGAAAAAGGGATCCGAAGACAGCGACGTCGAACACAGTGAGCCTTGCGAGTGGGGAGCGGGTCGAACAGGAGGTGCGCGGGCCGGCGGCAGGGGTGACGGCAGCCGTACGCGGCCGTGGCGGCCGGGCGCGCGAAGGTGTGACGGAAAGGTGTGAGGTACGGCGCGGGCGCCGTGTGCGGCGGCCTCAGGCGCGGCGCGGTCCACCGGCGCCCGGCACCGGGAAGGCTCCCGCGGCGCGCCGGGTGATCTCGCCGTAGATCTCGGGGTCGGTGGTGTACTCACCGAGCTGCACGGTCTTGCGGCTGCCGTGGTAGTCGCTGGACCCGGTGGCCAGCAGCCCCAGGTCGCCGGCGAGTCCGCGCAGCCGGGCCCGCGTGGGCGCGTCGTGGTCCATGTGGTCGACCTCGATGCCGTCGAGGCCGGCCGCCGCCAGCAGCGCGATCGACTCCTCGGGCACCACCTCGCCGCGCTTCACGGCGAGCGGATGGGCGAAGACGGTGACGCCGCCCGCGGCCTTGACCAGCCGGATCGCGTCGAAGGGGTCGAGTTCGTGCTTCTCGGCGTACGCGCGTCCGCCGTTCGCGAGCCATTCGGGCGTGAAGGCGTCGGAGACGGTCTCGACGACGCCGAGGTCGACGAGCGCGGTGGCGATGTGCGGGCGGCCGACCGAGCCGTCCCCCGCGATCGCCGCGACCTGCTCCCAGGTGACCGGGACACCCAGCTCCTGGAGCCTGCGCACCATGGCCTGCGCGCGCGGCACCCGGTCGTCCCGCACCAGCTCGCGCTCGCGGGCCAGTTCGGGCTCGTGGGGATCGAAGAGGTACGCCAGCATGTGCAGGCTCACCCCGTCGATGCGGCAGGAGAGCTCGGCACCGGTGACGAGGGTGAGACCGTCGGGCAGGGCCGCGACCGCTTCGGCGTGGCCCGCGACGGTGTCGTGGTCGGTGAGCGCGACGACGTCGAGACCCGCGGCGGCGGCGTTGGCCACCAGCTCGGCGGGGGTGTCCGTGCCGTCCGACGCGGTGGAGTGGGTGTGCAGGTCGATGCGCACGACGCGTACTCCAGTGCTCGCGGCCGGACAGGGGGACGCTCAAGGATAACCGGCGCGCGCACTGCCCCCGGTCGGCCGTGGGGGCCCGTCAGGGAGGAGTGAGCAGCCGCGGCGTGAGCGCGCCGCACGGCACGAGATCCACTTCCGACCCGGCGTCGCGCAGATCCGTCAGCACCAGCTCGTCGTACATCAGGAGCCCGGACTGTTCCGGCCAGATGATCGCCCAGAGCCACAGCCCGCGCGCCTCGCCCGCGAAGACGGCCCGGTCGTCCGGGGCCCCCTTGACGTGCCAGAGCGGTGTCGGGCGCCCGGCGGCGAGCACCTTGACCTCGGGCGCCCCGTTGACGCACAGCTGCGGGCCGGGGTCGGGGCCGTCCAGGCCCGCGTACCGCGCGCCCATTCCGACACCGAGCTCCTCGGCGACGAGCAGGAGTTCACCGAAGCCGCCGAGCGGGCCGGGTCCCGAACAGGCGACGGCGGTGGCGCGGCCGCCACTGCGGTCGTCCCCCGCGGAGGCCACGCCCGTGAACAGCCAGCCGACCGGCAGCGGCCAGGGCATCCACACCGGCACCTGGGCGCGGTGCACCACGACGCCGAGCGACTCGACGCTCGGCGGGATCACCGGCTGCATCGGGTGCACCTGGCCGTGCGCGGGGCACTGCCAGGAATCGGCGAAGAGACCGGGCGCCCTGACCCGGCCACCGCACTTCGGGCAACTGGGTTCGCCCCTCATAGCCTCCAACGGTCCTCCCCGCCGGTCGCCGCGTCAAGGACGATCACCCGTCCGCAGCGTGGCTCCAACCAGGGGAAATAGATGTAGCTTGCATTTATTAGATTGCCTAACTTATTCTCTGTATAAGACATCGACCTAGTGGAGAGCGAGAGAGCCATGCGGGGAGAGGACCCCTTCGACGAAGGGGCGACAAGCATCCTGCGGCAGCCGAAGGCCGTCTGGGCCACGGCGGGCGCGTCCGTCGTCGCGTTCATGGGAATCGGCCTGGTGGACCCGATTCTGCCGTCCATCGCCAAGGGCCTGGAGGCGACACCCAGTCAGGTGTCCCTGCTCTTCACCTCGTACTTCCTGATCACCGCCGTCGCGATGCTCGTCACCGGATTCGTCTCCAGCCGCATCGGCGGCCGCAGGACACTCCTGGCCGGCCTCGCGCTCGTCGTCGTCTTCGCCGCGCTCTCCGGCACGTCGTCCTCCGTCGCCGAACTGGTCGGCTTCCGGGCCGGCTGGGGTCTGGGCAACGCCCTGTTCGTCTCGACCGCGCTGGCCGTGATCGTCGGCGCGGCGGCCGGAGGCAGCGCCGCCGCGATCCTGCTGTACGAGTCCGCGCTCGGCCTCGGCATGGCGTGCGGCCCGCTGCTCGGCGCCCTCCTGGGCGACGCGAGCTGGCGCTACCCGTTCTTCGGCACGGCCGCGCTGATGGCCATCGGCTTCGTCTGCATCACGGCCTTCCTCAAGGAACAGCCCAGGCCCGCCCGTAAGACCTCACTGCTGGACCCGGTCAGGGCGCTCGGCCACGGCGGCCTCGCCTCCGTCGCCGCCTCCGCGTTCTTCTACAACTACGCGTTCTTCACGATCCTGGCGTTCACACCGTTCGTGCTGAACATGACCCCGTACAAGTCGGGCGCGGTCTTCTTCGCCTGGGGGCTACTGCTCGCGGTGTTCTCGGTGCTCGTCGCCCCGCGTCTGCAGAAGCGCTTCGGCTCGCTGAAGGTCGTCGGCGGATCACTGGTGCTGCTCGCCGCCGACCTGGTGGTCCTCGGGTACGGCGGTCACACCACCGCCATCGTCTGCACGATCGTCTCCGGCGCCTTCATCGGCATGAACAACACCGTGTACACCGAGCTGGCCCTCGGCGTGTCGGACGCGCCGCGCCCGGTGGCGAGCGCCGGGTACAACTTCGTCCGCTGGTTCGCCGCGGCGGCCGCTCCCTACCTCGCCCCGAAGATCGAGGAGTGGAGCGACATCCACATCCCGTTCGTCGTCGCCGCGGCCGCCGCGCTGGCCGGCGCCGTCGTCGTATGGGTCCGGCGTACGGCCCTGACCCAGGAGGCGCGGGAGCTGGAGCCGAGGCACGCCACCGAGGACGGCGTGACGGTCTTCGCCAACTGACCGTCGCAGTCACCCCGTTGCCCCCCTGTCCGCGGCTCCCCCTCCTGGCCGCGGGCAGGGCCTGTGCCGTTCGTCTCAGTCGAGCGTCACGGACGTACGCAGCGGATCGCGCAGGTCCGTGCCGTGCGACAGCCACCGTTCCTGAAGCTCCTGCGCACCCCTGACCCGCTTCCAGGCGGCCTCGTTGTGCGTCATCGGCAGGAGCGGCAGGAAGTGCACGGGGTCCATCGGGGCGTCCAGCTCCAGGTCCTCGACGAGTCCGCCGGGCTCGGCGACCAGGACGGAGCTGAAGGGCGCCCCCGGCCACAGCGGCTGCCCCACGTCGAGGGAGGCCCCGGGCGCCACGATCAGCCCCTCGACCTGCGGGGACGCGGCCAGCACGGCCAGCGGGCGCAGCACCTGGTCGGTGTCGGCGACCCCCACCCGCACCGACAGGATCAGCTCGGCGCGCGGCCCCTTCACCGGGTCGGCGAGGGGTGAGGTGGGGTCGGCCATCGGCTGACCGGACATGCCGAGCGTGGCGTAGCGCACCACGTCACCGTCGATGAAGCGGAGCACCTCGATACGGTCCGTACCGAGGAAGGTCACGTCGGCGCGTGCGTCCGGTTCGCCCAGGGCCGTACGGAGCCGGGCCTCGACCAACGCGAGAATTTCTTCCATGACGCGAGCATAGGACGCGTCAGGAACGGGCAAAGAAAGGGATTGACCCCGAGTCGGCTGGTAGCCTGGCCGCCAGCCGGGACAGCACGCAGAAGCGTTGCTCTCTCAGTCCCGGCACACGTCGTCCCTCACGGGGGACCGGCCGGAGGAGGTGGGGACTGCCATGGATCCAAGTCGACCGTGCAGTACCAGCCGCTCTTCCGCCCGACGCCTTCCCTCTGTCGCCTGAAGCCTTCACGGTCAAGGCCCACGGCAGTTCGCGCGACGGAAGAGCCCCTCGTTTTTGCCTGTCTGTAGCGAACGCCGTCATCGCGCTGCCGCGGTGCCGCCCGCTTTGCGGACGTAGTGACACGTCCCCATTCCGGGCTGTTCCACGTGCCCGCCGACGGCCCTCCGTGAAGGAGCCAGCCATGTCGATGATCCGTGACCTGCGCGCCGCCGTGCGCCCGTCCCTGCGCAAGAGCAACGCCCCCTACAACAGCTACGACACGACCCGCGACCCGTCCGCCTCCAGCGCGGTCGTCGACTGTGCGGTCTACCGCGACGGACGGCGCCAGGAGGCGGCCGGCTGCCAGACCCCGCACGAGGCGATGCTCCGGGTGCGGGAGGACGGCGGCTTCGCGTGGATCGGCCTGCACGAGCCGACGGAGGAGGAATTCGCCGGTATCGCCCGGGAGTTCGGACTCCACCCGCTGGCCGTCGAGGACGCGGTCCACGCCCACCAGCGGCCCAAGCTGGAGCGGTACGACGACACGCTGTTCACCGTCTTCAAGACCATCCACTACGTGGAGCACACCGAGTTGACCGCGACCAGCGAGGTCGTCGAGACCGGCGAGGTCATGTGCTTCACCGGCCGGGACTTCGTCATCACCGTCCGGCACGGCGGCCAGGGTTCGCTGCGCGCGCTGCGCCACCGCCTCCAGGACGATCCCGAGCTGCTGTCCAAGGGCCCGTCCGCCGTGCTGCACTCCATCGCCGACCACGTCGTGGACGGGTACATCGCGGTGGCGGAGGCGGTGCAGGACGACATCGACGAGGTGGAGATCGGCGTCTTCTCCACCCCGGCGAAGGGAAGTCCGCGCGGTTCCGACGCGGGCCGGATCTACCAGCTCAAGCGTGAGGTGCTGGAGTTCAAGCGGGCCGTGTCCCCGCTCCTGCGCCCGATGCAGCTGCTGAGCGAGCGGCCCATGCGGCTGATCGACCCGGACATCCAGAAGTACTTCCGCGATGTGGCCGACCACCTGGCCCGGGTGCAGGAAGAGGTGATCGGCTTCGACGAACTGCTGAACTCGATCCTTCAGGCCAACCTCGCGCAGGCGACCGTCACGCAGAACGAGGACATGCGCAAGATCACGTCCTGGGCGGCCATCATCGCCGTACCGACGATGATCTGCGGGGTCTACGGCATGAACTTCGATCACATGCCGGAGCTCCAGTGGACGTACGGCTACCCCATGGTGATGGGCATCATCGGCGTGGTCTGCTTCTCCATCCACCGCACCCTCAAGCGCAACGGCTGGCTCTAATAGAGTGCGCGCCATGACTGCTGCTGCTGACGTGCTGCTGGGCCGGGCCCTCGTCGAGGAGGCCACCAAGAAGTCCGGCCTCATCTGGGTCCGGGGCACCGGCCACGCCCGGGCGCTGTGGCACGTCTGGCACGAGGGCGCCGCCTACCTCGTCGGGGACGGCCCGGGGGAGCAGCCGCTGCCGGCGGGGCTCACCGACGGGGCGGCCGCCGAGGTCACCGTGCGCAGCAAGGACAAGGGCGGCCGGCTCGTCGTCTGGACCGCCGCGGTGACCGAACCGGCGCCACGCTCCGAGGAGTGGGCGGCCGCGGTCGCCGAGCTCAAGGGCAAGCGGCTGAACGCGCCGGACGCCGAGCAGATGACCGAGCGCTGGGCGCGCGAGTGCCGCGTGCTGCGGCTGGCGCCCGGCGAGTCCCGGACGGAGCTGCCCGACTCCTCGCTCGCGGCGGTGCCGCTGCCCACCGGGGCGACGACCCGCCGCCCCGTGCCCGCCGCGCTCCCCCGGCTGCTGCTGAAGCGCCGCAGGAAGAGCTGACGGTCCGCTTCACCGGCTCCCGGGTGGTCAGCCGGAGGACTTGGGGAGCTGGCCTCCGTAGTCGACCGTCTCGTCCTCGGACGGCGGGTTCAGGGTGACGGGCCTGCCCCAGTCGGCGAGCGTGACCGTGCCCCCGCCTCCGCCGCGCGCGACCCGTACCGGGTACGGCGTGCCCTTCAGCGAGACGTCGAGCGCGCCGCCCTCACCCTTCCCGCCCATGATCTGCACCGTGGGGATCCCGGCGACCTGGTCCCGGTCGCCCTTGTTGACCTCGCCGTGCAGAGCGAGCAGGCCGTCGAGCAAGAACTTCTTGTCCGTGAATCCACGCAGCTGCTTGTACGTGGGGTCGCCCTCGGGGACCTTCACGTACTTGCCCTGGAGCTTGTCGGCGGCCGCCTGATCGCCGGCCTCGCCCTTGCCGCTCGTCGCGTCGGGGTTCCAGAAGCCGGCGTCGGCCTTGAGGAAGAGCGCGTCGCCGATGCGCAGCAGCGCGAAGGTGCTCTTCTTCGAGGTGACGGAACCCATGCCGCCCTCCGCGTTGAGCTGCATGTTGAGCCGGTACGTGCCGCCCTTGCTGACCAGGGTGCCCGCGAGCCGGACCGAGTCCGCGGCGTCCGCCGCCGCTCTGGCCTTCTTGTCGATCTCCGCCGCACCGAGTCTTCCGACGCCGTTGGTTCCCTTGTCCGGGTCCTCTCCGGCGCACGCCGTGAGGGCTGCGGTCAGCCCCGCACAGAGCACTACGGCGAGGGCGGTCCGGCGACGGGCACGGACGGCCGGGGCGGAAGAGGTCACGGGCGCACTGCCTCTCATCTGCGTGTCGGGGGTGGCAGACGGCAGCGTACCCGTGCCGACTACGCCTCTTTGCAGAGAGCCGTACGGACGGCCCGCCGGGGCGTCCCGGAGCGGTACCGGCTAGCCTGATCCCGGCATAACGGTGTATTCACGTCACAGTCGGAGGAGGTGCACGGGATGGTGGCAGGCGCTCCCAGGATCTTCGTCTCGCACCTGTCCGGTGTGCCCGTCTTCGACCCGAATGGTGATCAGGTCGGCCGGGTCCGCGATCTGGTGGCGATGCTGCGGGTCGGCGGGCGCCCGCCGCGGTTGCTCGGCATGGTCGTCGAGTTGACGAGCCGGCGGCGGATCTTCCTGCCGATGACCCGCGTGACGGGTGTCGAGTCCGGTCAGGTCATCACCACGGGCGTGGTCAACATGCGGCGCTTCGAACAGCGTCCCACCGAACGTCTGGTCCTCGGCGAGTTCCTCGACCGGCGGGTCCGGCTGGTGGAGACCGGCGAGGAGGTGACCATCCTCGACGTCTCGATCCAGCAGCTCCCGGCCCGCCGCGACTGGGAGATCGACAAGTACTTCGTACGCAAGGGGCGCGGCGGCGCGCTGCGGCGCAAGGGCGAGACCCTGACCGTCGAGTGGTCGGCGGTCAGCGGCTTCTCGCTGGAGGAGCACGGGCAGGGCGCCGAGAGCCTGGTCGCCACGTTCGAACGGCTGCGGCCCACCGACGTGGCCAACGCCCTGCACCATCTCTCGCCCAAGCGCCGTGCCGAGGTCGCCGCCGCTCTCGACGACGACCGGCTCGCGGACGTCCTGGAGGAGCTGCCCGAGGACGACCAGGTGGAGATCCTCGGCAAGCTCAAGGAGGAGCGGGCCGCCGACGTCCTGGAGGCCATGGACCCGGACGACGCCGCCGACCTGCTCTCCGAGCTGCCGGAGGAGGACAAGGAGAGGCTGCTGGCCCTGATGCGCCCGGACGACGCGGCGGACGTGCGGCGCCTCATGGCGTACGAGGAGCGGACGGCGGGCGGTCTGATGACGACCGAGCCGATCGTGCTGCGGCCGGACGCCACGGTCGCGGACGCCCTCGCCCGGGTCAGGCAGTCCGACCTGTCCCCCGCGCTGGCCGCGCAGGTGTACGTCTGCCGTCCGCCGGACGAGACCCCGACGGGCAAGTACCTCGGCACGGTGCACTTCCAGCGGCTGCTGCGCGATCCGCCCTTCACCCTCGTCAGCTCGATCGTCGACAGCGACCTCGTACCGCTCCCCCCGGACACCCCGCTGTCCTCGGTGACCAGCTATCTGGCCGCCTACAACCTGGTCTCCGTGCCGGTCGTGGACGCGAGCGGGTCGCTCCTCGGCGCGGTGACCGTCGACGACGTGCTCGACCACCTGCTGCCGGAGGACTGGCGCGAGACCGACTTCCACGGCGAGGAGGGGATCGCCCGTGGCCGGTGAGGAGCGCCCGAGGGCGGGGTCGACGGGCGCCTCCGGCCTCGTACGTCCGCCGCGGCCCCGGCTCGACCAGCCGAAGGCCCCGCGGCCCCGGCTGCTGCCGGAGTACGACCCCGAGGCGTTCGGCCGGTTCTCGGAGCGGATCGCCCGCTTCCTGGGCACCGGGCGGTTCATCGTCTGGATGACGCTGATCATCATCCTCTGGGTGGTGTGGAACATCTTCGCGCCGAAGGCCCTGCGGTTCGACGAGTACCCGTTCATCTTCCTGACCCTGATGCTCTCGCTCCAGGCCTCGTACGCGGCCCCGCTGATCCTTCTGGCGCAGAACCGGCAGGACGACCGCGACCGGGTCACCCACGAGCAGGACCGCACACAGAACGAGCGCTCCATCGCCGACACCGAGTACCTCACCCGCGAGATCGCCGCACTCCGGATGGGCCTCGGCGAGGTCGCCACACGGGACTGGATCAGGTCGGAGCTGCAGGACATGGTGAAGGACATGGAGGACCGCCAGGTCCTCTCGCAGGCGGAGAGTGACGAAGGCGACCGTTGACGGGTTACCCGGGCGTAGGGGCAGGCGCCGTAACATCGTCGGTATGGCTACGGAAGACGCGGTGCGTGAAGCACTGGCGACAGTGAACGACCCGGAGATCCACCGTCCGATCACCGAACTCGGCATGGTGAAATCCGTCGAGATCGACGCCGACGGTGTAGTCGCTGTCACGGTGTATCTCACGGTCTCCGGCTGTCCGATGCGCGAGACCATCACCAACAACGTGACCGAAGCGGTGGCACGCGTCGAAGGCGTGTCCCGCGTCGAGGTCACGCTCGACGTCATGAGCGACGAACAGCGCAAGGAGCTCGCGAGCTCGCTGCGCGGCGGCACGGCGGAGCGCGAGGTGCCGTTCGCCCAGCCCGGCTCCCTGACGCGGGTCTACGCGGTGGCGTCCGGCAAGGGCGGCGTCGGGAAGTCCTCGGTGACGGTGAACCTGGCGGCGGCGATGGCCGCCGACGGGCTCAAGGTCGGCGTCGTGGACGCGGACATCTACGGGCACAGCGTGCCGCGCATGCTCGGCGCGGACGGGAAGCCCACCCAGGTCGAGAACATGATCATGCCGCCGTCGGCGCACGGCGTGAAGGTCATCTCCATCGGCATGTTCACGCCGGGCAACGCCCCGGTGGTGTGGCGCGGGCCGATGCTCCACCGCGCACTCCAGCAGTTCCTCGCCGATGTGTACTGGGGCGACCTGGACGTCCTGCTGCTCGACCTGCCGCCGGGCACCGGTGACATCGCGATCTCCGTGGCCCAGCTCGTACCGAACGCCGAGATCCTCGTCGTCACGACGCCGCAGCAGGCCGCGGCCGAGGTGGCCGAGCGGGCCGGCTCCATCGCCGTACAGACCCACCAGAAGATCGTCGGTGTCGTCGAGAACATGTCGGGCATGCCGTGCCCGCACTGCGACGAGATGGTCGACGTCTTCGGTTCCGGCGGCGGTCAGCGGGTCGCCGAGGGGCTGACGAAGACCGTCGGCGCCACGGTGCCGGTGCTGGGCTCCATCCCGATCGACGTACGGCTGCGCGAGGGCGGCGACGAGGGCAAGCCCGTCGTCCTGTCCGACCCGGACTCGCCCGCCGGAGCCGCGCTGCGCTCCATCGCGGAGAAGCTGGGAGGCCGTCAGCGCGGCCTGTCCGGCATGTCCTTGGGGATCACCCCGCGCAACAAGTTCTGAGTCCCGGCGCGTCAAGGGGGCGGCTTCCTCGGAGGCCGCCCCCTTGACGTGTCGCCCGTGATTCACGAGGCGACCGTGTTCTACGCGCCGACCGTGCGGGCGGTCAGCTGTACGTCTCGATGTCGGCGACCACCGAGAAGCCCAGCCCGTAGGCGCTCATCCCGCGCCCGTACGCCCCGATGTGGACGCCGTTGTGCGCCGACCCGGCCAGTACCCAGCCGAACTCGGACTCGCGGTAGTGGAACTCCACCGGCACCCCGTCCACCGGGAGCGACAGCGTCGACCAGGGCGCGCTGCCGAGGTCGTCGGCGAGCTCGAAGGCCGTCTCGGTCTGCTGGTCCAGCCAGTCGTCGCGCAGTGTGTGGTCCAGCTGCGGGGGCCAGGTGTACGAGAGCAGGCCCGACCCGGCGAGCCAGGCCGCCGAGGAGACCGTGGTGGCGTCCAGGACGCCCGTACCGTCACCGCTGCGCCGTACCGGGCTGGCGGCCACGGTCACGACGACCGCGAAACGCTCCTTCTCGGTGCCGTTCTCCGACCGGACCGACGGCTCGTCGCCGTGGCCGGTGGAACCGTGCTGGACCGTGCCGTCCGCGGCGGTGCCTACCTGCATCAGCCAGCGCGGGCCCGCGAAGGCCTCGTCCAGTCCGTACCAGGGGAATGGCGCCTGAAGATAGCCGTCGACCGTACGCCGGGCCGCCGGCACCCCCTCTGCGGTGACTGTGCTGGGCGCACCATCCGCCCCTACCCGACTCGTCGTCTCCATCTGCCCGGCCGCCTCCTCGATCTGTCAAAGATCCGGAGCGGCCCGCCCCTTCACGGGGTGGACATCCACGCAACCGGACAGATGGAGAATAGCCATACCGTCCGGACGAGTCGGGATTGGCAGCTGTCAGGTGGCGTCGGCGTCGAACGGCGGACGCTCGTCCTTGGCCGGCTGCGCGGGCTTCTTCAGCAGGTCGGGGGGTGTCGCCGAGTCGGTTGCGGCCTTCGCCGATCCGTTCACGGAACCGGTGGACGACACGCTCTCGCGGCCGTTCACCGCGTCGGTGACCTCGGCCATCTCCTTGCGCAGGTCGAAGCTCTCGCGGATCTCCTTCAGCCCCAGCTCGTCGTCACCGTCCATGAGCTGCTTACGGACGAACGTCTTGGGGTTGAGGTCCTCGAACTCGAAGTCCTTGAACTGCGGGCCGAGCTCGGACCGGATGTCTTCCTTCGCGCTGTCCGAGAACTCACGGATCTTGCGGATGGTGCGGGTGACGTCCTGGATGACCTTCGGCAGCTTCTCGGGACCGAAGACCAGCACGGCGAGAACCACGAGCGTCAGCAGCTCGAGTGCGCCTATGTCATTGAACACCTTGTTGCTCCTCGTGTTCTCCGCGTGTTCTCCGCCACCAGGTCGAATGAGGCCCGGACGAGGGTGTGTCCGGCGGACACACCCTCGCTCCAAGGTACCCGTCGAAGCTGTCCAGGCGGTACCTTCCGGTGGCCGTTACGTGCCGCTTGCCGAGCCGAGTGTCACCGTCAGGGACAGGTCTGCGCCACCACGGGTCACCTTGAGGCCGAGGCGGTCCCCGGGGCGGTGGGCGCGGATCTTGACGATGAGTTCCTCGCCGCTGTGCACCCGCGCGCCGTCCACCTCGGTGATGATGTCGCCCGGCCTGATACCCGCCTTGGCCCCGGGTCCGCCCGACGTGACGGCGGAGCCGCCGTCGGCGCCCTTCGTCCCGACCTTGGCGCCGTCTCCTGCGTACTTCATGTCCAGCGTGACGCCGATCACCGGATGCGTGGCCCTGCCGGTGTTGATCAGTTCCTCCGCGACCCGCTTGCCCTGGTTGATCGGTATCGCGAAACCGAGACCGATGGAGCCGGACTGGCCGCCGTCCAGGCCGCCGGCGCTGTCGGCCGCGCGGATGGCGCTGTTGATGCCGATGACGTGCGCATCGGAGTCGACGAGCGGGCCCCCGGAGTTGCCGGGGTTGATCGGGGCGTCGGTCTGGAGCGCGTCGACGTAACTGACGTCGGTGCCGTCGCCCTTCTCGCCGCCCGCGGTGATGGGCCGCTCCTTGGCGCTGATGATGCCGGAGGTGACCGTGTTGGACAGGTCGAAGGGGGCGCCGATGGCCACCACCGGGTCGCCGACCCGGACGTTGTCGGAGTTGCCGAGCGGCAGCGGCTTGAGCCCGGAGACTCCTCTGACCTTGACGACGGCCAGGTCGTAGCCGCTGTCCTTGCCGACGATCTCGGCGCTCGCCGTCTCCCCGCCGCTGAACGTCACCGTGATGTCGCCGCTGGAGCCCGCGGGGGCGACGACGTGGTTGTTGGTGAGGATGTGTCCGTTGTCGTCGAGGACGAAGCCCGTGCCCGTGCCCGACTCGCCGGAGCCACTGACGTGGAGGGTGACCACGCTGGGCAGGGCGCTGGCGGCGATTCCGGCGACGCTGTCGGGGGCCCGGCCACCGCTGTCCCGTGCGGCCTGCGGAAGTTCGACGGTGGTCAGACCGCCGTTGCGCTCGACATAGGCACCGATGCCGCCGCCGATACCGCCGGCGAGCAGGGCGAGCAGCACGGCCCCGACGAGGACGGAGCCACGACGGCGTCTCCTGCGCCCCGCGCCGGGGCCGAGGGGAGGACCGGCAGCGCTCAGCGGCTGGCGGGGCACGCCCCACGGGTCGTACTGGAGCCACTGCGAGGTCGTGGGCGGCTGCGGATGCGGCCCTTGGAGCTGCTGGGTGCCGGGCTGCGGAGGCTGCTGGGTGCCGGGCTGCGGGAGGCCGGGCTGCTGTGCGTGGGTCTGCGGGTGCGGGTGCGCCGGCGCGTAGGCGGGAGCGGGGTCGGTGGCGATCCCGTGGCCGTTCGTCCCCGCGTAGGCCGGCGGTACGGGGGTGCCGTGGGCCGGAGTCGGTACGGGGCGCTGCACGGGCGGCGCGGGTGCCCAGGGGCCGGGCCCGCCGTAGGGCGGGGTGCTGTACTCGTCCGGCGCGTGCAGCGGCTGCGCGCGGGCGGCGGGCACGAGCGGTTCCCCGGCGGGCGGCTCGGCAGGTACGACGGGTATCCGCCCGGTCGATTCCTGGTCCGCCCCGGCACGGGCGGGCGCGGGCTCCGGGACCACCGCTTCGGCGGGCGATGCCTCGACGGGGCCCATGGCTCCCATCGTGTCCTCGGCGGGAATCGCGTCCTCCGGCTCACTCCGGCCGGTGCGCCCCGTCGTGGGGCGGCTCCACCACTTCGCCTTCGGCCCGGTGGGCTTCCCGTCGTCCATGTTCTCCCCGCCACTTGCCTCTGCACGTCCCCACAGGGGCGTCCCTCCCGGAATTCAACCAGGTTTGCGAATCTCCGCGCAGGGTCCCCGTCAGCGCCGGGGGTGAAGGGGCAGTGCGTGATCGGTGGGGGAAGGGAAGGCGGAGGCCGTCGCGGCGGGCCCGGGCGGTTCCGGAGCGGCCGTGGCGCCGGCCGCCGGGGTGAGCAGCGGGCTGATGCCCAGAGGGCGTATCAGCGGGGGCAGGGACACGTTCAGCACGGGGAGCGCGAACGAGTGCCCGGCGACCTGCGAGGCGCTGAGCAGGGACGGAGCCGGGGCGAACGACGGTGGTGCGACCGGGGGCGGCGGCGTGGAGGCCGACGGGTACGACGTGGCCGAGCGGTCGGCGCTCAGGGCGAGCGCACCGCCTCCGCCGGCGCGGCGGCTGACGGTCTCGTTGCCCCCCTCGGCCCGGGCTTCGGTGTCGAGCGGGGTGACATTGCGGCCGGCGCCCTCGGCGCGGAACGGGGACTCGGACGTGGAGTCGAGCGGAAGCGTGCCGCCCAGGGCGATGGCGGCGAGCGAGACGGCACTGGCCGCGGCGAACGCGAACCTGCGTCCCCGCCACGGCGAACGGTCGGCTTCCCGGCTCACCTCGTGTATCCGGAAGGACGAGCCGGACGCGCCACCGGGCAGGACGGCTGTGGAGCCGTGCACGGCGGGGAGGTAGCCGAAACCGCCGAGCGGCCCGGGGCCGGACGGGAGGTCGGTGCGTCTGCCCGGGGGCCGCATCACCGGGAAGAGCTCCTCGGCGAAGCGACCGCTGCCGCCGCCGAACGGTCCGCCGGGGCCGGCGTCGCCGCCAGGACCGCCGGGAAGACCCTGCAGGCGGGCAAGGAAGCCTTCGGAGGGCGAAGGAGGGGCCGAGTGTGCGAAGACGTTCTTGAGACGCCGCTGGGCGTCGGCCTCGGCCTTGCACTTGGGACAGGTCGCCAAGTGGGCCAGGACCCGCTCACGGGCGTCGTGTTTCAGCTCACCGTCGACAAGCGCGGCGAGCCGGTCCCCCAGATGCTGCTCCGCGGGGGTCGGTCCTGTGCCACTCACGCCGGTCCTACCTCCCCTGCCAGGACCGCGTCCGCCAGCGAGCGCTGCTCGGCGCGGGCCTCGGGCGAACGGTGCTTGAGTGCCTTGCGCAGATGCGAGCGGCCGCGGTGGATGCGGCTGCGGACGGTGCCGAGCTTCACGCCGAGTGTCGCGGCGATCTCCTCGTACGAGAGTCCCTCGATGTCGCAGAGCACGACCGCCGCACGGAATTCGGGCGCGAGCGTGTCCAGCGCCTGCTGGACGTCCGCGTCGAAGTGCGTGTCGTTGAAGACCTGCTGCGGCGACGGCTCACGGCTCGGCAGCCGCTCGGCCGCGTCGTCGCCGAGGGAGTCGAAGCGGATCCGCTGCTTGCGGCGGACCATGTCCAGGAAGAGATTGGTCGTGATGCGGTGCAGCCAGCCCTCGAAGGTGCCGGGCGTGTACGTCGAGAGCGACCTGAAGACACGGACGAAGACCTCCTGGGTGAGGTCCTCGGCATCGTGCTGGTTGCCCGTCAGCCGGTAGGCAAGGCGGTACACGCGACCGCTGTGCGTGCTGACGATCTCTTCCCATGAGGGCGGGGTCCACGCCTGGGATTCCGCATCCGAGGCGAACGTCGCGGTGGGTGCGGAAGCGTTGGAAGAACGGTCAGCAATGTCGGTCACGGATTTCGGCTCACCCGCCGACCCGAGGAAGCGCCTCAGCACCCCTCTCCGGTCCACAGGCGCAGCCGCACCTCCCCTATCGGCTCTGGTGGTGTCCAGTGGAGCCCCTACCATAGCCACCTCGCCCGTTAGCTCCGGATAAGCCTTTTTCCTGCTGAGGGCGGGGCCTGACCGGCCCTGTGGCGCACGATTCCGGGCCCGCTTCGCAGGTCCGGTCCGGGCGCTTTCCCCTCTCCTCGTATAACGCCCGGTCCCATCTGCGGGTTCCCGGGTTCAGCGGATACAGTCACCGTTGCGCCAACTACGGGGACAGGAGAGGGTCATTACCGCCAACCGGCAGACGAGCTGGGCGTTCGCCGACGCCTTTGTCGCCGAGGACGAAGCTCTGCGCTGGGCCCGGGAACGGGCCCGCGAGACAGGGCTCCGCTCGGTGTCCCCGGGCACCGGCGCCGCGCTGCGCCTGCTCGCTGCCACCGCGGACGCCAAAGCGGTGGCCGAGATCGGCACCGGCACCGGCGTGTCCGGCATCTATCTGCTGCACGGGATGCGGCCGGACGGCGTACTGACCACGGTCGACCCGGAGCCGGAGCGCCAGCAGTTCGCCCGCCAGGCGTTCCGGGCGGCCGGCTTCGCCACGAACCGCTCCCGTTTCATCCCGGGGCGCGCCCTGGACGTGCTGCCGCGCCTCGCGGACGGAGGGTACGACCTCGTTTTCTGCGACGGCGACCGGCTGGAGAGCCTCGACTGCCTCGCTGAATCGTTGCGCCTGCTGCGACCGGGCGGTCTGGTCTGCTTCGAGGGCGTCTTCGCGGACGGCCGCACGGTCGATTCCGCGGCCCAGCCCGCCGAGGTGCTGCGGCTGCGTGAGCTGCTGCGTGCCGTCCGGGAGAGTCAGGAGCTGATGGCGACGCTGCTGCCGGTGGGCGACGGACTGCTCTGCGCGGTCCGTCGCGGCTGAGCGCCCCGGCGGTACCGCACGCCCCGGTGGCCGCCCCTCTTTCGTACGGTCTTCTCAACACGACTGCCCCGGCACGGAGTCCGTGCCGGGGCAGTCGCGAAGTGATAGGCGCCTCTGCGTCAGCCGACGACCTTCTTGAGGGCATCGCCGAGTGCATCGGCTTCGTCCGGCGTCAGCTCGACGACAAGCCGACCGCCGCCTTCGAGCGGAACGCGCATGACGATGCCCCGCCCCTCCTTTGTCACCTCGAGCGGGCCGTCGCCCGTCCGCGGCTTCATGGCCGCCATGCTCGTTCCCCTTCCTGAAACCAGCTCATCGCAACCGGCGGCCCCATGACAGGCGCTGCCTCACCGGCATCGAACACACATTGCTTCTTGGCCATTATCCCGCATCAAAGACCCCGATGACCAACATCGGTCGGCATCGCTTGCACAACGCGCTCTCTCAAAACCACCCAATTCGGCGATCCGGCTGCGATACTGCGCCGCCTTCGGGCCCCAGGTGAGAGCCAATCGTTAGACGCAGGTCACATGCGTGCGCGCGGGGAAGTCGGCCATGCTTGCCTGGACAGGCACAATCCCGGAGCCGTAAGGGGACATCAGAATGGCCGACACCATGGCGGACACCGTGCTCACGGACGTGAGCGACGGACTCGCGACGATCACCATCAACCGTCCCGACGCGATGAACGCCATGAACACCGAGGCCAAGGTCGCACTGCGGGACGCGCTGCGGGACGCGGCGGCCGACAGCGCGGTACGGGCGGTTCTGCTCACCGCGACCGGGCGCGCCTTCTGCGTCGGCCAGGACCTCAAGGAGCACGTCGCCAAGCTCGCCGAGGCCGAGGGGCCGGACGGCGGGAACGCGCTGAGCACCGTGCGGGAGCACTACAACCCCATCGTCCGGGCGCTCACCGAGATGGAGAAGCCCGTGGTCGCCGGGGTCAACGGGGTCGCGGCCGGGGCGGGCTTCGGATTCGCACTCGCCGCCGACTACCGGGTGGTGGCGGACACGGCGGCGTTCAACACGTCCTTCGCGGGTGTCGCGCTCACCGCCGACTCCGGCGTCTCCTGGACGCTGCCCCGGCTGATCGGCCAGAGCCGCGCCGCCGACCTGCTCTTCTTCCCGCGCTCGGTCTCCGCGCAGGAGGCCTACGACCTCGGCATCGCGAACAAGGTCGTGCCCGCGGCCGATCTGGCGAAGGAGGCCGCGGCGGTGGCCCGCGCCCTGGCGGACGGCCCGACGGTGGCGTACGCCTCGCTCAAGGCGTCCATGGCCTTCGGCGCGGCTCACACGCTCGCCCAGACGCTGGAGAAGGAGGACGAACTCCAGACCCTGGCGGGCGCGTCGCAGGACCACACGATCGCGGTGCGGGCCTTCCTGGCCAAGGAGCGTCCGAAGTACCTGGGCCGCTAGGGCCGGTCCGGCGGATCAGGGACGCCGTCCCTCCTGGACGCCGCCGCGGGAGACGCAGTCGGCGAGGTGATCGTCCACCAGGCCGCATGCCTGCATCAGGGCGTAGGCCGTCGTGGGGCCGACGAAGCGGATCGAGCGCCTCTTGAGCTCCTTGGCCAGTGCGGTGGACTCCGGGGTGACCGCCGGCACGTCGCCGAGCACGCGCGGGGCGGGGCGGGTCGCCGGGTCGGGGGCGTACGACCAGATCAGCGCGTCCAGTTCGCCTTCGCCCCAGCCCGCGAGCACCTGGGCGTTGGCGAGGGTGGCGTCGATCTTCGCCCGGTTGCGGATGATGCCGGCGTCGGCGAGGAGCCGTTCCTTGTCGGCGTCGGTGAACTCCGCCACGGCGGGGATCTTGAACCCGGCGAAGGCGCTGCGGAAGCCTTCCCGGCGGCGCAGGATCGTCAGCCAGGAGAGGCCCGACTGGAACGCCTCCAGGCAGAGCCGCTCGAACAGCGCGTCGTCGCCGTGGACGGGCCTGCCCCATTCGGTGTCGTGGTAGGCGAGGTAGTCCTCCGTGGACAGGCCCCAGGGGCAGCGCAGGCGGCCGTCCGCGGCCGGTTCGGCTCCGGTGCTCATCGCTGGTCCTCCTCGCCCGGGTACGGCCCGGACTCCTGGTCCGGCCGCTTGAACAGATCGGGGCCGTTGACCGCGGTCGCCTGGGCTCCCGCGAGCGCGGATTCCAGCTCGGCGATCCGGGCGTCCCGCTCGGCCAGCTCGGCGCCGAGCCGGTCCAGGGCCTCGTCGACGTCCACCATGCGGTAACCGCGGGCGGCCATCGGCAGCCGCAGCGCCTCGACATCCGCGCGGCCGACCGGGCGCGTCGCGGGCAGCGGGTCGGTGAGCCGCTCCGGCGGTACGTCCTGCAGGACGGGGCTGCCGCCTCCGCCGACCACCGCGAGCGTGACCGCGGCCACCACCACGACCATCGTGAGCAGCAAGAACCAGAACACGCGCATCTCCCCGGGGGCGGAAACCTGTCCGGCTCCGATCGTGCCATGCGCCACCGGCAGTTAGGGTCGCAGGCGACCTACTGAGGAGGAAACACGGGATGCGAAGCGGTGCGCTCAGGCTCGGGCGGCGGGAATTCGGGCCGCACGATCCGGTGATCATGGCGATCGTGAACCGGACCCCGGACTCCTTCTACGACCAGGGCGCGACCTTCCGCGACGAGCCGGCGCTCACCCGGGTCGAGCAGGCGGTCGCGGAGGGCGCCGCGATCATCGACATCGGCGGGGTGAAGGCGGGTCCCGGCGAGGAAGTGAGCGCCGCGGAGGAGGCCCGCCGTACGGTCGGCTTCGTCGCCGAGGTGCGGCGCCGCCACCCGGACGTGGTGATCAGCGTGGACACCTGGCGGCACGACGTGGGCGAGGCGGTCTGCGAGGCCGGCGCCGACGTGCTGAACGACGCTTGGGGCGGCGTCGACCCGAAGCTCGCGGAGGTCGCCGCCCGGTACGGAGCGGGGCTGGTGTGCACGCACGCGGGCGGCGCGGAGCCGCGGACCCGGCCGCACCGGGTCGAGTACGAGGACGTGATGGCGGACATCCTGCGGGTGACCGTGGGGCTGGCCGAGCGGGCCGTGGAGCTCGGGGTGAGGCCGGACGGGATCATGATCGATCCCGGTCACGACTTCGGGAAGAACACCCGGCACTCGCTGGAGGCGACGCGCCGGCTCGGCGAGATGGCGGAGACGGGGTGGCCCGTGCTCGTGTCGCTGTCGAACAAGGACTTCGTCGGGGAGACGCTCGACCGTCCGGTCAAGGAACGGGTGATCGGCACGCTGGCGACGACGGCGGTGTCGGCGTGGCTGGGTGCGCGGGTATACCGGGTGCACGAGGTGGCGGAGACGCGGCAGGTGCTGGACATGGTGGCGTCGGTCGCGGGGCACCGGGCGCCGGCGGTGGCGCGGCGGGGTCTGGCGTAGGGCCGGATTCCGGGGCGCCGCCCCGGAACCCCGCACCCCGGTCGCCGGGCGGGCCTCACCTCACCGGCCGACCTCCTTGGTCACCAGCATGACCGCCTCCTCCACGTCGTCCGTCACGTGGAAGAGCATCAGGTCCTTCTCGGACGCCTTGCCCTGGGCCACCACGGTGTCCCGGAGCCAGTCGACCAGACCGCTCCAGTACGCCGAGCCGAACAGCACGATCGGGAAGCGGGTCACCTTGCCCGTCTGGACGAGCGTCAGCGCCTCGAAGAGTTCGTCCAGGGTGCCGAGGCCGCCGGGCAGGACCACGAATCCCTGGGCATATTTAACAAACATCATTTTTCGTACGAAGAAGTACCGGAAGTTCAGCCCGATATCGACGTGCGGATTCAGTCCGGACTCGAACGGCAGCTCGATGCCGAGCCCCACCGAGATTCCGTTCGCCTCGCGCGCCCCCTTGTTCGCCGCCTCCATGGCTCCGGGCCCGCCGCCCGTGATCACCGCGAAGCCCGCTTCGACCAGAGCCTTGCCGATCCGCACGCCCGCCTCGTACTCCGGGCCGCCGGCCGGCGTCCGGGCCGAGCCGAAGACGCTGATGGCGCTCGGCAGTTCGGCGAGCGTGCCGAATCCCTCCACGAACTCCGACTGGATGCGCATGACCCGCCAGGGGTCGGTGTGCACCCATTCCGAGTCGCCCTCGGTGTCGAGCAGCCGCTGATCGGTCGTGCCCGCCTGCACCTGGTCCCTGCGCCGCAGTACGGGACCGAGCTGTTGTTCCTCAGGCAAGACCGCACCTTCGGGGACCTGCGCGCCCTCGGGGATCCGTGCGTCCTCCGGGTTGCCCATGACCTGCTCCCTCCGCCGACCTGCAATGTGCCTGTGTCGGATCAGCGTAGATCGGCGGAGGTTACGCGCAGGGGAATGCCGTGGGTCAGGTGGTGAGCCAGGAGCGGAGCCGGTCCTCGCAGTGGGTGATCAGGGACGTCACCACGTTCTCGTCGCGCTTGTGGGCGAGGAGCGGGTTGCCCGGGCCGTAGTTCACCGCGGGGACCCCGAGCGCTCCGAAGCGGGCGACGTCCGTCCAGCCGAACTTGGGCCTGGCCGTGCCGCCGACCGCTGCCATGAACGCCGCGGCGGCCGGGTGCGAGAGGCCGGGCATGGCCGCGCCCGCCTGGTCGTCGATGACGAATTCGGTGACACCGCAGTCCGCGAAGACCTCGTGGACGTGCGCGACGGCGTCCTCGGGACTGCGGTCGGGGGCGTAACGGAAGTTGACCACGACCGTGCAGGCGTCCGGGATGACGTTGGTGGCGACGCCGCCCTCGATGCCCACGGCGTTGAGACCTTCGTGGTACTCCAGCCCGTCGATGACCGGCCGGCGCGGTTCGTACGCGGCGAGCCGCGCCAGGATCGGGGCCGCGGCGTGGATGGCGTTGGACCCCATCCAGCTGCGCGCCGAGTGCGCCCGCTCCCCCGCCGTGCGCAGGAGGACCCGCAGCGTGCCCTGGCAGCCGCCCTCGACCTGGCCCTCGGAGGGCTCCAGCAGGACGGCGAAGTCACCGTCCAGCCAGTCGGGGTGGGCCTCGGCCACGCGCCCGAGGCCGTTGAGGTCAGCGGCGACCTCTTCGTTGTCGTAGAAGATGAACGTGAGGTCCCGGTTGGGCTCGGGGACCGTCGCCGCGATCCGCAGCTGGACGGCGACGCCCGACTTCATGTCGGAGGTTCCGCAGCCCCACAGGACCCCGTTCTCGTCCAGCCGGGACGGCACGTTGTCGGCGATCGGGACGGTGTCGATGTGCCCGGCCAGCACGACGCGCTCACCGCGGCCGAGGTTCGTCCTGGCCGCGATGTTGTTGCCGTAGCGCTCCACGGTCAGGTGCGGGAGGGCGCGCAGCGCCTCCTCGATCGCGTCGGCCAGCGCTTTCTCGTTCCCGCTGACCGACGGGAAGTCGACCAGCTGAGCTGTGAGTGCGGGGCCGTCCAGGGTGAGGTCGAGCTTGCTTTCCGCCATGCCCACGACCCTAAGGGACGTCCCCGTCACGCCGCTCGGACCCTCCAGTACGGTGGCCACGTGCCCCCGACCGCCACTGCCGCCAGCCCACGCCCGGGCCGTAGCCGCCTCCTGCGCCTCACGGCCGCGTTCGCCGTGCTCACGGCCCTGGCCGGTTATCTGGCCGTGCAGTACGTCTCCGGCAGCAAGGGGTCGCCCCGCTGCGTCGTGCGCTCCGCCGACGGATCGAAGGGCGAGGGGCACACCTACGAGATGAGCCCGGAGCAGGCCGCGAACGCCGCGGTGATCTCCGCGGTCGGCACCACGCGCGGGATGCCGGAGCGAGCGGTGACCATCGCGCTCGCCACCGCGCTCCAGGAGTCCGCGCTGCGGAACATCCAGCACGGCGACCGGGACTCCCTGGGGCTCTTCCAGCAGCGCCCCTCGCAGGGCTGGGGAGACCCGGAACAGATCATGGACCCGGTGTACGCGTCCGGGAAGTTCTACGACCACCTCGCGGAGGTCCCCGGTTATTCGCGGCTGCCGCTGACCGTCGCCGCGCAGCGCGTCCAGCGCAGTGGTTTCCCGCAGGCGTACGCGAAGCACGAGCCGGACGCCGCGCTGCTCGCGGCGGCGCTGACGGGCCGGGCGCCCGCCGCGCTGGACTGTTCGCCCGGCCCCGCGACGGCGACCGCGGCCCGCCCCGGCGACGCCGCGCAGGTGCGGGCCGAGCTGGTGCGGTCCTTCGGCGAGGGCGTACTGCCGAAGGCGCTCGCGGCGGGGGCCGAGTCCGCCGGCACCGTGGCCGTGCCCGTACGCCCGGCCGTCACGGCCGACGACGGCTCGGCGCCGAAGCGCGGCTGGGAACTGGCGCACTGGGCGGTCGCCCGGTCCGGTGCGCTGCGGATCGACCGGGTCTCCTACGCGGGCCGGGTCTGGAACTCCGGTGAGGGCTGGCGCACGGAACGCGCGGAGCAGGACGAACCGGGCACCACCGAGGTCGGAATCCGGCTCGCCCAGTAGTACGAGCCATCACCCGTACGGGCCTTCCGGCCGATCACCCGCCGGCCACTTCCACCCACTCCGCCCCCACGCCTTCGCCCCCTCGGATTCCCTTGCGCGCACAGGGAAGTGACGGTTCGTCCCACGGCTGCGCAATGCAACGCTTGCCCGGGTTCTTCCCCTGCGGATTATCGGACGCATTACTCAGTCTTTACCTTCGCCCACCGCAACCTTCCCCGCCCCCGGACCGGTTGTCAGTGCGTCCGATCACTGCTTGACCACCGCCGAAGGAGCATCATGTCCCTCCCCCTGACCCGTCGGATCGCCCGCGCCGCGCTGCTGATCGCCGCAGGTGCGGCCCCCGTGGTCGGTGCGGCCGGCGCAGCAGGTGCCGCGGGGCTCCCGCAGACCCCGAACCTGGGCGGCCTGACCTCCCTGGACGGTGCCGGCCTCGGCAACACCATCGACGGCGCCTCCCAGCAGGGCACCCAGGCCGCCGGTGACACCGGCGGCAAGATCGTCGGAACGGCTGTCCCGGCCGCCGGCAAGACCGTCGGCAAGGCGGGCGCCGTCGCCGCTCCGGCCGCCCAGGAGACCGCCGGCCAGACCGCGGGCCACGCAGGGGAGATCCTCGGCTCGGCCGCCGGTTCCGCCACCGAGGGCGGCCTGCCCACCGACAGCGTCGGCGGCGGCCTGCCGACCGACAGCCTGGGCGGGCTGCCCGTTCAGGGCCTGCCGCTCAACTGACCCCACCGCTGCGCACCACGCAGCACAGCACCACGCGAAGGGCCTCGGGAGTGCGCACTCCCGAGGCCCTTCGCTGTCGTGTGCCGAGCCGTCAGGACAGCCGCTTGACGGCGGCCGCCACCCGCTCGTCGGTCGCCGTGAAGGCCACCCGCACGAAGCGGTCACCGGCCGGCCCGTAGAAGTCGCCCGGCGCCACCAGGATGCCGAGCTCCGCGAGGTACGCCACGGTCTCCCAGCACGGCTCGTCGCGCGTCGCCCACAGATACAGGCTCGCCTCGCTGTGCTCGATCCGGAAGCCGTGCGCCTCCAGCGCCGCACGCAGCGCCGCACGCCGCTCCGCGTACCTGACGCGCTGCTCGGCGACATGCGCGTCGTCACCGAGCGCGGCGATCGTGGCCGCCTGGACCGGGGCGGGAGCCATCATCCCGCCGTGCTTGCGGATCAGCAGCAGCTCACCGAGGACGGCCGCGTCACCGGCGATGAACGCCGCGCGGTATCCGGCGAGGTTGGAGCGCTTGGAGAGCGAGTGGACGGCGACGACGCCCTCGTACGTACCGCCGCAGATGTCCGGGTGGAGCACGGAGACCGGCTCGGCCTCCCAGCCCAGTTCGAGGTAGCACTCGTCGCTGAAGACCAGTACGCCGTGCTCGCGGGCCCAGGCGACGATCCGGATCAGCTCGTCCTTGGACAGCACGCGGCCGGTGGGATTGGACGGCGAGTTGAGCCAGAGCAGCTTGAGTCCGGCCGGGTCGAGGCCGGCGCCCCCGGGGTCGGCCGCGAACGCCTCGGTGTCGTACGCGACGGGCTCGGCGCCGCAGAGCCGGGCGCCCACCTCGTACGTCGGGTAGGCGAGCCGGGGGTAGGCCACCTTGTCGCCCGCGCCGAGGCCGAGCTGGGTCGGCAGCCAGGCCACCAGTTCCTTGGAGCCGACCACCGGCAGGACGTTCTCGTGCGCCACGGAGACCGCGCCGAGGCGCCGCTCCACCCAGCTCGTGAGGGCGTCACGCAGGGCCTCGGTCCCCCACACCGTCGGATAGCCGGGGCTGTCGGCCGCGGCGACGAGGGCCCGCTGGATCAGCTCGGGCACCGGGTCGACGGGCGTGCCGACGGACAGGTCCACGATGCCGTCCGGGTGGGCGGCAGCGGTCGACTTGTAGGGCGTGAGCTTGTCCCAGGGAAAGACCGGGAGACGGGAGGAGACTGCGCCAGACACGGGTCTCTGCTTTCTGCGTATTTCTCGTACGTGGGTCACGAGCGGGCCCGGGCTACCCGCGGCGGCGGAGCGGTGGGCGGGCCGGGCCGGAAAACACCGCGGTCCCGCACGGTGACAAGCCGTACGGGACCGGGCGGCGCCTGAAGCTGCTCAGCCGTTCTGCGGCGGCAGTGCGGCGATGAACGCGTGGTCGCGCTCGATGAGACCGAGCTTGGAGGCGCCACCGGGCGATCCGAGGTCGTCGAAGAACTCCACGTTGGCCTTGTAGTAGTCCTTCCACTCCTCCGGGGTGTCGTCCTCGTAGAAGATGGCCTCGACCGGACAGACCGGCTCACACGCTCCGCAGTCGACGCATTCGTCCGGGTGGATGTACAAGGACCGCTGGCCCTCGTAGATACAGTCGACGGGGCACTCTTCGATGCAGGCCTTGTCCTTTACGTCGACACAAGGCTGCGCGATGACGTAGGTCACGCTGTCGTTCCTCCTCGGTAGGGCGTTGGCTCTCGCGCGGGAGCGCGGCGTCGTCGATGCCCGCCCCTAGTATCTCCGTTCCCGGGCACGAACCGAACAGGAGGGGCGGACACAGCTGTGGAATTCACCATGGGCGGACGGCTGGAGGTCCGCATCACCCCATCTGACGTGGGAAAACGCGTATCTGTACGACGACGATCAGCCAGCTCCGAGGGTGGCTGGAAATTTACTGACGCGGTCGGGGTTCTCACATCATGGGACAGCGGTGTGTTGTCGATCACACCGAAGAGTGGGGAAACCGTCCACATCGCGGAACCGTCTCTGGTAGCCGGGAAGGTCGTCCCGTCCGCTCCGGCCCGCCGCCGGGGCCCGGCGGCCTCGTTCGACGAGCTGGCCCGGATCACCGCCCGCGCCTGGCAGCCGGTGGAGAGCGAGCCGCTGGGCGACTGGCGGCTGCGCGCCGCGAACGGATTCACCCGGCGCGCCAACTCCGTGCTCCCGCTGGGCGACCCCGGCCTTCCGCTCGACGAGGCGCTCGACCGCGTCCGTGACTGGTACGGGGCCCGGGGGCTGCCCGCGTACATCCAGGCCGCGACCGGTGCGGAGGGGGCGCAGGAGCGGCTGTGCGCGGACCTGGAGCGGCGCGGCTGGCAGCGCGAGGTGTCCGCCGAGGTACGCGTGGCGGCGCTGGCACCGATCGGTGACCGGGACGCGGACACCGGGCAGGTGCGGCTGAGCCGCGGGACCGACGCGGCGTGGCTGTCCAGGTACCAGCGCTTCGGGACGCCGGGTCCGGAGGTGCTCGCGGTCCTGAACAGCGGCCCGTCCGTGTGGTTCGCGTCCGTGCCGGACGCCGGGGGGAGCGACACCCCCGCGGCGATCGGCCGGTGTGTGGTGGACGGGCGCTGGGCCGGCTTCATGGCGGTCGAGGTGGGGCCTGAGCACCGGCGCCTGGGCCTCGCCACGGCCGTGATGACCGCGCTGGCCCGCAGGGCGCTGGACGAGGGGGCGTCGGCGGCCTGGCTCCAGGTGGAGACGGACAACGGTGCGGCCGGCGCGCTGTACGACGGCATGGATTTCGCCGCCCACCACCGCTACCACCACTTCCGCTCGGCGTAGCGGGGTACGGGTCGGACATGAGCGCTGAGGAATCGGACGAGGACGGACGCAGGCGGCGGTTCGCCGACGAGGCACGCGCCGAGCGGCCGGATCTCGCCCTGCTGTGCCTGCTGCTGGGCGCGGAGGCGGTCCCCGCGGGGTCGGCGGACACCGCGGGCCCTGATCCGTACGGCATCGACGCGGCGCAGATCGAGCTGGACCGGCTGGCCGGGCTGCTGCCCTACGGGGCGCGCGGTGCCCGTTCGTGGGCCTCCGTGCTCGCCGAACTGCTGGGCGAGCGCTGCGGCTTCGCCGGCTCGGCGCGCGACTACCAGCGGCTGGAGTCCTCCCTGCTCCAGCAGGTGCTGCGGAGGCGGCGCGGGCTGCCGATCCTGCTCTCGGTGGTGTGGATCGAGGTCGCCAGGCGGGCGGGCACACCGGTGTACGGGGTGGCGCTGCCCGGCCATTTCGTGGTCGGTTTCGGTGATCCGGAGGAACGGGTGCTGGCCGACCCGTTCGCGGGTGGTGCGCCGATGAGCGGGCAGGACGCGGAGCTGCTGGTGGCCGGTGCGACCGGGGAGCCGCTGGAGCCGTCGATGCTGGTGCCCGCCAGGCCGCTGGAGGTCGTCCTGCGGATTCTGAACAACATCCGCGCCTGGGCGGCCGCCCGCCCCGAGCGCACGGACGTGGCGCTGTGGGCGCTCGAACTGTCGCTGCTGCTGCCCTCCCATCCGGCGAGGCTGCGCTACGAGCGGGCCCAGCTCCTCGTACAGCGGGGGGAGTTCGTGCGCGGGGCGGCGGAGATGGAGGCGTACGCGGAGGTCGTGGAGGCGGTCGAACCGGCGACGGCGGACGCGGTGCGACGCCGCGCCCAGGCGGCCAGGGCGCGGCTGAACTAGGGCCGTGACCGGCCAGGTTCACCGGGCCGCCCGGTCACCGCTCCCTCAAACCCCGGACGGGCTCGAAGATCAGGCCCGTCCGGCGCTTGAGCGGTGCACGACGGCTCCGCCGACCACGACCGTCTCGGCGACCGTGCCGGGGATGTCCTCGGGGGCGGCTCGCAGGATGTCCCGGGACAGCACCACGAAGTCGGCGAGTTTGCCGACCGTCAGGGAGCCCCGTTCCCCTTCGAGGAAGTTGGCGTACGCGGAGCCCATCGTGTAGCCGTGCACCGCGGTCTCCACGTCGACGGTCTCGCCCGGCTGCCAGGCCTCCCCGCCGCCGAGGGGGCGGCGGGTGATGGCGGTGTAGATGCCCGCCATCGGGTCCATCTCGGCGACGTTCCAGTCGCTGGAGAAGGCGAGCACGGCGTCGGCCTCGTGCAGGCTGCGCATCGGCCAGGCCTTGTGCCAGCGGTCCGGTCCGACGTTCTCCGCCCAGTCCTGGCCCGGGCCGGCGATCTCCGGTGCGCAGTGCCTCGGCTGCATGCAGGCGACCACGCCCAGCTCCGCGAAGCGCGGTACGTCGGCGGGGTCGAGGCATTCGACGTGGACGACCTGGTGGCGCGCGTCGCGCGGGCCGTTGACCGTGCGGGCGTGCTCGACGGCGTCCAGGACCGTACGGATGCCGCGGTCCCCCGTCGCGTGCACGAAGCACTGGAACCCGCGCGCGTCCAGCTCCGCCAGCAGTCCGGCGAACTCCTCGGCCGGGTAGAAGGTCTCGCCCCGGTGGTGGCCGCATCCGGCGTACGGCTCCAGCAGCGCGGCCGTGCGGGGCTCGACGACGTCGTCGATGTAGAGCTTGAGCGGGCCGACCCGCAGCCGGTCGTCGTCGAACCGCCGTGCGGCGGCCGCGAAGTCGTCGAGGTCGGCGGCGGTGGTGCCGCGCGGGTGGAAGAGCGCGGCGACGATCCGGGAGCGCAGCCGTCCCTCGGCCCGGGCCCGCTCGAACAGGGCGAGGTCGTCGAGGGAGTTCTGCGGTTCGACGACCGTCGTGATGCCGTACCCGATCGCGTCGTCGAGGCTCTTGGCCAGGCGCCCGTACTGGCGGTCGGGGGCGGCCCACGGGACACCGAGCTCGCGCAGCGCCCGGTGCCCGTCGCGGGAGAGCCCCTTGACAGCGAAGTCCTTGACGAAGCCGGTGGGTTCGCCGGTGACCGGATCGGTCTCGGCCTCTCCGAACGGCAGGCTCGTACGGTCCCTGTCGATACCGAGGCGGCGCAGGGCGGCCGTGTTCAGCCAGGCGGTGTGCACGTCGTAGCTGAGGACGAAGGCGGGGGTGTCGCCGGTGGCGGGGTCCAGGTCGGCCGCCCGCGGCATCCGGCCGCCGGGGATCGCCGAGTAGTCGAACGCCTCGCCCTCGATCCACTCGGCGTCGGGGTGGGCCGCGTGCCAGGTGCGGATGCGCTCGTGGATGCCGTCGAGGGTCCGTACCCCGGCGAGCTGCACGCAGGCGCCGTCGGAGCCGAGGCGGACGTGGTTGTGGGCGTCGATGAAGCCGGGCAGGACCAGCCGCCCGCCCGCGTCGATCAGCTCCGTGTCCGGGCCGGTCCAGTCGGCCGCGCCGGTGTCGGGTCCGAGCCAGACGATCCGGCCGTCCAGGACGGCGAGTGCCTGTGCCTCGGGCAGCGCGGGGTCGACGGTGTGGATGCGGGCCCCGGTCAGGACCAGGTCGGCGGGGGTGGCGGGGGCGGTGCGGGGGTTCATCGGGGTTCGGACTCCAGTGGTGGTACGGGTGGTTCGGACCGGCGGTGCGTCAGGCGGGCCGGACGGTCGTTTCGCGGCGCGCCAGCGCCCAGTGGACGAGCCCGGAGACGACCGCGCCGAGCAGGGTGAGGTCGGCGCCGCCGAGCGGGGCGACCAGCGGCCCCGTCCAGAGCTCGGAGTCGCAGGTGAGCGCGGCGAAGACCATGCCGGCGAGGAGGGCGGTCATGCCGGAGGGGCGGTAGCCGGAGCGGTACCAGTACGCGCCCTCGCGGCCGGCGTGCAGGGCCTCGGTGTCGTACCGGCAGCGGCGCAGCAGCATGTCGGCGAGGAAGACACCGCCCCAGGGCGCGAAGACGATGATCAGCAGGGACAGGAAGGAGAGCAGCGACTCGGTGAAGTCGGTGAGGAACAGGGCGCCCAGGGAGCCGAGCGCGGTGACGGCGGCGCTGATGACGATGGCCTTCGCCCGGTTCCAGGGGATGCCGAGGACCTGGAGGTTCAGGCTCGACGAGTAGAGGGTGATGATCGAGTTGGTGACGGAGCCGCCGAGGACGAGAGCCAGGAAGAGCGGCTGGAACCAGCCGGGCAGCAACGACTCGGCCCCCGAGACGGAGTCGGTCATGTCCGTCTGCGTGGCCGCGGCGACGCCCGCGATACCGAGGGCGACCGAGGAGAGGAAGCCGCCGAGCGCACCGCTCCAGGTGATCGAGCGCAGCGAGGTGGTGCGCGGCAGGTAGCGGGTGTAGTCGGCGGGCATCGGCAGGTACGAGAAGGGGCTGGCCAGCATCACGACGAAGGCCAGGCTCCAGCCGGAGGCCCCCGGGGCCGCCGAGGGGGCGGCGGTGTCCGCGCCGGGCAGGACGAAGACCAGCAGGGCGGCGAAGCCGATGGCCAGGACGTAGGCCATCCAGCGTTCGGCGAACTGCACGGTCGCGTGCCCCCACATGGCCACGACGAAGGTCAGGGCGAGGGTGATCAGCAGGGCGAGGGCGCGTGCGGCGTCACCGCCGTGCCAGCCGAGGTCGGCGAAGAAGACCTCGAGTGCGAGGGTGCCGACCACCGTGTTGAGGATGGTGTAGCCGATGCTCACCACCCAGTTGAGCACCCCGGCGGGGAGGTTGCCCCGGACACCGAAGGCGGCACGGGAGATGACGAGGGTCGCGGTGCCCGTACGGATGCCGCTGAGACCTGCCGCGCTGATGGCGAAGAAGGCCAGTCCGCTGACGATCACGACCGCGGTGGCCTGCCAGAAGGAGAGTCCGAAGGCGACGGCCAGGGCCCCGTTGATCACGTAGGTGAAGGTGAGGTTGGAGCCGAACCAGAGCCAGAAGAGGTCCTTGGCACTGCCGTGCCGCTCCTCGTCCGGGATGGGGTCGATGCCGTGCTTCTCGACCCGGAACACCTCGTCGCTCGCGACCGCGGCGCCGGTGGTGCCGGCCGTGCCGGTGGCTGTCTGCGGCTCGATCATGCGCTTCGCCCCTCCTCCGTACCTTGAATGCCGTTCAATTTCCTTGAACGGCATTCAAGATGCGCTGTCTCCGCCCGGACGTCAAGACCTCCGGCGGGAATCCGTGCGGAGGGGCGGATAGGGTCGGGCTGAGACGGAGGGCGTCGGGGACGAAGGGCGAAGCGGGTGGCGGGAGCGGCACGACGGCGCGACGGGCACATCGCCCAGGAGCGGATGCTCGAGGAGGCCATGGCGGCCATCGCCGAGGACGGCCTGGCGGCGCTGACCATGTCCGCCCTCGCCGAGCGGCTCGGCACCAGCGGCGGCCACATCCTGTACTACTTCGGCAGCAAGGACCGGCTGCTGCTGGAAGCCCTGCGCTGGAGCGAGGCCGCGCTCACCGAGGAGCGCGGGGCCCTGCTGTCCCGCCGGGTGACGGCGGAGCGCAAGCTCGACCTCTTCCTGGAGCTGTACCTGCCGCGCGGGCCGCGCGATCCGCGCTGGACCCTGTGGATCGAACTCTGGGCGCGTATCCCGGCGAGCGATCCGCTGCGCCGGGCCCAGGAGGAGATGGACCGGGCCTGGCAGGAGGACCTGGAGGCGCTCCTCGCCAAGGGGGTGGCCCAGTCCAGGTTCTCGGCCACCCTGGACATCCCGTCCCGCGCGTCCGAACTGCTGGCCCTGCTGGACGGCTTGAGCACCCGGGTGGTCCTGGGGCAGCGTGAGTCCGAGCGCGCACGAGCCCTGGCCTCGGCACGCTCGGCGGCGGCCCGCCTCGTCGAACGCGCCTGAGGGCGAAGCCAGTCGGAGATCGGGAGGACCACGTATGTCGCGCTACCGCGAGTTCAAGTTCCGGGCTGTCACCACGCTCCAGAGGCGTGTCGTGAACCCGGTCGCCACCCGGCTGCCCGCGCAGTGCCTCCTGGAGACGACGGGGCGCACGTCCGGACTGCCCCGGCGCACACCGGTCGGCGGTCGCCGCGTCGGACAGGCCTTCTGGATCGTCTCGGAGTTCGGCGAGAAGGCGCAGTACGTCCGCAACATCCAGGCCGACCCGCGGGTCCGGGTCCGGCTCGGGAGTCGGTGGCACACGGGCACCGCCCACCTCCTTCCGCAGGACGACCCCCGGGCGCGGCTCCGGAGGCTGCCGTGGTTCAACAGCGCCGCCGTCCGGGCGGTCGGGACGAATCTGCTGACCATCCGGATCGATCTCGACGACTGACCCGGCCCTCGGGCGGAACCGTGCCGGTGACCGCCGGTCAGGCGCGCTGCCCGGCCGCCGCCCGGCGCAGGGCGAACGAAGCCCCCGGGGCGGCGTGTTCGACCGGCCCGCCGTAGGAGGTCTCCGCACGCGACACCGCGTCCTCGGGCGTCATGCCGGGGCCGACGTGCGTCACCACGAGCCGGTGCGCGCCCGCGCGGCGCGCGGTCTCCCCCGCCTCCTCGGGTGTGTGGTGCACCGGCGGCTCACCGGCCGTCACCGCGGCGCTGTCCGCCTCGCACAGCAGCACGTCGCATCCGGCGGCCAGCGCGACCAGGGACTCGCAGGGCGCCGTGTCCCCCGAGTAGACGAGCACACCGCCCCCGCCCACACCCTTGTCCTCGACCCGTACGGCGAAGGCGGGCATCCCGTGGGCGACCGCGGCACTGGTGAGTTCGAGGGGGCCGACGCGCACGCGGTGCCCGTCGTGCAGTTCGTGCACGTCGAAGGCCGACTCGATGGGGCTGCGCCGGGCGGAGTTGGTGAGGAAGTGCGCCAGCCGGCCGGCGATCCCGGGCGGGCCGTACAGCGGGACGGGCGCGGGGAGACGGATGCCGGAGTAGAGCGCGGCGTAGAAGGCGGTGAGCAGATCCGCGGTGTGGTCCGCGTGCAGATGCGAGATCCAGATGGCGTCCAGCCGCTCGAACGCGATGTGCCGTTGGAGCCCGGCCAGCGTTCCCGTACCCGCGTCCATCCACACGTGCGTGTCCCCGGCGGAAAGCAGATAGCCCGAACAGGCGTTGTCGGCGCTCGGGAAGGGCGTCGCGCTGCCCAGGACGGTGAGGCGTGCATCGGTGCCGGTCATCGGCGGATTGTACGCACGGGCGACGAGCCGACGGCCGCGCGCACCGTCCGGCCCCGGCGCGGCCCCGACGTGCCCCTATGGCTAAAGTCATGTGCTTGTTCGAATCTGGGGCACTGCGGAGGGGGAGGGCGTGGATACGCAACTCAGGGAGACGGCCACGGAGTTGGCCAATGTCCTGTGGCGGGAACACACCGTGTACCGGGAGCGGGGCGGCGGCTTCGTCATTCGCGGCGAACACGTCCAGCGCTGGATCAGCCTGGCGCCCACCGGGGGCCGCAACGAGGCCCTGATCCGGGTCGGCCGCATCCTCGAAGGGGGCACGACCGCCCCGGCACGCTCGGAGCGGATCGTGAGCCTCGACGCCGGTACGAGCGAACTGGCGGCGACCTGCCGCCGGTTGCTGGCGGACGCCGCCGCCGACTCGGGCCGGCCGGCCCGGACCGCCGAGCCGGGCCGGGGCGGAGGCAAGGGGCGCAGACCTCGTAAGCCGCGGAGGCCGAGGCACACGAGCTTCACGTCCTGGGTCGTCATCGTCTGCGCCGTCGGCGTCGTGGGCCTCCTCGCCTACGTCTCCACCACCCGGTAGCGGGACACCGACAGGGGTCAGACGACGCAGAACTCGTGACCCTCCGGGTCCGCCATCTCCACGTGGTCGGGCCTGCCCCGCGTCTCGTGCTCGCGGATCACCGTCGCCCCGGCGGCCGTCAGCCGCTCGACCGCCGCGACCACACGCGGCCACCTCACCTCCCACGGCGTCTCACGGCCGCCTCCGGCCTGCACGTCCAGGTGCAGCCGGTTCTTCACCACCTTCGACTCCGGCACCTTCAGAAAGGAGATGCCGGGGCCCGTCCCGTCCGGGTCGCAGAGGTACGCCCCGTCGTCCCATTCGTCTTCCGGGACGCCGTGGTGGGCGAACCAGGCGTTCCAGTCGGCGAAGCCGGCCGGCGGGGGCTTCTCGACGTATCCCAGGGCCGTCGCCCAGAACCTGGCCAGCTCGGCCGGGCGGGCGCAGTCGATCGTCAGAGTCCACGTGGTGGACATGAATCCTCCTCCTCGGGGTGCGGAGCAGGAAGGGTGTCACACCCGTGGCACGACGGCGCCCCCGGCCGGAATTCCGGCCGGGGGCGCGCGTACGGGTGGGGCGGGGCCGCTCAGCCGTTGCCGGTCAGGTCGATGGTGACGGTCCGCTCGGCCGTCGTCTTCCCGACCAGGGCGGTCTTCATGGCCTGGGCCACGTCGTCCGCACTGACCTGGTGCTTCGTGCCGTCGCCCTTGACGGCCATGATGCCGTCGAAGACGCCGTCGAGCAGCGTGTCGATCGCCTTCTTGTCGTAGGAGTCGACCAGCCGGCCGTCGACCGCCTTCATCGACAGGATCTGCGGCAGGGACCGCGCCGGACCGAACTGGATCTCCTCGGGTCCGGCCTTGATGGTGATCAGGCCGGACATCGCGGGCTTGGCGAACTCCTTCATCGCCCGGTCCAGTTCGGCCTGGGTGATGCTGGGTTCGCGGCTGGTGACCGGCAGTTCGACGACACCCGCCTTACCGGTCTGCACCTGGGCGCGGTAGGCGTCGCGGACGGAGATGAGCGACTGGTTGACGTCCAGCGCCTTGCCCGTCCTGCCCGGCACCGCGGTGACCTTGTTCGGCGCGAACGTGATCGTGCCGTCGCGCACCGTACCGGAGACGCCGGCCAGGTCGGTCAGCGCGACTCCGAGCTTCTCCTCGTCGACGGGGATCACCGGGTCGGCCGGGCGCTCTCCGCCGAACAGGGAGCCGATCACCGAGACCGGGTTGTAGTCGCTGCCCGCGGCCTCGCGGACGGTCTCCTGGCTGTCCAGGGTGAGTCCGGCCTTCTGCGGGACGAGCTTCTCCGTCTTGCCGTCCACGGACAGCTGGAGGGGGGCCGTGGCCCGCTCGCCGAGGGCGGCGTCCAGCTTGGTGACCGCTTCCTCCTTCGTCCCGCCGCCGATGTCGACGCCGAGGACCGTGGTGCCCTTGGGTACCTCGGAGTGGTTCAGCAGCAGCCCCGCGCCGTACGCGACACCCGCCAGGACGACGACGCCCGCGCCGAGCAGGACCAGCTTGGAGCGGCCCTTCTTCACGGGTGCGGCGGCCTTCGGGGCGGGGCGGGGCGCGGGGGCCGGCGACATGGCGCCGGGACCCGCGGGCCCGCTGCCCATCGCCCCGCCTCCCGGCCCGCCGGGGCCGGGCGGGAACGGCGAGCGGGAGTCCGTCGGAATGACGGGGATACCGCTGGTCAGCGTGTCACCGGAGACATGCCCGCCGGATCCGGGCTCGGGGGCCGGCGGCTGCGGCGTCAGGATCGCCGTGTCGTCGGACATCCGCGGCGGTACGCCACCGGGGTTGGGCGCGAACGGCGAGCGGGCGCCCGCCGGGCCACCGGGAACACCGGCGCCGGGGCCGGTGCCCATGCCGTGGACGCCGTCGAGGTTCGGCGTGAGGGACGAGCTGCCGGTGACGGGACCGGTCGTGGGACCCGCCGGACCCGGCGTACGCACACCGAGGTTCGGCGTGGACCGCGGACCACCGGGACCACCCGCACCGCCGGGACCACCCGGACCGCCGGGACCGCCCGCACCGCCGGGGCCACCCGGACCGCCCGGCGTCTCGGCGCCGAGCCCGTCGAGGGCGCTGCCACCGGGGCGGGGTGCGCCCTGGTCGCCCTGGCGCGGGGCGTCCGAGAAGTACGGCAGGTCCGCGCGCGGCGGGGTCGCACCGGAACCGGAGCCCTCGGCGGGTGTGCCGGACGAGCCGGCCACCGAGGTGGTCGTGGGGGCCTTGCGCGGCGCGAACCAGTCGCTGCCGCTCTTCTCCCTGGCCGGCTTGTCGGCGGACGCCTCGCCGCCGTCCCGCCCGCCCGGGCCCGAACCGTTGTCGGCACCGTTCCCGGCGGAAGCGGAAGCGGAAGCGGACGGCGGCGCGGCGCCGGGACGCGGCGTGCTCCCCGTGCGCTCGGCGTCGGGACGGCCGCCGGACGTGTCGCCGTCACCCACCGGCGTACGCATCACGACAGGCGGGATGGGACGCGACCCCGGGATGTTGATCCGGATGCGCGTCGTCAGCGTCGTCTCGGTTCTGGGCTCCTCGGGCCGCGGCGGTTCCGCAGGCTCCGGAGTCGCCTCCGGACCGTCCTGCGACGGGTGCAGCGACGGATACTGGCGGGTTCCGTACGGCGGCGTGCCCGACGGATACGCGGCTCCGCCGCGCCCCTGGGGCCCGGAGGACGAACTGTCAGTTTCACGACTCAAAGCAGGTTCTCCCGATTGGCTCCGCCGCCCGTACTTCCCCCATGCCGCAGGCCAGGGGACGGCTCGGCGCGCGCACCACCATACTGGCCGACGCCACCGGACACTCCGCCACCGGGGGAAACCTCCACCTCGGCATCACACCTGCGGGGGGCATTCCGGGGTCGGACGTGGCACATCAGGGGCCAGGTCGGCCGCTGTTGGTGGCTGATTGAGGCACTCTCGACGTGGTGGCGCACATCACAGCGACAGCCATCCCGCCGAGCAGGAAAAGAGCCAGGCCGAGTTCGTCCGCGAAGACGTAATCGCCTTCGGGGCGTCCACTGAGCAGGAGGACCACCGCGATGAGCCAGCCCGCGGCCGGGGCCAGTGCGCCGAGCTGCGTCCCCACCAGCACCCGGCCGCCGTAGAAGAGCGCGGCGCAGGCGGCGAGCGCGATCAGCAAACCGCCGGGGAACCAGGCGGCTTGGACGAGGGTGCCCGCGAGGGCGACGAGTGCGCCGAGCACCGCGAGGCCGACGTAACCGGCGATCCGGGCGGGGTTCACCGGCGCCGCGAGACCGGTGGGTCCGGCGCTCCCGGGCGCCGCGTTGGTGCGCGGGGACGGCGAGGAGGCCCGGGGGCGTCTGCTGTTCATGCCCGCGCTCCCGGTGTGCCCGCCGGTTCCGGTACCCCGGCGAAGAGGTCGCGTTCGCGTCCGTCGTCGCCCTGTTCCGCGGTGCCGCGGACCAACTGGTAGTACTCGGTGGTGAGAACGGGCTGTCCGAGGTCGTTCGAAAGGGCGAAGAAGGGGCCGTCCACCGCGATCTGGGTGGCGTGGGCCCGCATGGCGGCGGTCTTCGCCGCGGCCGCCTCCGAACCGTCGATCTCGGTGGTGATCAGCGTCTCGTCCACCACACCCGGCACGTCGTCGACGGCCGCGATGCCCGGGAAGGTGTCCGGGGCTTCGGCCCGCAGCCGGGCGAAGCCCTCTTCCACGACCGCGCGCGGTACGCGGTTCCAGTAGATCTTCGCGATCGTGTGGGGAGCGCCGGAGGCCGGGCGGTACGCGGGGTCGGCGGCCAGGTCCGCGGCGCGCATCGCGACACGGTGGGCCTGGATGTGGTCGGGGTGCCCGTAGCCGCCGTCGGGGTCGTACGTGACGAGGACCTGGGGGCGCACCGAGCGGATCACCTCGACGAGGTGCCCGGCGGCCTCGTCCACCGGGGCGTCCCAGAAGGCGCCCGGGCGGTGATTCTGTTCGGTGCCCATCATCCCGGAGTCGCGGTACCGGCCGGGGCCGCCGAGGAAGCGGTGGTCGGTGACCCCGAGCACCCGCATCGCGGCGGCGAGTTCACCGATGCGGTGGGCGCCCAGGGTGTCGTCCCGGTCGGCGGCGAGGTGAGCGAGCTCCGGCGGGATGACCTCGCCCTCCTCGCCGAGTGTGCACGTCACCAGGGTGACGTGGGCGCCCTCGGCCGCGTACCTGGCCATGGTGGCGCCGTTGTTGATCGACTCGTCGTCGGGGTGCGCGTGCACCAGGAGCAGACGGCGGGCGGGAAGGTCCTTCATGGGGACCACCCTACGAGCCGCCCGCGTCACGCACCGACTGCCCCACGGGTCAGAACTTGATGCCCCCGATCATGCCTGCCACGTTCGAGGTCACCTCCGAGATCGTGGGTGCGATCGACGAGCTGGCGAGATAGAACCCGAGCAACATGCAGACCACCGCATGTCCGCCCTTCAGTCCGGATTTCCGGATCAGCAGGAAGACGACGATCGCCAGCAGCACCACCGCCGAAATCGAGAGTGCCACGGCGGTTCACCTCCATCAGTACGGTCGGGACGGGCAGCACACATGGAGCCAGCAGGTTCTTACCCACCGAGCGCTACGGATCATAACTATCCGTGCCAACGCATTGTTCGGGGCACAGCAGCACGAGGGGCGCACGGACCCCGGCCGGCCCGTCTAAGTTCAGGGCCATGACCTCGCAGAAGCTGTCCTTTCCCCGTCAGCACGCACGGACTCAGCGATTCACGTGCGGCGCCCCCCGCGCGTTCACCGTCTCGCCGGACGGGACGCGGGTGATCTTCCTGCGCTCGGCCTCCGGCACCGACCGGACGAACCGGCTGTGGGTCCTTGATCCCTCGACCGGCGAGGAGCGGATCGCGGCCGATCCGGAGGCCTTGCTGGGCGGTTCGGCGGAGAGGCTGTCGCCGCAGGAGCGGGCCCGCCGCGAGCGGAGCCGGGAGGGCTCGGCGGGCATCGTCGGCTACGCGGTGGACGCGGCGGCGGAGTTGGCGGCGTTCGCGCTCTCGGGGAAGGTGTACGTGGCCGGGCTGCGGGCCGGGACGGCGCGGGCACTGCCGGTGCCCGGGCCGGTGATCGACCCGCGGCCCTCCCCCGACGGCCGTCACATCGCCTACGTCGCGCGGGGGGCGCTGCGGGTCGTGGGGGCGGAGGGCGACGGGGACCGGGCGGTCGCCGAACCGGAGGACGCACACGTCTCGTACGGCCTGGCGGAGTTCGTGGCGGCCGAGGAGATGCAGCGCTCCCGGGGCTTCTGGTGGTCACCGGACTCGGACCGGCTGCTGGTCGCCCGGGTCGACGACAGCGCCGTACAGCGCTGGTGGATCGCCGATCCCGCGCATCCCGGCCGCAAGCCGGCGGAGACGGCGTACCCGGCGGCGGGGTCGCCCAACGCGGACGTGCGGCTCTTCGTCATGGATCTCGACGGGGCCCGCACCGAGGTGGTCTGGGACCGGGTGCGCTATCCGTATCTGGCCGACGTGCACTGGTCGTCCGCCGGCGCTCCGCTGCTCCTCGTGCAGGCCCGCGACCAGCGCAGTCAGCTGCATCTGGCCGTCGACACGGAGAGCGGCGCGACGCGCACGGTGCATGTCGACGAGGACGAGGTGTGGCTGGATCTTTTCCCCGGTGTGCCCGCGTGGACGCCGGACGGGCGGCTCGTGCGGATCGCCGACGAGGGCGGGGCACGGGTGCTCGCGGTCGGCGACCGACTGTTGACCGGGGCGCGGCTGCACGTTCAGGCGGTGCTCGACATCGGGGAGTCGGACATCCTGGTCGCCGCGACGGCGGGTGAGGAGGCCCCCGGTCCGGAGACCGGCCAGAGCCATGTGTACCGGGTCAACGAGCTCGGTATCGAAAGGATTTCCGAGGGGGTGGGAGTGCACTCCGCGGTCCGTTCGGGCGGGGTGACCGTACTGATCTCGGCGTCCCCGGAGCGGCCGGGCCGGTCCGTTCAGGTGCTGCGGGACGGCAAGCGGACGGCCACGGTGGCGACGTACGCGCAGGAGCCGGTCCTCTCCGCGAACGTGCAGCTCACCGAGGGGGGCGCACGGCGGATTCCGTGCGCCGTGCTGCTCCCCACGGGGTACCAGGAGTCGGACGGCCCGCTTCCTGTTCTGATGGACCCGTACGGCGGGCCGCACGGCCGCCGGGTGGTCGCCGCGCACAACGCCCACCTCACCTCGCAGTGGTTCGCGGACCAGGGCTTCGCGGTGGTCGTCGCGGACGGCCGGGGCGCGCCCGGCCGGTCGCCCGGCTGGGAGAAGGCGATCAAGGACGCCTTCCCGCTCACCCTCGACGACCAGATCGAGGCCCTGCACGCGCTCGCGGAGCGCTTCCCGCTGGACCTCTCCAAGGTCGCCATGCGCGGCTGGTCGTACGGCGGCTACCTCTCGGCGCTCGCGGTGCTGCGGCGCCCAGACGTCTTCCACGCCGCCATCGCCGGCGCCCCGGTGACCGACTGGCGGCTGTACGACACCCACTACACCGAGCGCTATCTCGGTGACCCCGCCGAGCAGCCCGGGGTGTACGCCCACAGCTCCCTGGTGACGGACGAGGGCCTGTTGTCCGAACCCGCCGAGCAGGTAAGGCCGTTGATGATCGTCCACGGCCTCGCGGACGACAACGTGGTGGTCGCCCACGCGCTGCGGCTGTCGTCGGCGCTGCTGTCGGCGGGGCGGCCCCACGAGGTGCTGCCGCTGAGCGGGGTGACGCATATGACTCCGCAGGAGCAGGTCGCGGAGAATCTGCTGCTGCTCCAGGTCGACTTCCTCAAGCGGTCGCTGGGACTGACCGGCGCGTAGGCGCTTCTCACCAGCCGGGCGGCGGGGAGGAGGGCGGCGGTGGCCCGAAACCGCCGCCCTGCGGATAGCCGTAACCGGGGCCTTGTCCGGGGGCGCCGTCCGACGGGTAGCCGTAGCCCGGCGCCCCGCCCTGGGGATAGCCGTAGCCGGGCGCCACGCCCTGCGGGTAGCCGTAGCCCCGGTACGGGTCGACGGGGACGTCCTCGAAACCCCTGCGGGCCAGGGCGATCAGTGTGGCGGCTCCGGCGACGGTCAGGAAGCACCAGGAGAGCAGGGTGAGCTGGAGCTCGGTCCCCAGCTCACCGAAGTGCTCCAGGAACTGGTGGTGCAGGGCGCGGGCGATGCCGAGCGCCCCGGCCGCCAGTACGAATCCGGCCACGATCATGCCGAGGGGCCGGGAGTGGACCGCGTGGACCAGCGCGCCGACCGCCACCACCAGGCAGAGCAGGGCGACCGTCGCGCTGGTCCAGCCGGGCGGGGCGTCGGTCAGCTCCACGCGGACGGCCGGACCGCCGATGAACCAGTCGGGGTACAAGGCGGAACGGAACGTCAGCAGTCGGCGGATCTCCCAGGCGATCAGCACCGCACCGGCCGTGCCCAGCATCAGGAAGGTGACGGCGGAGGCGCCCGTACCGGGCCTGGTGGGCCTCGGTTCGTGGAAGTCCTCCGGCTGCCCGCGGCCCGCCGCGCCGGTGACGACGAGCGCGAGCGCGGCGGCCAGGGCCACGAACGTACCGATCAGCGCCCTGGTGCGGATCTCGTCCGCGTACCGCCCGTCCATCCAGGGGGCGCCGATGCTCCAGACTCCGGGCAGCCGGAGCAGGAGCGTGACCAGTCCCGTGGCCACGAGCGCCGACGCGGCCACCGACGAGCGCAGGGCCGCGGCACCGGCGAAGACGTACACGACGAACAGGACGAGGTCGCTCTGCGAGGTCGTGGGCAGCGCCTCCGGGCGCGCGTCGGCGTATCCCGCCCAGTACCGCAGCAGCTCCAGTGGTTCACGGACGGCCCCGAGGTCACGCACGACCCAGCCCGCGACCATCACCGCGAGCACGCAACAGAGGACGGCCCCGGTGATTCTCGCGCCCCGTGTGAGTGTCACCCCAGCGATACTCCACCGCGGCCGGGCGTGGGACAAGAGGGCCCCGGGGCACGGGTAACCGGCCGGGGCGACAGGACGTCACCCCAGCCGGTTCACGGCACCCGCACGGCCGTACGCTGTTCATCATGGAGCGTTCGTATATCGGTGCCGCGACAGCCAAGTTGCCTCTGTGTAAACGCAGTTCGTGAGCTTTTATGACTGGATGTCGCCCGGTGCCTCCGGGTCCGCGGGCCGCTTCCTGACCGCCGTGCCCGGCGCCTCCACATCCGGCCCGGGCCCCTGCTCCGGCGGCGTGTCCCGCCCCTCCTCCGAAGCAACCACGTGCCTCTCCTCCGCGAAGTGGCACGCGGAGTCGTGGCTCGCCGGACTCTCCGTCAGCCGGAAGGACGCCGGGACGGCCAGCAGCGGCACCTCCAGCTCGCACCGCTCCTGCGCCTTCCAGCAGCGGGTGCGGAAGCGGCAGCCCGACGGCGGGTTGGCCGGTGAGGGGACATCGCCGTGCAGGATGATCCGCTCCCGGAGTTCGCGGGCCATCGGGTCCGGCACCGGCACGGCGGACAGCAGTGCCTGGGTGTACGGGTGGGTGGGGTGCTCGTAGATCTGCTCGTCCGTGCCGATCTCCACGATCCGGCCGAGGTACATCACCCCGACCCGGTCCGAGATGTGCCGGACGATCGACAGGTCGTGCGCGATGAACACGAAGCTCAGGTTGAACTCGCTCTGGAGACTGTCGAGCAGGTTCACGACCTGCGCCTGCACCGACACGTCGAGCGCGGAGACCGGCTCGTCGGCGACGATGATCTCCGGGTTGAGCGCGAGGCCGCGGGCGATGCCGATGCGCTGGCGCTGACCGCCGGAGAACTGGTGCGGATAGCGGTTGATGTACTCCGGGTTGAGACCCACCACGTCCAGGAGATCCTGCACCTTCTGGCGCCGGCTGCCCTTCGGGGCCACCTCGGGGTGGATCTCGTACGGCTCCCCGATGATGTCGCCGACCGTCATACGCGGGTTCAGCGAGGTGTACGGGTCCTGGAACACCATCTGGATGTTGCGGCGCACCGCCTTCAGCGCACGCCCCGACAGCTTGGTGATGTCCTCGCCCTTGTACCGGATCGCGCCCGCCGTCGGCCGCTCCAGATGCACGAGCATCCTCGCGACGGTCGACTTGCCGCAGCCGGACTCCCCCACGATGCCGAGCGTCTCGCCCGCGGCCAGGTCGAAGGAGACGCCGTCGACCGCCTTCACGGCACCGATCTGCTTCTTGATCAGGATGCCCTGGGTCAGCGGGTAGTGCTTGACCAGGTCGCGGACCTCCAGGATCGGGTCGCCGTTCGCGTGCGCCGTCCCGGCCCGCGCCGTGGACAGCAGGGTGGCGGCCACCTCGCCCTCCTCGCGGGCTTCCTTCCGTCCGCCGGAGTGATCAGCGTGCATCGAGCGTCTCCTTCCAGAAGTGGCAGGCGCTCTGGCGGTCCTCGGACACCCTGTACAGCGGCGGCACGTCCGTGCGGCACACGTCCTGGGCCATCGGGCAGCGGGGGTTGAAGGCACAGCCGGGCGGGATGTGGAGCAGGTTGGGCGGCAGGCCCTTGATCGCGTACAGCTCCTGGCCCTTCTGGTCCAGGCGCGGGATCGACCGCAGCAGGCCCTTCGTGTACGGGTGCGCCGGGGCCTTGTAGATGTCGTGGACGGGCGAGGTCTCGACGATCCGGCCCGCGTACATCACGGCGATCTTGTCGGCCACGTCCGCCACGACACCGAGGTCGTGCGTGATCAGGATCAGGCCCATGTTGTACTCGCGCTGGAGCTCCGCGAGCAGGTCCATGACCTGCGCCTGCACCGTCACGTCCAGGGCGGTGGTCGGCTCGTCCGCGATGATCAGCGAGGGTTCCAGCGCCATGGCCATGGCGATCATGATGCGCTGGCGCATACCGCCGGAGAACTGGTGCGGATAGTTGCCCACGCGCTCCTTGGCCGCCGGGATACGGACCCGGTCCATCAGCTCGACCGACCTCGCCCTGGCGTCCTTGCGGGACATGCCGCGGTGCACGACGAACATCTCGCCGAGCTGCTCCCCCACGGTCAGCACCGGGTTCAGCGAGGAGAGCGCGTCCTGGAAGATCATGGCCATCTCCTGGCCCCGGATCTTGCGCCGCTCCTCCTTCTTGAGCTTCAGCAGGTCGCGGTCCTTGAAGAGGATCTCCCCGCCGCTGATCTTCCCCGGCGGCATGTCGAGGATGCCCATGACGGCCTGCGCGGTGACCGACTTGCCCGAGCCGGACTCACCGAGGACGGCGAGCGTCTCGCCCTCGGCCACCGAGTAGTTGACCCCGTTGACGGCTTTGGCCACACCTTCGCGGGTGTGGAACTCCACGTGCAGATCGCGCACTTCGAGCAACATGGCAACGGCCTCCTCAGCGCAGCTTGGGGTCGAGGGCGTCGCGCACCGCGTCGCCGAGCATGATGAACGCGAGCACGGTGATCGCCAGCGCTCCGGCGGGCCAGAGCAGCATGTGCGGGGCGTTGCGGATGTACGGGGAGGCGTCGGAGATGTCGATGCCCCAGGAGACGGCCGGCGGCTTGAGGCCGACCCCGAGATACGAGAGCGTCGCCTCCAGCGAGATGTACGTGCCCAGGGCGATCGTCGCGACGACGATGACCGGGGCGACGGCGTTGGGGGTGATGTGGCGCAGCATCATCCGCGAGTTGGACGCGCCGAGCGCGCGGGCCGCCTGGACGTAGTCGTTCTGTTTGGCGGTGATCACCGAACCGCGGGCGATCCGGGCGATCTGCGGCCAGCCCAGCAGCACGATGAAGCCGACGACGGGCCAGACGGTGGAGCTGGTGACCACGGAGAGGAAGACCAGGCCGCCGAGGACCACGGGGATGCCGAAGAAGACATCGGTGATCCGGGACAGGATCGAGTCCCACCAGCCTCCGAAGAAGCCGGCGAGACCGCCGAGGACGCTGCCCAGCAGGGCCACGCCCAGGGTGGCGCAGACGCCGACGGTCACCGAGGTCCGGGTGCCGTAGACGACCCGGGTGTAGACGTCCCTGCCCTGGGGGTCGAAGCCGAAGGGGTGACCGGGCTCGGAGCCCTTCTGCGCGTCGTCCAGGTTGGCCTGGAGCGGGTCGCCGCTCGCGATCAGCGAGGGCCAGATCGAGATGACGACCAGGAAGAGGATGACCAGCCCCGAGATGACGAAGACGGGGTTGCGGCGCAGATCGCGCCAGGCGTCGGACCAGAGGCTGCGCGGCTTGCCCGCCGGGCCCGTCCCCTGGGGGCCGCCCGGCGTCTTCTCCAGGGTGGTTCCCTCCGCCATCGCGAGGTCCATGGCGCCACCGGCTCCCGCCGGGGAGATCGCTCCGTCCGATGACAGCGGCTCAGGCATAGCGAATCCTCGGGTCGAGTACGGCGTACAGGAGATCGACGATCAGGTTGGCCGCCAGGAAGACGAGAACCAGGATGGTGACGAAGCCGACGACCGTCTGGGAGTTCTGGCGCAGGATGCCCTGGTAGAGCTGGAATCCGACGCCGTGGATGTTGAAGATCCGCTCGGTGACGATCGCCCCGCCCATCAGGGCGCCCACGTCCGTACCGATGAAGGTGACGACGGGGATCAGGGAGTTGCGCAGCAGATGCCGGACGACGACCCGGCGCCGCGGCAGGCCCTTGGCGACGGCGGTGCGGACGTAGTCCGCGCGGGCGTTCTCGGCGATCGAGGTCCGGGTGAGCCGGGTGACGTAGGCCAGGGAGACGGATGCCAGGACGAGCCCGGGGACGAGCAGTTCGTTCACCGGGGCGTCCGAGGAGACCGACGGCTTGATGATCCCCCACTCGACGCCCAGCAGGAGCTGGAGCAGCAGCCCGGTGACGAACGTCGGTACGGAGATGACGACGAGGGTCAGGATCAGCCCCGTGGTGTCGATGGGGCGGCCGCGGCGCAGGCCGGTGACGACGCCGAGGCTGATGCCGATGACGACCTCGAAGACGATCGCGATGATGGTGAGCCTGATCGTGATGGGGAAGGCCGTCGCCATCAGTTCGGTGACCTTCTGCCCGTTGAACGCGGTGCCGAAGTCGCCCGTGAAGACGTTGCCCATGTACGTGAGGTATTGCTGCCAGACCGGCTTGTCGAGGCCGAACTCGGCGCGCAGCTGGGCGGCGGTCGCGGGGTCGCACTGGCGGTCGCCGCAGAGGCCCGCGATGGGGTCGCCCATCACGTTCACCATGAGGAAGATCAGCAGCGTGGTGCCGAAGAAGACGGGAATCATCTGCAGCAGCCGCCGGATCACATAACGTCCCATGAGGGGCTCCGGGGGTCGGGGCGAACAGGCGGACAGCGGGGACCGCGAAGCCGGGCGGCCGGTGCGTGGTCCGCACCGGCCGGCCCGGCCTCGTCAGCTCACTTGACCTTGATCTCTTCGTACACGGGGACGCTGAAGGGGTTGAGCGCGACGTTCTCGATGCGGTCCGAGTAGCCGGCGCTGCCGTTCTGGTACCAGAGCGGGATGACCGGCATCTGCTCGACCATCACCTTCTCCGCGTCCTGGAAGGTGGAGACCGCCTTGGCCTTGTCCGTCTCGGCGTTGGCCTTGTCGACGAGGTCGTCGAACTGCTGGTCGCTCCACTTGCCGTCGTTGGACGAGGCGTTGGTGTAGTAGACCGGCTGGAGGAAGTTCTGGATCAGCGGGTAGTCCATCTGCCAGCCGGCCCGCCAGGCGCCCGTCAGCTTCTGCTGGGAGACCTGACTGCGGAAGTCGGCGAAGGTGCCGACGGGGCTGCCGACGCACGCCTTGTTGTCGCCCATGACGTTGTTGATGCTGTTGCAGACGGCGTCGACCCACTCCTTGTGCGAGCCGGTGTCCGCGTTGTACGAGATCTTCAGCTGGCCGCCGGGGATGCCGCCGTTGTCGTCGATCAGCTTCTTGGCCGCGGCCTTGTCGTACACGCACGGGGAGCCGCACAGACCCTTCTTGAAGCCGCCCTCCTCACCGAGGACCGGTGAGGTCCAGTCGGATGCGGGGGTCCGGGTCTTCTGGAAGATCTGGTTGGTGATCTGCTCGCGGTTGATCGCCATCGACAGCCCCTGGCGCACCTTGGCGGCCTTCGGGGTGTCCCACGCGGCCTCGTAGAACGGGAAGGCGAGGGTCTGGATGATGCCGGCCGGGGTGTTGATGTAGCGGTCGCCGAGGTCCGACTCGACGTTCGTCAGCTGCGAGGCGGGCACGTCGTCGACGAGGTCGAGGTTGCCTGCCGTCAGGTCGGTGTAGGCGGTGTTGTTGTCGGTGTAGACCTTGAGGTCGATGCCGCCGTTCTGCGCCTTGTCGTCGCCCGGGTACTGGTCCCACTTGCGCAGGTTCATCGCCGAGCCCTTGGCGTACGTGTCGATCGTGTACGGGCCGTTGCCGACCGGCTTGGCGAGCCAGGCGTCGTGGTCGGTGAAGAACGCCTTGGGCAGCGGCGCGAAGGCCGGGTAGCCGAGGGTGTCCGGCCAGAGCGAGAACTTCTGGGAGAGCTTGACGGTGAACGTCTTGTCATCGACGACCTTGAGGCCGGAGAGCTTGTCCGCGGAGGCGGAGCCGGACTCGGGGTGGGCCTCTTCGTAACCGTCGATCTGGGTGAAGAAGAAGGCGTTCTTCTGGTTGTTCTTCAGCGCCGCGCCGTAGTTCCAGGCGTCCACGAACGAGGCGGCGGTGATCTTCTCGCCGTTGCTGAAGGTCCAGCCGTCCTTCACGGTGATGGTGAAGTTCTGGGAGTCGGTCGTCTCGATCTTCTCGGCGAGCATGTTCTGCGCCTCGCCGGTCTTCGGGTCGTACCTCTTGAGACCCCGGAAGATCATGTCGAGGACCTTGCCGCCCTGCACCTCATTGGTGTTCGCGGGCTCCAGCGGGTTCTGCGGGTCACCCCAGGAGGAGCTGACGATCCCGTTGGCACCACCACCGCCGCCACCGCCGCTGTCGTCCCCGCCGCCACAGGCCGTCGCTGCCAGGGCGACGGCCACCGCACATGCGGCCCACTTGGCTTGTGTGGCTCCGCGCATGAAGTGCCTCCTAGAGATCCATTGAGTAACTCAATGCCTCATATCACCCCATTTGTCTGCTGGTCGCATGTTAAACAGGCCCATCTGTGGCGGCCTGACAGCACAAAACCGCCGGGCGGGCTCGGGTGACCGAGCCCGCCCGGCGGCGGAGAGCGAACAACGGCTAGGCCGCGTGAACGACGTCCTTCTCCTCGGCGAAGTGACACGCCGACTCATGCGCGGCCGGGGAGTCCACTCCCTTGAACCGCTCGGGGATCGCCAGCAGCGGCATCTCCGTGGCGCACTTGTCCTCGGCCTTCCAGCACCGCGTACGGAAGCGGCAGCCCGACGGCGGGTTCGCCGGCGAGGGGACGTCACCGGAGAGGATGATCCGCTCGCGGCCCTCACGGGCCTCCGGGTCCGGAACCGGAACCGCCGACAGCAGCGCCTGGGTGTAGGGGTGCGTCGGGTGCTCGTAGATCTGCTCGTCGGTGCCGATCTCGGCCATCTTGCCGAGGTACATGACCCCGACCCGGTCCGAGATGTGCCGGACGATCGACAGGTCGTGCGCGATGAAGAGGTAGGAGAGGTTGAACTCGTCCTGGAGCTTCCCCATCAGGTTGATGACCTGCGCCTGCACCGACACGTCGAGCGCGGAGACCGGCTCGTCGCAGATGATGATCTCCGGGTTGAGCGCGAGGCCGCGGGCGATGCCGATGCGCTGGCGCTGACCGCCGGAGAACTGGTGCGGATAGCGGTTGATGTACTCGGGGTTGAGACCCACCACGTCCAGGAGGTCCTGCACCTTGCGGCGCCGCTCACCCTTGGGGGCGACCTCGGGGTGGATGTCGTACGGCTCCCCGATGATGTCGCCGACCGTCATACGCGGGTTCAGCGAGGTGTACGGGTCCTGGAACACCATCTGGATGTTGCGGCGCACCGCCTTCAGCGCACGCCCCGACAGCTTGGTGATGTCCTGGCCCTTGTAGAAGACCTCACCCGCGGTGGCCCGCTCCAGCGTCATCAGGAGCTTGGCGACCGTGGACTTGCCACAGCCGGACTCGCCCACGATGCCGAGCGTCTCGCCCGCGAAGAGATCGAAGGAGATCCCGTCGACGGCCTTGACCGCACCGACCTGCTTCTTGAACAGGATGCCCTGGGTCAGCGGGAAGTGCTTGACCAGATTGCGCACCTGGAGGATGGGCTCACCCTGCGACACGGGCGCGTCGATGGCGGCTACGGCCTCCGCCTCGCTCGCCGCGTCGACGGTCGCCACTTCGGTGACGTTGGGGGTGGCGTCCACGGGCTCCTTCTTGATGTCAGCCATGGATCGTCTCCTTCCAGAAGTGGCAGGCGCTGCCGCGGCCGACCAGATCGGTACCGTCCTGCTCGGTCACCGGGCGCAGGGCCGGGATGTCCGTACGGCAGATGTCCTGCGCCATCGTGCAGCGGGGGTTGAACGCACAACCCGAGGGCACGTTGAGCAGGTTGGGCGGCAGACCCTTGATCGCGAAGAGCTCCTGGCCCTTCTGGTCAAGGCGCGGGATCGACTCCAGCAGACCCTTGGTGTACGGGTGCGCCGGGCGCTTGTAGATCTCGTGCACGGGGGCGGTCTCGACGATCCGGCCCGCGTACATCACGGCGATCTTGTCGGCCACGTCCGCCACGACACCGAGGTCGTGCGTGATCAGGATCAGCCCCATGTTGTACTCGCGCTGAAGCTCCGCGAGCAGGTCCATGACCTGCGCCTGCACCGTCACGTCCAGGGCCGTCGTCGGCTCGTCCGCGATGATCAGGTCCGGCTCCAGGGCCAGCGCCATGGCGATCATGATGCGCTGGCGCATACCGCCGGAGAACTGGTGCGGGTAGTCCGAGACACGGGCCGCGGCGGCCGGAATCTTGACCTGGTCCATCAGGCCGATGGCCTTGGCCTTGGCTTCCTTCTTGGACAGGCCCTGGTGGACCCGGAACATCTCGCCGAGCTGGTAGCCGACGGTGAGGACCGGGTTCAGCGAGGACAGCGCGTCCTGGAAGATCATCGCGATCTTCTGGCCGCGGATCTTGCGCCGCTCCTCGTAGGACATCTTGAGCATGTCCTGGCCGCGGAAGAAGATCTCGCCCTGCGGGATCTTGCCCGGCGGCATGTCGAGGATGCCCATGATGGCCTGCGCCGTCACGGACTTGCCGGAGCCCGACTCACCGAGGACGGCGAGCGTCTCACCGGCGTTCACGCTGTAGTTGACGCCGTTGACGGCCTTGGCCACGCCGTCGCGGGTGTGGAACTCCACGTGCAGGTCGCGGACTTCGAGCAGCGGGCCGACGTGGTCGTCTCCCGAGCGCGGGGACGGGACTTCTGCGGTCTTGTCGATGGTGGTCACGTGCACCCCTCCTTATCGCGTCTTCGGGTCGAGGGCGTTACGGACGGCTTCGCCGAGCATGATGAACGCCAGAACGGTGATGCTGAGCATGATCGACGGGTAGATCAGGATGTGCTGGGCCACCCGGATCTGCGCCGAACCACCGGAGATGTCCATGCCCCACGAGACGGTCGGCGAGGCCAGGCCGAGGCCCAGGTAGGACAGGGTCGCCTCGGCCGAGATGTACACACCGAGCGAGATGGTCGCGACCACGATCACCGGGGCCATGACGTTCGGCAGGATGTGCCGGAACAGGATGCGGGGCGTGCTCGCACCGAGTGCTCTGGCCGCCTGGACGAAGTCCGACTGCTTGATGGTGATCACCGCACCGCGCATGACACGCGCGATCTGGGTCCAGCCGAGGAACGCCAGGGCGAAGACGACCACCCAGATCGACCGGTCCGTGAACGCCTGGAGGACGACCATCGCACCGAGCAGGAAGGGCAGGCCGAGGAAGATGTTGGTGAATCCGGAGAGCACCGCGTCGATCCAGCCGCCGAAGTAGCCGGACAGCATGCCGATCAGTCCACCGAACAGGGTCACCGCGAGCGTCACGGCGACGCCGACGATCACCGAGGCACGGGTGCCGTAGATGACACGGGCGTAGACGCTGCGGCCCTGGCCGTCGTAACCGAACCACTCGGGCGAACCGATCTTGCTCAGTTCGGGCTTGCCCAGGAAGTGGTGCACCAGGTCACCCGTGGTGGGCGAGGCGCTGGTGAACAGGCCCGGGAAAGCCGTGATCAGGAGCAGGATCACGATGAGTGCGGCGGAGATGATGAAGTACCAGTTGCGCCGCAGGTCCTGCCACGCGTCGCCCCAGAGGCTGCGCGCCTTGTCGGCCTTGACGGGGGCGGTCGGCTCCGCGACGGCGGCCTTGGTCTCGTCAGGCACGGGAGCGGTCTTGGTCAGGTCAGGCATACCGGATCCTCGGGTCCAGGACCGCGTACAGCAGGTCGACGAGCAAGCTCATGAAGAGGTAGACGAGCACCAGGACGGTGACCAGTCCGACCAGGGTGGTGCCCTCGCGCCGGACGATCGACTCGAAGATGGTGCCGCCGATGCCCTTCACGTTGAAGAGGCCCTCGGTGACGACCGCGCCGCCCATGAGGGCACCCAGGTCCGTGCCGAGGAACGTGACCACCGGGATCAGCGAGTTGCGCATCAGGTGGACTCCCACGATGCGGCGCTTGGGAAGTCCCTTGGCGACGGCCGTACGCATGTAGTCCGAGCGCAGGTTCTCCGCCATCGTCGTACGGGTCAGTCGTGCCACGTACGCCAGGGAGAGCGAGCCGAGGACGATCGCCGGGGTGAACAACTCGCCCCACGTCGCCTCGTTCGAGACGTTCGGTGCGATCCAGCCGAGCTCGAAGGCGAACACCGACTTGACGATGAAGCCGAGCACGAAGACCGGGATCGAGATGATCAGCAGCGTCAGTACCAGGACGACGTTGTCGGTCAGACGGCCGGCGCGGAGACCGGCGGCCATGCCCAGGCCGAGACCGAGGACGATCTCGATGAGGAACGCCATCGCGGCGAGTCTCAGCGTGACCGGGAACGCCTCGCCGAGCACATCGGTGACGGGCCGGCCGCTGGCGATCTGGGTACCGAAGTCGAAGTGAAGGACGATTCCCTTCATGTATTCCCAGTACTGCACCAGAATCGGCTGGTCGAGGCCGAGTTGGTGCCGCATGGCAGCAAGGGTCGCGGGGTCCGCGCCCTTGTCCCCGAAGAGCCCCCGCACGGGGTCGCCGGGCAGCGTGTAGACCATCAGGAAGATCAGCAGAGTTGTCCCGATGAAGACCGGGATCATCTGGAGCAGTCGTCGTGCGACATAGCGCCCCATGGTGCCTCCATGTAAGTGGCACGCGCAGCCGACGGGCCCTCCCTCGTCACCGGCCCCCTCGTGGGGTCGTCGGTGTCGCGGAAGGGCCCCCCGGCCACTGCGTGCAGGCTGGCGTCGCAGAACCGATGTCAGTGTCGGTCCTGCACCGGCCTGCGGACTACGTCGGTGGTTACTTCTTGACCTCGACCTGCGTCAGGATCGGGTCGCCGTCCTGCGCGTAGTCGACGTTCTGGACCTTCTCCGAGTAACCGGCGTTGACCTTGTAGTACCAGAGCGGAATGGTCGGCATGTAGTTGACCAGCTCCTTCTCCACCTCCTGGTACGCCTTGACCGACTCGTCGAGCGAGGGCGCGGTGTCCGCGGCCTTGATCTTCTTGTCGAGGTCCTTGTTGGAGAAGAAGCCGTTGTTACCGGCGGCACCCGTACGGAACAGGTCGCTGATGAAGTTGGCGTTCACCGGGTAGTCGAGCACCCAGCCACCGCGGTAGAAGGACTTGACCTGCTTGGCGTCACGCGCGTCCAGGTCGGCCTGGAAGTCGGCCTTGGAGTCGCCGGCGCACTCGACGCCGGTCGCCTGGGTGATGCTGTTGCAGACAGCCTCGACCCATTCCTTGTGGCCGCCGTCGGCGTTGAACTGGATGAAGACCTTGTTGCCCGGAACACCGCCACCCTCCTTGATGAGGGCCTTGGCCTTGGTGGGGTTGTACGTGGTGACGTCACCGGCGACGTTCGGCTGGTAGCCGAGGACGCCCTTGGCGACCCAGCCCGTGGCCGGCTCGCGGGTGCCCTGGAGCACCGTCTTGGTGATCGTGTTCCGGTCGATGGCCATCGACAGGCCCTGGAGGACCTTGGGGTCGGTGTCCTTCCACTGCTTCTGGTACATCGCGACGCCGAGCGTCTGGATGGCGGAGTACGCCTTGTCCACGGCGCGGTCACCGAGGTCGGCACGGTAGACCGGAAGGTCCTTCGGGCCGATCTGGCGGAGGACGTCGACGTTGCCCGACTTCAGGTCCTCGTAGGCGGTCTCCAGGGTGGTGTAGTTCTTGAAGATCACACCACCGTTCTTCGCCTTGTCGAGACCCTTGTAGTCGTCGTTGCGGACGACCTTGATCTGCTTCTTGTGGTCCCAGCTCTCGAACTTGTACGCGCCGTTGCCGACCGGCTTCTCGCCGGCCGCCTTCGGGTCGGCGTAGAAGGACTCGGGGAGCGGCGAGTAGACCGTGTAGCCCAGCTTGTACGCGAAGTACGGCAGCGGGGTGTCGAGCTCGATCGTGAAGGTGTAGTCGTCGACCACCTTCAGGCCGGACATGGCGTCGGCCTTCGGCTTGGCACCCTCGCCCTCGGGGTGGACGTCGGCGTAACCCTTGATGCCGTCGAACCAGGAGGCGTTGGTCTGCGCGTTGTTGATGTTCGCGGCCCAGTTCCACGCCTTGACGTAGGACTCGGCGGTGACCGGGGTCCCGTCGTGGAACTTCCAGTCCTTCTTGAGCTTGACCGTCCACAGCTTGGAGTCCGTGGAGTCGACCGACTCGGCGTTGATCATCTCAAGCTTGCCGGCCGGGTCGTAGTCGACCAGCTGCGAGAAGATGGCGTCGGTGACGATGCTGCCGTTCGACTCCATCGTGTTCGCCGGCTGCAGCGGGTTCTGCGGCTCACCGACCTCGATGGAGAAGATGCCGTTGGGGTCAACCGCACCCTTGGCACCTTCGTTGCTCTTGCTGTCCTCGCCGCCGCCACAGGCAGTCGCGGCCAGGGCGATGATTGCCGCTCCCGCGACCCACTTGGCGCTCTTGGCACCGCGCATGGGTTTCCTCCTCATGAGTCCACTTTTGACTACAAGAGGGGCACTGGAGAGATCTACCGACACCCCTGACGGCGATCGATTCAGTGCCCCGAGTGTGCTCGTGAGTCGGCACTCCCCACAGTGCGTGACCCATTGACCCGAGCTCAATGGAGCCAACTATTGGGTACGCCCAGGCTGTAAACCACACTTAAAGGGTCTCGGTTTGACAACATCAGCAGGGTCCGTGTGACCGAAATCCGGACAAACTGATCCTAGACAGACACCCCCGAAACGGACCGTTAACACATGTTCCGGAGAGCGACGCCCGATATCCGGACACCTCGGTCAGGAAAAACGATTGACGAAAGGTCCGGCCCCCCACAGTTTCCGTGGGGGGCCGGACCTCTTGTCAATGCCTCGTGCTGACGGATCGTCGAGTGAACCCGACGCTCCTGACGTGGGCCGACGCCGTCACACGCTGAACGTGCTCACCGCAGGCCGACGGCGTGTCAGCCGTTCTTGGCGCGCGAGGCGGTGCGGCCGCGCTGCTTGGCGTCCAGGACGACCTTGCGGATACGCACGGTCTCCGGGGTCACCTCGATGCACTCGTCGTCGCGGCAGAACTCCAGGGACTGCTCCAGGGAGAGCTTGCGCGCGGGCACCACGTTCTCGGTGGTGTCCGCGGAAGCCGCACGCATGTTGGTGAGCTTCTTCTCCTTGGTGATGTTCACGTCCATGTCGTCGGCGCGGGAGTTCTCGCCGATGATCATGCCCTCGTAGACCTCGGTGCCGGCCTCGGTGAAGATGACACCGCGCTCCTGGAGGTTGACCATCGCGAACGGCGTCACCGTGCCCGAACGGTCCGCGACCAGCGAACCGTTGTGACGGGTGCGCAGCTCGCCGAACCACGGCTCGTGGCCCTCGAAGATCGAGTGCGCGATGCCCGTACCGCGGGTCTGCGTCAGGAACTCCGTACGGAAGCCGATGAGGCCGCGGGACGGCACGATCCACTCCATGCGGACCCAGCCCGAACCGTGGTTCGTCATCGTCTCCATGCGGCCCTTGCGGGTCGCCATCAGCTGCGTGATGGCGCCGAGGTGCTCCTCGGGCGAGTCGATGGTCATGCGCTCGATCGGCTCGTGCGTCTTGCCGTCGACCTGCTTGGTGACGACCTCCGGCTTGCCGACGGTCAGCTCGAAGCCCTCACGGCGCATCTGCTCGACCAGGATGGCCAGGGCGAGCTCACCGCGGCCCTGGACCTCCCACGCGTCGGGACGCTCGGTGTCCAGGACACGCAGCGAGACGTTACCGACCAGCTCGCGGTCGAGGCGGTCCTTGATCTGGCGCGCCGTGACCTTGTGACCCTTGCCGCCCTTGCCGACCAGCGGCGAGGTGTTCGCACCGATGGTCATCGAGATGGCGGGCTCGTCGACCGTGATCAGCGGCAGCGCGATCGGGTTCTCGGGGTCGGCCAGGGTCTCGCCGATCATGATGTCCGGGATACCGGCGATGGCACAGATGTCGCCCGGCCCGGCCATCTCGGCCGGCTTGCGGGTGAGCGCCTCGGTCATCAGCAGCTCGGTGATGCGGACGTTGGACTGCGTACCGTCACGCTTGATCCAGGTGACCGTCTGGCCCTTGCGCAGCTCGCCCTGCTCGACACGGCAGAGCGCGATACGGCCGAGGAAGTTGTCGGCGTCCAGGTTGGTGACGTGGGCCTGGAGGGGGGCGTCCTCGTCGTACTCCGGGGCCGGGACCGCGGACAGGATCGTGCTGAAGAAGGGCTCCAGGCTGTCGCTGTCCGGCGGGACCGTGCCGTCCTCCGGCTTCGTCAGCGAGGCGACGCCGTCACGGGCGCAGGCGTAGACGATCGGGAACTCGATCTGGTCCTCGTCGGCGTCCAGGTCCAGGAAGAGGTCGTACGTCTCGTCGATGACCTCGGCGATCCGGGAGTCCGGGCGGTCGGTCTTGTTGATGCAGAGGATGACCGGCAGCTTGGCGGTGAGCGCCTTGCGGAGCACGAACCGGGTCTGCGGGAGCGGGCCCTCGGAGGCATCGACGAGCAGCACGACCGCGTCCACCATCGACAGACCGCGCTCGACCTCGCCGCCGAAGTCGGCGTGGCCCGGGGTGTCGATGATGTTGATGGTGATGACGTCTCCGCCATCCTTCGGGTGGTACTTGACGGCCGTGTTCTTGGCCAGGATCGTGATGCCCTTCTCACGCTCCAGGTCGTTCGAGTCCATCATGCGATCGTCGAGGTGCTCCGCGGCGTGCGCGGCGAAGGCGCCGGCCTGCTTGAGCATGGCGTCGACCAGCGTGGTCTTGCCGTGGTCGACGTGGGCGACGATGGCTACGTTACGGATGTCGTGGCGCGTGGGCATGGGTGGCTTGCGCTTCTCTCGGATCGTGGGATCAGGCGTCTCAGTCGGTCTCGAGTCCTCGTACGCCCGCCGGGCGGACACGCCACGGCTAGTCCAATGGTACGGGCCCCACGCGTCCGGGGCTTCCCGGCCCGATCCGCGAGAGCGGTATTCAGCCGATATTCAGCCGGTATTAAGTCATTACTCGGCTGGTCCACGCCCGGATCGGGGCGCGAAAAATGTGGGGAAACATGGGCGAGCGCGGGAGGAGATCGCGCTCACCGGTGGGGGGTGTGGGGAGGACGAACAGCCCGGGTCAGGGCATGAACCACCTTGCCCGCCGAGGGTCCGGCGGGCAAGGGAATTGAGCTGCTTCTGAGCTTCAGACAGTCCGCAATGCTGCCTTGACCTGCTACTTCTTACGGTTCGCGGGGGAACCTGCGGCTTGCGGCTTCTTGAAGCCGATGTCCTGGTAATGGGGGGCGGCGAAGCCGAAGGCGCCGACGTTGGCGAGCTTCTTGTCGGCCGCCACCAGCTGCGGACGCTGGTAGAGCGGAATCGATCCTGCCGCGGCCCAGATCCGTGCGTCGGCCTGCTTCATCAGATCACGGGCGGCACCCTCGTCGAGTTCGGCCACCGCCTGGTCGAAGAGCTGGTCGATGTGGTCGGTACCGACCCGGGTGTAGTTCTGCTCGACCAGCAGTGATCCGTCGGTGGCGGGCTCGGGCTTCGCGAAGATCGGCCGGCCGTCGGTCGCCGGGAACGCGCTCGCGGGCCAGGAGTACAGCGCCAGGTCGTAGTCGCCGGAAGCGATGTGGTCCTTGAAGTAGCTGTCGTCGTCGACCTTCGTGATCTCCGTACGGATGCCGACCGATTCCAGCATCGCGGCGATCTTCTCGCCGACACTGCGGAGCGCCTGGGACCCGGGACCGGACGGGAGGACGAAACGCAGGGACAGCGGCACCCCGTCCTTGCCCAGCGGGCCACGGACGGAGGCCGGCGCGGGGGCCGCAGTGCCGACGGGGGCGTAGGCACCGGCGGCGCCTCCGGGCTTCTTGTCCTGGGCGGTGACCTTGGAGGCGTCGGCGGCGGAGTCGCCGTTGTCGTTGTCCTTGGGGTCCGCGACCGGTCGGGCTGCTGTGGCTGCCGTGAAGAGGCTCGCCTGGCGCAGCAGGGCGGCGCTCTGGACGCCGGCGGCGGGGGCGGGGGCGAGGATGCGGCTGGCGGGGCCCTCGTCGCGGCGCTCGCCCGGCTTGTCGTCCTGGCCGACGATGTACATGCCCTCGTCGCGGCCGGTGTCACCCGCCCGGTCGGCGGTGTCGTTCTTCTCGGCCTTCTCGCCGTTCTCGTCCTTGTCCGCCTTGTCAGCCTTGTCCTGCTTCTCCTCCGCCTTCTCCCCCTCCTTCTCTTCCGGCGCCTCGTCGGCGTCCTTCTCGCCGGCCTTCCCCTTCTCCGGCGCCTTCTTCTTGTCGGCCTCGCTGCCCGCCTTGGTGTCCTTGGGCTTCTCCACCGCTCCGCCGTGCGTCCAGCCCGCGTCGGCCAGCAGTGCCTGCGCCTCCTTGGTGTCCTGGTCACCGAGTGCGCCGCTGCCGTCCTTGTAACCGGGCTGCCCCGTCAGGGCCAGGTGGCTGCCGAGCGGCTCCGCGGGCAGCCCGAGTGGCTTCAGGACGGTTTCCGCGAGCTCCTGGCGGTCCAGGGCACGGGCCACCGCGCGGCGTACCCGGTCGTCCGAGAGCGGCCCTGACTCGCCGTTGAGGGCGAGCTGCGTGTAGGAGGGCTCCAGGGACTTGCGTACGACGTAGTCGCGCAGGGACTTCTGTTCGGCGGCGTACGCGGCGACGGCTTCCCGGTTCCTCTCGCGGGCGGCCTGTGCGACCTCCGCCTGCTCCTCGTCCGAGCCGTGGGCCAGCGCCCAGGACCGCAGCGCGGCGGCGGGGGTGAGGGCGGCGCCCGGTCCGTGGGTGAGCGGCTGTCCGTTGCCGCCGCCGTCGCGGGCGGCGAGGGCGATACGGTGCGCGGCGGCGGCGTCGACGTCCGCGACGTCCACGGTGCCCTCGGCCAGCGCGTCGGCACGGTCACCGGGCTTGACCGCCTGGAATACGAGCGTGTCGAGCTTGGGCTCGTCGCCCCACCAGCGCGGGTTGCGGTCGAGAGTAAGCTGTTCCTTGGTCTTGCTCACACTGCGCAGCTGAAACGGTCCCGCGGTGACCTTGAGCGCGGTGCGCGCCCCGTCGTTGAAGGTGTCCGGGGAGCCGGTGACCTCCTTGGGGAGGAGCGGAGAGAAGAGCGAGCGCCAGTCCGCGTACGGCTTGGCGAAGGTCACCCGGACCTGGAGGTCGTCGCTGCCGCGCTCGATCTTCTCGATCCGCTCGTAGCCGGCGTTGCGGGCGGTCCAGTACGCCGAGTCCTTGCCGCTCAGCGCGCGCCACTGGGCGACGAAGTCGGGGGCTCCGATCTCCCGCCCGTTGCTCCACACCGCCTGCTGGTTGAGCTTGTAGAGCACGACCTGCTTGGGTTCCCGCTCGATGATCTTCGCGGACTCCAGATAGTCCGGGTTGAGCCGCGGTGTTCCCTTGGCGTCCATCGGGAAGAGCGAGGGCAGCAGGGCGCCGGTGACACGCGCGGTCGAACCGTCGGCGTCCGCCTGATAGGCGTTGAGGGTGCTGGGCATCGAGTCGATCGCCCAGTTGACCGTGCCACCGTCCCGCACCAGGTCCCGGGCGGCCGGGGCGATGTCCTGGGGGACGGCCACCGAGGAGGTCTCCTCACTGCCCGAGCTGCATCCGGCCAGCACCGGGATCGTGAGCACACCCGTCGTGAGGAGCGCGAGGGAGCGGCGCTTTCGGGCCGTCCCGCGCGGGACGCCGACGTGGGACATGGCTGATACCTCCGGGGCCGGCCCGGTCCACCCCGTACCGGAATGGACCGGATTCTTCGTGTTTGGTGGCATTTGCAGTTGATCACACTGGTTCCGTCCATCCACTGAAGGCGCCTTCGCGCGAGAGGCGGCGCAGACACGGCGCGGCGCGCCGTGAACCTCACCCGGGCGGCGGAACGGCCCGGGGGGCCGCCCCGCCCCCGCCGTACGAGACAGGAGGCGCGCACTCCCTTCCCAAACCAGATGTGACGCGCGACACTCGCATGCGCATGAGCATTGCCACCCGCCATCGCGGAAGTGAGGGCAAGTCATGTCCCTGCACGATGAATTGACGGCTGTTCAGCACTGCCTCGACGATCTGGTCCGCACCGTCGGACGGCTGGAACGCAGCCTCGCGCGTCTGCGCGAGGACGCGGCGGGCCGGGCCGGCTGCCCGGGCCACCCCGCCGACATGGTCACCATCACCGAGGCGCCGTACGACGCCACGCTGTGGACGGACTCGGACGACGAAGGTCTGGGCGTCCGCGGCAGACACGCCCCCTAGGCCCTTCCGTCACACGGCCCAGGACCTGATCCGCACAAGGACCTGATCCGCACGACGGGCCGGCCCCTCCACGGCCCAGCCACCCAGTCCCGAGGAGCACTCCTTGGCCACCGGCACGGAACCAGGCACGCAACCCCCGCGCACGGCGGCGACCGGCGCCGGCGTCCGCCACCCCTCGCGCGCCGCGATCACCGCCCGGCATCTGCGCACCGACCGCTGGTGGGCGGCGCCCGCCGCGACGGCGGGAGGGCTGCTCGCCTTCATCGTCTACTCGACCTGGCGGGCCTTCGCCAACGCCGACTACTACGCCGCCCCGTACGTCTCGCCGTTCTACTCGCCCTGTCTGGCCGAGAACTGCGCGCCGATGCGCTCGGGTCCCAACTGGGAGATATTCGGGAGCTGGTGGGGTCTCTCCCCCGCCCTGATCGTCCTGATCTTCCCGCTGGGCTTCCGGCTGACCTGCTACTACTACCGCAAGGCGTACTACCGCGGCTTCTGGGCCTCGCCCCCCGCCTGCGCGGTCGCCGAGCCGCACACCTCGTACACCGGCGAGACCCGCTTCCCGCTGATCCTGCAGAACATGCACCGGTACTTCTTCTACGCGGCGCTCCCGGTCGCCGGAATCCTCACGTACGACACCGTGCTCGCCTTCCGCGACGAGCACTACGCCTGGGGACACATGGGTCTCGGCTCGCTGATCCTCCTGGTGAACATCACCCTGATCTGGGCGTACACCCTCTCCTGCCACTCCTGCCGCCACGTCATCGGCGGCCGGCTGCGGCACTTCTCCAAGCACCCTGTGCGCTACCGGCTCTGGGGCTGGGCCGGGAAGCTCAACGGCCGGCACATGCAGCTGGCCTGGGCCTCCCTCATCAGCGTGGCGGTGGCCGACTTCTACGTCTATCTCGTCGCGTCCGGTGCTTTCGACGATCCGAGGTTTTTCTGAATGACTGAGCTCGAACGGCAGCAGTGGGACGTCGTGGTGGTCGGAGCCGGCGGCGCCGGCCTGCGGGCCGCGATCGAGGCCCGGGAGCGCGGTGCCCGTACCGCCGTCATCTGCAAATCGCTCTTCGGCAAGGCCCATACCGTCATGGCGGAGGGCGGCATCGCCGCGTCCATGGGCAATGTGAACTCCGGGGACAACTGGCAGGTGCACTTCCGCGACACCATGCGCGGCGGGAAGTTCCTCAACCAGTGGCGGATGGCCGAGTTGCACGCCAAGGAGGCACCCGACCGGGTCTGGGAACTGGAGACCTGGGGCGCGCTCTTCGACCGCACGCCCGACGGCAGGATCTCCCAGCGCAACTTCGGCGGCCATGAGTACCCGCGGCTCGCCCACGTCGGGGACCGTACCGGCCTCGAACTGATCCGCACGCTCCAGCAGAAGATCGTCGCGCTGCAACAGGAGGACTTCAAGGAGACCGGCGACTACGAGGCCCGTCTGAAGGTCTTCCAGGAGTGCACGGTCACCAGGGTCCTGAAGGACGGCGAGAGGGTCAGCGGCGCCTTCTGCTACGAGCGCGAGTCCGGCCGCTTCTTCGTGCTCGAAGCGCCCGCGGTCGTCCTCGCCACCGGCGGCATCGGCAAGTCCTTCAAGGTGACCTCGAACTCCTGGGAGTACACCGGCGACGGCCACGCCCTCGCCCTGCTGGCCGGCGCGCCCCTGCTGAACATGGAGTTCGTGCAGTTCCATCCGACCGGCATGGTCTGGCCGCCGTCGGTGAAGGGGATCCTCGTCACCGAGTCGGTGCGCGGAGACGGCGGGGTGCTGCGCAACTCCGAGGGCAAGCGGTTCATGTTCGATTACGTCCCCGATGTGTTCAAGGAGAAGTACGCGCAGTCGGAGGAGGAGGGCGACCGCTGGTACGAGGACCCGGACCACAACCGCCGCCCGCCCGAGCTGCTGCCACGCGACGAGGTCGCGCGTGCCATCAACGCCGAGGTGAAGGCGGGCCGCGGTTCACCGCACGGCGGGGTGTTCCTGGATGTGTCGACCCGGATGCCCGCGGACACCATCCGCCGCCGGCTGCCCTCGATGTACCACCAGTTCAAGGAGCTGGCCGACGTCGACATCACGGCCGAGGCGATGGAGGTCGGGCCGACCTGCCACTACGTGATGGGCGGGATCGCCGTCGAGTCCGACAGCGCGTCCGCCCTCGCCGTACCCGGGCTGTACGCGGCGGGCGAGGTGGCGGGCGGCATGCACGGTTCCAACCGGCTGGGCGGCAACTCCCTCTCCGACCTGCTCGTCTTCGGGCGGCGCGCGGGGCTGCACGCCGCCGAGTACGCGGCGGGGCTCTCCGCCCTCCCGGCCGTGGACGAGGAACAGATCGACGCGGCGGCTGCGGAAGCCCTGCGTCCGTTCGCCGCGGAGGATCTGGAGGACGGGGCCGCACCGGAGAATCCGTACACCCTGCACCAGGAACTCCAGCAGACGATGAACGACCTGGTCGGCATCATCCGCCGCGCGCCCGAGATGGCACAGGCCCTGGAGAGGCTGGCCGGGCTGCGCGCACGGGCGCGCCGCGCCGCGGTCGAGGGCCACCGGCAGTTCAACCCCGGCTGGCACCTCTCGCTGGACCTGCGGAACATGCTGCTGGTCAGCGAGTGCGTCGCACGGGCGGCGCTGGAGCGTACCGAGAGCCGGGGCGGCCACACCCGGGAGGACTGCCCCACGATGGAACGCTCCTGGCGCCCGGTGAACCTGCTGTGCCGGCTGGCCGGCCCGGAGGAGGAGCGCACGGCCGGGGACGGCGGCGCGCCGGAGGACCCACTGCGTGGCCGGATCGAGCTCGTGAAGACGTCGACCGACCCCATCCGTCCGGATCTGCTCGCCCTGTTCGAGAAGGAAGAGCTGGTCAAGTACCTCGCCGAAGAGGAGCTGTACGAGTGAGCGGCTACGACGCGCGGTTCCGGGTCTGGCGCGGGGACACCGGCGGCGGCGACCTGGCGGACTACACGGTCGAGGTGAACGACGGCGAAGTCGTCCTCGACATCATCCACCGCATCCAGTCCACCCAGGCGGGCGATCTCGCGGTCCGCTGGAACTGCAAGGCGGGCAAGTGCGGATCGTGCAGCGCGGAGATCAACGGCCGGCCGCGGTTGCTGTGCATGACCCGGATGTCGGTGTTCGACCGCCAGGAGACGATCACCGTCACACCGCTGCGGGCCTTCCCCGTCGTCCGCGATCTCGTGACGGACGTGACGTTCAACTACACCAAGGCGCGGGAAGTGCCGGCCTTCGTGCCGCCTGAGGGCGTGCAGGCGGGTGACTACCGGATGCAGCAGGTCGACGTGGAACGCTCGCAGGAGTTCCGCAAGTGCATCGAGTGCTTCCTGTGCCAGGACACCTGTCATGTGGTGCGCGACCACGAGGAGAACAAGGCGTCGTTCGCCGGTCCGCGCTTCCTGATGCGGGTGGCCGAACTGGACATGCATCCCCTGGACGCGGCCGCCGCGTCGGGCCTCGACCGGAAGGCGACGGCTCAGGACGAACACGGTCTGGGCTACTGCAACATCACCAAGTGCTGTACGGAGGTGTGCCCCGAGAACATCAGGATCACGGACAACGCTCTGATCCCGCTGAAGGAGCGCGCCGCGGACCGGAAGTACGATCCGCTGGTCTGGCTGGGCAACAAGATCGGCCGCCGCCGCGACGGGACGTGAGGGCGCCGCGGCAGCCCGCACGGCGAGCGCGGCGGGCGCGGTGAGCGCGGTGAGCGCGGTGAGCGCCACACCGGATGGCCTTGCCCGCCCGCCAGCTTGCAATCTAGGGTGAATGCGCTTTCAAAAGCCGGTTGCGCAGCAAGATCGGCGCCGAGTGAGCAGCACAATCAATCAGTACAGAGTCAGCAGAGCAGCCAGCAGTCAGCACACGCATCAGGCGCGTCGCTACGAGTGAAGAAGCGGACGGTCGGTCGAGTGAGCGCCCCCACGGTGTACGACGTCGCGGAGCGGTCGGGCGTCTCCATCGCCACGGTCTCCCGGGTCTACCGCAACCCGGATTCCGTACGGGCCCAGACCCGTGAGCGGGTCCTGGAGGCGGCCCGCGAGCTCGGATACGTGCCGAGCGGGAACGCCCGGGGGCTGGCCAGCCGCACCACCGGGGTGCTCGGCCTCTGCTTTCCCGACTACTCCGACCCCGATGCGGAGACCGCCGCGGCGGTCTCCGACGCGGACGACGACGACGCGGCCATGCTCTACTCCGACCAGATCATCCGGGGCATGGAGCGGGCCGCCCGCCGGCACGGGTACGCCCTGCTGATCGCGGCGTCCCTGGACGGCGGCCCGGAGAGCCTCGTCGCCAAGGTGGCGGGCCGGGTCGACGGCTTCGCCGTTCTGGCGCAGACCGTGCCGACCTCGGACCTCGAAGTGATATCGCGACGGCTGCCCGTCGTGATGCTCGCCGGCCCGCGCGAGATCGACCACCTCGACCACATCGTGGTGGCCAACGCCGACGGCGAACGGGAGCTCGCCCGCCACCTCATCCAGGACCACGGGCTGCGCAAGCTTGCCTTCATCGGCGGCGAGGCGAATTCGCCCGACGCCGAGGCACGTTTCCGCGGCTTCCGTGAGGCCTGCCGGGAAGCCGGGCTGCCGGTGCCGGACGAGCCCGCGCTGCGGGCCGAGATGATGACGCAGGCCGAGGGCGCACGGACCGCCGAAGCGCTGCTGGACCGGGCGGCGGACGGCGAAGGGCCGGAGGCGCTGCTGTTCGCCAACGACCAGATGGCCGTGGGCGCGCTGTACGCACTGGAACGTCGCGGGGTGCGGGTGCCCGAGGACATCGCGGTGACGGGCTTCGACGGAATTCCGCTGAGCCGGATCGTACGGCCGACGCTGACGACCGTACGGCAGCCCATACGACAACTGGGCGAACAGGCCGTCGAACTCCTGGTACGCCGCCTCGCCGACCGCGACCGCGAACCGGTCACCCTGGAACTGCCCGTCTCCATGGCCCACAGAGCCAGCTGCGGCTGCGGCTGACGGGCCACGCCCGCGGCGGCTCGGCGACCGCACGGACGCCGCGCCCGGCCGACCGGACGGACGCCGGGCTCGGTGACGGGACGAACGTCGGCGGGGCGACGGGATGGGCGTACGGCGGGCGACGGCAGCGCGGCCACCGCCGGATCATCTCCCCAGCCACTCCCCGAAGAATCGCCGCCGGTTCTCGCGCAGCTCCGCCGTCTCCGCCGCGAGCTCCTCGTACGTGAAGTGCCCCGCGCTCAGCACCTGCAGCTCCCGTACGCCGGCCAGCGCGTTGTACACGGCGAACTGCCCGGGCGGCGGCACCGCCGGGTCGAACAGCGCGGCGGCGACCAGTGTCGGCGTCCGCAGGCACGCGGCGGCGGTCGCCGCGTCGAAGTACCGCAGCACGCCGGTGACCTCGGGGTGGTCCCGGTGATGCTCCCGCACCGATTCGGCACTGCCGACACTCGGCAGCGTGAGGCGCAACGGGTGGTTGCCGAACGTCGGCACCGTCAGCTGCGCCGCGGCGAACCGCTCGTCCCAGGGCAGTGCGAGGGCCCCCAGCCCGCCCCCGAAGCTCTCCCCCAGATACCCGAGCCGTCCGAGACCCGGTACGAGCTCCGCCAGCGCGGACGCGGCGCACCAGACATCGGCGACGCAGCCGCCGATCACGTAGGTGTCGCGCGACCCGACGCCGTGCAGGACGTGCCCGGCGGCGACCTCCGGGATACCGGCCCACAGACCCCGGCTCCCCATGCCCCGTACGCACGGCAGGATCGCGGCGGACCGCGGCAGGGGCAGCGGCACATCGGGGCCCGGCCGGTCCCGGCCCCCGTAACCGTGCCCGATGACGAATCCGTGCCCGGCCGGCCCATCGGTGGGCAGGGCCACCCAGCCACCCACACGTATCCCGCCCACGGAGCTGTACGTCACGCCGTGGATCCGCACACCGTCGCGCTCGTCCTCGACCGGGCCGAGCTCGGGTGCGGTCTCGACCTCCCGCGCCCTCTCGTACTGCTCCTGCCAGAACACCGCGAAGTCGTCGGGGGCCTCCGGGGCGGGGACACCCAGCAGTTCGTCCAGCTCGCGCCCGTGGGCCGGATCGAACGGGAAGTCATGTGCGAACGAAGCCATGGCCCGGACCCTAGACCGCCGCTCCGGCCTCTCGCACAACGTTTTCGGCGCCTCGCACAACCCTGCGGAATCAGTCACATCGGCTTCATATACCCCTACAGCGCACTTAACGTTCGAAGTTGAACAATCAGATGTCCGGCGCGTTGCACGAGTGTGACCCAGCACCCTCTTGCGGATTCCCGAACGCCTGCCGCAGAGTGATGTATGCGCTTACAGGCAGCGCATACATCCGGATTGCTCAAGGAGGAGCCCTCCATGTCCCGCACCGCCAGAACCGTCTCCGCCGGCATCGCAGTCGCCCTCGCCTTCGGCATCACCGCCTGCGGCAGCTCCGGGGGCGACGACGTCGCCGCGGACAAGAAGCAGACGCTCACCGTCTGGGCCATGGGGGCCGAGGGCGAGAAGCTCGCGGATGTGGCCAAGGTCTACGAGAAGGCCAACCCGAACATCACCGTCAAGGTGACCCCGGTCGGCTGGGACGTCGCCCATCAGAAGCTGGTCTCCGCCGCCGCGGCGGGAACCATGCCGGACGTGGCGCAGATGGGCGGCAGTTACCTGGGCGAGTTCTCCGAACTCGGTGTCCTGGAACCCGTCGACACCAAGGTCTTCGACAAGGACGACTTCTTCCCGGCCGGCTGGAACCAGGGCGAGGTGGACGGCACCGCGTACGGCGTGCCGTGGTACGTCGACACCCGCGTGCTCTACTACCGCACCGACCTCGCCGAGAAGGCCGGCGTCGACAAGGCTCCGGCCGACTGGCAGGAGATGCGGGACCTCGCCACCGCCTACCAGAAGAAGGCGGGAACCAAGTGGGGCCTGTCCATCCAGCCCAGCGGCCTGGACACGGTGCAGAACTTCTACTCCTTCCTGTACTCGGCCGGCGGCGAGATCGTCAATGACAAGGGCGAAGCCGTCATCGACAGCCCCGAAGCCGTCAGGGCGCTCGACGAGTACGGCTCGTACTTCGACAAGGGCCTCTCCAACAAGTCCGTGCAGCCCGGCTACGACGTGGTGAAGGACTTCGGCAACGGCCGGGTCCCGATGTTCTTCGGCGGTCCCTGGCACGTGACCCTCCTCAACGAGGGCCAGCCCCAGATCAAGGGCAAGTGGGCCGTGGCCAACGTGCCCGCCGACGCGTCCTCCGTCTCCATGGCCGGCGGCTCCTCGCTGGTGATCTCCAAGGACAGCGAGCACAAGGCCGCAGCCACGGAGTTCATCAAGTACCTCACCGACACCAAGGGCCAGGCCGACTGGTACGAGCGCTCCAAGGACCTGCCCGCGAACACCTCGGCCTGGACCTCCGGCGCACTCGCCGAGGACGCCGGCCTCCAGGTGTTCAAGAAGCAGATGGACACCGCCAAGTCCTCGCCGACCCTCGCCAAGTGGACCGAGATCACCGACAAGGTCGACCAGGCCATCGCGAAGGTGACGCAGGGCAAGGCTTCCGCCGAGGACGCGCTGAAGACGGCGCAGTCCGAGATCGAAGGGCTCGTGAAGTAGGAGCCATGAGCACCACGACCGGAAAGGCCGCGCAGCCGGCCAAGGTGACGGCCGGGCCGGAGGCGTCCTGGTCCCCGGGCACCGGGGCCGGGAACCGCCAGGGGCGCCAAGGCCGCAGGAAGGCTTCGATGGGCGTGCAGAACGCGGCCGGCTGGCTGTTCTCCACCCCCTTCCTCGTCCTCTTCACCGTCTTCATGGCGTTCCCGATCCTGGCCACCCTGCTGATGAGCTTCACGGACTTCGGGCTGCGCAACGTCACCCGCCCGCTGGACGCGAATTTCATCGGCTTCGAGAACTACGTCAACCTGTTCAGCGACGAGAAGTTCCTCACGTCGCTCTTCAACACGGCGTACTTCGTGGTCATCGGTGTCCCCCTGACGATTGCTCTCGGACTGGTCGTCGCCGTACTGCTGAACAACGGCATCGACCGGGCACGGACCTTCTTCCGCGTCGGTTTCTACGCCCCGGTGGTCACGACCATCGTCGCTGTCGCCGTGGTCTGGCGGTTCGTGCTCGACCCGAGCGACGGGCTGATCGCGGGCCTCTTCTCCGAGGCCGGTCTCACCGCACCCGACTTCCTCGGTTCGGAGACGCTCGCCATGCCCTCGATGATCGCGATGGCGGTCTGGCGCAACGTGGGCACGGTCATGGTGCTCTTCATCGCGGGTCTCCAGGCCATTCCCACGGAGGTCCGGGAAGCCGCCAGGCTCGACGGCGCCGGTGCCTGGCAGGAGTTCCGCGGCATCACGGTGCCCCTGCTGCGGCCCACGCTGCTCTACGCCACGGTGATCACCACCATCGGCTACCTCAATGTCTTCGAGGAGCCGTTCGTGATGACGCAGGGCGGCCCGTCCGACTCCACTCTCACCGTCTCGCTGAACATGTACCGCGAGGGATTCAACTTCTTCCACATGGGCTATGCGAGCGCCATGGCGTATGTCCTCTTCGTAGTGATCATGGGCATCACGGTGCTCCAGCTCCGACTGCTGAAGGACAACACCAAATGAGCGCCAGCAATGCACCCGGTGCCGTGCGGAAGGCGCCGCTGAAGAAGCCCGGGGGCGGACACAAGCCCCGGAACCCGAAGCGTCCGCTCGTCTATGTCCTGCTGTCGCTCGGCCTGCTGGTCATGTCGGCACCGTTCCTCTGGATGGCCCTCTCGGCCTTCAAGACGACGAGTGAACTGTCGGCCAGCCCGCCGGTGTGGATTCCAACCGAATGGACCCTGGCGAACTTCCGGGAACTGCTCGACAAGCTGAACCTGCCGCTGTACTTCATGAACTCGGTGATCGTCGCGGTCCTCGTCACCGTCTCGAACCTGGTGTTCTGCTCGATGCTCGGCTACGCGCTGGCCAAGCTGAACTTCGTCGGCCGGAACAAGATCTTCGGCCTGGTCCTCGGGGCCCTGATGGTCCCCGGCAACCTGATGCTGCTGCCGCTCTTCGTACTGATGAGCAAGCTCCAGCTGATCGACACGTACGCCGGCCTGGTGCTGCCGTTCGCCGCGGGCGCCTTCGGTGTCTTCCTGATGCGGCAGTTCATGCAGTCGATCCCGGACGAGCTGCTGGAAGCGGCCCGGATGGACGGCGCCGGCGAGTGGTACATCTTCTGGCGGATCGTGATGCCGCTGGTGAAGCCCGCCCTCGCGACACTGTCGATCTTCACCTTCCTCGGCTCCTGGAACAACTTCGTCTGGCCGCTCATCGCGACCAACGACCCGGACACCTACACGCTCCCGGTGGCGCTCGCGACCTTCGCCACGGACCCCAACAAGGCCGGCGGCTCCAACGGCATGCTGATGGCCGGAGCCTTCCTGGTCGTGCTGCCGGTGCTGGTCCTGTTCATCGCACTGCAGCGGCACTTCACCCAGGGCATCGCCACGGCGGGCATGAAGTAGCCCGCCCGGGCCGCCCCACGCACACGTACGAGACCGCACCCCGCACCACCGGCGGTCACACCCCTTCACGCACCAGAAAGACATTTCGCGATGACGCACACCCCGGTCCCGTTCCCCGAAGGTTTCCTGTGGGGAGCCTCCACGGCCGCCCATCAGATCGAGGGCAACAACACCAACAGCGACTGGTGGGTCAAGGAGCACTCCACCGGCACCCACATCCAGGAGCCCAGTCTGGACGCCTGCGACAGCTACCACCGCTGGCGCGAGGACATGGACACGCTGGCCGGACTGGGCTTCACCGACTACCGGTTCTCCATCGAGTGGGCGCGCATCGAGCCGGCCGAGGGGCAGTTCTCCCGGGCCGAGCTCGCTCACTACCGCCGCATGGTCGAGGGCGCCATCGAACGCGGCCTGCGCCCGATGGTCACCCTGCACCACTTCACCGTGCCGCAGTGGTTCGAGGCGCGGGGCGGCTGGACCGCCGAGGGTGCCACCGAGCTCTTCGCCCGCTACGTCGCGGCCTGCGCACCGGTGATCTCCGAAGGCGTCGGCCACGTCTGCACCATCAACGAGCCGAACATGATCGCGGTGATGGCCGGCCAGGCCAGGAGCGGCGAGACCGGTTTCCCCCCGGCCGGGCTCCCGACTCCGGACGACGAGACCACTCAGGCCGTCATAGCCGCCCACCACGCGGCCGTGAAGGAGGTCAGGGCGATCGACGCGGGCATCCAGGTCGGATGGACCATCGCCAACCAGGTCTACCAGGCGCTTCCCGGCGCGGAAGACGTCACGGCCGCCTACCGTCACCCGCGCGAGGACGTCTTCATCGAGGCGGCGCGCGGCGACGACTGGATCGGTGTGCAGTCCTACACCCGCACCAGGATCGGCCCCGACGGTCCGGTCCCCGCGCCCGACGACGTCGAGCGCACGCTGACCCAGTGGGAGTACTACCCCTCCGCCGTCGGCCATGCCCTGCGCCACACCGCCGCCGTCATCGGCAGCGACATGCCCCTGATCGTCACCGAGAACGGCATCGCCACCTCCGACGACGCCCGCCGCGTCGACTACTACGCCGGAGCGCTCGACGAGGTCGCCTCCGCTCTGGAGGACGGCCTCAATATCCAGGGCTACCTGGCATGGAGCGCGCTGGACAACTACGAGTGGGGCTCCTTCAAGCCCACCTTCGGCCTGATCGCCGTCGACCTCGAAACCTTCGAGCGCAGCGCCAGGCCCTCCGCCGTCTGGCTCGGCTCTCTCGGCCGCACCCGGGAACTGCCGCGCATCGCCGGCTGACCCCGGCCACAGGACAGGGAGCCACCTGACGGCTCCCTCGCGTGCGGGAGCCGTCGGAACCTGACGACCGCCGGCTCCCGCACCGCACCACCCGGGCCCGCACCCGCGACAGCTGGGACCCCGCGCCCCTGGCGGGTGCTCCGGGTCGCGGCCATGCAAAGCCGGACATAATCTCCCACATGTGATGCCGCCTGCGAGTCGTACCCGGATGCCCGGATTCGGCAGAGCCCTCCTCACCGCCTTGATCGCGGTGTGCTGGCTGATCCTGCCCCCCGCACCGGCCGCACGCGCCGACGACCCCGTGACCCTGTCCCGCGACGGACAGATCACCGACAGGGTGGGGGCGACCGGAGACCGCGAGGAACCGGTGGAGGCCGCCCTCGACGCGCTCTACCAGGACCGCCGTGTCCAGCTCTTCGTCGTGTACGTACGCGACTTCTCCGGCCGGTCCGCGCAGACCTGGGCCGATGAGACGGCCAACCGCAACGGCCTCGGGCAGGAGGACGTGCTGCTGGCCGTCGCCACGCACGACCGGCAGTACGCCTATTCGGTCGACGCGGGATCACGGCTCACCGACGAGCAGCTGCGGGACGTGGCGAGCACCGCCATCGAGCCCGCCCTCACGGCGAACGACTGGGCGGGCGCCGCCATCGGAGCCGCCAACGGCTACTCCGCGGTGCTGGCCGGGCAGCCCGTGCCCACCCCGACCCTCACTCCGGGCCCCGCCGATCCCGGAACGGGCAGTTCCGACGGCAGCGACGCCGGGGACCTGATCCTGCCGCTGGTACTCGTCGGCGGGGCCGGCGCGGTCGCCGCGTACGCCTACACGCGGCGCAAGCGGCGCGCTTCGGGCCGCACCACTCCCGCCGCGGCCGGCTGGGGATCAGGAACAGCCGCGGGTGCGAAGCCACCGACTCCGCTGCCGGAGCTCGACGCGCGGGCCAAGGAAGTGCTGGTGGACACGGATGACGCGGTGCGCACGAGTGAGGAGGAACTCGGATTTGCCACCGCGCAGTTCGGGGAGGAGACCGCGCTCCCGTTCACGGAAGCGGTCACCCGTGCCAAGACGGAGCTGACGGCCGCGTTCCGGTTGCGGCAGCAGCTCGACGACGCCTTCCCGGAGGACGACGCCACGCGCCGGCGGATGCTCGACGAGATCATCAGCCGTTGCGCGGACGCCAATGAACGCCTGGACACCGTGTCGGAGGACTTCGACCGGCTCCGGGCCCTCGAACGCACCGCTCCGCAGGCCCTGGCCGCCGTCGAGTCGGCCTTCCGGGAGCTCGCGGGCCGGGTCTCCACGGCGGAGGCGACCCTCACGGGCATGCGCAGCCGGTACGCGGAGTCGGCCGCCGCCCCCGTCGCGAGCGGTATCGAACAGGCCAAGGACCGGCTCCTCTTCGCGACCTCCAGCCTCAACGAGGCCCGCCAGGCCGTGGACAGCGGGGACAACTCCAAAGCCGCCGTATACGTACGGGCGGCCGAGGGCGCGGTCGGGCAGGCCACCACGCTCGTCGACGCCGTGGACCGGCGCGCCACGGAACTCGCGGAGGCCGCGGGCAGGCTGCCGGGCTCGCTCACCGAGACCGAAACGGACCTGGCGGATGCCGGCGGGCTCCTCGAAGGCACTTCCGCGGGGGTGTCGACCGCCGATCTGCGCGGCCGGATCGCCCGTGCCGAGGCAGTGCTCGCGGACGTACGAGCAGAGCTGGCAGCCGGTCCGTACGACCCGATCGACGCACTGCGCAGGGTCGAGGAAGCGGACGCCGCGCTCGACGAGGCACTGGCGGGGGCCCGTGAACAGGAGCAGGGAAGCCTCCGGGCCCGCTCGCTCCTCGATCAGGCGATGCTCACCGCACGTTCCACGATCGGGGCCGCCGCCGACTTCATCACCACGCACCGGGGTGCCGTGGGCAGCCAGGCCCGCACCAGGCTGGCGGAGGCCCAGCGGCGGTGGGAGCGGGCCCGGGACCTGGCGGGGTCGGACGATCCGCAGGCCGCACTGGTCGAGGCGCAGCAGGCGGACGCGCTGGCCGGTCAGGCCCAGAGCCTGGCCGAACAGGATGTGCGCGGCTATGGGGACCAGATCGGACCGGGCGGTGCACAAGGAGGGGGAGGCGGGATGAACGGGGCGGTGCTGGGCGGAATCATCCTCGGCGGGCTCCTCGGCGGCGGGGGCCGGGGCGGCGGTTTCGGAGGGGGGTTCGGGGGTTCCGGGGGCGGCGGGTTCGGCGGCGGTCCCGGCAGTTTCGGCGGCGGGGGCACGCGCGGCCGCAGGGGTGGAGGCGGGCGTTTCTGACCGGGGCGCACGAGTCGTCCTTCGCTCCGGGCTGCCGTTTCCACGCCAGGTGTCCGTCGTTTTTCGTCAGTCGTTCTTCACCCAAGGAGAGGTGCCATGCCCAAGCAGACCGTCCTCGGCCGCGTCACGCAGCTGGCGAAGGCCAACATCAACGCCCTGCTGGACCAGGCGGAGGACCCGCAGAAGATGCTGGACCAGCTGATCCGCGACTACACGAGCAATATCGCGGAGGCCGAGCAGGCGGTCGCCGCCACCATCGGCAATCTGCGGCTGATGGAGCAGGACCACCGGGAGGATGTCGACGCGGCCAGGGAGTGGGGCCAGAAGGCTCTCGCCGCCAGCAGGAAGGCCGACGAACTGCGCGGCGCGGGCTCGGCCCCCGACGCGGACAAGTTCGACAACCTGGCGAAGGTCGCGCTGGGCCGCCAGCTCCAGGCGGAGAAGGAGGCCAAGACCGCGGAGCCGACCATCGCCTCGCAGACCGAGGTCGTCGACAAGCTCAAATCCGGCCTCGATCAGATGAAATCGAAGCTGACACAGCTCACGTCCAAGCGGGACGAGCTCGTGGCGCGGGCCAAGTCCGCGCAGGCGCAGAACCAGATGATGGACGCCGTGAAGAGCATCGACGTCCTCGACCCCACGAGCGAGCTCAGCCGCTTCGAGGACAAGGTGCGGCGGGAAGAGGCCAGAGCCGTGGGCAAGCAGGAGCTCGCCGCCTCGTCACTGGACGCCCAGTTCGAACAACTGGACAGCCTGGGCGACAGCGCCGAGATCGAAGCCCGCCTCGCCGCGCTGAAGACACCCTGAACTCTCCGAGAGGGGGACCCCGCACGTGCTCAGTACATGCTCAGCAGTTGGTCGACCGAGAGCTCGGCGGCGGGCGCTCCGTCGGGCAGGGCCAGTTCGAACCAGACCGTCTTGCCGCGCGGGGTCCGCCGCGACCCCCACGCCGCGCTCAGCAGTCCGACCAGTTGCAGCCCGCGCCCGCCCTCGTCCGTGTCGCGTGCTCGCCGTCGCCGTGGCTGGACGAGGCCCGCGTCCCATACCTCGCACACGAGCGTACGGTCGCGCAGCAGCCTGAGCCGGATCTCGCCCTCGCCGTACCGCAGCGCGTTGGTGACGAGTTCGCTGACGAGCAGTTCGGTGGTGTCGACCAGGTCGTCCAGGTCCCAGGCGAGCAGCTGGGTGCGGGCCAGTTCGCGGGCACGCCCGACGGAACGCGGTTCGCGCGGCAGGCGCCAGTCGCCGATCGCGTCCGCCGGCAGACCCTGGATGCGGGCCATCAGCAGGGCTATGTCGTCCTCGCCGTGGCGGGTGTCCAGTGTCGTCAGCACATGGTCACAGACGTCTTCCAACGGCCTGACCGGTGAGGCGAGGGCCTTGCGGAGGGCTTCCAGGCCCTCGTCGAGCGGATGGTCGCGGGATTCGACGAGGCCGTCCGTGTAGAGGGCGAGGAGGGCGCCCTCCCTCAGCTCCACCTCGACTTCCTCGAAGGGTTCGCCGCCGACGCCGAGCGGCATCCCGGGCGGGACGTCGAGCAGCAGTGCCGGTTCGCCCGGTTCGACCACGACAGGAGGCAGGTGACCGGCGTTGGCGAAGGTGCACCGACGGGTGACCGGGTCGTAGACGGCGTACACACAGGTCGCCAGATAGACCTCGGAGAGGTCCGCCTCACGGGACTTGTGCGCGGCACGCGACGGCCACTGGGCGCCGCCCCCTCCGCCGAAGCCGGCGCTCCGGTCGCCGCCTCCGGGGGTGCCGAGGCCGCGGGCGACCTCGTCGAGGGCGGACAGCACCTCTGCGGGTTCCAGGTCGAGAAGGGCCAGTGTGCGTACGGCGGTGCGCAGCTCTCCCATGGCGACCGCGGCCCGCAGACCGCGGCCCATGACGTCGCCGACCACGAGGGCGGTGCGGTGGCCGGGGAGTTCGATGACGTCGAACCAGTCGCCGCCGACCTCGGTGGCCGTATTGCCCGGCAGATAGCGGCAGGCGATGTCGAGGCCTGCGGCCTCGGGGTCGCCCGGGGGGAGCAGGCTGCGCTGGAGTATCAGGGCCCGTTCGTGCTCGCGGCGGTAGAGGCGGGCGTTGTCGATACAGACGGCGGCCCGGGCGGCCAGTTCGGTGGCCAGCGCCCGGTCGCGCTCGCCGAAGGATTCGCTGCCCTTCGTCCGGGAGAACTGGACGAGGCCGACGACCGTGTCGTGGGCGACCATCGGTACGGCGAGTGTGGAGTGGACGAAGCTGCTGTCGTCGCCGGGCACGTTCTCGACGTGTCCGGTGCGCAGGGCGACGGCGCAGGGCGAGTTGAACGGATAGCGGTGGACCGAGCCGAGGGCCGGCGGGCCGGTGTGCCCGTCGGGCGCGGCGCTCTCCGGTTCGGTGGCCGACAGCGCGTCGGACACGGCGCTGGCCATGGCGACCCGGCGCAGTTCGGCGGAGCCGCCGGCCTCCTGGTCGCGTGAGCCCCAGCTGCCGGGCGGTGCCTCTTCGCCCGTCAGCAGACCTTGGTACAGATCGACGGAAGCGAGGTCACAGAAGCCGGGCACGGCCACATCGAGGAGTTCGCGGGCGGTGGTCTCCAGGTCCAGGGAGTTGCCGATGCGCGCGCCGGCTTCGTTGAGAAGGGCGAGGTTGCGGCGGGCGCTCGCCGCCTCGCGGGCGGCCATGTGCCGCCGGGTGACGTCGGTGGCCAGCCCCGCGACACCGACGGGACGCCCGGCCCCGCTGTGCACGCGGTAGAGGTTCATCGACCAGTGGCGGCCGTCACCGGCGCCGGGCGCGTTGCCCACGAGTTGGAGGTCGGTGACGGCCTCCCCGGTCTCCAGCACACGCTTCAGGGTCCTGGAGAGCCGGTCGGCCTCGGGGCCGGAGAGGTAGTCGTCGACCGTGCGCCCGCGGTGGTCGTCGGCCTGCCCGCCGAAGACGGTGGCGAACCGCTGGTTGGCCCGTACGACGGTGAAGTCCGTACCGAACAGCACGAAACCGAAAGGAGATTGGCCGAATATCGCCTGGGATGCCGCGAGGTCCGTTTCGATCAGACGAAGGGCCCGGACGTCGACCACGATGCAGAGCGCGGCCCGTTCCCCGGTCGCCGTCTCACTCGGCATGACATAGATCTCGGCGACGCCGTGCGCGCCGTCCTCACCCGGCATCCGGAACGGGACGAAGCCCGTCCACTCCTTGCCGTCGAGGATCTCGGCGACTCTCCGGCGGCCCTCGTCCCGGAGCTCGGCAGGCATGAACGCCTCGACCGGGTCCCTGCCCACCACCTCGTCGGAGGCCATGCCGAACAGACCGGCGGCGCGCCGGCTCCACTGCTCGATCAGCCCGTCGGGCCCGATCGAGAAGGAGGCGATCCTGACGTAGTCATAGATCGAGCCAGGTGGGCTGCTCTGCCACACGATGTCGCCCGCTGTCCCAGGTATCTCGCTCACGCGACCGTCCCCTCCAGCTCACACACCGGACCGGTCCTGCCCGCAGTATTCAGCACTACGGCCCGTACCGACACGGCGTTCACGATCACAGCACGGTCTCAGTCCCTTTCAGCCAGGTTCTGCCCGACCTCTGGTGATCGCTGTGCGTCCCACCCCACTCCTAACCAGGGAGAGCCAGCTCGAACCACACCGTCTTGCCAGTCTTTCCTCGCCGGGTCCCCCAACGGCGCGCGGAACAAGCCACGAGATGCAGTCCGCGCCCCCCTTCGTCATCGGGCCCCGCGCTGCGTTCGGTGGGCATATCCGGAAGCGGATCGGTAACTTCCACCAGCAGTCCGGGCGGGGCGGGCGATCCGGACGGAGACAAACCGCCGCCCTCGGCACCGTCATCGGGGCGGGGCCGCACCAGCCGTACACCGATGGGGCCGGAGGCGTAGCGCAGCGAATTGGTCACCAATTCGCTGACGAGCAGTTCGGTCACATCGGCGAGCGCCCCGTCGAGCCCCCAGGAACGCAGGGCGTCACGAACCGCGTGCCGGGCGCTGCGCACGGAGCCGGGGACCGCCGGAAATGTCCAGGCGGCACAGTCGCCCTCGGTCTCGATCACGCCGATCACTTCCCCAGACCAGCAACAGGAGCCCCTCGGAAAGGGGAATAATCAGCACATACCCGTCATTCGGGGCGAACTACCGCCCGAGACGGCGCATAGGGCGTACGGGTGTACGCCGGTGCGCCACCGGAGGCGCGCATGCGTGCCGGGCACTCACCGGGGGACGCTGCCCCGCAGGCGCCGCGCCGCTTCGGCCACCGCGGGCCGGTCCTGGTCCAGCCAGTCGACGTCGTCCACTTCATCGGGCCCGAGCCACCGCAGCGCGTCATGGTCCTGAAGGGCGCGGGGCTCGCCGGACACCAGGGCCACCGTCCATACGTGGAGGACGTATCCGGGCTTCAGCGGCCACTCGCCGGGAATGCGCTCCAGCGCGCGCGACTCCACACCCAGCTCCTCGCGGAGCTCCCGGACGAGCGCCTGTTCGCCGCTCTCCCCCGGCTCCACCTTGCCGCCGGGCAGCTCCCAGCGGCCCGCCAGCTCGGGCGGGGCGCTGCGGCGGGCGGCCAGCAGCCGTCCCTGGTCGAAGACGGCACCGGCCACCACCACGGATGCGTTCATACGCGGGAGCGTAGCCGCCCCGGGCCGGCCCGCCGGGAGCGCGGCCGCCCCGACAGTGGCCCTCGGGAGCGTGGCCACCGCGGACGGCCCGGGAGGCGCCGGGCTCGTCCGGGGCGGCCGGGGAGTCGGAGCCACCGCTACGGCCGGGCGCTCTGTCCCACGCGCTCCACCCAGTACAGCTGCTTGTGTCCGCGACTGTCGAGGCCGTCCGCGATCTTCTGGGCCTCGTCCTGCGTGGCATACCTGCCGACGCGGTAGCGGTTCCCGTTGTCGTCCTGCCGTATCACCAGCCAGGGGAGCACGGCGCCACTGTCGCTCATCGTGTCCCTCCCGAGCATGTTGCCCCTCTCCTCACCGGAGTGCACGTCTCTAAGGAATCCCAGGAAACCGCAGTACGCATATGCCCGAGCGTACGCCTGACCTTTACTCAGCGGATGCGTCTTTGCACAAAGAGATACGCATCCAGCCATACCTGCGGGGGCGCACCCCGCCGAATGCGCCCCCTCGACCGCCGACGCGCCCGTTTCGGCGGCCGTCACTCCCCCGGCGTACGCACCGCGGGCACCGGCAGCAGCACCGGTCCCGCCGACGGCTCCTTGCGGCACGCGTCCCCGCACTCCGCGTCCAGCGAGCAGCACAGCGAGCAGATCGGCCCCGCCTGGACCGGACAGTCCGCGATGTCCGGCAGCTCGTACGCGGTCTCGCACACCGCGCACAGATGCGTCGCGGTGATGTCGGCGACATCGACGCCCGGCCCGTTCACCGGGTTCGGGCGGGCCAGGTAGTACTTCCCCTTGGTGGCCCAGGCGATCAACGGGCAGAGCACGAGCGACAGTCCGGCCGCGATGAACGTCGAGAACGCTTCCGCGTACTCCCCGAAGAGCCCGAAGAAGGCCAGGATCGAGACGGTCGAGGCGATCACCATCGCCCCGAATCCGGCCGGGTTCACCGCGTACAGATAGGCCCGCTTGAACTCGATGTACCGCGGGCTGAGTCCGATCCGCTTGTTGATGACCAGGTCGGCGGCGACGGCCACGATCCAGGCGATGCCCACGTTGGAGTAGAAGCCCAGCAGCTTGTTGAGGGCCGCGAACATGTTCATCTCCATCAGCGTGAGCGCGATGGCGAGGTTGAGGAAGATGTACCAGACCCGTCCCGGGTGCTTGTGGGTGATCCGGGAGAAGAAGTTCGACCAGGACAGCGAGCCGCTGTAGGCGTTGGTCACATTGATCTTGATCTGCGAGACGATCACGAAGACCGCGGCGGCGGGAAGGGCGAAGGAGCCCAGCCACGGCTTCAGGGCCTCGATCTGCGGTGCGATGGGCTCCAGGGCGTGTGTCCTGCCGACCGCCTCCAGGGCGACGAAGGCGAGCAGCGCTCCGCCGAGCTGCTTCGCGGCCCCGATGACGACCCAGCCGGGTCCGGCCGCGAGGACGGCCAGATTCCACCGCCGCTTGTTGGCCTCCGTCCTGGCCGGCATGAAGCGCAGGTAGTCGGCCTGCTCCCCGATCTGGGCGATGAGCGAGAGCGCGACTCCCGTACCCAGCCCGAAGGCGATCCAGGAGAAGCCCGGGCCGGCGCCCTCCGTACCGCCGAAGGAGGCGAAGTCACCCCATGCCTCGGGTGCTTCGAAGGCGAGGACCACGAACGGCAGCACCATGCCGACGATCCAGACCGGCTGTGTCCACGCCTGCACCTTGGCCAGTGCGCCCATGCCGCGGAACACGATCGGGATGACGATCAGCGTGGTGACCAGATAGCCCGCCTCCACCGGCAGCCCGACCGCCTGATGCATGGCCTGCGCCATGATCGATCCTTCGAGCGCGAAGAAGATGAAGGTGAAGGACGCGTAGATCAGCGAGGTCAGCGTCGAACCGAAGTAGCCGAACCCCGCGCCCCGCGTGACCAGGTCCATGTCCAGCCCGTACGTCGCGCAGGCCCGGGCGATCGGTATGCCCGTGATGAAGATGATCACCGCAGCGGCGAGGATCGACGCGAGCCCGCTGGTGAAGCCGTAGGTGAAGACGATCGAGGCGCCGATGGCGAAGTCGGCGAGATAGGCGATCCCGCCGAGCGCCGTGCCCGCGACCATCGAGGGCGACCAGCGCCGGAACGAATACGGGGCGTAACGGAGCGAGTAGTCCTCACGGCTCTCGTCCGCGGCGAGCCGCGCATAGCTGCGCCGGGGCGCTCCGGGCTCTCCCGGGACGCGGGGGTCCGGCGCGTCCGCCGTGGTGGGGGTGGCTGTGTCCGTCATCGGCGACTTCCCGTTCGTCGGTCCGGAGTGCGGGTAACGAACGGGAAGTTAGGAGCCGGACATGACAATTTGTTGATACCGGTGATTGCCCGGGCGTAACGGGAGCCGAGGGGGTGTTAACTCGGCGTCACAGGCGGCGGACAAGCCGTTCGGATACCGGTCCTACGACAGGAACGCCTACCGGTCACGCGACAGGAAGCGTCGCGGCCCGGATCACTTCACCGGCAGGTGGTACGCGATCCGGTAGCGGTCGGCTGGCACCACCACGTCCGCGGTCTCGACGGCCCGGCCCGACGCGTAGTACGTCCGCCCGATCACCATCACCACATGGCCCGGTACGCCGCCGAGTGCCAGGAGCTCCTCCGCAAGCCCCGGCCTCGCCCCGACGTCCTCGGCCACGTTGTCCACGACGACATCGATGGCCGCCATCCGGTCGACCACCCCGCAGCCGCCCAGCGGCCCCTCCTCGGGCAGCATCACCGGCGTGCGCCCCGTGACCGCCAGGGGCTCCCAGGAGGTGGAGAGCATCATCGGCTCGCCCGCTTCCCGGAAGACGTACCTCGTACGCATCACCCGGTCGCCCGGTTCGATGCCGAGCCGCTCGGCGATCTCCGCGCTCGCCTCCTCCTGCTCGCTGCGCGACTCCCAGGTGCCGCGCGTCCCCTCCGCCGTCTGTTCCTGGCGGAAGGGGTTGGCGCCGACGCCCGTCCGGTAGCCGGAGCGGGCGATGCGGCGGGGGACGGGGCGCTCGCGCACATACGTTCCGGAGCCGGAGCGCCCTTCGACCAGCCCCTCAGCCATCAGCACCTTGCGCGCCTCCAGGGCGACGGTGTCCGAGACTCCGTACTCCTCGCGGATACGGGCCTGCGACGGCAGGCGGGTATGGGGCGGCAGAGCACCGTTGACGATCTTCTCTCTGAGATCGCTCGCAACGCGCAGATAGGCGGGCTGCTCACCGAAAGTCACAGGCCACTCCCAACAGGTTGACAGACTGCAACAGCGTTGCAACCGTGGGTTGTCGACCGCAAGCGCTGGCCAAAGTTTCACTCGAAGTGATGATTCACCGTCGCCCGGCGCATACCTCGAACATCAGCACCACGGGAGTCGCGGTCGATTCCTGCCCCGTCCGGCCCTCCCGTAACTCCCGGACACGATTCCCGACGCGGGCGCCGCCTTCCCGGCGCAACTCCCGGCCCCTTGACCGCATTTGGTCCAGACCAATACCTTCTGTGCGACACGGCTCCCGCCTCAGTCCAGCCCGGTCCCACGCACAGGAACGAGCCTCATGCGCCGAAGAAGCCTGTACAGACTCACCGTTGCCGCCTGCACCTTCACCCTGCTGGCCGGAATCGCGCCGGCCGCCACGGCCGGCCCCGACCGGGGACGGGACACGGCGCATCACACATCCGCCTACCGGAGCGTCGGCTACTTCACCCAGTGGGGCGTCTACGGCCGCGACTTCCAGGTCAAGGACCTGGAAACGAGCGGCGCCGCGGACAGGCTCACCCACATCAACTACGCCTTCGGCAACGTGAACGCCGACGGCAGGTGCTTCACCGGCAACGTGCCCGGCGAGGCCGACGCCTGGGCGGACTACGCCCGCCCGCTGGACGCGGCAGGCTCCGTGGACGGTGTCGCCGACACCGGCACCCAGCCCCTCGCGGGCAACTTCAACCAGCTGCGCGAGCTCAAGGCCGCGCACCCCGGCCTCAAGGTCATGATCTCGCTCGGCGGCTGGAGCTGGTCCACCCACTTCTCGGACGCGGCCAGGACCGCCGCCTCCCGCAAGGCCCTGGTCTCCTCCTGCCTCGACCTGTACATCAAGGGGAATCTTCCGGTGGACGGGGCGCGCGGCGGCGAGGGCGCCGCGGCCGGCCTCTTCGACGGTGTGGACCTCGACTGGGAGTGGCCCGGCTCGGCCGGTGACACGGACACGGTCCACCGCCCGGAGGACAAGAGGAACTTCACCGCGCTGGTGCACGAGTTCCGCACGCAGCTCGACGCGTACGCCAGGAGCACCGCGCGGCACGGCAAGCCGAAGCACTACGAGCTGTCGGCGTTCGTCCCCACCGCGCCCGCCAAGATCGACGCGGGCTTCGACGTGCGCCGGATCATGCGTGACTTCGACTTCGTGAACCTTCAGGGGTACGACTTCCACGTCTCCGGCGAGAAGAACACGGCCCAGCAGTCCGCGCTGTACGCGAAGGGCGACTTCAGCGTCGACCAGACCGTCCGCGACTGGATCAGGCGCGGCGCGCCCGCCCGCAAGCTGGTGGTGGGCATGCCGTTCTACGGACAGGGCTGGACCGGTGTGACCGGCGGTGGTGACGGGCTGGGACAGCCGGCCGCGGCTCCCGCGCCGGCCACCTGGGCCGCCGGGTACGAGGACTACAAGGTGCTCAAGAAGCTGGCCGAATCGGGCACGTACACGGTCCACCGGGACGCGCGGAACGGTCACGCCTGGCTGTTCGACGGCACCACCCTGTGGACGTACGACGACCCGCGGGTCCTGCGCGCCAAGACCTCGTACATCCGTGACCGCGGTCTCGGCGGTGCGATGTTCTGGTCGCTGGACGGGGACACGGACGACGGCGAGCTGATGACCGCCGTCCACAGCGGTCTCAACGGGCGCTGACGGAACACGTCGTGGGGCGGCTGCCGGGTGGCAGCCGCCCCACACGTGTTCATCGCCTCATGGGCGCGTCAAGGCATCCGCACGGCGGAGCTCGTCAGAACTGAAGGGCCCAGGAGTTGAGCCGGCCCGTGTCGGCTGCCGCGTTGTCGCTGACCCGGAGCTTCCAGGTGCCGTTGGCGACCTCCGAGGACGCGTTCACCGAGTAGGTGGTGTTCACGTTGTCGGCGCTGCCGCCCGTCCCGTACGCCTTCAGGGTGTAGACCGAACCGTCGGGCGCGACCAGGTCGATCTTCAGGTCGCCGATGTACGTGTGCGTGATGTTGACCGGGACGCTCAGCGCGGCCGGCGCGTTACCGGCGACACCGGTGACGGTGACCGGGGCCTCGACCGTGGAGTTGTCCGCGATCACGTAGCCGGTGGTGTTCTCGAACTTCGGTCCGGGCGGCGTGACCGTACCGGTGCCGACGTTCAGCAGCCGGTTCGGGGAGCCGGTGCCCGGGTTGGTCACCACGCCGGTCGAGGACGCCGCGACCAGGCCGGCCGAGACCTGCGCAGGGGTCTGGCCCGGGTTGGCCGCCAGGTAGAGGGCGGCGGCACCGGCCACGTGCGGGCTCGCCATCGACGTACCGGAGATGGTGTTGGTGGCGCTGTCGCTCGTGTTCCACGACGAGGTGATCGAGGAGCCCGGGGCGAACAGGTCCACGACCGTGCCGTAGTTGGAGAAGCTGGAGCGGGCGTCGGTGTTCGTGGTGGAACCGACGGTGATGGCCTCGGTGACGCGCGCCGGGGACTTGGTGGAGGCGTTGGTCGACTCGTTGCCCGCCGCGACGGCGTAGGTGATGCCGGAGGCGATGGAGTTGCGTACGGCGGTGTCGAGCGCGGAGTCCGCCCCGCCGCCGAGGCTCATGTTGGCGACGGCCGGCTTGACGGCGTTGGCCGTCACCCAGTCGATGCCGGCGACGACCTGCGCGGTGGTGCCGGAACCGCTGTTGTCGAGCACGCGGACACCGACGATCTTCGCCTTCTTGGCGACGCCGTACGAGGTTCCGCCGACCGTGCCGGCCACGTGGGTGCCGTGCCCGTGTCCGTCCTGCGCGGTGTTGTCGTTGTCGATGGCGTCGTAGCCGTACGAGGCCCGGCCGCCGAAGTCGCTGTGGGTGATCCGCACACCGGTGTCGATGATGTACGCGGTGACGCCCTGGCCCGCCGTGTCGGGGTAGGTGTAGCTCTGGTTCAGCGGGAGGGTCTTCTGGTCGATCCGGTCCAGGCCCCACGAGGGCGGCGAGGGCTGGGTGCCCGAGATCGTGAACGTGCGGTTCTGGACGACGGACTCGACGGCCGGGTCCGCGGCGAACTTCTTCGCCTGCGAGGCCGAGAGTTCGACGGCGTAGCCGTTGAGGGCGGCGCGGTAGGTCTTCTTGATCTCGGCGCCGTACTCCTTGGCCAGTGCCTTGCCGGACGCGGAGCCCGCGTCGGCCGCCGATTCGTCGAGGGTGACGATGTAGCTGCCGCTGATGGCGCCCGGGGCGCCGGCGTTCTCGATCCGGCCTTCCGGCGCGGCCTCCGCCGCGGTGGCCGGGAAGGCCGCCGCGGTGGTGAGCGCCATGGCGGCACCGGCTATGACGCTCGCCGCGGCCAGTCTTCGACGGGTGTAGGGGGTGTGACGCATGTGAGGGGTCCTCCTCATCGGCGGTGCCCTGGTGGGGGATGTGCGGCATGGGCATGACAAACCAGCCATGACAGCGCCGCGTTTCGCACGCTGTTACGAGGGTCGGCATGACCTGCTGCCGACGAAAGATTGACTGATCCATAGGAATCTCACAAGAGTGCCTTGGGGATCGCAATGCACCCGCCATTCACCTGCCATCCGCCTGACATGCTGGCCGTCATGACCGCATACCACTGCCCGCAGGACGGCACCCGGGCCGACACGACCACGCTGACCTGGTGCTGTCCGGTCTGCCAGGGACCGTGGGACCTCGATTTCGGGATCACCGAACCGCTCTCCCTCAACTCCCTCGCGGGCCGGGTCAATTCACTGTGGCGTTACGAGGAGGCGCTGCCGCTCACCGCCCCGGCGACCACGCTCGGCGAGGGCCGCACACCGCTCGTGCCCCTCACCGGCACGGTCTCGGCCAAGCTCGACTTCCTCATGCCGACGCTCTCGTTCAAGGACCGCGGCGCCGTGATGCTCGCAGAGCTGGCCCGGCGCCTGAACCCGGCGCGCGTGGTGGCCGACAGCAGCGGCAACGCGGGAACGGCCGTCGCCGCCTACTGCGCCCGGGCCGGACTGCCCTGCACCGTGTACGTCCCCGAGGGGACCTCCCCGAAGAAGACCGAGCAGATCAGGGCACACGGCGCCCGGCTGGAAATCGTCCCCGGCGACCGCGAGGCCACGGCACGGGCCGCCCGCGCCGCCGCGGACACCCCCGGCACGTTCTACGCCTCGCACGTCTTCAACCCGTACTTCCTGCACGGCACCAAGACCTACGTGTACGAGATGTGGGAGGACCTCGGCGGGAGCCTGCCGGACGCCATCGCCGTCCCCGTCGGCAACGGGACGCTGCTCCTCGGCGCGGCCCTCGCCACCGCCGAACTGCACGCCCAGGGCCTGATCGAGCGTCGCCCCGCCCTGATCGCCGTGCAGGCCGAGGCCGTCTCCCCGCTGGCCGCCGCCTTCCACGCGGGCGCCGACGACCTGCCCGCCGACGCGGGTGGCGGGCCGGCCGCCCCCACGCTCGCCGAGGGCATCGCCATCCCCCGCCCGCCGCGCGCCCGTCAGATCCTGGCGGCCGTACGCGCGTCGGGCGGCACCTTCCTCACCGTGACGGAGGACCAGATCCGCGGCGCACAGCTGGATCTGGCCACCCGCGGCTTCTACGTCGAGACGACCGGGGTGGCCTGCTGGGCGGCCGTCGGCGACTGGACCGACCGCAGCGTGGTCGTGCCGCTGTGCGGCGCCGGACTCAAGACCGGTCTGGCCGCGCCGCACTGAACGGGGGCCGGTCACGGGCCGAGGACGCACTCCGCCCGTGACGGCCGCCGCTGCCCGGGAGTCCGCCCGGGTACGTCGAAGCACAGAGGTCCGCCAGGCGTGCCGTGCACGCATCCGCGCCGCCGGAGTCCCTACCTTCGTACGGTGAGACTCTCGCGGATCCCTCTCCTGACGTCCTTGGTCGCGGGCACTCTGATCGCGCCCCTGCCACCCCTCTCCCACGCGGCCGCCCACCCCGGCCCGCCACCCGCCGCGACCTGCCGGCCACCGGACCGCGGTGACACCTCCTGGGCACAGACCTCCACCCGGTACGGCGAAGCCGGCGGTTACGACCCCTATGTCGGCAACGGGTATCTCGGCCACCGTGTGCCTCCGGCGGGCACCGGGTACGCGGCGACGGGCGAGAAGACCGGCTGGCCGCTGTTCACCCCGCGCTACGACGGCGCCTTCGTCTCCGGTCTGTACGCCCGCGACGAGAGGACCGCCGAGGGCCGCGACGTGATCGCCGCCCTGCCGAGCTGGACGACGCTGGACGTACGCGTCGGCAAGGAGACCTACGGCTCCGGCACCCCGGCAGGCCGTATCTCGCACTACCGTCAGACGGTCCTCCTGCGCTGCGGCGTGGTCGTCACCTCACTGCGCTGGACCACGGCCGACGGCCGCGCGACCGACCTGACGTACGAGGTGCTGGCCGACCGCTCCGACGTCCACACCGGTGCCGTACGCCTGCGGATGACCCCGCACTGGGACGGCGAGGCGACAGTGACCGGCCGCCTGGACGAACGCGGCGCGCGCCGGGTCACGGTGGCCGACGACGGCACCTTCCGCACCCTGGGCAGCGGTACGGCGGGGGCCGTCGCCCAGACGATGCGACGCGGTTCCGGAGTCGTCGAGACGCTGCACCCCCGGACGGGCCCCACCGGCGGTCCGCGGGCCACACCCGTACGCGACGGGCGTACGTACACCTTCGAGAAGTACGTGGGGGTCGACACCGCCCTCACCTCCCGCGATCCGCTCGGCTCCGCGCGCGACGCAGCCCACCGCGCCGCCCGGCGCGGCTGGGCGGGCGTCTACGCGGCCAACGCGGCGGCCTGGCGCGAGGCGTGGTCGGCCGACATCGCCGTGCCGGGCAGCCCCGAACTCCAGGCCTGGCTGCGGGCCGCGCGCTACGGACTGCTCGCCAACACCCGGCCCGGCTCCTCGGACAGCGTCGCGCCGGCCGGCCTGACCAGCGACAACTACGCGGGCATGGTGTTCTGGGACGCCGAGACATGGATGTATCCGGGGCTGCTCGCGACCCATCCTGAACTCGCCCGTTCCGTCGTGGAGTACCGCTACCGGACCCGGGACGCAGCCGCCGAGAACGCCCGGAAGCTCGGCTACCGCGGGTTGTTCTACCCCTGGACGAGCGGCAGCAAGGGCCGGCTGCACTCCGAGTGCCAGAGCTGGGACCCCCCGCACTGCCTGACGCAGAACCACCTCCAGGGCGACATCGCGCTCGCCGTCTGGCAGTTCTACCTGGCCACCGGGGACCGCGACTGGCTGGCGGAGCGCGGCTGGCCGCTCCTGAAGGGCATCGCCGACTTCTGGCAGTCCCGCGCCACCGCGAACGCCGACGGCAGCTACTCCGTGAAGAACGTGGCGGGCCCCGACGAATACAGCAACGGCGTCACCGACGGCGTCTTCACCAATGCCGTCGCCGCCACCGCGCTGCGCCACGCGACCCGCGCGGCCGAGCTGCTCGGCCGCCCCGCGCCCGCCGGCTGGACACGGGTCGCGGACGGCCTGCGCATTCCGTACGACAAGAATCGGAAGATCTTCCTCCAGTACGCGGGCTACAACGGCTCGACCATCAAACAGGCCGACACCGCCCTGCTGATCTACCCGCTGGAGTGGCCGATGGAGCCGGGCGCGGCCGCCGCCACGCTGGACTACTACGCGGCGCGCACCGACCCGGACGGGCCCGCGATGACGGACTCGGTGCACGCCGTCGACGCGGCCACGATCGGGGAGCCGGGCTGTGCCACGTACACCTATCTCCAGCGGGCCGTCCGCCCGTTCGTCCGCGGGCCGTACTCCCTCTTCTCCGAGGCGCGCGGTGAGAAGTCCGGGGCGCAGGACCCTCTCTCCGGCTTCCCCGCCGAGGATTTCCTCACCGGGAAGGGCGGTTTCCTCCAGGTCTTCACACACGGCCTGACGGGGCTGCGGCTGCGTGAGGACGGGGTGCTGCTCGATCCGATGCTGCCGCCCCAGCTGCATGAGGGCGTCACGCTGACGGGGCTGCGCCACCAGGGGCGTACGTACGAGGTGGCCATCGGCGCCCGGCGGACCGAGGTCCGGCTGACGTCGGGCGCCCCGTTCACGGTCCACACCCCCGCGGGCCCGCGCCGCCTCTCCACCACGCTGACCCTGCCCACCCGGCGGCCCGATCTGACGCCGACGCCCAACGCGGCGCGGTGCCGGCCGGCGACGGCCACCTCCGAGACCCCCGGTCTGTACGCGGCGGCCGCGGTGGACGGCAGCCCGGCGACGGGCTGGTCGCCGGCCGGGGCGAAGGGCGCGCTGTCGGTGGACCTGGGGCGGGTGTCCGCGGTCACCTCCGTCGTACCGCGATGGAGCGACGTACGGCCCGAGTCGCACCGGCTGGAGACCTCTCTCGACGGCCACCACTGGCAGCCGTACCGGCCGGGCACGGCTGCCGGACACGTGCGGGTGACGGTGACCTCGGCGGATCCGGAGAAGCCGGCGGGTATCGACGAGCTGACGGTCGGGACGGAGGGGTAGGCGCCGGGCCCCCGTCACACCCCGCCGAGGACGGCGCTCGATGTGGAGGCTCCGGCTTCCGCGCGTGACGTCTGGAAGCGCTGGAAGTGGCCGGTACGTTCCCCGGCGGCCAGCAGCGGCGCGAACAGGGCGCGTTCCAGGTCGAGTCCGTCCTCAAGCGGGCCCTCCATGCTCGCGTCGAGGGCCTGTTTGGCGGCGGCCAGCGCACCCGCCGGACTCGCCGTGTAGCGCAGACACCATTCCCGGGCCGTCGGGATGAGCTGCTCCTCGGGGACGAGGGCGTCGACCAGTCCGATGCGGGCCGCCTCGTCGGCGTGCACCATACGGCCGGAGAAGACGATGTCCTTCGCCCGGGACAGTCCGATCAGCCGGGGCAGCCGCTGGGTTCCTCCGGCGCCGGGGATCAGGCCCAGCGGTGTCTCGGGCAGCGCGAAGCGGGCGGTGGGCGTACAGATCCGTACGTCGGCGGCCAGGGCGAGTTCGCAGCCCCCGCCGAGGGCGAAGCCCTCCACGGCGGCGATGACAGGGACGGGCAGCGCGGCGACCTGCCGGGTCAGACGGCTGATCCGGTCGGCGTACCCGGCCACCTCCTCCGGCGGCAGCGTACCCATCTCCTTGACGTCGCCACCGGCCGAGAAGTGCCCGTGGGACCCGGTGAACACCACGGCGCGCAGCCCGTCCCGGGCTTCCAGTTGGCGCAGTGCCAGCTCGGCGCCGAGCTGCTGGGCCGTGTCGAAGAGGTTGAGCGGTGGCCGGTCCAGGCGCACCCAGGCCACGGCGTCCTCGTAGGCGATCCGCACGGTCACAGCAGTCCGCCGTTCACTTCGAGGACCTGTCCATTGATGTACGAGGCGCCCGGACTCACCAGGAACACCGCGGCGTTGACCGCCTCCTGGGGCGTTCCCGCCCGGCCCGCGAGCAGTCGAGGCCAGTACGCCTGCCGCAGCCGTTCGTCCGAGCAGACCGCCTCGCCCATGCCCACGGTCAGGATGCCGGGCGACAGACAGTTCACCCGGATACGCCGGCCGGCGAACTCCACCGCACAGCAGCGGGTGAACGCCTCGATCGCCGCCTTCGATGCCACGTACGCGCTCGCTCCGGGCACGATCCGGCCGGTCATCGCGGAGGACAGGGTCAGGATCGTTCCGCCGCCGCCGCGTTCCAGATGGGGCAACGCGGCCTGGACGGTGTGGAATACGCCGTCCACGTTCGTGCTCATCACGTCCCGCCAGTCCGCCGGGCTCAGCTTCCGCACGGTGCCGTTGCGGGTGATACCCGCGTTGGCGACGACGATGTCCACCCCGCCGAACCGCTCGGCCGCCTCGGCCATCAGCCCGTCGACGGACGCGGGGTCACGCACATCGGTCGGCACGAAGCCGGCGAACTCACCGTACCGCTCGACGAGTTCACCGACCTCCCCCTCTCCCCTGGCTCCGCACACGACCTGCGCCCCCGCTTCGAGGAACCCCTCGGCGAGGTAACGGCCGAGGCCGGTGGTGCCGCCCGTGACGACCGCTCTCATCCCCGCGAGAACGCCCTCGCCACGCGCAAGTCCGGCCGTCCCGCGCCCGGGCACCGGCACGCCGGTCGCCTTCGGAATCGAATCAACACTCGGGACGCCCATCGGCCAACCTTCTGTCGTTCCACCTGATCAGCGGTCATCGTGCCACCGGGTCTGGGACGACTCGCCGTCCTACACGCCCACGTGAGAGTGATTCCAGGACACCCGTCTCGCACAGCCGTACGAGGTAGAGGAAACGACACGGCCGGGCGGGTGGCCTCAGAGCTCCGGTCACCCGAATGAGGGCCCCTGGCTTGGACGTTGCTCGCTCACGGGCCGAAAATCAACCAGCCCCCAGAGCCCGTCGACACTGTCGGCCACCGAACCACGGGATGCCCCACACCATGGATTTCTCCACCTCCTCCGCCGGCACCGCCTCCCTCGGCCATCCGGCGGACACCGAGCCGTTCCCGTACGAGATCGCCGGAGCCCACGCGGACCTGGGAACCGTCGTCGGCATCGACGACTGGGCCGAGCGGGCCCGCGTCCCGGACCGCCACCGCCCCGGCCGCCATCTGAACGGCGCGGCCATCACGCACCTGCTCGGCGTGCAGGGCAAGAGCTGGGACCCGGAACGCTTCGCGGGCATCGACGCGGCCACCGCCGTCGCCCGGCAGGCCCTGGACCGGGCAGGTCTCGCCCCCTGCGACATCACCGCGGTCGTCGTCGTCACCTGTACGCCCTACCAGGTGATGCTCGACCAGGACGCCTTCGCCCTCATGCGGGAACTGGGGATCTCCGACCGCATCCCGCCGGTTCAACTGGGCGCGGGCTGCGCGGGTCTGGCGCGCGCGGCCGCGGTCGTCCAGGCGATGCGCGCCGAACGCGCGCTGGTCGTCGCGTACAACATCACGAGCCGCATGAGCACCGGCCCCGACGGCATGCTGCTTCCGCAGTACGCCGAGAACACCGCGCACCCGTACGGCAGGAACATGTGGGCCTCCCCCGCCCTCTTCTCCGACGGGGTCGCGGCCCTGGTCCTGAGCCGCAGCGCGGACGCCGACGGCGTACTGCTCTACTCCCGCGACAGCCTGTCCTTCAACGGCGGCCCCGCCATCACCGACCCGCTGATCCATGTCCTCGGCGGCGGCAGCGGCCATCCGGCGGGCACTCCGGGAGCCGACGAGCTCTCCGCGTACGGCATGAACTCACCCGAGATCCGCCGCTACTACAGCACCGGCATGACGCTCAACCACCAGGCACTGGAGTCCGCACGCCCCGGCTACCTCAAGGAGATCTCCCGTCTCTACACGCACCAGGCGCACCCGCTCCTCGTCGACGCGTTCCTGACCGAGACGGACATCCCCAAGGACAAGGCCCCGGGCAACGCCCGCACCATCGGCAACACGGCCGCCCCCTCCACCATCGCGCTCCTGCACGCCGACCAGCAGTCCGGCACCGTGGCACCGGGCGACCTGGTGTGCCTGTCGGTGGTCGGCTCGGGCCCGGAACGAGGAGCCTTCATCGCACCGCTCGCCGCGCACTGAGCGCCTTGGGCCTGGACGCCCGCGCCGAGGGCCGGGCTCACTCTGATCCCGGCCCGGTGCGAAGTCGCCCAGCACGGCCTGGGTCCGTCGGAGGCCAGTAGCCAATGTGCACACATGAGGCAACCGGCCCCTTGAGCGTATGAAGCAGATGCCCACAGAGTCCATCCGCGACGTCCGCGCACACTTGGCCGAGGTCGTCGAACGCGCCGCTCGCGACGACACGCCCACCGTCATCACGCGACGAGGCAAGGAAGTCGCCGCGCGTCGTGTCGATCGAGGTACTCCGCAAGTACCAGGCATGGGATGAGCGCGAGATCAACCGCCTCATCGACGAGCGCATGGCGACCCGGTCTGCCGGCATCCCGATCGAGGACGTCATGAAGGAGACGCTGGCGCGAAGTGAGTGATACCGCACCGCCTTGCACCCGGAAGCCCGAGCCGAACGCCGCAAGGTTCCGCACGACACCACGCTCCGCATCCTGACCAAGCTGACGGAACTGGAAATCGGCTGGTTCGGCTTCAACACCACCGCGCTCGTTTCCCAGCCTGAGCGCCGCCGCCTCAGAGCCGGCGACCACCGCATCATCTACACCGTCGACAACGGCGAACTGATCGTGTGAGTCATCCGCGGCGGACACCGCTCCACGCTCTACGACACCTGATTCGCTCTGACGGAGAATCAGAATATCCAGCACCCATGCAGCACGGGAAAATGAAGGGGCCCGCCTACGAGGAGGCGGACCCCTTCCGACCTGCATGCTTGGCTCATTGCCTCACGCACGGTACGCAACGACTACACGTTGAAGCGGAATGTCTGCGGCCAGACGCTGACCTGCTGCGGAGCCCCGCACAGGGCTGTGACCTGGGGTTCCTCGTTGGCATGCGTTGGCTCCCGACGGCCGTTTACGGGTGTCCTGCGGACTGGGTGCGGACCGGCCGGGTACGCCGAGGCAGAGAAATCCATGGCGCACGGGCGGGACCTGCAACGAAACTGCGCAGGTGAGCGACTCCTACCCCTGCCCGTGCTGCGGACACCGCGTGCTGAGCGCGATGCCCGGCTCGTACGAGATCTGCCCCGTCTGCTTCTGGGAGGACGACGGGGTCCAGTTCCGCTGGCCGACCATGGACGGCGGAGCGAACAAGGTCTCCCTGATCGAGGCCCAGCGCAACTACCAGGACTTCGGCGCCTGCGACGAGCACGGCCGCCGGTACGTCCGCCCGCCGGCCGAGGACGAGCCACTCGACCCTGCCTGGCGCCCCATCGACCTGACGCGCGACTGCTTCGAGGACTGGGAGGCCGAGGACCGAGCCCCGTGGCCCGACGACCGCTCGGTGCTCTGCTGGTGGCTCCCCACCTTCTGGCGCCGGGACCACCCATGACCGCCCGCATCGAGAGACTCATCCAGCAGCTCGACGACTCGACCGGCCCGTCGTACGACGCCCGCGCGGAACTGATCGGCATCGGCTTCGACGCCATTCCCGCGGTCATCGATGGTTTGCCCTCCCTCGGCGGCTTCGGCCAGCTGACCGCCATCGAGGTCTTCGAAGAGGTGGCGGACCCACGCTGCGCCCCCGCACTGCTCGGCCTCCTGGGCAGCGACGACTCCACTGTCCGGGAATGGGCGGCGATGGCCTTGGCGAGCCTGGAGATCGACGGCTCGGTCGAGCCCCTGCGCCACGCCTATCGCGCCTGCCTGGAACGGGCGACGCCACCGGACTGGAGCGAGCCGGAAGGCATCCGATGGGCCCTGACCGAACTCGGCGCACGCACCCCCGACGTCCCACCCCTCACCACGCGCCTACGAGCCACCACTGCGGACGACGCCCCAGGCTGGCCCTCGGCCCGCCTCGCCGAGATCATCAACGACCTGGCCGACCACGCCCAGGTGATCCTCTACTCCCAGTTCTGGCGAGTGGACGCCGGCCGCACATACGGCATCTCGGACAACGGCCTGAACTGGCAACTCGACTGGAGTGCGCCCTGGGAGCACTTGGTCGAAGAGTCCCGCACCTGGTCCCTGCTGGAAGCCTCCGAAGCCCCGGTCGGCGACAACATCTTCGTCGCCCCCACCTGGATCGACCGTACCGACCTGTACCCGGAGAGGTGACCGATGCCATTCCAGCACCCCGAGGAAATCGGCTACGGCTACGTAATCGAGCGCTACGCGGCAAGGACGGACTCAGGCCACGCGCGCTACCTCGTCCTGAAAAGTGGTCGGTTCCTGCGGCCCGAGTGGCCTCACGCCGAACGTTTCGCCCATCACCTCATCGACGACGCAGCCACAATCAACGATGTCGAGCTGGAGGCCCTCCTTGGCTACGAGTGGCGCTCACGCCTCACCGCTGGCTGGCTGATCGGCGTAGGCCGACGCTCCACGTTCCGCGAACGCATCGGCGACCTGCTCCTGGCCAGCGAGTTCTGCTTCTCCGGCAGCGCCTACTGCTTCGCCCTGGCCCGCTTCGGCACCCACGCGGACGCCGAGATCCTCACCGCCTACCTGGACCGCTACCTCCCTCGCACCGACCTCCGCTACGACCAGCCCGCCGCCCTCGGTGCACTCCTCCGCCTCGACGCCCAGCTCGACACCAACCACGCCGACCGCTTCACCCCGCCCGGCGACCTCTGGGACCAATGGGTCAAAGCCCTGCCCTACCTCCACGACCACCCCGCTTACACCCCCGCCGAGTGTCGCCGATGGACGGACCTCCAGTGCGACTTCAACAACGGCTGGACCCGCTCGTGATCCTGTCATTCCCGATTGCGTCGTCCCGATCGTGGTCGACCCGGTCACTCCAAGGAACGGACAGGGAACAACGGAGCACGAAAGAGGCAACGGGCAACACCGCCGAACCCCGATTCTCCAGGCGCGCCTCATGCCAAACTCGCTCTCGGATGCGAAGCGAAACGACGCCGTCACAGCGGGTGTTGACCGTCGGGTTTCGTGTCGCCCGGTGGTCGTCGGATGACGGCTCCCCGTGAGGGCTTACGGCTCTCGCGATCAGTGTTCAAGGGGAGGTTGATGATGAGCACGACTTCCAGTTTCGGCCCAGAACTCCGCCGCTTACGAGTGGAAGCGGGGCTGACTCTGACCGAGTTCTCCGTGGCGCTCAACTACGACAAGGGACACCTCAGCAAGGTCGAGCGCGGGGAACGTTCCGCGTCCCCCGAACTGGCCCGCCGGTGCGATGCCTTCCTCGGCGCGGACGGCGAACTGCAGCGCCTGGTCACCCGTCCTGGGACGGACTCGGCTTCGGGCACCGCCGAATCCCCCGTCGGGCCGAGCCGCTGGCTCGTCGGGCGCCGGGCGGTCCTCTCGGCGGGTACGGGAGCGCTGATCGACCTCGGCCTGACACTCGGCGGTCAGGCGGTGTTCTCCGCCGACGACCCCCTCCTGCCCTCCTTCCGCATGCAGTTCGACCAACTTCGAAAGCTCGGCCAGTCCACTGCGCCCAAGGTCCTGCTGCCCCTACTGGAGACGCAGACCCGCATGATCACCGGGCTGGCTGCCGACGCCCGGTCCGTTTCTCGGGCCCCCGCGCTCCTGCTCGCCTCGCGGTTCGCGGAGTTCACCGGTTGGATGGCCCAGGAGGCCGGGAACAGCGACGCGGCACTCGGCTGGACCGGCGAGGCCGCCGAACTGGCACGCGCCGGGGGTGACCCGCACCTCGGCTCCTACGCACTGGTGCGTCGTGCCCTGGTCACGATGTACGGCGGGGACGGCGTCGGCACCGTCGCCTTGGCCCGCCGCGCCCAGGGCAGCGAACTCCCGCCGCGCATCCGGGGACTCGCGGCCCAACGGGAGGCCCAGGGCCACGCGCTCGTCGGGAACGAAGTCGAGTGCCTCCGCAGCCTCGACACGGCGCGGGAACTACTCGACAGCGACGACACCCGCAGCGGCACCGAGCCCGTGATCGGCACCTCCCACGTGAGCGATCCGGCGGCGATGTCGACCGGCTGGTGCCTGCACGACCTCGGCCGCCCCAAGGCAGCCGCTGAGGTACTCGACCGGGAGTACCGTCGCCTCCCGCCACACGCGCTGCGCACCCGCGCCCGGTACGGCTTCCGCCGGTCCTTGGCCCATGCCGCCTCCGGGGAGGTCGAGCACGCGTGCGCGATCGCCGGGGATCTCCTGGGAGTGATGCCGACCGTGCCCTCAGCGACGGTGAACAGCGACATCCGGCGTCTCGCACGGGAGCTCTCCCGTTTCCGGAGCAGTCGCGCCGTACGTGATCTGCAGCCCGCGCTGGCACGCGTACTCGCCCCCGCGCACGACTGACAGCCGTTCCACGACCGACCTTGACTCGAACCGCCCGGCTCGCCGGACCACCCCGTCCCTCCGGCCCTCCGGATCCCACGGTCTCCGGCGGACCCCTCTGATCACCGCTTGACGCGTCGCATCGCGCCCCCGGCTTCTTCAGGCTGCCCGCGACCGGTAACACACCACGCGGCACACCTCCATCCGCACGCCTTCCCGTGGATGCGCCATGCCGTCCACATGGTCGGAACCTCATGGCCTGGGCGGACCCATAACCCGGTCCACAGCCCCGCGCCCGTTCACCCCGTCCTCCTTCACGAAGGGAACCTTCATGCCCGACGTCTTCGTCAACTACCGCACAGGCGACGAGGAGTCCGCAGCGACCATGATCGCTCGGGAACTCGCCCGCCGGTTCGGCGACGAGAGGATCTTCTTCGCCAGCAACTCGATCGAGCCCGGACGCCGTTTCCCGGTGGAACTGGTCAGGGCGGTGGAGGAGTGCGAGGCCCTCCTCGCCGTGATCGGCCCGCGCTGGGCGGAGGTGCGCGGGGCCGACGGCCGCCCCGCCCTCGAAGCCGAGCAGGACTGGACCCGTCGCGAGATCCATACAGCTCTCGACCGCGGGGTCCTCGTGATCCCAGTGCTCGTCGGAAAGGCCACGCGGATCGACCGCGCCCTCCTTCCGGACGATCTGCTGGAGCTGGCGGACTGCCAGTACAGGCGGTTCGACCACCGCAACGCCGAATCGGACCTGACGGCGCTCGGTGACACCCTCGCCCGGCTTCTGCCCGAGCTAGGCGCGGTGGACCGGGACGCCCGTGCGGTGCGGGAGCGGGCGGAGGGGAAGTCCAGCAAGAAGTCGGCCCGGGACGCCGGGCACACCAGGATGCGGACGCGCGACGTCGAGCAGCGCGTGCGCGGCGGCATCGGAAACCTCAACGGAGACCTGTCCGGGACCTTCGTCAACGAGCCGCAGGGACCTGTGAACACCGGCTTGGGCCACCAGTACAACGCACCTCACTTCGAGGGCGACAACACCGGGGTCCAGTTCACCGCGGGCGACAACAGCGGCACGGTCCACCAGCGCTTCGAGCGCGAGCGCCGGCATTCGGACGACGGACGATGACTGAGCAGGACCGCGTCACCGTCAACGATCCGCGCGGCCCGGTGAACAACGGCGAGGGGCACCAGTACGTCTTCTACGGCGTCGGCACGGACTGGATGATCCGCAAGGGGGTCGAGTCCCTCCGAATCACCCGCGAGGATCGGGTGCGCCTGGCCGACCGGTTCGTTCCGCCGATGGGCTACCGCGTTGCCTCCGACCGTCTGGAGAAGCCCGGATCCGTGGTGCTGCTGAAAGGGCTGCCCGGCAGCGGCCGCCGCGCCGCGGCGATCATGCTGCTGCACGGGTTCGCTGAGGACGGGTGCGCCGACAAGGAGGGGGTCCGGTTCGAGGAACTTCCCGTCACGGGCACGGACGAGACCCCTCTCGCTCCTGGCACGGGGGACCGCTTCCTCCTCGACCTGTCAGGAATCGCCGACGAGGAGACGTACGACAAGGCCCAGCGCCGCCTGGCCGTGCGCCGGTCACAGGTCCAGGAGGCGGGTGCCCACATGGTCGTCGTCCTGCCGTCGGGCATGGAACACGCCCACCCACCGGACCTCGACCCGCACACGGTGAGGCTGGGACGCCCCAGGGGCGTCGCCGTCGTCACCCGGTACCTCCGCATGGACCGGATGCCCTTCCGCCCCGTGGACCTGGGGAGCGCCGACCTCCAGCACCTGTGCGACCGCTCCCCCATGCGGGAACTGGCGCGGCTCACGGGACTGGTGAGGGCCGCTCGCGACAGCGGCCGGTTCGGCGCCGACTTCGCGGGATGGCTAGACCAAGCGATGCACGCGGTGACCGACCGTGCCGGCGAAGTGGGCCGGCAGGTGGCCGCGGTCCGTACCGCGCCCGAGCGGGCTCTGCTGCTCGCGACGGCGATGTTCGAGGAGGCCCGCGCCGACACCGTCTACGAGGCGTGGCACGGTCTTATGAAGACGGTGAGGCACGAGGAGGAAGTGACGACCGAGCTCGCGCGGACGGATTTCGGAGAGCGGTTGGAAGGGCTCGGGATCGAGCGGGATCCGGACGGACGGCTCCGCTTCGAACGGCTCGCCTACGCCGACGCGGTACGGACGTACTTCTGGGCGAACTTCCCCGGGGTACGCGATGACCTCAGGGACTGGGTCGGCTGCGCCGCCGGGCTGCGCGGTCTGACCACCGACGACCGGGTGAACGTCGTCGTCCGCTTCGGGGAGCGAGCCCTGGCCGTCGAGCGGCCCGACCACCTCTTCGACCTCGTGGCGCGCTGGGCGGACCACGCGACCGGAACGTCCTGCGATCCACGAGCCATGGCCGCCCTCGAAGTGGGGCTCGGCCACGAGAGGTTCGGGGGATGGTTCCGCAAGCGGATGTACGAGTGCGTCGTGAGATCCGGCTCCTTGTCGAGCGGTCTCGCCCGCGTCCTGACCACGGCCTGTGTCCAGAGCCTCGTCGCGACGCACCCGGATCAGGCGGTGGTACGGCTCCACTACCTCGCCGTGCGGAAGGGGGAGGCTGCGCGCGAGGCCCAGGAGGCGCTTCTCGACCTCGCCGGCCGCGACCGCCGGCTCTATCGACTGCTGATCGACCGCTTACGGGACCGGGCGCGTCGGGAGCCGCACGGGGCAGAGCCCCATCTCCAGCTGCTCACAGCCCTGTTGAGGAATGACCGGGCACCGGACCCGCCGCCATGGCCGGACCTGTTCCTGGGCTGGGAGGCGGTGTTCTCCCACACGCCGACAGAGCTCTGGAATCCGCTGGTGAGCAGCTGGCTGAACGCCGTGGCGGGCGACAGCACACGGAAGATGGCGCTGGACGTGATGGTAGGGGCGACGCGCGGCCGCGCGGCCGCCCTCCACCGCCTATACGCCATCGCGTGCGACTGGGCTGGGTCCGCGCGCCTCCCGTCCCAGGCAGCGGTCGCCGCCCTCTTCTGGCAGTACATCGACCAGGTGCAGTACGGCCGCACGGAGCGTGCGGACACCGGACCACGAACCACGGAAGAGGCACGATGAGACACCGTTTTCCCAGCTTGTTGTTCGTCGCCCTCTGCGGCCTCGTACCGGTTGTGCTCGGAAACCTCCTGGACTGGTCGGCCTGGCTGTGGGGCTTCATGTCCATGGTCACGGCTTCGGGCTCCCTGCTGCTCGTGATGACGGTCCTCAGCAGCGGCCGCGCGTCGGCCGACCCGTACGAGCCCGGGGAACCCGAGCCGCCCGCGATGCCGGTGGAGCAGCCGTACCAGGAGACACGGGTGATCGACGCGGTGTTGCCGAGCGCAACGGGCGGCTACGACTTCCTCTTCTCCGCCACCGTGTGGTGGAAGCCTGTTCCCGACCACGTCGGCCGGTCGGATGACGCCTCCCCGGCCCTCGCCGCCTCCTCTATCGTCAGCCGGGCCCAGGAGGTCGTCCGCCACGAGGAACCCGGCCGGGCGAGCTTCGCGCAGTATCTTCTGGACGGGGATTTGGGCGTCCTGCTCCCGGACCGGAACGATCGGGTGAAGGCCATGGCGACCGATGTGACGCTGACCCTCGCTCCCGCCGACCGCGAGCGTCTGCGGAAGCTGAACGATTTTCGCAAGGACGAGGAGATCTGGGAATACGAGCGCGAGCACGAGCGCAACAAGCGGCGCTATCTCGGCGACGACGTACTCAAGAGCGCGGGCAGCGCGGTGGTGTGGTGGCTGGCCCGCCACGAGAACGAGATCGAGAAGGCGGTCCACATGATCGGCCCGCTCGCCCAGATCGCGGCGGCCGCGAACGACGAGGAGGTACCCGAGCTCTTCCGCCACCTGCTCGTTCCGCCCGAGGGCGCGCGGAGCGAGGCGACCATCGGGGGATCGCCTTGGGAGGAGGGTGGCCTCGGAGGGGAGATGTTCGACCGCGAGGAGGAGGTGGGGGTCTCGGATCGCCTGCGCCTGTTGCTGACGGCTACGGGCCTCAAGCCGGACATGGACGGGTACACAGTGCTCGTACACCGTGTGATGCGGTTTCTCAAAGCGGAGGGGCTGGACGAGGCCGCCGACGAGATCAGGCTGGCCTTTGGCCTGGCCCCCGACGAGGGGCCAGAGGGGGAGACCTCGGACGAGGGGGACACCACTGCACCCTGGCCGCCCCACTCTCCAACCCCTGAGGGCCCGCCCTTCACCGACATGACCACGGACCCGGATGCCGACACGGGCGGGGACACGTTCACGCCCTGGGGGGCGGAGAGCAGCTCGAACGAAAGGAACAGCAATTGGTGGGAGACGGGCGAGGGCGACATGACGTCTTCGCACCTCTGGGACCCCTCGCACAGCCCTCACCGTCGCGCCGAACCCCGCCCACGAGACGACGACGGGAGCTGATCTGGTAGACGGTCGGCTCGCCGAGTCTCCCCTTCGCAGCACACCGTGGCAGGGCAACTCCTTCTCGTCCCGAACAGCGCATGTCGGGAGGGGCCTGACCTCAGAGAACCAGGCCCTTCCGACATGCGCATTTTTCTAGATCATCGAGTGGTGGCGGCATCCGCTACACGTTGAAGCGCATATATCAGGGCTCGCCCAGTCGGGGCGCCGTCTTCGGCTGGCCGCCCAACCCGCTCCGCCGCAGGTCAGACGGCCTTTCGCCGAACGGATCAGACGTTGAAGCGGAACTCCACCACGTCGCCGTCCTGCATCACGTACTCCTTGCCCTCCATGCGGGCCTTGCCCTTGGCGCGGGCCTCGGCCACCGAGCCCATCTCGACCAGGTCCTCGTACGAGATGATCTCCGCCTTGATGAAGCCCTTCTGGAAGTCGGTGTGGATCACACCGGCCGCCTCGGGGGCCGTCGCGCCCTTCTTGATCGTCCAGGCGCGGGTCTCCTTCGGGCCTGCCGTGAGGTAGGTCTGAAGGCCGAGGGTCTCGAAGCCGACGCGGCCGAGGGTGGCCAGGCCGGGCTCTTCCTGGCCCATCGACTGGAGGAGTTCCAGGGCCTCGTCGTCGTCGAGTTCGATCAGCTCGGACTCGATCTTGGCGTTGAGGAAGATCGCCTCGGCGGGGGCGACCAGGGCGCGCTGCTCGTTCTTGAAGTCCTCGTCGACCAGTTCGTCCTCGTCGACGTTGAAGACGTACAGGAAGGGCTTCGTGGTCAGGAGGTGCAGCTCGTGCAGGAGCCGGCCCTTCTCCGTGTTCGCCGTGATGCCCGCGGCGAAGAGGGTCTGGCCGGCCTCCATGATCTTCTGGGCCTCCTCGACAGCGGCGAGGACCGCGACCTTCTCCTTCTGGAGGCGGGATTCCTTCTGGAGGCGCGGGATCTGCTTCTCGACGGACTGGAGGTCGGCGAGGATCAGCTCGGTGTTGATCGTCTCGATGTCGTCCTTCGGCGAGACCTTGCCGTCGACGTGGACGACGTTCTCGTCCTTGAAGGCGCGGATGACCTGGCAGATCGCGTCGGACTCGCGGATGTTCGCGAGGAACTTGTTGCCCAGGCCCTCGCCCTCGCTCGCGCCGCGCACGATGCCCGCGATGTCGACGAAGTCGACCGTGGCGGGGAGCAGCTTCTGCGAGCCGAAGATCTCGGCCAGCTTGTTCAGGCGCGGGTCCGGGACGCCCACGACGCCGACGTTCGGCTCGATCGTGGCGAACGGGTAGTTGGCCGCCAGCACGTCGTTCTTGGTCAGGGCGTTGAACAGGGTCGACTTGCCGACATTCGGCAGACCGACGATTCCGATCGTGAGCGACACTTTGGCGACTTCCTGGAGTAAGGATGAAGGAGAGAGGGTCCAGTTTACGGGCGGGGCCGGGCAGGCGGCCACGGGTCGGGGGCAGGGCCGAACAGGTCGGGTTTCGGCCCTGTGACATCGAACTCAGTGCCAAGCTCGGCCAAAGCGCGTGTCCAACGCCTGATTCCTCCCGTCACGCGACCTACGTTGTGCTGGTGGAGCAGCCCAGGACACGTACCCCGCAGCGCAGGCAGCCTCGTCAGCAGGCCACGATCGGCGAGACCGCCGCCGTCTACCGGGTGACGGGCACGCCCGGCGCCCGGCCCCGTACGGTGCCGCCCGCCGTGGCGGCGCTGCGCAGGTTCCCCAACCCCCGGCTGACCGGTATCGGCGCCGGGCTCTTCGCCGCCGTCACCATGTTCGTGCTCGGCTGCCTCGACTGGCTGATCCTCGACGGCTCGGAAACGGTCTACGGGCTGCTGTTCCTGCCGGTCAGCGCGCTGACCGCGCTCTGGGTCCGGCCCGCCGACCTGGTCACCGCGCCGATCAGCGTGCCGATCGCCTTCGCCGTGGGAGTGATCCCGATCTCCGGAGGCGCCGGCGGTTTCGGCGGGCAGACGATGGCGGTCGTCACGGCCCTCGCCGTCCATGCGGGCTGGCTGTACGGGGGCACGCTCGTCGCCGGTCTCATCGCGAGCGTACGCAAGATCCGGCACATGCGTCAGCGGCACCTGCTCCGCGCCGCGCAGGCCGCGCGCGGAGTGCAGGTGGCGCGTCGGCCCCAGCAGCCGCAGCCGTAGAGCCCCGGCGGACCGTGCCCGGGTGGGGCCGGTCAGGGACCTGATGTCTCGGAGCTCTTGAAGGCGGCCATCGCCGCGCCGACGATGCCCGCGTTGTTCTGCAGCTGCGCCGGGACCATCTCCGCCCGTACGTGTTCGATCAGGGGCAGGAACTTCTCCGCCTTGCGGCTCACGCCGCCGCCGATGATGAACAGCTGGGGCGAGAACAGCATCTCCACATGGGCCAGGTACTTCTGCACCCGGTGCGCCCAGTGCGTCCAGCTCAGGTCCTCGTCCTCCTTGGCCTTCGTGGAGGCGCGCTTCTCCGCGTCGTGACCGTGGAGCTCCAGATGACCCAGCTCGGTGTTGGGGACCAGCCGGCCGTCAGTGAAGACCGCGCTGCCGATGCCCGTGCCGAAGGTCAGCATGATGACCGTGCCCTTGCGTCCGCGGCCCGCGCCGAAGGCCATCTCGGCCATTCCGGCGGCGTCGGCGTCGTTGAGGATCGTGACCGGCCGGCCGATCCGCTCGCCGAGGAGGGCGCGGGCGTCCGTGTCGATCCAGCCCTTGTCGACGTTGGCCGCGGTGCGGGTGATCCCGTCCGTGACGACGCCGGGGAAGGTGATGCCGACGGGTCCCTGCCAGTCGAAGTGGCGGACCACCTCGGCCACGCAGTCGGCCACGCCGTCGGGCGTGGCCGGTTGCGGTGTCAGTACTTTGTGGCGCTCCTGCGCCAGGTCTCCGCGGTCCAGGTCCACGGGAGCACCCTTGATCCCAGAGCCGCCGATGTCCACGCCGAAGATCTTCATGCGGTCCACGGTACGGGCACGGCGGGCCCGGCGCCCGGCTATGTGCCGGAGACGCGGGAGAGTTCCGCCGCCTCGGCCCGCAGGTCGCGGCGGAGCTCCTTGGGGAGGGAGAAGGTGATCGACTCGTCGGCCGTCTTCACCGTCTCCACGTCGGCGTAACCCCGCTCGGCCAGCCATTCCAGTACGCCGTCCACGAGGACGTCCGGGACGGAGGCGCCGGAGGTGAGGCCCACCGTGGTGACGCCCTCCAGCCACGCCTCGTCGATCTCGTCGGCGAAGTCCACCAGATGGGCCGCGGGGGCGCCCGCGTCGAGGGCGACCTCGACCATGCGGATCGAGTTCGAGGAGTTCTTGGAGCCGACGACGATGACCAGCTGGGCGTCCTCGGCCAGCTTCTTCACCGCGATCTGACGGTTCTGCGTGGCGTAGCAGATGTCGTCGCTGGGCGGCGAGAGGAGGTTCGGGAACTTCTCCTTGAGGGCGTCGACCGTCTCCATCGTCTCGTCGACGGAGAGCGTCGTCTGGGAGAGCCACACGACCTTCGACTCGTCGCGGACGGACACGTTGGCAACGTCCTCGGGGCCGTCGACCAGCGTGATGTGGTCGGGCGCCTCGCCGCTGGTGCCGATGACTTCCTCGTGGCCCTCGTGGCCGATCAGGAGGATGTCGTAGTCCTCCTTGGCGAAGCGGACGGCTTCCTTGTGGACCTTGGTGACCAGCGGGCACGTGGCGTCGATGGTGGCGAGCTTGCGCTCGGCCGCCTCGGCGTGGACGGTCGGTGCGACACCGTGCGCGGAGAACATCACGATGGATCCCTCGGGGACCTCCGCCGTGACGTCGACGAAGATCGCGCCCTTCTTCTCCAGTGTCTGGACGACGTACTTGTTGTGCACGATCTCGTGGCGCACGTAGATCGGGGCCCCGTACTGCTCCAGGGCCTTCTCGACGGCGATCACGGCACGGTCCACGCCCGCGCAGTAGCCACGGGGAGCGGCGAGCAGGACACGGCGTGCAGGCGTTGCAGTCATGCGTCCCATCGTAAGGCCGTACCGAACAGGCGCCGGTCCGGCCGGGTCGGGAGACTGGGGCATCACGCGCACACGCGAGCGACGGAGGGTTCATGGCAGGCAGTACCAAGGACCATGACGCGGACCAGGGAACATTGCGAAGGACGCTCGGCTTCCGGGACCTGGTCGTCTACGGGCTCCTGTTCATCGCCCCCATGGCTCCGGTCGGCGTGTTCGGCACACTCGACGCGAAGTCCGGCGGCGCGGTCGCACTGGTCTACGTCGTGGCCACGGTCGTCATGGCGTTCACCGCCTTCAGTTACGCCCAGATGGTGCGGGTCGCCCCCCTGGCCGGTTCGGTCTTCACGTACGCGCGCAAGGGGCTCGGGGAGGGGCCGGGGTTCATCGCCGGGTGGATGGCGATGCTCGACTACCTGCTGATCCCGGCGGTCGCCTACCTCTTCTCCGGGATCGCGATGAACGCGCTGGTCCCCGAGGTGTCGCGGTGGGTGTGGACGGCCATCGCCGTGCTGGTGACCACGCTGCTGAACCTGTGGGGCGTGCGGGCGGCGGCCCGGGTCGGCTTCGCTGTGCTCGCCATGGAGATCGTGGTGCTGCTGGTGTTCGTGGTGTCCGCCGTGTGGGTGCTCGTACGGGACGGGGCGCAGCGCGGGTGGCTGACGCCGCTCACCGGGGATGCGGGGTTCTCGACGGCGGCGGTGCTGGGGGCCGTCTCGGTGGCCGTGCTGTCGTATCTGGGCTTCGACGCGATCGCCTCGTTCGCCGAGGAGGTGACCGGCGGCTCGGCGAAGGTGGCCCGTGCGGTGCTGTTCTGTCTGGTGCTGGCGGGGGCCCTGTTCATCGCGCAGTCGTATCTGGCCGCGCTGCTGGAGCCGGTGAGCTCCGCGGAGCTGGCGGCCGATCCGGCGGCGCAGGGGTCGGCGTTCTACGACGCGGTGGATGCCTCGGTCGGTACGTGGCTGCACGATCTGGTGGCCGTGAGCAAGGCGATCGGTGCGGCCTTCGCGGCGCTGGCCGGGCAGGCCGCGGCGGGCCGGCTGGTGTTCGCGATGGCACGGGAGCGGCGGCTGCCGGGGTTCCTGGCCAAGGTCGACGCACGTTCCGGGGTCCCCAGGACCGCGATCCTGGGTGCGGCGATCGTGACGCTGGTGGCGGCGGTGTGGGCGGCCCGGCGGGACGACGGCCTGGACCATCTCGTCTCGGTCGTGGACATCGGCGCGCTGTCGGCGTTCGTCCTGCTCCACGCGTCGGTGGTGGGCTGGTTCGCGGTGCGCCGGATGGCGGGGCCGCCGAGCTGGTGGCGCCATGTGCTCATGCCGGTGGTCGGTGCGGCCGTGCTGGTCGCGGTGATCGTGGAGGCGACGACGAGCGCACAGGTGGTCGGGGTGTGCTGGCTCGGCATCGGTCTGGTGGTGCTCGCGACGCAGTGGGGGCGTCGGCCGGGGCCGGACGGGCTCGGGCCGGGGCCGGGGTCCGAGGGGGCCCCGGGGGCGCGCTGACCTTCGGGCGGGCCGGGAGGGGGCGGGAGAGGGGAGCGGGCGGGCGCGCTGGCCGGGCGTCCTGTCGGTGGGGGCCGATACGCTCCCCGCATGGCTCTCAATACGTCCGCGGAAGCCCCGCTGCCCGTCGGTGAGGTGTCACGGCTCATCGGCGGGTGGATCGACCGGCTCGGTGCGGTCTGGGTCGAGGGGCAGATCACTCAGCTGTCGCGGCGGCCGGGTGCCGGTGTCGTCTTCCTGACGCTGCGCGATCCCTCGCACGACATCTCGGTGAGCGTCACCTGCTTCCGGCAGGTCTTCGACCGGATCGCCGATGTGGTGACCGAGGGCGCGCGCGTCGTCGTCCTCGCCAAGCCCGAGTGGTACGCGCCCCGCGGGCAGCTCTCGCTGCGGGCGACGGAGATACGGCCCGTCGGCATCGGCGAGCTGCTCGTACGGCTGGAGCAGCTGAAGAAGGCCCTCGCGTCGGAGGGGCTTTTCGCGCTGGACCGGAAGAAGCCGCTGCCGTTCCTGCCGCAGCTGATCGGACTGGTCTGCGGGCGGGCCTCGGCGGCCGAGCGCGACGTCCTGGAGAACGCGCGGCGGCGCTGGCCCGCGGTGCGCTTCGAGGTCCGCAACACCGCGGTGCAGGGTGTGCACGCGGTGAATCAGGTGGTCCAGGCGGTGCGGGAGCTCGACGCGCTGGACGAGGTCGACGTGATCGTCGTCGCCCGGGGCGGCGGGAGTGTGGAGGATCTGCTGCCGTTCTCCGACGAGCAGCTGATCCGGGCGGTGGCGGCGTGCCGCACGCCCGTGGTGTCCGCGATCGGGCACGAACCGGACTCCCCGCTGCTCGACCTGGTCGCGGACCTGCGGGCCTCCACGCCCACCGACGCGGCGAAGAAGGTCGTACCGGACGTCGGCGAGGAGCTGGACCGGGTGCAGCAGCTGCGGGACCGGGCGCTGCGCACGGTACGCGGGCTGCTGGAGCGCGAGGAGCGGGGGCTGGCGCATGCCCTGGGCCGGCCCGCGATGGAGCGTCCCCAGCGGCTGGTGGACGAGCGGGAGGCGGAGGTCGACGCGCTGGTGGGGCGCAGCCGGCGGGTGCTCGGGCATCTGCTGGACCGCGCCGAGTCGGAGATCTCGCACACCTTGGCGCGGGTGGTGTCGCTGTCGCCGGCCGCCACGCTGGAGCGCGGTTACGCGGTGCTCCAGCGGCCGGACGGCCATGTCGTCCGTTCGCCCGCCGAGGCCGGGGCGCCCGGCGAGGAACTGCGCGCGCGGGTGTCGGAGGGCGAGTTCACCGTGCGGGTCGCCGAGTGAGCGGCCGGTGCGGTGCGGGGGTCCGGCGGTCGTAGCGGTTCAGCGGTCACAGCTCATACATACGGTTGCAGCTCATCCATAGCGGTCGTAGCTCACACATAGGGTGGATCACATGACGGACGACGGGACGACGACGGCTGCGGATACGGCTGGCGCGACGGGCACGCTCGGCTACGAGCAGGCCCGGGACGAGCTGATCGAGGTCGTACGCCGCCTGGAGGCGGGCGGCACGACGCTGGAGGAGTCGCTGGCCCTGTGGGAGCGCGGCGAGGAGCTGGCCAGGGTGTGCCGACGCTGGCTGGAGGGTGCGCGGGCGCGTCTCGATGCGGCCTTGGCGCGGCCGGAGGAAGGCCCCGGGGCCGGGGAGGGCTGAGAAACGGGCGCGGGGCGGGCTTCCGCCGCGCGGGGCTGTTTCCCCGCTGGAAGGGGTGTGCACTGGATCACTTCGGGCCCGGTTTAGTTGAAAGTTAACCTATCTCTCGGTTACGGTCGTGCCATCGCTTGATCCGATGTACGTCCGGAAGGTAACCCGCACGATGTCCCTCGTTCTTGACCCCGCCGCCCAGGACCTCCTCTTCCGTGAGGCCCGCACCGCCAACACGTTCTCCGACGAGCCGGTGACCGATGAGCAGGTCCAGGCGATCTACGACCTGGTCAAGTACGGCCCCACCGCGTTCAACCAGTCGCCGCTGCGCGTCGTCCTGGTCCGTTCGGCCGAGGGCCGCGAGCGTCTCGTCACGCACATGGCCGAGGGCAACCAGCCGAAGACCTCCTCCGCACCGCTGGTCGCGATCCTCGCCGCCGACAACGAGTTCCACGAGGAGCTCCCGGCGCTCATGCCGCACTTCCCGCAGGTCAAGGACATGTTCTTCTCCGAGCGCCAGGTCCGCGAGCAGGCTGCCGCGCTGAACGCCTCGCTGCAGGCCGCCTACTTCATCATCGGCGTCCGCGCCGCCGGTCTCGCCGCCGGCCCGATGACCGGCTACGACGCCGCGGGCATCGAGAAGGAGTTCCTCGACGGCGACCACAAGGTCCTCATGGTCGTCAACATCGGCAAGCCGGGCGAGGACGCCTGGTTCCCGCGCCTGCCGCGCCTCTCCTACGACGAGGTCGTCACGACCGTCTGACCGCACGGCACACAGCCGGACGAACCGAGAAGGCCCCGGAGCACCATGTGCTCCGGGGCCTTCTTCGTGCGGGTCGGGAGGTCAGGACGTCTTGAGCGCCGCGGCCATCTGCGCCAGCCGCTCCGTGGAGGCCGAGCCCGTCACCACCGTGGTCGCACCGTCGGCGCGCAGCACGAGGGCGTCGTACTTCGGGCCCTTCCAGTGCTGCCAGGCCTCGCCCGCCACCTCGTGCGTACGCCCGGTGTCCGTCGCGCGCCGGCTGACCTCGGTGACGTACTTCTTCGCCGGGGCCGTGGACTGCTCCACCGCGACGTACTTGCCGTCCGGGTCGAGGAATCCCAGGTGCCAGCTGTTGGCCGCCTGACGCTCGTACGAGACCGAGGTCGGCTTCCAGCCCTTCGGCAGGCCGTCGGGCGCCGCCACCGGATAGGGCGCCGCGCGCCGCGCCGTCAGGAGCTCCACCCGGTAGTCGACGGCCTTCACCGGGTCGGCCTTGTCGTCGTGCGGAACGAAGACGTAGATGACCCCGGCAACGGCGGTGATCACGATCATCGACAGGAACATGTCCCGAACGGTCTGCTTGCCTCGCTTGCTTGCCACGGGCTCAATGGTGGCATGAGGCCCGGCACGCCCGGCCACGGGGCGCCCGCTCAAACGTGACCCGCCCTGCTCATTTTATCGACCTACCGATAGAGTCACAGGCACCCTCTTTTCCGGTCGTCGTCGTACAGAAAGGTGCGCTCCGATGTCCGAGCATCATCACCTGCCGTCCCAGCTCGAGGTTTCCCCGGAGGCCCCCGACCGCAACCTCGCCCTGGAGCTGGTCCGGGTCACCGAGGCCGCGGCCATGGCCGCCGGCCGCTGGGTCGGTCGCGGCGACAAGATCGGTGCCGACGGCGCCGCCGTGAACGCCATGCGGACCCTCGTCTCCACCGTCTCGATGAACGGCGTCGTCGTCATCGGCGAGGGCGAGAAGGACGAAGCCCCCATGCTCTACAACGGCGAGCGGGTCGGCGACGGCACCGGCGCCGAGGTCGACATCGCCGTCGACCCGATCGACGGCACCACCCTCAACGCGAAGGGCATGCCGAACGCCATCGCCGTGCTCGCCGCCGCCGACCGGGGCGCCATGTTCGACCCGTCCGCGGTCTTCTACATGGACAAGCTCGTCACCGGCCCCGAGGCCGCCGACTTCGTCGACATCAACGCCCCCGTCTCGGTCAACATCCGCCGGGTCGCCAAGGCGAAGAGCTCCACGCCCGAGGACGTCACCGTCGTCATCCTCGACCGTCCCCGGCACGACGGCATCGTCAAGGAGATCCGGGAGACCGGCGCCCGGATCAAGTTCATCTCCGACGGCGACGTGGCCGGCTCGATCATGGCCGCCCGCGAAGGGACCGGCGTCGACCTGCTGATGGGCATCGGCGGCACCCCCGAGGGCATCATCTCGGCCTGCGCCATCAAGTGCCTCGGCGGCGTCATCCAGGGCAAGCTCTGGCCGAAGGACGACGCCGAGCGCCGGCGCGCGCTGGACGCCGGGCACGACCTGGACCGGGTCCTGTCGACGAACGACCTGGTCAGCGGCGACAACGTGTTCTTCGTCGCCACGGGGATCACCGATGGCGAGCTCATGCGCGGTGTGCGGTACCGCGCGGAGACCGCGACCACCGAGTCGATCGTCATGCGGTCCAAGTCGGGCACGATCCGGAAGATCGACTCGACGCACCGTCTCTCGAAGCTGCGCGCGTACAGCGCCATCGACTTCGACCGCGCGAAGTAACCCCGTACATGAGGAATCCCGGCGGCCACGGCCGCCGGGATCCCGTACGCGAGGTCACGCGGGCGAAGAACGGTCTGGGTCAGGGGCTGCCGGTCGGGGCGGCCCCTGGCCCGTAGGTCAGCCGGCCGCGGCGATGTGCTCCGTCGTGGCCGTCGCCTTCAGCTCCATGTCACGCCTGCGCCGACGGGCGAGCACCACACGGCGTTCGGCGGCGGTGAGACCGCCCCACACCCCGTACGGCTCGGGCTGGACCAGGGCGTGTTCCTGGCATTCCACCATCACGGGACAGCGGGCGCAGACCCGCTTCGCGGCCTCCTCGCGGGACAGCCTGGCGGCCGTCGGCTCCTTCGACGGGGCGAAGAACAGTCCGGCTTCGTCCCGGCGGCACACCGCCTCCGCGTGCCAGGGACCGGCCTCGTCCTCCCGCGCGGGAGTGCGCTGGGAGGGCACGGCGACGACCTGCAGAGGCTGATGCGGCGGTTGCAGCACGGGTCTACTCCTGACGACGGCTTCGCGAGCGAGAGACGATGCAGCACTCCCTACCCGCTGTGCGCGCGCCTATGCACTGAGTGGCACTGGCTTGCGGCGCACGCAATTGCGACCGATCGCCCTGTATGGCCGAAACTCGAAGCGGAACAGCCGTGCGCCTCAGTGGCCGAGGTGTTTGCGCAACTGGTCGTGAAGGTTGGCAATGAGCTTGCCGCGCTTGGGTTTTGCCTCGACGTGCCCGAACACCGAATAGCCGTTCACCACGACCACCGGCGCTTCCGGGTCCGTGGATTCCAGTGTGTCCACTTCGAAATTGCCGAAAATTCCTGTCCCGCTGCCGCGCAACGAGATGTTCTCGGGGACCCTGATCTCGACGCTGCCGAAGATGGACGTGGCGTTGACGACGGTCAGCCTCTGTCCGAAAAGAGACTCGGTCAGATCGATCTCGACGCTGCCGAAGAGCGCGAAGGCATTGGTCCGGCCGCCGACCCGCCAGCGCCCCCGCCGCGTGGAGCTGCTGAAGACGGCCACCAGATTGTCGGCGGGGCCGGCCGGTGCCTCGGGGCCGTACATGTGCGAGGACGACGCGGTGTGCTGGGCGCCGCCCGCTCCGCTGGGCAGGTCACGCACCAGCGGTTCGAGCTCCCCGACGGTCTTGGCCCGGTAGACCAGATCGATCCGCTCGGCGTGCTCCTCCGCGGTCAGCCGACCGTCGGCCACGGCCTCCCGCAGGATGTCCGCGATCCGGTCACGGTCGGCGTCGGAGGCCCGGATTCCGGCCGGCGCGGGGGTGGCGGGAGTGGGTCCGGCCGGGGTGGCGGGCGGTTGCGGCTGCTGGGGCTGCTTTTCGAGGTCCACCGGGTCAGCGTACCGAAACGCGATAGATCGCGACTAGGGATTGGGGTGGGCGTGGCGGGGGCCGGGGGGCGTGGCGGAAGCGGGTGGGTGCGGGTGCGGGTGCGGGTGCGGGTGCGGGTGCGGGTGGCCGCTGCGCGGGGCTGTCCCCTACCCGCCCCTTCCCGAACCTGGGGCTCCGCCCCAGACCCCGCTCCTCAAACGCCGGAGGGGCTGGAGAGGGCTGGGGCGGGGTCGGGGGAAGGCTGGGGCCGGAGGAGGGTCGGGGTCGGGAGGAGGGCTGGGGCCGGGGGGGAGAGCTGGGGCCGGGGGGGGAGAGCTGGGGCCGGGGGGAGGGCTGGGGCCGGGAGGAGGGCTGGGCTTCGGTGGGGGGCGGGGGTGAGCCCTACCTCACAGGAGTGGGGTGTCCTCGGCGTTCTACCCTGGTGTGCGCTGCCCAAGGGAGGTCAGCAGCTGTCTGCCGAGTGAGGAATGGCCGTAATGCCAGAGTTTGCGTACTCCGATCTGCTCCCCCTGGGAGAGGACACCACGCCGTACCGTCTGGTGACCTCCGAGGGTGTATCCACCTTCGAGGCCGACGGCCGTACGTTCCTCAAGGTCGCGCCGGAGGCCCTGCGCACGCTCGCCGCCGAGGCGATGCACGACATCTCGCACTATCTGCGGCCCGCACACCTGGCGCAGCTGCGACGGATCGTGGACGACCCGGAGGCGTCGTCGAACGACAAGTTCGTCGCGCTCGACCTGCTGAAGAACGCCAACATCGCCGCCGCGGGCGTGCTGCCGATGTGCCAGGACACCGGCACGGCGATCGTCATGGGCAAGCGCGGACAGAACGTGCTCACCGAGGGCGGTGACGAGGAGGCCCTGTCGCACGGCATCTTCGACGCCTACACCAAGCTCAACCTGCGCTACTCGCAGATGGCCCCGCTGAACATGTGGGACGAGAAGAACACCGGCTCGAACCTCCCGGCCCAGATCGAGCTGTACGCGACCGACGGCGGCGCGTACAAGTTCCTCTTCATGGCGAAGGGCGGCGGTTCGGCCAACAAGTCGTTCCTGTTCCAGGAGACCAAGGCCGTACTGAACGAGACCTCCATGATGAAGTTCCTGGAGGAGAAGATCCGCTCCCTGGGTACGGCCGCCTGTCCGCCGTACCACCTGGCGATCGTCGTTGGCGGTACGTCGGCGGAGTTCGCGCTGAAGACCGCGAAGTACGCCTCCGCGCACTACCTGGACGAGCTGCCCGCCGAGGGCTCCCCCACCGGTCACGGTTTCCGTGACAAGGAGCTGGAGGAGAAGGTCTTCGAGCTGACGCAGAAGATCGGGATCGGGGCGCAGTTCGGCGGCAAGTACTTCTGCCACGACGTGCGGGTCGTGCGCCTGCCCCGGCACGGCGCCTCGCTGCCCGTCGCGATCGCCGTGTCCTGCTCGGCGGACCGCCAGGCCACCGCGAAGATCACCGCCGAGGGCGTGTTCCTGGAGCAGCTGGAGAAGGACCCCGCGCGCTTCCTGCCGGACACGACGGACGAGCACCTCGACGAGGCGGGTGACGTCGTGAAGATCGACCTCAACCGTCCCATGGACGAGATCCTCGCCGAGCTGACCAAGTACCCGGTGAAGACCCGGCTCTCGCTGACCGGCCCGCTGGTCGTGGCCCGCGACATCGCGCACGCCAAGATCAAGGAGCGGCTCGACGCGGGCGAGGAGATGCCCCAGTACCTGAAGGACCACCCGGTCTACTACGCGGGTCCCGCGAAGACGCCCGAGGGGTACGCCTCCGGTTCCTTCGGCCCGACCACGGCCGGCCGTATGGACAGCTACGTCGCGCAGTTCCAGGCGGCGGGCGGCTCGAAGGTGATGCTCGCCAAGGGCAACCGCTCCAAGCAGGTCACCGACGCGTGCGACGCGCACGGCGGCTTCTACCTCGGCTCGATCGGTGGTCCCGCGGCGCGGCTCGCGCAGGACTGCATCAAGAAGGTCGAGGTCGTCGAGTACGAGGAGCTCGGCATGGAGGCGGTCTGGAAGATCGAGGTCGAGGACTTCCCGGCGTTCGTCGTGGTCGACGACAAGGGCAACGACTTCTTCACCGAGCCGGCCCCGGCACCGACGTTCACGAGCATTCCCGTACGGGGTCCCGGCCTCGGCTGATCCGGCCTCTCGTACGTGCCCGCGGGGGCGTTCCGGCTTCGGCCGGGGCGCCCCCGCCCGCGTCCTCAGGCGTCGGGGCCCTCGTCCAGGAGGCCCGACGTGGCGACCAGGAAGCCGAGCTGGGCGCGGCTGTTGCTGCCCAGCTGGTCGGAGACCTTGCGCATGTGTTCGGCGACGCTGCGGCGGCTCATGCCGAGGCGGCGGGCGATCGACGCGTCGGTCTCGCCGTTGACGACCGCCTGGAGGATGGCGCGCTGGAGGTCGGACGTGATCACGGGGGTGCGCAGCGGGGCGCGTTCCGGGCGGACCGGCACCGCGCGGGCCCATGCCTCGTCGAAGTCGCGGGCCAGGAAGCGGACCAGCGAGGGGTGCTGGATGCGCAGGGCGTTGTGCGGCTCGTCGGAGAACGGGATGAACGCCAGGTCCCGGTCGAACACGAGGACCCGGTCCACCACCTCGGCCAGCGTCCTGACCTCGGCCCCGGCCGCGGTCACCTGCTCGATGTACGAGAGCGTCGTGCGGTCGGCCCGGACCGTGTGCTGGTAGATCGTCCGCTGCCGGATGCCCCTCCGCAGGTTGCCCAGGTCCCGGATCAGCGACTCCCGCAGGATGTGGGCCGGCCGGCCGCCGCCCGGGTGCGCCGTGCGGACCTCCTCGCGGCAGCCGGCCACGCCGGCGTCGAGCGCCTTGCTGATCACGGCCTCGCCGGTGAGCCGGGTGAGGGCGGGCTGCTGGAGCCGGTGCACATCGGCGTACAGCGCCTCGAAGACGGAGAGGGCGGCGCGGGCGGACCGCAGCGTGCGGCGCTGCTCGACGATCGCCTCCTCCATCGGGGCGAGCGCGGCGAACGAAGCCGTCTCCGGCGGTACGGGGATCATGAATCCCGGCGAGTCGTCGTCCGCCACCATCAGGTGCAGGGCCCGCAGACAGTCGGCCACCTCGTCCTGCGGAAGGCTCCCCTCCACCAACGCGCGCCGGTATATGGCGAGTGCCACGTCGCAGGGACGCTCGCTCGGCAAGCGGCCGGAAGTCGATTCGCGGCAATCACATACCGGTGGGATGGAATGATCGTCCTTCACAAGTATGCAGATTACATTTGTGCCCACGGAGCGACGGCGATGAGCGCGGTGCCTGCATGACTATGAGCGGGTGACGCTCGGCAGCAACGGCACAGACGGCCAATCGGACCCCCGGGACAAGGAAGCGGACAGCGCGGCACGTTCGGAACGGCGTTATCGAATCCTCGTCGCCGGTTACGCGGTCTCTTCGTACGGCACCTTCCTGAATATGGTCGCGCTCAATCTGTTCGTCTATGCGACGACGGGCAGAGCACTCGCCATGGGCCTGTTCATGGCGGTGCGGCTGGCATCCGGATTCGTCGCCGGACTGGCGGCGGGCGGGCTGCTCGCGCGTTTCGCGGCGAAGAGCATCATGCTCTGGGCCAATGTGGCGCAGGCGGCCGTGATGCTGCTGCTGATTCTGGTGCCGGACGGGATGCGGGGGACGGCGCTGACGGCAGTCTCGGTGGTGATCGGGGCGTGCGGGACGCTTTTCATGGTGTCGCTGCGCAGCTCCATTCCCGAGATGGTCGGCGCGGACCGCAGGGCCTGGGCGAACTCCCTGTCCATCACGGGGCGTTCGCTGGCGATGGTGGCCGGATTCGCATCGGCCGGTGTGGTGGTGTCCCTGGTGGGGTACACAGCGGCCTTCGTGGTCGACATGGCGACCTTTGTGGCCTGCGCGGTGACGGTGGCTCTGCTGCCGATCACGGCGGGCGGCAGAGGCGGGGACGCATCGCCGGATTCGGAGGGGGATTCCGGCGGGCGTACTGAAGAGGGGCCGGCCGATCGGCCGGTCAGGGGCGCGGCGGCGCGGGAGGGAACGGGGCGACGGCGGAAGCCGGTCGCGTTCCTCGCGCTGGCCGCCGCGCCCGGCCTGGGTCTCATGGTGGCTCTGCGCGGGGTGGACGCCTTCGGCTCGTCCTCCCACAACGCGGCGCTTCCGGTGTACTCCAGCGACGTGGACGCGGCGAACCCCGCCGTGTTCGTCAGCGCGTTCTGGTGCCTGTGGGCGCTCGGCAACATCGCCGCCCAGCAGGTGATCCAGCGGTACACGAAGCGCACGGGCCGGGCGGTCGGGGCGTTGGGCTTCGGTTACGGGACGGTCGTGATGTCCTCGGCCTTCATCCTCGCGTTCGCCGGCTTCCCGTTGGCCGCGACCGCCGTGATCGCGCTGATCGCGGGCGCCGCCGACGGGCTCACCGAGGTGTCGTACACCTCGCATCTCCAGACGCTGCCGGCCGGACTGCGCGGTCATGCCTTCGGGCTCTCCGCGACCTTCGAGAACCTCGGCTTCGGCGTGGGCATGATCCTCGTCGCCGCCGCTCTCGACGGGTACAGCCCCCTGACGGTCGTCGCGTGGTCCCATGGGGCTGCCATCGTGGTCGCACTGGCGTTCCTGCTTCGGGTGACACGACGGCGGGTAGCGGGGCTGCGGGCGCCCGGGAGCCGGGCGGTGGGGCCGCGGCGCGCGGAGCCGCGGCGGGGCAGGGCCGGCGAGGGGGAAGACGCAGGTGAGGGAGAACCGCATCGCGGTGATCGGGACGGCGCTGAGACTCCCCGGAGCCAGTGACACCGCGGAGTTGTGGCGCGACATCCGCGCCGGTGTCTCGCACGTGCGCCGTTTCACCCCGGCCGAATTCGCCGCCGCCGGGGTGCCCGAGGCGGATTACACCGCGCGGGACTACACCGGGGCGAGTGCCCTGCTGGACTCCGTGGACGGGTTCGACGCCGGGTTCTTCTCGATGAGCGGCCGGGAGGCGACACTCACCGATCCGCAGCAGCGGCTCTTCCTGGAGTGCTGCTTCCACGCGCTGGAGGACGGCGGTTACGCGGAACCGGACCCCGCCGTCAGGATCGGGGTGTACGGAAGCACCGGATACCGCCTCTACTCGCTGCACAGCTATCTCGCCGGAAACCTCACCGAGGAGATCCGGACCGGCGACTGGATGACTCACAAACAGGTCCAGGTCGGCACCTACCCGGACTTCGCGGCGAACCGGGCCGCGTACCGGCTGGGTCTCACCGGACCGGCCGTCAACGTGGCGACGGCCTGTTCGAGTTCGCTGGTCTCCGTGCATCTGGCCTGCCAGGCACTGCGCGCGGGCGAGGCCGATCTGATGCTGGCGGCCTCGGCCGCCCTGCACTTACCCCAGATCACCGGGCATCACCGGGTGAAGGGCTCCACGCTCTCCCCCACCGGTACGGTCCGCGCCTTCGACGCGGACGCGGACGGCACCGTCGGCGGCAACGGTGTGGTGGCCGTCCTGCTGAAGCGGCTGGACCGGGCGCTCGCCGACGGCGACACCGTGCACGCGGTGATCCTGGGCTCGGCCGTCACCAACGACGGCGCCGGTAAGCGGGGCTTCGCCGCACCGGGCGTGGCCGGGCAGCGCGACGCGGTGCTGGGCGCGCTGGACGCCGCGGGGGTGGCCGCCGGTTCCGTGGGCTATGTGGAGGCGCACGGCACGGGCACGCTCAAGGGCGATCCCATCGAATTCGCCGCCCTCACGGCGGCCTTCCGCCGTGACACCGACCGGACGGGCTTCTGCGCCCTGGGCTCCACCAAGCCCGCCCTCGGTCATCTGGACAGCGCGGCCGGGCTCGCCGGGCTGGTCAAGGCGATCGAGGTACTGCGTCACGGGGTGGTGCCCCCGCTGGTGAACTTCGCCCGGCCCAACCCCGCCCTCGCGGTCGGGGACAGCCCGTTCCTGCTGCCGGACCGTGAGCGCGCGTGGCCGCTGCCCGGGGTCCGCCGGGCGGGGGTCCATTCCATCGGGATGGGCGGTACGAACGCGCACGTGATCCTGGAGCAGGCACCCGCGCGGCCCGTCCGCCCGGCGACCGCCGGGGCCCCGGGACTTCTTCCGCTCTCCGGCGCGAGCCACGAGGCGCTCGTGGCATACGCCCGCGCCTTCCGCGAGCGGCTGGTGCGCGGACCCGTGCCGGAGCCGGCCGATCTGCTGGTCACGGCGGCGCTGGGCCGGCGCCTCCTGCCCCACCGGCTGGTCGTGACCTCGCCGGACCCGGTGGCAGGGCTGGACGCCTTCCTGTCGGGGGCGGCCGCCGAGGGGGCGTACGAGAGCGGCGTCGTGGAGCGGTCGGCCGAGCCGGTCTTCCTCTTCAGCGGGCAGGGCGGCGGACACCCCGGCATGGCGGCCCGGCTCGCGGCCCGCTTCCCCGTGGCCGCCGGGGCGCTCGCCGTCTGCGCACGGGTGTACGAGGAGGAGACGGGCCACGGCGACTTCCTGGCCCGTGTCGTCGACGGCCGGGGGCCCGGACGGTGGGACACCGACTTCGCGCAGCCCGCCCTGTTCGCCCTCCAGATCGCCCAGGCCCGGCTGTGGGAACAGCTCGGTGTGACCCCCTCACGGGTGGCCGGGCACAGTGTCGGGGAGTACGCGGCGCTGTGCGTGGCCGGGGCGCTGGGCGTCGAGGACGGGATGCGGCTGCTGTGCCGGCGCGGGGAGCTGATGCAGCGGGGCTCGGCCGTCGGCGCGATGCTCGCGGTCTTCGTATCACGGGGGCGCTTACGGGAGTTGGTGTCCGCCGTCGACGGCCTGGAGCTCGCCGTGGCCAACGGGCCCACCCATCACGTCGTCGCCGGCCCCCCTGCGGCGGTCGCGGAGGCGCGGGCGCTGCTGACGGCGCGCGGCGAGGCGTACGAGCGGGTGGACGTGGACCGGGCCTTCCACACGGCGCTGCTCGATCCGGTGCTCGCCGCGTTGCGGGTCGCCGCCGGGAAGATGGAACTTCGGCCGGTACGGGTGGAGTTCGTGAGCGGTCTCGACGGGTCCGTACGCCCTCCGGGATGGCTTCCGGATGCCGACTACCTGGTCCGGCAGGCCCGGCGGCCCGTCGACTTCGGGGCCGTACTCGCCTCGATCGGCGCACCGGTCGGCGTGGGCGGGGGCGCCGCTCCCGTGGCGCTGGAACTCGGGCCGTCCGCCACCCTGACGGGCATGGTGCGCCGAGCGCTCCCCGACGCCGTGTGCGTGCCGGCCCGGGAGTGGGAGCGGGCCGTGGCCCGGCTCCACTGTGCGGGCGTCGCGGTCGACTGGCGGGCGCTGCTCGATGGCTGCGGCGGCCGCCGGGTGCCGCTGCCGACGTACCCGTTCCGGCATCAGTCGTACTGGACCGGTCCGCCGCCGGTTCCGGTCGCCCCGCACACCCACGGACACCCGACGGAGGATGGCATGACCGAACAGGCCGCAGTGGACAGCGTGCTGGAGCGCGTACTGGATCGCGTGCTGGAGCTGACCGCCCGTCATCTCGGCCACGCACCCTCGGAGATCGGCGCCGACCGGTCGTTCGTCGCGCTGGGCGCGGACTCGCTCCAGCTCATCGGCATGGTCCGGCAGCTGGAGGCGGAGTTCGGCACGGAGATCGCCATGCGGGAGATCCTGGAGGAAGCGGGAACGCCGCGCCTCACGGCCCGGCTCATAGCGAGCCGGACGGCGCCGGAGCCCGCGGACACGACCGCACCGGTGGTCCCGGGCGACGCATCCACGTGGGCGACGCGCGCCGAGGTGGAGGAACTGTCGCGCCAGATACAGCAGTTGGCCGAGACACAGGCCGCCATGCTGACCCAGCTCTCCGACGCCGTCGCCCTGCTCGGCCGCTCCACCGGGTCGACGGACCGATGAGCGCGACGGACGGATCGGCCGCCGCGGTGGAGACGCCCGACACGCTCTCCCGTGCCGCCGCGGTGGAGACGCCGGACACGCTCTCCCGTGCCACCGCCGCGGTGGAGAGGGCTGCCGCACTCTCCCGTCGGCTGACCGAACAGCTGGCGGCGGCCGCCACCGCGGCTCCAGCACCCTCCGCCGTGCCCCACGGCCCCCGCCTCCTCGTCGATCCGGCGGGCGGGATGGCCGGCGCGTCGGCCGATGCCGGCCAACGCGCCCACACCGCCTCCCTCGTACGCCGGCTGACCGCACGCACTGCCACATCGAAGGCCCTCGCCCAGCATCACCGGCCGGTACTCGCCGACAGCCGGGCCGTCGTCGGCTTCCGCGCCGCCACCAAGGAAATGCTGTATCCGATCGCCGCCCGCTCGGCACATGGCGCCCACCTCACCGATGTCGACGGCAACGACTACACCGACATCACCATGGGGTTCGGCGCCCTGCTCTTCGGCCACGAGCCGGAATTCGTGACCGATGCCGTGCAGCGCCACCTCTCCCACGGCCTCCGCTTCGGCCCCCGCTCCCCCGACACCGGCGAGGCGGCGGCGCTCCTCGCCGAGCTGACCGGGATGGAGCGGGTGGCCTTCGCCGGTTCCGGTACGGAGGCCAACTCGGCGGCCGTCCGGCTGGCCCGCACCGCGACCGGACGCGACAAGATCGTCATGTTCCGCGGCTCGTACCACGGGCACATCGACTCCGTGCTCGGCCGCCCCGGAGGCCCCGGCCACCACGCCGTCCCCGTCTCGCGCGGCATCCCCGCCTCCGCCGTCGCCGAGCTGATCGTGCTGGAGTACGGCAGCCAGGAGGCACTCGACACCGTCGCCGCGCTCGCGGACAGCATCGCCGCCGTCCTCGTCGAGCCCGTGCAGTGCCGCAACCCGGGACTCCGGCCGGTGGACTTCCTGCGCGCGCTGCGCGACCTCACCGCGCGCCGGGGCATCGTGCTGCTCTTCGACGAGATGCTCACCGGCCTGCGCCCGCACCCGCGCGGCGCCCAGCACCACTTCGGCGTCGTGCCCGACCTCGCCACCTACGGCAAGGCTCTCGGCAGCGGTTTCCCGGTCGGCGCGGTCGCGGGCCGGGCGGATCTGCTCGACGGGGTCGACGGCGGGTTCTGGAGGTACGGGGACGACAGCGGGCCCCCGCACGAGACCACCTTCATCGGCGGTACGTATATGCAGCACCCGCTCTCCATGGCGGCGGCGAAGGCGGTACTCACCCACCTCAAGGAACAGGGCCCGGGGCTCCAGGACCGGCTGAGCGCCCGCACGGACGCGCTCGCCGCCGACCTCAACGCCTTCTTCAGGGATGAGCAATTCCCCCTGGAACTGGCCCACTTCGGGTCGATGTTCCGCTTCACCCACCGCGCCGACATGGACCTGCTCTATTACCACCTGCTGCTGCGCGGTCTGTACGTGTGGGAGTGGCGCAGCTTCTATCTCTCCACCGCCCACACGGACGAGGACGTCGCGGAGATCTCGGCCGCGGTGAAGGGGTCCCTGCGCGAACTGCGCGACGGCGGCTTCTTCCCCGCCCCGGAGCGCCCGAAGCGCCTGACGCCCGTGCGCGACGGCCGGGACGGACCCCGCCCCGCGCCCGGCTTCGGTGTCTACTTCTTCGGCGACCATCCCGAGAGCGCCGACACCCCGGAGGCGTACGAGACCGTCTTCGAGACCGCCCGCTTCGCCGACACACACGGCTTCGACTCGGTCTGGCTGCCCGAGCGGCACTTCCACTCCTTCGGCGGCCTCTTCCCCAACCCGGCCGTCCTCGCCTCCGCGATCGCGCGCGAGACCGACCGCGTCCGGATCAACGCCGGGTCCGTCGTCCTGCCGCTGCACGACCCGGTGCGCGTCGCGGAGGAGTGGTCGGTCGTCGACAACCTCTCCGGCGGGCGGGTCGGCATCGGGTGCGCGACCGGCTGGCACGCCCAGGACTTCGCCCTGCACCCGGACCGGTTCGCGGACCGCAGGGAGATCGCGTTCGCGCACCTGGACGAGGTGCGCGCGCTGTGGCGCGGCGAGACCGTACGGCGCCGGACGGGGGACGGCTCCAAGACCGGCATACGCGTCCATCCGCGGCCGGTGCAGAGCCAACCGCCGATGTTCCTCGCCACGTCCGGGCAGCGCGGATCGTACGAGGAGGCGGCCCGGCGGGATCTCGGCATCGTCACCAACCTGATGAGCCAGACGGTGGACGAGCTGACCGCGAACATCGGGCACTACAGGCGCGTACGGGCGGAGTGCGGCCTCGACCCGGAGGCGGGCCGGGTGACCGTCCTGGTGCACACCTACCTCGCGCCGGATCACGCCGTCGCGCGGGCCGAGGCACTGGAGCCGATGAGCCGCTATCTGCGCGCCTCCCTGCTGATGCGGTCGGCGGCGGGTGCGCTCGGCCACAGCCCGCAGGACGTGGCCGCCGCGAGCCAGGAGGACCTGGACTATCTGTTCCGGCGGGCCTACGACCGGTACTGCGACCAGCGGGCGTTGATCGGATCGCCGGAGACCGCCGCGCCGTTCGTCGACGCGCTGCACCGGGCGGGCGTCGACGAGATCGCCGCGCTGGTCGACTTCGGGGTGAGCGGGGAGCAGCTGCGGGCGGGGCTCGACCAGCTGGATGTGCTGCGGCGCCGCACCCACGAACGGGAACGGGAGCGGGGAAGGGAAAAGGAGAGGGCCCGGGAGCGGGAGACCGTCGCGCCCGCCACCTCCGGTCAACGCCGCCTCTGGCTCGCCTCCGCGTTGCTCGGCAACCCGGCCGCGTACAACGAGACGCAGGCGGTACGTCTGCGCGGCCCCCTCGACGAGAGCGCCTGCCGCACCGCCGTGGACGGGCTGGTCGCCCGTCACGCCGGTTTGCGTACGGTGTTCCGGGCCGGGCAGCGGGACGAGACGGTGCTCCAGGTCGTACGGGAAGGCCGGCGCGTGGAGCTGCTGGTGACCGACGCGCGGGGCCAACGGGCCGAGGAGGCGATCGCAGCGGTGCTCTCCGAGGAGAGCACCCGTGCCTACGACCTGGCCGAGGGCCCTCTCGTGACACCGCGCCTGGTCCGGCTGGCCGCCGACGACCACGTGCTGGTGTTCGGGATGCACCACATCGTCACGGACTCCCATTCGGCAGCGCTGATCACTGCGGATCTGGAAGAGCTGTACCGGGCGGCCCTGGAGAAACGGCCCCCCGTCTTCGCACGCCCCGCGGGCACCACGCTCGGGGCCGCCGAACCGCCCCGGAGCGCCGCCGACCTCGCGTGGTGGCGTGAGCGGCTCGGTGAGAAGCCGCCCGTGCTGGAGCTGCCCACGGACCGGCCGCGCGGGCGGCGGGTCGCGGGGCGCGGTGGCGCCGAAGCCGTACGGATCGACCGGGAGCGCACCGCGCGGCTCCAGGAGTGGAGCGGGGAGCAGGGCGTCACGCTGTTCGCGACGCTGTGCACGGCCTGGCAGCTGGTGCTGCGGCACCGCTCGGGACAGCAGGAGTTCGTGCTCGGCTCGACGTTCGGGCGGCGCACGCCCGCCACCCGGGACACGGTCGGCTTCCACGTGGCGCTGCTGCCGCTGCGGGTGTCGCTGCCCGAGGGGACGCCGGTCGCGGAGGCGGTGCGGGCCACGGGGCGCGCCCTGTTCGAGGCCGACGAGCACAGTGACGTCGACGTGGACGCGCTGCTGGCCGACGGGCACCCGGACCCGGGCAGCCCGCGCCCGCTGGTCACCGTCTCCGTGGACCTCGACACCGCGACGCTGTCCAGGATCGAGCTGCCCGGACTGCGCGCCGAGGAGGTGGCGGCCGGGACGGAGTCCGCCCCGCTGGAACTGGCCCTGATGGCCACCCGCACGGCTTCGGGGCTGCGGTTACGGCTGCGCTACGACGCGGACCTGTTCGACGCGGAGACGGTACGCGGCTATCTCGCCGAGCTGGACGAGACGCTGGCATCGATGGTCGCCCCTTCCGGCGGGAGCGGGAGCGACACCGCACGGGACACCGGGACGGCCCTGCGCGCGGTCTGGGAGTCGGTGCTCGACGTCCGCGGCTTCTGCGACACGGCCAACTTCTTCGACCTCGGCGGCAATTCCATCGCCGCGATCCGCCTGGTGAACCGGGTGCGCGACGCGCTGGGCGTGGACTACCCGATGGCCGACTTCTTCTCCGAGGCCACGCTGCGGGCCATGACACGACAGCTCTCCGGGACCACGGACCCGGTGCTCACCGGGACCACCGACCCGGCAGGTCCCTCCGCGGGACCCGGCACGCCCGTCGACCGCGCGCCCGTCAGCGACCAGCAGGCACGCATGATCGCCGGCCATCACTCCGTACCCCGCCCCGAGGTGTGGAACGTCCCGACGCGCCTCACCTTCACCGGGCATCTGGACCCCGGTGCCCTGCGTTCCGCGCTCGCCGAGGTCGTCGCCCGCCACCACGCGCTGCGCACCCGCTTCGTGCAGGACGCGGACGGCGCCTGGTGGCAGGAAGTCCTCCCGCCGCCGCCGCTCGACCTGCCGGCCGAGGACCTGACCGGGCTGCCGCCGGGTGAACGGCGGGAGCGCGCCGACGCGCTGTGCCGGGAGACGGCGGGCAGCGGTTTCGATCTCGCCCGCCCCGCGCTGCCCAAACTGCGGCTGCTGCGCGTCGAGGAGGACCGCTGGGCCCTGATGTTCGTCCTGCACCACATCACCGCGGACGGCTGGTCCCTGTCCCTGCTGCTCGCCGAGATCGCCGCGCTGTACACGGCGGCGGCGGCCGGTGTCCCGCACGAACTGGCCGCGCCCGGCGCACAGCCCACCGAGTACGCCCGCCATCAGCGCGCCCGGCACGATCCGGCGACGGAGGCGCGCCGGGCCGCGCACTGCGCGGCCTATCTCGACGGGGTGCCGTCCGCGGTCGCCGTACCCACCGACCATCCGCGTCCCGATGCGCTGAGCGGGCGCGGGGACACGATCCGCGGGCAGGTCTCCGGCGAGCTGCGCGCGGCGGTGGAGTCGTTCGCGAGTTCCCTGCACACCACCCCGTTCGCGGTGGCGGCGACAGTGCTCGGGGTGTTCCTGGCCCGGCTCTCGGGGGAACCGGACATCCTGCTGAGCGTTCCGTACGCCAACCGCGAGGGCACCGCGTACGAGTCGCTGGTGGCCATGACGTCCACCGCGGTCATGGTGCGCGTACGGCTGGATTCAGCCAATCCCGGGGAGAGTTGTGCGGAGCTGACCGTGCGTACCGGTGCGGGTGCCATGGGCGCCATGGCACACGTACTGCCCACGGCCAGGATCATGCAGGCGATGCGGGACGCGGGCGCGGAGCACGTGCCGGACCGGGTACCGCACGTGCTGGCCTTCCAGAACTCCGTCGACACGGACATCGAGATCCCCGGCCTGCGGGTCGAGGTGGAGGATCTCGCACCGTTGCTTTCCCGCAGCGAGCTGTGCTTCGGACTTGCGCCGCGACGGGACCCTGCGATGGGTTATCGGACGTTCCTGGAGTTCTCCGCTGACCTCTGGAACAGGGACACCGCCGAACGGCTCCTCACCGGATACACCGACCTGCTCGCGGAGTTCTGCGCGCGTCCTGACCGGCCGGTCAGGGAGCTGCTGCGCGCGGGACGCCCCGAACCATCAGTGCCTTCACCCTCACCGTCACTGCCGAACACCGGAAAGGCGGAAGTCGTATGACGCCGGCCCCCCACCGCAGCCACACCGACGACCTGCTCTCCTTCATCGCGGCCAGCCCCTCGCCGTACCACGCCGTCGCCAGCGCCACCCAGCGTCTGGAGAAGGCGGGCTTCCGCGAGCTGCGCGGAACGGACGACTGGACCGGTGCGACCGGCGGGTGCTTCGTCGCCCGCGCCGGAGCGCTCATCGCCTGGTACGCGCCCGAGGGCGCCCCGGCCCACACGCCCTTCCGGATCGTCGGGACCCACACCGACTCCCCGAATCTGCGGATCAAGCCGAACCCCGACACCGGTTCGGCCGGCTGGCGGCAGATCGGCGTGGAGATCTACGGCGGCGTCCCCCTCAACACCTGGCTGGACCGCGATCTCGGCGTCTCCGGCCGGCTGGCCCTGCGCGGTCCGGACGGCTTCCCCCGTACGAAGCTCATCCAGATCGACGAACCTCTGCTGCGGGTCCCGCAGTTGGCGATCCATCTGGACCGTACGGTCAACGAGGGCGTCGCTCTGGACCGGCAGCGGCACATCGCCCCGGTGTGGGCGCTCGGCGACCCGGAGGAGGGTGCGCTGCTGCGCCGGGTGGCGGCGGCCGCCGAGGAGGAGCCGGGCGACGTACTGGCCTGGGACCTGATGCTGCACGACATCCAGCCGCCCGGATATCTGGGCGTGGAGCGGGAGTTCGTGGTCGCGTCACGGCTCGACAACCTGATCTCGGTGCATGCGGGCGTCACCGCGCTGGTGGCCGCGGCGACCGGCGTCGAGCAGCCCGGGCACGTGCCGGTGCTGGCCGCCTTCGACCACGAGGAAGTCGGCAGCGGCTCGGAGACGGGTGCGCAGAGCCCCCTGCTCGAAAGGGTGCTCGGCCGGACGGTCACCGCACGGGGCGGCTCGGGCGAGGACTGGTCACGCGCCCTGTCGGGCTCGTTCTGTGTGTCCGCCGACATGGCGCACGCCGTGCATCCCAACTACGCGGAGCGCCACGACCCGGACCACCGCCCGCTGCCCAACGGCGGCCCGACGGTCAAGGTCAACGTCAACCAGCGGTACGCCACCGACAGCACGGGCGTCGCGATGTTCACGGCGGCGTGCGAGCGGGCGGGGGCGCCGTGGCAGCCGTTCGTCTCCAACAACGCCATGCCGTGCGGCACGTCGATCGGCCCGCTGACCGCGGCCAGGCTCGGCGTCACCACCGTGGACGTCGGGGTGCCGGGGCTGTCCATGCACTCGGCGCGCGAACTCTGCGGGGCGGACGATCCGGGGTATCTGGCCGCCATCCTCGGCGCGTTCATGACGTCCGGCTGACCGGACCGCCCGCTCCGTCGCCCCCGCCCTCGCCCCCGCCCGACCGGAAGAGAGACCGTGGAAGAGACCGTCCCCGTGGACGAGACCGTACTGATCTGCCTGCCCTTCGCCGGAGCGGGTCCGTCGTTCTTCACCCCGTGGCAGGCGTCCGCCCCGGCCGGGCTGCGGGTCCTGCCGGTCCATCTGCCGGGCCGCGAGAAGCGGTTCACGGAGACCGCGTTCAGCTCGGCGGGCCCGGCGGTGACCGATGCGTACGAGCAGGTCACGGCCGCGCTCGGGGTCTCCGGACGCCGCGTGGTGCTGTTCGGGCACAGCATGGGCGCGGTTCTCGCGTACGAGCTGGCGCACCGGATCGAGGGGGCCCCGCACACGGCGGGGCTGCGGCTGGAGGGCCTCGTCGTGAGCGGTTCGCCCGGCCCGTGGACGCCCAGGACCGACCGGGCGGGCGAGCTGCCGGACGAGGAGTTCGTGGCGCGGGTGAAGACCTTCGCCGGGTACGCCCACCCGGCGCTGGAGGACCCCGAGATGCGGGAGCTGCTGCTGCCGTCGCTGCGGGCGGACGTGCGGCTGCACGAGACGTACGTGCCCTCCTGCGACCGTCCGCTGTCGGTGCCCGTCACCTCGGTCAGGGGCCGTACGGACACGCTGGTCGGCGCGGCCGACGCCGCGCAGTGGGGCGGCGCGACGACGGGACGGCTGACCGTGGCCGAGCTGCCCGGCGGTCACATGTATCTGGCCGAACGTCCGGGCGAGCTGCTGGAGTTGGTGGCCGCCGGGCTCCGCGCCCCGCAGGACCGGTGAGCGGCGGCGGTGCCCGGCTGGCCGGGCGTACGGCACTGATCACGGGGGCGGCGCGCGGGCTCGGCCGGGCCTGTGCGCTGACCTTCGCCCGGGAGGGCGCGGACCTGGTACTGCTGGACGTGGCGGCGGATCTGCCGGGCGTCCCGTACCCGCTCGGCTCGGCCGGCCAGCTCGCGTACACGGCGGACCTGTGCCGGGCGGCGGGCTCCGCCGTCCTGTCCCGGCAGGCCGACGTGCGCGATCTCGCGGCGCTGGAGGCGGTGGCGGACGACGCCGAGGAACGCTTCGGCCGGATCGACGTCCTCGTCAACAACGCCGGGATCGCCGCCCCTTCGGGCAGACCCGCCCACGAGATCGACGAGTCCGAGTGGCAGCTGATGATCGATGTGGACCTGGGGGGTGCCTGGCGGGCGATCCGGGCGGTCGGCGGGCGGATGGCCGCCCAGGGCTCCGGTTCCATCATCAACATCGCCTCGACGGCGGGCCTGGTCGGCTACCGGCACTTCGCCGGTTATGTCGCCGCCAAGCACGGCCTGGTGGGCCTGACGAAGGCCGTCGCCCTGGACTACGCGCCCCGCAAGGTCCGGGTCAACGCGGTCTGCCCCGGCTCGGTCCGGGACGACGAGGCGATGGAGGGCCGCATGCTCGCCGAGATCGCCCGCTCTCTGGAGGTGCCGGTCGAGGAGCACGAGGAGACGTTCGTACGCGGCCAGCCGATGAACACCCTGGTGGAGCCCTGGGACGTCGCGGACGCGGCGCTCTGGCTGGCCTCGGACGAGTCCCGCCGGGTGACGGGAAGCGTCGTCACGGTGGACGGCGGCTTCACCGTCCGCTGATCCCCGCCCCCCTCCTCCGCACGACAAGGAGTACGTACGTGCCCTCTGCCCGCCATGCGCTGACCGTCCGCCTCCCCGACGGCGCGACGGACACCCCGGTGGCCGCCGCGCTCACGGCGGCGGCGGAGCTGTGGTGGCCCACGGACCCGCGTCCACGCCTGTGGACGGACCGCGTCCCCGCGCAGGCGGACTCCCCGGCGGCCATCCACCGCCGCGCCACGGAGACCCGCAGGCCCCTGGCCCCGGGCCACCGGCTGCGTGCCCTCTTCCTCCGGTACGAGGGTGGGGGCGCCCCCGACCTGGTCCTGGTCGCGGACGCGACGGAGCTGGACGCGCGGTCCCTGTGGCTCATCTCCGAGGTCCTGCGGGGAAGGCTCGCCCTCCACGACGTACGCCCCCTGGCCGCAGCCCCGGACCTCCGCCCCGACCCCGCGATGCTCCCGCTCATCGCCGCGCTCGCCGTCGTCGCCGGGCGCCACGAGGGCCTGCCGTACGTCCCCGTGGGCGTCCCCGTCCCCGCCGCCGACCGGCCGCCGCACGCCCTCGGGGCCTTCGGCGGACGGGCGGTCTTCGCGGCCGACCTCACCGGGAACCGCACGATCGGGGATCTCCTCGCCACCCCGCTCAGCCCCTTCCCGGACGGCCCCGCACCGGCCGTCGGCATCGTGGACCCCGGCCCGGCCGCCGGGCAGCAGGCGGTCACCGTCCTCCCGTACGCCGAGCAGCCCTACGCCCGCACCCTCCTGCACGGCCCGGACGCCGGCCCGGACGGTGACTTCGAACGCCAGGTGTTCCGCGTACGTGACCAACTGCTCTCCCTGCCGCCCGGCACCCTCCTCGACGCCCTGTATCCGCTGAGCGACGAGGAGGCCGCCGCCCAACTCGCCCTGGGCCGCGGCGCACACCCCGCGCCCCGCACCCCGCGCCGCATCGACGGGCTCTTCGCCGACCGGGCCGCCGCCCACCCCGACGCCCCCGCCCTCACCTGCGCCGGCACCACGCTCACGTACCGGGAGCTGAACGCACGCGCCGACGAACTCGCCGCCGGGCTGCGCGCCTCGGGCGTCGCCCCCGGCGACCTCGTGGGCATCTGCCTGCCCCGCTCCACGGACCTGGTGGCGACGATGCTCGCGGTCCTGAAGGCGGACGCGGTGTACGTACCCCTGGACCCGGACCATCCCGCCGACCGCCGCGCCCGCACGGCCGAGGACGCCGGGCTCCGTCTGACCGTCGACGACACCGCCCCGCTCACCGGCCACCCGGCGCGGCCCCGCCCCCCGGCCGGCCCGCCCACCTCACCCGCCTACGTCATCCACACCTCGGGCTCGACGGGCCGCCCCAAGGGGGTCGTGGTCCCGCACGTCAATGTGACCGCGCTCGTCGAGGCGACCCGCGAGGACTTCGCGCTCACCCCCGCCGACACCTGGACGCTCTTCCACTCGGCGGCGTTCGACTTCTCGGTCTGGGAGATCTGGGGCGCCCTGCTCACCGGCGGACGTCTGGTGGTCGTCGACCACTGGACGACACGCTCTCCCGCCGACTTCCACGCCCTGGTCGTCCGCGAGGGGGTCACCGTTCTCAGCCAGACCCCTTCGGCGTTCACCCAGTTCATGGCGGCCGACCGGGACGCCGGAGGCGCGCTGCCCCTCCGTCTGGTCGTGCTGGGCGGCGAACCCCTGGACACCAGGCCCCTGCGCTTCTGGTTCGACCGCCACCCGGAGGACCGCTGCCGGCTGGTCAACATGTTCGGCATCACGGAGACGACGGTCCATGTGACCGCCCTGACGCTCACCCGCCGCGCGGCGATGGAGGGCTCCCGGTCCGTCGGCCGCCCGCTGCCCGGCTGGCACGTCCACGTCCTCGATCCCCGGGGCCGTCCCGTGCCGCCCGGCGCCCCGGGCGAGATCCACGTCGGCGGAGCCGGTGTCGCCGACCGGTATCTGCACCGGCCCGGACTCACCGCCGAACGCTTCGTCCCCGACCCCTGGCACGGCGGCCGTCTGTACCGCAGCGGCGACCTGGGCCGGCTGCTCCCGGACGGCACCCTGGACCATCTGGGCCGGATCGACGACCAGGTGAAGATACGGGGCTTCCGCGTCGAGCCGGACGAGATCCGTCACGCGCTCCTGGAGGACCCCGCGGTGACGGCGGCCGCGGTGACGGTCACCGGCCTGGACCGGGGGGACGCGGCCGCCGTACGCGTCGACGCGTACGTGGTCCTGGTCCCGGACGCGAACGACGACACCGCTCCCGTACGCCGTCGTGCGGCGCGCCTGCTCCCCGCCCACATGCTGCCCTCCACGGTGACGGCCCTGCCCCGGCTCCCCCTCACCCCGAACGGCAAGCTCGACCACGCCCGGCTTCCGGCTCCCCGGCAGCCCGCACCGGCGCCCGCGTCCTCCACCGGACCGGCCGCGGCGCTCACCGAGGTGTGGCAGGACGTCCTGGGCATTCCGGCCGTCGGCCCGGACGACAACTTCTGGGACCTGGGCGGCAATTCGCTGTACGCGATCCGGATCGGCGCGGCCGCCCGGGAACGCGGTCTGCCCCCGATCCCCCTGCGCCAGCTTTATCTGACCCCTACGGTACGGACGCTCAGCGCGGCCCTGGCGCCCTGACCACAGCCCCGCGCGGGCAAGGAGGAGGGGGCGACCCGCGACCGCGGCCGCCCCCTCCCCCGTCAGCGGGCTACGCGAATCGCTGCGCCGCACCGCCGTTGCACGCCTGGAGCTTCAGCGGGTCCTTCGCCGACGCGAGCGTCAGGCAGAGCCCGGTGGCGGCCGCCGGACGCAGAGTGCCCGACTCCTTCACGAACTTCTGGTTCGCGGCGCCCGAGCAGTCCCACAGGACGAGCGTGGCGCCCGCCCGGTACTCCGCGCCCGGCACGTCCAGGCAGCGGTCGTGGCTGAGTTCCGTACGGACCGTCCTCTCGGCCGCGTCGTACCACCAGTCCTGGTTCCGGCCGCCGTGGCAGTCCCAGCCGGCGACCTGGGTGCCGTTCCGGGTCACCGACGCGGGGACGTCGACGCACGTCCCGGTGGCCTCGTTCCTCAGCGGGTCGAACACGTCGTCCCAGGCGACCGGCTGGAGCACCGGCCTGCCCGCGCTCGCCGGGTCTGCGCAGCTCGCCTCGCGCGCCCCGGAGTTGTAGATCTGGGTGAGGCAGGAGGCGAAGGCCCCGTGCCCTGCCAGGTTGGGGTGGAAGGACTGGCGTACCGAGTTCTCGTCCGGCAGTCCCGGCTTGGACAGGTCGATGTACAGGCCGCGGGCCCAGGCGTTCTGGGTGCAGACCTCGTGACCGTGGAAGAGCCGGGAGTTGTCGAGGTAGACGGCACCCGTGGAGGCGGCCGCCTTGCGCATGCCCACCTCGAAGGCGGGTACGGCGGTGTTACGGCCCCAGACGGTGTCGGAGTCGTACCCCAGACCGCCGCAGGCGATCTTCCCGGGGAAGTCCGGGTTGTCACGGAAGTCGGGGCCGATCGGGCTCGGGTAGCCCATGACGACGAGCTTGTAGTCGCCGTTGGCGTATCCGGCGTCCGTCATGACGGTCCGCAGGTCGCGTACGGTCTGTTCGACCTTGGGGACGAGGGCGTCGACGCGGGCCTGCCAGCCGCCGGCGTACTTGGGCTCGCAGGGGCCCTGGAGGGTGAGATAGCGGACGACGCAGTCCGTCATGACCGGGCCGAACTGGAGGTCGTCGTTGGCCCCGGCCACCAGCACGATCATCTTGATGCGGGTGTTGCGGGCCTTCACGGCGAGGCTGTCGCTCTGGACCAGCTCGTCGGCGTACTGCTGGGAACCACCGATTCTGATGTTCCCGGTATAGGCGCCGGAGCAGGAGACGTTGTACGTGACGTCCGCCGCGATGCCCGTACGGTGGATGGCCGCGTCGGGCGACCGGTGGCACCAGTTGTCCGGGCCGTTGGTGCCGGCCTCGTACGTGCCGACGCCCTCGCCGGAGATCTCGCTGTCGCCGAGCGAGATCAGCCCGGTCTTGCGGTCGGCGAGCGGCCGCTCGGCGGGGCTGCCGTACAGCTGGGTGGCTTCCGCGGCCCGGACGGCTTCGAGAGCGGGCGGGAGCGGGGTGGATGCGGTAGTGCTGGTACGGGTCTCCGCCGCGCCCGCCGGCCCGGCGGCAGCCATGGAGCCGACGGTCGCCACGAGTGCGGCGGCAGCCGCGACCGTACAGCGAAGTGCGTGAAGTCTGTGCCTGGTGCGCCTCATTGCGCCTCCCGGATTGTGGGGTTACCCCAGGTATTTACTGGCCGGTAGGCGACAAGGGAATACGTAGAACAAGACAAGTGCTCATCTTTTTCAGGAGGTTCGAAACATGAACGGTTCGTCAGGCACCCCGCGGTACCGCACCGAGCACGATTCGATGGGGGAGGTGAAGGTCCCCGAGCACGCCAAGTGGCGGGCCCAGACCCAGCGCGCCGTGGAGAACTTCCCCATCTCCGGGCAGCGTCTGGAGCGGGCCCACATCGAGGCCCTGGCCCGGATCAAGGCGGCCGCCGCCAAGGTCAACGCGGAGCTGAAGGTCCTCGACCCGGACATCGCCACCGCGATCCAGGAGGCCGCGGCCGAGGTCGCCGAAGGACGCTGGGACGAGCACTTCCCCATCGACGTCTTCCAGACGGGGTCCGGCACCTCGTCCAACATGAACACCAACGAGGTCGTCGCCACCCTCGCCACCGAGCGGCTGGGGCGCGAGGTCCACCCCAACGACCACGTCAACGCCTCGCAGTCCTCCAACGACGTCTTTCCCTCCTCCATCCACATCGCCGCGACCGCCGCCGTCACCGCGGACCTGATCCCCGCGCTCGACCATCTGGCGGCCGCGCTGGAGCGAAAATCGGCCGAATTCTCGGAGGTCGTGAAGTCGGGCCGTACGCACCTGATGGACGCCACGCCCGTCACCCTGGGCCAGGAGTTCGGTGGCTACGCGGCGCAGATCCGGTACGGCGTCGAGCGCCTGCGCTCCTCGCTCCCCCGCCTCGCCGAACTGCCCCTGGGCGGTACGGCGGTCGGCACCGGCATCAACACCCCGCCCGGCTTCGCCGCCGCCGTCATCGCCGAGGTCGCCCGCACCACCGGGCTCCCGCTCACCGAGGCCCGCGACCACTTCGAGGCACAGGGCGCCAGGGACGGGCTGGTCGAGACGTCCGGGCAGCTCCGCACGATCGCGGTCTCCCTGACGAAGATCTCCAACGATCTGCGCTGGATGGCCTCGGGCCCGCGCACCGGACTGGCCGAGATCAATCTGCCGGACCTCCAGCCGGGCTCCTCGATCATGCCGGGCAAGGTCAATCCGGTCATTCCGGAGGCCGTGCTGATGGTCGCGGCGCAGGTGACGGGGAACGACGCCACGGTCGCCACCGCGGGCGCCGCGGGCAACTTCGAGCTCAACGTCATGCTGCCCGTGATCGCGAAGAACGTGCTGGAGTCGGTGCGGCTGCTCGCCAACGTCTCCCGGCTGCTCGCCGACCGGACGGTCGACGGCATCACGGCCAACGTGGAACGGGCCCGCATGTACGCGGAGTCCTCCCCCTCCGTCGTCACCCCGCTGAACAAGTACATCGGTTACGAGGAGGCGGCGAAGGTCGCCAAGAAGTCCCTCGCGCAGGGCACGACCATCCGCGAAACGGTGCTGGCCTCGGGATATGTCGAGCGCGGCGACCTCACCGTGGAACAACTCGACGAGGCACTGGACGTGTTGCGTATGACCCGTCCGTGACGCGTATCGCAGCGGGCGGGCGGATGGATCTCTAAGATCTCTTCATGACAGGTACGGGAGAGGCGCGCTGGGTGCCCGGGGACCAGATCCTCTGGCGCTACCGCGACAACGGTGGCACTGACCGCGGCAACGGCGACGGGAACGGCCGGCACGCCGTACACATCTGCCGGCCGGTCACCGTCGTCCAGGACACCGACGAACTGCTCGCCGTGTGGATGGCGCCGGGCACCGAATGCGTGAGACCGGTCCTCGCCGACGGCACCCAGGTGCACGCCGAGCCGCTCGCCACCCGCTACACCGCGCCGCGCACCACCACCCGCTCGACGTGGTTCGGCACCGGCGTGCTGAAGCTGGCCCGGCCCGGCGACCCCTGGTCGGTGTGGCTGTTCTGGGACCGCGGCTGGACCTTCCGCAACTGGTACGTGAATCTGGAGGAGCCGCTCGCCCGGTGGTCCGGCGGCGTCGACTCCGAGGATCACTTTCTCGACATCTCCGTCAACCCGGACCACAGCTGGCGGTGGCTCGACGAGGACGAGTTCGCCCAGGCGCAGCAGGTCGGCCTGATGGACCGGGCCACCGCGGCACGGGTGCGGGAGGCGGGCCGCGCGGCCGTCGAGGTGATCCAGGAGTGGGGGGCGCCGTTCCGCGACGGCTGGGAGCACTGGCGGCCGGAGCCGCACTGGCAGGTGCCGCCGCTGCCGGATGACTGGGACCGCACCCCCGCCCATATGCCGTCGTGAGATCCTTGGTGCGACCACAAGTCGTCGCACGAACCGTACGAACCGCACGGACCGCACAGTCCGGGGCGGGCCGCACGCTCGCATGAACCACTACGAGGGGGTGGAGACGTGCTCGCTGTCCGCCGTCCCCTCGCGGGAAACGATGTCGCCGTGCCAGATCGTGGGCAGCCGGTTTCGGCCCCGCGTACGAGGGCATGCGGTGACAGCCGTTGTTCATACCGCTCTTGGCGGGGCACAGTAGCGCCCCACGAGGTGTCTGCCTCATACAACCGGCCCGGACGGACGGAATCCCACGCGTGACGGAGCATCCCACCTCCCACGAAGGCCGGCAGCCCCTCGCGGCCCGGTCTCAGGAGCGCACCCGGCCGCGGCAGCAGGACGCCCCGGCGGCCCCTGCCACCGCCGCGATCCCCGGGCCGGCCACCGCGCCGAACCCCGGGCCGAATCCCGTACCGCTGCCGTCGGCGAATCCGGCCACGCCGGGCGCGGACGCCCAGGCCGCCGCGCGTCGCGAAGGCGACCGGCTGCGCTTCGTGGGGGCGGCGACCCGCCGTATCGCCCGGGGCATAGACCTGGACGAGATCGTCCTCGGGCTGTGCCGGGCCAGCGTGCCGACCTTCTCCGACGCCATACTCGTCTACCTCCGCGACCCGCTCCCGGTGGGCGACGAGCGCCCCGTCAGCCCGTTCGTGCTGCGGCTGCGCCGTACCGACCGGCTGCGTTTAGCCGACGAGGAGAATGAGAACGGCCCGGAGGCCGAGCGCCTGCGGCTGCCCGGCGCCGACGCGCAGTCCGACCTCATGCCCGCGGCCGAGCTGTGCGAGGTCCGCTCGGGCGGTGCCCTGGCCGAGGTGCTGCGCGGCGTACGGCCCGTCTTCGGGGACGCCGCGGCGGCCCGCGCCGCGCTGCCCGAACTGCTCGGGGCCGGACGTGCCGTGCCCACCGGGCACCGCGCGATCCTGGCACCGCTGCGCGGCCGGCGGCGGGTCATCGGCGCCGCCGTCTTCCTGCGCGGCACCGAACGCCCCGCGTTCGAGGCGAACGACCTGCTGGTCGCCGCCCAGCTGGCGACGCACACCGCGCTCGGCATCGACAAGGCCGTGCTGTACGGCCGCGAGGCGTACATCGCCGACGAGCTCCAGCGCACCATGCTGCCCGACTCGCTGCCGCAGCCGACCGGCGTCCGTCTGGCCTCCCGCTACCTCCCGGCCGCCGAGACGGCCCGCGTCGGCGGCGACTGGTACGACGCGATCCCGCTGCCCGGCAGCCGGGTCGCCCTCGTCGTCGGTGACGTCATGGGCCACTCCATGACCTCCGCGGCGATCATGGGCCAGCTGCGCACGACCGCGCAGACGCTGGCCGGGCTCGACCTGCCGCCGCAGGAGGTGCTCCACCACCTGGACGAGCAGGCGCAGCGGCTCGGCAGCGACCGGATGGCGACCTGCCTGTACGCGGTGTACGACCCCGTCGCCCACCGGATCACCATCGCCAACGCCGGCCACCCGCCGCCCGTCCTGCTCCACCTGGGCGGCCGGGCCGAGGTGCTGCGGGTGCCTCCGGGCGCCCCGATCGGTGTCGGCGGAGTCGACTTCGAGGCCGTGGAACTGGACGCGCCCGCGGGCGCCACGCTCCTGCTGTACACGGACGGTCTGGTCGAGTCCCGGCTGCGGGACGTGTGGACGGGGATCGAGCAGCTGCGGGAGCGGCTGGCCGCCACCGCCCGGCTGACCGGCCCCGACCACGCGCCTCCGCTGGAGGCCCTCTGCGACGACGTGCTCGACATGCTCGGTCCCGGCGACCGGGACGACGACATCGCGCTGCTCGCCGCCCGCTTCGACGGGATCGCGCCCAGCGATGTCGCGTACTGGTTCCTGGAGCCGGAGGACGAGGCTCCGGGCCGGGCCCGCAGGCTGGCCCGCAGGGCGCTCAGCCGATGGGGTCTGGACGACCTGTCGGACGAGGTGGAACTGCTGGTCAGCGAGGTGGTGACCAACGCCGTGCGGTACGCGGAGCGGCCGGTGACCCTGCGTCTCCTGCGCACGGACATCCTGCGCTGCGAGGTCGGCGACGACTCCCCGCAGCTGCCCAGGCAGCGCCGGGCCAGGGAGACGGACGAGGGCGGACGCGGTCTGTTCCTGGTGAACCGCCTGGCCAGGCGGTGGGGGGCCACCCGGCTCTCGACCGGCAAGGTGGTCTGGTTCGAGATGGCGACCCGGAGCCAGTAAGCACGCGTCGGAAGGCGTTCCACGGCCGTACTCGGCACCGGCGGCCCCGTCCGCCGCCGGTCTCCGTCAACCCCGATCATTCCGGGTGTCCGGCCGTCGGGATGCGCGGCTTACTTGTGGTCCGCCACCTCCACGGACCATGAAGGAGACGACGAATCCCATGCGCGCCATGCGATCGATGCTGCTCGGCGGGGCCCTCGCCCTCGCCACTGTCACCGCCCCCACCAGCGCTCTCGCAGCCCCGACAGGGGCCACGGACGTAGTACAGAGCTTCCATAACCAGCACACCGGCCGGTGCATGGACGACACCAGCAACGGCTTCCGCACCTGGAGCTGCAACAACACCACTCCGCAGCAGTGGAACGTGCACGTCTGGGGCGACGGAACGCGCCAGTTGAGGAACCAGAACACCGGCCGGTGCATCGAGGACACCGACAACGGCTTCCGCACCGTGAACTGCGACTCCAGCGCGCAACAGAGCTGGTGGGTGAAGGTCTGGGACGACGGCACGGTCCGCTTCCAGAACCAGCTCACCCTGCGGTGCATCGACGACAGTTCTCTCGGCTTCCGTACCTGGGCGTGCAACAGCACCGCGTACCAGAGCTGGTCCTGACCGGTGCTGTGACCGGCGAAACCACCGTGCTCACGCGTCAGGAGCGCAAGGTGCTCTCCGCGGTCGGCTGCGGCCTGCGGGACGACGAGATCGCCGTCGCCCTCGCCATCCCCGAGGACGCCGTGGCCGAACAGGTCGCGCGGGTCCTCGGGAAGCTCGGTCTGCGCGACCGGGCCGGCGCCGTCGTCCACGCCTTCGACTGCGGGCTGGTCGTCCCCGGACGCGGCCCCCGCGCCCAGTCGGTGCGCCCGGTCCGGCGGACCACCGCCGGCCGGGCGGCCGGACCAAACGTGCGGGTCTCCGTGCTCGGCCCGCTCCAGGCATGGCGGGAAGGGCGACCGCTGAGCCTGGGGCACCTGCGCCAGCAGGCCGTCCTGGCCGCGCTGGCGATGCGCGCGGGGCGGACGCTCAGCCGGGAGGAACTGCTCGACGGCGTCTGGGGGACGGAGCCGCCGGCCGCGAACGTGGTTCCCGTCTACATCTACCGATTGCGCAAGACCCTCCGCCTCGGGGACAGCCCGGACTCGGTCATCGAGCACGACCGGCGCGGCTACCGGCTGGCCTCCGGCGCGGTCGACGTGGACGTGGCGCGCGTGGAGGAGTTGATCACCGACATCGGGACGGCGGAACGAGCGGGTACCCCGGCCGAAGTGCTCCGCCTGTGTTGTCAGGCACTGGGCCTGTTCCGCGGGGAGATCCTGGCCGGTATACCGGGGCCGCTCGCCGAATGGGAACGGATGCGGCTCGGCGAGCGCAGAACTTCCCTCGTGCAGCGGAAGTTGACGTGTCAGCTGCGACTGGGGCGGCACGCGGAAGCGATCCCCGAGCTGTTCGCCCTGTCCGCGGCACATCCCCTGAACGAACCGGTGGCCGCCCTGCTGATGCGCGCGCTGTGCAGCACCGGTCGGCAGGCCGACGCCCTGACCGTCTTCGACCGGACCCGCCGCTGTCTGGCCGACGGCCTGGGGGTCCCGCCGAGCCCCTTGCTGCGGCGGACACACCAGATGATCCTGCGCGGGGACGACGCCGGCCTCGGTCTCACCAGGACCGCGCGCTAGGCAAACACATCGCCGTCCGCCGGCGGCCAGATGTTCCTGGCCGCCGGCGGACGGCGCATCCGTCCGGCCGGTTACCCGGCCGACGCGGACTTCGACTTCGTCGACTACGCGGGATACCAGGCGCCGTTGTACCACTGCTCGTTGGCGCTGTCGTTGTGGTGATCCATGTTGAAGTCCATCGGGTAGTTGTTGACGTGGTTGTGCGGGTAGGTCCAGATGCCCGCGGACTCGTCGCGGACGTAGTCCCAGTGGCAGATCGTCTTGACCGGCACATTGCCGAAGAACCGGTCGGCGCCGGCGAGCGGAGCCCCTACGAACCCGCCGAACGGCACGGACCCGCCGTTGGCGCCGGGAGGGCCCTGGCGCTTGGGGTCCGAGATGAGAATGGCGTTGACGTTGCCGAACGTCTGCCAGTTCTCGGTGACCCAGATGTGGACCACCGCGGCACCCAGGGAGTACCCGCCCATCTTGACGTGCTGGCCCGGGCACGCGGCCCGCTGGTCGCGGACCAGCCGGTTCAGCTCATTGACGCCCGCGCGGGCGCTCGTACCGTTGGGGATCTGGGTGGGATACCCGACGTGCTGCTGGATGTTGCCGGTGAAATTGTCGTTGTTCCACGAGCTGCCCGTGCCACCGACGACGATCGTGTAGGTGCCCTCGCACGAAGCTGCTTGCGCCGAGGACGCCTGTGCCACCGAAAGCCCGGCCGTCAGCAGAAGTCCGGCCAATAAGGCCGTGAACCTTTTTGCTCGCATTCGATTCTCCTTGTGTGGTCGGCCGACCGCGTTCGCCTTGTGATGCGGTACGCGGCCGGCCGAGGTCGATTGGGCTGCCATTCCGGCGTTTCCCCACGGTCAGGAGGCGAAGTGCCGTTCCAGCCTGGGGATCAGGTCCACGAGATCCTGTTGCCAGCAGCCGGCGTTGTGATCGCCATTGCACTGGGTGCCCCAGCCGGCGCCGTCGCCGTAGTTGACGTAGTAGTACGGCATGTTCAGCGCGTCCATTCGGGCCTTGACGTTCTTGGCCGCGCCCGCGACCCAGAATTCCAAGGTGCCGATCGAGCCGCCGCCGTCACCCGTGTAGATGGAAATTCCGATGCCCTTGAGCCTGTCCATGTGCTGTGACGGGTCGACCTCGTTCCACCGCCGGTCGATGTTGAACACCGGATAGGGCGAGCCGAACAGGGCGTCACTGTCCACGCCCGGCTTGTAGGGGGATTCGTTGGGGTCGCAGACTCCGGATGCAGAGGCGCATCCCACGCCCTGCGCGTCGATGACGGTGGCGACGGCCGCCATCCGCAGGTCCATGGAGTTGGCCGACAGATCGATGTCACCCGACAGGGAAGCGGTCTGGCTGAACAGGTCGGGGCGCACCTGGGCGTAGTGGAAGGCTCCGAACCCGCCCATGGAGACCCCGGCCACGGCCCTGGACTGCTTGGTGGCGATGGTCCGCAGGTTCGCGTCGATGAACGGGATCACCTGCTTGAGGTGGAAGTTCTCCCAGTTCTGGGCACCGATCGCGGTCTTCTGGTTGAGCCAGTTCGCGTACCAGCCCCGCGCGCCACCGTCCGGAATGACGGTGATCATCTGGTCCGACATGGAGAGTGCCGGGTAGTTCTGCTGGATCGGGTCGTCCGGTGATCCGTGCAGGAAGTACATCACCGGGTAACGCCTGTCCGGGGCTTCGTGGTAGCCGCTCGGCAGAATGATCTTGATGTGCTGCTCGCCCGCGACCTCGGGTGTGGTCACGGTGATGTAGAAGTTGTTCGCACTTCCTGTCGCCTCGCCGACCTGGGTCAGGCCGAACCCGTCCGCCAGCGGTGGCGGCGTGGTGCCGTCAGCGGCCTGCGCGGAACCCGCCGGCGCGACGACGGCCAGCGTGGCGACCATCCACGCCATCACCGTTCTCCACCAATGCGAAGTCCTTTTCACAGCGTTCCCCCTTCGTGAGCCGTGTCGTTGCTCGGAACAGAACCTAGCGAGGGGCGATGAAACACCGATGAATTCGCCCCCGTTACCGGCCGGCCTCAGTCCAGGACCTTGACCTGTAGTGCCGGTGAGGCAGCGATCTGTTCCTCGGTGAACCGCCCGGTCACCCACTGGCCTGCCGAGAACAGCTTGGTCTGGTCGGCATAGTGCGGAGAGTTCGGGTTGGCCGACTGGGAGTAGGCCATGACGGAGTACGCCTCCGGCGGCCCCTCGGTGGTGAAACGGACCTGCTGAATGAAGCTGGACCCGTAGGTGATGTCCAGCTTTCCGTCGATCCGGCCGGGGGTGATCACGTTCAGCACGCCCAGTTCACCCAGCGATCCATGGATCGGGATCTGTTCACCACCGCGGGTGATCTTCTGGACGTCGGACAGGGGCGCGTTCAGCGGAATGCCCGCGCTGCGCAGTGCGAGAACCGCCCGGCCGAACGCGTCGCGGACGGCGGAACTCCCGGAATCCAGCGAGTTCGGTGTGTGCACCGGGTCCTTGGGATCGAAGGGAACCCGCCACGGCAGCTTCTCGATCCCCTGGCCGGCGAGCAGGAAGTGCCAGTAATTCGCGAACAGCCAGGACCCTCGGCTGCCCGCCGTGTAGTTGTGGTCCTTCCATGCCGCGAGGATCGGACACGCCTCGCTCACGTTGACCAGGTTGCCGTCCACCAGGATGACCCCGAAGAGGGTTTCCTGACACATCCTGACCGTGGCGTTGAGGGCCAGATCGGCGGCCCTGCTGTTGTCGGCGAACAGCAGCTTCCCCATGGAATCGGGGGTGAATCCCTTGCCCGGGAGGCCGTCGGTGCCGTTGATCCGGTTCTGCGCCGTCAGGATCAGCTCCTGGGTACGCAGCGACCTGGGCGCCGCCATGTCGCCCATCACCCTGGGATAGGTCAGCGGCTGCTCGGGGTTGGCCAGCCACGGGCTGTCGTTGGCGTTGCCCACGAAGTCCGAGCGGATCAGGCGCGGCTGCTTGTGCGGGTCCAGCACGCCCGGCGCGGCCGCGTTCGGGTCGTCGGGCCAGTCGCATGCGCTGCGCTTGCCGTCGAGGATGGAGACCGGTGGCACGTTCGGCAGCCGTAGCGGCTGGTTGAACAGCAGCTGACCGGTCATGGTGAGGCACGACTTCGCGTGCTCGTCGGTGATGTTCGGGGCGGCCTGGATGTCCGCGTACAGCGCGTTGCCCTTGCGGTCGGAGGCGACGGTATTGAAGAAGGGCACACCCTGCGTGGTCTCCAGGGTGTTCACCACCTCGTGGACGTCCTTGGCCCGGTCGAGGCGGAACCAGGTGTTCAGTGCCCGCAGGTTGTGCATGTTCACGTCGCGTACGGCGTGTGCGCTGACCACCCAGGGCAGTGGCTGCCCCTGCATCGATGTGGTGACCGGGCCGTACCGGGTGGACCACAGCGTCCTGGTGACCTTGCCCAGGGTGCCGTCGGCGTTCAGCACCTCGACACCGACCTGCTGCGAGGTCATCTGCTCCCAGGCGCCGTCGACCAGGTACTTGGTGGGGTTGAGCGGATCCACCTGTACGTCGAACAGCCCGAACGGCGCCACGGTGGCGACCGTGTGGCTCCAGGCGACGTCGTCGTTGTGCCCGATGTTCACCGCGGGAAGTCCGAGCAGACTGGCCCCGGAGACATTGACCTGTCCCGGGATCGTCAGCTGGCTCTGCCACATCCGGTTCTTGCCCTGCCACGGAAAGTGCGGGTTGGCCAGCAACATGCTGGTGCCGCCGGACACGCCCTGCGAACCGACCGCCAACGCGTTGCTGCCCATGGACTGCTGACGGCTCACAGCCATCGCCTCGCGGATCTTCGCCGCGGTCCTGGCGGGCGACGAAGCCGGCGGTGCGGCGGCCGAGGCCCCCGGGGGCGCGGCGTTCACCTGACCGTCCAGCAGCGCGTCGGCGCTGCCCATGATGATCTCGGCGTGCGCGTGCCGGTAGACGTCCAGTTCGGTGATCGGCCGTACCCAGGCCTTACCGCGGCAGGCCGGGTCGGAGATGTTGTCCACGCCCGTCTCGGCGAGATACCTGTTGTATCCCTGGACATAGCCGCGAATGGCCTCTTTGACCTCCGGCTCCGGCCCGTCGGGGGCGGGCTGGTCGAGCAGCCGCTCCACCACCCGGTCGTCCTTGATCCGCTGGAAGTACAGGTCGCTGTTGAGATTGGAGGTGCTGTTCTGGTTCTGGCCGGGGCTCGCCCTGCCGTCGGGTCCCAGATGACGGGACCTCTGGGCGTTGACCATCAGATAGGTGTCGGCCAGGGTGCAGATGTTGTCCTTGGCCGACGCGTATCCGTAGCCCGTTCCCAGCCCCTCCCAGTCGGAGGCGATGATGTGCGGGATTCCGTACTCGGTGTAACGGATCGTCGGCTTGTCCGGCGCCTGCTCGGCGGCGGGTAACGCGGTGGCCGGTGACCCGGTGGCCGCCGTCGTGCTCATCACCGCCACCGCGGCCATGACTGCTATCGGCAGCCTTGCTCTGAATCTCCTCCGCGCCATCGAACCGTCCTTCTCTTCGATAGGGGCATTCGTCCGAATGCCCGCCACCCTAGGGAGGACCGATGAAATCTCGATGATGCCGCCGTACGGCCGGTGTGCTCAGTGGCCGAGCAGGCTGTCGTCGTCACTGCCCGGCCGCTCGCCCGGCGGCTCCGCCGGGTCGACCGGGTCGGTGGGTACGCCCGTCGACCCGCTGGGCGTGGGGGGCGTCGTCTGGCTGGGCGGCGGCTCGGTCGTCGGGCTCTCCTCGACGGGGGGGCTCGTCGACTGCGACGGCGACTCGCTCGCGGGAGGCTCCGTCTCCTCGGGCGGCTCGGTCGTGGCCGGCGGTGTCGTGGGGGCCTGGGTGACGCCCGATTCGCCGCGTTCGACGTCCTCCAGGTCGAAGGTGGCGGTCGAGCCGCCGTCCAGCGCGGCCCGGGTGTAGTCCGCCCAGATCTTCGCCGGGAAGCCGCCGCCGTTGGCCCGGCCGGAGTTGGCCGTACCGGTCAGGGTGACCTGCTCGCCGCCGGCCTTCGCGGACTCGCCGTAGAGCGCGACGACCGTGGTGAGCTCCGGGGTGTAGCCGGCGAACCAGGCCGCCTTGTTGTTCTCGGACGTGCCGGTCTTGCCCGCCGCGTCGTAGGCCGAGGTGTCGGCCTCGTGTCCGGAACCGTTGTCCACGACTCCGGTCAGCGACCGGGTCACGGTGTCCGCGGTCTTGCGGCTGATCGCCTGGCCGCCGATGCCGTCCACCGGCTTCGCGATACGGTCCCGGTGCTCGGCCGTCTTGATGATGTGCGGGCTGACCTTCTTGCCGTGGTTGTCGAGGGTCGCGAACACGCCGGCCATGTCCCAGGTGGAGGCGTTCATGGTGCCCAGGGTGATCGAGGGGACCGCGGGGAACCCCTTGTCGGGCATGCCCAGGTCGAGGGCGGTCTGCTTCACGGCGGTGGGCGTCACGTCGACGACCATCTGCGCGAACACCGAGTTGACCGAGCGGTTCATCGCCGTCTGGACGCTGATGTCGCCGTAGCTGCGGCCGTCCTCGTTCTGCGGCTTGAACGGGATGTCGCTGCCGACGACGGGCCGCCTGCTGGTGCCGTCGTAGACGGTGTCGAGGCCGATCGGCGTGCCGTTCTGGGTCTCCGACCCGTTCTCCAGCGCGGAGGCGAGCACCAGCGGCTTGAAGGTGGAGGCCGGCTGGTAGTCCCGGCGGGTGGCGTTGGATATCCAGTGCTCGGTGGCGCTGACGCCGCCGTACAGCGCGACGACCTCGCCGTTCTTCGGGTTCACGGAGGTGGCGCCAGCCTGGACCGTGGCGTCGGTCTTGTTGCCCTCACGGTCGAGCTTGGACTCCAGCTGCCGGTCGACCGCCTTCTCCAGCTCCTTCTGCCGCTTCTTGTCTATGTTGAGCGTGATCGTCCAGCCACCGGCCTCGCGGGCCTCCTCGGAGACGCCCTGCCTCTCCAGCTCTTCGTTGGCCGCCTCGACGAGATAGCCGGTCTGGCCCTCCATGCCGGGGGCCGCCTTGGGCTCCTGCGGGACGGTGAACTTCATCCCGGCGCGCTCGGACTCGTCGAGCCAGCCCTTCTCGACCATGTTGTCGAGCGTGTATCCCCAGCGGTCGGAGACGAGCTTCTTGCCGTTCTCCGAGGCGACCGCCCAGTCGTACTGGCTGGGAGCCTGGAGCAGCGAGGCGAGGTAGGCGCCCTGGGAGAGGTCGAGGTCCTTGGCGTCGACGCCGTAGTACGCCTGCGCCGCGGCCTGGATACCGCTCGCGCCGCGGCCGTAGTACGCGGTGTTCATGTACCCGGCGAGGATGTCGTCCTTGTCCATCTTCCGGTCGACCTTGAGCGAGATCACCAGTTCCTTCAGCTTGCGGCTGATGGTCGGGTCCTGCGTCAGGTAGTAGTTCTTCACGTACTGCTGGGTGATCGTCGAACCACCCTGCTTGCCCTTGCCGGACAGCGTGTTGAACACACCGCGCGCGGTGCCCTTCAGGTCGACGCCCTGGTCCTGGTAGAAGGTCTTGTTCTCGGCGGCGACGAAGGCCTTCTGGACGTCCTTGGGGACCGCGGAGAGGTCGACGATCTCGCGGTTGACCTCGCCCGCGCGGGCCAGCAGTGTGCCGTCGCTGTACTTGTAGATGTTGCTCTGCTTGTTGGCCGTGGCGTTGGCCGCGGGCACGTCCACGTAGACGTAGAGCGCCACGAAGGCGCCCATGGCCAGCAGGCAGAACCCGAAGAACGTGCCCAGCAGTTTCCGCCAGGTGAAGAGTCCGCGTATGCCGCCGCTCCTCCCGGCCCGGCGCGCTTCTCGCCCCTGACCTCGTCGCGCATCCGCTCGACCCATCGCTGTTGTGCTCCCGTTTCTCTGCTCGACCGGCTTCGCCCGTTCCCGCCAGCTAACACCGTCGGGACGGGCGAAATGCAAGCGATCCGGTCTTTTCCGGACGTGACAATCAGCACCCGTTTCCTAAGGAACCGACTCATGAGGGGCAAGAAGGGTTGCGAGGACCGGAGAATCCACAGGTCGGGGCGGGGCCGGCACCTCCCGTATGCACCCCGCGTATACACCGCATGTATAGTCCCTCGCATGTCAATCGGTCACACCCTCCTCGGACTCCTGGAGTCCGGCCCCCGCCACGGCTACGACCTCAAGCGCACCTTCGACGAGAAGTTCGGCCACGACCGCCCCCTGCACTACGGACAGGTCTACTCGACCATGTCCCGGCTGCTGAAGAACGGGCTCGTCGTCGTCGACGGAGTCGAGAGCGAGGGCGGTCCCGAGCGCAAGCGGTACGCCATCACCGACGCCGGGATCACGGACGTGTCCGCCTGGCTCACCCACCCGGAGAAGCCGGAACCGTACCTTCAGTCGACCCTCTACACCAAGGTCGTCCTGGCCCTGCTCACCGGCCGCAGCGCCGACCGGCTGCTGGACACCCAGCGCGCCGAGCACCTGCGCCTGATGCGCGTCCTCACCGACCGCAAGCGCAAGGGCGACCTCGCCGACCAGCTGATCTGCGACCACGCGCTGTTCCACCTGGAGGCCGACCTCCGCTGGCTCGAACTGACCGCCGCACGCCTCGACAAGCTCGCCGAGGTGGTGGCCCCGTGACCCCCGTCGGCTCCCTGCTCGCCGCCCACGACCTGCACAAGACCTATGGATCGACGCCCGCCCTCGACGGCGCGTCCTTCTCCATCCATCCCGGCGAGGTCGTCGCCGTGATGGGCCCCTCCGGCTCGGGCAAGTCCACCCTGCTGCACTGCCTCGCCGGAATCATCACTCCCGACTCCGGGACCATCACCTACGCGGGCCGCGAACTGTCCGCGATGTCCGACGCCGAACGCAGCGCCCTGCGCCGCAGCGACTTCGGCTTCGTGTTCCAGTTCGGCCGGCTCGTCCCCGAGCTGACCTGCCTGGAGAACGTCGCCCTGCCGCTCCGCCTCGACGGCGTCCGCCGCAAGGCCGCCGAGCGCACGGCCCGGGAGTGGATGGAGCGCCTGGAGGTCGACGACCTCGCCGCCAAGCGGCCCGGCGAGGTCTCCGGCGGCCAGGGCCAGCGCGTCGCCGTGGCCCGCGCCCTGGCCTCGTCCCCGAAGGTGGTCTTCGCGGACGAGCCGACCGGCGCACTGGACTCCCTCAACGGCGAGCGGGTCATGGAACTGCTCACCGAGACCGCCCGGTCCGCCAACGTCGCCGTGGTCCTGGTGACGCACGAGGCACGGGTCGCCGCCTACTCCGACCGCGACGTCACGGTGCGCGACGGCCGGGCCCGCGACATGGAGTTCTCCGTATGACGCTGCTCGACCACGAGAAGCCGACGGCCGGCGAACGGCCGCCGTCCTCCGCCGTGCCCGCCTTCCTCCGCGACCTCGGCCTCGGTGTCCGCTTCGCCTCGTCCGGCGGCCGCGAGGGCTGGATACGCACCGCGCTGACCGCCATCGGCGTCGGCCTCGGCGTGGCGCTGCTGCTCGTCGCCTCCTCCGTGCCGCACCTGCTCGACGAGCGGTCCGCACGCGAGCGGGCCCGCACCGAGCCGCGGATCTCCGCCGGGCCGGACGCCTCGGTGGCGAAATCGGACACCTCGGTCCTGCGGGTCGACGCGGAGACCGAGTACCACGACCGCTCCGTCGCGGGCTACCTCATGCGCGCGGACGGCACCCACCCGGTCACCCCGCCCGGCGTCGCCCGCTTCCCCGGCCCGGACGAGATGCTCGTATCGCCCGCCCTGAGGGACCTGCTCGCCGCACCGGAGAACAGCCTCCTCAAGGAGCGGCTGCCCTACCGGATCATCGGCACGATCTCCGACGCGGGGCTGGTCTCCCCCGGCGAGCTGCGCTTCTACGCGGGCAGCGGCACCCTGACCTCGGCGTCGGGCGGCCACCGGCTGGACGACTACGGCGACCTCGGGCCGGACGAGCCGCTGCCCCCTCTCCTCGTCCTGCTGGTCATCATGGTCTGCGTGGTGCTGCTCGTCCCGGTGGGCATCTTCATCGCGACGGCTGTGCGCTTCGGCGGTGAACGCCGCGACCAGCGGCTCGCCGCTCTGCGCCTGGTCGGCGCGGACATCCGGATGACCCGCCGGATCGCGGCGGGCGAGGCGCTGTTCGGCTCGGTGCTCGGACTGGCGACGGGTCTCGTCCTGTTCCTGGTGGGCCGGCGGTTCGCCGGCGCCGTCGAGGTCTGGGACGTCAGCGCCTTCCCGGCCGACCTCGTCCCCGCCCCCGCGCTGTGCGCGCTGATCGCCGTCGCGGTGCCGCTCGTCTCGGTCCTCGTCACGCTGATCGCCATGCGGGCGGTGGTGATCGAGCCGCTCGGCGTCGTGCGCGAGGGGCGCGGCCGCGGCCGCCGGCTCTGGTGGCGCTTCCTCCTGCCGGCCGCCGGTGCGGCGGTCCTCGGACTGACCGGCAAGGTCGACGAGACCGCGCCGGTCGATCCGTACCCGATCGCGATCGGTGCGGTCCTGGTCCTGACCGGGCTCGCCCTGCTGCTGCCCTGGCTGGTCGAAGCCTGCGTGCACCGGCTGCGCGGCGGCCCGGTGCCCTGGCAACTGGCCACACGCAGGCTCCAGTTGAACGGCGGGGCCGCGGCCCGCGCGGTCAGCGGCGTCACGGTCGCCGTGGCGGGTGCCGTCGCTCTCCAGATGCTGTTCGCCGCGATGAACGACGACTTCAACCGGATGACGGGCCAGGACCCGTCACGGGCGCAGTTCGCCCTGTGGTCCGAGCAGGTCAGCGGCGACGCCGCCGCGAGAACGATCGCGGAGCTGCGGGCCACCGAAGGCGTGGACGCGGCCATCGGCCTGGTGGAGGCGTACGTCACCACGCCCGGCACGTACGAGGGCGACGGCGTCGAGCCCACCACCTCGCTGTCCATCGGCGACTGCGCGACCCTGCTCGAAGTGGCCCGGATCAGCACCTGTCGCGACGGCGACACCTTCGTCGTGCACCCGGCGAACGACAGGAAGATGTCCGACTGGGTCGACAGGACCGCCCGTAAGGGCGAGGAGATCGAGTTCGACTCCTACTCGGGCGCCGAGCCGGTGCTCTGGACCCTGCCGGCCGGCACCCGGACCGTCACCACCCGTCCCGACCCGATGGGCGAGAGCCGCTGGGGCATCATGGTGACCCCCGGCGCGCTCGACGCGACCCTCCTGCCGGAAGCGACGGTCGTGACGCAGGTCAGGATCGACGAGAGCGTCCCGGACGCCGCCGAGCACGTACGCAACACGGCGGCCCGGATCGACCCCGGCATGCGGGTCGCCACCCTGAACTCGGTGGAGCGCGACCGGCAGTACGCCAGCATCCAGACCGGCCTCCAGGTGGGCGCGACCGCCACCCTGCTGCTCATCGCCGCCTCCATGCTGGTCTCCCAGCTGGAGCAGCTGCGGGAGCGCAGGCGCCTGCTGTCGGTCCTGGTCGCCTTCGGCACGCGGCGCACCACGCTCGGCTGGTCGGTGCTCTGGCAGACCGCCCTGCCGGTGGCGGTCGGGCTGGCCGTGGCGGTCCTCGGCGGCCTGGGACTCGGGGCGATGCTCACGTGGATGATCGCCAAGCGGGTGTCCGACTGGCTGCTGTTCCTGCCGATGGTGGGGGCGGGCGCCGGACTGATCCTCACGGTCACCCTGCTGTCGCTGCCGCCGCTGTGGCGCATGATGCGCCCGGACGGTCTGCGTACCGAGTGACCTGAGGTCACGCGCCGGACGGGCCCGAGGGCCCGGCCCGTCCGGCGACCCGTACCGGCAGCGTCTCCATCGCCTCGCGCAGCGCCGCCGCGAACTCCTCGAACTCCTCGTGCCTGGCCGCCCCCGAGCGCATGGCCAGCGCCACCCGCCGCGACGGCGCCGGGTCCGCGAAGTACCCCGTGGTCAACGCCTCGTTGCGGCCCGCCTCCACCGTCACCGCGGTCCGCGGCAGCAGCGTCACGCCGAGCCCGCCGGCGACCAGCTGCACCAGCGTGGACAGCCCGGCCGCGGTCGTCGTGACGGGTGCGCCCTGCGTGCGTCCGGCCTCCCGGCAGATGTCCAGGGCCTGGTCGCGCAGACAGTGCCCCTCGTCCAGGAGCAGCAGCGGCAGCTCACGCAGCGCCTCGCGCGGGATGTCGACGCGGCCGCCCAGCCCGTGCTCCCGCTCCATGACCAGGACGAAGTCCTCGTCGAAGAGCGGCAGTTCGATCACTCCCGGCACGCCGAGCGGTACGGCGAGCAGCAGCAGATCGAGCCGTCCGGCGGCCAGCCCCTCCAGCAGCGAGGAGGTCTGCTCCTCGTGCACCTGGAGGTCGAGCGCCGGGTAGCGCCGGTGGACGAGCCGGAGCACGGTCGGCAGCAGATACGGGGCGACGGTCGGGATCACGCCGAGCCTGAGCACTCCGGTGAACGGCGCCCGGGCCGCCTCCGCCTCCTCCATCAGCGCGCCGACGGCCTCCAGGACCACCTGGGCGCGCACCGCCAGCCGCTCACCGGCGGGCGAGAGCAGCACCTTGCGCGTCGTACGCTCGATGAGCTGGACACCCAGTGCCTCTTCCAGGGCGGATACGGCTCCGGAGAGTGCGGGCTGGCTCATGCCGATCGCGGCCGCGGCGTCACGGAAGTGCAGATGCTCCGCGACCGCGGCGAAGGCGCGCAGCTGCGAGAGGCTGGGCTGTTTGGGCCTGTTGCCCTGGTTCCCCTGGCTCATTGATAGGAACCTCCGATCATCGCGATCGAGTGTAGCCATTTCCCCGATCAGCGCACTGATCGGGTGGAGCAATCAATGAGCGCCGGGGAGGCGATTTCCGTGATCAATGCACTCTGTGCCATGGTGGATGCAGTCCAACCCCCAGGAAACTCCCCAAAAGGGAATTCCTATGCTACAAGGAGTGCGCGTGCTCACTGTCGGTGACAAGTTCCCCGAGTTCGACCTGACTGCTTGTGTCTCGCTGGAGGCGGGCAAGGAGTTCGAGCAGATCAACCACAAGACCTACGAGGGACAGTGGAAGATCGTCTTCGCGTGGCCGAAGGACTTCACCTTCGTGTGTCCCACCGAGATCGCCGCCTTCGGCAAGCTGAACGAGGAGTTCGCCGACCGTGACGCCCAGATCCTCGGCTTCTCCGGTGACTCCGAGTTCGTGCACCACGCCTGGCGCAAGGACCACCCGGACCTGACCGACCTGCCCTTCCCGATGCTGGCCGACTCGAAGCACGAGCTCATGCGTGACCTCGGCATCGAGGGCGAGGACGGCTTCGCGCAGCGCGCCGTCTTCATCGTCGACCAGAACAACGAGATCCAGTTCACGATGGTGACCGCCGGTTCCGTGGGCCGTAACCCCAAGGAGGTCCTGCGGGTCCTCGACGCCCTGCAGACCGACGAGCTCTGCCCCTGCAACTGGACCAAGGGCGAGACCACCCTCGACCCGGTCGCGCTCCTCTCGGGCGAGTGAGCTGAGACGATCATGGCTCTCGACGAACTGAAGTCCGCCATACCGGACTTCGCCAAGGACCTGAAGCTGAACCTCGGCTCGGTCATCGGCAACAGCGAACTCCCCCAGCAGCAGCTCTGGGGCACCGTCCTCGCCTGCGCGATCGCCTCGCGCTCGCCGAAGGTGCTCCGCGAGCTGGAGCCCGAGGCCAAGGCCAACCTCTCCGCCGAGGCGTACACCGCGGCGAAGTCGGCCGCGGCCATCATGGCGATGAACAACGTCTTCTACCGGACCCGGCACCTGCTGTCGGACCCGGAGTACGGGACGCTCCGCGCGGGTCTGCGGATGAACGTCATCGGCAATCCGGGCGTGGAGAAGATCGACTTCGAGTTGTGGTCGCTCGCCGTCTCCGCGATCAACGGCTGCGGCCAGTGCCTCGACTCCCACGAGCAGGTGCTGCGCAAGGCCGGCGTGGACCGTGAGACCATTCAGGAAGCCGTCAAGATCGCCTCGGTGATCCAGGCGGTCGGCGTGACCCTCGAAGCCGAGGCCGTTCTCGCCGAGTAACACCGCAGTACCCTTGTACGAGAAGGGCCCCGAGGACGACCGACCGTCCACGGGGCCCTTCTTACTGTCCGCTCAGCCTTCCCGGCCCTGTTCCGGCCTCTCCGCCTCGTCATCGGCGGGCAGGTCCGGGGCCTTCGGCGGGGAACCGGGGGCCGGAGTCGGCGCCAGTTCGTACGCCGTGGCGCCACGCGGCGGCGGCGAGTGCCGCCGGGACTCCTCCTGTCCGTAGGCCCGCAGATAGCCGACGACGGTATTGGTCACGGCGACCAGCGGTACGGCGACCACCGCACCGCCGATGCCCGCGATCATCCCGCCGGCGGCGACCGAGAGGACGACGGCCAGCGGGTGGACCCGCACGGCCCGGCCGAGGATGAACGGCTGGAGGATGTGGCCCTCGATCTGCTGCACGGCGAGCACCACGACCAGCACCATCAGCGCGGTGAACACGCCCTGGGTGACCAGCGCGACCACGACCGCGAGCGCCCCGGACATCACGGCTCCGACGAGCGGGATGAAGGCGAAGAGGAAGATGAACACCGCGAGCGGCACCGCCATCGGCACATCGAGGAAGTAGATCCCGAGTCCGATGAAGATGGCGTCGATCAGCGCGACTATCACCGTGCCCCGCACATAGGCGGTGAGCGTGCGCCAGGCGCGCGGCCCGGCGCCCGCGACGCCCGGCCTGGCCTGCGTGGGCACGAGCTTCAGCACCCAGTACCAGATGCGCTTGCCGTCGTACAGCAGGAAGAGCGTCGAGAACATCGCCAGCAGCAGCCCGGTGAGGACCTCCACCATCACGGTGACGCCCTGGAGCCCGGCGGAGGTGATCTCCTCCGTGTTGGTGCCGATGGTGTCGTTGAGGTTCTTCGCGATGTCGTTGATCTGCGACTCGGTGACATGGAACGGGCTGTCGAGCAGCCAGCGCTTCAACTCGTCGATGCCGTCGCGCACGCGGTCGGAGAGCGTGTCGAGGTTGTCCATCACCTGCCACACCACGAACCAGCCGACCAGCCCCATCACGACGAAGCCCAGGATCGCGGTGACCGCCGTGGCCAGCCCCCGCGGCAGACCGAGCCGCTTCAGGCGCACCACGGTCGGCTGGAGCATCGCGGTGACGAGCAGCGCGGCGACGAAGGCCAGGACCACCAGCTGTACGGCGCTGATGATCCGCATCAGCACCCAGAGGGTGCCGGCCAGGACGAGCAGCCGCCAGCCCGCCTCGGCCGCGACCCGCATGCCCCACGGAATGGCCGCGACCGGATCGGGTCTGGCCGCGATGTCGGGGGCGTACGCGGGAGGCGGAGGCACATGATCCGCCGCCGGTTCCTCCCGGCCGCCCGCCTCGCCGGGTACGCGTACCCGGTGGGCGTCCGAGTCGGCATCCGCCTCGGCACGGCGCTGGTCCAGGCGCTCCCCGATGTCGGTCAGTTCGGCACCGAGGCGGCCGAGCCACCCTGGCAGTTTCGACATGATCGTTCCCTCTCCCCCATGCTGAGCCCCCACCGCTCCCCCGGAATCGTCCGGATGTGACCGTACACGCGCGAAGCCCCCCACCGTAGGACGGTGAAGGGCTTCACAGGGTTGCGAGCGGACCCTTGTCCGGGTCCGCCGGCGCCCCTAGTACCAGTGGTTGGCCTGCCAGAAGGACCACGCCGCACAGGGACTGCCGTAGCGGTCGCTGTTCATGTAGCTGAGGCCCCACTTGATCTGGGTGGCCGGGTTGGTCATCCAGTCCGAGCCGGCGCTCGACATCTTGGAGCCGGGCAGCGCCTGCATGATGCCGTAGGCACCGGAGGACGGGTTGGTCGCCCGGTAGTTCCAGCCCGACTCGCGGTCCACGATGTTGCTGAAGCACTGGAACTGGTCGGCCGGCATCATCTGACGGGCCATCGCCTGCACTTCGGCCACGCTGTACGAGCCCTGCGCGGAGAAGGAGCTGGCGTCACGGACCGAGGAGCGGCTTGCGCGCTCGGCCTCCGCCTTCGCCTCGGCCTTGGCCTTCCGCTCGGCCTCCACCTTGTCCTCGGCAGCCTGCTTCTTGGACTCGGCGTCCTTGGCGGCCTGGATGCGAGCCGATTCCTCGGCGGACTTCTTCGCTGCCGCGTCGGCCGCGGATGCCTGGGCGTCGGCCTGCTGTGTCAGCGAGGCCGTCTGCACCTGGGCCTGCTGGCCCGCGGGAATGTCTGCGAGCAGCGTGGTGTCGGCTGCGGTCGCCTCGAAGTTGTTGGCGTCGGCAGCGGGAGTGCTGCCCGAAGCAACGCCTACGACGGCGCCTACGGTGGTGACCGCTGTGGCTGATGCCACGGCGAACCCCCGGACCGAGATCCGGCTCACACGGTGTCCTTCCAGCATCGCCCGCTTAGGTGACCTCGCGGGCGCAATCGTGCCCCTGACACTGGCCTCCCTACTGCTTGGGTCACGGGAGGCACGGGCCCGATGGGCAACTCCCTTGCGAGGAGTGCCGCGTGGTGCTCGCGGGCGGCATACGGCCGGCAAGTGTTGAGTTGTGTGGTGCGGTGCGCCTCTGGAGGTGCACGAGTGCCGTATGCGGGGCCTGACGGAAGCAAGACTCTGCCGGACACGGACGCCGGGAAGCAATTCTGTGTTGCGTGTTAAAGCTCACACCCCGTTTGGCCCCCCTCATTTACGGAAAGAGCGGCGCAACGCGATGCCGCCCGGCTAAGCTCTTCGGCTCGCCGGGCGGCATCAACTGTCCTATCCCGTATCAGATCTGGCCTTCCTCCAGCATTTCGGTCACCAGTGCGGCGATCTGCGAACGCTCGGAGCGGGTCAGCGTGACGTGGGCGAAGAGCGGATGACCCTTCAGCTTCTCGACCACGGCGACGACTCCGTCGTGCCGGCCGACCCGGAGGTTGTCCCGCTGCGCCACGTCATGCGTGAGCACGACGCGGGAATTCGACCCGATACGGGACAACACGGTCAGCAGGACGTTGCGTTCGAGCGACTGCGCCTCGTCGACGATCACGAACGCGTCGTGGAGCGAGCGGCCCCGGATGTGCGTGAGCGGCAGGACCTCCAGCATGCCGCGCCCCAGCACCTCTTCGATCACCTCGCGCCCGGCGACCGCCGAGAGCGTATCGAAGACGGCCTGCGCCCAGGGGCTCATCTTCTCGGCCTCGGAGCCGGGGAGATAGCCGAGTTCCTGTCCACCGACCGCGTATAGCGGACGGAAGACCATCACCTTCTGGTGCTGTCTGCGCTCCAGTACGGCTTCCAGCCCCGCGCAGAGCGCCAGCGCCGACTTGCCGGTGCCTGCCCGGCCGCCCATGGACACGATGCCGACGTCCTGGTCGAGGAGCAGATCGAGCGCGATGCGCTGCTCGGCGCTGCGGCCGTGAATGCCGAACGCCTCCCGGTCACCGCGCACCAGCCGCACGTTGCCCTCGGCCGTGACCCGGCCCAGCGCCTTGCCGCGCTCGGACTGGAGGACCAGACCGGTGTGCACGGGCAGCTCGGCGGCTTCGGGGACGTACAGCGTCTCCTCGGTGAACAGCAGGTCCACCTGCTCGGCGGAGAGCGCCAGCTCCGTCATTCCGGTCCAGCCGGAATCCGTGATGGCGAGCTCGGCGCGGTACTCCTCGGCGAGGAGGCCTACCGAGGACGCCTTGATCCGCAACGGGAGGTCCTTGGAGACGACCGTGACGTCGTACCCCTCGGCCTGGAGGTTGCGCGCGACCGCGAGAATCCGTGAGTCGTTGTCCCCCAACCGGTAGCCGGCGGGCAGTACGCCGGGGTCGGAATGGTTGAGTTCGACGCGGAGCGTCCCGCCCAGATCCCCGAGCGGGATCGGGGCATCCAGCCGGCCGTACCGGACCCGGAAGTCGTCCAGCAGGCGCAGGGCCTGCCGGGCGAAGTACCCGAGCTCCGGATGATGCCGTTTGGCCTCAAGCTCCGTGACCACGACGATCGGCAGCACGACTTCGTGCTCCTCGAAGCGGGACATGGCGTTGGGGTCGGCCAGCAGGACGCTGGTGTCGAGAACGTAGGTGCGCCTGTCGGGCATGCGGCGCTTTGTGCTGGTCACCACGGAAGGACGTACCCCCTCGGACGAGGTCGGGGAGTGCGACGGACGTCGCGGAACTTCCCAAGGGAAGAGGACGGACCGGGTTCGGAACCCCCTGCGAGGGCCGAACGCCGGCCCTCCGCGTCGGCCGCACGATGCGTACGGTCCTTCGTGTGCAAAGGGCCTCCCGGGCGAGCGGACTGGGTGCCACTCACTTGGACACGACATCCGCCCGGTTCCTGACCGGATGTCGACCTGTCAGGGGTATTCCCTCCAACACGCCCGGCCATGCCGATGCCTGCGACACGGTGCGGAAACGTCCTGGTGGACGCGGGGTGACGGCGGGGGCTCGCCGAAGCCGCCCGGCGGCCGTTCTCGTCCTCGATCGCCGGACGGGCTTGTTTCTGCCGGGCGTCAGGTTCCGTAGCGCCTGTGCCGGGCCGCGTAGTCGCGGAGGGCGCGGAGGAAGTCGACCTTGCGGAAGGCCGGCCAGAAGACCTCGCAGAAGTAGTACTCGGAGTGCGCGCTCTGCCAGAGCATGAAGCCGGACAGCCGCTGCTCGCCACTCGTACGGATCACCAGGTCCGGGTCGGGCTGCCCCCGGGTGTACAGGTGCTCGGAGATCAGGTCCGTGGAGACCACCTCCGCCAGCTCCTCGAAGGTCGTCCCCTTCGACGCGTGGTCCAGCAGCAGCGAACGCACCGCGTCCGCGATCTCCTGGCGGCCGCCGTAGCCGACCGCGACATTCACGATTATTCCGTCGATACCGGCCGTGGCTTGCTCGGCCTCCTTGAGGACGGTCTGCGTCCGGGCCGGCAGCAGGTCCAGCGTGCCGACGTGGTGGACCCGCCACCGCCCGTCGGCCGCGAGGTTGCTCACGGTGTTCTCGATGATGCCGAGCAGCGGGATCAGTTCCGCCTCGGGCCGGTCGAAGTTGTCCGTGGAGAGCAGCCAGAGGGTGACGACCTCGACATCCGTCTCACTGCACCAGCCGAGCAGCTCGGAGATCTTGTCCGCACCGGCCTGGTGCCCCTGCACCGCGGAGCCGCCGGACGCCTTCGCCCACCGCCGGTTGCCGTCGAGGATGACACCGATGTGCTTGGGCACCTGGTCGTGATCCAGGCGGCCTTCCACCCGGCGTGCGTAGAGCCCGTACACCAGGTCGCGCAAGTTCACTGAGTTCACCCTCTCGGTTCCGTACGGGCCACAGACCCGTCTTCCCCGTTGCCGGGGGTCCGGGGTCGTCCCCCGTGGGGGATAGCCGCATGGTTCGCACGGTCCGCGCAGACAGGCGTCGCGCCGCGCATCGGCATTCCCCGAAGCGGCCACATTACTGCGCACGGGTCACACCGGCCCAACCCGGTCTGTCACAACTCCGTGATAAGCAGAGAAACGTGACTGATTCCTTCTCCTACCGCGCCGCCGAGTCGCGCTACGACTCCATGGAGTACCGCCGCACCGGCCGCAGCGGACTCAAGCTCCCCGCCGTCTCCCTCGGCCTGTGGCACAACTTCGGCGACGACCGCACGCTGGAATCCCAGCGGGCGATCCTGCGCCGCGCTTTCGATCTCGGCGTGACCCACTTCGATCTGGCCAATAACTACGGTCCGCCGCCCGGCTCCGCCGAACTCAATTTCGGGAAACTCTTCCAGCAGGACTTCGCCCCGTACCGGGACGAGCTGATCATCTCCACCAAGGCCGGCTACGAGATGCACCCCGGCCCGTACGGCGAGTGGGGCTCCCGCAAGTACCTGCTCTCCTCGCTGGACGCCTCGCTCAAGCGGATGGGGCTCGACTACGTCGACATCTTCTACTCGCACCGCTTCGACCCGGACACGCCTCTCGAGGAGACGATGGGCGCGCTGGCCTCCGCCGTCCGGCAGGGCAAGGCGCTGTACGCGGGTGTGTCCTCGTACAACGCGGAACAGACGGCGGAGGCGGCCCGTCTGCTCAAGGAGATGGGGGTGCCCGCCCTCATCCACCAGCCGTCCTACTCGATGATCAACCGCTGGCTGGAGGACGACGGGCTGCTCGACACGCTGGAGACGGCGGGTATGGGATGCATCTCCTTCGCGCCGCTCGCGCAGGGTCTGCTCACGGACAAGTACCTGTCGGACATCCCGGCGGGCTCGCGCGCCACGCAGGGTAAGTCCCTGGACCCCGGCCTGCTCTCCGACGATGTCGTCCGGCGCCTCAACGGGCTGAACGGCATCGCGGGGAACCGCGGACAGTCCCTGGCGCAGCTGGCGCTCACCTGGGTGCTGCGCGACAGCCGTATGACATCGGCTCTGATCGGTGCCTCAAGCGTGAAGCAGCTTGAGCAGAACGTGGCCGCTCTGGCCGGACCGGCGCTGTCCGCCGAGGAGTTGAAGGAGATCGACGCGTTCGCGGTGGACACCGCGGGCACCAACATCTGGGCCGGCCGCAGCTGACACCAGCTGTGTGACACAGGGTCCACACCGGGCTCTCACAGGGGCCTCACAACCCCGGGCACAAAAAACGGGCCGGTCCGTGGGGGGGGGTACGGACCGGCCCGAGGGGGGGTTTCCACCATAACCCTTCGTAAGTGATGCTGGGTGCCACGCCACTCCACAACTACTCTCCGAATGCGCCGGACTGCGCTGCGGAGACGGTTTCCGGCACTGCGGAGGCCCCTGGGGAGGGTGGGGAAAAGAGGCGGACGGCGCTCGGCACCGCCTTGACGCGGGGATGTCCCTCGCACAGGTATCTGGTCGCCGGGAGAACGGTGCGGGACTTCCCTAAGGGACAGGTTCCGTCCTGATGCCGTCCTAGATTCGCGGCATGACGACACGAGCCCGCACCGTGACCGTGACCTGGCCCGAGGCGCATGCCCGCCGGATCGACCGCCAGGGACTGTCCGCCGCCGCCCTCTCCGACTCCCCCGTAGGCAGTACCCCCGCCGACGCGGCCCGCGCCATGCTCGGGGCGCACGCCCAGGTGCTGTCGGCGGCGGAGCTGTCCCTCGCGCTGCGGCTGCCCGGGACCACCCGTACCGACGTACGCGAAGCCCTGTGGACGGACCGGTCCCTGGTGAAGACCTTCGGTCCGCGCGGCACCGTTCATCTGCTGCCCGCCGATGAGCTCCCGCTCTGGACCGGTGCGCTGTCCGCCCTGCCATCCGGGTCCAGTGCGCTTGCCTCCGATGCCCGGATGACTCCCGGTCAGACCGAGGAGGTGCTCGCGGCCGTGGCCGACGCCCTGACCGGCGCCGAGCTGACCATCGACGAGCTGTCGGACGCGGTCGTCGCCCGCACCGGGCCGTGGGCGGGCGACCCGGTGATGCCGGCGTTCCAGGGGATGTGGCCGCGCTGGCGCCAGGTGCTGCATCTGGCCGGCCACCGGGGCGTGCTGTGTTACGCCCCGAACCGGGGCCGCAAGGCCACCTACACCAACCCCGGCGCCACCCCGCTGCCCGGACCGCAGGCCGTGACGGCGCTCGTCGGGCGCTATCTGCACGCGTACGGCCCGGCGACCCCGGCCCACTTCGCACGGTGGCTCGCCACGGCCAACGGCTGGGCGAACCAGCTGTTCGCCGAGCTGGCCGTGACGGGGGTGATCGAGGAGGTGACGTACGAGGGCGCACCGGCCTGGGTGGCGGCGGGCGACACCGCCTTCCCGGCGGCGCCCGCCCGGGGCGTACGGCTGCTCCCCTACTTCGACGCGTTCACCATCGCCTCCCAGCCGCGCGAACGGCTCTTCCCCGGCCTCGCGTACACCCGCGCGCTCGGGGGCGGCCAGGCGGGGAACTATCCGGTCCTGCTGGTGGACGGCACGGTCGCCGGGGTGTGGCACCAGCGCCGCTCGGGGCGTCGGATCGCGATGACGGTGGAACCGCTGGCGCCGCTCACCGCCGTACAGCTGAGGGCACTGGAGGAACAGGCGGAACGGGTGGCCGAGGTGCTGGAGGGGAAGGCGGAGCTGACCGTGGGGCCGGTGACGGTGGGCCCGCACGCGTAGGCCGTCTCCCGTCAGGGCCGGACGAAGCGGATCGCCATCGTGTCCCCCGCGACGACCACGAAGTCGCCGTCCTCGCACCGGATGACCACCTCGCGCACCTCCCCCTTCTCGTCGCGGCGCTCCTCCGTGCCGGTGACCGTCCAGGCTCCGCCGTACGGCGGTACGGGCAGGTTGGTCAGGGGGGAGAACTGCCACTGGCCCGCCGGTACGCACCAGTCGGGAAGGTCCGGCCAGCGGCCCGGGGTGATCCGCAAGGTCCAGTCGGAGGCGCAGGTCAGAAGCACCGAATCGCCTCCGGAGAGGACGAACTCGATGGCCTCGGGCTCGCCCGTGATCCCCTCGGGGCGGTAGAAGAGCCCGTGGACTGCGGTGATCCAGGAGCCCTTCAGCCAGTCGGCGTCACCGCCGCGGGGCCGGCCAGCGGGTTCGCGGATGTCCTCGCCGGGCTCTTCCCTTCCCACCGTCATGACCAGCTCCCTCACCGTGCGCTCGCCCCACCGGTTCGCCCTGCCCACCGGTAGGACGGCTGAAAGGGCCGGGGCGTTGCCTCGCGGGGACTTCAAGTGCCATGACCCGTAAGCCCGTTGGTCTGTGGCCTCCGGGGCGCTACGCCGGCTTGCGGGCCTCGATCAGGAACCGGGTCGTGTGCGCGACGAACGGCCCCTCGCTCTCGATCCTCCGGTGCAGCTCCTTCAGCCGCGGACGGTACGCCTCGACCGTGAAGCCCGGGACCATCCAGATCACCTTGCGCAGGAAGTAGACGACGGCGCCGATGTCGAGGAATTCGGTACGCAGCCGCTCCGGCCGCAGATCGACCACGTCGAGACCGGCGGCGACGGCGTCGGCGCGGGCCTGCTCCGGGTCGCGGGCGCCGCGTACCTCGGGCGGCTGCGGGCCGAGGAAGAACTCGACGAGTTCGAAGACACTCGCCGGGCCCACCTGCTGCGAGAAGTACGTGCCGCCGGGCGCGAGCACCCGGGCGATCTCCTCCCACCACGTGGTCACCGGATGCCGGCTGACCACCAGGTCGAAGGCCGCGTCACCGAACGGCAGGGGCGGCCGGTCCTCGTTCGCGACGACGACGGCGCCGAGCGGATGCAGGAGCGCGGTGGCACGGGCGACGTTCGGGGGCCAGGCCTCGGTGGCCACGGTCAGCGGGGGCAGCTTCGGTACGGAGGCGAGGACCTCGCCGCCGCCGGTCTGGATGTCCAGGGCGCAGCGGGCGCGGGCCATCCGGTCCGCCATGGCGCGGGCGTACCCCCAGGAGGGGCGCTGCTCGGTGGCCCGGCCGTCCAGCCAGGAGAAGTCCCAGCCGTCGACGGAGACGGCTCCGGCTTCGGCGAGGAGCGCTTCGAAGCGTGCGTCGGACGCCGGGGTGAGGGGTGCGGATGAATCGGCCATGGGGCGATCGTTTCAGCTGGGCGGCGAGGAGCGCGACCGGATTCCTTGGCACGCGGCCCCTTTCTCAGGCGGCCAGGGCACCGAACAGCACTCCGAGCAGCGCACCCGCGATCATGAACGGCCCGAACGGGATGCCCGTCTTGCGCCCGGCCCGCCGCAGGAGCATCAGGCCCAGTCCGTACACCGCGCCGAGCAGGAAGCCGGCGAACCCTCCGGCGAACAGCACCGCCCAGCCGTACCAGCCGAGCGCCACCCCGAGGGACAGGGCGAGCTTCACGTCCCCGAAGCCCATGCCGTTCGGGTTGATGAGGAAGAGCAGGAAGTAGAAGCCGCCCAGCACGAGGCCGCCGAGCAGGGCGGAGGCCCAGGACCCGGTGTGTTCCGGGACGAGGGACACCGCGCCGAGGAGCAGCGCCGCCGCACCGGCCAGCGGCAGCGTCAGCCGGTCGGGCAGCCGGTGGACGCGGCGGTCGATGACGGCGAGGAGTACGGCCACGGGGGCGAGCAGCAGCCAGACGGCGAGCTCGGGCCGGGCCCCGGTGGCCGCCGCCAGGGCCGTACAGGCGAGTGCGGTGGCCACGGGCGCGAGGACGGCGGGGGCGTACCGGGACGCGGCGGGCACGGGCCCGGACACCGCTGCCGGGCCGTCGCCCGCCGGGGCCGTACGCCCGGGAAGGGACGGGACGGCCACGGCGCAGCTCGCGCACCGGACCGGGCCGAGCCAGCCGCGGACCGGGCCGGTGAGCGGGTGCCCCGCGGGGCAGGCGTCCCGCCAGTCCTCGTCCGGCTCCACGGAGAACCGGTACGCGGCACGCGGGACCAGCAGGCCGGTGGCGACCCCCCAGAGAGCGGCGACTGCGATGAGTGTGGCGTCCACACCGGCGACCCTAATCCGGGTGCGGGGTAGGGGTCTTGGGCCCTGGGACCCATTGCGCGGCGTTCCGGACCCAGCGGCGGGCATCGGGTACTACGGTCGGTGCCCATGGGGAAATGGCGCAACGGCAGCGGAACGCTCACGGTCGCGACGGACGAGGAGACCCGGGAGGTGCCGCTGCGGATCGCGGCCTCCTACGGGGCGCGGACGCGTGGCCTGCTCGGTCAGGAGGGCGTCGACGGCGCGCTGTTGATCACGCCGTGCGCGAGCGTGCACACGTTCCGGATGCGGTTCACGATCGATGTCGCGTACCTGGACCGGCACTTCAACGTCCTCGCGGTCCGCACGATGAAGCCCGGCCGCCTCGGTCTGCCCCGGCTGCGCGCCCGGCACGTCGTGGAGTCCGAGGCCGGGGCGATGGCCGAGTGGGGGATGCGGCCGGGCACGCGCGTACGGATAGCGGCGCAGGCGACCGTCCGCTAGTGCCGTGACCGGAAGGGCCCACCGGGACGTCGGGCCACCCCACCAGCGGGGCCCGGGGCGGGCCCGGGTCACTGCTTCGGCTTCACCTTCACCGGCGTGAACGGGCCCGTCCCGGCGACTCCGAACATCTCGATGTCGGTCTTCGTGCCCGCCGCCGTGGCCTCCAGGGCGAGCGCGCCTCCCTCGACCCGCAGGTCGAGGAAGAACCGTGTGGCCGCACCGGCCTGCTCAAGGCTGTGAATGCGCTCGTCGATGTAGCCGAGGCCGTTGAGGATCTCCCTGACCTGGGCGGGCGTGGGGTCCTCGACGTTCCAGAGCGCGTGGGCGATGCGCTCGACGTGGAGATGGCCGGCGCACCAGTCGGCGGCGTTCAGCTCCAGCCCCGGCTGCGGCGAGGGGTCGACGGGCACTTGGCGGGTGCCGTCGGGCGCGGTCTCCTCGATCGGCAGCGGCTCCACCGGAGCGGTCGGCGGCCCGTCCTGCGCGGTCGCCTGCTGGCCGGAGCATGGCTGCGCCACCGTCTTCAGCATCTCCTTGAACGCCACCTGCGCATCGGAGCTGGGCACAGCGGTGGCGGGCGGGGCGCCGACGGCGTCGGCGGACGTGTTCCGCGAGCCACCGGCATCTGCCTTCTCGGTGCCGCAGGCGGCAAGGGTCAGCACGGCGAGGGCTGTTACCGCGAGTGCGAGCCGCGGGCCGCGTGCGCGGCGTGTGCGGGCAGCTGTGCTGTCCGAGGCAGGAGTTCGTGTCATGTGCACAGCCTCCGATCAGGCCGCCCGTCGCACATGAGTACGCGCACTCAGACAGGACACTCAGGGCGGGCCCGACCCGAGCAGGGTCCAGGACCCGTACGCGGCGGAGGCCAGAGCGAGCGCGGCGACGACCCCGGCGGTGCGGACCGTCGTCCGCAGCCGCAGCAGCGCCACCGAGGCCGGCAGGAGGAGCGGGAACGCGGGCATCATCAGACGCGGCCTGGACCCGAAGTAGCCGGAGCCGATCAGCGAGACGACGACGATCGCGATGCCGTAGACCAGTACGGGGAGCGGCTGCCGCTGCCGTACACACAGGTACACCAGCCACCCCAGCAGCCCCAGCGCCGCGCACAGCCCGAGCGCGGCGGGCAGCGGCAGATCCAGGATGAACACGGCCAGGGCACGCCCGCCGTCGATGCTGTTGCCCCACTGCGCCTGGACCTCGAAGTACGCGAAGGGGCTGTCCTGGCGTACGGCGACGAACACGACGTACGCCAGCCAGCCCAGCGGTGCGACGACGACCCCGAGCAGCATGCGGGCGTGCCGCCGCAGCAGGCCTTCCCGGCCGCCCGCCCGGTACTCCTTCACCAGGGTGACCGCCGCGGTGATCGCCAGGGCGGCGACGAGCGCGGCGGCCGAGGGACGCGTCAGCCCCGCCAGTACGCACAGGGCACCCGCCACGATCCAGCGCCCGGTGAGCACCGCGTACAGGGCCCAGGCCGCCAGGGCGGTGAAGAGGGTCTCGGTGTACGCCATCGACTGCACGAACGCCGTCGGGTAGACGCCCCACAGCGCCGCCAGCACCACCCCCGTCCGGCGGTCGTACAGCCGCGCGCCGACGGCGAAGATGCCCCAGGCGGCGAGCAGCCCGGCGAGCCAGGCGACGAGCAGCCCCGCGCCGCCGACGGTGAGCGGGGTCATGCCGGCGATGCCGCGTTCCAGGGCCGGCAGGAGGGGGAAGAAGGCCAGGTCGGAATGGACGCTGCCGTCGGCAAGCGTGACGGAGTAGCGGTATCCGTGCTCGGCGATCCGCTGGTACCAGACGGAGTCCCAGCGCCCGCTGAGCAGATGGAGGGCGTCCTTCCCCGCGAGGGAGGCCCAGCCCCAGAAGACGAGGAGCCCGATGACCCGGACGGCCGCGTAGACCGCCAGTGCGGGGGCGGCCGCGGTGAGCGCGGCGGCGGCGCGGTGCCGGAGGCCGCGGCGGCGGGGTGGCGCCGGTGCGGGTGTCCGGGACGGGGCCTCCGCCGCTCGGGCGAAGCCGAGAGCTCGGGGAAGGGGCTGGTTGTCGGGCATGCGGCCGATTATGACCACATGGGTCACCTTGCTCCCCATCGCGGTGCGCGGGTGGGGACGTCCGGCCCGGCGCCATGGGGGAGCGCCGGGGCGGGCTCTGTTCCCCTACGGCGCCGACGCTAACGGTCACAGGCCCCACCGTCTTGGGCCCCAGGGCCCAACCACCACGGCCTACCGGAAGGCGGCGATGTGGCGCCCGGCCCAGTCCGCGAAGGTGTGGGGCGGGCGGCCGAGGATCTGTTCGACGGCGGGGCTGATGCGCAGCTCGGCCCCGTTGGGTTCACCGAGGATCGTCAGGGTGGTCTCGACGACGGGCTCGGGCATGAACGCGAGCATGTGCTCGCGGGCCTCGTCCCGGGTCAGTTCGATGAACCGGACCGGCTCGCCCAGTGCCTCGCCGAGCGCCTCGGCCTGCTCGCGCGGCGTCGTGAGGGCGGGCCCCGTCAGCTCGTGGACCTGCCCGGCGTGGCCGTCCTCGCGCAGGGCCGCGGCGGCGACCTCGGCGATGTCGGCCGGGTCGACGAGCGGCAGGCCGATACCGGCGAACGGCGCGGCGACGGTCCGCCGCGCCCGGACCGACTCGGCCCAGGCGAACGCGTTGGAGGCGAAACCGCCGGCCCGCAGGACCGTCCAGTCCATCCCCGAGTTCCGGACGGCCTGGTCCAGGGCCAGACCCGTACCGCCGTGCGACTCCGAATCCGCCCGGCTCGCCACGCCGATGGAGGAGAGGAGCACGATCCGCCGCACTCCCCCGGCCTTCGCGGCGTCGAGGACGGCCTGCGGATCCAGCAGGTGCGCACCGGCTCCGGTGTCGTGGAAGAACAGCGCGTCGGCGCCTTCGAAGACGGGTCGCAGACTCTCGGGCCGGGCCAGATCCGCCCGGATGGCCCGGACCCCCTCCGGGACGTCGGCGGCCGTGATGCCGCGGGAGACCGCCGTCACCTCTTCACCGGCTGCCGCGAGTGACCGCACCAGCGGGCGGCCGACGTTCCCAGTTGCTCCCGTTACTACGATCATGTGTAACTCCCGTTGTGGTGACTTGAGTTGGGCCCGCCAGCAGGGGCGGAAACGTCGCTCCGGGCCGGACCGGCCCGCCGCGACCCGCTGAAGCTAACACCGGCGGGATAGTAGGTACCTAGAGGAAAGTAGCTATGCCCGGCGGGCCGGCGCGCGGCCCGCTGCGGCGGCCTGGGGTGCCGTGCACCATGGATCTCGCGGGCCCCCGCTCGCGCACCGCACGCATCACAGGAGGCGCCCCATGAGTGATCCGAACGTCGTCGTCGAGCGACGGATCGCCGCGCCCGCCGGGAAGGTCTGGGAGGCGCTCACCGATCTCCGGGGCATGCCGTCCGTGCTCAGCGGTGTGGAAGCGGTCGAGATCCTCACACCGGGGCCGTTCACCGTGGGCACCCGCTGGATCGAGACCCGCCGGATGTTCGGCAAGCGGGCCACCGAGGAAATGCGCATCACGGTGTGCGAGCCGCCCTCCCGCTACGTGGCCGAGGCGGATTCGCACGGCGCGCATTACGTCTCGGAGTTCGCCCTCTCCGACGGCGGGCCGGGTGTCACGACCGTACGCATGACGTTCTCCGCCACGCCGCCCGGCGGATTCGCCGGCCTCGTCTCGAAGCTCCTCGGCGGCCTCGGCGCCAAGGCGGTGGCCAAGGCCGTGGCGAAGGATCTCGACGACGTCGCCGCCGCCGTGGAGCGGTCCGCACGCTGAACCCGCGCCGCCGCCGACCGGCCGAGGCCCTCCCCTGGCAGGCCATCGGCCTCCTCCGCAATGCGAACCTTCACGGACACACCTACGCGTACAGGTATATGCCACTGCGTACCGCTCCAGGTACGGGGGCAGCCCGAGCCGCCCTCACCCCGCCCCTATGCTCGTCGGACGGATGTTCGCCTCCCCGGCCCGGCTTCATGAAGCCTCCCCATGGCCGGAGGGGCCGGCGGCCGTGCGGGAGCCCTCGCACCGGCCCACTGAAAACACGAGGCAGTTCTGTGAACGTACGCAAGCGGTGGACAAGCACTTCCCTAGGGGCCGGTCTCGCGGTGGCTCTGCTGAGCGGTTGCGGCCTCGAGACCGGAGGAAGCGCCGCCGGTTCCGACGACTCCATCGTTGTGGGCATGTCGGACGACGTTCTGGCCTCGGATCCGGCCTCGGGCTACGACCCGGGATCCTGGCTGCTGTTCAACAACGTCTACCAGTCCCTGCTCAGCTTTCCCCGAGGGGGCTCGACACCGCAGCCGGAAGCGGCCAAGTCCTGCGCGTTCGAGAACGGCAACACGACCTACCGGTGCACGCTCCGCGACGGTCTGACCTTCAGCAACGGCGACAGCCTCACGTCCAAGGACGTCAAGTACTCCTTCGACCGGGCGATCAGGATCAACGACCCCGCCGGGCCCGCGCCGCTGCTCTCCACGATCGCGGAGATCACCGCTCCCGACGCCCGGACGGTCGTCTTCCGGCTCTCGGTTCCGGACGCCACCTTCCCCAGCAAGATCGCCTCGGGCGCCGGCTCCATCGTGGACCACCGCTCGTACCCGGCGAACAGTCTGCGCGAGGACGGCAAGGCCATCGGCTCGGGGCCCTACCAGCTGAAGTCCCTCGACAGGGCGAAGGCCGTCTTCGCGGTCAACTCCCGCTACCGGGGCACAGCAGAGGTGAAGAACTCGGGCATCACCCTCGACTTCTTCGGCGGCGACCGGAAGAAGCTGGCGTCCGCGCTGCGGAACGGCGACGTCGATGTCGCCTACCGTGGTCTGGCCGCGCAGGACATCGCCCAGCTGGAGGACGCCCCCGCCGCGGCCGACAAGGGCATCGACGTCGTCGAGGGAACCAGCGCCGAGGTGCAGCACCTGGTCTTCAACGTGAAGGACCCGGTGCTCGGAAAGCTCCCCGTGCGCAGGGCCATCGCCTACCTGGTGGACCGTGACGCCCTCGTCAGCGAGGTCTACCACTCCACGGCCACCCCGCTGTACTCGATCGTCCCGGCAGGCATCACGGCCCACAACACCGCGTTCTTCGACAGGTACGGCGGGAGCCCGCAGCCGGACAAGGCCGAGCAGGCGCTGCGTACCGCGGGCATCACCGACAAGGTGCGGCTCACGCTGTGGTCCACGCCGAGCCGCTACGGCCCCTCCACCGACAACGCGCTCCACGCGATCGCCGAGCAGCTCAACAAGAGCGGACTGTTCGACACGAAGGTCACGTCGCTGCCCTTCGAGGAGTACGAGAAGCGGATCGCGGCCGGCCGGCTCGGCGTCTACGTGAAGGGCTGGGTCCCGGACTACCCCGACCCGGACAACTTCACCCAGCCGTTCTTCGGCACGGACAACGTCCTGCAGAACGGCTACGTGAACAACGACATCACCGGCCGGATCATCCCCGCCACCGCCGCCCTGGCCGAACGGGGCGCCACCGAGAAGGCCTTCGACGAGCTCCAGGAGGACGTGGCCGAGGACCTGCCGATCCTGCCTCTGTGGCAGGGCAAGCAGTACGCGGTGGCCTACGGCGACATCTCCGGCCTCCAGTGGACCCTGGACGCCTCGACCGTCTTCCGCTTCTGGGAGATCAGCAAGTTCTAGGCGCTCTGCCCGGACAGCTCAGGCGAACGGCTGCGCCGCCAGTTCACGGATCTCGCCCGGCAGCGTCTCGTCCGCGGCCAGTCGGGCCAGCGCCTCGCGGCTCCGCGGGACCTCGGCGGTGTGGCGGAGTGCCCATACGGCCCGCTCGGCGGCCATGCCCCGCTGTGCGTACCGTTCGGCGAGGTCCATGGCCCACGGAGTGATCGCGGCGGTGTCGTCGACCATGAGTCCGCACCAGTGCAGGACCTGTTCGGCGATCCAGGCGCAGATCCGGACGGTCCACCGCTCGGTGAAGTCCGTCGTGTCGAAACCCCGGCGCGCGCACTCCGCCTCGGCCTCGGCCATCCGTTCCCGCGTCACACAGCGGGCGTACGGCATGCGCTCCCGCAGCACACGCCTGGTCTCCGTCCATTCGGGCCAGGAGGCGTCCGGGCCGAGGAGCTTCGGATTCACCTCGGGAGGCGGCTCGGGCACGGCGAGGGGAGCCGGGGGCAGGCAGGCTTCGAGCACGGCCCGCGCGCGGGCGAGGTTCTCCCTGCTCTCCGCCGTCTCCGGCGGCCAGACGAAACCGAGGTCCCAGGAGTACGGCAGGGCGCGCACGGCCTCGGGCAGCAGGGGCTCCTGTCCGGCGTGTTCCGTGGTCATCACGACACTCCCAGGTATTCCATCGCGCTCTTGGGATCATTCATCTTGCCGGAGTCACGGGCGGCCTGCTTCTCGGCGTCGGTCCTGGAGTTCCACGCGGTGTCCAGGTCCCTCAGCTGCTGGGGGGTGACGTCCTGACCGGCGATCCGAACGCCGAGCCCGTTGTCCGCGAGGGTCTGCGCGGGGGTGCCGGGCGGGGGCGTACCGGTCTTCTTGTCCTTCTGGAAACCGTTGAAGATCTTGTCCCAGTCCTTCGAGGTCTCGATCTCGTAGCGGGCCGCCCGCGGCGGCGTCGCTCCGCCCTCCTGGGCCCAGTCCGCGAGCCGCTTGGCCTGGGCGGGGAGAGAGGCCTGCGTGGTCGCGTTGGCGGTGTTCTTGACCTCCACGACGTGGACCTTGCCGTCCTTGCCCTTGTAGGCGACGTCGACGTCGTCGATGGCGCTGACGTCGACCGGTCGGCCGTCCCCGAAGTCCACCGACTTGCGGCCCTTCTGCGCGCCGACACTCGCGAACACCTTCGTGCCCTCGGCGGCGTCGAGGTCGGCCGCCCGCTTGGCCGCCCGGACCTCGGCCATGGCTTCGGCCAGCTGATGACGGTCGTTGGCCTTGAGGACGGTGCCGCCCAGGGAGCCTCGGCTCCCGGTGTCGATACGTTTGTCGTTGAGCGTGTCGGTGAGATCGTCCAGCGCGGAGGCCAGTTCGTCCTTGCCGAATTCGCCCCGGCTCGGATCGGGGTCGTCCTTGGCCTTCGCGACCAGTTTGTCGACCGCGCCCTCGTTGAGGCTGTACCGCTCGGACTTGGGCGTCTTCTGCTTGTCGGCGGCGTCCCGGATGGTCTGCTTGGCCCGCTCCGCCGCGTCGGAGAGTTCGACCCCGTCAGCGGCCCGGTCGGCGTCGTCCGCCTCCTTCTGGGCTTCGCGCGCGTTGTCCGCCTCCTCGCCCTCGCACCTGCCCGGGCCTGCCGCGAGGACGGCCACGGGAGATCCGGCCTGTCCAGCGGCCAGGATTCCCGTACCGGAGCCGGGCACACCGCCGGGCGCCCCGGGCCGGACGGCTCCCCCGCCTTCGTACGGTACGAGGACGGCGGCGCCCAGCGCGATGCTGCAGCTGCCGTGCTCCTCCGCCTTCTCCACCGCGTCATCGGCGTGTTCCCGCGCTTCGTCCGCAGCCTTACGGGCTCCCTCGGCGTCGCCGAGACCGGCCGCCTTACGGGCCCGGCCCGCGGCGTCCTTGGCCTTGCCCGACACCTCTGCGACGGCCTGGGCGAGCTTGCCCAGCTTGCCGAGTTTGCTGGCCTTTCCGACGACCTTGGCCACGTCGTAGCCGGGGATGAAGAGCGAACCGACGTTCCAGACGACAGTGGTAACGGCCTGGGTCTCCTCGCCCCGGTCCCAGGTCTCGCGGACCTCCTCCCCGACGAACATGTCGTCCAGGACCTTGACGCCCGTGTTCACCGAGGCGCCGCCCCAGTCGGTCACCGCGTCGAAGTAGTCACCGTCGGCCCACTTGTCGCCGGCGTCCTTGGAGTCCGCGCTCCACTGGTCGCCGAGCGACGTGCCGTAGTCACCGATGCCGGTGACGGTGTCGATGGGATGCACGACGGTGTCCCAGAGGTCGGTGACATCACCCCAGACACCGTCGACGACCAGTCCCTCGCCGACCTGCCCGAGCTGATCGAGGGTGCACCCGAGGAAGCCGGAGCACTCGTCCTTCTTCTCCCCGTCGTCCGTGCCCTTGTCGTCGGCGGAATCGTCTCCGTCGGCGACGACCGGCTCGAAGGGGTCGGTGGGATCGCCGGCCTCGTCGGACGCGTCGGCGTCGTCGGGCCCGCCGGTCGTGCCGCCGCTGTCGCCACCGCCGCTGTCGCCACCCGTGGCCTCGCCGGTCGTGCCTCCCGTCTCGCCCCCCGTAGCACCACTCGTGCCGGTGCCGCCCCCGGTCTCACCCGCGGTGCCGGTGCCACCCCCCGTATCGACACCGGCGACGCCCCCCGTCGTACCGCCGGTGGAGGTGGAGCCGTCCGTCGTCGGGCCGGTCCGGCCCTCTGTCCCGCTGCCCGCCTCGGCCGTCCCGTCACCGGTGGCACCCCCGCCGGGGCACGCCGAGCCGGTGACGGAACAGATGGCCGACCTGAAGCCATCGGCGATCTGCCCGCCCACTCCGGTCAGGGTGATCGCCAGCACGATCGCCGCGACGAGAGTGACCAGACCCACGTACTCCACCGCCGACTGCCCGCGGTCCCGCCGCCACTTGATCATGTGGGGCAGCGAGAAGGGAGGACGCGGGTTCCGCCGCTCCCCCGCGAGCCGGAACCACCGCCTGCTCTCCCCCCGGCACAGGAACACGAGAATCACGAGCGGCAGAAAGAGCTGCGTGAACCCCTGCACCGATCCGTCACGGACGTTGGACAGGCCCCCGAGGACCAGCCACGCCTGTACGACGACGAGCCCCCACCACACCCCGGTCCCGCCGGTCCAGGCGCGCCGCGCCAGCACCCAGCCGACCGTCCCCGGCGCCGCCGCGTACACGAGGAGTCCCAGCAGCGTGCCGTTCACCGCGTCCAGCGAGGCGGCGGTGAGGAACAGCCCGACGCCGCCGAGCACCGTCGCCCCGAACAGCACGTACACCAACTGGCGCGCCACCATGAGCGGCTGTGGCATGGGGCGGCGGGAAGCGTCACCGGGCCGCCCCGATGATCCGGACCATGGCAAACCACCAGAGACAGACATGTCTGTACCTCAACCCCCGGAACGGAAACGGCCGTTCATGGTGGCGCGCGGCGCCCCACCCCGGCTGTCAACCGTACGGAGCGCGGACGCGCGCGCCATGGGCCCCAGGACCCAAACACGGGCCCCAATCCCGCCGTGGCGCACGTCGACGAGGGCGCGGGGGTGCCGAGGCGTCGGGGTGACCGAGGCGTCGGGGTGCCGGGGCGCCGGCCCAACGCGCCGTGTCGTAGAGCCGACATGTCGCAATCGCGGCACCCGCAACAGGTGACACACGGACCTCGGAAGCCGGAGTCTTGATCCGAACCGCGTGCTCCACCCCCGCACCTTCTCGAAGAGGCCCCCGATGCACCCACGGCTCCGCCCCGCCGCGCTCGTAGCGGCAGGCGCCCTCATCGGCGCCCTGGCCCCCGTCCTGACCCCCGCCTCCCATGCGGCCACCGCCCTCACCACCCCGGCGGCCGCCGCACCCCGGACCTCCACCGTCACGCTCGTGACCGGGGACCGGGTGCACCTGGAGCGCTTCCCCGACGGCCGCCAGGCCGTCTCCGTCGAACCGGGCGGGGAAGGCGCGGAGGGCACCTACGAGCAGGTGGAGATCGACGGCGACCTCTACGTGCTCCCTGGCGAGGCACTGCCGTATCTGGCCACCGGCGCGGTGGACCGCCAGCTGTTCAACATCACCGGCCTGGTGGAGCAGGGTTACGACGACGCCCGCACCACCGGCATCCCGCTGATCGCCCGCTACCGGTCCGGCACGCACCTCCACTCCGCCGACGCCGAAGCCGACGCCCCCACCGGATCGCGGGCGGGACGCGTGCTCGACAGTCTGCGAGGCCGCTCGCTGAAGGCCGACAAACGGCAGGCGCACCGCTTCTGGGAGGCAGTCGACGACGACACCGTCACCTCGACGTCCTCGAAGGCCCCACGGCTCGGTGCCGGTATCGACCGCCTCTGGCTCGACGCCAGGATCCGCACCACCCTCGACAAGAGCGTCCCTCAGATCGGCGCCCCGGAGGCCTGGAGGGCGGGCTACGACGGGACGGGCGTGACCGTCGCCGTCCTGGACACCGGCGTCGACGACGCCCACCCCGACCTCGCCGGCCGGATCGCCGGGGCCCGCAACTTCACCGACAGCCCCACCACCGGGGACGCCTTCGGTCACGGCACCCACGTCGCCTCCACCATCGCCGGCACCGGCGCCGCCTCCAAGGGCTCCCTCAAGGGCGTCGCGCCCGGCGCGAAGCTGCTGATCGGCAAGGTTCTCGGCGACAACGGCATCGGCTCCCTCTCCTCCGTACTCGACGGCATGGAGTGGGCCGCCTCCTCGGGCGCCGACGTCGTCAACATGAGCCTGGGCAGCGACACGGCGAGCGATGGTACGGACCCGCTGAGCCTCGCCCTCGACGAGCTGACCGAGACCACCGGCACGCTCTTCGTCGCCTCGGCCGGCAACAGCGGCCCCGGCGAGTACACCGTGGGCACCCCCGGCGCAGCGGACGAGGCGCTGACCGTGGGAGCGGTGGACGGCGAGGAGCGCCTCGCCGGGTTCTCCAGCCGCGGCCCGCGCGTCGACGAGGCGCAGAAGCCCGACATCACCGCGCCCGGCGTCGGTATCGTCGCCGCCCGCGCGGCGGGCACCTCGATGGGCGAGCCGGTCGACGAGGCGTACACCGCCTCCTCCGGTACGTCGATGGCCGCTCCCCACGTCGCGGGCGCCGCGGCGATCCTGGCCGCACAGCATCCCGACTGGCGGGCCCGGCAGTTGAAGGACGCCCTGATCAGCACCTCCCGCACCGCCCCGGACTACACCGTCTACGAGCAGGGCGGCGGCCGGGTCGACCTGGCACGGGCGGTGACGCAGCCCGTACACGCCACCGGCACCGTCGGCTTCGGCGAACTGACCCCCGGCTCCGGCCCGCAGAGCGCGCAGCTCACCTACACCAACACCGGCCCCGCCCCGCTCACCCTGGACCTCACCGCCGAGCTGCGCGACGAGGCCGGCCGCCCGGCACCCGCCGGAGCGGTGGGCCTGCCCGACGGCGCGAGGGTGACCGTTCCCGCCCGCGGCCAGGCCCGCGTCACCGTCACCCTCGACGCGAAGTCCCTGCCCGCCGGACGGTTCGGCGGCCGGCTCACCGCGGCGAGCGGCGACGGGAAGGCCGTCGCGCACACCGTGCTGGCGGCGGCGAAGGGAGCGCCCAGGCACAAGCTCACCCTGACCGCCGTCGACCGTGCCGGCCGTCCCGCCTGGATCACGCCCCTGGTGCTCGTCGGCCCCCACTCCCGCGACGACGTCGTCACCGCCGTGCGGCCGGGGGAAACCCTCACCGTGACGGTGCCCGAGGGCTCCTACTTCCTGCACGGTGTGATCTCCGACCGTGTGAAGAACGGCAGCGTGGAGAGCGTCGTCGTCGACCCCGAGCTGAGGGTCGACCGCGACAGGCACGTGGTCCTCGACGCCCGCAAGGCCGTCCAGGTCAGGATCGAGACCCCCAGGCCCGCCGTCCAGGAAGCCGTCGTCAGCTTCTACACCCACCGCGCCGTCGGCGGGCGCAGCATCTCCAACGGCCACATGGACTTCAGCGCGGACGCCCGCCGTCTGTACGTCACCCCGACGAAGGAAGTCACCGACGGTGTCTTCGAGTTCAACTCCCGCTGGGAACTGACCGCCCCGCAGCTGACCGCCCGCGCGCTGCGGTCAGGCCGCGCGATCGACCTCGAAGGCGGCCTGCTGGACACCTCGCCCACGGTGGACGGCCGCCGCAGCATGCGTCTGCTCGACGCGGGTTCCGGCCGCGCCGAGGACTACGCGGCGCTGCGCGCACGCGGCATGAACCCGTCCGGCGCCGCGGTGCTCGTGGACGCCTCGGAGGCCCACTACGAGGAGCAGGCCGTCGCGGCCTCGGCCGCCGGAGCGTCCACCGTCGTCCTGACCGAAGGGGAAGGCGGCGTCGCCTGGACGCACTGGACCCCCCGGGGCGAACGTCTGCCCCTCCCCGCGGTGCTGATCCGCCACGACATAGGGGAGCGGCTGCGCGGGCAACTGCGCTCCGGGGCCACCACGCTGAAGCTGCACGGCATCCCCGACAGCCCGTACCTGTACGACGTGATGCAGACGTCCCGCCAACGGGTGCCCGAGCGGGTGGTGCACCGGGTGACGGCCGCCAACACCGCGACGATCACCTCGCGCTACCACCACACGGGCGGCGTCCCGTACGCCAAGGAGCAGCGCTTCGGCTGGCGCCCCTGGATGAACACCGCGATCAACCAGTACCAGCGCCACGTGGCGACTCCGCTGACCCGCACCGAGTACGTGAGCGCCGGTGACACCCTCTGGCTCCACCGCGTCCACCACCGCCTCACCTGGGACGACAGCAGCCCCCTGGCCACCGGCATGGTCCAGCCCACGCGGACCTACCGTCCCGGCGAGCGGCTGACCGAGAGCTGGTTCGCCCCCGTCGTACGCCCCGCGATCCCCCGCGGTGTCAAGGACGGCCTGGCCTCCTACCGCGAGGAGGACCGACTGGTGGTACGCATCCCGGAGTTCGCCGACGCCACCGCGGGCCACTACAGCAGGCCCGACGACGGCGACTGGGACGACACCCCGGCCGACGAGGTGCGGGCCGCCCTCCACCGCGACGGGAAACTCCTCGCCGAGGCCGCCGCCGCCTGGGGTGACTTCCCGGTGACCGGCGCGGACGGCCGCTACCGCCTGGACCTGGACGTCACGCGCACCACGCCCGAGTGGTCGCTGTCGACCGCCACCCGCACCAGCTGGTCGTTCACGGCCCCGCGCCCGCCCTCCGGCCGGACCCCGCTGCTGCCCCTGCTGCAACTCGACTACGACATCCCCACCGACCTCACCGGCACCGCCCCGGCCACCCGCACCCGCTTCTTCGAGGTGAGGGCACGCCATCAGGACGGCCTCACGGGCCTGCGGGTGGCGGGCATGGAGGTCTCCGTCTCGTACGACGACGGCGCCCACTGGGTCCGGGCGACGACCGCCCCCCAGGGCGACGGGAGGTACCGCGTACGGACCGGCCGCCCGGCCCGCTCCCCCTCCGACGGCCATGTGTCCCTGCGCGTCCGCGCCTGGGACGACCGGGGCAACGAGGTGACACAGGAGATCCGCCGCGCGTTCGCCACGAACTGAGCGGCAGCCCCCTGCCGCCGGCCCGGTGGCTCCGTCGGATCAGCCCGGTCCGACGGAGTCACCGGCGTTCGGGGCCATACGAGGACAGCGGCGCGTGTCTCACGACAGCCAGCCCCGCCGCGCCGCCTGCCACACCAGCTGCGTACGCGTCGCGGCGCCGGCCCTCTGCATCAGGACCTGGATCCGGCGCTGCACGGTGCGCTGGCTGACCCGCAGCTGCGAGGCGATCGCCTTGTCCGCGACCCCGGCGACGACCAGGGACAGCAGATAGCGCTCGTCGTCGGCGACGTTCGCACCGGGCAGCGGGCTGCCGCCGAAGCCGGCCAGCTCACCGGAGTCCGTGACGTGCAGCGGCGACGCCGCCGCCCACTGGCTCTCGAACAGCGCGATCAGGGCGTCGAGCAGACTGCTGCTGCGCACCACCGCGGCCGTCGGCTCACCCATCGAGCCGCCCGAACCGCCGGGCACCAGTGGACAGATGGCGATCGAGCTGTCCGCGATCATCAGCCGCACCGGCAGCGTCCCGGTAGCCCGCGCCTGCTCGCCCGCACGGATGCTCCGGGCAACGTTGTCCACCATGCCGGGCTCCTCCAGGAGCTCGCGCTCGTAGATCGCCTCGTACCGGACCCCACGGGCGAGCAGCTCCCACTCCTCGTCGTTCTCCGACGCCGGCAGGGCCACATGGCCGGCCTTGCAGAACCACCGCATCTCGCGGGCGCCGTACGCCATGTGACGCAGCCGCTGCCGGATCACACTCGCCCCGGTGATCACCTCGACGAGCTGCTCCGCGTCGTGCCGCCGCCCCCCGGCCCCGTACTCCTCGGCGAGCTGCTCCACCCCCCGCCGGGCCGACTCCAGCGCCTCATGCCCACGCAGCAGCAGCGGACGCAGCGCCGTATCGGGCGCCACGGGCACATAGCGCACCGCGCCCCCCGCCGACGAGGCGGCCACCCGCCCCACCAGCCCCTTGTCGTGAAGCGAGGCCAACTCGCGGTGTGCCTGGGCCACTTCCAGGCCGAGCTGCTCCGCGATCACGGCGGCGTCAGCCTCGCGCACCCCGACGAGGAAGCGGTACACCCGCTCTTCCCCCGCCCCGATCCCCGCAGCCTCCAGCACGTGCCCTCCTCCCCACCCCAGCCGATGCACCCCCCACCGGACACAGCGTGATCCAACCACACCCGCACACCCGGACGATGGCCGCACTACCACGCGTGACGCCCACCCCGCCGCGATACGCGCAAGGTGGCGGTGAGCGGACATGTCACTTCTTCGTCAGGCGTGGCCGTAGCGTCGGTGCCCCTTCCTGCCGAGGCTTGTCCCGCCGGTCGCGGAACCCTCCCCACCGGCGGAAGGAGAGCGTTCAGCATGCGATTCAGACGAAGAGCCGCACTGCTCAGCTTCACCTTGGCCGCCACCGTGGCCGGCGGCGGCCTCGTGCACGGTGCCACCCCCGCACCGGAGCCCGGAGAGGACGGGGTGACCGCAGGGCCGCAAGGGGACGTGCGCACCGCGAAGGTCACGCTCGTCACCGGCGACCAGGTGACGGTGGCGAGCCGGGCGGGCAGAACCCTCGCCGTCAACATCACCCCCTACCACCGGCCCGCCGCCGAACTGCGCTCCTACACCATCGGCACCGACGTGTACGTGATCCCCCGCGACGTCGAAGCGCTGGTGCACAACGGCCAGGTGGACAGCCGCCTGTTCAACGTCACCCAGCTCATCGCCCAGGGATACGACGACGCCCACCACACGTCGACCCCGATGATCGTGCGCTACGCGTCCGGCGCCAAGGACACCGCACCCGGAGGAGCCCGCCTCACACGGAAGCTCCCCGGCGTACGCGGGGCCGCCATCAGCGCCGACAAGCGCGGGGCCGCCGCGTTCTGGGAGGCCATCGACGACGACAGCACCCGCGCCGGCACCCCGAAGGCCCGCCTGTCGGGCGGCGTCCAGCGTCTCTGGCTGGACGGCAGGGTCAAGGCGCTCCTCGACAGGAGCGTCCCGCAGATCGGCGCCCCGGAGGCGTGGAAGGACGGCTTCGACGGCAGCGGCGTCAAGGTCGCGGTGCTGGACACCGGCGTCGACGCCACCCACCCCGACCTCACCGACCGCATCGCGGAGAGCCGCAGCTTCGTCCCCGGCGAGACGGCACGCGACGGCCACGGCCACGGCACCCACGTCGCCTCCACCATCCTGGGAAGCGGCGCCGCCTCCGGCGGGAAGTACCGGGGCGTGGCGCCCGGCGCCCAACTGCTCGTGGGCAAGGTGCTCTCCGACGACGGCAGCGGCTCGGACTCCTCGATCATCGAAGGGATGGAGTGGGCCGCCCGCTCGGGGGCGAAGGTCATCTCCATGAGCCTGGGCGGCGCGGAAGGCGCCGACGGCACCGACCCCATGTCGATGGCGGTCAACGAACTGACGGCGCGCACCGGTGCGCTGTTCACCATCGCGGCGGGCAACAGCGGCCCCGGAGCGACCTCGGTCGGCTCACCCGGAGCGGCCGACGCGGCCCTGACCGTCGGCGCCGTGGACTCCACCGACGCGGTCACCGACTTCTCCAGCCGGGGCCCGCGAGGCGGTGACGGCGGGCTCAAGCCGGAGATCACCGCGCCGGGCTCGCGTATCGTCGCCGCCCGCGCCGCCGGCACGACGATGGGCACGCCGGTGGACGGCTCGTACACCACCGCGAGCGGCACCTCCATGGCGACGCCGCACGTGGCCGGAGCCGCCGCGATCCTCGCGCAGCGCCACCCCGGCTGGACGCCGGCCCAGCTGAAGAGCAGGCTCATCAGTACGGCCAGGACCACCGCGGACACCTCCGTCTACGCCCAGGGCGCCGGCCGCGTGGACGTGGCACGTGCCCTCCGGCAGCCCGTATCGGCCAGCGGCACGGCCGACTTCGGACTGCGGGACTGGGACGCCACCGAACCGGTCGAGAAGAAGATCGAGTACGTCAACGACGGCGACCAGCCCGTCACCCTCGCGCTGAAGGTCACCGAGGCGGGCGAGGAACTGCCCGCCGGAGTGCTCAGCCTGGGGGCCGATTCGGTGACCGTACCGGCACACGGCACCGCCGAGGCCGCCCTCACCCTCGACACCGCCGGCGTGACCACCGGGTCCCACGGCGCACACGTCACCGCGGTCTCCGCCGACGGCACGACGGCGGCGGTGACGGCGGTCGGCTTCGGCCGGGACGTACAGCGCTTCGACGTCACCCTGAAGGTGCTCGACCGCGACGGCAGGCCGACGAGCGGCGTCGCCGCGGTCACCGACTGGCGCCTGGGCCACAAGGAGATGCCCGAGACCTACCCGGTCGCGGAGGACGGAACGGTCGTGGTGCGGGTACCGCGCGGCGAGCACGCCTTCATCGCAGAGATCTACCACTACGCCTCCGACTGGAGCCGCCTGGAGGAGTACACCTACGCCGCCCAGCCGGGCACACTGATCGACTCCGACCGGACCTTCACCCTGGACGGCACCAAGGCCGGCCCGGTCACCATGACCACGTCCCGGCCGACGGACACCAACCGCACCCGCGTCGGCATGGCCTTCAAGGCCGCCGACGCCGACCTCATCCACGACCGCGAGACATGGCTGGACGGCGAGACCGCCGTGTACTCCGTCCCGTCGAAGCCCGCGAACGAACGCTTCGAATCGCGCGTCGGCTGGTCACTCGGCGCACCAGCGCTCGACGCCCGGCTCGTCGGTCACGGCAACCGGACCCTGGACGCGACCTACCTCAAGGGCTGGACGGGCTCCGCGCGCATCGACGGCACCCGCGTACTGCGCGTGGCCAAGCCCGGCGAGGACGTCCAGGGAAAGCTCGCCCTGGTGAAGCGGAGTGCCGAGCGTACGGTGAAGGAGCAGGCCGACGACGCCGCGAACGCCGGAGCGCGGGCCATCCTCGTCTACAACGACATCCCCGAGAACTGGACCGCGGGAAACTGGAGCCCGACCGAGACCAGGATCCCGGCGATGACCCTCTCCGGCACCCAGGGCGAGGAGCTGGCGGCCCTGGACAACGCCAGGATCAGGATCTCCGGTACGGCGGTGAGTCCGTACTCCTACGAGCTCCTGAAGCACCAGGCGGGTATCCCCGCCGACCAGCGCTACCGGGTACGCGACAAGGAACTGGCCACCGTCGACTCCTCGTTCCACGCATCGACGCCCGGCACCGAAGGCGGATACGCCCGGCTGACACGCTCGCCGATGCAGCCGACGGCGTTCTTCGCCTTCGACCGGATCGTCCTGCCGCGCTCCCGGACCGAGTACGTCTCCGCGGACGTACCCACCTGGGAAGGGATGAAGACCGGGCCCGTGTGGACGGCGGACGGCTCCTGGACCCTGACGGACACCTCGAAGCTGAAGGCCGGCCAGCGCCTGCACCGCGACTGGAACAAGGCCGTGGTCCGCACCGCGCTCCCGGAGGGGCTGGCCAACTCGGCCGTCCGGCAGGGCGATGTCGGTGTGCTGTCGTCGGGCGGTCTGCTCGACACCGCGCCCGGCCAGTCCTTCTACATGCGGGCCGGCGCCGACAAGGAGCTGTCGACCGTCTACCGGGACGGCCTGCTCCTCGGCAGCGCCCCCTCGGCGCCCGTCGCCTTCCCGATGACCGCACAGCGCGCCGCATACCGCGTGGTCACCGACGTACAGCGGGGCGCCCCCGGCTGGACGACCTCCACCCACGTGCGCACCGACTGGCGCTTCCACTCGGAGCGTAAGGAAGGACTGGCCCTGCTGCCCGTCCTGTCGGTCGACTACCGGCTCGACGTCGACCGGACCAACAGCGCCCGGCCGCACTCCACCACCCGCATCGTCCTGGGCGTGCGCTACCCCAAGGGCCTCAACGGCCTGGAGCTCACCGGGGCCAAGCTGTGGGCCTCGTACGACGACGGCGCCACCTGGCGGCAGGTCCGCCTCGACGCCGACCTCGACGGCACGATCGCCAACCCCGAGAAGGCGGGCTTCGTGTCACTGCGCGTCCAGGCCACTGACGCCGAGGGCAACTCCGTCGAACAGACGGTGACCCGCGCCTACCAGATCCGCCGCTGACCGGCGCCGGGGCGCCTGCACCACAGGCGCCCCGGCGACCGCGCCGAGCGCGCATGTCCCGCGCCGTCAGAACGCGGACTTTCGCGAAAGAGGTGCAGTCGGCCGGAAATCCCAGGTTTCCGACTCATCCCCCATCACCCCATGTGTCAGAGGTCCGGCGGGTAGGTCAGGTTTCCGTTCCGGACCCGAAGTACCGGCCGCTTTGGACAGACCACCCCCGGCCCGACTCGCCGAACACGGTCGCCCATCGCATGACCGTCCTCCGACACCGGGACGGTGGTATCTGATGTTCTGACCCGGGCGGTCCGATGTCCTGTGACCGATGGGACGCTCCCGGTCCGGCCGGGGGGTCTCCGGCCGGGGGCCGGTCGCCCGAGTGCCACCAGTCACCGTGAAGGCGGGTTGATCATGTTCACTGCCGAGGAGTACCCACTGCGGGCCGCCATCGAGGCCCGCACGCTGACCGACCTGGACGCGCGGCTGATCCGGTGCCGGGCCTGCCCGCGGCTGGTGGCGTGGCGGGAGGAGACCGCCCTCACCAGACGTCCCGCGTTCCGGGACTGGGTGTACTGGGGACGCGCGGTACCGGGATTCGGGCCCTCGGACGCCGCCATGGTGGTCACGGGGCTGGCACCCGCCGCGCACGGCGCGAACCGGACCGGCCGGATGTTCACCGGCGACCGGGCGGGCGACCTGCTGTACGCGACGCTGTACGAACTCGGCCTGACCTCCCAGGCAACGGCGACGAGCCGGGACGACGGGTTGGAGCTGTACGGGGTCAGGGTCACCGCACCCGTACACTGCGCGCCTCCCGCCAACCGGCCCACGCCCGGCGAGCGGGACACCTGCCGGCCCTGGCTGGCCCGGGAGTTGCAGCTGCTGCGCCCGACGATGCGCTCCGTCGTCGCACTGGGCGCCTTCGGCTGGCAGGCCGCGTTGTCGGCGTTGGAGCAGGCGGGCTGGAGCGTGCCCCGGCCGCGACCCGCGTTCGGCCACGGCGTACGGACGACACTGGCACCGACGGACGGGACGGGCTCCGCCGTGACGGTCTTCGGCTGTTACCACGTGAGCCAGCGCAACGTGTTCACCGGCCGGCTCACCCCGGAGATGCTGCGGGAGGTACTCACCGAGGCCGCGCACACGGCCGATCTCACCGTGGGGCGGCCGGAGCCCGGGTGACCGCCGGCGGCAGAAGGAAGACAGGTCGTAGTGATCACCGAGCTGCGACGTTCTGTGATCACCGAGGGGGCTTGTGTACGCGCTGCCACCGCGATCCGCTCCACCCGTTGGACTGCCACCGACCGCATGTCAGCGATCAGCTGTCAGAGGTGATCACTAGCCTCTGAGGTGCCATCTTGGTCAGCGAGAGGATTCATCTGTGTTCGACGAGCGGTGGGAAGAGTTCGCCCGGGAGCGGCTGGGCGGACGTCCGGTGCCGGACGATGTACGGGTGCTGGCGGCAGCACAGTGGGAGGGATCCGGACACCCCTTCGAGCAGTTCGGCATCACCATTCTGGAGCCCAGTGCCCCACACCCGCTGACCGACACCAGCTATCTCACCGAGCAGGAGCGCGCCGATCCTGACGTCATGGCCAACTGTGCGGCGTCCGCGGAGATGGCCACGTATCTGAAGGCCGTAGCCCAGGACGAGGACGGCAACTTCTACGGGTACTGGCTGTACCCGCGGCAGCGGGAGGACCACCAGCCACCTCCGGTCATCAAGGTCGACACGGAGTTGACCTACTGGCCACTGGGCGGGCGCACCTTCTCCGAAGCCTGCTTGTACGACCTCTCCTTCGACGACGACGAGCTGTTCGTGAAGGTGGCCGCGGAGCTCGCACAGCTGCACATATCCATTCCTGCCAGTTCCCGCGAGGACCTGGATCTCCTGGCCGCCGACCCTTCCCCAGAGGACATGCACATGCGGCTCTACTACGCCGAGCGGAAGAGGCTTGGGCTGGCGGACTAGGCGGTTACGGAGAGGCGCGTCCAGCGGTTGGCCTACGAGGCGCCGTCAAGGACCTCCCGCAGTCGACGCGCGAACTCGTCCGGCTTCCCCGGATATCCGAACTCGCCGTCGCAGAAACCGCCGTGATGACTCGGGAACACGCTCACCCGCTGCCCCAGCAGCTCGGCGGTCGCCACGGAGGTGCGGCCGGTAAGCACGGCCTCGGACTCCTCGCCCATAGCGATCACGATGCGGGTCGGCGCAGCCGTGAGAGCGCCGGCATCCGGCCGGTAGCTGCTCACCGCCCATGACCGGTCGGACAGCAGCGGATCGTCACGCGAGCCGTCATCCTCCGTGGGCATCCCGAAAGCGGCGGGGTCGGCCTCCGGCTGTTCGAAGTACCGGTCGGTGAACTCTCCCTCCCACGAGGTCATGGCCACGAATGCGGCCATCCCCGCCCCCCACCCCCGCTTCTCGTACGCCTCCCGGACACCGGCCCGCGCCCGCACGGCCGCCGGGCCGTCCGGCGTGAGGGTGATGAGCGGCGGCTCGTGCGCGACCAGGGTGGTCACGTCCGCGGGATACTTCGCCACGAGCGCGAGCGCGGTGATCGCGCCGCCACTGCTTGCGAACATCTCAACGGGCCCGGCCCCGAGCGCCTCGATGACGGCGTGCACGTCGTCGGCCTGGACCTGCGGCGTGTGGTCGACCCGTCCGTCCTTACGCGTGCTGCGGCCGAGCCCGCGCGGGTCATAGGTGGCAACCGTCCGATCGGGGAAGCGCGCCGCGAGCGCGACGAAGCCGGCAGCGTCCATGGGCTGCCCGATCATGAGCAACGGCGGGCGTCCGTCTGAGGTCGGCAGCGGCCCGCGAACGTCGTAGACGAGGTCCGCACCGGCTGTCTTGAGTGTGTGAGTCTCCATACCCGTATAGACCGGCCCCGCCCCGGAAACTCATCGGGCCCTCTCCGAGATGCCCTCGCTCACCGGGAATTCCTGCCTGCGCCGGCGCGTGACAGGCTTCAGTCAGCCGACGCTCCCCGAAACCGCCGGAAAGCCCGGCGGCCAGGGCCCGCCGTACAGCGACTCCCGGCCGCCCATCAGCGCGTACTCCGCCTCGCGCCGGTTCGGGATGCTCCCGAGGACTGGATGAAGAACATCGCGCTACATCGCCAAGCAGGGCGAGGAAGACCTCTGCCTCACCGACAGCCGCGAGGCCCTTCAGCAGATGATCCACGACATAAAGGCCGGCAAGGCCGACCACCTGCTGTAACGGCGAGCGCCCGGCACCGCGGCTGAGTCACGGTGCCGGGCTGTAGGTTCTCGCGGCGCACGTCATAGCGCGTCGCCCTGACCAGCTGATTCTCGAGTTGTCTCACGCAGTGGCCGGGGGCTCTAGTCTCAGGACGAGCGGCATTTCCTCACGACCACCTTGGCGCTCATGACGGACGGGCGGCGATGTGCTGGCGGGCGGTCCTCCAGACCTCTTCGAAGCCCTCGGAGGTGAGCGGCAGCGGGTCGTGACCCTCCCACTCGGAGACGGGCAGTTCGGCAGTAATCCCGAATCTGCTGTCGTACTCGTCGAGGCGGCCTGCGTCATGGGCTCGCTGCCATTCTTCGAGGGAGGCAGCCGCAACCGGCGTTAGGTCAGGCCCTTCGAGCTCGATCTGCCGGATCACCCAGCCTTCGGCATCCACCTCGAGGTAGAACCAAGTGTCTTCCTCGTCCCAGTAGCAGCGCATCAATGTGGTCACCAGCCAATGGTCCCAGGCGGCATTCTGTCCGCTCACCGAGGCGCTGTCAGAGCCATGGTGGAGGATCACGCCATGCTGATTGCAACCAATGCGGCTGGGCGAGTGACGAAGACGCCCTCGAAGCCAGCAATAGGCAGGATGCTGGCGAACCTCCATCGTGGGAACGCGCATCTGATCCTGGAGAACGTGGGGGAGGACATCGAGGGCAGCTGGTACATCCAGGTGCTGCTGCGCGACGACAACACGTACCAACTCGAGTTCCGGAACGGCGTAGCGGCCGAGCACTATCAGACGCGGACCATCTTCCAGGAGAAGATCCTGACCGCCTTGCTCGGCTGGGCTGCCGGCAGGACGGACTGGAGAAGCGACTTCATGTGGAACAACATCGGCTCGGAATTCGCGGACTGAGTGCTCGCCCCCTCGATGCGTAGTGGCACTACGCGTTGCCGCGTCCGAACCATGCTGGAAGATGGAGGCGTGCTGCCCTACGTCTACCGCGTCACCAAGTACGACCCCGCCGACCGTGACGAGCACGGCCACTACACCGGCACCGAGGACACGGTCAGCGACCACGGCCAGGTCGAGGGCGCCTACCTTCAAGCGGTCGAGGCGTTCGCCGCGGACACCGGCGTCGAGCGCCTGGCGGTGCGCGAACCGCACCTCTCGGTGCCCTTCGTGAACTTCGGGCTGGAGCCACCGATGGACGGCTTCGGGCTGGACGGTCTCTTCCCGACCGGGCCGGACGGTTTCCACGATGGCGCGGAGGTGTCGGTCGGCACCGCGATGGATCTTGTACGGGTCATGCTGCGCGACGGTGGCGCCTGGTGCCGGCTGGAAGCGGAGGGCACCTTCACCGTGCACGTGGGCTGGGACCAGTACATGTACATCGGCAGCAGTCGACCCTGCGAAACCGCGGTGACCCGGACCCGCGCGCTCGGGTTGCACCCAGAGCGGATCGACGCCTCTCCGTACGACTTCGAAGCCGAGGACGAAGCCCCCCAGCGGCCGGCCGACGACGAATTCTGGGAACATCTACGCTGGTCGATGCAGTGGGGTAATTTCAGAGTCCTGGAAGAACAGTCCGCCTACAACTCCGGGCGATGGCACCGCCTCACCCCCGACAACATCGACACGATCCACGCCGGACTCGCTCCCCGAGCCCGGCTGGCCATCTGGCCGGACCTGTCCTCCGACATCGACGCGGTACTCGCCACGCTCCCCGCCGAGGGCCACGTCGAGTGTGTCTGGCAGGGCAGAGATGGACGGATGCACAGCGCCACCGCCTACGAAGACGAGTTCCCGGAGCTGGCTGCCCGTCTCTCCAGCGCTTCCGCCGCGATGATCCTGTCCATGTACGCCGACGACCGCGTCCCGCTGCTCGCCGCCGTCATGCCCGACAGCGACGGAGTGGTACGCGCCCGCTGGGAGATCGACCCCACCCCGAGCACCCGGAAGTGGGCGTTCCTCAAGACCCTTCACCGAGGTGAGATCGTCACCGGCAAGGTGACCCACATCGCCGATTTCTTGGTCACTTTCGTGGACATCGGCGGCTTCGAAGCGATGATCAATATCCCCGAGCTGTCGTGGCGCCCCTTCAATCATCCCTCCGAGGTCGTTGCCGTCGGCCAGGAGATCAGCGCCGAAATTCTCGACGTAGAACCGATCCGCGAACGCGTGTCGCTGTCGCTCAGGGCCCTGCACGAAGATCCGATGCCACTGCTCGCCGGGCAGGTCGGGCAGACCGTCGTCGGCCGCGTCACCAAGCTCGTGCCGTTCGGCGTGTTCGTACGCATCGAAGAGATGGAGAACGGCTTCGAGGGACTGGTGCACAACACTGAACTGGGCGATGGACACCCGGACCATCCGCAGTTGGTCGTCCACGTCGGCGACGCACTCCCCGTGAAGATCCTGGACATCGACCCGGCCCGGCGCCGCATCACCCTCTCGCACCGGCAAGCGATCACCGCCGACCTTGACGAACACGGCGCCTGATCAGTCCTCCAGGTCTTCCGGGTCCTGAGACCACCACCCTCGATCAGCCTGCCAGTCCTGGAGCCAGGACACGAAGTCGACTTCCGGCTCTGCTTCCTCCCCGCATCGGCGTAGGGAGCCGCGCATCCGTCGCCCAGCCACCAGACTCGGCCGCGTTGAGGTCCAGTCACGATGAGTATCCAGAACTCACGGCCGCGGTTGCTGCCCAGAAGGATCGATCCGTGCTGATAGATGCCATGGAGTAGGGACGAGTGCTGGTCGTGGTCGTAGTAGTCGTATTCCCACTGCCATTCCTCGTTGAGAGGGAAAGGCATCGCGGGCTTCCGCGGTGCCTTTCCATCGAATGGTTCGGGGCTCAGCCAGCACTCGGCTTCCCAGCGCTGCCAGCTCTCGGGGAGTTGTCCCAGCCATAGCAGCCCATGTGCCGCGGATGTGCCTTCGCGGGTGCCGTTGGAGAACTCGGCGACCAACGTCCGGTATGGCTCAGGCAGATCAAGGCCGTGTTCGGCTTCCCATGACCGAACCCCGGGCCCGCCGAGGGGAGAGCGGCGGAGGTCGTAAGGAATGGCGTCGCTGAGGGCGGTCATCGCAATGCGGAGTCGCTGCTTGGCAAGGTCTGTCACGGGGTGTCACGGAGGTAGAGGGCGGCGAGCCGCGGGAGTCGACGTCGCATCTCATCGAGGTCATCGAAGTCGAAGTCTTCGCCCATGTCTTCGGCGTCTTGCTCGGTACTGTCCCGTGAGGCTCTGTACTCGTCCCATGCCTCGTAGAAGTCCTCTCCATCGCCGGTGATGCGCTTGAACGCCTCGCTGGCGGCGTAGTTGACCTCCTCGTAGAAGAGAGCCTCGTCACGGTGCACCTCCGCGGCGGCGATCACTGCCGGGTGCTCAGCAAGACTGTCTGGGCGAGCCGCTGCTTTCTCATACCAGTCTCGGCCCAGCGCGATCAGGCCGGCGCGGAAGTCTATGAAGCTGTCGTCCGAGCAGCCGCCGCCTATGAGGTAGGCGGCGGCCCACACGTCCCATCGGCACACCGCGTCATGCACCTCGTCGAAGCGTTCCTGGTAGCGGAGGATGCCGTTTTTGGTGAGGGCTGCCAGTTCATCAACCAGGGCTTCGGCGAAAGGCCTGTCCGGCCCGTCGGCCGAGCGGGCGGCCTCGACGATGGTCCAGAACTCAGAGAGGTCCATGGCTGGCCACTCTGCCAGTTGGGTCTGACAACGGCGCCTGTAGAGGTGGACGGCCTGTCACGGTGCGGATAGCCAACCCGTTGCGGCCTTGACGACCCGCTGGCCGAGTGGCGTGAGTTTCGTGGGGCGGCCTCGTTCGGCTCGTTCGAGCAGTGGGCCACCCAATTCGTGGGCCAGCCCGTTGATCTGAGTGACGAGGTTGGGCACGTTCATGTCACGGGCTGCCCCGCCGAGGATGGGGTAGGCGGAAGCCTTCACGACCCGCCGGAGTCGCTCTTCGGTGGCGAGGCCGTTAAGTGCGGGTTGCAACAAGCGAGGAGCCTGCCTGGCCTTCTCCCGGATGCGGAGGCTCTCGTCATGGCTTGCGCCGCCGCGAGGACGTAAGGGGATCCCGTGCGTCCGGCCCACTTGGCAACGTTCGACATGGTCATACCGCTCTCCTCGGCGATGTCAGCGCGGGTGCGACGGCGTGTGACGTACTGCTCGTGGAGCCATTCGGCCGCAGCTTCCCGTACAACCCGTCCGGGCGGTCCGCGATGTCCCGGTTCCGCCTCGCCCTCAGCCGGAACAGCGGATGCTGCCGCTCCAGATCCTCAAGGAGACGAAACGCAGTCGCCCGGCTGGGTAGCTTCACCACGTCCGCCCCGAACCGCGGGATCACCCGGGCCCGCGTTCTCTGAATCACCATCGTCCGCGACGGCCTCGACTCCCCGGTGTGCTCGACCATCACCTCCAAGGCGGTCTCCACCCACAGCTCGTCCGTCATCGCCTGCGATTGGCGGGCCAGCCCCTTCTTCGGTGCTAGACCGGCCTCGCCGTGGCGACGGAAGTCGGCGACCCACTGCTTCACCGTACGAAGAGACACACCCAGCTCGGCAGCCTTTGCCGCGTACCGGGCTTCCCAGGACAGGCCCGAGGTGTACTCCTGGCGGGGCTCTCCCTCCCGTGCCAGCTCCGAAGTACCTGACCGGAACCTGTGATGACCTCTCGCACGTCCTCGGACCGCTCCAGGAGTTTCGCCCGCTCCGCCGCCCCCAGCTGCCCCAACACCACGGTCGCGATCTCTACGTCGTCGTCGGCCGACGGGCCCGGCCCATCAGGAATGACGGCCGCCCGGTCGGAGAACAGCAACTCCGCGAGCGACAGTCGCAGCAGCCGCCCCCTGCCATCCAAAACCACTTCATTGCCTGCCGTGGTCGCAGTCCATCTGCACCACCTCAACGGTCCCCCCGTCGTAGCGGAATCACGTACCGACCTCGACTCTTGCTCCAGCGTCGCTCATGCCGCTCCGGCAGACTCGGGACGGGCCTACGAGAAGCTCGTGAGTACAGAGCAAGTGGTAACAGCAGAGCGCACTTGCGGACCGCGTATCCCGGAATCCGGCTCGCGATCTGCCCCAGCCGAACATCATCGAGATCGACACCACGCAGCTCGACAAGGAGACTGGCGCCGAACAGCCAGGACCGCCGATAGCCGGCCAGGAAACAGATGTTCTCCAACTCCGCTGATGGAGGCTCGCTCCAGACCTCGTACTGCCAGCCGCGCGACTCCACCACTCTGCGGATCCAGTCCAAGGTGAAGGCCACTTCGGGCTTGGACACGCGACGCAGCGGCTTGATGTCTACTACTACGGGCTCTTGTCCGGTGATCAGCAAGTAATCCGGGATGCGCTTGCAGACCTTCCCCTCCAGCGCCGCCTTCAGCAGGAACGGCTGAGCCACGATGTGGCGTACAGAGGGATCGAAATCGGCGAAGCGCAGGCGTGCCAACTGCAGCCGTGACTCGTAGATCACGTGGTCGTTCGTCGTCGCCGACCAACAGATTCCTGAGTAGTGCTTCTGCCCCTTGAACCAGCGGAACGTTCGCCACGGCGTCGCCGACGCAAGGAGCTCGACGGGCACCTCGCTCCAGGCCCGGTCCTCGACCACCGCGCGTGCCTCGGGACGGACGCTCACAGACGCAGCGAATTCCCCCACCGCGCACCCCCAGCCACAGATCAACTTTCTGTGCAGTCAAGGTGCCAGCGCAGCGAACGCAGGCGGGACAGATCACCGTTCTCGTCACCCGAATAGGTGACGCCCCGACCTGCGAGTCTCACGGCGACGGCATAAATGCCGCCGCCGTGCAATTCTCGCTGAGATTATGCAGCGAGTTTTGAGACCCTACAGGCGGCTTTGCGTCCGTCAGCTCTGCGAGCCCTCCGCGCGGGGGAAGGAGACTTCCACCCGGCGGTTCTTCTTGCGGCCCTCTTCGTTGTCATTGCTGGCGATCGGATACTGCTCGCCGTAACCACGGATCTCGAACGTGATGCCGGTGCCGCTCAGCGACTTCGCCATGACGCTGTGCACAGCTTCCGCGCGCTGCTTGGAGAGCACGTCACCGTGGGCGGAAGCACCGAGGTTGTCGGTGAAGCCGAAGATCCGGACCCTCTTGGCGTCCTGGGCCTTGATCTCGGCCGCAATCCCATTGATGCGACCGTTCGCTGCGGAACTCAGCTTCGCGCTGTCCTTGCCGAAAAGGACTTCGGCTTGGAGGGCGAACTTGATGTCCGCGTTGGTGTCTTCGCGACGTTCTTCACCGCCCAGATCCTCCACGACGGATTTGATGTCCAGAACCTTCGGATCGGCGAGCGTAGCCCCGTCGGGCAGTTTCAGATCCGAATCGTTTGGATCGACCTTGACTGGCGCTTCCGCCGAGGCAGACGGGTACGGGCTGTCGTCGGCGCTGGCATCCGGAGCCGCACCGACTCCGAAGGCCAGCGTCCCGGCAAGCGCAGTCATCGCCAGCCGGACGCGAGCCCGCTGGGTGCTCGTGATGGCCGCGCTCATCAAGAGATCTCAATCGTGGCGTTGGTGAAGCCAGGGAACTGAAGATCCACCTGGGTCGTCGACTGGGCCGGGGCGGGGAACTGCGCGAAGAACGTGAGACTCTTCCCCGCCTCAATGCTCGGGTCGTAACCACTCGTCGTCAGCGGCCGATTGTCCGTATCGCGGAGCACGTAGTAGCGCTTCTTCTCCTGCGAATCCACCAGCGTCATGGCTGCGAGCGATCGGCCGGTGGCCGCCACGGCCTCCTCCTCGCCGCCCCACTGGATCGGAGTCGTGTACAACCCGCTTCCCGTGTTCTTGAGCTGTCCACTGACTGTGAGGAATCCGCCGGAATCCCGCTTTGCCGAGTTGATGACCATGTCAATGCCAGAGTCACCCTTGACCGTTACAAGGACCTTGCTGGTGTCCGGCACTGTCTCCCCGCCGGCACTGCCCGATTCCTTCTCCTTGGCCGGCGCCGAAGAACTTGAGGGCTCTTTGCCCTTTCCGTTCCCGTCGTCGCTCCCGCAGGCAGCCATCGACAGGGTCAGGGTCACAGCCAGTAGGACTGCTGCGCCGGCACGGCGCGGGCCCCTCACGTACCGAATACTCATTGATCCAGATCCTTTGCGGTTATTCGAGGTCAGTCCTCGGACAGTCGTACGGTGAAGAGATCAGTCATGTCCGGCAGGATCGCCAGGTCCTTGGGATCGATCACCCACTCCATGGAGTCACAGGCGAGCATGCCGGGGGACGGCGACGTCGGATCCGGGTTGGGGATGAACTTGCAGCGAGGCTCGACGACAGCCACGGAGGTCGCCTTCGCACGCTTCCCCTCGGTGCCCGGCACCAGGTTCGCGCTCATTCCCTTGTTCGATCGGACATCGACCGTGAATCCCCAGCGGCCGTCGAAGAGCATGCGGCAGTCGACGGGAGCGGCGTCATTCTGTGCGGCGAACCTGGTCGCCTTCACACACCCGTTGTGGGTACCGGGAAACGGCCCGTTGAACAGGATCGCGAGGTAAGCCCTGTCCAGGATGTGGGCCCGCAGGTCCAGCCCTTCCAGGCTGCGCGACTCCTGGGCTGCCGCCAGCGCCGCCGCATCCGCCGCACTCTGGGCCCCGTTGCGCCTGACATCTGCTTCACCGAACGCAAAGAAGATCAACGCGAGAAAGAGCAGGCCCACCACCGCTGTGATGTACAGCGGTGCGGCCTGCCCTGACTCGTCGTGAACCGACTGGCTCACTTGTTGAGGACCTCGTTGATCTTGGTGGTGAACTTGTTCCCGATGGTCGCACCCATGTTGGTGTTGAGCAGCGCCACCACGATCGCCACCACGAGGATGGTGATGCCCACGTACTCGATGGCACCCTGGCCCTTGTCGCTCCGGCGCTTCATGGCCTCGACGGCCGTGTTCTTCCAGCCGTTGATGTAGGTCTGCGTGGCGGTGGCGGCCTTCAGGGTGATGTTCGACATGGTGTTCCCCTCCGAGTTCGGCCGACCGGAGATCGGCCGACGCTGCTACGTAAGTCCTCATGTCGTCCGCGCTTCCGGCTTCCTCCTGGCCGGTCTCGCTTTCGACATGAGAAACGTACGTCGGGGACACACCCACCCGCATGGGCCTGCGGGCCCAACTCCGGGCCCAAGCGGTCAGTTGGGCCTTCGGGCCCATCGTCGTGTCAGCCATGCCTCGTCGACCCCCCGGACGACATGCGGTGCCAGACGGCGATGGCCTCGCCCCGGCTGCCGGCGTTCAACTTGGCGAAGATGCGGTTGATGTGGTTCTTGACGGTCTTCTGGCTGATGAAACAGGTGGCCGCGATCTGCTGATTGGTCATGCCCGACGCGATCAGGTCCATCACTTCCACCTCCCGTTCACTCAGCTCGGCGATCATTCCCTGGGGCGCGGGCGCGGCAGCCCTCGTAGACGAATGTGCCACAGATGGTTGCGGAAGCGAAGCCTTTTGCGGGAATCGAGGCGGGTGCAACTCGCCCTGAACTGCCCCCACCTGCGGGTTCTGTGCCGGGTTGGGCATAGCACGATTGGGCGCGTCGTGTGCGGATGCAGATACCGGAGCGGGCGGCGCGGCGGGGCGGTAGCCCGGACCGCTGAACGCCGTGCCCAGTCCTTCCGGCAGCGGCCGGCCCCCCTGGTCCGGGCCGGCCCCGCCGCGTACCGACTCGCGCAGGGCGCTGGAGGCCGAGTACGTGAAGTGCGCCCGGCCCTCCTTCGTGTCGCGGACGGCTGCTACCAGCTGGTCGGCGGTGAACTCACCGTGCACCAGGTAGCCACCGGCGCCCAGGCGCAGCGCCTCGTGGACGATCTCGCTCTCGCGGCTGTACGTCATCATCAGGACCGGGGCCAGGCGTACCAGGTGCGGCAGCGCCGAGATGCCGTCGACCCCGGGCATGCGGACGTCCAGCAGGACGACGTCGGGGCGGTGCTGCACCGCCATCTCGTAGGCCTGGCGTCCGTCGTTCGCCTCCGCGACCACGTCGATGTCGTCCCGGCCGTGGAGCAGGACCGTCAGCCCGGCGCGTACGACCGGGTTGTCGTCGGCGACGACGACTCTCAGGGGCAGCGGCGGCGGCATGGCGTGCGGCCCCGGGAAGGCCGGGAACTCGGTGGATGCCGTCGGGGTGGGGGGACCGGAGGTGGGTGGGGAGCTGAGCGGGCTGGGACGCGAGGACGTGTGCTGCGAGACGTGCGGGTGCTGTGTCCACTGCTCTCCGGAACTGCGGGAGATCTCGTCCGGCATGGTGCGGCCTCCTCTCTCAGGGTGGGGACTGTGGTCGAGCGGCGGATTGGTCAGGGGCGGTCGTCAGGTCGTGTGCGCTGGCCGGGTATCTGCGGGAGCGGTGGCGGATAGCCGGGCGGCAGGGCGGGAGCGGTCGGTGTCGGTGGTGCGAGGTCCATCGCTGCCAGCGAAAGGTCGAGCCGGACCTCGGTACCTCGTGCCGCGTGGCCCCGGCCGATCCGGATACGGGCCCCGATGGACGCGGCGCGCTCGACCATGCCGACCAGGCCGAAGTGCCCGGCCTTGCGGAGATCGGCCAGTGAGGTGCCAGGGGGCAGGCCCTCCCCGTCGTCGTACACGCTGATCCGCACGGTGTCGCGGACCAGCCCCGCGGAGACGTCCACATAGGTCGGGTGGGCGTGACGTTGGGCGTTCTCCATGGCCTCGGTCGCGATGGTGAGCGCGTGCCGGGCCACAGCGTGCGGGATGGGCGGTACGGGGCCGTCGCCGAGCCGGCGGAAGACCGCTTTGACGCCGTGGCGCCGTTCGAAGTCCGCCGTCCGGGCCTGGAGTTCGTCGATGACGTCCACGCCGCCGTCCAGGCCGGATTCCCGGCGCAGGTCGGAGAGGAGTTCGCGTGACTCGGCGGCGGCCCTGCGGGCGGCGCGGGCCACCAGTTCCGCCTGGTGTTTGACGGTGAGCGGGTCCATCCGGTCGGCCGTCCCCGCGAGACCGTCGGCGGCGAGCGCGAGGCCGTGCAGGGTCTTGGCGACGGAGTCGTGCATCTCGCGGGCCAGGCGTGCCCGCTCCTCCTCCACCGCGCTGTTCACCGCGAGGCGGGCACGGGTGTCGGTCAGGGCCTGGGATGCGGCGCCGAAGCGGAGGAGCAGGCCACGCAACGTACTGCCGACCGCCCCGGCCATGATGCAGAGCCCGACGAGCAGGAGCGCTGAGGAGTCAGCTTCCACCTTGTCGCTGATCCCATATGCGGCCGCCAGCAGGAGTGTCTGCAGGACAGCGAAGATCGCGCTGCCGCGCCAGCCGTAGACCAGGCCCGCGAGCAGCGGGGTGCAGACCGTGACGTACGTGAGGGTGGAACCGGGCGTGGCGGCGAAGAGCAGCAGCGCGCCGAACACCATGTCCGCGGCGAGCAGGGAGGGATGGCGCAGGAGGATCGGGCCGAAGCGTTCCCAGTCCCGCATGAGTGCGTACGACACCATGATGGTGACGAGTACGGCCGCACCCACCAGCCAGCTGCCGAGTCTGTCATCGACACCGTCTAGGGCGAAGGGAGCGGCGAGGGCGGTCATCGCCAGGCGGAAGCCGAACAGCTGGCGGCACAGTGCCTGGAGGGCGTTCACCTGGATGGGCAGCGTCGGCACATGACCGCGCACACCCTGTGCCGTACTCGCGTCCGGTCCCCCGGTCAGGGCTGGTCCCATCGGCTTTGGTCCCATGGTCCTTTCACCTCCTCGTCAACTGCCGCACTTGGACACGTCATGCCTGTCAGGTTCCGAAGATGTCCCCCATGTTGACGTCGGCGGCGTAGTAGAAGCCGACGGCGATCAGGATCATCGTTCCCGGCAGCATGAAGCTGGTGACGATCAGCGTCGCCTTGGGTACGGCCTTCGATGCCTTTCGGCGAGCGTTCTGGGCATCGGTGCGGCGCATGTCGTTGGCGATCTGGATGAGGGTTTCGACGATCGGGGCGCCGAGCTCCTCCCCCTGCTGGAGCGCCGAGACGAACATCGAGACCTGCTCGGACTCGTTGCGCTTGCGCAGTTGGTCGAAGGCGTCGCGACGGCTGACGCCCATGTCCATCTGCCGCAGGGTGATGCGCAGTTCGTCGGCCCAAGGGCCTGAGTACTTCTCGGCCACGCGTTCCAGTGCCTGACGGAATCCCAGTCCGGCCGAGACCACGACCGCGAGGACGTCGAGGAAGTCCGGGAGCGTTCGGTCGATGTCGTCCTTGCGCCGGCTGATGGCGGACCTGATGATCACGTCCGTCCAGAAGAAGCCGTAGATGGCCATCAACGCCGCGAGCACCACCTGCCCGTTCATCAGCATGGCCAGGGCCGCGATGGCCCCCAACCCGCCGTACACCGCCCGCCGCGCCGCATACCGGTCGATCGTCATGCCGCCCGGGTTCCCCGCCATATCCAGCTTCCGGCGGACCTTGTCGACCCGCTTGGGGCCCATCATGCGCAGTACCCGGGGCGCGTACCGCATCCCCATACGGTCGACCGCGGAGCCCGCGGCCGTGGTGCGGGTGGCGCCGACCTCCAGGGCGATGGCCAGGTCGCCGGGGAGCTTGGCGTCGGCGCGGTACATGCGGATGCCCTGGAAGGCTCCGTATACGGCGAGTCCGAAGACGGCCGCGATCAGAAGGTCCATGGTGTGTCCTCTCTCTCCTCGTTCATGAAGGGCCGTCGGATTCAGATGCGTACGCGGGTGAGCCGGTTGATCAGGAAGAAGCCCAGGCCGTACAGGCCGGCGGCGATCACGACGGCGATCCGGCCCGGTGTGGCGGCCGTCATGTCGTCGAGTGCTCCGGCGCGCATGCCGTTGATGATCAGCAGGAAGCCCATACCGAGGATGGGGACCGCGACGGCCGTCACCTTCACCTGGGACAGCAGCGTGGTGACTTCTCGCCGGGTCTCCTTGCGTTCCTCCAGCGTCTCCGTGAGGTTGCGCAGGGAGGAGACGATCGTGCCGCCCGCCCGGTTGGAGAGGATGAGGGTGGAGACCAGCACGGTGAGTTCGCGGGAGGGCAGCCGCTCGACGAGTTCGTTGAGCGCGTCGTCGAGGGAGTGGCCGACGGCCAGCCGGTCGGCGACGCGGCGCAGTTCCTCGTGGGCCGGGTCATCGAGCTCTTCGACGGCCATGGCGATCGCGGTACGCAGTGCCAGGCCGGCCTGGGTGGCGTTGGCGAGGACGCGGGTGAGCTCGGGGAGCTGGTTGATGAACGCCTCGGTGCGCTTGGCCCGCTGGTAGTTGAGGAAGGCGTTGCCGCCCCAGAGCCCGATGAGGGCGGCGAGGAGGCCGAAGAACGGGGCGAAGATCGAGCCGATGACGAAGTACAGGCCCAGCAGCGCGGCCACGACGTAGACGACGTACTCGCCGGGCGTGAGGTCCAGGCCCGTCGCCGAGATCTTGCGCTCGATCTTCTTGCCGAGGCCCGTCCTGCGCAGCCGCCGGTCGATCCCCCGGAATCGCCGGCTGCGCCCGCCGATGGTGACCTGCCCCGTCTGGGACATGCGCTCGAACAGGATCTGCCGCTGTGCCTTGCCCGAGGAGTAGATGTGCACGCCGAGGACGGCGAACAGACCGGCGAGCAGCGTGATGCCGATCGTCAGGAGCGGGAGATTATCCATGGCGGGCGGGGACCTTCTCGGTGGCGGCGGGCAGGGGACGGCGAGCGGTGGCGGCGGTTCAGGCGGCGGATCTGCGCATGATCAGCTGGTCCTCCGACTGGGCGACGCCGAAGGCGGCGGGGATCGCCTCGCTCGTCATGTAGAGGCGTTCGGCGACCCGGCGGGGCAGCGGGTAGTACTCGAAGTTGCCGTAGACGCGTCCGTCCGCGGCGACCGGGTGGGACTTGAAGCGGCAGACGGAGACGATGCGGTAGTCCTCGCGGCCGTGCGAGTCGACGACGGCGATCTCGGTGATCCGGCGGGAACCGTCCGCATGGCGGGTCAGCTGCACGATCACGTCGACGGCGCTGTTGATCTGGTCGTGGATCGCCACGAACGGGATCTCCACCTCGGACATCGAGCTCAGCGTCTGCAGACGCATCAGGGCGTCCTCGGCGTTGTTCGCGTGGACGGTGGCGAGCGAGCCGTCGTGACCGGTGGACATGGCCTGGAGCATGTCGAGGGTCTCGCCGCCACGGACCTCACCGACGATGATGCGGTCGGGCCGCATACGCAGGGAGTTGCGGACGAGGTCGCGGATGGTGATCTGGCCCTTGCCCTCCACGTTCGACGGCCGGCTCTCCAGCGTGATCACGTGGGACTGCTGGAGCTGGAGCTCGGCGGAGTCCTCGATGGTGACGATGCGCTCGCCGTTCGGGATCAGCCCGGACAGTGCGTTGAGGAGAGTGGTCTTCCCCGTACCGGTGGCTCCGGAGACGATCACGTTGAACTTGGCGCGGACCAGTCCCGCGAGCAGCATCAGCATGTGTTCGTCGAGCGAGCCGAGGCCGATCATCTCCTGGAGCGTGAAGGCCCGGGGGAAGCGGCGGATGGTGAGGATCGGGCCCTTGAGCGACAGCGGCGGGATGATCACGTTGACACGCTCGCCGGACGGCAGGCGGGCGTCGACCATCGGATTGGCCTCGTCCACCCGGCGGTTGACCGTGGAGACGATGCGCTCGATGGTCTGCATCAGCTGTTCGTTGGACGAGAAGCGCATGGGGAGCAGTTCGAGGCGGCCGCCCCGCTCCACGTACACCTGGTCGGGGCCGTTGACCATGATCTCGCTGATGGACGCGTCCTCGAGGAGCGGTTCGAGGATGCCGAGACCGAGGGCCTCGTCGACGACCCGCCGGATGAGCTGTGAGCGCTCCATGGAGGAGAGGACGGGGCCCTCGCGGCTGATGATGTGGCCCAGGACGCGTTCCAGGCGCGCCCTGCGCTCGGCCGCCGCGAGGGCGGACATCTCGGCGAGGTCGATCTCCTCCAGGAGCTTGGCGCGGTAGACCCCGACGAGCCGGCTCTCCTCGCTCAGCCCGTTCGTCGGCTCGGGGCTCGTGATGCGCGCCCGCAGGCTCATGTCCTCAACTCCCTGTGATGGTGCGGTGGTACGGAGGTCAGCCGCGCGGCATGGTGGCTCTCTTGGTGACTGACCCGAAGTCGAACATCGGCAGAAGCGAGGGAATGGGGACCTCCACACTCACGGTCACTTCGTCGAAGCCCGGCCGCTCGATGACCCTGGCCTCGTCGGCCAGCCAGCCGCTCATGGAGGCGCGGGCCGCCTGCTCCGCGCCCATGGAGGCGCGGTCGTACGACGCCACGCGGGCCCCCGACCGTGAGGCCGTGCCCGCCTGCTGGGCGGCGTAGACCGCGATGCCGAGCTGGACCACGGCCATGGCGACGACCAGGAGGAGGGTGAGGACGCCTACGTACTCGATGGCGGCCTGGCCCCTCCGGGAGTCCCGGCGGGCGCGCGGACCGAGGTGCGGTACGTGAGTCACCATGGCCAGCTCCTCTCCAGGTTGGCCGACGCCTCACCGGTCAGCGTCATCGGCGTGTTGAAGGCCCCGGGGAACAGCAGCGGGACCTGGACGTCCACCCGGGCCGTCATCAGGTCACCCTGGGGATAGCAGGAGAAGGTCGCGTCCCAGGCGCCCGGCAGGTCCTCCCGCCCGGCCTCCATGCAGGCCGCCTGCGCGCTGCCCCTGGCCGTCGTGGCGGCGGTGACCGCCTTGTCCGCCGCGTTGCCCGCGAGCATGAAGGTGTAGCCGACCATGGCGGCCTGCCAGAGCAGGGCCAGCGTGATCAGGATCAGCGGGAGTGTGCCGGTGAACTCGATGGCCGCCTGGCCCCGGTCGTCGTCCCGGAGCCGGGTTCGTCCGGCAGCCGCTCCGTCCTCGATCTCCCCCATGGCCTCAAGGGCATGGGAGGGGTCCCCTCGACGGGCTTGCAGCGGCCCCGGAAGGCCTTGATGTGTCACTGGACGTCTCATAGTTCACCTGTCCCCCTCGGTCGTATCGCTTCTCTCGTCACTTCGGTCGTCACTTCGCAGATCACTTCGCAGGTCGCTTCGGCCGTCACTCGGCCGTCACTTCGCAGGTCACTTCGGCCGTCACTTCGTACGTCCACGTTTGCCGCCGATCGAGCCGCGGTCGCCCTTGAACTTGCCCTGCTTCTCGGCGCCTTCGGTGTGCTTCACGAGGCCCAGGTCTCCGGCAAGTCCCCAGAGCGCCTGCTTCACCGTGGACTTGGCCTCCAGGTCCTGCATGCGGCCCGCGTCGACCACCGCCTGGAGTTCCTTGAAGTTGGCGGGGATCACGATCCGGGCGACCTTCGTCGCGGTGATCCGTTCGATCAGCGGCGGCTGGATCTCCGTGTTGCGGGTGTAGCGGTTGACGACCGTGATCGTCTCCTCCGCCTTGCGGATCTGCAGCCGGTCCCAGAGCCGGACCATGCGCTTGGCCGCCCGGACGGTCACCACGTCCGGGGTGGTCACCAGGAGCGTGCGGTCCGCCATCTCGATCGCGGCCGCGTTGGCCGTGTTCATATGCGTACCGCAGTCGATGATCACGATCTCGAAGCGGTGGCGCAGGGCGCTGATGGTCTGGCGTACGACCCGGTCGCTCACCTCCTCCGCCCGCTCACCCTCGCCCGGCGCGAGCAGGAGCCCGAGGCCGGAGTCGTGGTTGAACAGGGCGTCCTGGAGGACCCGCGGCGAGATGTCCTGGATGGTCGACAGGTCGACGATCGACCTGCGGAACTGCACATCGAGGTACGAGGCGACATCGCCGGACTGGAGGTCCAGGTCGACGAGGGCGACCGTGTGCCCCGAAGCCTTCGCGGCCAGTGCCAGCTGGACGGCGGTGACGGTGGTGCCGACTCCGCCCTTGGCCCCGCTGACCGTGACGACGGTGCCACTGGGGCCCGTGAAGACGTCCGCGCCCGCGCCCAGGTGGCGCCGCACCCCGACGGACCAGCCCGCCGCGGCCTGAACGCGCTGGGCCAGCTCCTCGTACGAGAGGGGGAGACCGACCAGGCCGCGGGCGCCGGAGTCCATGGCCGCCGAGTAGAGCCCGGGGCTCGCGTCGGCGGTGACCAGCACGACCCCGACCGCCGGGAAGCGCAGGGCCACCTCCCGGATCAGCTCCAGGGCCGGAACCGGACCGATCCGCTCGTGCACGAGCACGACCTCGGGCAGCTCGTCCAGCGACTCGGCGGCGAGCCGGGCCAGGGTGTCGAGCAGCGAGGTCGAGTCACCCAGTGGCCCGGCCGGCTCCGCGTCGGGGAGCTGACTGAGCAGTGTGGTGATGGATCGGGCGGCGTCGGCATCGCCGACAGCCGGGAGGATTCTTGTGCTCATCCGGCCCTCACTTGTTCTTGTCTTCGTCGAGGTTGTAGCTGCCCTCACCCGGACGGAGCGTGGTCGGACTGTTCTCGGGCAGCAGGGCCAGGCGTACGTGCTCGGCGAAGGACTCGGCATAGGCGACGCGCTGGGCGTCGGTGGTGTTGAGGGCGAAGGTGATCGGCACGGCCTCGGTCGGGCCGGCGCCGCGGTCGTCGCGCTTCGGGTCGAGGGCGGTCAGCTCGCCGACCTCGATCACCTTGGCGTTGGCCACGATGACGCGTGAGGTGGACTTCTCGCCCTCGTTCTCACCGGCGAAGGTCGCGAAGATGTTGACGAGGTTGCCGGGGTTGATCTTGCCCGCGACGCCGGTCGCGGCGTCGATCATGATGGCGATCTCCTGCTCACCGCTCTGCAGCACGGGACGCTTCACGATCATGTCGTCCTGGAGCAGGGAGCCGGCGCGCAGCTCGGTGACGGCGATCTTGCCGTTGACGACCGCGAGGTCGGTGATCGCGTTGTCGGACAGCCACCGCTTGGGCATCTCTATCTTCTCGAACTGCCCGGGTTCCAGGGACGTGTAGGGCGCGATGTTCGACTTGACCTGGTACGCGGTCACCTCCGGCCCGACCTTCGAATTCACATCGCTGATCACCGAGAGCACACCGGCGAAGGCACCGAAGGCGCAGAGGACCGAGAGGAGCAGAAGGATGACGCCGCGGCGTTGCCGTGAATTCATGAGCGGAGCAACCTCGTTGGGAGACGTGGGCCGATGGGCGGACAGAGAGAGGAGCCGGGCCGTATCGATCGGGCTGCCGTACCGGACCCCGCTTCGGGCCGTTGAGGAGTACGGCGCGCGGATTCACGACCCGTGGTGCATCGGTGTTCCTTGGGTGAGGACACCGGAACCGTTGGTTTGGTTCTGCTGGGGTTTCAGGGGAGCCGAGCACAACCCGCAGCGGTCGCCGATGAGTTCATTGCGGCACCAGGAGCAGACCTCCCTGCGTACGGAGGAAACCAGCTGGTAGACGACCGAGATATCGGGCAGGAAGGCGGCGAATTCGATCATCTTCGAGGTGCCCCACCAGCCCGGGGAATCCGCGGGCAGTGCCGCCTCGTGCACGGCCTGGACCTGCCAGGCGGGCGCGATCGTCTCCGTCACCCAGTCCGACTGGAGCTGCCCCTTCGCGACCAGCAGATGCGTACCGAATTCGGGGCCGGCCAGCTCCCCCGAACCGATCTTGATCAGCTGGGGATTCGGATTGGCGAGGACGCCGAACTGTGAGCCGGGCACCCACGACTTGGCGTGCGCCTTGAGGCTCACCGGCACTCGGTCGAGCTTGGTGACCGTGTTGAGGAGCGCTCCGGCGTGGATGTAGTGGGAGAGCAGCCGGGCCGCCGAGGCGACGACCCCGGCGCTGAAGTCGCAGATGGACAACTGCCGCAACTGGCGCACCAGCACCGCGACGCCCAGGGGCGGGAGGTCCACCTTGAGGAGCGCGATCCGGTCGCTCTCCAGCATCGACCGGATCATGTGCAGCCGCCGTTCGTGGGCGGTCGCGATGTTGGCCGGGTAGACGGCGATGACGTAACCGTGCTGTTCGAGGAGCACGTTCATATCGTTGAGCGCGAGCTCCAGGGGCTGCGCGTCGGGAGCATGCAGAAGCGCCGCGGTGGGCGTCTGCTGGTCCGTGGGCGGAAGCACCAGGTCAGCACTGGTCACTGCTATTGCGGTCGGCACGCTTTTCCCCGTTCGGCTCCGGCCGCCGCGTACCGCCGGCCGCAATCGCTCTCCTGCTCCGTGCTCCTGCCTCAGCACTTTAACGACGTACGCGGAGGCAGAGAACACCTTTCAGTGCCCAGTAACGCAGGACACTGCCCGTACGCACAGGGTGTTCACACCCCAAATCGGGCCAACTGGTTGGTAGTTAAATTCCGTACCAGATAGGCGTTCCGTCATGTCGTCCCAGGAGAATGCCTGATCCTTTTCGGGTTTACGGGCCCAGAGCACCGATGTGGGCCCGGATTGGGGTCCCAGGACCCACGCCCACGGACTGTTCACTTCCGTAATCTCCGGGTCCGGCCGGCCGTCGCAGCCGGAGGCGAAGGAGGCTCCTGGAATGGATCAGATCGGGCGAATACCGTCGGTCAGCAGACGCCGGAGCAGCGGGAGCTGGTACGGCCTGCCGCTCGACGACCGGGGTGCCACCGCCACGGAGTACGTCGGCATGGTGGTGGTCGTGACCTCGATCGTCGGCGCGCTGACGGCCACCGGTCTCGGCGGGCGCATCGCCGAACGGTTCAGGTGCGCGGTCTCCCTCGGCGAGTGCGGTGACGGCGGCGGGAACCAGGCCGCGCCCAGGACGGACGCCGACTTCGAGCCGCCGCTCTGCCAGCTCTCCTCGGTCTCCGACAAGGCCGGCGCCAAGGCCAAGGTCCTGTTCATCGAGTGGGGCGAGGAGTACGGCTTCCAGCAGCAGACGTCCCGGTCGAAGACCGACATGAACGGCGACGGCAAGGTCGACGAGAACGACCAGCAGGTCACCATGACCTTCACGGACGCCGCGTCGATCGCCGCCAAGAAGGACTTCAAACCGGGGCTCAAGGTCGGCTCGTTCGGCACGGACAAGGTGGAGCTGGGTGCGGGCATCAAGGTCACCAACGGCGACACCTGGGTGTTCACGAGCGAGGCGGAGGCCAAGTCCTTCCGCGACGACATCGAGACGCTCAAGGCGTACGAGCTCTCCAACCGGCACTCCAACGCGCAGGGCGGGGGGCTGGGCAGCAGCATCCTGTACCTCTTCGGCAAGGGCCCCCTGGCCGAGGAGGAGAAGCTGCGCAAGAGCATCGAGGAGAAGCTCGGCAACCGGCACATCAGTTACGGCAAGGTCGGCCTGGAGACCAGCGCGTCGGCAGGGATCAAGATCGGCGCCGGGGACGACAAGAAGCTGAGCGCGGCCCTCGGCGGCACCTTCAAGTTCTCGCCCGAGGCGACCTGGACGGACAACGACTTCAAGGGCACCAAGGCGTACACGTACTCCGCGGCGATCGAGTACGGCACCAAGGCCGGGTACGAGGCCGGGCCGGTCAGCGGTGACGCCTCGGCGTCCACCACGCAGACCGGGTCCATCACCGTCACGCACGACAAGAAGACCGGCGAGCTGCTGCGGATCGACATGACCCGCACGGTCGAGAAGGGCACCACCAAGGACGGCGTCAAGGTCGGCGGCGACAACGGGAAGTCCGGCGACGACAAGCGGGGCGGCAGCGGCGGCGTCAAGGGCGGCGGCGAGGACACCGGGATCGAGGTCGTCACCAACTCCGTCGTGCTGAAGCCGGGGCCCGAAGGGGACGCCGACCGGAAGATCGCGCAGGACTGGCTGAACGGGAACGGGCAGTACGGCCAGCCGTTCAGCTACATGTTCGACGGCCACGCGCCGACGCGGCGGCCCGGGGACGCCGACAGGTTCGGGCAGCTGCTGTTCGACTCCGGGCTGTCCAGCAGGACGACGTACACCGGGCAGACCAATGCGGCGGAGTACGGATTCGAGCTGAACCTGGGACTGAGCCTCGGCTTCTCGGTGTCCACCGAGAAGAAGGAGGAGACGCTGAACGGCGCGGAGTTCCTCGGGGCGCCCAACGGAGGCAGCCGGAGCTATGTCCCGTACAGCTACTGTGCGAACTGATCACGGCGACAGGAGCCAGCCATGAACACCCTGACGAACCGCCTGCTCGCCGGGACCGCCGTCCTCACCCTGGGACTGCTGGCCACGGGATGCGGGGAGGACTCCGCGACCGGCACCGTCCCCGAGGGCTGGGGTGAGCTCACCACCCCGGCCGTCTCGGTCGCCCGTCCGCCCGCCTTCGAGGAACGCGGCGGCGCCGAGCGCGGCAAGCACAACGCGGCAGCGGCGCGCCTCACCGAGGGCGGCAGGACGGTCGGCACGATCACCGTGCAGCTGGACTTCACCCGTGCGGATACGGCGGAGGAGGCGGCGATCGGCGCGGAGGCCGGGGTCGCGCTCGGCGCCAGGCTGAAGGAGCAGTCGGACGTCGAGGTCCACGGCCCCGAGGAGGTGCGGCACGCCAAGCGGGTCGACTTCGAGTTCACCTCCGGCGGGGAGGCCGGGACCCCGGTGAAGGGCACCGAGGTCAAGGGCGTGATCATCACTGGCCTCGACTCGGAGAAGAAGAGCTACGCGGTCCGGATCGACGCGGCCGAGGGCCGTCTGTCCGCGTCCGACCTGGACCGGATCATTGACAGCATCACGGTGAAGTAGCCCGTGAAACGCCGATCACACCCCATACGCCTAGTACACCGAGTACGCCGACACGGAGGCGGACGAGCATGACGCGGTACACCTACCCCGGGGCCCCCACCCGCCGGGACGACGGGCGCGGGGCGGTGGTCTTCGCCCTGGCCCGCGCCTGGGCCGCGGGCATCATCGTGCTGATCGTCACCGAGTACGTGCAGGCCACCGTCGTCCACGAGCATGTGGCGACCCCCGGGCGCATGGAGACGTTCGGCGGGCGCATGCTGCTGATCCACCTGCCCAACGTGGTCTGCCTGGCCCTCGCGGCCTGGGCGGCCGCCCGGCTGCACCGGGAGCCGTTCCGCCACTCGGTGCCGCAGCATCTGGCCGCGGCGATCTGTGTGCCGGTCGTCGCGCAGCTGTTCAACATGGCGGTGCAGTGGGAGGAGATGGCCACCGAGGGGCTGTTCATGTCGAACGTGGTGGCCGCCGTGGCGTGTGTGGCGGGGTACGCGGCGGACCGGTTGCAGGACGACGACTGATCCAGGACCTGCCGTTTGGGGCGGAACCGGACGAGCTGTCGCCACAGGTCTTGACAACTCAATTGGTCTGGACCAGCTTATGGGCCAACGGTGGCCACCGCACACTCCGCCAGCACGCCCCAACTCCCCACGGAGGCACCAGTGGAACGCTCCGCAGGCAGCAGACGCCGCAGTCGTCACACCCGGCCCGTCCTCGGTACCGTCACGGCAGTCCTCGCGGCCGGGGCCCTGACGGTCACCGGTCTCGTCAGCACCGCGGAAGCGGCGGACGTCAACGTCGCCAAGAACGCCGGCTTCGAGTCCGGGCTCGCCAACTGGACCTGTTCCGCGGGCAGCGGCACCACGGTCTCCTCCCCCGTGCACGGCGGCGCCTCCGCCCTCAAGGCCGCCCCCGCCGGCCAGGACAACGCCAGGTGTACGCAGACCGTCGCCGTGAAGCCCGGCTCCACGTACACCCTCAGCGCCTGGGTCCAGGGCGGGTACGCCTACCTCGGCGCCACCGGCACCGGCACCACGGACGTCTCCACCTGGACCCCCGACAGCGGCAGCTGGAAGCAGCTGACGACCAGCTTCCGCACGGGCCCCAGCACCACCTCGGTGACCGTCTACACGCACGGCTGGTACGGGCAGGCCGCCTACTTCGCCGACGACATCTCCGTGACCGGCCCCGACGGCGGAGGCGGCACCGACCCCGCCCCGCAGATACCCGCCGCGCCCGCCGGACTCACCGCCGGTACGACGACGTCCTCCTCCGTGCCCCTGACCTGGAACGCGGTGTCCGGCGCGACCGGCTACACCGTCTACCGGGACGGCGCGAAGGCCACCACCTCCACCGGCACCTCGGCCACGGTCACCGGCCTCGCCGCCGACACGGCCTACCAGTTCGCCGTGAGCGCCACCAACGCCGCCGGCGAGTCGGTCAAGTCCGCGACGATCAGTGCCCGTACGGCGAAGACCGGCGGCCCCGGCCCGGTGACCTCCGTACCGAAGCACGCGGTGACCGGGTACTGGCAGAACTTCAACAACGGCGCGGCCGTCCAGAAGCTCAGCGACGTCCCCGCGAACTACGACATCATCGCGGTCTCCTTCGCCGACGCCACCGCCACACCGGGCGCCGTCACCTTCAACCTCGACACGGCGGGTCTCAACGGCTACACCGTCGACCAGTTCAAGGCCGACATCAAGGCCAAGCAGGCGGCCGGCAAGAACGTCATCATCTCGGTCGGCGGCGAGAAGGGCTCCGTCGCCGTCAACAGCGACGCCTCCGCGACGGCCTTCGCCAACTCCGTCTACGCGCTCATCCAGGAGTACGGGTTCAACGGGGTCGACATCGACCTGGAGAACGGCCTCAACTCCACGTACATGACGAAGGCCCTGCGTGCCCTGTCCGCGAAGGCCGGTGCCGGTCTCGTCATCACCATGGCGCCGCAGACCATCGACATGCAGTCGACCTCCGGTGAGTACTTCAGGACGGCGCTCAACATCAAGGACATCCTGACCGTCGTCAACATGCAGTACTACAACAGTGGTTCGATGCTCGGCTGCGACGGCAAGGTCTACTCGCAGGGCTCGGTGGACTTCCTCACCGCGCTCGCCTGCATCCAGCTGGAGGGCGGCCTCGACGCCTCGCAGGTCGGCCTCGGAGTCCCGGCGTCCACCCGGGGCGCGGGCAGCGGCTACGTGTCGCCGTCCATCGTGAACGCCGCCCTGGACTGCCTGACGAAGGGCACCAGCTGCGGTTCGTTCAAGCCGTCGAAGACCTACCCGAGCCTGCGCGGCGCGATGACCTGGTCCACGAACTGGGACGCCACGGCGGGCAACGCCTGGTCGAACGCCGTGGGACCGCACGTACACGCCCTGCCGTAACCGCCGACAGGCACCCGTGACCAGCAGCGCCGCCGCTCCCCCGGCGGCGCTGCTGCGTTCGTCCGGCCGCTCAGCTCACCACGGCAGGTCGCGTACCTGCTGCACGCACAGCACGAGGAACAGCAGGCCGGCCGCGGCCAGCATCCCGTTGCTCAGCCAGCCGTTGCGCCACTGCGTGGGCGTACGGGAGGAGTTGAGCAGCCAGAGCAGGGTCAGGGCGAGGAACGGCATGAAGAAGGCGCCCAGCACGCCGTAGACGACGACCAGGCCGAACGGCTCGTCCAGCCACAGCAGCGTCATCGGCGGGAAGGTCAGCCAGAGGAGGTACGCGCGGAAGGGCGCCGACTTCTCCCGTCGGCCGACCAGCGCCCCGCCCGGCTGCCCGGCGTCCGTCGAGCCGCCCGCGGCCCGGTCGACGCGGATGCGCTCGACGAAGTCGGCGAACATCAGGCTCACGCCGTGCCACACCCCGATCAGCGACGAGAACGACGTGGCGAAGAAGCCGACCAGGAACAGCTTCGCGGTGACCGCGCCGAAGCGGTCCTCCAGGATCTGCCCGAGGTCGATCAGACCGCGGTCGCCCTTGGTCAGCGCCAGCTGGGAGGAGTGCAGCAGTTCGGCGCCGACGATCAGCATGGCGACGACGAAGATCCCGGTGGTGATGTAGGCGACCCGGTTGTCGAGGCGCATCACCTTCATCCAGGAGGAGTTGTTCCAGCCCTTGGCGTTCACCCAGTACCCGTACGCCGCCATGGTGATCGTGCCGCCGACCCCGCCGATCAGTCCGAGCGTGTAGATCAGCGAACCGTCCGGGAGTACGGGCGCGAGCCCGGCGAAGGACGCGCCGACGTCCGGTCCCACCCGCACGGCGACGTAGACGACGACCACGAACATCACGCCGACCAGGACCGTCATGACCTTCTCGAAGACGGCGTACTGGTTGAACCAGACGAAGACCAGGCCGATCAGACCCGTGATGATCGCCCAGGTCTTCAGCCCGGGCCCGTCCGGGAAGAACGCCACGATGGGCAGGGCGCTGGACGACATGGCCGTCGCGCCGTACACGAATCCCCAGATGACGACGTACACCGCGAAGTAGACGGTGGTCCACGACCCGAGCGTGCGCCAGCCCTCGAAGAGGGTCCGGCCGGTGGCGAGGTGCCACCGGCCGGCCGCTTCGGCGAGGGAGATCTTGACGAGGCAGCCGATCACGGCCGCCCACATGAGGGTGTATCCGAACTTGCTGCCCGCGATCAGCGTGGCGACCAGGTCCCCGGCGCCCACGCCGGTGGCCGCGACGACGATGCCCGGCCCGATGTACCTCCAACTCGATGTGCGCGGTCGGGAGTCGATCTCCCCTGTCCCTTTGGTTGCGCTGGTCTCGGCCATGTCGATCAAAGAAGCGCAAAGGGATCGATCGCACAAGAGGGTGTGCCCGGACCGTGCCGGGTCTCCGCCAAGTCCCTGCTAGATCACCAGACTGAGCAGCGCCGCGACCACGAAACCCGCGACCGACAGGACCGTCTCCAGGACCGTCCACGACTTCAGGGTGTCGCGCTCCGAGATGCCGAAGTACTTCGCGACCATCCAGAAACCGCCGTCGTTGACGTGCGAGGCGAAGATCGAACCCGCCGAGATCGCCATGATGATCAGCGCGAGGTGCGCCTGGGACATGCCCTGGCCCTCGACCAGGGGGACCACGATGCCGGCCGTGGTCACGATCGCCACCGTCGCGGAACCCTGCGCGACGCGCAGCACCACGGAGATCAGCCAGGCCAGCAGGATGACCGGCAGGCCGACGTCGTTGAAGGTGTCGGCGAGCGCGTCCGCGATGCCGCTGCCCTTCAGCACGGCACCGAAGATCCCGCCCGCGCCGACGACGAGCAGGATGTTGCCGACCGGCTTGAGCGAGGACGTGGAGACCGATTCGAGGGACTTGCGGGACCAGCCGCGCCGGATGCCGAGCACGTAGTACGCGAGGAGCAGCGCGATCGTCAGGGCGACGAACGGGTTGCCGAAGAACTCGATGACCGAGCGGAGGGTGGAGGGGTCCAGCGCGATGGAGGAGAACGTCGCGGCGAGGATCAGCACGAGCGGGGTGCCGATGATCGCGAGTACGGTCCCGAGCCCGACCGGGTCCTCGCGCGGGGTGACCCCGGCGGCCCGCTGTTCGGCGGCGACGGCGGCCTTGGCCTCCTCGGCGGCCTCGACCATGTCCTGCGGTACGTCGACGAAGATCCGCCTGCCGATCCAGGCGGCGTAGGCCCAGGCGGCGAGGACGGACGGGATGCCGACGACGGCGCCCATCAGGATGACCCAGCCGAGCGAGACGTTGAACAGTCCGGCGGCGGCGACGGGGCCGGGGTGCGGCGGCAGGAACGCGTGCGTCATCGAGAGCCCGGCCAGCAGCGGCATCGCGTACAGCAGGATCGATTTTCCGGACCGCTTGGCGGCGGCGTACACGATCGGCGCGAGGACGAAGATGCCGACGTCGAAGAAGACCGGGATGCCGAAGATCAGGCCGGTGAGGCCCATGGCGAGCGGGGCGCGCTTCTCCCCGAAGAGGTTCAGCAGGCGGCCGCTCAGCACCTCGGCGCCGCCGGAGACCTCGAGGATCGCGCCGAGCATCGTGCCCAGGCCGATGATGATCGCGACATGGCCGAGGATTCCGCCCATGCCGGACTCGATGACGGAGACGGCGGCGGACTTCTGCACCGTGCCGAAGAGTTCGGTGACGGAGAGGCCCGCGCCCAGGCCGACGGCTATGGAGACGGCGAGCAGCGCGACGAACGGCTGGAGCCTGGCCTTGATGATCAGGAAGAGGAGGAGGGCGATACCGAGGGCGGCGACGGTCAGCAGTCCGGCGGTGCCGTCGATCAGCAGGAGGAGTCCACCGGTGTGGGGTGGCGCCTCGGCCGGCGGCGGGGTGGCGGCGAGCAGCATGGGTGACTCCGGTTCCGGAGAGGGCACATGGGCAGGGCGGAGCGCGGCACGGCGCCCCCGTGCTGCGGGGCGCCGTGCCGTTGCGGCGTGGTGGTGCGGTGATGCGGCGGAGCAACGTGGTCGGCAGGATCAGCCGAGGACCGCGAGCGCGTCGATCTCGATGAGCAGGCCCTTGGGGAGGCCGACGTAGACCGTCGTACGGGCGGCGGGGGCCGCCTTGAGGTTCTGCTCGCCGAAGTAGGCGTTGTAGATCTCGTTCATCTCGGCGAAGTGGTCCACGTCGGTGAGGTAGACGCGCATCATCATCACGTCGTCCCAGCTCGCGCCGCCCTCCTCCAGGATCGCCTTGACGTTCGCGAAGGTCTGGAGGGTCTGCTCACGGAGCGTGGGGCCCGCGGGCGTGGGCGCCTGGCCCTCCACGGCGGGCAGGAAGCCGACCTGTCCGGCGACCTGGAGGATGTTCCCCTTCTTCACTCCGTGCGAGAACTTCGCGGGCGGGGCGGTGTGGGTGCTCGGGGTGAGGGCGGTCTTGTCGGTCATGGCAGTTCAGGCTTTCTTGGGTCGGGTGGTGCCGGAGTACTCCCGGCTGATCGTGTCGGCGGTGCGACGCACCAGCGGAAGCAGAGTGAGGAGTTCCTCGCGTGTGACGACGACATTGGGCGCGGACACCGACATCGCGGCGACGACACGGCCGTCCGCGCCCCGGATGGGGGCGCCGACACAGTTGATGGACTCCTCGTGGCCACCGAGGTCGGTGGCCCAGCCCTGTTCGCGTACGAGGGAGAGTTCCTTGAGGAACGCCACCGCGTTCGGGGTCGAACGGGACGTGTACATGGGGTAGTCGAGCTTGTCGGCGACCACGCGCCGCTCGGGCTCGGAGAGGTCGGCGAGCAGCAGTTTGGCGACCGCGGCGACGGTGATCGCGACGGGTTTGCCGATCCGCGAGTACATCCGGACCGGGTAGCGGCTCTCGACCTTGTCGATGTAGAGGACCTCGTTCTCCTCGTACACCGCGAGGTGCACCGTGTGCCCGCACTGCTCGTTCAGTTCGACGAGGTGGGGGTGGGCGATCTCCCGTACGTCGAGGTTCTCGACGGCTTCCTGCGCGAGCGCGAAGAGCCGGGCGCCGAGGCGGTAGCGCTGGTCGCTCTGCCGGTAGACGAGGCCGTGCTCGTGAAGCGTACGGAGGAGACGCAGCGCGGTGGACTTGTGCACCCCGAGCCGCTCGGCGACCTGCCCGAGGTCGGCGGGCCCCTGGGCGAGCAGCGGGAGGATGCTCAGCGCCCGGTCGACGGTCTGACTCACACGCGTGCCTCGTTGCCCTCGGCCCGGTCTTCGCCGGGGACGCCCCTCTTGTCCGTTCTCTCGCTGCGCTCGCTCATGTCGTACGTACCTCCTGGTCGTCCCCCGTCCACCCGGGGCCGAGACGAAGTCTCCCCCAGGCGTCGTCGTCGAGACCCACAAGGCGGTCGGCGTGGTCGCGGGCAGCGGGTTCGGTGAGGTCGCCGGGCACGGTGAGCACGGCGGCGGCCATCAGGTGCCCGTGCCGGGCCCGGTCGCGTACGGGGAGTCCGCGCAGGGTGGCGGAGAGGAACCCGGCGGCGAAGGCGTCCCCGGCACCGACGGGGGCGACGACGTCGACGCGGAGGGCGGGGACGGTGGTGGCGTCTTCGGCCCCTGCGGCGGTTGAGGAACCGGGTCCGTCTTCGGCCCCTGCGACGGTTGAGGAGCGGGGTCCGGGGCGGATCCCCGAAAACACGGTCACCCCGTCCGCCCCCCGCTTCACGACGACCACCCCCGGCTCCGGCAGCACCTCCCGGATCGCGTCAGCCCCCCGCACACCCCACGCCTCCTCCGCCTCGTCCTCCCCGACGAAGACGAGGTCCGAGCGACGCGCCAGGTCGAGCAGGACATCCGGCCCCGCGCCACCTGCACCGCCACCGCCACCCGCACCGGCCCGCCACAGCCCCGGCCGGTAGTTCACGTCGAACGAGACCAGCGGACGGCCCTCCCGCGGCGCGGTCAGATCGTGGAGCAGTTCCAGGCAGTCCGCCGACAACGCGGCCGTGATGCCCGACAGGTGCAGGACACGGCCCGAGAACACGTCCTCGTACGGCACGTTCCGTACGGACATCGCGGAGGCCGCCGACCCGGCGCGGTAGTACGCCACCTCGTGGACGTCCGTCGCCCGGTCCGTCGCCGTGCGGAAGTAGATGCCGGTGGGCCGGTCCGGGTCGCGCCGGACCGCGCCGGTGTCGACCCCGTACCCCGCGACCGCCTCCACGAGGTGGTCGCCGAAGCCGTCCGTACCGACCCGGCTGACCCACGTCGCCCGGTGCCCCGCGGCGGCCAGCGCGCAGGCGACATTGGACTCGGCGCCACCGATACCGCGCCCGAATTCGGGTACGTCGGCGAGGCGGCCGGGCCGCGAGGGCAGGAACGTCACCATGGACTCACCGAGGCAGACGACATCGGTGGTCGTGGCGGCACGGGCGGCCGTCCCTGCTACGGGTCCGGGCACTCTGGGCTCCTCGCTGATCAGGCGTTCCGCGCCGGTTCTCACCATTGACCCGGCGTCGGCTCGGATGTTAGACAGCGTTAAGCGATATACGCAATGGGTGTTGCATATGCTGCAACGACAACTCTCTAGGAGGCTCCCTTGGCCGCCGACCACCCGGTCACCCTGGCCGGAATCGCCGACGAACGGGTCGATCACCGCTTCAAAGCGCTCCCGCCCGACGCGGAGGGCCTGACCGTAGGCGACCTGGCCGCCGAGCGCCGCAACCTCTTCACGGGCGGGTTCACCACCCCGGTGCTGGCCCTGTCCGCGGAGTCGGTGGAGCACAACCTCGCCCTCCTGGAAACCTACGCGGAACGCCACGGCCTGGCGTTCGCCCCGCACGGCAAGACCTCCATGGCCCCGCAGCTCTTCGCGGACCAGCTGGAGCGCGGCGCCTGGGGCATCACCGCCGCCGTCCCCCACCAGGCCAGGGTCTACCGGGCCCACGGCATCCAGCGGATCTTCCTCGCCAACGAGGTCGTCGACGCGGTCGCGCTGCGCTGGCTGGCCCGCGAACTGGAGGCGGACCCGGACTTCCGCTTCGTCTGTTACGTCGACTCCGTCCGCGGCGTCGAGCTGATGGACGAGGCCCTGCGTGCCGCGGGCGCCACCCGTCCCGTCGAGGTCGTGGTCGAGCTGGGCGCGGGTGAGGGCGCCCGCACCGGAGCCCGTACCGACGCCGACTGCGCGGCCGTCGCGGACGCGGTGGCCACCGCGTCCACCCTCCGGCTGACCGGCGTGGCCGGTTACGAGGGCGAGGTGCCGGACGCCTCCCCCGAGCGCGTACGCGACTGGCTGCGCCGGCTCGTCGCCGTGGCGGCGGACTTCGACCGGGCGGGCCGTTTCGCGGGCGCGGACGAGATCCTGATCAGCGCGGGCGGCAGCGCGTGGTTCGACGCGGTGGCCGAGGTCTTCGCGGAGATCCCTGAACTCTCCGTGCCCGTATGCAAGTTGCTTCGCTCCGGCGCGTACGTCTCGCACGACGACGGCCATTACCTGCGCATCACCCCGTTCAACCGGGTCCCGGAGGAAGGCGCGCTGCGGCCCGCGTTCCGGCTCTGGGCCCAGGTGGTCTCACGCCCCTCCGGCGAGCAGGCGTTCCTGAACGCGGGCAAGCGGGACGCGGCGTACGACCTCGACCTCCCGCAGGCACAGGTGGTGCGCTCGGCGCGCGACGGTTCGGTGCGCGCGGCGACGGGGGTCACGGTCACGGGCCTCTCGGACCAGCACACCTGGGTACGAACCGAGCCGGGGGCGGAGCTGGAGGTGGGCGACTGGGTCGGGATGGGCCTGTCGCATCCGTGCACGAGCTTCGACAAGTGGCAGCTGATTCCGCTGGTCGAGGCGGACGGCACGGTCACGGACTACATCCGCACGTTCTTCTGACCCCTGCGGGGCGTGTTCCCCTCCCCGCCCCTTCCCGTAACTGGGGCTCCGCCCCAGACCCCGCGCCTCAAACGCCGGCGAGGCTGGTTGCTCAGCCCCTCCGGCGTTTGCGGAGCGGGGGCCCGGGGGCGGAGCCCCTGGTTACGGGAAGGGGCGGGGAGGGGCAAAGAAGGCCCCCTGAAAGGCGAGCCACACCATGGACCTGGTCATCCGCGACGCAACCGTCATAGACGGCACCGGCGCCCCCGCCTACCGCGCAGACGTCGCCCTCGACAACGGCCGGATCGCCGCCATCCACCGCGAAGGCGACGGCCCCCGCCCCACCGCCCGCCGCACCCTGGACGCCGACGGCCTCGCCCTCTCGCCCGGCTTCATAGACATGCACGCGCACAGCGACCTCGCCCTGCTCCGCGACCCGGACCACAGCGCGAAGGCCGCCCAGGGCGTCACCCTCGAAGTCCTCGGCCAGGACGGCCTGTCGTACGCACCGGTCGACGACCGCACCCTCACCGCCGTACGCAAGGCCATCACCGGGTGGAACGGCGACGGTTCGGACATCGACTTCGACTGGCGCACGGTCGGCGAGTACCTGGACCGCCTCGACCGCAACTTCGGCGGGCAGGGCATCGCGGTCAACGCCGCCTACCTCATCCCGCAGGGCACCGTCCGGATGTACGCGGTCGGCTGGGACGACCGCCCCGCCACCCCGGCCGAGCTGACCCGGATGAAGGAGCTCGTCGCCCAGGGCATGACCGAGGGCGCGGTCGGCATGTCGTCCGGCCTCACCTACACCCCCGGCATGTACGCGAACGACGCCGAACTCACCGAGCTCTGCCGGGTGGTGGCCGAGCACGGCGGCTACTACTGCCCCCACCACCGCTCCTACGGCGCCGGCGCCCTCGCCGCGTACGAGGAGATGGTCGAGCTCACCCGGAACGCGGACTGCGCCCTGCACCTCGCGCACGCCACCATGAACTTCGGTGTGAACAAGGGCAAGGCCCCGGACCTCCTCGCACTCCTCGACGACGCCCTGGACGCCGGCGCGGACATCTCCCTCGACACCTACCCGTACACCCCCGGCTGCACCACGCTCGTCGCGATGCTGCCGAGCTGGGCGGGCGAGGGCGGCCCCGAGTCGGTCCTCACCCGGCTCGCGGACGACGCGACCGCGGAGCGCATCCGTCACCATCTGGAGGTGCTCGGCTCGGACGGCTGCCACGGGGTGCCGATCGAGTGGGACACCATCGAGATCTCGGGCGTCGGCACACCGTCCCTCGCCGGTCACGTCGGGCGTACGGTCGCCGAGACCGCCCGCCTGCGCGGCGAGGAACCGTGGGTCACCGCCCGGCGCCTCCTCATCGAGGACCGGCTCGGCTCCACGATCCTCCAGCACGTGGGCCACGAGGAGAACGTCCAGCAGATCATGCGCCACCGCGTCCACACGGGCGGCAGCGACGGCATCCTCCAGGGCGACAAGCCGCACCCCCGGGCCTACGGCACGTTCCCGCAGTATCTGGGCCGGTACGTAAGGGAGTTGGGCATCCTCACCCTGGAGGAGTGCGTGGCCCACCTCACCTCACGCCCGGCAGCCCGGCTGCGGCTGCCGGACCGGGGCCTGGTCCGCGAGGGCTACCGCGCCGACCTGGTCCTCTTCGACCCGCGGACAGTGGCCGCCGGCTCGACGTTCGACCAGCCACGCGCGCTACCCGTGGGCATCCCGCACGTCCTGATCGACGGCCGCTTCGTCATCGAGGACGGCAGGCGGACCTCCACCCTGGCGGGGCGGGCGGTGCGCAGCGGCGGACGCGCGCCCCGGGGCTGACGACCTGGTGCGGGCCGATGTGCGTCAGCCGGCTCGGGACGCGTACGGCCTCGCGCAGACCCTCACGTGCCGGAGCGCGGGTGGTTCTGGTCGCGCCAGGCCCTGGGCGAGATTCCGAACGTCTGCTTGAACACCTTGCTGAAGTGGGTCGCGTCCACGAAGCCCCAACTCCGGCCTATCGCCGCGATGGTCCGGATCCGCCCGTTCGGTCCGGCGAGCTCCCGCCTGCATTCGGTCAGGCGGCGGGTACGGATCCAGTCGCCGAGGCTGATTCCCGACCGCGAAAGCACCGCGTAGAGATGACGTACGGACACGCCGTGTGCGGCGGCGATCCGTGCCGCCGAGAGACCTGGATCAGCCAGGTGGGCCCGGATGTACTGGGTGATCCGCAGGCTGAGGGTGGCTTCCAGAGGTTCCTTGGCCAGAGCGGAGTCACCGTACTGGGTCGTCAGGACGGCACGGAGGAGTCCGACGCTGGGTTCCACGACGGCGTCGGCGTGCGCACCCCGGAGCAACTCGTCGCTGACGGCCAGTTGGGAGAAGTAGGTGAAGGCGAGGCGCGCCACGGGGTTGTCGGATCCCAGGGGGACCGCGACGAGGTCTCGTAACAACCGGTCGGGGAGGGCCAGTAACGCGCGGGGAAAGCGGATGAAGCGGTGGTCGACTCCCTCGTCGAAGAGAAGTGTGTAGGGAGCGATCGATTCGTAGACGACGCAGTCCCCCGGCCCCAGCAGGCACTCGCGACCGTTCTGCACCACCATGCTGCTGCCCGTCATCTGAACACCGAGAGAGACGGCCGGCTCCTCGTCCTCGCGGGCGAGCCGCTCCGTCCGACGCATCCTGACCGCGGTCGCCCGCGCCGAACAGATCTTGATGGGCCCCGCGGTACCGAGACCCAGGCGGACGTCGATGTCCTCGGCCCCCGGACCATGCTCGATATCGATTGCCACCATGGACTTCCACACCGCGTTCCGGACCACTTCTTCCCGGTCCCGCGACGGTATGAACGCGGTGTCCAGAGCCGGGCTCATGCGGCAGACCCACGTGTGCGCCGGTCACAGAGCCGGCCCGGCAGTTCCTCAGTCCGTTGCCCCACACGATCCCCCTAGACGGTGTCAGCTCCTGTCATCAGTGTGCCGGGGCGCTCTCCCGCCGCGCAACGAATTCGACGGCGACACGCAGGACCGGCCCTCGCTGATGCGACCCATCTCGCGGCGGTGCACCACTGACAAAGTTCTCTGCACGGATGACACATTCCGATTCCCGCGATGATTCTAAAGTCCAGGGGCAAGGCCGGAGAACGGGGCGTCACACATTCCCGTCACGCGCCTTGTCCACACCGTCCTCTGTCCGCATCACGCCGGATCGGAACGAGGAGGGAAACGTTCACCGAACGTGGCTCGGGCGCCACGTCAGCCTTAGGGAGCGTGCATCGCATGAGGCGGCCCTTCTCCATATCCGTTGCCGTCGTGGCGGCTGCCTGCATCACGGCGGGCTGTGGCGCCGGAACGGATGCCCCACCGAACTCCGCACATCCGTCGAAGAGGGATGCGGTCACGATTTCGGACAGCGATCTCAGAGATCTCACCGTGCCCGAGGAGATGGAAGTCGAGTACGCCGAGCACGCGCTCGTCAAGGAATGCATGGAGAGCAAGGGGTTCAAGTACTGGATGGGAACGGTGGCGAGCGTCGAGGCCCGCAAAGCGGGCCGCTACGTGATCGACGACGTCGCATGGGCGAAGAAGCACGGCTACGGCCGGCCCTTCGACGAAGCGGCCGAGAAGGACCGCAGCGAGCACCCCAACGTCCGTTACCCCAACGGCCTCCCGCAGAAGGACCGCATCCGCTACAACACGGCCCTCAACGGCGCCTACAACGACGTACTGAGTGTGGACCTGCCCGCCGGCGGCACCATCGAGACCCCCCGGGCAGGCTGCTGGGCCGAGGCGCAGACCGAGCTCTACGGCGACCTGAAGTCCTGGTTCGAAGCCAAGAAGACCGTCACGAGCCTGACCCCGCTCTACGTCCCGGACATCCTCGCCGACAAACGGATGAAAAAGGCGGTCAGCGCCTGGTCGCACTGCATGAAAAAGGCGGGACGACCTTTCGCATCCCCGGATGAGCTACGCGAGAAGCGGATCACGCTCACCACGGGAATGAGTTCTCCCGAGGCCCGGAAATTCGAGGTCGATCTGGCGGTTACCGAGGCCACGTGTGCTGCGCAGACGTCTCTCGGGAAGACTGCCCGCACCCTTGAGCGCGCATATCTCGCTCCCTTGCTGAAGAAGTACGGAAAAGAGAATGTCGCATACCAGCACATGAGGCTGACGGCGCTTTCCCGGGCCCAGGATCTCGACAGCCAATGACCCACAGGTTTCCGCGACCCAGCAGTCGCGGATGAATTCACCCACCTCCACATGAAGGAGTACCACCTCATGCGCAAGGCTTTCGCCGTCATGACGACCGTCGCCGTGGCTTCCCTCGGTGTCATCGTTCCCGCCACCTCCGCCCAGGCGGCGGACTGCTCCGACGCCATGGCCGGCGCCGACTCCGGCTACATGTTCGCGTACGACAGCACCAACTGCAGCGGTTACCTCGGCAAGGCGTCCGGCGACGACTCCAACTGGGGTGACTCCGCGCTGAGTTTCCAGGGAAGCGACACCAACAGTGCGTCGTCGATCCTGAACAACGGCAACAACTACGAGGTCAAGTTCTACAACGGAACCGGCGGCACCGGCGGACACATCTGCCTCAGCAGGGCGGAGGGCTGGGCCTCCAGCCTCCTCGGCGACACGTTCACCACGGGCGTCGCGGCGAACAACGCCATCAGCGGCCACGTATGGTCGGCCGCCTCGAACTGCTCCAAGTGGGCCGTCTGACCGGGCCCCGCGCGCACGGGAGCGGGTAACGGGAACGTACTCCTGCTCCCTCTCCCCCGAACCGTTTCGGCCCGCCGGCCTGCCGCCGGCGGGCCGAAACGGCGTCGCCGAGCACCCACCCTCCCGGGACCGGCCGTACGGCATCAGGCCGCCGGCGGCTCCTGAAGGAGCTTCTCCCGTCCCCACGCGCCCAGCGGTTCCAGCGCCTCGTTGAGCGAGACCCCCAGCGGGGTCAGCGAATACTCCACCCGGGGCGGCACCTCGGCATGGACCTCGCGATGCACGATGCCGTCCTCCTCCAGCTCCCGCAGATGTGACGTCAGCACCTTCTCCGTCACGCCCGGCAGCTCTCTGCGCAGCTCACCGAAGCGGTACGTGCGCTCGTTGAGCGCCCACAGGATCAGCCCCTTCCACTTGCCGCCGACCACGCCCATCGCGGCGTCGATCCCGCAGATGTACGTCCCCGGCCTTCGCGCGACTCCCATGACCCACCCCTTCCCACCTGGTCACTGTCCCCCTGGTAACCACCCACTTCCAAGTGGGTACTTGATCGTCCAAGGGGCCCCCAGGAAGCCTAGTCCTCATGACCGACAACACCCCGCAGAAGACCTCTCCCGCCCCGCTCACCCTTCTCGGCCTGGGCGCCATGGGTACCGCTCTCGCCCATACCTGGCTCGCCGCCGGACACCCCCTGACCGTCTGGAACCGCACCCCCGCACGGGCCGAACCGCTCGCCGCCCACGGCGCGCGGATCGCGGCGACCGCCGCCGACGCGGTCGCCGCGAACGACCTCGTCGTGCTCTGCCTCCTCGACGACGCCTCGGTCGAGGAGGCGCTGACCGGCGTCGACCTGACCGGCAAGGACCTGGTCAACCTCACCACCGGCACCCCGACCCAGGCCCGCGCCCGGGCCGCCTGGGCCCAGGAACGGGGCGCCCGGTTCCTGGACGGCGGAATCATGGCGATCCCGCCGATGATCGGCGTACCCGAGTCCGGCGGCTACATCTTCTACAGCGGCTCCCGCACCGCCTTCGACACCCATCACCGGACCCTGACCGTGCCCACGGGCGCCACGTACGTCGGCGAGGACGCCGGTTTCGCCGCTCTCCAGGACGTGGCCCTGCTGAGCGCGATGACGGGCATGTTCGCAGGCCTCTCGCACGCCTTCGCGCTGGTGCGCAAGGAGGACATCGACCTGAAGGAGTTCGCCCCGCTGCTCGTCGACTGGCTCGTCGCCATGGCCCCGGCCACGCACACGACGGCCGAGCAGCTGACGAGCGGCGACTACACCACGGGGGTCGCCTCCAACCTCGCCATGATGGTCGCGGGCAACAACACCCTGCTGCGCACGGCAGAGGAGCAGGGAGTCAGCAGCGAACTGCTCCTGCCCTTCATGGAGCTGATGGAGCGCCGCCTGAACGACGGGCACGGCGACGAGAGCACCACCGGTGTGATCGAACTCCTCCACCGCTGATCCCGCGGTCCTCGGTCCGGAGACCGAGTCAGGCAGTTCTCCGGCCCGAGGCGTTTCCGGCCCACGGCTGCGTACCGTCGAGGTATGACACTCGACCTCGACGCCTATTTCACCCGCATCGGCTGGACCGGGGAGCGCCGGCCCACCCTGGAGGTGCTGCGGTCCGTGCACCGGGCCCACATGCTCGGGATCCCGTTCGAGAATCTGGACCCCGTCCTCGGTTCCGCGCCCTCGCTCGCCCCGGACGACCTGGAGGCGAAACTCGTCCGCGGTGACCGCGGCGGGTACTGCTACGAACACAACACCCTCCTCGCCGCCGTCCTGACCCAGTTGGGTTTCCGGGTGACGCTGCTCGCCGCACGCGTGGTGCTGGGGGCCGCTCCCGGTGACATCAGGCCACGCACGCACATGCTGATGGAGGTGGAGGTGGAGGGCGAGCCCACCCCGTATCTCGCCGATGTCGGTTTCGGATCCAGTGGTGCGCTGCTGGAGCCGCTCCCGCTGGTCGCGGACGCCGAGCTGTACGACACCCCGCGCCACCACCGGCTCGTCCACGCCCCGCATGTCGGGCCGCTGGAGCTGTGGGAGCTGCAGACGGAGAAGGGCGGGGTCTGGGAGCCGCAGTACGCGTTCACGCGGGAGCCGTTCGAGGCGCCGGACTACGAGGTCATCAACTGGCACATCGCGACGAACCCGCGCTCCCCGTTCAGCCGGGCCGTGTACGCGCAGCGCACCACGCCCCAGGCCCATCTGGCGCTCTCGGGCCTGGACCTCGTCGAGACGGCCGCCGACGGCACGATCAAGGAACGGCAGCTGGCGGACTCCGCCGAGGTGCTGCGCGTCCTGGCGGACGACTTCGCGATCCGGCTTCCGGAGGGCACCCGCCTCCCGGAGTGACGGCCCCGAGTGACGGCCACCGGGCGGTGGCCCCGGGTGGCGCATCTCACCCGGGGCCACCCGTCGGGTCCGTCAGGCCCGCATTCCAAGCCGCGACGCCGCCCCGACCGGTCCTTCCGACGGTCCGGGGCGGTGGCCGGTCTGCCGATGGAAGACGGCGGCGCGGCCGGGGCACCCCGTTGGAAGGAACCGGCGGGGAATCTCCGCGCACCCGGCGAAACACGGTCGTAAGCTCGCAGACATGCAGGTCATCCAGTCCACGAAGCTCTCCGGCGTCTGTTACGAAATCCGGGGTCCGGTGCTAGAGGAAGCGATGCGGCTGGAAACAGCAGGCCACCGCATCCTCAAGCTCAACACCGGCAACCCCGCCGCGTTCGGATTCGAGTGCCCGCCCGAGATCCTCGAAGACATCCTGCGCAACCTCTCCGGGGCGCACGGCTACGGCGACGCGAAGGGCCTGCTGTCCGCGCGCCGTGCGGTGATGCAGCACTACCAGACCAAGGCGATCGACCTCGACGTCGAGGACATCTACCTCGGCAACGGCGTCTCCGAGCTGATCCAGATGTCGATGCAGGCGCTGCTCGACGACGGCGACGAGGTGCTCGTACCCGCTCCGGACTATCCGCTGTGGACCGCCTCGGTCTCCCTGGCGGGCGGTACGGCCGTGCACTACCGGTGCGACGAGCAGGCCGACTGGATGCCCGACCTCGCCGACATCGAGCGGAAGATCACCGACCGCACCAAGGCCATGGTGATCATCAACCCGAACAACCCGACCGGCGCGGTGTACGACGAGGAGATGCTGCGCGGGCTGACGGAGATCGCCCGGCGCCACCAGCTGGTCGTCTGCTCCGACGAGATCTACGACCGCATCCTGTACGACGGTGCGACGCACACGCCGACCGCGGCGGTCGCCCCCGATCTGATGGTGCTGACCTTCAACGGTCTGTCCAAGAACTACCGGGTCGCCGGTTACCGTTCCGGCTGGCTGGCGGTCTGCGGCCCGAAGGCCCACGCCTCGTCGTACATCGAGGGCCTGACGATCCTCGCCAACATGCGGCTGTGCGCCAACATGCCCTCGCAGCACGCGGTGGCCACGGCGCTCGGCGGACGCCAGTCGATCAACGATCTGGTGCTCCCCGGCGGCCGCATCCTGGAGCAGCGCGACGTGGCGTACGACCTGCTGACGCAGATCCCCGGGGTGACGTGCGTGAAGCCGAAGGGGGCGCTCTACCTCTTCCCCCGGCTCGACCCGAAGGTCTACAAGATCAAGGACGACCGGCAGATGGTGCTCGATCTGCTGCGGGCCGAGAAGATCATGGTGGTGCACGGTACGGGGTTCAACTGGCCGGAGCCCGATCACTTCCGGATCGTGACGCTGCCGCCGGCCAAGGATCTGGTCGCCGCCGTGACCCGGATCGGGAACTTCCTGGACGGCTACAGCCAGCCGTAGGCCCGCCGGAGCAACCTTTACCGGAACCTGAACAACTTTAGACTGAATCCAAGCTAGGATGGTTCTACTGCAACGCCAGGAGGCCATCCCATGTACGAGCCGATCCGCACCAAGTCGGTCCACACGACGGCCGGCGACGCCGATTTTCCGCACCGGACGCGTGAGGAAGAGCTGGACATCCAGCTCGCCGGGCACCTGGCCGCACTGCTCGCCGTGACCGATGAGCTGGGCCTCGGCCCCGCGGGCGACCGCATCGCCGAGCAGGTGGCGCGGCTGCGTGGCGCCCCGCCGGCGCGCCACGCGGGCCTGACCGAGGCGGCTCCGGCCGCACTCCACCAGCGCGCGCACGCGCTCGCGGGCCGCGCGCTGGTGGTGGCCGCGTCCCGCGCGGACACGGCGGCGGCGATTCTGGCGGCCGAGCGCATGGACGCGCACGCGGCCGCGTCGGCCGATGCTCCGGCCGCACCCTCGCGCCTCGTCGGCGCCCACTGACGGCCCCGGTCCACGGGTCTTCGAGGCGCGCGGACCGGGTGCCACCCACAAAGGCATACCGAGACACAAAGTCATACCGATACGAAAGGGGCGGCACCCGAAGGTGCCGCCCCTTTCGTGGAGCATCAGCCGAGACGCTGAACCAGCGCGCGGTACTCGTCCCACAGTTCCTTGGGCGCGTGGTCGCCGAAGGTGTTGAGGTGCTCGGGGACCAGCGCGGCCTCCTCGCGCCAGACCTCCTTGTCCACGTTGAGCAGGAAGTCCAGCTCGGAGTCGGAGAGGTCCAGGCCCTTGGTGTCGAGGGCGCCCTTGGCCGGCAGGATGCCGATCGGCGTCTCGACGCCCTCCGCCTGGCCGTTGAGGCGCTCGACGATCCACTTCAGGACGCGGCTGTTCTCACCGAAGCCGGGCCACACGAACTTGCCCGCGTCGTTCTTGCGGAACCAGTTCACGTAGTAGATCTTCGGCAGCTTGGACTGGTCGGGCTTGTCCGCGCCGACCTTGATCCAGTGGGCCATGTAGTCGCCCATGTTGTAGCCGCAGAACGGCAGCATGGCGAACGGGTCGCGGCGCAGCTCGCCGACCTTGCCCTCGGCGGCGGCGGTCTTCTCGGAGGCGACATTGGCTCCGAGGAAGACACCGTGCTGCCAGTTGAAGGACTCGGTGACCAGCGGGACGGCCGAGGCGCGGCGGCCGCCGAAGAGGATCGCCGAGATCGGCACGCCCTTGGGGTCCTCCCACTCGGGCGCGATGATCGGGCACTGCCCGGCCGGCACGGTGAAGCGGGAGTTGGGGTGGGCGGCGGGAACGCCGGACTCGGGGGTCCAGTCGTTGCCCTTCCAGTCCGTGAGGTGCGCGGGCGGCTCCTCGGTCATGCCCTCCCACCACACGTCGCCGTCGTCCGTGAGGGCGACGTTGGTGAAGACGGAGTTGCCGTACATCGTCTTCATGGCGTTGGCGTTGGTGTGCTCGCCCGTGCCCGGCGCCACGCCGAAGAAGCCGGCCTCCGGGTTGATCGCGTACAGCTGGCCGTCCTCGCCGAACCGCATCCAGGCGATGTCGTCACCGATGGTCTCGACGGTCCAGCCGTCGATCGTCGGCTCCAGCATGGCGAGGTTGGTCTTGCCGCAGGCCGAGGGGAAGGCGGCCGTGACGTACTTCGGCTCGCCCTGCGGCGGCGTCAGCTTCAGGATCAGCATGTGCTCGGCGAGCCAGCCCTCGTCGCGCGCCATGACGGAGGCGATGCGCAGCGCGTAGCACTTCTTGCCGAGCAGGGCGTTGCCGCCGTAGCCGGAGCCGTAGGACCAGATCTCGCGGTCCTCGGGGAAGTGCGAGATGTACTTGGTGGTGTTGCACGGCCACGGGACGTCGGCCTCGCCCTCGGCGAGCGGCGCACCGAGGGTGTGGACGGCCTTGACGAAGAAGCCGTCGTCACCGAGCTCGTTCAGGACGGCCTGTCCCATGCGGGTCATGGTGCGCATGGAGACGGCGACGTACGCGGAGTCGGTGATCTCGACACCGATCGCGGAGAGCGGGGAGCCGACGGGGCCCATGCAGAACGGGACGACGTACATCGTGCGGCCGCGCATGGAGCCGCGGAAGACACCGTTCTCACCGGTGAAGATGTCCCGCATCTCGGCGGGGGCCTTCCAGTGGTTGGTCGGGCCCGCGTCCTCCTCCTTGGCGGAGCAGATGTACGTGCGGTCCTCGACGCGGGCGACGTCGCTCGGGTCGGACGCGGCGTAGTACGAGTTCGGGCGCTTGGCCTCGTTCAGCTTCGTGAAGGTTCCCTTGGCGACGAGCTCATCGCACAGGCGCTCGTACTCGGCCTCGGAACCGTCGCACCAGACCACCTGGTCCGGCTCGGTGATGGCTGCGATCTCGTCGACCCAGGAGATGAGCTCCTGGTGGTTGGTGGGAACAGTGAGGGGAGCCGCGATGTCGCGCGCCACGATCGCTCCTTGTCGAGGGTGTCTGCTGGAAGGCCCCGTGGGGGCTGCGACCCGGATGCTTCGACGACTGCGTATTCCCATGGCGCTCATCCGGTGCCGACCGCACTCATTTGATCATCCGACTCTTGCGCCCATATGTCCAGGGGGCCGCACACGTGAGCATCGCCACTCCTCACGGCTACCTACGGAGGCGTAGGTAGCATGCTCGTATGACTGCCGCTGACGCCGCCGCCGCGCCCGTGATCACCGAGCCCGACTTCGCGTCGGTGAAGCCACGACTGCGCGGCTGGCTGCACACCGGAATGTTCCCGGCGGTCCTGATCTCCGGGATCACCCTGATCGCACTGACCGACACCACCCGTGCCCGGGTCGCGTGCAGCGTCTTCGTCCTGAGTGCCTGCCTGCTGTTCGGCGTCAGCGCGATCTACCACCGGGGCACCTGGGGACCGCGCGGCGAAGCCGTGCTCCGCCGGCTCGACCACGCCAACATCTTTCTGATCATCGCGGGCACCTATACCCCGCTGACCGTGCTCCTTCTCCCCGATTCCACCGGGCGGCCCCTTCTGTGGGCGGTATGGGTGGCAGCGGTCGCGGGAATCGCCTTCCGGGTGTTCTGGGTCGGTGCCCCCCGCTGGCTCTACACCCCCTGCTACATCGCGATGGGCTGGGCCGCGGTCTTCTTCCTCCCGGACTTCATGCGCACCGGCGGCGTCGCCGTCCTCGTGCTCGTCATCACCGGAGGCGTGCTCTACAGCGCGGGCGGCATCATCTACGGGCTCAAGCGCCCCAACCCGTCACCGCGCTGGTTCGGCTTCCACGAGGTCTTTCACTCCCTGACCCTCGCCGCCTTCGCCGCGCACTACATCGGCATCTCGCTGGTGGCGTACTAGGTCCTGGCTTGGTCCCGGACGGGCCCGCCCTGAAGGGCCCGCCCGGGACGGCCGCCGTCAGCCGCCAGCCGTCAGCCGTCAGCCGTCCAGCGTGCGCGCCAGCTCCCGCGCGTCCGTGGTCGGCGCGTCGCAGACGAAGTGCCGGCAGACGTACGCGGTCGGCTCGCCGCCCACCAGCGGCCGGTCCACGAGCAGCGGGAACTCCGTACCGGCCGCCGCCCCCTCGCCCACCGCCACCACCGCGCCGGGCGCCCGGCCCAGCAGCGCCGTCCGGTGCAGTTCCCCGCCGACCGGCCCGGCCACCGCGATCTCGCGCGGCCCGTCCAGCAGCGCTTCGGCCACCGCGAGACCCCAGCCGATGAAGCGGGGCGCACGCGGCCCGAGCGCCTTCACGACCCCGAGAGCGCCTTCCGCGGCGGTGCGGTGCGCCTCCGACCCGGTGTGGGCCGCGTACGAGAGCAGCGCGCCCGCCGCCGCCGTCCAGCCGGCCGGGGTGGCGCTGTCGGTGGGGTCCTGCGGCCTGCGGATGAGCTTCTCGGCGTCGTCGGCCGTGTCGTACAGCTGACCGCCCTCCCCCGCGAACCGCTCCAGCACGATGTCGAGCAGGAAGCCCGCGAACTCCAGCCAGACACCCTCGCCGGTGACGGAGGCCAGCGCGAGGAAGCCCTCCGCCACATCGCCGTAGTCCTCCAGCACTCCGGCATGCCCGCCCACGCGCCCGTCCCTGGAGGTCCGTGACAGCCGGGCCACCTCGCCCAGGTGGACCCGCACGAGCAGGTCGGCCGCCTCCGTGGCCCGCTCGATCAGATCGGGCCGCTCGAAGTACGCTCCCGTCTCGGCGAGCGCGGCGATCACCAGGCCGTTCCAGGCGGCGACGATCTTGTCGTCGCGCCCCGGCCGCACCCTCTCCCCGCGCGCCGCCAGCAGCCGGGCCCGCACCTCGGCGACCCGCGCCGGGTCCGCGTCCCGGCCCGTCCGCGGAAGCTGGAGGACGGAGGACCCTTCCTCGAAGGTGCCCTCCTCGGTGACGCCGAAGTACTCCGCGGCGAACGCGGCGTCCTCCTCCCCCAGCACCTCCCGCAGCTGCGCGGCCGTCCACACGTAGTAGGCGCCCTCGACGTGGCTGCCGTCCCCGTCCTCGCTGTCGGCGTCCAGCGCCGAGGCGTAACCGCCCTCCGCCGTACGCAGTTCGCGCACCATGAAGTCGGCGGTCTCCAGCGCGATCCTGCGGGCCTGCTCGGAGCCGGTGGCCCGCCACACGTGGGCGTACACCCGGCAGAGCAGCGCGTTGTCGTACAGCATCTTCTCGAAGTGCGGCACCAGGGCACCGCCGGGCCGCTGGCGCAGTACGTACCGGTGGAAGCCGCCGCCCAGCTGGTCGAAGAGGCTGGAGCGCGCCATCGCGTCGCAGATGCCCTCGGCCATCTCCAGCGCCCCGTCGGACCCGGTCCGCGCGTGGTGCCGCAGCAGGAACTCGATCAGCATGCTCGGCGGGAACTTGGTGTCGCCGCCACCGAGCCACCCGCTCTCGGTGTCGTACTCCCGGCTGATCCCGAGCAGCGCCTGCGCCAGCTCCGCCTCGCCGGGCAGCCCGTCGCCCGCCCCGGAGACGAGCTCGCGCGCCGCCAGATCGCGGGTGATCTTCTCCGCGACCTCCCCGACCTCCTCGCGCCGGCTCGTCCACGCGGAGTGGACGCCTTCGAGCACTTGCAGGAAGGAGGGCAGGCCGTGCCGGGGCACGGGCGGGAAGTACGTACCGAAGTAGAACGGCTCACCGTCCGGCGTCATGAAGACGGACATGGGCCAGCCGCCCTGCCCGGTCGCCGCCTGCACGGCCTCCATGTAGACGGCGTCCACGTCGGGGCGTTCCTCGCGGTCCACCTTCACCGAGACGAAGTGCTCGTTCATATAGGCCGCGGTGGCTTCGTCCTCGAAGCTCTCGTGGGCGAGCACATGGCACCAGTGGCACGAGCTGTATCCGACGCTCAGGAACACCGGCACGTTGCGCCGGCGGGCTTCCTCGAAGGCGGCGGGCTCCCACTGCCACCAGTCGACGGGGTTGTCCGCGTGCTGAAGGAGGTACGGGGACGTGGCGTGCGCGAGTCGGTTCGGCATGCCCCAATCCTTGCGTACGCGGCGGAGCCCCGACCACACGCCACGTCAGAGCGCCGAACCGCGCCCCTCGGTCACCCTGGCGGCGAAGGCGTCCAGGTTTGCCGTCATGCGGGCGACGCGCTCCTCCACGTCGAGCGACTCCTCGTAACGCCCGGCCCGCAGCTTCGGCTGCCGCTTTCCCCGCACGTACAGGGGGCAGGCGAGGTCCGCGCAGATGTAGATGCCGACCGTGTTGCCCTCGCGGCCCTTGGCGCCCGCCAAGGGGGCGGCGAGCAGGGTGACTCCCGAGGAGGCGTGTCCCGTAAGGCAGATCTGGCAGAGGCTGGACTTCACGGCGCTGGTACGCCGCAGGGCGGGCACGCGCAGGGAGAATCCCAGGGGGCCGTCCGCCCGCGGCAGCACGATGTGGGCCCGCAGCGGGGCACCGGGATCGACCCAGCCGAGGAAGTCCAGGTCCTCCCAAGGCAGTTCACCGAAGTCGAGCGGCAGCTTGAGCCGCGCCGCCTCGCCCTTGGTGCAGTTCACGAAGGACGACCTGATGTCTCTTTCACTGAGCGGTTCCACGGGCGTCGACACTACGTGGCTGATGAACGCATCGCATCCCGGTTTTCGCCACCCCGGGAGCACCCGCCCCCGGGAGCGCCGGTCGGCATGCCTACGGAGAAACGGGGAAGCAGTCTGCGCAAACCGCCCGCGCGCACAGACCGCACCGGGTGACCGAGGGGGACGCATGCGGGACAGCCATCGGGCCGAAGCCGAAAGGCTCCTGGTACGCGCTGTGGAGGAAGAGGCGCGCCGGACCGGCGGGCGGAGCGACTCCGGCGCGCTGATGGCGCGGGCGCGGGCCGCCCTCGACACCATGGCGGCCGGTGCGGGCGAGGAGTACGCCGCGTACGTGCAGGCGCTCGACGCGGCGGAGACGGGGCAGCGGCCGCTGTCGCAGCGGTTCAGCAGGGCGGCTCTCGGAACACCTCTGCTGGTGACGGGGGTCGCCTCGGCGGCCGCGTTCGGCGCGGACCTCGCGCTCGGCACGGCCACCGGTCTGGCCGCCGGCGCGGGCGCCGCCGTCGCCGTCGCGGGTGCCGCGGCCACCGTCGCCAAGGTGACCGTCTCCCACTGGCCGGCCGCCCACCGCAGGGCGGGCGCCCTGAACCAGCCGGGCGGCCCCGAGCAGCTGAGACTCCAGTGGCTGGCGGCACTGGAGGTACGGGGCATCCGCCCGTACCTCGACCAGCAGCGGATGCTCGGCGCCGCCGCCCGCCCCGCGAAGAAGGCCGCCGCCTCCGTCGTACCGCAGCTGCGCGGCGGGGATCGCAGCGCGGCGGCCCGCACCCGCTCGCTCCTCCAGCAGTCCTTCGCTCAGCTCCCGGACGACGACGGCCCGTTCGCGGGGCGGCGTACCGAGCTGGCGCAGATCGCCCAGTGGGTGCGTACGGCCCGCGCGGCGACGGAGACCAGGCCGACGGTCGTCGTGCTGCACGGTGCGCCCGGCACCGGACGCACCGCACTGGCCGTACGGGCGGCGCACGCCCTCAAGGACCAGTTCCGGGGCGCGTGCGTGGTCGATCTGCGCGGTGACGTGGCCGGGGAGACGCCCCTGCCGACCCGCGACGCCCTGCTGCACCTGCTCAACCGGCTCGGCGCCCCCCGCGAGCAGCTGCTCTTCCGGGAGAGGGCCTCCGCCGAGCAGCAGGTACGACGGCTGAGCGAGCTCTACCACCAGCACCTGACCGGCACACCCGTCACGATCGTCCTCGACGACGCCACCGACGCCGCCCAGGTCCGTACGCTCCTGCCGGAACGTTCCGACAGCCTGGTGCTCGTCACCGCCCGCGCACCGCTCGACCTGCCCGGCTCCGTCCCTGCCTGGGTGCACCAGCTGCCCGTCGGCGGCCTGGACGCGGCGGGCGCCGAGGAGCTGCTGCGCGAGGCGGGCGACGAGGAGGAGGGCGGGCCGTACGACTACCCGTCGACGGACACCGTCGTGCAGCTGTGCGGCGGGCTGCCGCTGGCGCTGCGCATAGCGGGCTCCGCGCTCGGCGCCCGCACCCGCAGCGCCCTCGCCGCCGACCTCGGCGCCTACGGTCCGGTCGCACCGGCCGAGCGCGCCCTGTGGCTGCGCTACACCGACCAGCCCGAACAGGCCAGGCGGCTGCTGCGGCGGCTCGCCCTGGCCGGCCGGGCGAGCCTGGGCACGGCGGCGGCCGCCGCCCTGCTGGGCACCGACGAACAGGAGGCCGAGCGGCTGCTGACGGCACTGGCCGGGGCCGGCCTCCTCTCCCACGTACGCGGCTCGCGCTACCGGCTGCACGATCTCGTACGGGGCTTCGCCCTGGCCCGGCTGCTCGACGAGGAGGAGCCCGCCGAGCGCACCGCCGCCCAGGAACGGCTGATCCAGAGCTACGCGGAGCTCGCCGACGCGGTGATCCGCATGGTCGACGGCAAGATGTCCACCCGTGCCGGACAGTTCGGCGCCCATGGGTTCAGCTCGCTGGACGCGGCACTGCGCTGGCTGGACGACGAGTCGAGCTTCATCACCTCGGCGCTGCGGCACGCGGAGGACGTGGACCAGGGCGCGGTGCTCCACCTCCTCGGCGCGCTGTGCGACTACTGCCTGCTGCGCGGGGACCTCTACCGGCTCGGCGAGATCAGCGAGCTGACGCAGGCCGTCGACAAGGGGCTCCTGGAGCGGTCGGTCCAGTGGCGTACCGGCATCGCGGCCCGGCAGCTCGGCGAGCTCGACAAGGCCCGCACCACGCTGTCCTCCGTCGTCGGTCTGTACCGCGAGGCGCAGAACGACGCGGGCGCGGCGCTGGCGCTCTGCTCGCTCGGCATCACCCTCCACCACCAGGGCAACCTCACGGAGGCCTCCGCGCGACTGCGCGAGGCGCTCGCCCTTCAGTCCTCCGACGAGCAGGCCGAGGACCGGGCCTGGTCCCTGCACGCCCTGGCCGCCGTCGAGCGCGACCGCGCCAATCTGGCGGAGGCCCTCACTTTGCTCGACACGGCGCTGACGCTGCACCGGGAGGGCGAGTCCCTGCACGGCGAGGCGTGGACGCACTTCCAGCTCGGCCAGGTCTGTCTGCGCATGGGCGAGGTCGCGCGGGCGGAGGACGCGCTGCGGACCGCGCTCGACCTCTACGGGCGCACCCGCGACGAGCGCGGCACGGCCTGGGCCCTGACCCAGCTGGCCCGGGCCCGGCTCCTCGACGGCGACCCGGAGCCCGCGGCGGAGCAGCTGGGCCTGGCCCTGTCCCGGCACCGGGACAACGAGGACGCCCGGGGCGAGGCGTGGACGCGGTACTACCTGGGCCAGGCGCTGGAGGAGACCGGCGACGCCGACGAGGCCGTACGCGAGCTGGAGCGGGCGCGCACGATGTTCTCCCGGATGCGCGATGTGTACGGGCTGGCGTGCGCCCGGCACCACTCGGGACGGGTGACCCGCGACCAGCGGGCGGCGCGGACGGGGAACCTGCGCAACTCGGGCTTCGCCCGCCAGCTCCTGGTGGACGCGCGGGCCGACTTCCGGCGCATCGGCGTCGCCCACGGGGAGGGCTGGACGTGTCTGGAGCTGGCGTTGATCGACGCGGGCAACAACCGGGCCGGTCAGGCGCTGGCCCTGTGCGACGAGGCGGCCCTGCTGTTCGCCTCGTACGGGGACGATCGCGGCGGGGACTGGGCGCGCTTCCTGCGGTGCACGCTGCTGCCGTACGCGTCACCGGGCGGCAGTGAGGTGGGCACGGCGGTGGCCCAGCAGGAACTGGCGGAGCTGCTGGCCGCCGGGCACCCGAGCCGGGACCCGAAGCTGGAGGACTGCGGCGAGGCGTTCGCCGTGATCCTGAACCGGGGGGTGGACCTGGAGGACGGCTGGCAGGCGTGGCGCCTGGGCCTGACGCCGGCACGGCATGCGCGGGAGGTCATGGGTGTGCGGGTGGAGCGTGCGTGAGGGTCGCCGGTGCGGGGGTTCTGTCTCAAGCGCCGGACGGGCTGCCGTACAGGAGGGTCCCCGCAGGGGCGGGCGTAGGAGCCGGGCCGCATTGCGGACCCGGGTGCCGCGCCCGCCCCGAGGAGACACTCCGGAGGGACCCCACCCGACCCACCACGGGTCAGGTGGTGGGCCTACTTACCGGCGGCGGAGCCGGAAACGGTCGCCGGTTCCGCATCAGGGTCCGGCGCCTCCTCGAAGTCGACCTTGCCCATGTGGCGGTTCATCGACTTCATCAGCAGCCACACGCCCACGGCGAGAGCCGCGAAGACGATGAAGCCGAGGACGCCGGGAGTCACCTTGTTGTCGTCGACCTCCTTGGCGAGAGGGACGAGGTGGGTCAGTGCCTGGGTCGCGTACATATCAGGCATTGTCGCGGATGCCCGCGAAGAGGTCGCTCTCGGGGAGGGATGTATCGACCAGAGACTTCGCCAGCTCGTACTCCTCGGTCGGCCAGACCTCGCGCTGGACGTCCATCGGAACCCGGAACCAGCCGCCGTCCGGGTCGATCTGCGTCGCGTGCGCGATGAGCGCCTTGTCGCGGATCTCGAAGAACTCGTCGCACGGAATGAACGTGGTCAGCGTCCGCTCCTCACGCACGAACTCCTTCCAGCGCTCCAGCCACTCCCCGTACGGGGACTCCAGGCCGCGGGCCAGGAGCGCCTCGTGGAGGGCGACCGTGCGCGGCCGGTTGAAGCCCTGGTTGTAGTAGAGCTTCTGCGGCGTCCACGCCGGACCGAACGTGTCCTCCGGGAACCTCTCGGTGTCCGCCGCCCCGTCGAAGGCGATCATCGAGATGGTGTGGGTCTTGATGTGGTCGGGGTGCGGGTACCCGCCGTTCTCGTCGTACGTGGTGATGACCTGCGGCCGGAACGCACGGATCTTCGCGACAAGACGCCCCGCCGCCGTCTCGTCGTCCTCCAGTGCGAAGCAGCCCTCGGGCAGCGGGGGCAGCGGGTCGCCCTCGGGCAGACCCGAGTCGACGAAGCCGAGCCACTCCTGCTCGACGCCCAGGATCTCCCGGGCCTCGTCCATCTCCTTCTTGCGCACCTCGTGGATGTTCTCCTCGATGTACGCGTCCCCCTGGAGCTTCGGATTGAGGATGGAGCCGCGTTCGCCCCCGGTGCAGGTCACGACCAGCACGCCCACCCCCTCGGACACATACTTGGCCATGGTGGCCGCGCCCTTGCTCGACTCGTCGTCGGGGTGGGCGTGAACGGCCATCAGGCGCAGCTGCTCAGTCAAGACTCGATCCTCAGTGATTGGTCGCGATGTGCGGCTTCTATAGTGACCGAACCGGGGGGCGGAAAATTCCTCGATCCCCGGCACAGGAGGAACGATCATGACGGCGGTACGCGAGGCGGTGCCCGACGGGCGCTACGGCCGGTCCGAGGATCAGCGCGCCGACCGCAAGCTCAAGATCATCGGAGCCGCGCTGGGTGCCGGCCTGCTGGGCGTGATCGTCTGGATCGGCGTCGACTACGTCGGCGGCCAGGACATCAGCGCCGAGGTCATCAAGTCCAAGGTCGTCTCCGACACCCGGGTCGAGGCCCACCTCGAAGTCCGTAAGGACCGGGACGCCGGCGGCTACTGCACCCTGCGCTCGCTGAGCGAGGACGGCAACGAGGTCGCCCGCAAGGACTTCCGCTTCGACGAGCGGAGGGACAGGATCGACGAGGTCGTCTCCCTGCGTACGACGGCCAGGGCGTCCGCGGTCGAGCTGATGGGCTGCACCGCGGATGGCGGGTCGGCGCGCTGACCTGCCCGGTCCCGCGCGCAAGCCGTTTACCTTCTCCCCCTTTTCCTGCGGAATTGTTAGGCTCGTGGTTTCGCCCACCCGTGGACGCACATGCTTCTGGGTAGGGCGATGCTTTGTATTCCCAGTACCGACGAGGAGCACCCTGTGACCCAGACCAGCGATAACGTCACCTGGCTCACGCCGGAGGCGTACAACCAGCTCAAGGCCGAGCTGGAGTACCTGTCTGGTCCCGCGCGCACGGAGATCGCCGTAAAGATCGCGGCGGCCCGTGAGGAAGGTGACCTCCGGGAGAACGGCGGCTACCACGCGGCCAAGGAGGAGCAGGGCAAGATGGAGCTCCGGGTGCGCCAGCTGACGCAGCTCCTGGAGAACGCCAAGGTCGGCGAGGCCCCTGCCGACGACGGCGTCGTCGAGCCCGGCATGATCGTGACGATCGCCTTCGACGGTGACCCGGACGACACCCTGGAGTTCCTGCTCGCCTCGCGCGAGTACGCGAGCTCGGACCTCGAGACGTACTCCCCGCAGTCCCCGCTCGGCACGGGCGTCAACGGCAAGCGGATGGGCGAGGACGCCGAGTACGAGCTGCCGAACGGCAAGACGGCCAAGGTGAAGATCCTCTCGGCGAAGCCGTACACCGGCTGAACCGTCCCCTGACGAACAGAGAGCCCCGGCCGTGCGTACACGGCCGGGGCTTTTTCGTCGTGTCAGGGCGCGGAACTCAGGCGGTCGCCGAGCGGTACTTGCGGACCGCGAGGGTCCGGAAGACCACGATGATCACGGCGGACCAGAGCAGGGACGCCCAGACCGGGTGCTGCATCGGCCAGGCGTCGGACTGCGACACGCCGGGGTTGCCGAACAGTTCGCGGCAGGCCTGCACGGTCGCGCTGAACGGGTTCCAGTCGGCGATCGGCTGGAGCCAGGACGCCATCTGGCTGGAGTCCACGAAGGCGTTCGAGATGAACGTCACCGGGAAGAGCCAGATCAGCCCGCCGGAGGTGGCCGCCTCGGGGGTGCGTACGGAGAGTCCGATCAGCGCGCCGATCCAGGAGAACGCGTACCCGAGGAAGAGCAGCAGCCCGAACGCGGCCAGTGCCTTCGCGAGACCTTCGTGGACGCGCCAGCCGACGAGCAGGGCGACGATCGCGAGGACGACGACGGTCAGCGCGGTCTGTACGAGGTCGGCGAGCGTACGGCCGGTGAGCACCGCTCCACGCGCCATCGGCAGGGAGCGGAACCGGTCGATGAGCCCCTTGTGCATGTCGTCCGCGATGCCCGCCCCGGCGCCGGCCGTGGCGAACGTGACGGTCTGGGCGAAGATGCCCGCCATCAGGAACTCCCGGTAGAGCGCCGGGTCGGTGGAGCCGCCGACGCTCATGGAGCCGCCGAACACATAGCTGAACAGCACCACGAACATGATCGGCTGGATGAGTCCGAAGATGACCATCTCGGGGATGCGCGTCATCCGGATCAGATTGCGTTTGGCGACGACGAGCGAGTCGGTGACCGACTGCGCGAGACCGCCGCGCGGTCTGCGGGTGTGCACCTCGGCGGCGTCCGTTACGGCGGTCATGCGACGGCCTCCTTGCCGTTCTCCCCGTTGGTCTCCAGCTCCGCGGCGTGGCCGGTGAGCGACATGAAGACGTCGTCGAGGGTGGGGCGGCGCAGACCGATGTCGTCGATCTCGACGCCGCGGGCGTCGAGGTCGCGGATGACCTCGGCGAGCAGTTTGGCCCCGCCGCTGACCGGGACGGTCAGCTTGCGGGTGTGCGTGGCGACGGAGACCTCGCCCTCGCCGAGGGCGGTGAGCACCTCGCGGGCGCGTTCGATCTCGTCCCGCTGGTGGACGACGACCTCCACGCGCTCGCCGCCGGTGCGGGCCTTCAGCTCGTCGGAGGTGCCGCGCGCGATGACCTTGCCGTGGTCGATGACACAGATGTCGTCGGCGAGGTGGTCGGCCTCCTCCAGATACTGCGTGGTCAGCAGGAGCGTCGTACCGCCCGCGACGAGTTCCTGGATGACCTCCCAGAGCTGCTGCCGGTTGCGCGGGTCGAGTCCGGTCGTCGGCTCGTCCATGAACATGACGGGCGGGGAGACGACGAGCGCCGCCGCCAGGTCGAGACGCCGGCGCATACCGCCGGAGTACGTCTTGGCGGTCCGGTCGGCCGCGTCGGCGAGGTTGAACCGGTCCAGGAGCTGCCCCGCCCGGGCCTTCGCGTCGCGCGCGCTCATCTGGTAGAGCTGCCCGACCATCTGGAGGTTCTCGCGGCCGGTCAGATACTCGTCGACCGCGGCGAACTGGCCCGAGAGGCCGATCGAACGGCGCACCTCGTTGGGATGCTTCAGTACGTCGATGCCCGCCACGACCGCCGTGCCGCTGTCCGGCTGGAGCAGTGTCGTCAGGACGCGCACGGCGGTGGTCTTTCCGGCACCGTTGGGCCCGAGGAGGCCGAGGACCGTGCCTTCCGGCACCTCCAGGTCCACGCCGTCCAGTGCTCGTACATCGCCGAAGGTCTTCACCAGACCTTCGGCATATATGGCGCCTGGCATGTGGGATTCCCCCCAGTTGCTTTTTGGGTGACTTCCTGTGCAGATCCTAGGGACGTCACGCCCGGCGCGCGCGGTGAAACCGGGGATTCAGGTCATCACCAGGTAGCCGGCGTCCCGGAGCGTCGCCGCGACCTCCTCGCAGTGCGCGGGGCCCTTCGTCTCCAGATGCAGTTCGACCTCCGCCTCGGTGAGGCCCAGGCGCGGATCGGTCCGCACATGGCTCACGTCGAGGACGTTGGCGTCGGCGACGGAGAGCGCGGCGAGGAGGGTGGCCAGCGCGCCGGGGCGGTCGGTCAGCCTCAGCCGCAGGCTCAGATAGCGGCCCGCCGCCGCCATGCCGTGGGTCAGGACGCGCTGCATCAGCAGCGGGTCCACGTTGCCGCCGGACAGCACCGCGACGACCGGCCCGGTGAACGCCCCGGGGTCGCTGAGCAGCGCCGCGACGGGGCTGGCCCCGGCCGGTTCGACGACCAGTTTCGCCCGCTCCAGGCAGAGCAGCAGCGCGCTGGACAGCTCGTCCTCGGAGACCGTACGGACCTCGTCGACCAGCTCCTGGACGAGCCGGAACGGGATGTCGCCGGGGCGTCCCACCTTGATCCCGTCGGCCATCGTCTGCGGCGAGGCGACCGCCACGGGGTGGCCGGCGGCCAGCGAGGGCGGATAGCCCGCCGCGCCCGCGGCCTGCACACCGACGATCCTGACGTCGGGGCGCAGCGCCTTCACGGCGACCGCGACGCCCGCGGCGAGGCCGCCGCCGCCGATCCCGACGACGATGGTGCGGACCTCGGGGCACTGTTCGAGGATCTCCAGGCCCACGGTGCCCTGCCCGGCGATGATGTCCGGGTGGTCGAACGGGTGGATGAAGACGGCGCCGGTCCGTTCCGCGTACTCCTCGGCGGCGGCGAGCGTCTCGTCGACGACGTGGCCGTGCATCCGGACCTCCGCGCCGTAACCACGGGTCGCCGAGACCTTCGGCAGGGGTGCGCCGACCGGCATGAAGACCGTGGACCGTACGCCGAGCAGCGAAGAGGCGAGTGCGACACCCTGCGCATGGTTTCCGGCACTCGCGGCGACCACTCCGGCCGCCCGCTCCTCCGGGGTGAGCCCCGAGATCCGTACGTACGCGCCGCGCAGCTTGAACGATCCGGTGCGCTGGAGGTTCTCGCACTTGAGGTGGACCGGCGCGCCGACCAGCTCGGTCAGGTACCGGCTGCCCTCCATCGCGGTCACGCGGGCCACGCCCGAGAGCATCTTCCACGCCCCGCGGACATCGTCGAGGATCACGGGAGGAAAGGGGCGGGACGTACGGAAGGTCATGACAGCAAGTCTTGCAGCTCGGGCCGGGCGCGGCCGACTCGTCTCATGGCGGACTGCGGTGTTGTCCACAGGTTTGTGCAGCGCTGGTACGCGTTGCCCCGTGGCCGCGTACTCTGTCCCCCACTCATCCGACACCGCACGAAGAGAGCCCGGCCATGCCCCCTCAGGACATGACGACTGCTGCGTCTCCTACCGGGGGCGCCGCCCCCGGCGACCCGGGTACCGACCACCTTCTCGACGCGCTCCAGCACCAGGTGGCCGTCTTCGCCCGCCGTGCCGAACAGACCCGCCTCGGGGGTGTCGGCCAGGTCCGCAACTCCATGGACCGGGCCGCCTATCTGCTCCTGAACCGGCTGGACAAGGAAGGCCCGATGGGCGTCAAGGCGCTGGCGGCGGGCATGGGCATCGACTCCTCCACCGTGACCCGCCAGGTCGCGCCCCTCGTCGACACCGGTCTGGTCAAGCGCACCTCCCACCCGGAGGACGGCCGCGCGGTCGTGCTCCAGCTGTCCCCGCGCGGGCAGGCCCGTCTCGACGAGGTCCGTTCCTCGCGGCGCGAGCTGATGTCGCAGGTGACCGACGACTGGAGCACCGAGGAGCGCGACACGTTCTGCACGCTGCTCACCCGGTTCAACGCCGCACTGGCCGCGCGCCAGGCCGCGCACCAGGCCCAGCCGGAGGACTGACCGCGGGCCCGGTCGCGCACGCCTCTTGACCCGGGGCTCCCGCCGGGTCTCCGATGGGGTATGCGAGAGCGGCGGGCCCGTCAACAACGCCGCCGCGCCCAGGAGTTCGAGGACTTCGTCGCGGGCGCGGCAGGCCGGCTGCTGCACACCGCCACCCTTTTCACGGCCGAGCCCGCCGAGCCGCCGGGGGCGAACCCCCGGGCCCTGCGGCTACTGACCTCGGCGCTGGCGCACACGTACGCGCGGTGGGACCCGCGCGGCGAGGACCCGTACGACCGGACCCGCCAGGAGCTCGTCACCCGGTTCGCGCGCGAGGCGTGGCGCCACCACCGGCCGCGCGGCGGTCTGCTGGAACGGCTGGCCCCGCAGGAGCGCCTGGTCCTCGTCCTGCGTCTGTACGAGGGGGTCGCGGAGGAGCAGACCGCCGCGCTCCTCGGTCTGCCCGCGGAACGGGTACGGGCGATCTGCTCCAGGGCCGTCGTCACGATGTACGCGCCCCCGGAGCCGCCGAGGCGCCCGGACCGCCCCGCCGCACGGCTGCTGAGGGGCACACGATGAGCGCACGCCGTGACCGTCCCGACCGGAAGGTGGACGAGGTCCGCCGGATGCTGGAGGAACCGCGTCCCCAGGTGCCCGCCGATCTGGCGCTGCGGTCGGCGGAGCGTGGCGCCCGGATCCTGCGCCGCCACCGCGCCGCGCGCCGGCTGGCGGTGTGCCTGATGTGCGCGGCGGTGGTGGCGTTCGTGGTGTGGGCGGGAGTGACCCGGCCCTGGGAGATTCCGCCGGCGGGGACGACACCGCCGCTGGAGGGCTGGTGAGGCGGCCGCCCGCGCGGTGAGCCGTGCCGGACCTATTCTGGAAGGGCCGGCATGCGGTACGAGCCGAGGAGGCCGTCATGACCAGGAAGATCGCCGACTGCCGCAAGTACCCGAGCGTTTCGAACTGCAGCCTCACCATCTCCGGTGAGGAGGACGAAGTCGTACGGGCCGCCACCGAGCACGCTGTTTCGGTCCATGAGCACACCGACAGCCCGGAGTTGCGCGCGGAGGTCCGCGCCTCCCTGGAGGACGAGAAGGCCGGCGTCTGAGTCCAAGGGGACGGGCCGCCCGGCGGTCGGCAGTGCGCTCACGACCGCCGGACACGAAGCCCGCCGTTCTAGCCGAGCGCCTGGGTGAGGTCGGCCAGCAGGTCGTCCGCGTTCTCGATGCCGACGGACAGACGGACCAGGTCGGCCGGGACCTCCAGCGCAGAGCCCGCGGCGGAGGCGTGCGTCATCCGGCCCGGGTGCTCGATGAGCGACTCGACGCCACCCAGTGACTCGCCGAGCGTGAACAGCTTGGCGCGGTTGCAGACCTCGACCGCCGCGGCCTCGCCGCCCGCGACCCGGAAGGACACCATCCCGCCGAACGCCTTCATCTGCTTGGCCGCGATCTCGTGCCCGGGGTGCTCCGGCAGTCCCGGGTACAGGACGCTGTCCACCTTGGGGTGGCGGGTCAGCAGGTCGGCGACCTTGGTGGCGTTCTCGTCGTGCCGGTCCATGCGGACCGCGAGGGTCTTGATGCCCCGCAGCACCAGCCACGCGTCGAACGGTCCGGCGACCGCGCCCATCGCGTTCTGGTGGTACGCCAGCTCCTCGGCCAGCGTCGGGTCGTTGGCGATCAGCGCACCGCCGACGACGTCGGAGTGACCGCCCATGTACTTGGTGGTGGAGTGCACCACGACGTCCGCACCGAGGGCGAGGGGCTGCTGGAGGTAGGGGCTCGCGAAGGTGTTGTCGACGACCAGCCGCGCACCCGCCTGGCGGGCGACTCCGGCGACGGCCGCGATGTCCGTGATACCGAGGAGCGGATTGGACGGGGTCTCCACCCAGATCGCCTTGGTCCGCGGCGTGATCGCGGCCCTGACCGCACCCACGTCCGAGGTGTCCGCGACGGAGAACTCCACGCCCCAGCGCGAGGCGACCTTCGCGAACAGCCGGAACGTGCCGCCGTAGGCGTCGTTCGGGATGACCACGTGGTCGCCGGGCGTCAGCAGCGTACGGAGCAGGCAGTCCTCGGCGGCGAGGCCGGACGCGAAGGCGAGTCCGCGGCGACCGCCTTCCAGGGCCGCCAGGTTCTCCTCCAGTGCGGTACGGGTCGGGTTGGCGCTGCGGCTGTACTCGTAGCCGCCGCGCAGTCCGCCCACGCCGTCCTGCTTGTACGTGGAGACCTGATAAATGGGTGGAACAACGGCGCCGGTCAGGGGATCGGCGGTGTTGCCCGCATGGATCGCGAGAGTCTCGAAGCTGTGCTGGTCGCTCATGAGGTCCGAGCGTAGTTCGTCACGAGGGCGCTCACAGGTCACTGCGCCGTACGGGGACAATGGCCGTATGGAGATTCTCTGGTTCCTGATCGCGCTGTGCATGCTCGCCGCCGTCGTCGGCCCCTTCGTGCTGCGCCGTCGGGGCGGTATCCGTCAGGTCGCGCCCGGTTCCCCCGACGCCGCCGACCCGGACACGTACGGATTCCTGCGCCAGGAGGAGCTGGACGTCCGGATGCCGGGGCCGGACCAGGACCTGATCGATGTCCTGGACGTCGTGCAGGCCACCCAGGACTGGCGGGCCGCCTCCCAGCTGCTGGCCGGCACACCCAAGGAGAGCGAGGTGCGGTGGCAGCGGGTGCAGGCGTTCGCCGGTGCGGCCTCGCTCGAACTGATGCGGCAGCCGGGCGTCGGCGGCGCGTGGCTGCGCGCGTGGCGGGCGGAGTCCCCGAAGGACGCGGGCGGCGCGGCGGTGCACGCGGAGTTCCTGGTGCAGCAGGCGTGGCGTTCCTCCGGTGCGGGTGAGGACGACTTCCGGATCATTCTGGAGGAGGCCCGTACGGTCTGCGGCGAGGCCGCTCTGCTGGCGCCTGGCGACCCCGTCCCGTACATCGCCGAACTGGCCGTGGCCCGTGGACTCGGTTACTCCCACGAGCAGTTCGACCAGCTCTGGGCGAAGATCATCGACCGGGCGCCGGCGCACATGGGAGCGCACATCGCGGCGCTGCACTTCTGGTGCGAGAAGTGGCACGGTTCCCGCGAGGAGGCCGAGCGCTTCGCGACCGCGGCCGCCGCCCGTGCCCCGCGCGGCTCACTGCTGGCGGCGCTGCCGCTGTTCGCGGTGTACGAGCACCTGCCCGAGGTCAATCTGGTGCAGGGTTTCTACCGGGGTGTCGTGGTGACGAAGGCGGTCGAGGGCGCGCTGTTCGCGGTGCACGCGGCCCGCGCCGACGATCCGATGCTCGCCCACGTCCGCCATCTGCTGGTGATGTTCCTCGTCCGGATGGAACGCTGGTCGGAGGCGATGAACCAGCTCGTGCACATCGACGGCCACGTGGGCGCCCTGCCGTGGACCCAGGACCCGGACCCGGCCGCCGAGTACACCGTCTACCGGGCTCTCGCGGTCGCGGGCTACGAGGCGAACGGCGGCAGCCCGGCGACGCTGCCCGGTTAGCCGGCGCCAGGGAAGGGGCGCCGGAATCCACGGCGTCCCGCTCGTGTTGTAAGGACTGCACACCCAGCCCCGGAGGAGCCCCCGCATGTTCCTGAATCACCGCACCCCCCAGCTCCCCACCCCCGAGGAGGCGCTGCGCGGCCGTCCCACCCCCGAATTCACGGTCCCTTCCCGCCACACGGTCCTCGGCAACCCCCTGGTGGGCCCGTATCCGCAGGGCCTGGAGGTCGCCGACTTCGCACTGGGCTGTTTCTGGGGGGCCGAGCGCAAGTTCTGGCAGACGGAGGGCGTGTGGACGACCCTGGTCGGCTACCAGGGCGGATACACGGAGAATCCGTCGTACGAGGAGACCTGCTCGGGTCTGACCGGTCACACGGAGGCGGTCCGCGTCGTCTTCGACCCGAAGACCGTTTCGTACGCCGAGCTCCTGAAGCTCTTCTGGGAGTCCCACAACCCGACCCAGGGCTTCCGCCAGGGCAATGACGTGGGTACGCAGTACCGCTCGGCGATCTACACCCACTCCCCCGAGCAGGCCGAGGCGGCGGCCGCCTCCCGCGAGGCGTACCAGCAGGTCCTGACGGGCGCCGGCTTCCGCGAGATCACGACGGAGATCCTTCCGGCGGAGGGCCGCACGTTCTGGCCCGCGGAGGCGTACCACCAGCAGTACCTGGACAAGAACCCGGACGGCTACTGCGGTATCGGCGGTACGGGCGCGAAGCTGAGTGCCCCCTCGGAGACGAACTGGGGCCGCTCCTGCCCGACGGGAATCGCCCCCGCGCCCGAATAGGGTCCGCAGCGGCTGCCCGCCCCCCTCGCCGTGCCCAATTCGTGAACGGACAGCACTCATTGCGTGTGCAACCCGAGAGTTTGCGCACCCGCGCCCGCTGACTAAAGTGGATCACGAAGACGTACGTCGACGGGGGGACCCTGACGTCGGGGGCACGCCGCCGGATTCGGTGGGCCCCTGCACCGATATTTCCCTCAGCAACTGGGCCCCGGGAGTCGCTCACCGCGACGCCCGGGGCCTCAGTCAGGCTTCAACAAGGGGGAACAGGTGTCGTTCGACGAGGAATGGGCTCGGCAGAAGCAGGCCGTCTCGGAGCAGCAGTCGTCACACACGCGGCTGAACCAGCTTCCGGCCGATGGCTCGGGACCGACGGGGCCGACGGGTTCCACGCCGGACCTGGCCACGGCCCCCGCCGCGAAGAAGAAGGCGGCGAACGCCATCGAGACCAAGCTGGAGCCCGGGACCAAGCAGGCCGCCGACGCGGCCGACGAGTCCACCCGTAAGGCGATCACCGAGTTCAGCGACTGGGACACCGGAGCCGGCCTGAAGAAGGCCCACGCGCACTGGGACACCCAGGTGAAGCGGCTCATGGGACGGCTGAACAGCGAGAAGAACAGCCTGCGGAGCACGTCGACGCTGTTCACCAACCAGGACATATCCACGGGGCAGGGTTTCATCCCGTTGCAGTCCCGAGTGTCCGGAATCTAAGAGCGTTCACGACTTTCCGGCATTCGAGGGGGAACCATGCCCAGCTATTACGAGATCCTGCACGTCAAATTCTCCGAGCTCACCACGGCCGCGGACGGCTGGAAGGACATGGCCGGCAAGCTGAAGAAGCTTGAGGACATGTACGCGGAAGAGGTGCAGAGCGTCACCAAGGGCGACAAATGGCTCGGGGAGTGCGCGTCGATCGCCGCCCCCAATTTCGCGGTGACCCGCGGCCAGTACGACGCGGCGCAGAAGGAAGCCCTCGCCATGGAGTCGCTGCTCCGGGACGCCCACGGGCAGTTCACCGACCTCAAGGCGAAGGTGGAATCCGCTGTCGCGGACGCGGTCAAGGCCGGGATGAAGGTCTCCGACAGCGGCGTGGCGAGTTACGACTACAGCAAGGTGGACGCGAAGACGGCGAACAGCGTCCGTCACGACCCTGATCTTAGAAACGTCGAGATGTCCTACACCAGCAATATCGGTGCTGCGGTGAAGGCGGTCAACGAATTCGACCAGGACGTCAAGGTCGCCCTGCTGAACGCCTCCGGCGCCGATGGCACGGCGCCCTTCGGCTTCAACGCCAAGCCGGTCGGGGACGTCGAGGCCGTGGAGGCGCTCGCCCTGACCGAGAAGGTCAAGTCCGGCGAGGCCTCGGACAAGGAACTGCAGCACTATCGCGATGTCATGCGCGAGAACGCCAAGGACAAGAACTTCAGCGAGGCGTACCTGCACGCGCTCGGCGCAGAGGACACGGTGCGGATCGCTGACCGGATGCACCTCGCGGCGAGCGATTCGGGCGTGTCGGCGAGCGACAAGAAGCTCTACAACTCGATCTCCGAAAGCCTCGCCAACACCGTCGCCTCCGGCACCAAGGACCCGAACAGTTACGCCTACAAGCCCTTCGTCGACGGGCTGAAGGGGGTGGGTCCGGACCGGATCGACAAGGGAGTATCGGTCACGTCCGGCTACCAGGCGTTCGTGACGCTGCTGAAGCACGGGGACGGATACGGCAAGGAATTCCTCAATGACGTCGGCGACGACATCATCAAGAACGAGGACCCGGACCGGCGTGCGCACGCCTTCGACGCGACCCGCCCCGGTCTTTCCATCGACCCGCTGGACGACCTGCTCGGCATCATGAGCAAGGACCCGGAATCGGCGGAGTACTTCCTCGACCCCAAGGCGGAGGGGAACAAGAACGACCACCTGGAATACCTGCTCAACAAGCGCGAGTGGCCGTACGACAGCGTTCTGGCGCCCGGCGGGGCGACCATGGACGTACCCGATCCGGACAAGGCCGCGGGCCTGGGAGCCGCCATCGAGGCCGCCTCCACCGGCCACGAGCCGGGCGGCAAGCCCGGCGAACCCGGTCCGCACTCCGAGGGCCAGGCACGCGTCATGCACAACGCCATCCGGTTCCTGGACAAGGACGCGGGCGGCGACGAGTTCCCGAAGGACCTGGAGAACATCCGCCAGCCGATGGCGAGGGCGCTCACCGACTACGTGGCGGACACGCACATCATTCTGAACGGCCAGGAGTCGGCGTACGGCGGGATCGCGGGCCAGGATTCCATCAACGGGTCGGGCGACAAGTCCCATCTCGCCGTGGGGCAGGGCAGCCTTGTCCGTGTCATGCGCGGTATCGCGGAAGACGCGCCATCCTTTGCCCTGCTGTACGAGACCGAGCGGGCCTACGTCGCTGACGAGCTCGCCACGGCTCCCCCGTACACCGGCGACAAGACGCATGGTGCCAGCGCGGACTGGGACCATCGCGGCAGTCAGATCGGTGGCGCCATGGGCGCGCTCAACGGTATCGGCGCCGACGTGTACGACGACAAGGAGAAGGACCAGGCGGAGTGGGCCGAAGACACCGCCGCGTATTCGGCCGCCGGAGCGAATGGTCTCATCGGTGAGGTCCCGGTCCTCGGCACCGTGGGCGGTTCGATCATCGACGCGGTCGCCTACGACTGGACCAAGGATGTCGTCGACGCGGCGGAGGCCCAGGGCAAGAAGGACGCGAGCGACAACTTCGCCGTGGGCATGGACGGCACCAACAAGATCATCGACAAGTGGGGCGAAGACAATGGCATTTCGGATTCGGGGGCTTTCAAGTCGGCGAGGGACAATGTGCGCGACGGCCACGACGCCGGGCGAAATGCGGCCCTCACGCACCTCTGATCCGAAAGTCCGCCGGTCGCTGAAGGCATGCGCCGTGTTCGCCGCACTCGCGCTGACTGCGCCCGCCTGCACGTCGGAGGAGCCTGAGCCGCCGGTCAGTCGCCCCTGCGAGGTCGCCCCCAGCACCCGCGAGGGAAAGCTCGTACGGCAGTTGCTCGATACGGATCAGTTCCGGACCAGGACCGAGAAGGCCACCCCCGACCTCGCCGAAGGGCTGAAGGAGGAGTTGCGGGCGCGCGAGGAGCCGGGACGCACGGAGTACCGGACGCCGATGTGCTCGTTCTCCCTGACCTACCCGAGGGGCACCGGAAGCGACACCCTGAGCGTCGATTTCCACTGGACGTCCCGGGAGAGCCCGAAGGGCTCAGGACGTCCCGGGGACACTCACGCCTACTACAACATCAACGGCCTCTACGGGGAGTCCGACGAAACGCTGTCCACGCTTCGGATGCGGTGCACCCTGCCCGGGAAACTGAGCAGACTCTCGCAGCAGAACCTCCTCGTCGCGGACGTCGCGAACACGGCGTACGTCGGCACGGCGGTGAAGCAGGAGGTACGGGACCGCCAGATCCACTTCCTGTACCTCCTGGCACGGCAGGCCACGGACGCCCTCGGCTGCGAGAACGATCCGCTCGGGAAGGACCCCGTGATCAAGGGGTACGAGACCCCCGAGGAAGCCGCGAACGCCCCCCGGTAGCCCCGTCAGGCCGCCAGACGCACCTCGCCCTGGCGCGGGGACTGCCGTGCCAGGCGCGAGGGTGCGCCGGGGCGGCGGACCGGCGCCAGATCGGCCCGGGACAGGCGGATCAGCTCGCGGTGGGACAGGGCCAGGAGATCGGCGAGGCCGAGACCGAGGGCGTGGGCGGCTGCCGCCAGCACCTCGGACGACGGTTCCTTCAGGCCCCGTTCCAGCTCCGAGAGGTACGGCATCGAGATCCGCGCCGCATCGGCCACGTCCTTCAGCGTGCGCTCCTGGGCCTGCCGCTCACGGCGCAGGACGTCACCGACGACGTGCCGCAGAAGCGGCTCCTTGGCGACGGGGGCGGGGGCCGGGGCCGGGGCCGGTGTGCCGCCGACCGGGCGCAGGGGAATGACGCGGGCGTGGTTCGACTCGTGGCTGCTCACCTCCCCAGCCTAGGAGGCCCGGCCCCGGCACGTCGGCCGAAGCGTTCCGCCTCCCGCGAAATCCCGTTCCACGGGGTCGCTTCCCCGACTACCGGACAGGTGTGCGAGATTGACCGGATGAACAACCAGGATTCCCAGCGCATCGCGCTGCGCCGCGCCCGCACCGAGGACGGGGCGGCGGTGGCGGAGGTCTATCTGCGGTCCTTCGACGCCGCACTGCCGACCGTGCGCCGTGCCCATGACGACGACGGTGTACGGGCGTTCTTCCGCGATGTCGTCGTGGTGCACCACGAGACCTGGGTGGCCGACGACGACGGCACCGTGGTCGGGATGATGGTGCTGGAGGAGGGCCGGATCGAGCAGCTCTATCTGGCCCCCGACCGCCGTGGGCACGGTCTCGGCGACCGCTTCGTACAGCTCGCCAAGGAACGCAGCCCGCAGGGACTGGAGTTGTGGACCTTCCAGGTCAACACTCCCGCGCACCGCTTCTACGAGCGGCACGGCTTCGCGGCGGCGGAACGGACGGACGGTTCGGACAACGAGGAGCGGGAGCCGGACATCCGCTATGTGTGGAAGGGAGACGCGACAGCGGACGATCGGCCATGATGCCGTAATGAGCGCGCCACGGGGGGCCAGTCATCGTCAACCGCCTTACAGGCAACGGTCGTTGTACGGCAGGCGACGGCCCGGAGTCGCTCCGGTGAGCCGGGCCGCGCCCCCCGGGCCGTACGACCGGCGGCGCCCGCCCGGCACGTACGGACCGTTACGCCCGCCGCCGCGCATCCCCTCCGGCGCCGGGGACATGCGGCGGTATCTCGCGGTCGCGGTCGACTGCTATCTGTGCCTGCTGGCCGCCGGGCTGCTGGCCCGGCCCCACGTGCACACCTCCGACGCGGGCCGGGCCCTCCCGCTGCTTCTGGCCTTCGCGCTCGTGCTCTCGTTCGTCAACCAGGTGCTCCTGACCCTGGCGGTCCGGGCCAGCGCGGGCAAACTGGTCATGGGGGTACGGGTCGTCAGGATGCCCGGGGTCGACCGGCCCGGGCTCGGCCCCCTCGTGCGGCGCTGGGTCCACGGACTGTTCTGGGCACCGCTGCAACCCTGGCGCCGGCTGCGCTCGCTCCCCCGCCGCGCCGCCCGGGACGGCACCGAAGGCCCGCTCCGTGGCAGCGAGGGCGGAGATCCGTACGAGGACGTGGCGGGGCTCCGGCAGGTGCGGCGGGCGGACCTGGTGGCGTACCGGGCCGCCGTCGCCGGACGGGCGGTCTGAGGCCCGGCCGCCCGGCGAGCGACCACGGTTCAGGCGGCGGCGTTCTCCGTCACGGTGACGCGGCCCTTGCGGATCGTGGCCAGCCTCGGCGCCTTGCGGGCCAGGGCGCTGTCGTGCGTGACCATGATGAAGGTCAGCCCGTGCTCCTTCCACAGCCCGTCGAGCACCTCCATGATCTCGTCGCGCATGGACTCGTCGAGATTGCCGGTGGGCTCGTCGGCGAGCAGCACCTTGGGCCGCTTCACCAGTGCCCGCGCGATCGCGACGCGCTGCTGCTGGCCACCGGACATCTCGCCCGGCAGATGGGTCGGACGGTCCCCGAGGCCCACCGATTCGAGCGCCTCCGCCGCCCGCTCCCTGCGGGTCCTCGCCCCGAGCCCCAGCGGGACGAGTGCGGTCTCGACGTTCTCCTGCGCGGTGAGCGTGGGGATCAGGTTGAAGCTCTGGAAGACGAAGCCGATGGACTCCGCCCGCACCTTGGTGAGCCGCGCCTCCGGCAGTTTCGCCAGGTCGACCCCGTCGAGTTCGACGGAACCCTCGGTCGGCCGGTCCAGGCCGCCGAGCATCTGGAGGAGGGTGGACTTGCCGCCGCCGGTCGGGCCCTGGATGACGAGCCTGCCGCCGTCCTCGATGGTCAGGTCGACCCCGTCGAGCGCGTTGACCGTGGTCTTGCCACGCCGGTAGCGCTTGGTGACGCCTCTGAGCTGGTACACGTGTGGACTCCTGCTGTACGTACGGACGTTGGATTCGGGTACGGGCGCTACTCGACGCGGCGCAGGGCGTCGGCCGGACGGAGCCGGGAGGCGCGCCAGCCGCCGAAGGCCCCCGCGACGAGTCCGCCCGCCACCGCCAGTCCGACGGCGGCGAGGATGACGAAGAGGGAGACCGGCGCGGTCAGCGCGATGTCGAGGGCCCTGGACGCGGTCTGACGGCCGGGACCGCCGCCCATGGGTCCGCCGCCTGCCATCCCGCCTCCGCCGCCCGAGGAGCCGAGCTGGGCGGTGAGGGTGGGGCTGATGGCGGTCACGAGGTACGCGCCGCCGAGCCCGACGGCGATGCCGAGGACCCCGCCCAAGAGGCCGTTGACGAGGGCCTCGCCGACCACCTGCCGGGTGACGCGGCCGCTCGTCCAGCCGAGCGCCTTGAGGGTGCCGAACTCCCGTACGCGACGGCTGACCGCCGAGGAGGTGAGCAGACCGGCGACCAGGAACGCCGCGATCAGTACGGCGATGGAGAGCCACTTGCCGACGCTGGAGGCCAGGTCGGACGCGGTGGCGAGGGAGCCTGACACGGTGTCGGCCAGGTCCGCGGAGGTGGTGACCGTGGTGCCGGAGATGTTCTTCTGGATGGCGGACTTCACGGCGTCGATCTGCTGCGAATCGGCGGCCTTCACATAGACCGTGGTGACCTTGCCCTTGGAGGCGGCCAGGGTCTGCGCCTGCTTCAGGGGGACGTAGACGTTGGCGGCCGCGTCGCCGCTGTCCGCCGTCGAGACACCGATGATCGTGTACGTGGCGCCGGAGATCTTCACGGTCTTGTCGACCGCGAGCTTCTTCTCCTTGGCGTACGAGGCGTCGACGACGGCGACCTTCGCGTCCGTCTCGGCGGCCTTGAAGGTACGCCCCGTGGTGATCCTGGAGGAGGTCAGCGGGCCCAGGTCCTGCTGGGTGACGTCCGTGCCGTACACGGTGAAGGAGTTGACGTCGAAGGAGGCACCGCCGCCCCGCACCTCGCCCTGCGGCCGGCCCGCGCCGCCCCCGGGCCCGGTCCTGCTGTCCTGCGCGCCCTCGTCCTGCTTGAACTCGCCGCGCTTGAACTGGCCGTCGACCTTCATCACGGTCAGGCTCAGCCCGCCGACGGCGTCGGCCACGCCGCTCTGCTCAGCGACCTCGTCGACGGTGGTGGCGGCCAGGGTCTGGAAGCCCTGGACCATGACCCGGTCGGTGCTCTGCGTCGAGTCGTCGTCCTTCGCGTCGAATTCGAACCTGGGGCGCTCACTCGTGGAGCCCGGTGCGGCGGCGGCCTTGGTGACGGTCATGTCCGTGCCGAGGCCGTACAGCGATTCCAGGACCTTGTCCTGGGCTCTGGTCATGCCGGTGGACACCGAGCTGACGACGATGACCAGCGCGATTCCCAGGGCGAGCCCCGAGGCGACGACCAGCGCCGCCTTTCTGCGGCGGCGCAGCTCGCGCCGGAGGTAGGTGAAGAACATGGCGCGAAGCTATGGAGCGGGAGTGATGGTGGGTTAAGGCCCCGATGAGAGCCGCATGAGAACCTCCACGGGCGCCCGACACCCGTGGGTGAGCGCGGATACGCCGAAGGCGGCGGCACCGGGTGTCCGGGTGCCGCCGCCTTCGTACGGGGGAGATGTGAGGAGGGATCAGGCCTGCGAGCCGGCCGTCCACTCGGCCCAGCTCATGTTCCAGCCGTTGAGTCCGTTGTCCGGGGTGATGGTCTTGTCGGGGGAGTTCTTGACGATGACCACGTCGCCGATCATGGAGTTGTTGAAGAACCAGGCGGCCGGCGCGTTCGGGTCGCCCGCGCCCTTCACGTCGGCGAGGCCCACACAGCCGTGGCTGGTGTTGGCGCTGCCGAACATCGACTTGGCACCCCAGTAGTTGCCGTGGATGAAGGTGCCCGACGTGGAGAGACGCATGGCGTGCGGCACGTCCTTGATGTCGTACTCGCCCTTGCCGTCGTCGTCCGTGAAGCCGACCGTCGCACCGTCCATCCGGGTCTCCTTGAACTTCTCGGAGATCACCATCTGGCCGTTGTACGTCGGGTTGTCCGACGAACCGGCCGAGATCGGGATGGTCTTGATGGTCTTGCCGTCCTGGGTGACGGTCATCGTCTTCGTCTGGACGTCGACCGTCGAGACCTGGTTGCGGCCGACCTTGAAGGTGACCGTCTTCTGCTGCACACCGAAGACGCCGTCCGCGCCCTCGACGCCGTCGAGCTCCAGCTTCAGCGTGACGGTCGAGCCGCCCTGCCAGTAGTCCTCGGGGCGCAGGTCGAGGCGCTGCGAGTTGAACCAGTGTCCGACGACCTGCTGGCCGCTGCTGGACGTGACGGTGATGCCGTCCTGGACGGCCTTGCGGTCGGTGATCGCCTTGTTGAAGTTGATCGAGACCGGCATGCCGACGCCGACGGTGGAGCCGTCCTCGGGGGTGAAGTTGCCGATGAAGCTGTTGTCGGGCGAGACGGTGGTGAAGGAGCTGTTCTCGTGGGCCTCACGGCCCTTGGAGTCCGTCGCCGTGGCATTGATCTTGTACGTGGTCGAGCGCTCGAGCTGGGCGCTGGGCACCCAGCTCGTGCCGTCGGCGGCGAGGGTGCCCTCGACGCTCTGGCCGGCCGACGTGGTCATGGTGACCTCGGTCAGCTTGCCCTTGGTGACGGTGACCTTGGCGTCCTTGTTGATGCTCGCGTTGGTGGCACCGTTCTTCGGCGCGATCGTTATCTGCGCCTCCGAGGTTTCCTTGGCCGCCGCTTCGTCCACCTGAGCCTGCGACTTCTTCGAGCTCTCCGCACTCGGGGCGTTCTTGCCTTCGTCGCTACAGGCCGAAAGCACCAGTACGCCGCCGAGCAGTGCGGACACGGCCGCGAGGCCCCTGCGCCGCTTGCTGTCCGTCATCACACGCTTCTCCATCGTTGCCGATTCCCCAAATCCCCGAACGGGTCCGCCGGGACGGCGTTACCCCGTCAATGTTCCAAGAACACCCGGAACGGGTGGTCGGTTCCACATCCACGGAGGATGTGGGGAACACCACTCACCGACGCGGCGACGGCGCCGCCGGTTCCCGCCGCCGGACCCGTATGCGCCTGCCGGCACACGGCCGGCCCCGGTCCGCCGCCGAACGCGGTCCGGGGCCGGCTCTCACCTCTCCGGCCTACCGTTCCACGCCGGCACGCTCGCCGTCGCTGCCCCCATTGTCCTCGACCTCGCCGCCCTCACCGGCACCCTCGAATCCGTAGCCGCTCTCGTCGTCGTCCTCGCCGCCGTCCCAGTCCTCGGACCAGTCCTCGGCGTCGGGGTCGTAGTCGACGGTCTCACTGCTCCAGGACGCCTGGGCGAGTTCCACCCCGGGCACCTCGCTGACCAGGTCGAAGGGGTCGACGAGTGAAGCAATGGCCTCAGCACCGTCTTCCCGGACAGTGGCCTCGGCATGCGTGCGCTCCTCGGCGGATTCGCCCGGGCCGAGCTCGATGCCCGCCGCGCCGTACTCGGCGGCGATGCCCTGCAGGGCGCTGCCGGTCAGGGCCTCGGCGTCGGTGATCTCCAGCACCATCTCCACGCGAAGCCGAACAAACCTGGATGTCTCTGAAGTGGTCATAGGCGGGAGCGTAAGGCTCCTGGAGTCCCTGGCTTTCCCACGACCCGCTGCTTTGCTTAGCATCGGCGCACGGGGCTAACTGATGGTTGTCGCAAGGGGATCGATTCTGTGTCCATCGCTCGTCGCACGCTGCTGACCACCACCGCCGCGGGCACCCTGCTCTGCGCTCTGTGGTTCGTCCCCTCCGCCAACGCGACCGGCGAAAGCCACGCGCGCGGTGCCGCCGCGAACTCCGCACCGGATCAGCCCACCGGGCAGGCCGGAGCGGAGCCCGTGCTCGCCGACACCGGTGCGGGGGTCGACACCACCCCGTATCTGATCGGCGGCACGGCGTTCCTGCTGATCGGCGCGGGTTTCGTCACCTACTCGGTCCGGACGGGCCCGCTCGGGGGCCCGTCCGGGGGATGAGCTCCTAGGCCAGCGGGCCGGTGACCGGCTCCACCGCCGCGACCAGCTTTCCCTCGCGTACGAAGGTGTCGGCGCCGGCCAGGTCGGGGGCGAGGAATCGGTCGGGTCCCGGACCCTCGACCCCGGCCGCGCGCAGGGCCTCGATCGCGGCGAGCGAGGCGGGCGCGGGGGTCAGCCCCTGGGCCGCGCGCAGTTCGACGGCGCGGGTCGCCGCGTACATCTCGACGGCGACGATCCTGGCCAGGTTGGTGACGGCGGTACGGAGCTTGCGCGCCGCCGACCAGCCCATGGAGACGTGGTCCTCCTGCATCGCGGAGGACGGGATGGAGTCGGCGGACGCCGGGACGGCGAGCCGCTTCATCTCGCTGACGAGGGCGGCCTGCGTGTACTGGGCGATCATCAGCCCGGAGTCGACCCCGGCGTCGTCGGCCAGGAACGGCGGCAGCCCGTGCGAACGGTTCTTGTCCAGGAGCCGGTCGGTGCGGCGCTCGCAGATCGAGCCGAGGTCGGCGGCGACGATCGCCAGGAAGTCGAGTACGTACGCGACGGGCGCGCCGTGGAAGTTCCCGTTGGACTCGACCCGGCCGTCCCGCAGCACCACGGGGTTGTCGACGGCGGAGGCCAGCTCGCGCTCGGCGACCACGGCGGCGTACGCGAGGGTGTCGCGTCCCGCGCCGTTGACCTGCGGGGCGCAGCGCACGGAGTAGGCGTCCTGGACGCGGGGCGCGTCGTCCTGATGGTGACCGGTGAGACCGGACCCGGCGAGCACCCGCAGCATGTTGTCGGCGCTGGCGCCCTGGCCGGGGTGCGGGCGGATGGCGTGCAGCTCGGGGGCGAGGACCTTGTCCGTGCCGAGCAGCGCCTCCAGGGAGAGGGCGGCGGTGATGTCGGCCGAGGTGTAGAGGTTCTTGAGGTCGGCGAGGGCCATCACGAGCATGCCGAGCATGCCGTCGGTGCCGTTCAGGAGGGCCAGGCCCTCCTTCTCGCGCAGTTCGACGGGGGTGATGCCGTGGGCGGCGAGGAGCTCGCCCGCGGGGCGTACGACGCCGTCGGGGCCCTCCGCGTCGCCCTCGCCCATCAGGGTCAGGGCGCAGTGCGAGAGCGGGGCGAGGTCGCCGGAGCAGCCGAGGGAGCCGTATTCGTGGACGACGGGGGTGATGCCCGCGTTCAGCACGTCGGCCATGGTCTGCGCGACCTCGGGGCGTACGCCGGTGTGTCCGGAGGCGACGGTCTTCAGCCGCAGGAACATCAGGGCGCGCACGACCTCGCGCTCGACGCGGGGGCCCATGCCGGCCGCGTGCGAGCGCACGATGTTGCGCTGGAGCTGGGCGCGGAGCTCGGGGCTGATGTGGCGGCTGGCGAGGGCGCCGAAGCCGGTGGAGACGCCGTAGACCGGCTCGGGCTTGGCGGCGAGCGCGTCCACGATCTCGCGGGCGGCGGCAAGCGCGTCCACGGCTGCGGCCGAGAGCTCGACGCGGGCACCCGCGCGGGCCACGGCGATGACGTCCTCGGCGGTGGTACCGGACGTCCCCACCACGACTGTATGCATATCCATATTCAGAAGCGTACGGATTGAATCTCTCCATGTCACTAGGTGGCATGTCACCAGTGGTCATCCAGTTGACCCCTTACCCCTCCTCACCCTCAGGGACGGCTGCCGCGCAGCCTGCGCCGGTCGTGGGCCGACTTCGGCGGGGAGTCGGCGAGCCGGATCACCTCGCCGTCGCGCCCGGCCACCACCGGCTTGGAGGAACGGGCCGCCTTCGCCCGGTACTGCGCGGCGTCGGCCAGCCGGAAGAGCCTGCGCGCCGAGCGCAGCGGACCGATGGGGTCACCGGTCGACGCGACCCCGCACGCGACGCCGTCACCGAGTTCGAGCACGGCCGCCCGGTCACAGAGTTCCGTGGCCACCCTGACCACGTCGTCCGCCCCGGGACCGAGGGTCAGCAGGCAGAACTCGTCACCGCCCAGACGCGCGGCCAGGGCTCCGGGCAGCATCGCACCGCACAGGGACAGCACGGAGCCGAAACGTTCCAGCAGACGGTCACCGACCTCGTGCCCATGCGTGTCGTTGACCGCCTTCAGGCCGTTCAGATCGCAGACGACCAGGCTCACCACGGCGCCGTCGGTCCGATGCTGCTCCACCGCCTCGTCGAGCCGGATGTCGACGGCCCTGCGGTTCGCGAGGCCGGTGAGCGGATCGGTGAAGGCCAGCTTGCGGACCTCCTCCAGCCGCTCCGTCTGAGCGATCCCCGCCGCGACGACGGCGGCCAGGACGGTCGCGAAGTCGGCGTCGCTCCGGTCGAACACCGGCCGCCCCGCCGAGCGTGCGACGTACAGCTCCCCCCAGGCCCGCCCGTGCAGCACGATCGGCGCCACCACGCAGCAGCCCCGCCCGCGCCGGCGCAGGGCTGCGACCCGCTGGTGACAGAACGGACGCGCACCCCGCGCCGGGGCCCCCTCGGCCGGGGAGCCGTCGGCGGTCTCCACCCAGGCGTCCGGCTCGCCGCCGCCCGCCCAGCGTTCATGGAGGAACTCGGTGATCTCCGGGAACTGGTGCACGGGATACGCCTCTTCCTCGGGGAACTCCTCCTCCCCCTCGGCCCGTTCGCCCGCGTTCACCAGCACCCGCAGCCGTCCGCGATCGCGCTCCCACACGGAGAGCGCGGCGAAGCTGCCGTCCAGCGCCTCGCACGCTCTCAGCGCCGCCGCACGCCAGGAGTCCCGCGGGGTGTACGCCGCGGCCATCGACTGCGCAAGCGAAACCACGGCCCGTAGCCGCGCATCATCACCACCCATCGCTCCAGCTTATGTAGGTTTGTAATGGTTTGATCAGTTTGCGCCTTGGGGGATCCCCGGTGCGCCCCGGACCTGCGGCCCACCGTCACCCACGGTCACCTGATGCCCTGCGCGGCGCCGCTCACTCCCCGGGCCAGTTCGGCTTCCGCTTCTCGTTGAAGGCGGCCACGCCCTCCGCGCGGTCCCCGGAGAAGGCCACCGACCGCCAGGCCGCGTCCTCCACCTCCAGCCCCGCTCGCAGATCGAGCCCGTGCCCCAGCCGCAGCGCCCGCTTGGCCGCGCGCAGCCCCACGGGCGAGTTGGCGGCGATCCGCCCGCCGAGCGCCAGCGCCTCGTCACGGTCCCGGCCCGCCTCGACCAGTTCGTCCACGAGCCCCAGCTCCCGCGCCTCGGCCGCCTCCACCCGCCGTGCGGTGAAGACGAGCTCGGCGGCGCGGGCCGCACCGACCCGGCGAGGCAGCAGCTGCGTACCGCCGCCGCCCGGAATGACTCCGACCGACACCTCGGGCAGCCCCACGACCGCCGTGCGGTCGGCCACGATCAGATCGCAGGCGAGCGCCAGCTCGAAGCCGCCACCGAGCGCGTAGCCGTGCACCGCGGCGATCGTCGGCATCGGCAGTTCCAGTACGCCGGTGTAGGCGGCGCGGGCGGTGGGCCGCTGCCGCACCAGCTCGGCGTCGGTGAAGGAGTTGCGCTCCTTGAGGTCCGCGCCCACGCAGAAGGCCCGCTCGTGGCTGGAGGTGAGCACGGTGACCCGTACCCCGCTGTCCGCGCCGAGCGCCGCGCAGGCGGCTCCGATCGAACGGGCCATGTCCGTGGACACGGCGTTCATCGCCTTGGGCCGGTCGAGCACCAGCTCGGCCACGTGCTCCTGGCCCGCATGGCGCCGCACGACGACGAACTCCCCGAACCGCTGCTCGGACGTGACGGTCATGACTGCACCCCTCCGGTGAACGAGCTCGACGTTAACGAGCGTTACCGGGCGATCCTAGAGCGCACCCGTCCCCAGGCATATGGGAGTCGCGGGGTCCGTCAGGACGAGGAACCCGGCGTGCCGCGCCGCGCCAGCAGCCACGGCTCCACGACGCCGAGCCCGCGCACCGGCCGCTGCCACATCGGCTGGAGGCCGAAGCGGTAGCGGGGCGGGGCGGGCTCGTCCGGCTCCCGGCCCTCCTTCTCGGCCAGCCGGGCCCGCTCGGCGGCGGCCGCCGCCTCCTCGGCCGCCTGCGCCTCGGACGCGGGAGCGTCACCGGTCCGCGTGAGCTCCTTGGCGAACGCCCCGTCGACGAGGACGGCGTCCTTCGGAGCTATCGAGGTGAGCCGGCTGGCGAGATTCACCGTGGTGCCGAAGACATCGCCCATCCGGGTGGTGACCGTGCCGAAGGCGATGCCGACGCGCAGCGCGGGCATCGTCTCGTTCTCGGCCATCGCCTCGACCAGCCGGAGCGCTATCTCGGCCGCCGTTCCCGCGTCGTCGGCGGCGAAGAGCACCTCGTCGCCGAGTGTCTTGATGAGCCGTCCGCCGTGGGCGGCGACCAGGTCGGCTGCGGTCGTCTCGAACGCCTCGACGAGCTCGCCGAGCGCCTCCTCCTCCAGCCGTCGCGTCAGCCGGGTGAAACCGACCAGGTCCGCGAAGCCGACGGCCAGCCGGCGGTCGACCATCTCCTCGTCGTCGGCGGCCTGCACGACCCGGCCCGTCGCGGCGGCGAGCTGCCGCCGCCACACGTACACCAGGAACTCCTCCAGCTCGGGCAGGAGCAGCTCGACCAGCGGATACGTGACCTCGGTACGGGTCATCCCGGGCTCGGGGGGCTCGGTCAGCCCCTCCAGGAAGGAATCGATCTGCCATTCCGCCAGCCGGGCGGTGGTCTGCCCGGTGGAGCGCGCCACCTGGATCGCCATCGGCTCGCTGAGCAGCCCCGCCTCGACGAGTCCGGCGAGGCGGCGCAGTGCCAGCACGTCGGCCTCGGTGAGCGCCTTGGCCTGTCCGATGTCGGCGAATCCCATGGCGCGCCAGAACCTGGACGCCAGGTCCATGGAGACGCCCGCGGTACGGGCCGCCTGGAACGGCGTGTACCGGCGGTCGGCCCCCAGGATCAGCTGTTCCAGCCGGATCGCGAGGGGGTCGTCGGTCGGCTCCGCCGTGTGGTCGACTTCGTGATGCGGTGTCGCGTGGACCGAGGAGTCCGACGGGGGCTCCTCGCCCGCGCCGGACGTCGTGTCGTCGACGGTCACCAGCCGCCTCCTGCCCGTTCCCTGCGCACTGCCCTGCCGATCTGTCGCTGGATCGCCTCAACGATACGGCAGGTGTGCCCTACCTCACGTCGCCCGGGCCGTGGCCGCCGAACATGTCACCGGAGTGCGCCCGGCAGCCGTTTTGTCCTCAATCGCCTGACGGGCTCGACAACAGATGCACGATGTCGCCCGCCGACACCGGTTCCTGGAGCCCGTCGCCCGTGGCCAGCACCAGGCGCCCGTCCCCGTCGATCGCGACGGCCTCGCCGACGACGGAACGGTCGCCCGGCATTTCCGCCCGTACGGTCCGGTCCAGCGTCGCGCAGCCCGCCGCGTACGCCGCCTGGAGGCCGCTCGCCGAGGCGTCCCCGTCCGCCGCGCGCCACCTCTCGTACCACTCCTCCAGCGCCCGCAGGACGGCCCGCAGGGGCGTCTCCCGATCGGTGGAGACCGCCCCGGCCAGGGCGAGCGAACCCGCCGTCGGGACGGGCAGCTCGTCCGCGCGCAGCGAGACGTTGAGCCCGATCCCGATGACGACGCCCTCGCCCGCGCGCTCGGCGAGGATGCCGCCGGTCTTGCGTTCCGCGCCGTCGATCGTGACCAGGAGGTCGTTGGGCCATTTCAGTGCCGTGTCCACGCCCGCCGACTGCGCGAGGGCGGTCGCCGTCGCGACCCCGGCGAGCAGGGGCAGCCACCCCCAGCGGTGCACGGGCACGTCCCCGGGAGTCAGGTAGACGGAGAAGAACAGTCCCGAACGCGGCGGTGCCGTCCAGGTCCGGTCGAGCCTGCCGCGCCCCGCCGTCTGCTCCTCGGCGACCAGCACGGTGCCCTCGGCCGTCGCCTCCGGGCGTGCGGCGAGATCGGAGTTGGTCGAGCCGGTCGTCTCCACCACGTCGACCGAGCTCCACAACGAGCCCGGCCGAAGCAGCCCGCGGCGCAGCGCGGCGACGTTCAGGGGCGGCCGGTCCAGGTCCGACCAGCGGTTGTGTGACGCATCGGAAGGTGTCATGCAAGCCACCCTAGGTGTGGGAAACGACGCACTGCCGAACGGTAGCCGCGCCGATACGCTACGAGTCAGTAGCAACCCCGGCCGTCGAGCCCGTGCGCCTGTCGACCTCGCGTCCCCCACGCGGTCGCGCACGTCCCGGCCGAGCACCCGCTGCTGAACGTTCTAGCCGTCCCCGTGACCAGGCAGGGAGCCGCCACCCGATGTCCGAGCCGCAGAGCGACATCCACACCACCGCGGGCAAGATCGCGGACCTGCAGCGACGTATTGACGAAGCCACGCACGCAGGCTCCGCACGCGCCGTGGAGAAGCAGCACGCCAAGGGCAAGCTGACCGCCCGCGAGCGGGTCGATCTCCTCCTCGACGAGGGTTCCTTCGTCGAGCTCGACGAGTTCGCCCGCCACCGGTCCACCAACTTCGGCATCGAGAAGAACCGCCCGTACGGAGACGGCGTCGTCACCGGCTACGGAACGGTCGACGGCCGGCCCGTGTGCGTGTACTCGCAGGATTTCACGATCTTCGGCGGCTCGCTCGGCGAGGTCTACGGCGAGAAAATCGTCAAGGTGATGGACTTCGCGATGAAGACCGGCTGCCCGGTCATCGGCATCAACGACGGCGGCGGTGCCCGCATCCAGGAGGGCGTGGCCGCTCTCGGGCTGTTCGCGGAGATCTTCCGCCGCAACGTCCACGCCTCCGGGGTGATCCCGCAGATCTCGCTGATCGTCGGACCGTGCGCGGGCGGCGCGGTCTACTCCCCCGCGATCACCGACTTCACGGTCATGGTCGACCAGACCTCGCACATGTTCATCACCGGCCCCGACGTCATCAAGACCGTCACGGGTGAGGACGTCGGCTTCGAGGAACTGGGCGGCGCCCGTACGCACAACGCCACCTCCGGTGTGGCGCACCACATGGCGGGTGACGAGAAGGACGCCATCGAGTACGTCAAGTCCCTGCTCTCCTACCTCCCCTCCAACAACCTCTCCGAGGCCCCCGCGTTCCCCGAGGAGGCGGACCTGGAGACGACGGACGAGGACCGCGAGCTCGACACGCTCATCCCGGACTCCGCGAACCAGCCCTACGACATGCACACCGCGATCGAGCACGTGCTGGACGAGGGCGAGTTCCTGGAGACGCAGGCCCTGTTCGCGCCGAACATCATCACCGGCTTCGGGCGCGTCGAGGGCCACCCGGTCGGCATCGTCGCCAACCAGCCGATGCAGTTCGCGGGCTGTCTGGACATCAACGCGAGCGAGAAGGCCGCGCGCTTCGTGCGGACCTGCGACGCGTTCAACGTCCCCGTCCTGACCTTCGTCGACGTCCCCGGCTTCCTGCCGGGCGTCGACCAGGAGTACGGCGGGATCATCCGCCGCGGCGCCAAGCTGATCTACGCCTACGCCGAGGCCACCGTCCCGCTGATCACGGTCATCACCCGCAAGGCGTTCGGCGGCGCGTACGACGTCATGGGTTCCAAGCACCTGGGCGCCGACCTCAACCTGGCCTGGCCCACCGCACAGATCGCGGTCATGGGCGCGCAGGGCGCGGTCAACATCCTGCACCGCCGCACCATCGCGGCGGTCACGGACCCCGACGAGGCGGAGGCCACCCGCGCCGAGCTGATCGCCGACTACGAGGACGCCCTCCTCAACCCGTACGTCGCCGCCGAACGCGGCTACGTCGACGCGGTGATCATGCCCTCCGACACCCGCGCCCACATCGTCAGGGGCCTGCGCCAGCTCCGTACCAAGCGGGAAGCGCTGCCCCCGAAGAAGCACGGCAACATCCCCCTCTAGAGAGGACCCAGGCCATGATCAAGGTCGTACGGGGAAATCCGACCCCGGAGGAGCTGGCCGCCGCACTCGCGGTGGTCCAGGCGCGCGCCGCGGCGACGGCCGCCGTCCCGTCCGGCGCGCCGGTACCGCCCGAACAGTGGTCCGATCCCGGACGCATCGCGCGCCGGGGTGCGCTCCGGCCCGGTCCTCGCTCCTGGGCTCGGACGTACTGGCCCGTCTGAGCACCCGCGCACCGCGGGCGCGTCCATACCGCTGTGGGGGGGGGGGGGGGGGGGGTGGGGGGGGGGGGGGGGGCGGGGGGGGGGGGGGGGGGGGGGTGGGGGGGGGGGGGGGGGGGGGGGGGTGTGGGGGGGGGGGGGGGGGGGGGTTTGTTC
>NZ_JBWKLF010000004.1:6374-21049 GCF_056430475.1 Streptomyces sp. NPDC045968 | reverse complement strand
GGCTCCCCCCCCCCCCCCCCCCCCCTCCCCCCCCCCCCCGCCCCCCCCCCCCCACCCCCCCCCCCCCTCCCCCCCCCCCCCCCCTTCCTCCCCCCCTCCCCCCCCCCCCCCCCCCCCCACAGCGGTCACGGCAGCAGGATCGTTTCCATGCTGTGGTCCGATCCCGAGAACGAGCCGCCCAAGGAGCTCCGCGACGCGCAGGCGATGCTGCGCCGCGCGGGTCTGCTGCTCGCGCTCGCCATGGTGATCGCCATGTTCGTCCTGGGCACCCGCTGACCCCGCGGGGCTTCTACGATGGCCCGTATGACTGATCAGCGCCGTCTCGTCCTCGCCTCCGCCTCCCCCGCCCGTCTCGGCCTCCTGCGCCAGGCCGGTTTCGCGCCCGAGGTGATCGTCAGCGGTGTGGACGAGGACGCACTGTCCGCGCCCACCCCCGGCGAGCTGGCGCTCGTCCTGGCCGAGGCCAAGGCGGCGGCCGTCGCGGCCCGCCTGGAGGCGGCCGGCGCACTGGTCATCGGCTGCGACTCGGTGCTCGAACTGGACGGCGTCGCCCTGGGCAAGCCCGCCGACGGCGAGGACGCCACCGCCCGCTGGAAGTCCATGCGCGGCCGGTCCGGTGTGCTGCGGACCGGGCACAGCGTGATCGACACCCTGAGCGGCCGTACGGCATCGGCGACGGCCTCCACCGTCGTCCGCTTCGCCGAACCGACCGACGCCGAGATCGCCGCCTACGTCGCCACGGGCGAACCCCTCCATGTGGCGGGCGCGTTCACCCTGGACGGCCGCTCGGCGCCGTTCGTCGACTCCATCGAGGGCGACCACGGCAACGTCATCGGGCTCTCGCTGCCGCTGCTGCGCCGGCTCCTCGGCGAACTGGGCTTCTCCGTGACCGACTTGTGGGTCTGAGGACCGGACCGGGTCAGACGGCTGCCGGAGCCCCGGCGCCGCTCCCCTGCCCGTTGCCCTCGCCCGGTACGGGGCCGGCGTCGTCCCGCGCGGCCTGGTCCGGCCCGTATCCCAGCAGGGTCAGGACGAGCAGCGCGAGCACGGCCATCATGAAGGCGAACGCGGACCAGCCGACCAGGCCCACCGTGAGGGCGCCCAGCACCCCGTGCACGACGGCGCAGCCGATCAGGGCGATCCGCCCGGCACGGCCCGGCGCCCGGTCGCGGACCCCGGCCATCAGTGCGACGAGACCGCAGAGGACCAGCAGGAGGCCGGAGCCCCAGCCCATCACCCATGTGCCCGTGGACATGGCATGGGGGTCCATGCCCGCGAGGGACATCTTCTGGTTGTCGACGACCGTCGCGAGTACGGCGTTGACGAGTACGATCCCCACGGCCTCCCCGAACAGCACGAGCCCGGTCACCACGGCCACTGGTCTGCGTATCACCGCGCCCACCCCCTGTTACCTGTAGTACCTGCGATAGCGCGGACCCTACTAATCGGTAATGGTGGGGACAAGAGGTTCGACGGTCCTCGCACAACGGCAAAGAAATGCCCGTCCGTTCGTAGGGACCCCACAAAGAAACACGGGGGGTCGTTGACCCTACGAACAGAGACCTGGACCACACCTCGTGGCTACTGTGCGCTTAAGGAACCCGGCGTAACGTGGTGCGACAAGGGATTTCACGACTCCAGCAACCCTCGAATCACACTCCGTGTGGGCAAGCTCACCAGTGGGGACGGGTCGTACGGCCGTGTCGGTAGTCCCTAAACTCAGCTTGTTTCAAGGAGGGAGTCATCGTGCGCAAGGTGCTCATCGCCAACCGTGGCGAAATCGCTGTCCGCGTTGCTCGGGCTTGCCGGGACGCCGGGATCGCGAGCGTAGCCGTCTACGCCGATCCGGACCGGGACGCTCTGCATGTCCGCGCGGCCGACGAGGCGTTCGCTCTGGGCGGTGACACCCCGGCCGCCAGCTATCTGGACATGGCCAAGGTGCTCGCGGCTGCCAAGGACTCCGGGGCGGACGCCATCCACCCGGGTTACGGCTTCCTGTCGGAGAACGCCGAGTTCGCCCAGGCGGTACTGGACGCGGGTCTGACGTGGATCGGCCCGCCCCCGCAGGCCATCCGTGACCTCGGCGACAAGGTCGCGGCCCGCCACATCGCCCAGCGCGCCGGTGCGCCGCTGGTGGCCGGCACGCCCGACCCGGTCTCCGGCTCGGACGAGGTCGTCGACTTCGCCCGCGAGCACGGCCTGCCGATCGCGATCAAGGCCGCCTTCGGCGGAGGCGGGCGTGGCCTGAAGGTCGCCCGCACCCTCGAAGAGGTCCCCGAGCTGTACGACTCCGCGGTCCGCGAGGCCGTCGCCGCCTTCGGCCGCGGTGAGTGCTTCGTCGAGCGCTACCTCGACAAGCCGCGCCACGTGGAGACCCAGTGCCTGGCCGACACCCACGGCAACGTGGTCGTCGTCTCCACCCGTGACTGCTCGCTCCAGCGCCGCCACCAGAAGCTCGTCGAGGAGGCCCCCGCGCCGTTCCTGAGCGAGGCTCAGAACGCCGAGCTGTACGCGGCGTCCAAGGCCATCCTCAAGGAGGCCGGTTACGTCGGCGCGGGCACCGTCGAGTTCCTCGTCGGCACCGACGGCACGATCTCCTTCCTGGAGGTCAACACCCGCCTCCAGGTCGAGCACCCGGTCACCGAAGAGGTCACCGGCATCGACCTCGTACGCGAGATGTTCCGCATCGCCGACGGCGAGGAGCTCGGTTACGGAGACCCCGCCGTGCGCGGTCACTCCTTCGAGTTCCGGATCAACGGCGAGGACCCGGGCCGCGGCTTCCTGCCCGCCCCCGGCACCGTCACCACCTTCGCCGCCCCCTCGGGTCCGGGCGTCCGCCTGGACGCGGGTGTGGAGTCCGGCAGCGTCATCGGCCCCGCCTGGGACTCGCTCCTGGCCAAGCTGATCGTGACCGGTGCGACCCGTGAGCAGGCGCTCCAGCGGGCCGCGCGGGCGCTGGCGGAGTTCAAGGTCGAGGGCATGGCCACGGCCATCCCCTTCCACCAGGCCGTCGTGGTCGACCCCGCCTTCACCGCCGACCCGTTCCGGATCCACACCCGGTGGATCGAGACGGAGTTCGTCAACGAGATCAAGCCCTTCGCTCCCGCCGGCGCGGACGCCGAGGACGAGGACGGCAACCGCGAGACCATCGTCGTCGAGGTCGGCGGCAAGCGCCTGGAGGTCTCGCTGCCCGTCTCCCTCGGGATGAGCCTGGCCCGTACCGGCCTCGCGGCCGGTGCCAAGCCCAAGCGCCGTGCCGCGAAGAAGGCCGGTTCCGCCGCCTCCGGCGACACCCTCGCCTCGCCCATGCAGGGCACGATCGTCAAGGTCGCGGTCGAGGAGGGCCAGGAGGTCAAGGAGGGCGACCTCATCGTCGTCCTGGAAGCCATGAAGATGGAGCAGCCCCTCAACGCCCACCGCTCCGGAACGGTCAAGGGCCTGGCCGCCGAAGTCGGCGGCTCGGTCTCCTCCGGCGCCATGATCTGCGAGATCAAGGACTGATCCGCCCGGCTCAAGGGCCCCGCAGGAGTCACTCGACTCCTGCGGGGCCCTCGGCGTCCGCGGGCAGGTCCCCGGGGTGCGGGGCGATACGGAGGGCACCTCCCGTTGCCCGATGGCATCCTGGACCCTGAGGCGTGCGCACGCAGGGGCGTACACGTGGGAGATGCGGAGGACTGCGCGATGGCGACGAGCACGGCACAGACGCCGGCACAGACCCCGGGACGGCCGATGCGTGCCGACGCGCGCCGCAACTACGACCGGCTGCTGGGCGAAGCCCGTATGTCCTTCGCCGCGCACGGCACGGACGCCTCCCTGGAGGACATCGCGCGCCACGCGGGCGTCGGCATCGGCACCCTGTACCGGCACTTCCCGAACCGCCAGGCCCTGATGTACGCGGTCTTCCAGGAGGCCCTGGCAGCCCTGCTCACCCGCTCCCGCGAACTGGCGGAGGCGGAGCATCCGTGCCGGGCGCTCGTGGAGTGGCTGGGCGCGATCGTCACGCACGCGGGTGAGTACCGGGGGGTGGCCCAGGCGCTCATGTCGGCGTCGCGGGACGAGACCTCGGCCCTGGCGCGGTGCAATGTGCCGCTGCGTCAGGCGGGGGCGCGACTGCTCGCTCGGGCGCAGGAGAGCGGCGCCGTGCGGGCGGACGTGTCGATCGACGACCTGATGCAGCTGACGAACGCCATCGCCCTGGCCGCCGAGCAGTCACCGGACGATCCGGGACTTGCGGACCGCCTGCTGACGCTCACCCTCCAGGGTCTCAAGGGCCCGAACACGGAACGGGGCTGACGGAGCACTGGGGCTGCCTGACCTGCGGGCCGGGCCTCAGCCGGATCAGCCTCAGCGCCGTCGCAGGTCCGCCACCCTCGCCCGGTCCCCCGGGCCCTGGTCGGCCAGCGCCGCCGCGCTGCGCAGCTGTGGTCCAAGTCCTCCCGAACCCCCCGCCTGCGTACGGCGCTGTCCCGGCAGCGGCATGTCGCGTCTGGCCTGGCGGCCGGGCGCGATCCCCTCGCCGGGTACGGACGCGTCCGCGTCGGGACCCGCGATCGTGATCTCCACGCCCTGGTCCGCCAGGGCCTGGAGCTCGGTCGCGGCCCGCTCGTCGTGGACCGGCGGCTCGTCCGTGACCAGCCGGGTGATGAGGTCGGTGGGCACCGTCTGGAACATGGTGTCGGAGCCCAGTTTGGTGTGGTCCGCGAGGACCACCACCTCGGCGGCCGCCTGCACCAGCGCCCGGTCCACACTCGCCGAGAGCATGTTGGACGTGGACAGCCCGCGCTCGGCGGTGAGGCCGCTCCCGGAGAGGAACGCCCGCGAGACCCGCAGTCCCTGGAGGGACTGTTCGGCACCGCTGCCCACGAGCGCGTAGTTGCTCCCGCGCAGCGTGCCGCCGGTCATCACCACTTCCACGCGGTTGGCATGCGCCAGCGCCTGGGCGACCAGCAGTGAGTTGGTGACGACGGTCAGACCGGGAACCCGCGCGAGCCGGCGGGCCAGCTCCTGCGTGGTCGTTCCGGCGCCGACCACAATGGCCTCGCCCTCACCGACCAGGCCGGCGGCCAGATCGGCGATGGCCGTCTTCTCCGCGGTGGAGAGATGGGATTTTTGCGGAAAGCCGGACTCCCGCGTGAATCCGCCCGGCAAGACCGCACCGCCGTGCCGGCGGTCGAGGAGTCCTTCTGCCTCCAGTGCCCGCACGTCCCGCCGTACGGTCACTTCGGAGGTCTGGACGACGCGGGCGAGCTCACGGAGCGATACCGCCCCGTTGGCGCGCACCATTTCGAGGATCAACTGACGACGTTCTGCAGCGAACACGGAACTGACAGTAACCTGGCCATCCGTTAGTTTTCAGCAGTTTGCGCCGAATAACAGAAGTTGCACATGAATGGGGCCGCCAAGTGATATAGGCGGCCCCGTTGTTGTGACGGAGTCGGAAGAGACCGGACGGGAGCGGTCACAAACGTTCTGCGGGCCCGTCCAACTTGCCGGGGGTTGCCGGGGATTGCCGGGCTCCCGGCAGGCCCTACGAGTCGCCCGTGAGCTTCCGCGTGTGCAGCTGCCGAGCCACTTCCGCGATCGATCCGGACAGGGACGGGTACACGGTGAAAGCGTTTGCGATCTGTTCCACCGTCAGGTTGTTGTCGACCGCGATCGAGATCGGATGGATCAGCTCGCTGGCGCGCGGGGAGACGACACAGCCGCCGACCACGATGCCGGTGCCGGGCCGGCAGAAGATCTTGACGAAGCCGTCCCGGATGCCCTGCATCTTGGCCCGCGGATTGCGCAGCAGCGGCAGCTTGACGACCCGGGCGTCGATCTTGCCCGCGTCGACATCGGCCTGGCTGTAGCCGACGGTGGCGATCTCGGGGTCGGTGAACACGTTCGACGAGACCGTCTTCAGGTTCAGGGGGGCCACCGCGTCGCCGAGGAAGTGGTACATCGCGATCCGGCCCTGCATCGCGGCGACCGAGGCCAGCGCGAAGACGCCGGTGACGTCACCGGCCGCGTACACACCGGGGGCACTGGTGCGGGAGACCCGGTCGGTCAGGATGTGGCCCGAGTCCTTGAGCCGGACCCCGGCCTCCTCCAGGCCCATGCCCGCGGTGTTCGGGATCGCGCCGACCGCCATCAGGCAGTGCGATCCGGAGATGACGCGTCCGTCGGCGAGGGTGACCTCGACCCGGTCGCCCACCCGCTTGGCTGACTGGGCGCGCGAGCGGGCCATGACGTTCATGCCGCGACGGCGGAAGACGTCCTCCAGGACCGCCGCCGCGTCCGGGTCCTCGCCCGGCAGCACGCGGTCGCGCGAGGAGACGAGGGTGACCCGCGAGCCGAGCGCCTGGTAGGCACCGGCGAACTCGGCTCCGGTGACACCGGAGCCGACGACGATGAGCTCCTCGGGGAGCTCGTCGAGGTCGTAGACCTGGGTCCAGTTGAGGATGCGCTCGCCGTCCGGGAGCGCGTCCGGGATCTCCCGGGGGTGACCGCCGGTCGCGACGAGCACGGCGTCGGCGGTCAGCGACTCCTCCGTGCCGTCGGCGGCGGTCACGACGACCTGCCGGGAGCCGTCGGCGGCCTGGAGGCCCTCCAGCCGGCCGCGTCCGCGCATCACGCGGGCGCCCGCGCGGGTGACGGACGCGGTGATGTCGTGGGACTGGGCCAGCGCGAGGCGCTTGACCCGTCGGTTGACCTTGCCGAGGTCGACGCCGACCACGCGCGCCGCCTGCTCCAGATGAGGCGTGTCGTCCGCGACGATGATGCCCAACTCCTCGTACGAAGAGTCGAAGGTGGTCATCACCTCTGCCGTCGCGATCAGGGTCTTGGAGGGCACGCAGTCGGTGAGTACCGACGCGCCGCCGAGGCCGTCGCAGTCGACGACGGTCACCTCCGCGCCGAGCTGGGCGCCCACCAGTGCCGCCTCGTAGCCGCCGGGGCCGCCGCCGATGATCACGATCCGGGTCACGAAAAGTCCGCCTCGCGTGGTGTCATCCCGCGGCCGTATGCCGCCGCGGCCGGGGTCCGGGGGACGACCCCGGGGGGAATGCAGTACGTACTCCATTGTCCCGCACGCGCCAAACTGCTTCGCCCCGGGGCCCTCCATACGTGGGCGGGGCCCGCCGGGACCGGGTCCGGCGTGCACGAACGGGGTGTTCCGGCAGGCCCTTGCGCTCAGGAACCGGCGCTCCCGCGGTCACCTCCCGTACCCTCGACCACATGTCGCTCTACGCCGCGTACGCCGGCAACCTCGACGCGCGGCTGATGACGCGCCGCGCTCCTCATTCCCCGCTGCGCGGCACCGGCTGGCTCAACGGCTGGCGGCTGACCTTCGGCGGGGAACAGATGGGCTGGGAAGGCGCGCTGGCCACGGTGGTCGAGGCGCCCCGCTCCCAGGTCTTCGTGGCGCTGTACGACATCGCGCCGATGGACGAGGACTCCATGGACCGGTGGGAAGGCGTCGGCCTCGACATCTACCGGCGGATGCGCGTGCGGGTGCACACCCTGGACGGCGAGGAGCCGACCTGGATGTACGTCCTGAACGGGTACGAGGGCGGGCTCCCCTCGGCCCGCTACCTGGGCGAAGTGGCCGACGCCGCGGAATCCGCCGGCGCGCCGCACGACTACGTGATGGAGCTCCGCAAGCGCCCCTGCTGAGCGCCCGGCGCACCGCACTCCTGTACGAAACTACGAAGACGTTCGGCCAGCCTCTGCGCATGGGCATCTACGCGCGTAGGGATTCACCGGCTACCCTCGTCCGCGTGAACGCATCTGTTATTCCGGACAACATCCAGGGCGACCCGCACGCGGCCGCCGACGCCGCCGCCGCCCGCCTCCGCGAGCTGACCGGCGCCGAGACCCACGACGTCGCCCTCGTGATGGGCTCGGGGTGGGCGCCCGCGGGCGACGCGCTCGGCGCTCCGGAAGCCGAGTTCCCGGTGACCGAACTGCCCGGGTTCCCCGCGCCGGCGGTCGAGGGCCACGGCGGCACGATCCGCTCGTACCGGATCGGAGACAAGCGCGTCCTGGTCTTCCTCGGCCGCACCCACTACTACGAGGGCCGCGGCGTCGCCGCCGTCTCGCACGGGGTCCGCACGGCGGTCGCCGCCGGCTGCAAGACCATCGTGCTGACCAACGGCTGCGGCGGTCTGCGCGAGGGCATGCGCCCCGGGCAGCCCGTGCTGATCAGCGACCACATCAACCTCACGGCGGCGTCGCCGATCATCGGCGCCAACTTCGTGGACCTCACCGACCTGTACTCGCCGCGGCTGCGCGCCCTGTGCAAGGAGATCGACGAGACGCTCGAAGAGGGCGTGTACGTGCAGTTCCCCGGCCCGCACTACGAGACTCCGGCCGAGATCAACATGGTCCGGGTCATGGGCGGCGACCTGGTGGGCATGTCCACCGTGCTGGAGGCCATCGCCGCGCGCGAGGCGGGGGCCGAGGTCCTGGGCATCTCGCTCGTGACCAACCTGGCCGCCGGTCTGTCCGGCGAGCCGCTCAACCACGAAGAGGTGCTTCAGGCGGGCCGCGACTCGGCCACCCGTATGGGTGCGCTGCTGGCACGGGTCCTGGACCGCATCTGACGTGCCCATGGGGCTCCGCCCCAGACCCCGCGCCTCCCCCGCCGACGGGGCTGAGATCTGCTGGTTCCGCCGCGTCTCAAGCCCCTCCGGCGGTTGAGGAGCGGGGGTCCCGGGGCAGCGCCCCCGTAACCCACCCCACCCCCGAAAGGCGGACACCGTGGAGCAGGACCTCATCACGCAGGCCAGGACGTGGCTCGCGGAGGACCCCGACCCCGAGACGCGCGACGAACTCGCCAAGCTGATCGCCGCCGAGGATCTCGCCGAACTCTCCGCACGCTTCGCGGGCACCCTCCAGTTCGGCACGGCCGGGCTGCGCGGGGAGCTGGGAGCCGGGCCCATGCGGATGAACCGGTCCGTGGTCATCCGGGCCGCCGCGGGCCTCGCCGCGTACCTGACCGCTCAGGGCCAGGCCGGCGGGCTCGTCGTCATCGGGTACGACGCCCGCTACAAGTCCGCCGACTTCGCGCGCGACACGGCGGCCGTCATGACCGGCGCCGGGCTGCGGGCGGCCGTCCTGCCCCGTCCGCTCCCCACCCCGGTCCTGGCGTACGCCATAAGGCATCTGGGCGCCGTCGCGGGCGTCGAGGTGACCGCCAGCCACAATCCTCCGCGCGACAACGGCTACAAGGTCTACCTGGGCGACGGTTCGCAGATCGTGCCCCCGGCCGACGGCGAGATCGCCGCCGCGATCGCGGCGGTCGGCCCGCTCGACACCGTGGCGCGCCCCGAGGACGGCTGGGAGATCCTCGGCGACGAGGTCCTGGACGCCTATCTGGCGCGTACGGACTCGGTGCTCCGCGCCGGCTCCCCGCGTACCGCCCGCGTCGTCTACACCGCGATGCACGGCGTCGGTACGTCCGTGCTCACCGCCGCGTTCGCACGGGCCGGTTTCCCGGAGCCGGTGCTCGTGGCCGAGCAGGCCGAACCCGACCCGGCGTTCCCCACCGTCGCCTTCCCCAACCCGGAAGAGCCCGGCGCCATGGATCTCGCCTTCGCGACCGCGCGCCGGTCCGGCCCGGATCTCGTCATCGCCAACGACCCGGACGCCGACCGCTGCGCCGTGGCGGTGCCCGACGCGGCCGTCCCGGGCGGCTGGCGGATGCTGCGCGGCGACGAGGTCGGCGCGCTGCTCGCCGCCCATCTGGTGGACCGCGGCGTCACCGGCACCTTCGCCGAGTCGATCGTGTCGTCCTCGCTGCTCGGCCGCATCGCCGAGAAGGCGGGCCTCGGGTACGAGGAGACGCTGACCGGCTTCAAGTGGATCGCCCGCGTCGACGGCCTGCGGTACGGCTACGAGGAGGCGCTGGGCTACTGCGTCGACCCCGGGGGCGTGCGCGACAAGGACGGCATCACGGCCGCCCTGCTCGTCGCCGAGCTGGCCTCCGTACTCAAGGAGCGGGGCCGTACGCTCCTCGACCTGCTGGACGACCTCGCCGTCACGCACGGACTGCACGCCACGGATCAGCTGTCGGTCCGTGTGGAGGACCTCACGGTCATCGCGAACGCCATGCTGCGCCTGCGGGAGCAGCCGCCGACCGCCCTGGCGGGCCTGGCCGTCGTCTCGGCCGAGGACCTGTCGCTCGGCACCGAGCTGCTGCCGCCCACGGACGGGCTGCGCTACCGGCTGGAGGGCGCGCGGGTGATCGTCCGCCCGAGCGGCACCGAGCCGAAGCTCAAGTGCTACCTGGAGGTCGTGGTTCCGGTCGCCTCGGCGGACGACCTGCCCGCGGCCCGTGCCAGGGGCGCGGAACTGCTCGCCGGGATCAAGCGCGACCTGTCGGCGGCCGCGGGGATCTGAGCCCGCGGTACCACGGACCGGCCCCCGGACCCCGCGCGGAAGCGGGAGTCCGGGGGCCGGTCCGTCACGTCTCAGCCGATGGCGAGCAGCACCACGAGGAGCACGACGCCCGCGACGGCCGGGGCGATGACCTCGTACGCCCAGCGGACCGAGGCCGTCACCGTGCCGGTGCCGTCCTTGCGGTGCGCGGCTCCCTCGGCCAGTTCGCGCAGGTCGACCACGGTCTGGTCGGCGGCGGCGATGCGCGCCGCCGTGTCGCGGACGTCGGCGTGGACGGAGGACCTGCCGTACGGGTCGTCCTGCGACTGCCGGGACGCCTTCCTGGCCGCCCTCTTGCGCTCGCGCAGCGAGACGGGGACGGCCCACAGCTGGTACTTCACGCCCTTGTGCGTGGTCAGCTCGGTCGAATACCCGGCGCGCACATCGGCGACATCGGACCAGGGCAGCACGATCGTCCGGAACGGGTTGCGGATGCGGACGCGCTCCTCGTTCGCGAACACCGCGGGCCGCACCGTGAACGCCACGATCAGCGGGATCACGGCAAGCATCCCCGCGAGCGCCTTCCACGGGGTCGCGCCCTCGCCGCGGAACAGGGCGTCGCCGCCGATCCAGGCGGTCAGCGCGATCAGCAGCACACCGCAGACCAGACCGGCGACCGAACGGAAGGTCCGGTCGGCGTAGGCCGGCTCGGGGGCAGGCGTGGGGCTCGTCATGGGCCCGATTCTGCCTGACGGCCGACGGGGACGGCCGGGCGGCCGTGTCCCGCGCGTGCGGCGCGCCCGCGGCGCGGGAAGGAGGAGGGGCCCTGTACAGGTCGCTACGCGCGTAGATATGCTCATGTGGTGACCATGCCCACCACTGCACCTGCATTCGCCGACGCGACGGCGTCCGACAGTGCGCTGCGCCGCTTCCTGCACGGGCTGCCCGGCGTCGACCCTGTCGGCCTCGAAGCGCGCGCCGCCTCCCTCGGTACCCGATCGATCAAGACGACTGCCAAGGCGTACGCCATCGATCTCGCCATCTCGATGATCGACCTGACGACGCTGGAAGGCGCGGACACCCCGGGCAAGGTCCGGGCTCTCGCCGCCAAGGCCGTCAACCCCGACCCCACCGACCGCACCAGCCCGCGTACCGCCGCGGTCTGCGTCTATCCCGACATGGCGGCGACCGCCGTCGCCGCGCTGGCCGGTTCCGGAGTGAAGGTGGCGTCCGTGGCGACGGCCTTCCCGGCCGGCCGTGCCGCGCTGGACGTCAAGCTCGCGGACGTCCGCGACGCCGTGGCGGCCGGGGCCGACGAGATCGACATGGTGATCGACCGCGGCGCCTTCCTCTCCGGCCACTACCTGAAGGTGTACGAGGAGATCACCGCCGTGAAGGCAGCGTGCGGCTCCGCACGGCTGAAGGTGATCTTCGAGACCGGCGAGCTGTCCACGTACGACAACATCCGGCGGGCCTCCTGGCTCGGGATGCTGGCGGGCGCCGACTTCATCAAGACGTCGACGGGCAAGGTCGCGGTCAACGCGACGCCCGCGAACACCCTGCTGATGCTGGAGGCCGTGCGCGACTTCCGGGAGCAGACTGGGGTACAGGTCGGTGTGAAGCCGGCCGGCGGCATCCGCACCAGCAAGGACGCGATCAAGTTCCTCGTGCTGGTCAACGAGACCGCGGGCGAGGACTGGCTGGACAACCACTGGTTCCGCTTCGGCGCCTCCAGCCTGCTGAACGACCTGCTGATGCAGCGCCAGAAGCTCAGCACCGGCCGTTACTCCGGCCCCGATTACGTGACGGTGGACTGATCCCCATGGCATCTGCATTCGAGTACGCACCGGCTCCGGAGTCCCGCTCCGTCGTCGACATCGCTCCTTCGTACGGCCTGTTCATCGACGGCGAGTTCACCGAGGCCGCCGACGGCAAGGTCTTCAAGTCGGTCAGCCCCTCGTCCGAGGAAGTCCTCGCCGAGGTCGCGCAGGCCGGCGCGGAGGACGTGGACCGGGCCGTGAAGGCGGCCCGCAGGGCGTTCGAGAAGTGGTCGGCGCTGCCCGGCTCCGAGCGCGCGAAGTACCTGTTCCGTATCGCCCGGATCATCCAGGAGCGCAGCCGCGAGCTCGCCGTCCTGGAGACCCTGGACAACGGCAAGCCGATCAAGGAGACCCGCGACGCGGACCTCCCCCTCGTCGCCGCGCACTTCTTCTACTACGCGGGCTGGGCCGACAAGCTGGACCACGCCGGCTACGGCGCGAACCCGCGCCCGCTGGGCGTCGCGGGCCAGGTCATCCCGTGGAACTTCCCGCTCCTGATGCTGGCGTGGAAGATCGCCCCCGCGCTCGCCACGGGCAACACGGTGGTCCTGAAGCCCGCCGAGACGACCCCGCTCTCCGCGCTCTTCTTCGCGGACATCTGCCGCCAGGCGGGCCTGCCCAAGGGCGTCGTCAACATCCTCACGGGTTACGGCGACGCGGGCGCCGCCCTGGTCGGGCACCCCGACGTGAACAAGGTCGCCTTCACCGGCTCGACCGCGGTCGGCAAGGCCATCGCCCGCCAGGTCGCCGGTACGGACAAGAAGGTCACCCTCGAACTCGGCGGCAAGGGCGCCAACATCGTCTTCGACGACGCCCCCATCGACCAGGCCGTCGAGGGCATCGTCACCGGCATCTTCTTCAACCAGGGCCAGGTCTGCTGCGCGGGCTCCCGGCTGCTCGTCCAGGAGTCGGTCCAGGACGAGGTGCTGGACGCCCTCAAGCGCCGGCTGTCCACGCTGCGCCTCGGCGACCCGCTGGACAAGAACACCGACATCGGCGCGATCAACTCCGCGGAGCAGCTCTCCCGGATCACCGCGCTCGTCGAGACCGGCGAGGCGGAGGGGGCCGAGCGCTGGTCCGCCCCCTGCGAACTCCCCTCGTCCGGCTACTGGTTCGCCCCGACGCTCTTCACGAACGTCACCCAGGCCCACACCGTCGCCCGCGACGAGATCTTCGGCCCCGTGCTGTCCGTCCTCTCCTTCCGTACCCCGGACGAGGCGGTCGCCAAGGCCAACAACACCCAGTACGGCCTCTCGGCCGGCATCTGGACGGAGAAGGGCTCCCGCATCCTCGCGGTGGCCGGCAAGCTCCGGGCAGGCGTCGTCTGGGCCAACACGTTCAACAAGTTCGACCCGACGTCGCCCTTCGGTGGCTACAAGGAGTCGGGCTTCGGCCGCGAGGGCGGCCGTCACGGCCTGGAGGCATACCTCGATGTCCGATAACCGCCTGAGCGTCTTCAAGACCTACAAGCTGTACGTCGGGGGCAAGTTCCCCCGCTCCGAGAGCGGCCGGGTGTACGAGGTGACCGACTCCAAGGGCAGGTGGCTGGCGAACGCGCCGCAGTCCTCCCGCAAGGACGCGCGCGACGCGGTCGTGGCCGCCCGCAAGGCGTTCGGCGGCTGGTCGGGCGCGACCGCGTACAACCGCGGGCAGATCCTCTACCGCGTCGCGGAGATGCTGGAGGGCCGCAAGGACCAGTTCGTACGGGAGGTGGCGGACGCCGAGGGCCTGTCGAAGGCCAAGGCGGCGGCCGTCGTCGACGCGGCGATCGACCGGTGGGTCTGGTACGCGGGCTGGACCGACAAGATCGGCCAGATCGTCGGCGGGGCGAACCCCGTCGCGGGCCCGTTCTTCAACCTCTCCACTCCCGAGCCGACCGGTGTCGTCACGGTCCTGGCGCCCCAGGCGTCCTCGTTCCTGGGTCTGGTCTCGGTGATCGCCCCGGTGATCGCCACCGGTAACACGGCCGTGGTCATCGCCTCGGCCGACGCCCCGCTGCCCGCGCTCTCCCTGGGCGAGGTGCTCGCCACCTCCGACCTGCCGGGCGGTGTCGTGAACATCCTGTCCGGGAAGACGGCGGAGCTCGCGGCCCCGCTCGCCTCCCACCAGGACGTCAACGCGATCGACCTCACGGGCGCCGACGCCGTACTGGCGAAGGAGCTGGAGATCGCGGCCGCGGACAACATGAAGCGCGTCCTGCGTCCACAGCCTGTGGACACGGACGGCTCCGCCGACGGCGCCGACTGGTCGGCCGACCCCGGCACGCGCCGCCTGACGGCCTTCCTGGAGACGAAGACCGTCTGGCACCCGACGGGCGCTCTGGGAGCCGCAGGCTCCTCGTACTGAGCCCTGGACGGGCCCTGCGGGCCTTGGGGGGGGGGGCCCCCCCCCCCCCCCCAAACAGAAGGGGGGGGGGAGACCCCCTCCTCAAGGGGGCAAGATGGCGAACCAATTACCCGTTCATTCTCCACCCAGCTCTTCCTTCGTTTTCTC
>NZ_JBWKLF010000004.1:0-6364 GCF_056430475.1 Streptomyces sp. NPDC045968 | reverse complement strand
TGTAGGAAAAGACTATTTGGGGGCCTTGGTGGTTTGTGGGGGTTGGGGTGTTTGTGTTTAGGGGGGTGGGGGGGTTTTCGGGGGTTCTCCCCTCCCCCCCCCCCCCCCCCCCCGCCCCCCCCCCCCCGCCCCCGTTGCCGGGTCAGCCGGTCAGCAGCCCGGTCGCCTGGCCGATCACCGGCAGGTCGCTCAGTGCGCCGCCGCTGGTCACCGGGTCGGTCAGGACGGCCGTGGTCAGCGGCTTGAAGTCGGCGATCTGGGTGCCCACCGCGTTGTCCAGCGGGTCGACGCCCGTCCCGGCCAGCGGGTCGAGCTGAAGGTCCGTGACCGGCGTGAGGCCGCCCGCGAGCGAGTAGCCGAGCGCCCCGGTCAGCGCGGGCCCGGCCGTCTCGCTCACCGCACCGAGGGTGCTGTCGGCGCCGGCGGCCGGGACGGCGGGCAGCGGCGCGGCCTGGGCGGCCGCGCCTCCCGCACCGAGAGCCGCGCCCACCGCGGTGACGGTCAGACCGGCCCGCAGCAGAACGCGGCGCCGGGTACGTGAAGGTGCGGACAGTGCGTGACGACCCATGATTTTCCCACCTGATCGAGCCTGTTTCGGTAATCGTGCGTGCGCGCAGAGTAGTTGAGGTGTGATGCTCGATACCAACAGGACCTCCGAGGGGTCCCCTGCGCGGGTCAATGCCTCACACTTCTGTTCTGTGAATCCCCAATCGATCCCGACCCGCGTCGTGCTGCTCGCGGGCCCCTCCGGTTCAGGAAAGTCCTCCCTGGCCGCCCGTACCGGACTGCCGGTGCTGCGCCTGGACGACTTCTACAAGGAGGGTGACGACCCGACACTGCCGGTGGTCGCGGGCAGCACGGACATCGACTGGGACTCCGTGCGGTCGTGGGACGCGGACGCGGCGGTCGCGGCCGTCTCGGAGCTGTGCCGCACGGGGCGTACGGACGTGCCGGTGTACGACATCGCCACGAGCGCCCGCGTCGGCCACGAGGCGTTCCACATCGAACGCACGCCCTTGTTCGTGGCCGAGGGCATCTTCGCGGCGGACATCGTGGAGCGCTGCCAGGAGCTGGGCCTCCTGGCGGACGCGCTCTGTCTGCGCGGGCGGCCCTCGACGACGTTCCGGCGGCGGCTGCTGCGCGATCTGCGGGAGGGCCGCAAGTCGGTGCCGTTCCTGCTGCGGCGCGGCTGGCGGCTGATGCGGGCCGAGCGGCGGATCGTGGCCCGGCAGGCGGCGCTCGGCGCGTATCCGTGCGGCAAGGAGGAGGCGCTGGGGCGGCTGGCCGCGGCGGCTGCGGGACGGTGCCGCCGGGCGACCGCGGGGCGCGGGGCCGCGTAGCGCGTGCGGACTGGGCCGGCGCCCGCGAGCCGAAAGGTGCGGACGCCCGAGCCCCCGTACACGCGAACGGGGCCGGACAGGACCCCCTGGCCCGTCCGACCCCGCTGCGCCTGCCCCCGTACCGCCGCCTCCCCCGAAGCCGCGGCCCTTTCCCCCGTTTCCCCCCGTCGCCTCAGGCCACCAGCTCGCCGAAGGACTCCTCCTCGTCACGGCCGAAGCTGAGGACCTGGTCCTCGCGCAGCCGGCGGAGCGACCGCCAGATGCTCGACTTCACCGTGCCGACACTGATGTCGAGGATGGACGCGATCTCCGGGTCGGTGCGGCCCTCGTAATACCGCAGGACCAGCATCGTGCGCTGGAGTTCGGGCAGCCGCGCGAGCGCCTGCCAGAGCACCGCCCGCAGTTCCGTACCGCGCATCGCGTCCGTGTCGCCCACCGTCTCCGGCAGCTCCTCGGTCGGGTATTCGTTGAGCTTGCGCCTGCGCCAGGCGCTGATGTGCAGGTTGGTCATGGTGCGGCGCAGATATCCGCCGACCGCCGCCTTGTCACTGATCCTGTCCCACGCCCGGTACGTCGAGAAGAGGGCGCTCTGCAGCAGGTCCTCGGCCTCGAACCGGTCGCCGGTCAGGTGATAGGCGGTTGCGTACAGGGAGGCGCGGCGCTCCTGGACGTAGGCCGTGAACACCGCTTCGGCGTCCTCGGTCCGCGCCGCGGGCGTCCGCTCCCCCGTGACCTCCCCGTACGCGCTTCCCCCGTTGCCCCCGAGGGGCGTGTCAACCACCGTCATGTACGACGGATGCTGACGCCCGGCGCTTCGAAGGCACCCCCGCCCTCCCACGCCGGACTTCTCCGGACCCCGCCCGACGTCGTGGAGACGCGTGACAACTGCGCTCGTCGAGCCGGTGCTGTGCGTTGCGTTCATCTCGCGCCCCCCGTCGGTGGAGTCGGTTGGTTCCATGTGTCAACGAGCTTGCCCGGGCAGTTTCATCGCGCTGTCCCCCGACTGTCACAGCCGTGTCACAGGGCCGCTCCCGGGCGTGCCGGAACCGCGAGAGCCGTCCAACTGTCGAACTGAGGCACCACCATGGGCCAGAATGACCCCCGTGCCTTTCCTGTTGCTGATCGAGGACGACGACGCCATCCGCACGGCTCTCGAACTCTCGTTGTCACGCCAGGGCCACCGAGTGGCCACTGCGGCGACGGGAGAGGACGGCCTGAACCTGCTGCGAGAGCAGCGGCCGGACCTGGTCGTGCTGGATGTGATGCTGCCCGGGATCGACGGTTTCGAGGTGTGCCGGCGCATCCGCCGCACCGACCAGCTGCCGATCATTCTGCTGACCGCGCGCAGCGACGACATCGACGTCGTGGTGGGACTGGAGTCCGGCGCGGACGACTATGTGGTGAAACCCGTGCAGGGCCGGGTGCTCGACGCCCGTATCCGCGCGGTGCTGCGCCGGGGGGAACGCGAGTCCACGGACTCCGCGACCTTCGGCAACGTGATCATCGACCGCTCCGCGATGACCGTCACCAAGGACGGTGAGGATCTTCAGCTCACCCCGACCGAGCTGCGGCTGTTGCTCGAACTGAGCCGCAGGCCCGGTCAGGCGCTCTCCAGGCAGCAGTTGCTGCGCCTGGTGTGGGAGCACGACTACCTCGGTGACTCCCGGCTCGTGGACGCCTGTGTCCAGCGCCTGCGCGCGAAGGTGGAGGACGTGCCGTCCTCGCCGACCCTGATCCGTACCGTGCGCGGAGTGGGCTACCGGCTGGACTCGCCTCAGTGAGTGAACCCGCGAAGCGGACCGTGCTCACCGGTCTTCGCTGGACCAGTCTGCGACTGCGGCTCGTCGTCGTGTTCGGACTGGTGGCGCTGACGGCGGCGGTGTCCGCGTCGGGTATCGCGTACTGGCTCAACCGCGAGGCCGTGCTGACGCGTACGCAGGATTCGGCACTCGGCGACTTCCGCCGCCAGATGCAGAACCGTGCGGCCACCCTGCCCACGCCTCCCACCAGGGACGACCTGCAGAACGCCGCCGTACAGATGGCGAGCAGCAGTCCCGGCTACCACGTGCTGCTGGTCGACGAGCACGAGGGCAAACCGATCGTGGGCTACTCGGACCTGGACTCCTTCACGCGGCAGGACGTACCGGCCTCGTTGCAGAGGCAGGTGGGCAAGAAGCAGCCGATGACGTCGGGCAACACCTTCGAGTACCACCTGTTCTGGCAGCGGACGAGCATCGGCGGCAGGCCGTACCTGGTGGCCGGGACGAAGATCATCGGTGGTGGTCCGACCGGCTACATGCTGAAGTCGCTCGACCAGGAACGCCAGGATCTCAACTCCCTGGCCTGGTCGCTGGGGATCGCGACCGCCCTGGCGCTGGTCGGCTCGGCCCTGCTCGCCCAGGGTGCGGCGACGACCGTGCTGCGCCCCGTGCAGCGGCTGGGCGACGCGGCCCGCAAGCTCGGCGAGGGCAAGCTCGACACCCGGCTCGTGGTGTCCGGCACCGACGAACTGGCCGATCTCTCCCGTACGTTCAACAGGACCGCGAGCGCACTGGAGAAGAAGGTCGCGGACATGAGCGCGCGGGAGGAGTCCAGTCGCCGGTTCGTCGCCGACATGTCGCACGAGCTGCGGACCCCGCTGACCGCGATCACCGCCGTCGCCGAGGTGCTGGAGGACGAGGCCGACAGCCTCGATCCGATGATCGCTCCCGCGGTGCACCTGGTGGTCAGCGAGACCCGCAGGCTGAACGATCTGGTGGAGAACCTGATGGAGGTGACCCGCTTCGACGCGGGTACGGCCCGTCTCGTCCTCGACACGGTCGATGTCGCCGACCAGGTCACCGCGTGCATCGACGCCCGGGCCTGGCTGGACGCGGTGGATCTGGACGCCGAGCGCGGCATGATGGTGCGGCTCGATCCGCGCCGGCTCGATGTGATCCTGGCGAATCTGATCGGCAACGCGCTCAAGCACGGCGGTTCGCCGGTACGGGTGGCGGTGCGGACCGTCGGCGAGGAACTGGTCATCGAGGTACGCGACCACGGCCCCGGCATCCCCGAGGACGTCCTGCCGCACGTCTTCGACCGCTTCTACAAGGCGAGCGCCTCCCGGCCCCGGTCCGAGGGCAGCGGGCTCGGGCTGTCGATCGCCATGGAGAACGCGCACATCCACGGCGGAGACATCACGGCCGCGAACTCGCCGGACGGCGACGGCGCGGTGTTCGTCCTGCGGCTGCCCCGCGATGCCGAGCGGCTGACCTCCGAGGCCGGGGAGCACGGCACGGAGGACCTGAACGAGGAGGGCGGGGCGACGTGACGAGCGGCGAGCGTGCGTACGGCGCACACCGCACCGGGCGCGCGCGGCGGGCCGGCCGGGTGCTGGCCGCCGTCCTGGCGGGAGTGGCGCTGACCGCCGGGTGCGGGATCAGGTCGACGTCGGTGCCGGTGGACGCGGGCGCCGCGCCGTCCCGGGTGCCGTGCCGCACCCCGGCCCATGACGTCACCGCGCAGGCCCTGGAGGAGATCGAGGTCCAGGTGTATCTGGTCTGTGCCTCGCAGCTGGTGATCGTCAACCGTTCGGTGCGGCTGGACGCTTCGGAGCCCGACCGTGTCCGCGTCGCGCGGGTGCTCCTGGACGAGTTGCAGAAGGAGCCGGAGGCCGACGAGCGGCAGGCCGGGTTCTCCACCGGCGTGCCCGCGGGTCTGCGGGTCGCCGCGGGCCGCGACGGCGATCCGGCGGGCACCCTGCGTCTGAACGAGCAGCCCGAGGACCTGCCGGCCGAGGCGCTGGCACAGCTCGTGTGCACGTACGCGGACAGCGAGACGCTGGTGACCGGGGGGACGGTCGTACTCGGTGGCCCGGGGGCCTACGCGCCACGGGGCTATCTGTGCACGTCGGAGACGAAGACCCGGCCGGGCGACGTGCCCACGCTCGGCGCGCTGGAACTGCCCTGACGCCGGGCGTGCCGTGGTCCTGAGCCCTCCCTGAAGTGCTGGTACTTCCCGGCCCCTGAGCACTTCCTGCGACAGCGCGGAACCGATCCTGCCGGTCGTGGCGTCTTGGGGAGCGTGCGTCAAGGTTCGGACGGCCAAGCCGTCATCCGCTTCCGCGCGGCGGGGGTACTCCTCCTCCTCGCGCATCTGCTGATCGTCGGGTGGCTGACCCTGCGCCCCCTGGATGTGGCGTGGGTGACCGCCGCGAATTTCCAGCCGCTGGCCGGTATCAAGGCAGATCTGGCTCTCGGCCCGGTCGAGGCCGCGCACCGGTTCGGTGCGGGGCTTCTGCTGCTGGCGCCGCTCGGGGTGCTGCTGCCGATGGCCGGGGGCCGGCTGTTCGTGTCCCCGTGGGCCTCGCTGGCCCGTACCGTCGCGGCCGGGGCACTGATCTCGCTGGCCATCGAGCTGGCGCAGACCGGGGTGCCGGGGCAGGTCGTCGACGTCGACTCGCTGCTGCTGAACACCGTCGGCGTGACGCTCGCGCACCTGCTGGTCGTGCCGGTCTGCCGGGCGCGGCTGAGGCGTGGGCTGCAGGCCGGGCCGGGAGGGGACGCGGCCCGACTTCGGGAGGAGGCGTCTCAGGGCTCGACCCCGACGATTTCCAGGGTCGGTATGGCCCCGTAGAGCGACGCTTTGCACCCCTTCGCGGAGTCACTATGGATACATCGGGAGCACAACAGGAAGTGTTCCCCGTCGGTTCGCGAAGGAGCCCACCATGGCCGCACTTGTCCGCCCCCGTGAAGGACGCATGATCGGTGGAGTGTGCGCAGCGCTGGCACGGCGCTTCGGCATCTCCGCGGGGACGATGCGCGTGATCTTCGTCGTGTCGTGTCTGCTCCCCGGCCCCCAGTTCCTGCTCTACCTGGCGCTGTGGCTGCTGCTGCCGTCGGAGAAGACCTCGGCCGCGACGGCCTGGTGACCAGCGGGACCACGGGGGTGACACAGGTGGGGGGGGGGGGGGGGGGGGGGGGGGGGGGAACCACCGCATTGGGGGTGGTGGGTGGCTACCAAACCAAACAGCCACACCCCCC
>NZ_JBWKLF010000003.1:344918-717248 GCF_056430475.1 Streptomyces sp. NPDC045968 | reverse complement strand
GATTCCCGGTCGAAGCGGGTTTCGCTTTCCAGTTCTTCGCTTTCGCGTTTCCCTTTCCGGCGAGTCCGACTCTATCAGATCCTTTCGGGCCTGATCCCCAGTCAGCGGGGTTTGTCTTTGCGGCTGTTGGGCCGTTCCGACGTCTCAAACTCTAGCGGATTCTCCCGGCGACTCATAATCGAGTCTTCGAAATGAATTTCGGCATGCCGAAATTCTCCCCGGTGGGAGATCGTGCTGAGTTTGGTTGCCGCGTTCGCGGCGGGATCGGTTGTCGCAGAACCGTTCCGGCCCCGTGACAACTCGAAGAACCTTACGGATCGGGGAGGGGCGTGTCAACCCCCCTCCGGGCCGCGTCAGTCCAGGTCGGTGAGGCGGCCGCCGGCGTCCGGCTGGGCGTGCTCCACGCGGCGCAGCAGACGGATCAGCATGTCGCCCAGGCCGCCGCGCTCGTCGTCGGAAAGGTCCTGGAGCAGGTCTTCCTCGAAGGCGGTCGCCATGCGCATCGCCTCCAGCCACTTCGTACGACCCTCATCGGTCAGTTCGACGATGACCCGCACCCGGTTGTTCTCGTCCCTGTCCCGGGTGACCAGGCCCTCGCCCGCCATGCGGTCGATGCGGTGGGTCATCGCGGCCGGGGTGAGACCGAGGCGCTTGGCGAGTTCGCCGGGGCCCAGTCGGTACGGCGTGCCGGCCAGGACCAGCGTCTTGAGGACCTCCCACTCGGCATTGCTGATGCCGAGGGCGGCGAGCTGCCTTCCGTACGCGACGTTCATGCGGCGGTTGAGCCGGCCGAGGGCCGAGACGACCTGTTCGACCTGGGGGTCGAGATCGCGGAACTCGCGCTGATAGGCGGCGATCTGCTCGTCGAGGCTCGGCTCCTGCGGGCCGGGCTCGGTGGTGTCGGACATGGCGGGCAGTATGGCACGCCCTCCCTCACCGTCGAAGTCCTTCAACCTCAATTGTTCACTGTCTAACTTTAGTGCTAAAGTCTTCGAGTCTTGGTAGTTCGATGTTGTCTGAAGTCTTCGAAATCTTGAGGTAGGTGAGCGTGACCAGGGAGATGGGTGCAGCGCTGCGGCGGATCCAGGTGGGGAGCGCGCTGAGCGCGTTCGGACTCGGGTTCACCGTTCCGTATCTGTACGTCTATGTGGCGCAGGTACGGGATCTTGGTGCCGGTACGGCGGGTGTCGTGCTGGCTGTCTTCGCCATGGCAGCTCTGGCCGTCCTGCCGTTCACCGGACGGGCCATCGACCGGCGTGGTCCGATGCCCGTCCTGATCGTCGCCGCCGTCGTCGCCGCCGTGGGCGCGGCCGCGCTCGGCGTCGCCGGCAATGTGACCACCACCGTGCTGTCGGCCGCCGTGCTCGGTGCGGGCACCGCGGTCATGCAGCCGGCGCTGGCCACGATGCTGGTGTGGTGCTCCAGCACCTCCACCCGTACCCGCGCCTTCGCCATGCAGTTCTTCCTGCAGAACCTGGGCCTCGGCATCGGCGGACTCTTCGGTGGTCTGATCGTCGACACGAGCAGCCCGTCGAGCTTCACCCTGCTGTTCCTGATCGAGGCCGCGATGTTCGTGGTGCTGGGCGTCGTGGCGGGGACCGTGCGCATGCCGCGTACCCCCTCCATCACCGATGCCAGGCCCACCGACGGCACGGCACCCAAGGCCGGGCTCCGGGTGCTGCTCTCGCACCGGGCGATGGTGCAGCTGTGTGTGCTGGGCTTCGTGCTGTTCTTCGCCTGCTACGGGCAGTTCGAGTCCGGACTCGCCGCGTACGGCACCGAGGCTGCCGGGATCGAGCCCTCGACCCTCGGTATCGCACTGGCCGCCAACACCGCTGTCATCGTCGTCGCACAGTTCGTCGTGCTGCGGCTGGTCGAGCGGCGGCGGCGCACCCGGGTCATCGCCTGGGTCGGCGTGATCTGGGCGTTCGCCTGGATCGTGGCGGGGTACGCGGGCCTCGGGCACGGCAGCCAGACCATGGCGACGGCCGCGATGATCTCGACGTACGCACTGTTCGGACTCGGTGAGTCGATGCTGTCGCCGACCGTGGCCCCCCTCGTCGCCGATCTGGCGCCGGATTCGATGGTCGGGCAGTACAACTCGGCCTTCGCGCTGTGCAAGCAGCTGGCGCTGGCGGTCGGGCCGGCCGTGGGCGGGCCCATGGGTGCGACGCTGCACGGGCCGTACATCGTGACGTTCGTGCTGTTCTCGCTGGGCATCACCGTGCTGGCGCTGCGGCTGGGCCGCCGGCTCACCCCCGTACAGGACCAGCCTTCGCTCGCGGCGGTGCCGTCACGGGTGGTGGCCGTGTCACTGCCGGGGACCGAACCGGCCCCCGCGCCCGCTGCCGCTCACTGAGGCAGCGCGAACTCGCACCACACCGCCTTGCCGCCGCCCGGTGTGCGGCGGCTGCCCCACGACGAGGCGATGGTCGCGACGATCGAGATGCCGCGTCCCGCCTCGTCCGCCGGTTCGGCGCGGCGGCGGCGCGGCAGGTGGTCGTCGCCGTCGGTCACCTCGATGATCAGGCGGCGGTCCGTGCGGCGCAGGCCGAGACGCATCGGCGGGGTGCCGTGCTGGAGGGAGTTCGCGACGAGTTCGCTCGCCGCGAGAACGCCCAGATCGCACAGCTCGACGGGGAAGCGCCAGGACGTGAGCACCCCCGTGGCGAAGGCGCGGGCGCGCGGGGCGGCCTCGATGCCGCCGAGCAGTTCGAGCGAGGCGTTGTGGAACAGCTCCGCGTTCGTCCCCGTACGAGCCGGGTGCTGGACGACCAGGACGGCCACGTCGTCGTCGTGTTCCGCCGTCACGCCGAGGGAGCGGATGAGGCGGTCGCAGACCACCTGCGGGGACCCCTTGGCACCCGAGAGGGCGCGCTCCAGGGCTGCCACCCCTTCGTCGATGTCCTCACTGCGCCGCTCGACCAGTCCGTCCGTATAGAGGACGGCGGTGGAGCCCGGGGGCAGGGGGATGGTGCCGGAGGTGTGGATCCAGCCGCCGGTGCCGAGCGGGGGGCCGGTCGGGTCCTCGGCGCGGTGGATGACCCCGTCCTCGTCGCACACGAGGATCGGCAGGTGGCCGGCGGAGGCGTAGACCAGCCGGCCCTCGTTCGGATCGTGGACCGCGTAGACGCAGGTGGCGATCTGGCTGGCGTCGATCTCGGCGGCGAGACCGTCGAGGAGCTGGAGCACCTCGTGGGGAGGGAGGTCGAGACGGGCGTAGGCGCGGACGGCGGTGCGCAGCTGGCCCATGACCGCGGCGGCGCGGACCCCGCGGCCCATGACGTCCCCGATGACGAGCGCTGTGCGGCCGGCGCCCAGGGTGATGACGTCGTACCAGTCGCCGCCGACCGCGGCGTCCGTGCCGCCGGGCTGGTACGTGGCGGCGATCCGCAGGTCGTCGGGCTGCTCCAGCTCCTGCGGGAGCAGGGAGCGCTGGAGGGTGACGGCCGTTTCGCGGTGGCGGCGCTCGCTGGTGCGGAGCCGCTCGGCCGCGTCGGCGTGGTCGGTGACGTCGGTGGCGTACACGAGCACGCCGCCTTCGCTCTCCTTGTCGGCGGCGGCCACAGGGGTGCAAGTCACCGTGTACGAGCTGCCGTCGAGGACCTTGCGGGACTTGACCGTTCGGGGTGTGCCGCTGCGCAGCACCTGGTCCAGGAGCGGCAGCAGGCTCAGCTCGACGAGCTCGGGCATGGCGTCGGCCGCGGGGGCGCCGGTGGGGCGGGGGCCGAAAGCCGTCTCGTACGCCTCGTTCACGTAGGTGATGCGGTGGTCCGGGCCGTGGAGCAGAGCGACCGGGGCGGGGAGCTGACCGAGGATCTCGCGGGCCGAGAGGGCCTCCAGACCGGGTCCCGGTACGTGGTCCGGTGCGTGGCCCGGTGCCTGTCCCGTTCCAGGAGCGGCCGGGGGCGTTCCCGCGTCACCGTCCGGCAGGACGGTCACGGTCTCCGGCCGGGCGCACTCGGCGCGTGCGGCGGGGACGGAACTGCGGTCGTCCCGCGCGGCGGCTCGTCGCTGCGTGCCGGGAAGGCGGGCGCTCCAACGCGTGAAGTTCACGGAATTCTTGGCCTCGTGTGTCGGTCTGGTCCGCTCGGGCGGGCTGCTTCTTCTGCCGGTTCTTCTGCCGGGTCCGCGCCCAGTCCTGCTGCGCGGGCGGGGCGCCGACGGCGGCCCCGGGGAAGGCGCGGCCGGGCCTCCTCGTGCTGGTGGGGCGCCGCTGCTGGTCACTGTTGGTCACTGCCGACGGGGTCACTCTGTGCACGTGTGGGCCCACCTATGGTCACACGTCCAGTGTGACGGTCCGTACTGACAGTGGTCGTTCAGCCGTCGGTCGGCCGTGGGTCGGCCATGGGTCCACGGGCTGAACGGAGGCCGTCGGAATGGCGCCCGGGGCCTGGCAGGCAGGCTCAGCCGGAGGTCTTCGGCGGGTCGCCGTCCTTCGGGGGCGTCGCAGGTCTTCCGGTGCTTCCGTTACGCCCCGGGCCTCCGTTACGTCCGGGACCGCCGGCGGCGAGGGAGAACTCGGCGCGCGGGTGTTCCAGCGAGCCGAGGGAGACGATCTCTCGCTTGAAGAGTCCGGCCAGGGTCCATTCGGCAAGGACGCGCGCCTTCCGGTTGAACGTGGGGACCCGGCTCAGGTGGTAGACGCGGTGCATCAGCCAGGCCGGGTAGCCCTTGAGCTTGCGACCGTAGACGTGCGCGACGCCTTTGTGGAGACCGAGCGAGGCGACGGACCCCGCGTAGGCGTGCCGGTACTCCTTGAGCGGCCGCCCTTCGAGCGTGGCGAGGATGTTCTCCGCGAGGACCGCGGCCTGGCGCACGGCGTGCTGCGCGTTGGGGGCGGTTTCCTTGCCCGGTTCGGTGGCGGTCAGGTCGGGAACGGCCGCGGCGTCGCCTGCCGCCCAGGCGTGCGGGGCGCCGTCGACAGCGAGTGTGGCCGTGCAGCGGAGACGTCCGCGTTCGGTCAGGGGCAGGTCGGTCGCGGCGAGGAGCGGCGCGGGTTTGACGCCCGCCGTCCACACGAGCGTGCGGGTCGGGAAGCGGGAACCGTCGCTGAGTACGGCGACCCGGTCCTCGCACGAGTCCAGTCGGGTGTCGAGGCGTACGTCGATATTGCGGCCGCGCAGCTCGCGGATGGCGTACTTCCCCATCGCGTCACCGACCTCGGGCAGGATGCGGCCGGACGCCTCGACGAGAATCCATTTCAGGTCCGTGGCCTTGATGTTGTGGTAGTACCGCGAGGTGTACCGGGCCATGTCCTCGAGTTCGGCGAGCGCCTCGACGCCCGCGTAGCCGCCGCCCACGAAGACGAAGGTGAGGGCGGCGTCGCGGATGGCGGGATCGCGGGTGGCGGAGGCGATGTCCATCTGTTCGATGACGTGGTTGCGCAGGCCGATGGCCTCCTCGACGGTCTTGAAGCCGATGCCGAAATCGGCGAGGCCGGGGATCGGGAGGGTGCGCGATACGGAGCCGGGCGCCATGACGATTTCGTCGTACGCGATCTCGAGGGCGCCGGTGCCGTCCTCACCCGAGGCGAGGGTGGTGACGGTGGCGGTGCGCTTGGCGTGGTCGATGTGCTCGGCCTCACCGATGACGATCGTGCAGCGCTTCAGGACCCGGCGCAGCGGCACGACCACATGGCGGGGTGAGATCGAGCCCGCGGCCGCTTCCGGGAGGAACGGCTGGTACGTCATGTACGGCTCGGGAGTGATCACCACAATCTCGGCATCGCCGCTCTTCAGTCTCTGCTTCAGCTTCCGCTGGAGACGCAGCGCCGTGTACATCCCCACGTAGCCGCCACCGACTACGAGAACGCGCACACCTGGCCGGGTGCCGGGGGTCTTCCCCCGGAAATCTGGAGCCATCACCATCCCATGACGCAACGGAGTCAGGTGTTTGTCCACAGGCCCGGCAAATTGTGTGACTGGAGGTCAGGGGCGGTCCGGTGGCGCCTGTGCGTCGCAGGATGCGATACCTGCGCAGGTCAGACGTTGCGGAAGGGGTCGTGACCAGGGGTGGAATCGGTAACCAACCGGTCCTTGCTCCGATCGGGGGGCACTCCGTACGGAACAACCCCCTTCTGAATTGACCCGGGCTCAACTATGTTCGTATCCCGTCGGGGTGTCGGGTGCGGATGGTGATCCGCTCCTCGGCGGATACGGCGGGGAAGTCTCCGGGGGGAGACGTCATAACCGGGGGAAGTATGCACATTCAGGATTCGCATTGGCAGGCTGCTGTCTCGACCTCTTCCGAGGGGCACGGGCGGCTCAGCGCGGTGGGAGCGGTCGATACCGCGGGGACAGCTGTGACCGGCGTCCGTCAGGCACCGCTCCGCGTGGACGCACAGCGCAATCTGGAACATGTACTGCGGGCTGCGCGTGAGGTGTTCGGTGAGCTGGGGTACGGGGCTCCGATGGAAGACGTGGCGCGTCGCGCCAGGGTCGGAGTCGGCACGGTCTACCGGCGGTTCCCGAGCAAGGACGTGCTGGTTCGGCGGATAGCCGAGGAGGAGACCTCCCGGCTGACCGAGCAGGCGCGGGCCGCGCTCGGCCAGGAGGAGGAGCCGTGGTCGGCGCTCTCCCGTTTCCTGCGGACGTCCGTGGCATCGGGTGCGGGCCGGCTGCTGCCGCCGCAGGTGCTGCGCGTAGGCGTCGAGGCCGAGGAGACGACCGCGTCGGCACAGGGGCCGGGCACGGATTCCGTCGCCGCGCCGGCACCGGGCGAGAGCCATGACGTGACGCGGGTTCCGCAGCAGCGGCAGGGAGTGGGTCAGCCCGGTCTGCGGGTGGTCGCGCAGCGCTCCGCCGCCGACGAGGCTCTCGACGACGAGGACGCGGGCACGGGTGAACTGCTGGAGGTCGTGGGCAGGCTCGTCGGCCGCGCGCGGGAATCGGGCGAGCTGCGCGGTGATGTGACGGTGGCCGATGTGCTGCTGGTCATCGCCACGGCGGCTCCCGCGCTGCCCGACGCGGCTCAGCAGGCCGCGGCCTCGGCACGGCTGCTCGACATCCTGCTGGAGGGACTGCGGTCCCGGACCGTGTGACAGCCCGTTGTCCGTCCCCCGGTGTCCGTCCCGGTGGACGGGCACCGGTGCTGCCGCGGCCGTCAACTGTGGGCCCCTCGGCGGGGGGTGGATCGTCCCCGGACGAGTGATCTCTCATGCCCACACGTGGGAAATTCACCTCGGATGAGTGGTTGCCGGGGCCTACAGTCCGTGGCGATCGTGCTCTGTGGCACTCTTGCCCGGTTCGGGTCCGAAGGCGCATACGGGGGCTTCCGCGATGAGCGGTGACGGGCAACAGGAAGTACCGCTCGACGGCATCGCTGCCGCGGGTGGGGGCACGGAGACCGGCGGACTGGTGCCGAGTCAGGCCGGACCGGGGCGCTCGGCCGATGATGCCGAGGGTGGCACCGTTCTGCCCGGCCCGTGGCCGGCGCCCGTCGACGACTCTCCGGACGACGGCTCTGCGGCAGGCGCGCCGGGCGGGGCGGGCAGCGCATCGGACGCCGCCGGGTACGCGGTTCCGCCGCAGCGCGAGGGCGGCAGTGGCACCGCGGACGACGTGGTGTCCGACGCCCAGCTGATCCAGGCCATGCGGGCCGGCGACGACCAGGCGTACGACGAGCTCTTCCGGCGCCACTCGGGTGCGGTCCGCCGCTACGCGCGCAGCTGCTGCCGTGACGCGCACACCGCCGACGACCTGACGGCCGAGGTGTTCGCGCGCACGCTCCAGGCGGTGCGCGGCGGCAAGGGGCCCGAGGAAGCCGTCCGGGCCTACCTCATGACGGCCGTGCGGCATGTCGGCGCCGCCTGGACGAAGAGCGCGAAGCGCGAGCAGCTGGTCGACGACTTCGCGGTCTTCGCGGCGCAGGCGTCGCGCACCTCCGAGCTCGCTGACGACGACACCCTGGAACTGGGCGCCGATGTGCTGGCGATGCACGAGGCCGAGCAGTCGATGGCCATGCAGGCGTTCCGCAGCCTGCCCGAGCGCTGGCAGGCGGTGCTCTGGCACACCACGGTGGAGGAGGAGTCGCCGAGCGAGATCGCCCCGCTGTTCGGGCTGACCGCCAACGCCACGGCCGTACTGGCCAGCCGGGCCCGTGAAGGGCTCAAGCAGGCGTATCTCCAGGCGCATGTGAGCCAGGCGCTGATGACGGGCGGCGACTGCGCGCGGTACGCGGACCGGCTCGGCGCGTACGCCAGGGGCGGGCTCCGTATGCGGGCCGAGCGCGGGCTCCGCAAGCACCTGGACGAGTGCGCGAAGTGCCGGATCGCCGCGGGCGAGCTGACCCATGTGAACGCGGGGATTCCGGCCCTGCTGCCCATCGCGGTCATCGGCTGGTTCGCCGCCGGATACTCGCTCAAGGCCGCGGGGATCGTCGCGGGAGGCGTGGCCGGCGCGACCGGTGCCGGCGCCGCCGCGGCGGCCACGGGCGGCGGTTCGGCCGGGACCTCGGCCGGTGGCGCGGCGGTTTCCGAAGGCCTCGGTGCCCCGGCGAAGGCCGGGATCGCCGCGGCGGTGACCGTGGCCGCGGCTGCCGGGCTGGTGTGGGCCCTGGTCGGGGACGACCAGCCGAAGCCGGAGCCCAAGCCGGTGGCCAGGCCCCCGGTGGTGGCTCCCGCCGTCCCCTCTCCCCAACCGCCGCCGGAGCCGCGGCCTCCGGTCCCGGCCGCCCCCGCTCCGGCACCCGAGCCGAAGCCCACACCGAAGCCGACCCCCAGCCCGACACCGCCGCCGAGCCCGAGCCCAGAGCCGACGCCGGAGCCGACGCCGCCGCCACCGGCTCCCGAACCCACGCCGAAGCCGCCCGCGCCCACCCCGCCTCCCGCACCGGCGCCGGCTCCGGAGGTGTACCAGGTCAGCGAGATGAAGTACTCCGCGTTCGGCGACCACACCGAGCCGGAGGTGGTGATCGGCGGGAGCAGCTGGGTCTGGCAGCGTTCGGGGCTCGCGATCGGTTCCACGCGGTACGCGCACGGGGTGACCGTCCACGCGAACTCCTCGGTCGTCATCCAGCTGAACCGCCGGTGCAGCCGTTATGAGGCGATGGTCGGCGTCGACGATCTGACGATGGGCCTTGGCGCGGTGCGCTTCTCCGTGTTCGACGGTGGCGGGGCGCGGCTGTGGCAGTCCCCGGTGATGCGGGGCGGCGACCCGGCCGTTCCCGTGGGGGTCGGCATCGCGGGGCAGGAGCGGATTCGCCTCGTCGTGGAGGCGGCGGAGGCTGGGACGCCGTTCAACGCGGTGGCCCTGGCCGACTGGGCGGAGTCACGGATCAGCTGCGCCTAGGCCGCGCCCGCTCAGGCGCCACTGGGGCCGTGTCGTCGTCCTGGGGCGGCCCCGAGGTCATGGGGGGCGGTCCCGGGCCTCCGCTACGGCTGAAGCGTCCGCCTGGCCGGGACCACGCCGCCCGCCACCGCGCGCTGGCGCGGAGCCGCCGTGCCCGTCCAGCAGGTGCCCCGGCGGGCGAGGAGCCGCCGGAGCCACAGCTCCGTGGACGCCAGTTCGGCCAGCCCGTCCAGCGGAAGCGGCTCCCCCTCGGACACCGCCCGGAGGGCCTTGCGTACGACGCGGGCCTCGACCAGGCCCGCGTCCGCCAGGAGCGGGGCGTCGAACAGGGCGAGTAGTTCAGGGAGCGCGGTGCGCAGTCCGACGCGGGTGGCCGCGGTCGAGGTGGCATGCGACGGGGCGCCCCAGCCCGGCGGGAGATCCTGGATTCCCGCGCCCGCCAGCACCCTGCGCAGGATCGCCGCGCGCGCACCCGGCTGGACCCGGAGCGATTCGGGAAGGGCGCGGGCGGCTCGTACGACCTGGTTGTCCAGGAACGGGGCGTGCAGGCGCTGACTGCGGATCTCGGCCGCCTGCTCCAGGATGCGGTGGTCGTTGGCGTGCCGGGCGAGTGCGGCGCGGGCGCGGGCCTCTCCCGGGCGCTGCACGGAGTTCGGCCGGACCGCCGCCTCCTGGAGACGAACCGATACTTCGGCGAGCGCCTCCCCCGTCAGCCAGCGGGCCGCGGGCCCCGGCCGCGACCAGGTGAGGGCGGAGAGCGACGCGTCGGCGGGTGTGTCGAGGTCGGGGGCGAATCTGTTGGCGTCCGGCAGCCGGTCGGCCGCCTCTTCGAGCCCGGTGCGATAAGACGTACGGGCGAGCCTGCGGGCCGCCCGGTAGACGGACAGCGGTACGAACAGGGAGTGCGCCGAAGGCCCTTCGGCCTTCGCGAGCGCGGCGACCGGTCGCAGCAGGTGGCGTCGGCGCCGGTCCATCAGCAGGTCGGCGAGGCGGGCCGGATGGGCGTCGAGGACCTGCCGGGCGCCGTGCCCGACGAAGTGGTCGGCGCTGCCCGCCGCGAGGCGGCGGCGGTGGCGTGCCGAGACGACGAGGGAGGGGCCGGGCTCGTCGGTGAGCGGGCCGTCCAGCTCGGCGTAGGGCAGGGCCTCCTCGCCGGCGGCGACGACCACGTGGTGCAGCCGCGGGTTGGCGGCGATGACACGGGCCCGTTCCAGCTCGTCCTCGTGGTCGCGTGCGGTGAGGTCGTTGAAGGTGACGGCGAGCAGCCGCTCCCCCGCTCCCGTGCCGTGGCCGAGGAGCGTGCCGGGCAGTCCGGGCAGCCCGGCGGCCAACAGCGCGAGCGTGGCTGAGGCACTGCCTCCGGACAGATCGGCGCCGATGCCGGGCACGGGCGCCCCGCGGGCCGCACGGCGCTCGGCGGGACCCATGCCGGGCACGGGCCCGGGGTCGACCGGCAGCGCTTCCGGTGCGTGGCGCGGTGCCATGAGCCGGGCGCGTACGGCTTCGACCAGCGCGTCCCGCACACCGTCCACGGCGCGTACGGGGTCGGTCTGGGGAGCCGCCACGGCGAGGGAGGCCACCGCCTCGTACCCGGTGATCTCCCGGGAACCCTCGCGCAGAATGAGCGCGTGGCCGGGCGGGATGCGCTTCACCCCCACGTACGGCGTGCCGTTGCCCAGCGCCTCCGGGGTGTCGGGGCAGGCGAGCAGCGCGGCCAGATGGCCGATGTCCAGCTGGGCCTCGATGAGGTCGGCGAGCGGAAGGGCGGCGGTGGCGTAGGCCGTGCCGTTGGCCCAGGGCGTGTGGAACACGGGGCGGGCGCCGGCCAGGTCCCCCGCGACGGTGATCCGGCGGCCGATCTGGACGACGGCGGTGTAGCTGCCGGGCCAGGCGGTCAGGTGGCGCAGTGCTCCGCCGCGCGCGGCGAGCAGGCCCACGCGCAGTTGTTCGTCGGTGGCCCCGCAGCAGCCGAGCACGGCGATCCTGGCGGTGGGGGCGCCTGGGGGCGTCGCGACGGAGACGACACGGATCTCGTCGGGCCGCCAGTCCCCGACGGCCCACAGCGGATCGGGGTCCCCCCACAGGAGTTGGGAGCCGACCGGATGAACCGTGCGCCCCTCTTCCCCCGCGTCGACCGCGCCGACGGTGCCGAAGCTCGCAGCGATACTGCTCCACCCCACCAACCAACGCATCGCCGCCTCCACAGGCTGTGGACAAACCGGCGCACCTGAACAGAGGGGCGCCCACTGCGGGACATGCTGCCACGACAACGGCCCAGCCGAGGGGGTACGGACAGCGCACGCCGGAACTGCATGCGCCCCTGGCAAAGGCCCGGCAGCACCTCCCCGGGTGCTCCACCAACGGAGGGGCACCTTCCGGGCGTTGCGGCACTCGGTCACCGGAAGGGACCCCGGTTGACCCCTGCGACAAGTGGTCGAAATCCGGCCACGACCAACCCCCTGGCGGCGACCTCACTCCATAGGCGTCATTCAGCCAATCTCGGAGGGCCGGGCCGCGACATGTGCCCCTTGCGCGACGGAACGCGCCGAGCGGCCGGGCGAGAGGCGGAGGCAGCCGCCCCGGGCTCGCCGCCTGCCACGATGCCCCGGGAGAACACACAGTCCGGGAGGTGTGCCCCACCTCCCGGACCGGTCCGCCGCCCGCGGGGAATGGGGCGGCGTTATCCCCCAGCCCGCTGAGTCCAGTGCAGCGGGCCGACCCACGCAGCACCCATCGAAGCGCTTGCACCCTGGCCGTACGAGAGCGCACGGACGGGCGCACGGCCACACACCAGGAGCACGTCAGCCGCGTACCGCTCCCCCACCGCGGCCTCCCGGGGGCGCCCGTCGCGACGGCTTCACGCGCCCCTGGCCCACGCCCCGGCCGCGCTCCCCGGGCACATGGCCGCCGGCGTCGGCGGACAACATTCCCGCCATACGGACGTCTGACCCTTAACGGTAGGGATGCGGCGAACTACGCTGTGTTTACTGATGTTCTCGGCAGGGAGGCATATTCCTCGGGGCTCGGCCAAATGCGTGTGCGGCCGGAGTGCCGGGGTTCGTCCCTGGGGAGGACACGGTACGAATGCCGCGCGCCCCACCGGTGACGCGGCGGCCGTCTGTGTGTCGAGGGGTGGCGCATGTCCAGGGAGCAACGCGGGCCGAACGAGAAGCTCGGCACGGTTCTCGCCCTCGCGGGAATCAGTAACGCCGGGCTCGCCCGGCGGGTCAACGACCTCGGAGCACAGCGCGGGCTGACACTTCGGTACGACAAGACCTCGGTGGCCCGGTGGGTCGCCAAGGGCATGGTGCCCCAGGGCGCCGCGCCCCATCTCATCGCCGCGGCGATCGGGGCCAAGCTCGGCCGCCCGGTCCCGCTCCACGAGATCGGGCTCGCGGACGCCGACCCGGCGCCCGAGGTCGGTCTCGCGTTCCCCAGGGACGTGGCCGAGGCGGTGCGGTCGGCGACCGATCTGTACCGGCTGGATCTCGCCGGGCGGCGGGGCGGCGGCGGGATCTGGCAGTCCCTGGCCGGTTCGTTCTCCGTCAGCGCGTACGCGACACCCGCGTCCCGCTGGCTGATAACGCCCGCCGACTCGTCGGTCGCGCGGGACTCGACGGCCGCGGAGGCCGCGATCCTGGGGCCGCCCGGACCGCAGGGCGCGCTCGGAGCGCACGTCGGCGTGCCGGTGCAGCCCGGACCGGAGTCGGTCTCCGACGCCTCACCACTGCGGGTCGGCCACAGCGATGTGACCAAGCTCCGGGAGGCGGCACAGGACGCGCGCCGCTGGGACTCCAAGTACGGCGGCGGGGACTGGCGCTCCTCGATGGTCCCGGAGTGCTTACGCGTCGACGCGGCACCCCTGCTCCTCGGCTCCTACAGCGACGAGGTGGGCCGCGCGCTGTTCGGCGCCTCGGCCGAACTGACCAGACTCGCCGGGTGGATGGCGTTCGACACCGGCCAGCAGGAGGCCGCACAGCGCTACTACATCCAGGCGCTGCGGCTGGCACGGGCCGCCGCCGACGTGCCGCTCGGCGGCTATGTGCTGGCGTCGATGTCCCTCCAGGCGACCTATCGCGGCTTCGCCGACGAGGGCGTCGACCTCGCGCAGGCAGCCGTCGAGCGCAACCGCGGCCTCGCCACCGCCCGCACCATGAGTTTCTTCCGGCTCGTGGAGGCGCGCGCCCATGCGAAGGCGGGCGACGCACCGGCCGCGGGGGCCGCGCTCAAGGCCGCCGAGAGCTGGCTGGAACGCTCACGGACCGGCGACACCGACCCTCCCTGGCTGGGCTTCTACTCCTACGACAGGTTCGCGGCCGACGCCGCCGAGTGCTACCGCGATCTGAAGGCGCCCCGGCAGGTGCGGCGCTTCACCGAGCAGGCACTGTCGAAACCCACCGAGGAGTTCGTCCGCTCGCACGGCCTGCGCCTCGTCGTGTCGGCGGTCGCCGAGCTGGAGTCGGGCAACCTCGACGCGGCGTGCGCGGCGGGGACGCGTGCGGTGGAGGTGGCGGGGCGGATCTCCTCGGCGCGCACCACGGAGTACGTACGGGACCTGCTGCACCGGCTCGAACCGTACGGGGACGAGCCCCGGGTCGCCGAGCTGCGGGAGCGGGCCCGGCCGCTGCTGGTGGCCCGGGCATAAGCCGCCGAACGGACCCGGGGCCGCGCCGGGGGCGGCCCCGCCGGGCCCCGGCACCGTGGCAGCTGTGCGCCACGCCCTGCCCGCCCCTGGTTTGAGCCCGTTGTCAGTGGGTCAGTGCACTATCGGGGTGGGAGGTGGCGTGATGATGACGCACGCGGCGTACGACTGCGAGGTGCTGGTGATCGGCGGCGGGATCGTCGGTCTGTCGACGGCGTATGCGATCACGCGTACCGCTCCGGGCACCCGGGTGACGGTCCTGGAGAAGGAGTGGGGGCCGGCCCGCCATCAGACGGGGCGCAACAGCGGAGTGATCCACAGCGGTATCTACTACCGCCCGGGGTCCCTCAAGGCCCGCTTCGCGGTGCGGGGCGCCGCCGAGCTGGTCGACTTCTGCGCGGAGCACGGCATCGCCCACGCGGTGACCGGCAAGCTGATCGTCGCGACCGAGCGGTCCGAGCTCCCGCGGCTGCACGGCCTGGTGCAGCGCGGCCGTGCGCACGGTCTGCCGGTCAGGGAGCTGGGCCCGGCGCAGATCGCGGAGTACGAGCCGCATGTGCGCGGGCTCGCGGCGATCAGGGTCGGCACGACGGGCGTGTGCGACTTCGGTTCCGTCGCGGCCCGCTTCGCCGCGGAGGTGAGCGCGGCGGGCGGACAGATCCGTTACGGGGCCGAGGTCACCGCGATCGACCGCCGCCCCTGGGGTGCGGCGGTGCGGACGGCGGACGGGCAGGTCGTCCGGGCCAGGGTCCTCGTCAACTGCGCGGGACTGCACAGCGACCGGATCGCACGGCTCGCGGGCGACGACCCGGGCGTGCGGATCGTCCCCTTCCGCGGTGAGTACTACGAGCTCGCCAGGGAACGGCTGGTGCGCGGCCTGGTCTATCCGGTGCCGGACCCCGCCTTCCCCTTCCTCGGGGTGCATCTGACCCGGGGCTTCGACGGCTCCGTGCACATCGGGCCGAACGCCGTACCCGCACTGGCACGCGAGGGATACAGCTGGCCCGTCGTGCGCCCGCGCGAGCTCGCGGCCACGCTGACCTGGCCGGGTTCCTGGCACATCGCCCGCCGGCACTGGCGGTACGGGGCGGGCGAGCTGCACCGGTCACTGTCGAAGCGGGCGTTCACCGAGGCCGTCCGGCGGCTGCTGCCCGAGGTGACGGAGGACGACCTGCGCCCTTCCACCGCAGGCGTCAGGGCCCAGGCCGTACTGCGGGACGGCACGCTGGTGGACGACTTCCTGATCCGTGAGGCACCGCACACCGTGCACGTGCTGAACGCGCCCTCGCCCGCCGCCACCGCCTCGCTGCCCATCGGGAGGGAGGTGGCACGGCGGGCCCTGTCGCGGGCTCGTGCCACGGGGTGGAAGCCACCCGCCGTAGAATCGGGGCATTGTGTCTGAGCCCCTGAACCCCACCCCCGAGACGCCCGGCGCCACGGACGACGCGGCTGCCCTGCGCGCCGCCTCCTTCGAGCGGATGCGCCGGCTGCGTCAGGAGCCCCGCTTCCCCGGCGGTCCCGCCGCCGACCCCGCCGGCTCGCACCACGAGCGCCGGATCCGCAGTTTCCAGCCGCGCCGCAGCCGGGTCACCGCCGGCCAGGAGGACGCCCTCCAGCGGCTGTGGCCGAAGTGGGGGCTGGACATCGACGGACAGCGCGTCCTCGATCTGCCCGAGCTGTTCGACGGGCTGCCGGTCATCCTGGAGATCGGCTTCGGGATGGGCGAGGCCACCGCGCAGATGGCGGCCGACGACCCGGGCACCGGGATCCTGGCCGTCGACGTGCACACCCCCGGGCAGGGCAATCTGCTCGGCCTCGCGGACCGGGCGGGTCTGACCAACGTCCGCGTGGCCAACGGTGACGCGATCATCCTGCTGCGCGAGATGCTCGCCCCCGAGGCACTCGACGGCCTCCGGGTGTACTTCCCCGACCCCTGGCCCAAGGCGCGCCACCACAAGAGGCGGCTGATCCAGCCGGAGTTCCTCGACCTGGTGGCGCAGCGGATGAAGCCGGGCGCCGTGATCCACTGCGCGACCGACTGGGAGCCGTACGCGGAGCAGATGCTGGAGGTGCTCACCGCGCACCCCCGCTTCGCGAACACACAGGCGGACGGCGGATACGCACCACGGCCCGCGTTCCGGCCCCTGACCCGGTTCGAGGGCCAGGGCCTGGACAAGGGACACGTCGTGCACGACCTGCTCTTCGCCCGCGTCTGAGTCCGCCGGACGCCGTCGTGCCGCCGTGCCGCCGGCTCTTTCCGGGCCGGATGCTTCCCGGCCACGCGCCCCTCGCCCCGTGGTCAGGTGTCGGTTCCCCTCGTTAGGGTCGTCGGGTGTACGAGTGGTCCGCGCAGCACCAGCAGCCGCAGCCGGCCGTCCCGGTTCTCGAGGAGCAACGGCTCGACGAGATCCTGGGCGCCGTGCCGGAGCGCGGGCAGTGGCGTGACCGGCCGCGCCGCGTCGGCATGGTGTGGCGCAGCAGGACGTTCCGTGCCGGTGCGGTGATCTCCGTACTCGCGCTCTGCGGGCTGCTCATCCTGTCCCTGGTCCGCGAGCAGACCGGTACGCAGGGTTTCCTCGTCGGGCTCGGGCTCGCCGTGCTGCCCGTGCCGCTGCTGATGGCGGCCTTCCGCTGGCTGGACCGGGTCGAGCCGGGCCCCTGGCGGAGTCTGTTGTTCTCCTTCGCCTGGGGGGCGTGCGCCGCCGCGCTGGTCGCGATCACCGCGAACACCTTCGCGGCGCGCTGGATAGCCACGGCGACCGCGGACCCGTCGAGCGCCGACACCCTCGGTGCGACGGTGATAGCGCCGGTCGTCGAGGAGAGCGCGAAGGCCGCCGCGGTTCTGTTGATCTTCCTCTTCCGGAGACGGGAGTTCAGCGGTGTCGTCGACGGCATCGTGGTCGCCGGATTCACCGCGACCGGTTTCGCGTTCACCGAGAACATCCTCTACCTGGGCAATGCCTTCGGCGAGGACCAGCAGTTGGGCAGCACGGGCATCGGTGCGGTGACGGCCGGGACCTTCTTCGTCCGCGTGGTGATGTCGCCGTTCGCGCACCCCCTGTTCACCGTGCTCACCGGCATCGGTTTCGGGATCGCCGCGCTCAGCGCGCGGCGCCACCGGGCCCGCCGGATCGTGGTCCCCCTGCTGGGACTCGCCCTCGCCATGGGGATGCACGCCCTGTGGAACGGCTCGTCGACCTTCGGCCGGTACGGCTTCTTCGCGGTGTACGGGGCGTTCATGGTCCCGGCGTTCGCCCTCGTGACCTGGCTGGCGATCTGGTCGCGCCAGCGCGAGCTGCGCACGCTCGCCGCCGAGCTGCCCGCGTACGCGGCGGCCGGCTGGCTCTCCCCCGCCGAACCGTCGGCGCTCTCCTCGATGCGGGCCCGCGGTATGGCCCGTGACGTGGCCCGCCACTGGAACAGCGGCCCGGGCCGGGCCGGCGCCAGGGCCGCGGCCCGGTCGGTGGCCGAGTACGAGTCGTTCGCGACGTCACTGGCCGTGCTGCGGCGAAGGGCCCGGCGCGGGGCGGCGGGCGCGGACTTCGCCGTACGGGAGCGGGAGCTGCTGCACCACCTCTGGGAGCGCCGGGAGATCGCCGGCCCGGCACTCACGTACGCGGCGGGCCGGCTCAAGCCCCGGCCGTCGGCACCGCTCCCGGCCCCGCACCGGTGGTACGGCGGCTACAACCCGTACCTGAACCCGGCGGCGCCGCCCACCGGGCTCCCGTACCAGCAACGTCCGTACCAGGAACCTCCGGACCAGCAACATCCGTACCAGCAACGCCCGTACCACCAGCCGCCGTACCGTCAGGCCCCGTACGACTCACCTCGCCGTCCCGCTCGGTGAGCGTGTCAGGCGGAGGCTTCCGTGAGCGCCGCCTGCTCCTGCTCGGTCAGCCGGAGGCCGGCGACCGCGACGAGCGCGGGCACCTGCTCGACCGTACGGGCCGACGCGATGGGCGCCACCACGGTGGGACGGGCGGCCAGCCAGGCCAGGGCGACGGTGGCGATCTCGGCGCCACGCTCCGTCGCGATCGTGTCGAGCGCCGCGAGCACCTTCTGTCCGCGCTCCGACTCCAGGTGCTGGCCCGCCTTGTCGGCCCGCGGGCTGTCGACCGTGGCGCCCGCGCGGTACTTGCCGGTGAGGAAGCCCGAGGCCAGGGCGAAGTACGGGACGGCGGCGAGACCGGCGGCGGCGGCCGTGTCCTGGAGCCCGCCCTCGTAGGTGTCGCGTGAGACGAGGTTGTAGTGCGGCTGCAGAGCGACGTAACGGGCCAGCCCCTCGCGCTCGGAGAAGTCCAGCGAGGCCCGCAGCCGCTCGGGGCTGATGTTGGACGCGGCGATCTCGCGCACCTTGCCGTCCTTCACCAGCTGGTCGAGCGCGGTGATGATCTCCTCGACGGGGACGGTCTCGTCGTCGAAGTGCGTGTAATAGAGGTCGATGTGGTCCGTGCCGAGCCGGCGCAGCGATTCCTCGGCCGCTCCCTTGATGGTGGCGGCGGAGAGCCCCTTGTACGAGGGGTGGGCACCGACCTTCGTGGCGACGACGATGTCGGAGCGGTTGCCCCGCGAGGCGAGCCACTTGCCGACGACGGTCTCCGATTCGCCGCCCTCGTTGCCCGGCGCCCAGGCCGAGTAGGCATCGGCGGTGTCGATGAAGTTGCCGCCGGCCGCGGCATAGGCGTCCAGCACGGCGAAGGACTGTGCCTCGTCGGCCGTCCAGCCGAAGACATTGCCGCCGAGGGCGAGGGGGAAGACCTGAAGGCCGGAGGAACCGAGCGTACGGAGTGAAGTCATGGGTGGTTCAACCCCGTCCCCGGACCGCGCTATTCCACCAGGAGACGGCAGACCGGCAGCCCTGACGTCGGGGGGTGTGCGTCAGGGCTGCCGGGGTTCAGGTGCGTCCGGGGTGCGGGACGCGGTGTCTCAGCTGCCGGGTCTCAGATCGTCAGGCCCTTGCCGCGGAGCCAGCTCATCGGGTCGATGCCCGAGCCGCCGGCGGTGTGGACCTCCAGGTGGAGGTGCGCACCGCTCGCGTTGCCGGTGTCGCCGACGCGGCCGATGGTCTCGCCGGTCTTGACCCGCTGGCCCGCGCTGACGTGGATCGAGGACTGGTGGCTGTACGTGACCTCGGTACCGTCGTCGAGCTCGATGACGGTGTGGTAGCCGTACGACGTGTGCCAGCCGGCCGATGTGACGGTCCCGCCGTGCACGGCCTTGATCGGTGTGCCCGCCTGTGCCGCGAAGTCGAGGCCGGTGTGCTGGCCGGAGGACCACATGGAGCCGGACTGGCCGTACGTCGCGGTGATCGAGTACGAGGAGACCGGCAGGGCGTAGCTCGCGGCGAGCTTGGCAAGCCGCTCGGCCTCGGCCTTGCGCTCGGCGGCTTCCTCGGCCGCCTTCTTCTCGGCGGCGGCCTTGGCCTCCGCCTCGGTCTGCTGGGCCTTGGCCTCGGCTGCGGCCTTCTCGGCCGCCGCCTCCTCCTGGGCGGCCCTGGCCTCGGCGTCCGCGCTGGCCTGCTGCTGCTCGGCCTGCTGGAGGATCCGGGTGCGCAGCGCCTCTCCGGCGTCCGTCGCGCCCTGCTCGGCCTCGGCGGTGGTGATGCCGGCGGTGGTGAGCGGGGACGACACGGCCACCGTGGCGGTGTCCTTCGCGTCGGTGTCGCCGGACATCAAAGAGCCGACACCGGGAAGGGACTTGGCGTCGGGCAGATTGTCCGCGATGGAATCGGGAAGAGAGATGGAGACCGGCGGCTTGCCCTGAGCGGTGGCCATGCCACCCGCACCGACGGCCGCGATGACGCCGACCCCGAGGACGGTGGAACTACGAGCGAGACCGCGCTGCTTGGCTACGCGATGCCTGCCGCGAACCGGCCGGATGGACTCCTCCGTGGGATTCCATTCCTCCCAGGTCCTGTCCGGGCCGCCGAGAGTATCGGTGGCAAAGGGTGACGGGGCCTCGGGGGCAGGCTTGTTGGACGCCACGTGGGCGCACTCCTTTCCTTCCTTCTCGCCTACCGGGTTAGCTGACGGGTTCGGAGCAGGAAGGTCTCCTACGGGCCGCTCTGCCTCTCGCGAGACACAGGTGGCCCGATTCACCCCATGTAGGTGGTTCCCCGGTTCCCTTGCGGAATTCGGCGCTCGCGCACGGTGCCGCCTCTTGCGACGACTTGGACGACCGCGCTGCGTTATCGAACGTTAATAGACAGACGGGTGCGATTCCAAGCTGTTCCGAGTGATCGTTCGTGACTTTGGCCTGGACGTACCGGGATACAACCGGGTGCAATCGGGCGAGTTGAACACCCATCGAGGGGCAACCCGTTTCTGACGTTGTGTCAAATGTTATGCGGAGGGGCATCCTTCGATTACGGACGGTGGCCCCGTTCCGCAGCACCGGACGCGCGGCCTCCGCCGACGGCCCGTCACCCGGTGGCTCATTCCGTTCGTTCGCGGTTCCCCCGGCCCACGATCTTCACGGTCCTCCGGCGCTCGGGCTGCCCCTCAGCCGGCCGGCCGACCGCGAGCAGTGCCATGTCGTCCGTGGACCGGCCGCCCGTATGCAGGCGTACGTCGTCGATGAGCGCGGACAGCAGCTCCTCGGGCCCGGGGAAGATCCGCCCGCGCAACCGGTCCGCCGGATCGTAGAAGACACCGGCCGGGTCCCGCGCCTCGGAGAGGCCGTCCGTGAACATCAGCAGCGTCGTCCCCGCGGGCAGCAGCCACTCCTCCGACCGGTCCGGCCACACACCCAGATCCATCCCGAGCGGCAGCGCGGGCGAGGCCGACACCAGCACGTCCAGTTTTCCGTCGGCGTGCAGCAGGATCGGCTCCGGGTGCCCCCTGTTGACCAGCCTCACGAGGCCGGCCCCCGACGGGATCTCCGCGAGCGCGGCGGTGATGAACCCTTCCATCGCATCGAGCCCGCCGCGCCGCGTCCCCTCCCGCGCCAGCGCACGCTCCAGGCGCTGCGCCACGCCCTCCAGCGAACGCTCCTGCTCCGCGGCCTCCCGGAACGCCCCGATGACCACCGCCACCGCCCCGACGGCGTCGAGGCCCTTGCCCCGTACGTCCCCGACCACCAGCCGCACCCCGTACGGAGTGTCCGCGACGGCGAACAGGTCGCCGCCGACGAACTCGTCCGCCTGGGCCGCCTCGTACCGTGCCGCGACGTGGAGCCCGCCGATCCGGTCGGCCGGCGTGGGCAGCACCGCCCGCATGGCGGTCTCCGCGATGACCCGCGCCGACGCCAGCTGCTTGTTGCCCCGCCGGACGACACCGTTGACGAACAGGGCGAGCAGCCCGGCCGTGACCACGGTGACCAGCTCGATCACGGGCTCCACCTGGCTGAGCGTGCGGCTGTACAGGTCCAGCACCGCCATCACGAGAACCGCGGCGATACCCGTCCGGACCGTACTGGCCCGCGAGAAGAACGGTGCGGCGATCAGAGGAGCCGCCACGAAAAGGGGGACGGGGGTGAAGGTGGGCGGGGTGGTGAGGTCGAAGAGCGCACCGCCCGCGATCATCAGGGCGGGCAGCACGCGGACGAACCGACGGGCACGGACTCCCCCGACAGCTCCGCCCCGTCCTGTGTCGCGCTTCCCCACCTGAGTTTCTCCTGCCCGGGTCCGCCTACGGTTGCGGACGGTACCGCGCCCCATCCAGGCTGACCGGCGCCGCGCCGCGCGGCGACTCGTCATCGGCCAAAGGGGGGAGCGCGCGGAGGCGCTTCCCACGACCCGGTCACGCACTGTCCGCGAGCGCGGGCGGGATCATCACGCCGCGTCATGGGCCGAGCGGGCCGTCACGGCCTGCCGGACCCAGGAAACGACTCGGGCCCGGCACGCTGTGTGCGTACCGGGCCCGGTCCTTCAGTAGCGGGGACAGGATTTGAACCTGCGACCTCTGGGTTATGAGCCCAGCGAGCTACCGAGCTGCTCCACCCCGCGTCGTAAACACAACTCTACGGCATCCCGGACGGACTCATGACCACCCTCGCGGTCGCTCCTCACGGGCCCTCGTCGCGCGACCGCTTCCCGCGCCTCCCGGGCGACGGCGGTCAGCCGGTCTCCGGTACGCAGAGGACGGAGACCCGTTGCACGTGGTTGCTGCCGAAGCCGCCCCTGTTCCAGCGCTGGACGACCGGCTGCGTACTGCCGGTGGCGTCGGTGGCACGGACGCCGAGCACATGGCTGCCGGGGGTGGCCGCCCAGTGCGCACGCCAGCCCCGCCACGCCCAGGCGTGCGTACCGGAGTCGTACCCCTCCGGCGTGGTGAGCACGGCATCGCTCCACGTCAGGCAGGTGTCCGTGCTCACCTCGACGCGTACGACGGGAGCCCGCCCGGACCACGCGCGGCCTTCCAGCAGCACCGCTCCGGGCCGTACGACACGGGTCCGTGACATGAAGTCGGGGAAGCCCGGCGGGATCATCAGCGCCCGGGGAGCGATACGGGTGACCGCCTCGCCCGGCTCGTCGGCCTCCTGCCGGTAGCGGTAGGCGACCGCCTGCTGGAACCCGGCGAACGGGGTCGCGGTGAGGGTGATCTCGCGCAGCCACTTCACGGACGCCATGCCGTACCAGCCGGGCACCACCAGCCGCAGCGGAAAGCCGTGCTGCGGCGGCAGCGGCGCTCCGTTCATGCCGTACGCGACCAGCACCTCCGGGTCGGAGCCCCCGGCCACGTCGAGGGGCAGGCTCCGCCGGTAGTCCTGCTCGACCCCGCGCTCCACCCCGTGGTCCGAGCCCCCGAAAACGGCCTCGACGGCGTCCGCCTCCACACCGGCCTCGGCGAGCAGCAGCCGCAGGGGCACACCGGTCCACTCGGCCGTGCCAACCGCCTCGACCAGCCACGGCTGGCTCACGGGCCTCGGCGTCAGCCGGGCGCGGCCGTTGCCCGCGCACTCCATCGTCACCCGGCGCGTGACGGCGGGGAACGACCGCAGGGCCGCCAGGTCCAGCGCCAGCGGAGTGCGGACCAGGCCGCCGACGGAGAGCCGCCAGTCCTCGGCCCGGGCGGCGGGGATGTCGTAATGGACGAGTACGTAGTGGAGGCCGGGCGGCGTGACCTCGTAGCGCAGGGCCTCCAGCGGGAGTCCGTGGTTACGGGCCGCGAGTGCCAGCTCCTCCGGGCCGACTCCCTCGGCCGGCCCGGCGAGGCGCCCGGGAGTGCTGATGCCGTCGAGGCGTCCGTGCCCGTCCATGACTTCATGGTGCTCCCGTGCCCGGGCCCGGGCCTTCCGGCGCACGGTGCGTGTCGTCCCGCACACGCTGCGGCGGCCCGATTGCGCGGGTTCCGGACCGGCGGGAGGCTTGAGTTACCTGCCCCGCGGTGCTGGTCCGCCTGTGACTCGCGGGGGTGCCGGAGCGTCGGCGTACCTCTGCTGCCGGGCTGACGGCAGGCGGCTACGGCCGGATGCGTCGCGGTCCGCGCACCGGCGAGGAGAGTGCTATGGACGGCACGACATTCGAAGCGATGGAGACGGCGCTGCGCGGCCCGGTCATCGGCCCGCAGGACCCGGATTACGGGGAGGCGCGCACGATCTACAACGCGATGATCGACAGACGGCCCGCGGCGATCGTGCGGTGCCGGGACACGGCCGACGTCATGGCAGCGGTCGACTTCGTCCGTGACAACGGACTCGAACTCGCCGTCCGGGGCGGCGGACACAGCGGCGCGGGCCTGTGCCTCGTCGACGACGCCGTCACGATCGACCTGTCCCCGATGCGCGGCGTACGGGTCGACCCGGCCACGAGCACGGCCCGGGTCGAGGGAGGCGCGCAGCTCGGCGACCTCGACCACGCGGCGCACGGCTTCGGCCTGGCGACCCCGGCGGGCATCATGTCGACGACGGGCGTCGGGGGGCTCACCCTCGGCGGCGGCCACGGTTACCTCACCCGCAAGTACGGCCTCACGGTGGACAATCTGCTGTCCGCCGACGTGGTGCTCGCGGACGGCAGCTTCGTCACGGCGAACGAGAACGAGAACCCCGACCTGTTCTGGGCGCTGCGCGGCGGCGGCGGGAACTTCGGCGTCGTCACCTCGTTCGACTTCCGGCTGCATCCGGTGGACACGGTGGGCATGGGGATCACCGTGTGGCCGCTGGACCTGATCGGTGACGTGCTGCGCTGGTACCGCGAGTTCATGCCGCAGGCCTCCGACGACCTGTACGGCTTCTTCGCGTCGCTGACCGTTCCGCCGGGGCCGCCGTTCCCGGAAGAGGTCCAGGGTCAGAAGATGTGCGGGGTCGTGTGGTGCTTCACGGGGGACCCGGCCGGGGTGGAGGAAGCCCTGACGGTCGTCAACGAACCCGGTCCGCCCGCCTTCCACTTCACCTCACCGATGCCCTACCCGGGGCTCCAGACCCTGTTCGACCAGCTCATCCCCAAGGGCCTCCAGTGGTACTGGCGCGGGGACTTCTTCGACCGGATCACGGACGAAGCCGTCGATGTGCACGCCAGGTACGCGGAGAGTCTTCCCACCGACCTGACGACAATGCACCTCTACCCGGTCGACGGGGCGGCGTCCCGGGTCGGCCCGGACGACACCGCGTGGGCCTACCGGGACGCCCTCTGGTCGGGCGTCATCGCCGGCATCGACCCGGACCCGGCCAACGCGCGGGAGATCACGCAGTGGAGCGTCGACTACTGGGACGAGCTGCACCCGCAATCCATGGGCGGCGCCTACGTGAACTTCATCGGCGAGGGCGAGAGCCGGGAGCGCGTCAGGTCCACCTACCGCGGCCACTACGACAGGCTCGCCGCCGTCAAGAAGACGTACGACCCCGACAACCTGTTCCACGCCAACCAGAACATCGAACCGCCGCCCGCGTGACCGTCAGCTCGTCCCCCCAGGGGTGACCCGTCCGGGTGCATGTGGAACCGACCACCCCACCGGATCACCCCTGTTGCCCAACAATGTCTCCCTTGTCACGCACCACGCCCGGGGAGACCATGCGAACCCGTACGACCATCACCGCCGCACTCGGAGCAACGCTCCTGCTCACGGCTCTCACCGCCTGCGCGCAGTCCGAAGCGGAGGTACGAGCCACGTGCGAACGGGCCCTGGACAACAACTCGACGCTCAGCAACCGCCCCACGGCATGCCTGGACGTGCCCGACGAGTCCTACCGGACGCTCCTGCTGGTCTACGACCTCAAGGCGGAGGGCCTCGACTGAGAAGGGCCTCGACCGGACGTGCCTCACTCCCGGGGGCGGCGCGTGGTCGCGCTCAACGACCCCGGCGTCAGACACCGGGGTCGCCCTTCCAGGCCGGTCGCACGTGAGAGTGTGCCGACCCTCTCTCATGCTAAGCCCGGTGCATATTCCGGGCATCCGGGGCCTCGTACGCGAGGCGCTCCTCGCCCCGCGCGGGACGGGTCACGGTCCCATCGGCCAGCAGCCGGCCATTGATGGTCGCCCCCGTGGTGGCGGTGATCGAGGTGTCGGCCAGGATCGTGCCCACGAACGTGGAGTCGGTACCGAGCGTGGCCCATCTGCCAGTACACATTGCACGGCGACGATTCCCGGCCGCGCAGAACCCCCTGATTCGGCGGCTGGCATATTACGCGGGAAAGCAATCAAATCCCGGCTCATCCGAACTGGTTCGCTGAGGTCGAAGAATGTGGCGCGAGATCTGTGGAAATGATCAATACGCCGAATTCCGTCGTTCTCCATCCGGCTCGATGGGGTCCGCAGCCCGCCCGCGCAATCGTGCGCGGACGGCCGTCGGTCGGCATGTCTGCCAGTACACGGATCGCCCCGCCCGTGCCCGCGCGGCGGCCTGCCGCTTCCCTGCTGGTCCTCGTCCACGAGGATCGTTGTGTCTACGCACGATCTTGGGTGACCGTCGTGGCGGGTCGGGTACGGGACGCCCGGGAATCGCTCCCCGGGGGTGGCACCGGCGTCAGCCGGTGTCTTCTCGCTTCAACACCGCCTGCCCGGAACCCTTGCGGGAGCCAGGGCTTACGGAAGCTCTGCGAGCGTTTAAGGTCTCCCCCCTATCGGAGGCGACCGGTGTGCGCTGACCGCGCGCCGCGTACACGACGTTCGCGGCGCTGCTCTCGTGACGGTGCAGTACGCCACCGCACGACGGGCAGTAGAACCCTCTGCCGGAAGCGACGGAGCTTGGGTTTCGCTCCCCGCATTTCCCGCAGGTACAGGCGGCCTGTTCGGCCCTGTCCAGAACGACGAGCTGCGAGCCGTACCAGACGGTCTTGTAGGTGAGTTGCCTGCGCAGCTCGCCCAGACCGGCGTCCAGGAGGTGCCGGTTGATCCGGGCCTTCGCCTTCACGCTCCTGCCGGACTTACCGGGGGCGCCCCCGGCGGATGCGGTGAGCGCGACGAGGTCGAGGTCTTCGATCGCCACATGCGTGAACCCGGTGGCGAGCTTCTTGGAGACACCGTGCAGGAACGATGCGCGCCGGGCCGCGATCTGGTGATGTACGCGGGCGAGCCGGGCTGCGCTCTTCGCCCGCCGTCGCGATCCCCTGGCCGTGCGGGCCAGCGCACGCTGTGTCTTCGTCAGCTTGGCCATGTGGCCCGTGAGCGGCCGCGGGTGTTCCACCAGCGTGGAGGTGGGGTCGCCCGGGTGGAGGGGGCTGGACAGGGCGAGGTAGCGGGAGCCGAGGCCGACGCTGACAGGCCCGCCGGTCCGCTGCCGCAAGGTCGGGCGGCCGATCTGCTTGACGCGGCCGACGCGTTCGGCGGCCTTGTCGGCCTGAGTGCGGGTCAGGTACGGGGTACGCGCGCCGTCGTCGTCGATGTGTTCCCAGAGCAGGGGGATGTCCTGCCGCACCTTGGCGAGCACGGAGACGTACCAGCGGTGGCCGCCCCGGGTGACGGTCACGGACTGGATGACGGCCTGACCCCGGTCGACGAGCCGCGCGAGCGGCTTGCCCGTGTTGTGGATGCGGATGCTTCCCAGGCCCGGCATCACCAGGCGCCGGTAGCCATCCAGTCGGATGATCGGCCGGTTCACGTCGTGAAAGAGAGAGAACGATTCTGCCGCCCGGCCCTTCTTCTTGAACCGGGGATAACCCACGGAACGCCCGGCACGCCGGCCGGAGAGCGACTCCAGCCAGTTCTTCCAGGCGACCTGGGCGCGGTCGAAGCCGGAGGTGAAGCAATACACGTTGACCTCACCCCACCATGGGCTGCCACCCTCCTCCTTGGCCCGGTCGCGGTCCATGCGCCACAGAGCAGTGGTGTCGATGGCGGACGGTGTACGGAATCCGGCACTGAACGCTTCGGCCTTCAGGCTGTTGACCGCGGTGCGGGCCTCGGCCAGTAGCCGGCTCTCGCTCCCCGTGGCGAAGGCGTCCGCCCGGGCCGCGGCCAGCCGGCGGTCCAGTGCCTCCTGCCCTGCCGGGGGCTGGAACGTGGTCACGGGCCGCTTGCCGGAGGTGGTGGTCGTAAGCGACTTACGGTGGTGGTCCCACACCTTGATGCGGTCGGTGAGCCCGGCGCCGTCGGCCTTGATCCGGGCCTTCGCCTCGGCCTCGCTTAGCCCCGCATCGAGGTAGACGGTCCGGCGGGCCGCCCAGGCCCGGTGGGATTCCGTCTTCTTCGCCAGCGCGTAGTTGTAGGCCCACCGGCACGCACCGGCATAGCGAGCCAACTCCGCACGTTCGGCATCCGTGGGGTCCAGGGCGAACCGGTACGCGCGCAGGACTTGCGTCTCCGGCATATACGTTTCCCCCCGCGCGCCACGGCTACACAACGTTACGTGTGAACACGTAATGTAGCTGAAGGGTTAGTCCGGAATCCAATCACCTCAATGGGCTGAACCCGTGCGTGAGGCTCTTCCCGATAGCGAGTGCAGCCGAAACGACGAAGCGCCCCGACCGGCCGAAGCCGATCGGGGCGCTCAGTAGCAGGTCAGAGGGGACTTCCCCTCCCTGCACCACGTGTGGGACTCGAACCCACAACCAACCAGGCGCTCAGCAGTTCCTCTGACCGGTGATGCTTTGGCAGCGCCGTTCCCGACCCGCTTCGGAGCGTCCCTGAATCCGGCGACCGAGCCGATGCTGACGATGTTCCCGCCGGTTCCTGCCGCCGCTATCGCTGCGAACTGGGACATGTGGTGAGTGTGTGCGGGAGATGAGGTCGTAGGCGTGCCGCGCCCACGTGGCAGCGGTTCGCTGATCTCACCTGGACGGCGGCACGATGACTCCCGGATGGCATTCCCTAGCAGTCGCGCCTGAGACGTTGCGTCATGCGAGTTAAGGAAAATAGCGCACCGGAGTGAATAGAATTACGATCAACAGCACTTTAATTGCCATTTTCGTCTTATTGGCGTGGCATTCGCTGGCCTTGTTTCCGGAGCGCGGAAAATTATTGCGTAATATTCGGCGGCAACGTGACGGCGACCGGGCTGTTTGGTTGGGCCAGGTGTGCCGTGAACCACGACTCTCCGACAGGAAATGGCCTCTCGATGAAGTTGAAGATCCCTAAGCTGGGTTCCCGCCGTGCTTTGTCCGGCTGGCTTGCCTCAGGGCTTGCCACGACCGTTGCTGGTGTCATGGTTGCTGTGACGCCGACGCAGGCGCTGGCCATCGCAACTCCCGTGCCGTTGGGCACGGCTGCCTCGTACTCCGTTCTTGCGGGTTCGGAGGTCACGAATACTGGGCCGTCGGTTATCAGTCAGGATCTCGGGGTGAGCCCGGGGACGGCTATTTCCGGGTTCCCGCCCGGGCAGGTGCTCGGTGCGGTGCATTCCGCGGACGCTGCGGCGCTGCAGGCCAAGAGTGATTTGGTCGTGGCTTACAACAACGCGGCGGGACAGGCCACGGATTTCGCGCTTGCGGCGGGTATCGGGAACGGCGACACGCTGCTTCCGGGTGTGTACACCGCTTCGTCGGGTGTGGGGCTCACCGGTGACCTGGTTCTGGATGCCGGGGGGAACCCGAACGCGGTCTGGGTGTTCCAGATTCCTGAGGCTCTGACTACGGCGTCCTCCAGCCGGGTGCTTCTGACGAACGGCGCGTCTGCCTGCAATGTGTACTGGCAGATCGGCAGTTCGGCCACGCTGGGCACCACCTCCACGTTCGTCGGCACGATCATGGCTCTGACCTCGATCAGCGTGACCACGGGGACGAACATCCAGGGCCGTGCGCTGGCTCGCAACGGTGCGGTGACGCTCGACAACAACCGGATCTTCCTCGGAACGTGCTCGACCACGACCACGGGCGGAACGACGACCGGCACCACCACTGGAACGACTACCGGCACCACCACTGGAACGACGACCGGCACCACGACCGGTGTGCTGGGTGGTGTGCTGGGTGGCGTGACGACCGGCGGTGCGACGACGGGCGTGGTCGGCGGTGTCCTTGGCGGCGTCTCGAGCGGGGGCTTGGTCGTCGGCCAGGTGAGCGGCGGTACGTCCGGGAACATCTCCGGCAACACCTCGGGGAACGTCGCTGGCAACACGACCGGCGGTAACACCGTGGGCAACACGACCGGGAACAACACCGCGGGGAACGACACCGGCGGACACGGTGGTGGGCCCGGGGGCCCCGGCCATGGCGGTCCGGGCAACGGCGGACCGGGTCACGGCGGACCGGGTCACGGCGGTCCGGGTCACGGTCACGAGGGTGGACCGGACAAGGGCCACGAGGGTGGACCGGACCACGGCCCCGAGGGCAAGCCTGGGCACGGTCCCGAGGGCAAGCCCGGGCACGGAGGCGACGACACGCACGGCGAGCACCACGGCTACGGGGACAAGCCCGATGAGCAGGGTGGCCCTGAGGGTCATGCGGGCTAGGTCTCGGACCTGACAAGGCGGTTCCGAGGATCACGGGGGCCTGGTCTCGGACTGACCGCAGGTATCGGATGACTGGATGACAGCTCGACGGCATGCGGCAGATTCCTCCATCTGCCGCATGCCGTCAGTGGTCTTCACGACAACGGTCTTAATCGCGAGAGTTGGCATGAGAAGAACTGGGTGGGCGGTGTCAGGCGGAATGCAAGCAGTGGACACGGAAGAAGTGCAACAGTCCGAGTCCGGTCCGCCCGAGGCCGGCAGTGAGGATCAGGCTGTGTCGCCGAACCGGGCGAGAGCTGCCCGTGCCCTGCACAAGGGTTTGTTCGCCGTGGTGCTCCTGTGTCTGGTGACAGCTTTGACTCACATCGCCATGGTCTTTCTCCATGTGGCACCCGGGAATCCTGTTTCGAAGCGGTACAGCCCGCAGGTGAACGCGTGGGTGTATCCCATGTTCGAGCAGAACTGGCGGCTGTTCGCCCCGGATCCCGACTCCGTCAACCGGCAGATCTTGGCGAGGACGTCACACACCGCGCCGGACGGATCGGTCCGGGTGAGCGGCTGGTTCGACCTGGGTGCTGTGGATTCTTCGGCAGTCGAGCACAACGTATTCCCGAGCCACACGGCGCAGAACCTGCTGCGCCGCGCGTGGACGACCTACGTCGAACTGCACGGCGGTGACGACGAGGCGAACTCGGAACGGGCCGTGATGTTGCAGCAGTACCTGCGCAACATTGCCGCTGACCGTTTCGCGGACCACAACAGCGGTCCGTTCGAGTTCATCCAGCTTCGTGTCCTGACACTGCCGATCGCAGCTCCCGGCACGGCGGCCTCCAAGCGTCCGCCCGTCCCGGTCGAGAACCGGCTTCTGCCCTGGTGGAAGGTGACCCGTCATGGGAACTGAGCAGCTCCCCCCATACCCGCCCGCGGTCCTGAGCCCGGACCGGACGGCCAAACAGGAAACCACGGACGGAGTTGTCATCCGGTGGCTGAGTGAGCGGGCCGTCGCCTTCTGGACGCTGGTGACCGGCCGACCGGTGTCCTTGTACGCGACGGCGGTCCTGCGTATTGGTTACGGACTGCTGTACCTGGCGTTCCTCCTGCGTGAGTTCCCCCACCGAAACGAGATCTGGGGCCCCGGCTCGCCCTGGACACCGGAACTGGCACAGCAGCTCTTCGAGCAGTCGGGCTGGAACAGCATCCTGACATTGTCCGGCAGCCGCACCTACTTCGAGTTCTGCTACGCGGCGGCCGTGGTGACGTCCGTCCTGTTCACGCTGGGCTGGCGAACCCGCATGATGTCCGTCCTGTTCGCGGTCATGGTGGTCTCCTTCCACGCGAGGGCGATCTTCATGACGGACGGGGGAGACAACCTGATCCTGCTGATGGCCCTCTACCTCGTCCTCACCGCGTGCGGACGGTGCTGGTCCCTGGACGCGCGCAGAACCCGGCGAGCCATCGCGCGAGCGGGCACGACGCCACCACCAGCGACGAAGAGTTTCTGGCTGCGGCAACTGAACGACGCACGGGGCAAACTGACGACCGCGGTGCACAACTGCGCTCTCTTCGTCATCGCAGCCCAGGTCTGCCTCCTCTACGGAGCAGCCGGCCTGTACAAGGTTCAAGGCGCCTCGTGGGGCGGGGGCACCGCCCTCCACTACGTGCTGAACCTCGATCTCTTCCAGCCCTGGCCGGCCCTCTCGCATCTCGTGGACCAGTACCCGACCGTGATTGCGGTCGCCAGCTATGTCACCGTGCTCCTGCAGGTCGCCTTCCCCTTCGTACTCTTCGGAAGGCTGAAGTACCCCGTCCTCGCCATGCTGCTGGGAATGCACATCGGCATCGCGGTCCTCATGGGACTCCCCCTGTTCTCCGGGGCCATGATCGTGGCCGACGCGGCGTTCCTCCCTGACCGCTTCTACCTGTTCCTGGCCCGCTCCGCCCAGCGCATGGCTGCGCGAGCCGGCCTGCGACGGCACAGCGCACCCGAGGGGCCGGACTCCCTGTCCGTACCTCCACAACTCAGAGGCGGCCTCTCCACCGCGGGGCAGCAGATCACTTCGGCAGGAGGACGTTCGGCTCCAGCCGACAAGGACAAGCTGGTACCCGATCCGCGATGAGCGACCGACACAGCCGTATCGCATGGCACCCAGCACGGTGACATACGTACGGCCTGCTCGATGCCCGTCTGCAGGTGAGAGCAGGCCGACAGCGCCGGCCCGTGCCCGCACAAGGACGTGCACTCAGACAGGACGAACCAATGCCCCAGCGATCCGTACCCTCCGTGTTGGTCTACGACGGTGACTGCGCATTCTGCACCACTTCGGTGACCTGCATCATGCGGCGATTGCGACCCAAGTGCACCATTGCGCCCTGGCAGTTCACCGACCTTGACGCTCTCGGTGTCACCCGCAGGAGAGCCCAGCACGAACTCCTGTACATCTCGCCGACAGGGACGGTGTACGGCGGCGCGCAGGCCGTCGCCAAAATCCTGCTGCGTGCGGGCGGCATCTGGGCCTGGCCCGGCGGGGCGCTCACCTTGCCCCCGGCCCGCTGGATCGCCCACGGCATCTACCGCATCATCGCTGCCCACCGTCACCGGCTGCCCGGGGGCTCACCGGCCTGCGCGGTGCCGACCGAACACTGACCGGGCTGGCCCGTGGCCCCTGGTCGGCCGCCGGTTTCGGTGAGCGACGGGAGACGTAGCAGCCGCTGACCGACGCCAGACAGACCCCTTCTTCACTGCAGGGGCCCCTCGGCTGCGGTGGAGGGCCTCTGTTTGAACGGCCGCTTGTGGTGCCGCAACCGGCGTTCGTCGTGGAACCGCCGCCGACTGCTTCGTGAGCCCTAACCACTTACTCAGTGATGCGAGCTGGCCCAGCGGCCGGGGGAGTAGTGGGCGGCCCAGGAATCGCTGCCTACGTGCTCCACCTTTCCTGCGCAGCGGGTTACGCCGACTTTGTCGTGTGCGAACGGCACATGCGTGACCCTCTGACTCACGGACTTAGGCGGGTGGGGCTGAGGACGCAGGTCCACCGCCGCCTTGCCGATGCCGTAGAAGCCATGGAAGAGGCGCTGGCGGCTTCGTAGCCGACTGGCCAGGCCAATGCGCGCCCCCGCCACCAGCCGGAGAAACTCACAGCCCGACAGTCCCCGCAGATCCGCGCCAGTAGTGCCTGTTGCCGGTCCGTTCGCTCACGCATCGCTCACGCAACAGGTCGGGAATGACGAAGCGCCCCGACCGGCCGAAGCCGATCGGGGCGCTCAGTAGCAGGTCAGAGGGGACTTCCCCTCCCTGCACCACGTAGGCCGTGTGGGACTCGAACCCACAACCAACGGATTAAAAGTCCGCTGCTCTGACCAATTGAGCTAACGGCCCTCGCGGATCACCCCCGAGCATAGCCCGCCCGGGCCCGGCAGCCGATCCGGTATCCGGTACCGGGCCCGTCGCATCCGGTCGGCGCGCGGACGCGGGGCGGATGGGCGGGGGCCCCGGTCCGGTTCGTGCGTTTGTGAACCGGCTGCCGGGTGGTCAGCCGATGCGGGCGTACGTCAGCCGGCGGGTCGACGCGAGCTTCCTCGGGGGCTTGGCGGGCGTACCGGGCGTACCGGCCCCGTCAGAAGATCCCCTTGTAGACGTGCCAGCCGGTGCCGATCTGCGTACGGCCGCCGAACGCTCCCTGGCCCTTGCCGTTGTTACGGAAGAGCCGGCCGCTCGTGTCCCGCTCGACCAGGTCCGGCCTGCCGTCCCCGGTGATGTCCCCGACGCCGACCACCACGTCGTACGAGCGTCCCCAGTCCGCCGCGACCAGGGCCCGCCCGGCGAACCGGCCGTTGCCCAGGCCGTCGTAGCGCCACAGTCCGCCGTTGCGGTCGTGGGCGAGCAGGTCGGCCCTGCCGTCCCCGGTGATGTCCCCGACGCCCGTCATGCGCGCGTACTTGCCCAGGGCGCTGCCGATCCTCACCCGCGCGGCGAACTTCCCGCCCGCTGCTCCGGCGTGGAGGTAGACGTCCCCGGTGGACTTCTGACGGCTGACCAGGTCCGGCCTGCCGTCCCCGTTCAGATCGCCGGCCGACGTCAGCACGTCGTACTGCTGCCAGCCCGTCCCCAGCGAGGCATGGCTGCTCGACGGCGTGTACGCCCCGCCGCAGCGGCCCGCGTAGCGGCGCAGCTCTCCGGTCGGCATCCGCACCAGCAGCTCGGCACAGCGGTCGCTGCCCGTGTCCGCGAACGGAATGGCGACGCTGCCCGCCGGCCAGCCGGCGCCGGAGGATTTGCCTGAGAAGACCCCGTTCCGCTGCCCGAACTGCTGGGTCAGCGTGCCCTTGGAGTTGAACGTGACCAGGTCCCCATAGCTGTGGTGTGCCTGGTCGTGGAAGCCCTGACGGCCACCCGTGACACCGATCGTGCCCTGGGTGACGTACGCACCGGCGCCCTCGCGCGCGGTGGCGGTGAGGCTCCAGGTGTGCGGGCCGCTGTAGGTGTGAACGCCCGTGTCGGTGCGCCCGTCCCAGACGAGGTCGACCTCGGTGCCGCCACCGCCCTTCATGGTCCTGACCGTCCGCCCGTAACCGTCCTTGACGGTGAAGGTCCAGGTCGCGGGCTTGCTGAGCTGCCAGGTGCTCGCCCAGACCTGCCCGCCGCTGGTGTCCTTGAGATCCAGGTAGGTGTCGTCCTGGTCGGCGGAGATCTTCTCCAGCGGCTGGGTCGGCACCCCGCTGGGCACGACGTGCGCCGCGTGGGAGGCGTCCAGATACGCGATGTCGCCGCCGAACTTGTCGACCGCCCAGGTGAGTCCGCGCTGGTCGGCGGTGTTGCCGGCGGGCAGGTCAGCGACCGCGCGAGGCGCCGCGACCGCCCCGGTGTGGAAGTCGCTGAGCACCAGCTTCCCGGCGGTCCGGTCGTGCCGGACGAGGAAGCCGTCACCGACCAGCGCCGGCCCGGACGGGACGGCGAGCGACTTCTTCGCCGTACGGTCCCAGACCCCGGCGACCCCGGACGGGCCGCAGTTCCAGTAGACCCAGCGGCCGACCGGCCGCACTTCCCTGATCACACACGGCGCGCCCGTGGCGACGGTCTCGACGGCCTTCTTCTGCGCGATGTCGAACACGGTCAGCGCACCGGCCGTCGAACTCGCGGTCCACAGCCGGGTTCCCCAGATGCCGGCCGCGGTGACGGCCCGGGTCGTCCGGACGTCGCTGCTGCGGTAGGTGAGCCGGCCGTCGACGTACTGCGTGGCGGGCGAACCGGCGTTCATGACGTAGTACGAGCCGGTCAGGTCCACCAGGTCCACGGAGCTCGACCTGACGTCGTCGGTGTGGAGCGAGTCGTTGGTGACCCAGATCTGGAGGGTCTCCGTGCCGGACCCGTCCACGGCCACGACGCCGTAGTGGCCGTTGCCCGCACCCGTCATACGGACGCAGGAGCCCGCATCGCACGGCACCGCCTTGAGGTGACCCCCTCCGGCGTACTCACCGGCGTAGTTCATGTACGCCGGTGCGCCCACCGCCGACGCGTCCGCGGTGACCTGTCGCTGAGTGATGTACGGGCTGCCGCTCGGCGCCTGCTCCACCGTATGGAGCAGACCACCGGAGAACTCGACGCCCCGCCCGGTCGTCGGTACGGGGTCGGCGACGGCCGCGACAGCGGCCGGCGGAGCGGCCTGCGCACCGGGCACGACAGCCACGGTGGTGGCAAGGACGGCCAAAGAGGCCAGAGTGATACGGCCACGCGCAGAGCGAGCCAAGAGAGTCCCTCCCCAGGAATACCCATGGGCACGGAGAGGCCGCGGCGGTCTGCTGATGAGCTGTCGCCCGCCGGTTCGTACCTTCGTACCGGACCCGGGCCCCCCGGCCGAGCCCCCCGTGCAAGTCGCCGGATCGTAGCAGCCGTTCCGGATGTGCCGTGCGGAAAAAGAAAAGCGGGCCCGTTCGTGAAGAACGGGCCCGCTTCAGCAGGTCACAGGCTTACGCCGGGGAAGGCGATCAGCCGTTGCGCTTCCAGCGCGGCTTGTCGTCGCGGCGGCCGAACGAGCCGGTGCTCGTGCCGGTGCCGGTGCCACCGCGGTGGTCGTCGCGGCGACCGGTCGGACGCTCGCTGGCGCCGCCGGCGCGGAAGCCGCCCGCGGGACGGTCGTCCCGACGGTCACGGTTGAACGGACGGTCGCTGCCGCCGGAGCGGAAGCCACCGGACGGACGCTCGTCACGACGGTCACGGTTGAACGCCGGACGGTCGTTGTCCCGGTTGAACGACGGGCGGTCGTTGTCGCGACGCTCGAAGGAACGGCCACCACGGTCGTCACGACGGTCGCCGCCACCGGCACCGCCGGAGCGGAAGCCACCGGACGGACGCTCGTCACGACGGTCACGGTTGAACGCCGGACGGTCGTTGTCCCGGTTGAAGGACGGACGGCCACCACGGTCGTCACGACGGTCGTTGCCACCGGAGCGGAAGCCGCCCGACGGACGCTCGTCACGACGGTCACGGTTGAACGCCGGACGGTCGTTGTCCCGGTTGAAGGACGGACGGCCACCACGGTCGTCACGACGCTCGAAGGAACGGCCACCACGGTCGCCGCCGCGGTCGTTGCCACCGCGGTACCCACCACGGTCGCCACCGCGGTCGTCACGCTTGCCGAAGTTGCCGCGGTCGTCGCGACGGTCCTCGCGGACGGCCGGCTGCTCCGGTACGGCTGCGGCGGCGGCCTCGATCGCGGCCTCCGCCTCGGCGGCGGCCGCGGCCACTGCCTCCTCGGGGTCGTCCCCCCGCTCGCGGGCGGCGCGGGCGACCAGACGGTCGGCCTCCTCGCGCAGCTCGCCGGCGCGGCGCTGGATGCGCTCCAGCTGCTTCGTCAGGTCGGCGACCTCGCGCTCGGCCTGCTTGGCGGCGTTGTTCGCGGAGTCGGCCTGCACCTCGGTCAGGGACCGGGCACCGGTGATCTCGGCGACCTCGGGCTCGAAGACGCCCGCGCCCTGCACGATGTGACGCGAGGCGTCGACGCCCGCGTCCTCCATGAGGCGGAAGATCTGGCGACGCTGGTGCGGAAGCGCCAGCGACACGACGACACCGGACTTGCCGGCACGGGCGGTACGGCCCGAGCGGTGCAGGTAGTCCTTGTGGTCGCCGGCCGGGTCCACGTTCAGGACCAGGTCGATGCCGTCGACGTGGATACCGCGCGCGGCGACGTCGGTGGCGACGAGCGCGTTGACGTAGCCCTTCTTGAAGTCTTCGAGGACGCGGGTACGGGCACCCTGCGTCATGCCGCCGTGCAGCGCGTCCGCCTTCACGCCGGACTCGATGAGCTGCTCGGCGATACGGTCGGCGCCCAGCTGGGTGCGGACGAAGATGATCGTGCGGCCCTTGCGGGCGGCGATCGCGGCCGTGACCGGCGCCTTGTCCTTCGGCTTCACGACGAGGACGTGGTGCGACATGGTCGAGACGTTGCCCTGGGCGCTGTCCACCTCGTGGGTGACCGGGTTGCTCAGGTAACGCTTGACCAGCGTGCCGATCTCGTTCTCCATGGTGGCGGAGAAGAGCATGCGCTGGCCGCCGCCGGGGATCTGGTCGAGCAGCTCGGTGACCTCGGGCAGGAAGCCCAGGTCCGACATCTGGTCGGCCTCGTCGAGGACGGCCACCTGGACGTTGGCCAGGGAGCAGGCACCGCGGTTGATGATGTCGCGCAGACGGCCCGGGGTGGCGACGAGGACGTCGACACCGCGCTCCAGCGCGTAGATCTGGTTGCTCATCGACGTACCGCCGCAGACGACCTTCATCTTCAGGCCGAGTACGTCGCCGTACGGCTGAAGCGCGTCCGCGACCTGCATCGCGAGCTCACGCGTCGGCGTCAGGATGATCGCGCGGGGCTTCTTCTTCTCGGTGTGACCGCCGGCCAGCGTGGCCAGGGTCGGGAGACCGAAGGAGAGGGTCTTGCCGGAGCCGGTACGGCCACGGCCGAGGATGTCCTTGCCGGCCAGGGCGTCCGGGATGGTCGCGGCCTGGATCGGGAAGGGCGCGGTGACGCCGTTCTGGGCGAGCTTGCGGACGATGCCCTCGGGCAGACCGAGGGAACCGAAGGTGACGGTCGGCTCGGCGTCCTCGGCGTCTTCGGCCTCGGCGCTGTCGTCGGCGGCGACCTCTGCGGTCTCCACGGTCTCAGCGGCGACGGTCTCGACGGGGGCGGCCTCGGCGACCTCGGCGGCGGCGGTCTCGACGACCTCCACGACCTCGACCTCGACGACCTTCACGACCTCGGGGTCGGCGGCGACGGCGGTTGCGGTGTCGGCCTCGGCCACGACGGCCTCGGCGAGCTCCGCGAGCTCGTTGTCCTCGACGCTCTCGATGGTGTCGAGGGTGATCAGCTCGTCGTTGTCGACGTTCTCGGGCATGACGGTGTGGTCAGAACTGGAAATTGACATGCGAAATGCGAAACCTTCCGGAGTCTCGGCACGCGCCCGTAACTCCGTGATTCGCAATTTCGACCGCCTCAATGCGGTCCAGCCACGGCAAGGGAGAGTACGCGCCACACGGCGCTCTTCTGTGTCGGCGCCGGGCAATGGGATCAAACGATCTATAACCATACGCACCCTTACCCACTTAGCGCAAACCGCCTGCCCGCAAGGGCCTTCCCGCACCCCGCCACGCCCTCGCTCACGCGGGCGCGACCTGCGGTGATGCCTCGGGTGTGCGCTGCGTCTCAGGGCCTTCCGGAGCGCCCATCGCGCGGTTTCTGAGCTGTGCGGCGGGCGATGCGGAGGGCGGCTCCGAGGGCTCCGGCGGCGGAGTCGGTTCCGGGTCGGGACCGGGGTCCGTGGGGGGTGGACCGGGCGGCTCGGAAGTGACCGGCGGAGGTGGCGGCTCGCCCGGCCCCGGCACCGAGGGCTGCGGGGCCGGCGGGTCGCCCGCACCGGTCGGCAACGGCGCGCCGGGCTTCGGAGCGGGCCGCGCCCCGCCCGGGCCCGCCGAGGGCGTGGCGCCCGAGGCGCTCGGGTCCGGTTTCGCGCCGGCCTCCCGGTCGGACTGCGCCTCGGCACGGCTGCCGCCGTGGCCGGCCCGGCCCGAGTCCGGGACCGTACCGCCGTTCGGTTCGGCCGAGGCTCCCTTCGGACCGGCCGACCGCGAGGGCGCCGGTTTCCCGCCGTCGTCGCCGACGCTCATGCAGCCGGTGGACGCGGCGATCGTCAACGCGGTGACGGCTGCCCAGCGGACAGGGGCGGACAACTGGCGCACGGGTGGCACCTCCGGGGCGTGAGAGGGAACGGGGAAGGCGGGGCTCCGTGCCCAACTCCCCCGACCCCACCGGGGACACGCCCGCGAAGCGAGCTACCGCCCGAACCCGCCCGCGAGCTCCGCCCCCAGGAACACCGCGCCGAGACCCGCCAGCAGGGACGTCACGACATTGGCCGCGGCGAGGAACGCCCGGCCGCTCTCGGCCAGCCGCAGCGTCTCGTACGAGAACGTGGAGTACGTCGTCAGCGCCCCGCACAGCCCCGTACCGAGCAGGGCGTACACGGGTTCGGACACCGCCGCCCCGGTCAGTACGCCGAGGAGCAGACTGCCCGCCGCGTTGGCGGTGAAGGTCCCCCACGGGAACACGTACAAAGGTCCGCTGCCGTGACGCGCCTGCACCGCGCGGTCCGTCAGATAACGCAAGGGGGCCCCGACGGCCCCGCCGAACACCACCAGGAGCCAGTTCACGCGGCCCTCTCACCGCCGCGCGCGCCCAGCAGCGCCCGGGTCGCCGCTGCCGCGGCCCACACCGCGCCGAGCGCCCCCACGACCGTCGCCGCCGCGTACGCCATGGCCGTCAGCGCCTCCTGGCGGTCCAGCAGCTTCGACACATCGGCCGCGTACGTCGAGAAGGTCGTGAAGCCGCCGAGCACCCCGACCCCCAGGAACGGCCGCACCAGCGGGTGGGCCGCCCCGTCCCGCTCGACGACCAGCACCATCAGCACGCCGATCAGGGCGCAGCCGGTCACATTGACGCCGAGGACCGCCCAGGGGAACGCCCCGTCGGCGGCCGGCCAGAGCTCCAGCGCCCCGTACCGCGCGACGGCGCCCAGCGCCCCGCCCGCCGCGACGGCCGCGAGCACCTTCCACTTCGCGCGACCGGCGGTCTCCGCCCGTTGCGCGGGATCGGACAGGTCGACATCCGGGTCGACGGCGGGGCCATGCGGACCGCCGGCTTCCGGCTCGGGGTGGAGCGTGCTCACCCGTACCCCAGGGCGTGCAGCCGCTCGTCGTCGATGCCGAAGTGGTGGGCGATCTCGTGCACCACGGTGATCTCGGTCTCGGCGACGACGTCCTCGCGCGCCTCGCACATCCGCAGCGTCGGCCCGCGGTAGATGGTGATCCGGTCCGGCAGCACCCCCGCGTACCACTCACCGCGATCGGTCAGCGGCGTGCCCTCGTAGAGCCCGAGCAGGTCGGGATCGCCGGGGTCCGGTTCGTCCTCGACGAACACCGCGACGTTGTCCATCAGCCGCATCAGCTCCGGCGGAATCCGGTCAAGAGCTTCGCTCACCAGCTCTTCGAACTCCTCGCGCGTCATCTCCAGCACCCCGCCATTGTCACGTATGACAGGCCCGCACCGCCTGCTCCGTCCGCACCCACTGCCGTACGCCCCGCATGCCCCGGACCGAACCAGGGCATACGGGCCCAATGGCCAGCGCCCCGTTCCGCGCCGCAGTCGTCCGTCTCCGGCACCGCTCCCGCTCCACCACCCCCGCCGGCACCCTCGCCGACGCCCCGCGCCCCGTCACCCGCGCACTCGGCCTCGTCGCCGTCGTCGTACTGGGAGCCTGGCTGGGCCTGCTGGTCGTCGGCAGTGTCCGTACGCCGGTAGGGCCCATGGACACCGACATGACCCTGCGCCCGTCCCTCAGCGGCGGCACCAAGATCAACGTGTCCCCGCTCGGCGCCCTGGAGCTGGACTCCCACACCGCCCCGATCCGCCTCGACGTCGACGTCGACCGGCTCGACCCGGTGCGCTCCCAGGCCCTGGTCAAGCACCCCGAACGGCTCTCCGGCCTCCAGGACGAGGTCGCGTCCGACGTCGTCTCCGGCACCCGCGACCTGGCGATCCGCTCCTGCGTGGCCGTCGTCTCCGGCGCCACCGCCCTCGGCCTCGCCGTCTACCGCCGCCCGCGCCGCGCCCTCGCGGCGGGCGGCCTGGCACTGGCGCTCCTGGCCGCCTCGGGCATCTCCGCGTACGCCACGTGGAACCCCAAGTCGGTCCTGGAGCCGAAATTCTCCGGGCTGCTCTCCAGCGCCCCCTCACTCGTCGGCGACGCACGCTCGATCGTCACCGAATTCGACGTCTACCAGCAGGAACTGGCCCGCCTGGTCACCAACGTCACTAAGCTGTACGACGCCACGTCCACGCTGCCCGTCTACCGTCCTGACCCGGCCACGATCCGCGTCCTGCACGTCTCCGACATCCATCTCAACCCGGCGGCCTGGCACATCATCGGCTCGCTCGTCGAGCAGTACGAGATCGACGTGATCATCGACTCCGGCGACACCATGGACCACGGCACCGCCGCCGAGAACGGCTTTCTGGACCCGATCCGCGACCTCGGAGCGCCGTACGTCTGGGTCCGCGGCAACCATGACTCGAAGGTCACCCAGAAGTATCTGAAGGGTTTGCGCAACGCGCACGTCCTGGACGAGGGCAGCGCCCTGAACGTCGGCGGGCTACGGGTGGCCGGCACGGGCGACCCCCAGTTCACCCCGGACCGCTCGGTCCCCGCCCAGGGGAAGGCGGCCGAACGGATGGCGGGGCTCCGGCTGGCCTCGGCCCTGCGCGACCAGGAGCGGGCCGGCACCCCGGTGGACATCGCGGTCGCCCATGACCCGAATGCCGCACGCGAGACCGACGGCACCGTCCCCCTCGTCCTGGCCGGCCATGTGCACCACCGGGTGAACGAGGTGCTGAAGCTCGGTACGCGGCTGAAGGTCGAGGGCTCCACGGGCGGCGGGGGCCTGCGCGCCGTGCAGAACGAGAAGCCCGAGAAGGTGCACGCCTCGGTGCTCTACCTGGACCGCTCGACCCGCCGCCTCCAGGCGTGGGACGAGATCACGCTCGGCGGTCTCGGCCTGACGACGGCCGAGGTCAGCCGCCACCTTCCGGAGGAGAACACGGCCGGCCGCTCCCCCTCCCCGACGGCTCCCACGCCCTCCGGCTAAACCGTTTTGGCGTTCGCCGCCGCATCCCATATGCTTCTGACGTCCCCGACGCGCTGGAAAGCAAACCGGCGGGCCCTTAGCCCTCATCGTCTAGTGGCCCAGGACGCCGCCCTTTCAAGGCGGTAGCACGGGTTCGAATCCCGTTGGGGGCACGCTTTACCGTGTGCGAGACTTGTCTCGCACACTAGCTTGGTCCTGTGGAGCAGTTTGGAGTGCTCGCCACCCTGTCAAGGTGGAGGCCGCGGGTTCAAATCCCGTCAGGACCGCTGCAGCCCGTATGAGCTGCGTGGCTGGGTAGCTCAGTTGGTACGAGCGATCGCCTGAAAAGCGATAGGTCGCCGGTTCGATCCCGGCCCCAGCCACCACCCGAAGGCCCCGTCCACTGGACGGGGCCTTCGTCGTGTCAGGCCCGGCGGCGCCACGCCCGTACCGCGAACACCAGCGCCACTGTCGCCACCACGGCTCCCAGCAGCGCCGCGTCCGGCACGTACGCGCCGAGGCGCTGGGCCCACTGCTCCACGGCGAACGAGTCGTCCACGTTCAGCAGTCCCGGCAGCGCGGTCGTCCCGTCGTAGACGAGGAAGAGCGTGCCGAGGCCGATGAAGAGGAGTCCGGACAGCAGGGTGGTGCTGTGCAGTTCGAAGCGGCCGACGCGCAGGACGCGGCCCCTGAGCCACGCCCGGCGCCCCAGCTCGTACCGCTCCCAGAGCAGGGCGAGCAGGAACAGCGGTACGGCCATGCCCAGCGCGTAGACGGCGAGCAGCAGCCCGCCGTAGACGGGGCTGCCGCTGACGGCGGCCACGGTGAGGACGCTGCCGAGGATCGGGCCCGCGCAGAAGCCGGCCAGCCCGTAGACCGCGCCCAGGGCGTACACCGAGAACGCGGTCGTGGGGCGGATGCGTCCGCTGAGGGCGGCGATCCGCCGTGAGGCGAAGCCCAGGCCCACGATCTGGGCGATGCCGAGCGCGATGATCAGCCAGCCCGCGCCGAGGACCAGTGCGTCGCGGTGGCCGTAGAAGAGCCGTCCGGCGTACGAGCCCGCGGCGCCGAGGGGCACGAGGGTGGTGGCGAGTCCTGCGTAGAAGATGCCGGTGCGGGCCAGCAGCCGTGAGGCTGAGTCGACGGAGTAGGCGAAGAAGGCGGGCAGGAGCAGGGCGCTGCACGGGCTGACCAGGGCCAGCAGCCCGCCGAGGAAGGCCGCGAAGTAGCCGATGTCCGCCGTCACTTCGCGGTGTCCTCGGCTTCCTTGGCGTCCTTGGTGTCCTTCGCCCTCTCCGCCTCGGCCGCCGCCTCGATGGCCTGCGTGAAGGTCTCCTTCGGCTGGGCTCCGGCGATGGGGCGGCCGTTGACGAGGAAGGACGGCGTGGAGGTGGCGCCGATTCCGTATCCCTGCTCCTGGTCGGCGCGGACCGCGTCCGCCGCGGCGGTGCCGTCCGTGTCGCGGACGAACCGGTCGAGGTCCTTCACGCCGGCCTGCCGGGCGAGTTCCTTCAGGCGGTCCTTGCCGAAGCCCTTCTCCTTGGCGCCCTCGGCGTAGGCGGCGCGGTGGAACTCCCAGAAGCGGCCCTGCTGTCCCGCGGCCCAGGCGGCGCGCGCGGCGGCCTCGGACTCCTCGCCGAAGATCGGGAAGTTGCGCCATTCGATGCGCAGGGTGCCGTCCCGCACGTACTTCTTGATCAGGGCCGGCTCGGTGTCCCGGGCGAACTTTCCGCAGTAGCCGCACTTGAAGTCGGCGTACTCGATGAGGACGACGGGTGCGTCGGTGGGGCCCTGTGCCAGCTTGTCGCCCGCGTCGCGGCGGGCCAGCCCGGCCAGCTCCGCGTAGACGTCGGCGGACGGATCGGCGCTCACCTCGGCGACCGAGGAGGAGGCGGCGGGGCCGGAGCCGTCCGGTCCGGTGGCGGCGTAGGAGGCGTAGCCGAGGAGCCCGGCGGCGAGGACGACGACCGCGCCGTACAGCAGCGGCTTCTTCGATGAGGACGACGAGGATGTGGACGAGGGCGTGGGCATGCGTCACTCCGTGCGGTGGTGTGCGAGAAGAGGGAGAGGGGAATCGGTGCCGGCCGGCCGGCTCCGCCTACACCCTGAGCACGGAGAGTTCTATGGGGCTGGGCGTGACAGGTGCGGGCCCGCGCACCCTGATCCGCACGAGAGGTACCGCGGGCACCGCGCCGGTGGCGGCCGGGAGGCCCCACTCGGCGAGGCCGGGCGCCTGGTCGTGCGCGGCGCGGCCCCGGACGGGTCCGGCGGGCTCGGTGCCGTCGTGGCCGCTGTCCCTGCCGCATCCGGGCGCGCGCGGCCCGTCATCGGCAGGACCGGCGGCCACGGCCGGGTGACCCCCGGCCGGCGGGGCGACGGACGCGGTGGCCGGCCCGCAGAACAGCCCCAGTACGACCGTGAGCACCGCCAGCAGGCAGCACCACTGCGTACGGGACACGGCGACCGGCCTCTCGGGACATGGGTACGGTGATCAGTTGCCCGAAATGGTACGTGGTGTGATGCGGCCCCACCCCGCGGTCACGGAGGGCGTGACGGAGACCGCGCGAAATGCGTTCGCCACTCCTCGGGCCCGGGTGCGATCCTGGGACCCGTATGTCTACTTCCTTCGCCGATCTCCAGTCACAGCTCGGACAGCTCTCACTCCGCGACGCGAACCGGCTCGGCCGGCGCCTCGAGGGTGCGCGCCGCATCCGTAAGCCCGAGGCCCGACAGTCCGTGCTGGACGAGATCGCCGCCGAGGCCGGGAAGGCGGCCGAGCGGCTCGCGGGGCGTGCCTCTCGGATGCCCGCTCTGTCGTATCCGGAGCAGCTTCCCGTCAGCCAGAAGAAGGACGAGATCCTGGAGGCGATACGCGACCACCAGGTCGTGATCGTCGCGGGTGAGACCGGCTCCGGGAAGACCACGCAGATCCCCAAGATCTGTATGGAGCTGGGGCGCGGCGTCCGGGGCATGATCGGGCACACCCAGCCCCGCCGGATCGCGGCCCGCACGGTCGCGGAACGCATCGCCGAGGAGCTGGACACGCCGCTCGGCGAGGCCGTCGGCTGGAAGGTCCGGTTCACCGATCAGGTGAACCCCGAGGCGACCTTCGTGAAGCTGATGACGGACGGCATCCTGCTGGCGGAGATCCAGACGGACCGCGAGCTGCTGGCGTACGACACGATCATCATCGACGAGGCGCACGAGCGGTCGCTGAACATCGACTTCCTGCTGGGCTATCTGGCCAGGCTGCTGCCCAAGCGCCCGGATCTGAAGGTCGTCATCACCTCGGCGACCATCGACCCGGAACGCTTCGCGCGGCATTTCGGTGAGGCGCCGATCGTCGAGGTCTCGGGACGTACGTATCCCGTGGAGGTCCGCTACCGGCCGCTCCTCGAAGAAGAGGGCGAGGACTCCGACCGCGACCAGATCACCGCGATCTGCGACGCCGTCGACGAGCTCGGGTCGGAGGCGCACGGGGACGTCCTCGTCTTCCTCTCCGGCGAGCGGGAGATCCGCGACACGGCGGACGCGCTGAACAAGCGCAACCTCAGACACACCGAGGTGCTCCCCCTCTACGCCCGCCTTTCGCACGCCGAGCAGCACCGCGTGTTCCAGCGCCACACCGGCCGCAGGATCGTTCTCGCGACGAACGTCGCCGAGACCTCGCTGACGGTCCCCGGCATCAAGTACGTGATCGACCCGGGCAACGCCCGTATCTCCCGCTACAGCCACCGCACGAAGGTCCAGCGGCTGCCGATCGAGCGGATCTCGCAGGCCAGCGCCAACCAGCGCAAGGGCCGCTGCGGCCGTACGTCGGACGGCATCTGCATCCGGCTGTACTCCGAGGACGACTTCCTGACCCGGCCGGAGTTCACGGACCCCGAGATCCTCCGTACGAATCTGGCCTCCGTCATCCTTCAGATGGCCGCGGCCGGGCTGGGCGACATCGAGAAGTTCCCGTTCATCGACCCGCCGGACCACCGCAACATCCGTGACGGTGTGCAGCTGCTCCAGGAGCTCGGTGCGCTGGAGCTGGGCGAGAAGTCCCCCCAGGAGGGGAAGCGGGGGCAGCGGCTCACGCCCCTGGGACGCAAGCTCTCCCAGCTGCCCGTCGACCCGCGTCTGGCCCGCATGGTCATCGAGGCCGAGCGCAACGGCTGCGCGCGCGAGGTCATGGTGATCGCCGCCGCGCTCTCCATCCAGGACCCGCGTGAGCGGCCCGCGGAGAAGCAGACGCAGGCCGACCAGCACCACGCCAGGTTCAAGGACGAGACCTCGGACTTCCTGGCGTTCCTGAACATGTGGCGTTACATCCGCGAGCAGCAGAAGGAGCGCGGCTCCTCCAGCTTCCGCCGGATGTGCAAGCAGGAGTACCTGAACTTCCTGCGCATCCGCGAGTGGCAGGACATCTACGCCCAACTGCGTACGGTGGCCAAGCAGATGGGCATCGAGGTGAAGGAGTCCCCGACGGGCGCCGACGCCCCGGAGCAGGCGGTGCACACCTCGCTCCTCGCGGGCCTGCTGTCGCACATCGGGCTGAAGGACACCGAGAAGAACGAGTACGTGGGCGCGCGCAACGCCAAGTTCGCGATCTTCCCGGGCTCGGCGCTGTTCAAGAAGCAGCCGCGGTTCGTCATGTCGGCCGAGCTGGTCGAGACGTCCCGGCTGTGGGCCCGGGTCAACGCGAAGGTCGAGCCGGAGTGGATCGAACCGCTCGCCGGACATCTGCTGAAGCGCACCTACAGCGAACCGCACTGGGAGAAGGACCAGGCGGCGGTCATGGCGTACGAGCGGGTGACGCTGTACGGGGTTCCCATCGTCGCCCAGCGCAAGATTAATTTCGGCCGTATCGACCAAGAGGCCTCGCGCGAGCTCTTCATCCGCAGCGCACTGGTCGAGGGCGACTGGCGCACGCACCACCAGTTCTTCCATGACAACCGCAAACTCCTGGGCGAGGTCGAGGAGTTGGAGCACCGCGCCCGGCGCCGCGACATCCTCGTGGACGACGAGACGCTCTTCGATTTCTACGATCAGCGCATCCCCGAGCACATCGTCTCCGGTGCCCACTTCGACTCCTGGTGGAAGCACAAGCGGCAGGACGAGCCGGACGCGCTCGACTTCGAGCGCTCGATGCTCATCAACGAGAAGGCCGGGACCGTCACCAAGGACGACTACCCGGACTCCTGGCGCCAGGGGAAGCTCAAGTTCCGGGTGACGTACCAGTTCGAGCCCGGCGCGGACGCCGACGGTGTGACCGTCCACATCCCGCTCCAGGTCCTCAACCAGGTCACGTCCGAGGGCTTCGACTGGCAGATCCCGGGCCTGCGCCAGGACGTGGTCACGGAGCTGATCCGTTCGCTGCCCAAGCCGATCCGCCGGCACTACGTGCCCGCTCCGGACTACGCGGGCAAGTTCCTGGACCGGGCGGTGCCGCTCCAGGAGCCGTTGCCGTTCACGCTGGCCCGGGAGCTCCAGCGGATGGTCGGCGTCCCGGTGAAGGCCGACGACTTCGACCTGGCCCGGGTCCCGGACCACCTGAAGATCACCTTCCGGATCACCGACGAGCGGCGCCGCACGGTGGCCGAGGACAAGGACCTGGACGCGCTGAAGCTCCAGCTGCGCCCCAAGGCCCGCCAGGCGCTCTCCAAGGCCGCCGCGGCCACCGCGGGGCCCACGGGCGAGTCCATCGAGCGTTCGGGCCTCACCGACTGGACGATCGGCACCCTGAACCGGGTCTTCGAGACCCGCAGGGCCGGCCAGCCGGTGAAGGCGTACCCGGCCCTCGTCGACCAGGGCGAGACCGTGGCCGTACGGCTCTTCGACACCGAGGCCGAGCAGCAGCAGGCGATGTGGCGCGGCACCCGGAAGCTGATCCTGCTCAACATCCCGGTGAACCCCGCCAAATTCGCCTCGGACAAGCTCACCAACCAGCAGAAGCTGGCCCTCTCCCGCAATCCGCACGGCTCCATCCAGGCCCTGTTCGACGACTGCGCCACGGCGGCCGCGGACCGGCTGATCGCCGCGCACGGCGGCCCCGCCTGGGACGAGGAGTCGTTCCGGAAGCTGTACGACAAGGTGCGCGCCGATCTCGTGGACCTGACGGTCCGCACGGTCGGGCAGGTGCAGCAGATCCTGGCGGCCTGGCAGGCGTGCGAGCGCCGGCTGAAGGCCACCAGCAGCCTGGTCCTGATCAACAACGTCACGGACGTACGGGAGCACCTCGCCCGCCTCGTACCGCCGGGGTTCGTCACCGCGACGGGGCTGCGCAGGCTGCCCGACCTGATGCGCTATCTGGTCGCCGAGGACCGCAGGCTCCAGCAGATGCCGACGAACGTCCAGCGCGACACCACGCGCATGGAGAAGGTCCACGAGATGCAGGACGAGTACGCCTGGCTGCTGGAGCAGCTGCCGCAGGGGCGGCCGGTGCCCCAGGAGGTGCTGGACATCCGCTGGATGATCGAGGAGCTGCGGGTCAGCTACTTCGCGCACGCCCTGGGCACGGCGCAGCCCGTCTCGGACAAGCGGATCATCAAGGCGATCGACGCCGCGGCACCCTGATCCGGCGGGCCGCACGGCCCGCCGGAGGGGGCACCGGAGGGGGCGTCCGCCCGTAACGGGAGCGCCACCCTGGGTGAGTTCGACCGCACCCTCCCGCCTCCTGTACAGTCTGGTTTCGCAGCCAGCCGCAAGGCAGCCGCGAAAACCTGGTCCTGTGGAGCAGTTTGGAGTGCTCGCCACCCTGTCAAGGTGGAGGCCGCGGGTTCAAATCCCGTCAGGACCGCAAGAAACGAAAGCCCGGATCTTCTGATCCGGGCTTTCGTGCGTCTTGACTGCGGCATCCGCCCCGGGTAACCCGTAGAGCAGAGGCTGCCCCTGTTTCCCTCGGCGAGGGGCCGCGCGGCCCACCGGGAGGTGGCACGTATGTCTGCGCCCACGGCACGGCACGAAACCCGTGCGCTGCTGCGCGCCCACCTGGCGGCGGCGTCCGGCTACAAACACCTCACCCGGCACTGCCCGATCTGCCACCGGCTGCTGCGCCTCGCCCTGGAGCCCACAGCGGCCCCACGGGCGTCCGACGCCCTCCGGGACCCCTCCCGCCCTCCCGAGGGCCCCGAGCGCCCCTCCGGGGGCACCGAGAGCTCCGAAGTGCCGGACGACGGCGCGACCGCCCCCGACGGCCCCCCGGGGCCGCGGCGGGCCACCGGGCAGAGCGAGGGCGAAAGTCCCGCCAGGACATGACCTTTGGCCGCTCCGCCCGCCTCCGGTGAGTGGCAGGCTGGATGTTGGCAAGTCTCGGCCGGTGTGACGGGTGTCACCGAACGAGTTTCTGGAAGGGGTGGCTTTACCCCCTTCTTACAACTGGCGAATTTAATATGTGCAATTGCACCCCTCACGCAACGCGCCCGCGACCGTCCCACGGAGGTCGACCCGGAAGCGCCAGGAGGCCCGCACAGGGCCCCGGACAGCTCCGTCCACGGTCGGCGAACAGCCCGGCGCAGCGGCCCGCACACGGCCCCGCCGCCGGCCGTTCGGGCATAAAAAAATCGCGCTGGACCCGGCGGAGTCCAGCGCGATCGGGTGACGTACCCGTATTGCATAGGTATGACGCCCGTTGGGGCAGGCGTCCGTCATGTGGAGCTATGGGTGGGCACGTGGGGTTGGGGGACCCGGAAGTGCCCTGTTATGGCGCGACAGGGGTGTGTCAGGCCTCGCTGCGCTGCTGCGGAATACCCGCAAGCAGTGCGCGGACCTCTGCCTCGCGGTACCGGCGATGTCCACCGAGCGTGCGGATGGACGTGAGCTTGCCTGCCTTCGCCCAACGGGTGACCGTCTTCGGGTCCACGCGGAACATCGTGGCAACCTCAGCCGGGGTCAGCAGCGGCTCGGCATCAGGGGTGCGAGCGGTCATGAGCGGCCTCCTCGGGAGAACCGAACCATCTCGGTTCTTTCCTCTAAATTCTGCACCTTGACCCGCGTTGCCCGAAATGGCGGACGCGGGCCGAGTCGGTTATAGGACGAACGGCTTGTCCTCGGCACTACAACTACACCATCCGTCCAGCCGCGTCGGCCAAACCGATGGAATTGCCCTCCCAGGTGTTCATCAGCGACGGAAGCCGATGGACCATGCCATAGCGGACAGTCACGCCACAGTGACGATCAGTCACAGAGCGATCAGGAGTCACCAGACCCCCCATAGAGTGCAATACCGAGCTTTCCGCCCATAGTTAGACGGAAGGAGTCCTCCCCGGACTCCTTGTCCTATTTTGGCACGAGGAGTGGGGATCGGCGCAAGGGCGCCGTTAGTGCTATCCGTCACGCTTGAGGCAAAGGCCCGGTTCAGGACGTAGGTCCTGAGCTCCGCCGCGTACTCCCCCGCCCCACAGGTCACACAGGTCACACAGGACGCACTTTCACGCTTCGTCAGCTCACCGGCGCGCGCCTCGGCGCACTACAAAAGCGTGGATGCGCTCCGGCTCGCACACCTCTGCGCCGGTTGATGCGCCTCTGCACCGATTGCCTATGCCTGGGAGGTTTCGCGTCAGTTGGCGAACTGACGGTCCCGCACCGCCCGCCAGCGCTCGGCGAGACGCGCGTACGCCGTGCTCGCCCCTTCGCTGTCGCCGGCCCGCAGCGCCGCGATGCCCTCGGTCACATCCGCCGCCGAACGGTCACCCTCCAGGTGCTCCGCCGGCAGCGCGTGGACCAGCCCCCCGTAGTCGAGCTCGACGAGCGCGCGCGGATGGAACTCCTCCAGCCAGCGGCCGACGTCCACCAGGCCCTCGGTCAGCGGCCCTTCGTCGACCGTCTCCCGCAGGGTCTTCAGCGCCCGCGCCAGCCGGCGCCGCGCCTGCACCATCGGGGTCCGGTAGCGCAGCACCGGCGCTCCGCCGCCCTCGCCCGCCGCCTCGTACTCACGCTCCTCGTCCGCGAAGAGCACGAACCAGCGCACCGGAACCTGCCATACCGCCGTCCTGATCCACGGCCGGGCGTCCGGATTCCGCTCCCGCCACCGCTCGTAATCGGTGAGCGCCTGACCCCGCACGACCGGGGGCAGCACCGCGTCGAACACCGTGGCCGGAAACATCCCCTCAAGTTCCTCCAGCGCCAGCCATCCCCGCAGCCGGGTCCGCCACGGACAGACGCACACCACCCCGTCCACCTCGGCGACGAACGCGTCCGCGCTCTCGTGGACGGGCACCCCGACCGGCGGGGTGGCCGCCAAGTCGGCGAGCGAACGACGCAGTTCGTCCTGGGCCGTGGGGAAGGCGGAACGCTCCGCGTACCGGGCCCAGTGGGCCCGTTCGGGCCCGGGAAAGGCGGCGAGCGGCTCGTACACCCGCAGGTAGGACGAGTAAGGGACGAGCACTGAAGACACCACCGACATGCGCCGAATCGTGTCACGCCCGTACTCCGCGAGGGGGTGATCCTCGGCACCGGCACAGATCTCCGTACGCGGAGGACTTACGCTCTTGCCCAGTCGGGCCGACCGTGCCGGTCGGCCCGGGGCCCTCCCCACCTTCAGGAGGGCCTTTCCGCCGCTTCGTACTTGGGAGTCACCACAGTGACCGATGTGACCGACGGCGTCCTGCACACCCTGTTCCACTCGGATCAGGGGGGCCACGAACAAGTCGTGCTCTGCCAGGACCGTGCCAGCGGCCTCAAGGCCGTCATCGCCATCCACTCCACCGCCCTGGGCCCCGCCCTCGGCGGCACCCGCTTCTATCCGTACGCCTCCGAGGAGGAGGCCGTCGCGGATGCGCTGAACCTGGCGCGGGGCATGTCGTACAAGAACGCCATGGCCGGCCTCGACCACGGTGGCGGCAAGGCCGTCATCATCGGGGACCCGGACACGATCAAGTCGGAGGAACTGCTGCTGGCCTACGGCCGGTTCGTCGCCTCCCTCGGCGGGCGCTACGTGACGGCCTGCGACGTCGGCACGTATGTCGCGGACATGGACGTCGTCGCCCGTGAGTGCCGCTGGACCACCGGCCGCTCCCCCGAGAACGGCGGCGCCGGGGACTCCTCCGTGCTCACCGCCTTCGGTGTCTTCCAGGGCATGCGGGCCTCCGCCCAGCACCTGTGGGGCGACCCGACCCTGCGCGGCCGGAAGGTCGGCGTCGCCGGCGTCGGCAAGGTCGGTCACCACCTCGTCGAGCACCTGCTAGCCGACGGTGCCGTCGTCGTCATCACGGACGTACGGGAGGAGTCGGTACGCCGGATCACCGACCTGCACCCGGAGGTCACCGTGGCCGCGGACACCGACGAGCTGATCCGTACCGAGGGCCTGGACATCTACGCCCCGTGCGCACTCGGCGGAGCGCTCGACGACGACACCGTGCCGGTGCTCACCGCGAAGGTGGTGTGCGGCGCCGCCAACAACCAGCTCGCACACCCGGGCGTGGAGAAGGATCTGGCCGACCGCTCGATCCTGTACGCACCCGACTACGTGGTGAACGCCGGTGGCGTGATCCAGGTCGCCGACGAGCTCCACGGCTTCGACTTCGACCGGTGCAAGGCGAAGGCGACGAAGATCTTCGACACCACGCTGGCCATATTCGCACGTGCGAAGGCGGACGGAATTCCGCCGGCCGCGGCCGCCGACCGGATCGCCGAACAGCGGATGGCCGAAGCACGCCGTCGCTGACCGGTGACGGGATCTGCGGGACCCGTCACCGGACACGGCCCGCCGACCGGCGAGACAAGACTCACGCCGGTCGGCGGGTCGGCCGCTCAGAAGAGGTTAAAATCGCAGTTGACCAGCGGGGACGGGGCTCCTCGCCGGGTCGGTACCGGGGTGCTTCATGCGGGCGGCGTACCGTATGGCCGCGGAAGCAGGTACCGTTAAAGCCCTACAGGCGCGGTCTCTCAGCCGGGAGTCCGTCCTGAAACATGAACGCGTGTCAAGACTCTGGGGCCGTCGAGCCCCGTCACCGAGGGGGTCGAGCCATGGGGCGCGGCCGGGCAAAGGCCAAGCAGACCAAGGTCGCCCGTCAGCTGAAGTACAGCAGCGGCGGGACTGACCTGTCGCGTCTGGCCAATGAGCTGGGCGCATCACCTTCGAGTCAGCCACCGAACGCTGAGCCGTTCGAGGACGACGACGAGGAAGATGACCCGTACGCACAGTACGCGGAGCAGTACAACGACGCGGACGAGGACGAGGACGATCAGTCCGGTCCCTCGTCACAGCGCCGCGGCGCTTGACCTCGCGCTGACACAACAACCCGGTCCGGGCTTGCTCGGACCGGGTTTTGTGCTGCCCTGGTGACGCCGGGCCGGTCTGCGACGGAGAGTCGGGGCGGGTCACCGGACGATCCCGGTGACCCGCCCCGTCCTGCCTACTTCGCGTAGTCGCCCACGAGCTCGGCGCCCGAGGTGTGCGCGCCCCGGTCGGTGATCTCACCGGCGACCCATGACTCGACCCCTCGGTCGGCCAGGGTGGTCAGGGCGGCGTCCACGGAATCGGCGGGGACGATCGCGATCATGCCGACACCCATGTTGAGCGTCTTCTCCAGCTCCAGCCGCTCGACCTGTCCGGCCTTGCCGACCAGGTCGAAGACCGCGCCGGGCACCCACGTGGAGCGGTCCACGGTGGCGTGCAGCGTGTCCGGGACGACCCGGGCCAGGTTGTTGGCCAGGCCGCCGCCCGTGACGTGGCTGAAGCCGTGCACCTCGGTCGTGCGGGTCAGGGCCAGGCAGTCCAGCGAGTAGATCTTGGTGGGCTCCAGGAGCTCCTCGCCGAGCGTCCGGCCGAACTCCTCGACCTGGCGGTCCAGCGACCAGCCGGCGCGGTCGAAGACCACGTGCCGGACCAGCGAGTACCCGTTGGAGTGAAGACCGGAGGACGCCATCGCGATGACCGCGTCCCCCTTACGGATACGGTCCGGGCCGAGCAGGTGCTCGGCCTCGACCACGCCCGTACCGGCGCCCGCCACATCGAAGTCGTCGGGGCCGAGGAGACCCGGGTGCTCGGCGGTCTCGCCGCCGACCAGGGCGCAGCCCGCGAGGACACAGCCTTCGGCGATGCCCTTCACGATGGCCGCGACACGCTCGGGATGCACCTTGCCGACGCAGATGTAGTCGGTCATGAAGAGCGGCTCGGCACCACAGACGACCAGGTCGTCGACGACCATGCCGACGAGGTCGTGGCCGATGGTGTCGTACACGCCCATCTGGCGGGCGAGGTCCACCTTCGTACCGACGCCGTCGGTCGCGGAGGCGAGCAGCGGACGCTCGTAACGCTTGAGCGCCGAGGCGTCGAAGAGGCCGGCGAATCCACCGAGGCCGCCCAGGACCTCGGGACGCTTCGTCTTCTTCACCCACTCCTTCATCAGCTCGACGGCACGGTCACCGGCTTCGATGTCGACGCCCGCTGCCGCGTAGGAAGCACCTGTTGTCTCAGACATTGCCTGGGATCTTTCGTGTGGAAATACGGGGCTGGTGGGGGAAGCGCCGGTCGTTCCGGGTCACGGACGACGCAGCGCGTCGGCCGCCGCGGTCGCGGCAGGGCCGGCCGCCAGCTCGGTCTCCAGCAGCTGCTTGCCGAGCAGCTCCGGGTCCGGGAGCTCCATCGGGTATTCACCGTCGAAGCAGGCGCGGCAGAGATTCGGCTTGGCGATCGTCGTCGCCTCGACCATCGCGTCGAGCGAGATGTACGAGAGCGAGTCGGCACCCATCGAGGTGGCGATCTCGTCGACCGTCATGCCGTTGGCGATCAGCTCGGCGCGGGTCGCGAAGTCGATGCCGAAGAAGCAGGGCCACTTGACCGGCGGGGAGGAGATCCGGATGTGGATCTCGGCGGCACCGGCTTCGCGGAGCATCCGGACCAGTGCGCGCTGGGTGTTGCCGCGGACGATCGAGTCGTCGACGACCACCAGGCGCTTGCCCTTGATGACTTCCTTGAGCGGGTTCAGCTTGAGCCGGATCCCCAGCTGGCGGATGGTCTGGGACGGCTGGATGAAGGTCCGGCCGACGTACGCGTTCTTGACCAGACCGGCGCCGAACGGGATTCCGCTGGCTTCGGCGTATCCGATCGCGGCGGGAGTGCCGGATTCCGGAGTCGCTATGACCAGATCCGCGTCGGCCGGGGCTTCCGCGGCCAGTTTGCGGCCCATCTCCACACGGGAGAGGTAGACGTTCCGCCCGGCGATGTCGGTGTCGGGGCGGGCCAGGTAGACGTACTCGAAGACACAGCCCTTGGGCTTCGCTTCCGCAAAGCGGGAGGTGCGCAGGCCGTTCTCGTCGATGGCGATCAGCTCGCCCGGCTCGACCTCACGGACGAAGCTGGCGCCGCAGATGTCGAGGGCGGCGGACTCGGAGGCCACCACCCAGCCGCGCTCCAGGCGTCCGAGGACCAGCGGGCGGATGCCCTGCGGGTCGCGGGCGGCGTAGAGCGTGTGCTCGTCCATGAAGACGAGCGAGAACGCGCCCTTCACCTCGGGAAGCACCTTGGTGGCGGCTTCCTCGATGGTGAGCGGCTTGTCGTCGTCATCGGTCTGGCCGGCGAGCAGCGCGGTCACGAGATCGGTGTCGTTGGTCGCGGCGACCTGGGTGGCGCGGCCGTCCTTGCGGGGCAGGTCGGCGACCATCTCCGCGAGCTGGGCCGTGTTGACCAGATTGCCGTTGTGACCCAGGGCGATCGAGCCGTGCGCGGTGGCACGGAACGTCGGCTGCGCGTTCTCCCACACCGAGGCACCGGTGGTGGAGTAGCGGGCATGACCGACCGCGATATGGCCCTGGAGAGATCCCAGAGACGTTTCGTCGAAGACCTGCGAGACCAGTCCCATGTCCTTGAAGACCAGGATCTGGGACCCGTTGCTCACTGCGATGCCCGCGGACTCCTGTCCACGGTGCTGCAGGGCATACAGTCCGAAATAGGTGAGCTTGGCGACCTCTTCACCCGGAGCCCAGACACCGAAGACGCCACAAGCGTCCTGGGGGCCTTTCTCTCCGGGGAGCAGGTCGTGGTTGAGTCGTCCATCACCACGAGGCACACCACCGAGTGTAGGCGAGATCGACCACCGGTCCGAATTCGATGGCTGCCGCACCGGGGTTCCCCGGGTACTGCGGGCGTACGCGAAGGGGGCCCCGGACAAGCCCTCCACGCGCCCCCGAATGATCACACCGTGTGACCGGCGCGGGGTGGCCGGAGGGGCCGTCTGCGCGCTTTGGGCGGCAGGCGCCCGGATTGGCGGCGTGTTACCGATCGGTTCAGGCCATGGGCCGCAGGGCGAGGCGTCACCCGCGTCGTGGCGCTCGGTGATCCGGGGAACCCCGGAAAAGCCGCTGGCCGAACGCTCGTTTCGTGGTGAGCCTCACACTGCCGGCGCGGTCGGAGCGCCCTCGGCGGAGCGGTTTCCGAAGGCACCGGCCGTGAGGACCGCGTCTACTTCCCGGTCTTGGGAGCGGAGGCGGCGAGCCCCTTGCCGTTCTCCGCGGTGAGGGACAGTGCGTGGTGGTCGATCGTGTACGCCGTCTTCCCGCGCAGGACGGCGAGCATGGCCCGTTCGACGTCCATCTCGGCGTCGCCGCACATCTTGCGGGTGGAGGCGAGCGGTCCGAAGGTGATCGACGAGCCGGACACCGTCGCCTTGCCGTGGAAACCGTTGCAGCCGAGGTTGCCCTCCACCGTGCCGTCCTTGCCGAAGGTCAGGCGGGGTGCCTTGTCCCGGGTGTCGGCGGGCAGGGAGGTCGCGGTGTCCTTGTCGGTCAGGGTGGTGACGGTCCAGGTGGTGCCGGCGAGCGGGGCCGGGGGCTCCGACGTGAGGGTGACCGTGTCCCCCTCGGCCGTCGTCAGGGTGAGGGTCTTGTTCACCACGGCGGCCTTGAGGGTGCCCGTGAACGCGCGGGACAGGGCGTTCTCGAAGTCCTGCACGTCCTTCTCGCACGCCATCTCGGTGGTGACGCCCGGCCCGAGGGTCAGGGTGGCGCCCTCGACGCGGGCGTCGGCGGTGTAGTGGTTGCAGCCGAGGTTTCCGGTGGCTTTGCCCTTGGGGCCGATCGTGACGTGGGCGTCGGCCGGTGCGGTGGACCGCTTCCCGTCGACGGTCAGGGACTCGACGCTCCAGCGAACGTCCGTGACGGGAAGGTCGGTGCGCACCCTGCCGCTGCCGTCGCCGGTTCCCGTGCCGGAGCCGGCTCCGGAACCCGACTCCGTACCGCAGGCGGCGAGGGTGAGGAGGGCCAGGACGCTGACAGCCATACGTTGTGTGCGCATGGACCTGGGACGGATCGGGGTGGCGATCCGGTTCCCCCCGGCTCATCGGCGACAGCAGGTTCAGCTCATCGGCGACAGCGGGTTCAGCTCATCAGCGGCAGCAGCTCCGCGAGATCGGCACGCTCTCCGCTCGCGCTGACCTCGGCCGCTTCCAGCGCGTCCGCCCAGCGGACGCGGCCGGTGGCGAGCCGGGTCCAGACGAGCGGACCGGTCTCGACGACGTTGGGCGGTGTGCCACGGGTGTGCTTGGGTCCGCCGATGCACTGGACGACGGCGAACGGCGGGATACGTACCTCGACCGAACCGCCGGGCGCCTTGTCCGCGAGTGCGTCGGCGAGCAACCGGGTGCAGGCGGCCAGCGCCTGGCGGTCGTACGGGATGTCCAGACCGGTCGCCGCGTTCAGATCGTCGGTGTGCGCGACCAGCTCGACGGTGCGGGTGACCAGGAAGTCACCGAGCCGGATCGTCCCGGCCCGGGTCGGCACCAGCCGGTCCCCCGGGACGGCGGGCACCAGCTCCTCGAAGCGGTCGCGGACCTCCTCGTAGAGTGCGTCGAGGTCGGGATGGGCTGCGGCCAGGGCCCGGGTGTCGTCGGCGATGCGCTCCGCCCGCCCCGCAGTGGAGAACGGCCACTCCAGCAGGGCGAGACCGGCCTTCGGACCGGCCGGCTCCGGATGTTCCACAGCGGTGGTGACGCGGGAGAGCGCCATCGTGAGGTGTGCGGCGAGCTCCCGTACGGTCCAGTCCCCCAGCCGGGTCGGGAGCGCGAGCTGCTCGGGCGTCAGGACGCGGACGGCTTCCCGGACATGGGCGAACTGGGCCAGGACAGCGGCCCGGGTCTTCGTGGCGTCGTACGTGCGCAAGCGCTTCTTGGCCGGAGGCATACGGGCGAGCGTAACCGGCGGCTACGACAATGCCCGGAGGGCCGGCTCGCAGCCATTGCGCCCGCTGGCCGGCGCAACGGCGAAGCCCCCGCCCGGACGATTGGGCGGGGGCTTCGGAGAAACGTGACCGGCCTGGATCAGCCGAACAGCGCCGGGATGACGGCCTCGTGGGCCGTGCGCAGCTCGCTCAGCGGAATGCTGAACTCGCCCTGCACCTCGATCTCCTCGCCGTCCACGACACCGATCCGGGTCACGGGCAGGCCCCGCGCACCGCACATGTCGTTGAAACGGAGCTCCTCGCTGCGCGGGATCGAGACGATCGCACGCCCCGCCGACTCGGAGAAGAGGAAGGTGAACGCGTCGAGGCCGTCCGGCACGACGAGCCGTGCGCCCTTGCCGCCGCGCAGGCAGGACTCGGTGACCGCCTGGATCAGACCGCCGTCCGAGAGGTCGTGCGCCGCGTCGATCATGCCGTCGCGGGACGCCGAGATCAGGATCTCGCCGAGCAGCTTCTCGCGGCCCAGGTCGACCTTGGGCGGCATGCCGCCGAGGTGCTGGTGGATGACCTCGGACCAGGCCGAGCCGCCGAACTCCTCGTGCGTGTCACCCAGCAGGTAGAGGAGCTGGCCCTCTTCCGCGAAGGCGACCGGCGTACGCCGCGTGACGTCGTCGATCACACCGAGCACGGCCACGACCGGCGTCGGGTGGATCGCCGTCTCACCGGTCTGGTTGTACAGCGACACGTTGCCGCCGGTGACCGGGGTGCCGAGCTCCAGGCAGCCGTCCGCGAGACCACGGGTGGCCTCCGCGAACTGCCACATGACGTCCGGGTCCTCGGGCGAACCGAAGTTCAGGCAGTCCGAGATCGCGAGCGGCTTGGCACCGGAGGCGGCGACGTTGCGGTACGACTCCGCCAGCGCGAGCTGCGCACCCGTGTACGGGTCGAGCTTCGCGTACCGGCCGTTGCCGTCGGTCGCCATGGCCACGCCCAGGTTCGACTTCTCGTCGATCCGGACCATGCCCGCGTCCTCGGGCATCGCCAGCACGGTGTTGCCCTGCACGAAGCGGTCGTACTGGTCGGTGATCCAGGACTTGGACGCCTGGTTCGGGGAAGCGACCAGCTTGAGGACCTGCTCGCGCAGCTCGGCGCCGTCGGCCGGACGGGCCAGCAGGCCGGCGTCGTCGGCCTGGAGCGCGTCCTGCCAGGACGGGCGGGCGAACGGGCGGTGGTAGGTCGGGCCCTCGTGGGCGACGGACCGCGGCGGTACGTCCACGATCTGCTCGCCGTGCCAGAAGATCTCCAGCTGCGAGCCCTCGGTCACCTCACCGATGACGGTGGCGATGACGTCCCACTTCTCGCAGATCTCCATGAAGCGGTCGACGTGCTGCGGCTCGACGATCGCGCACATGCGCTCCTGCGACTCGCTCATGAGGATTTCCTCGGGCGAGAGGGAGGAGTCGCGCAGCGGCACGGTGTCCAGCTCGACGCGCATGCCGCCGGAGCCCGCGGAGGCCAGCTCGCTGGTGGCGCAGGAGAGCCCGGCGCCGCCGAGGTCCTGGATGCCCGCGACGAGCTTCTCCTTGAAGATCTCCAGGGTGCACTCGATGAGGAGCTTCTCCTGGAACGGGTCACCGACCTGGACCGCCGGCCGCTTGGCGGGACCGGTCGACTCGAAGGTCTCCGAAGCCAGCACGGAGACGCCGCCGATGCCGTCGCCGCCCGTGCGGGCGCCGTACAGGATCACCTTGTTGCCGGGGCCGGACGCCTGGGCCAGGTGGATGTCCTCGTGCTTCATCACGCCGATGCAGCCGGCGTTGACGAGCGGGTTGCCCTGGTAGCAGGCGTCGAAGACGACCTCGCCGCCGATGTTCGGCAGGCCGAGGCAGTTGCCGTAGCCGCCAATACCCGCGACGACTCCGGGCAGCACACGCTTGGTGTCGGGGTGGTCGGCCGCACCGAAGCGCAGCGGGTCGACGACCGCGACCGGGCGGGCACCCATGGCGAGGATGTCGCGGACGATGCCGCCGACGCCGGTGGCCGCGCCCTGGTAGGGCTCGATGTACGAGGGGTGGTTGTGCGACTCGACCTTGAAGGTGACCGCGTACCCCTGGCCGACGTCGACCACACCGGCGTTCTCGCCGATGCCGACGAGCATCGCGTCGTTGTCGGGGACCTTCTCGCCGAACTGCTTGAGGTGGACCTTGCTGCTCTTGTACGAGCAGTGCTCGGACCACATCACGGAGTACATGGCGAGCTCGGCGCCGGTGGGACGGCGGCCCAGGATCTCGCGGATCCGCGCGTACTCGTCCTCCTTGAGTCCGAGTTCCTTCCAGGGCTGCTCGGTGTCCGGGGTCTCGGCCGCGTGCTTGACCGTATCCAGGCTCATGCGTTGACCAGCTTCTTGATGATCGAGGTGAAGAATCCGAGACCGTCGGTGCGACCGGTTCCGATGAGCGGCTCGACGGCGTGCTCCGGGTGCGGCATCAGACCGACGACGTTGCCCGCGGCGTTCGTGATGCCGGCGATGTCGCGCAGCGAGCCGTTCGGGTTCACGTCCAGGTAGCGGAACGCGACGCGGCCCTCGGCCTCCAGCTCGTCGAGCGTGCGCTCGTCGGCGGTGTACCGGCCGTCCACGTTCTTCAGAGGTACGGAGATCTCCTGGCCCTCGGTGTAGTCCGAGGTCCACGCGGTCGCCGCGTTCTCCACCTTCAGCTTCTGGTCACGGCAGATGAAGTGGAGGTGGTTGTTGCGCAGCATGGCGCCGGGCAGCAGATGTGCCTCGGTCAGGATCTGGAAGCCGTTGCAGATGCCGAGGACCGGCATCCCCGCCTTCGCCTGTTCGATGATGGTCTCCATCACCGGCGAGAAACGGGAGATGGCTCCGGCCCGCAGATAGTCGCCGTAGGAGAAACCCCCCGCCAGGACCACGGCGTCGACCTGGTGCAGGTCCTTGTCGCGGTGCCAGAGCGATACGGGTTCGGCGCCCGCGATCCGGACGGCCCGCAGGCTGTCCTGGTCGTCGAGGGTGCCGGGAAAAGTGACGACGCCGATACGAGCGGTCACTTCTCCTCCTCCACCTTCACGAGGAAGTCCTCGATGACGGTGTTGGCGAGGAAGGTCTCGGCGAGCTCGTTAATGCGGGCGAGGGCTGCGGCGTCGACCGGCCCCTCGACCTCGAGCTCGAAACGCTTTCCCTGACGTACGTCCGCGATTCCCTCGAAGCCGAGACGGGGCAGTGCGCGCTGCACAGCCTGTCCCTGCGGGTCGAGGATCTCCGGCTTGAGCATGACGTCGACTACGACGCGTGCCACTGGCACTCCCGGTGGTGTGGTGCGGCTGTGTCTCCGGGGGGTTCCCCAGACCCCCGCGGGTCCACTCAGCGTACCTGGCCAGAAATTCTACGCGGGTAGATATCCTTCGGCGCAGATCACGCCGAGATATCGGCCGCGACAACACGCAGGGAAAGTCCTGGAAAAAAACTCCTCACCGGATTGCACATGGACACGCTGAAGCAATTGACTGGGCTTCACAATGCGGCACCCATCGCTGTACAAATGATTACCGGGGGAAAGCGACATCACCCCCGGAACAGTCGACACCCAGTCGATCCGCATCCGCCTGACAGCCGGAAGGCCGGCGTCACCGCATGTCAGACGCGGCGATGCCGTAGGAAAGGACCGATATCCGTGGCTCAGCGCGTAGTGGTTACGCTCTCCGACGACATCGACGGGGGAACAGCGGCGGAAACGGTCACCTTCGCCCTGGACGGGAAGTCGTACGAGATCGACCTCAATCCCGTCAATGCAAAGAAACTGCGCAAGACGCTGGCGCCGTACATGGCGGCCGGCCGGAAGCAGACAAACGCCGGCAAGCACGGCAAGTCTCCCGTGTCGTACCACCACACGTCGCTCGCCCCCGACCCGGCGGCGGTCCGCGCCTGGGCCAGGTCGCACCGGATGGAGGTGCCGGCCCGGGGCCGGATTCCCAAGAAGGTCTACGAGGCGTTCCACGCCGCCAGTTGAGAGGCACCGGCGCCGAAGCCGTCCTGTCGGCGCCCGCTCCGGACTCTCCTCGCGACACCTGCGGGGAGCCGACTTGCGCGACACCCCTGCAGGTCGGCTAGAGTCTGGAGCACGCCGAAGGGCAAGGCCGAAAGGCCGGGCCCCGAGCAGCGTGCGGGTGTAGTTCAGTAGTAGAACATCCCCCTTCCAGGGGGAAGGCGCAGTGTGCAATTCCTGTCACCCGCTCTGCATCGCACTATCTGACCACTTAGTGGATCAGGTAGAGTGGTGAGCGCTCCACCGGTGAAAGCCGAGTGGTAGCAATGCGGACGTAGCTCAGTTGGTAGAGCGCAACCTTGCCAAGGTTGAGGTCGCCAGTTCGAACCTGGTCGTCCGCTCTTGATCAAAGGCCCCGGTCGATATCGACCGGGGCCTTTGTCGTATCCGTTATCGGCGCATGACGTTTGTCCGGCGCGGGCAAGACCTCACCGCCGAACTGCTGGCCGCACTTCTCGCGCGGAATGACGACATCCTCCTGGTCGCGGAGGCGGCGGCCGGTCCCGAGGCCCTCACGAGGGCGCCGGCCCGACGTCGCGGCGCTGGATCTGGAGATGCCGGGGGGTGACGGTGTGAAGGTCGCCACATCCCCGCGGGCGGAACTGCCGGCTTCCGGACCATGATCGTGACGAGTCATGGCCGGCCGGGGCACCTGAAGCGCGCGGGCGGCGGGCGCCCGGGCGTTCGTACCGAAGACGGTCAGCGCCCGGAAGCCGACCGAGACCATCCGTACCCTCCACGCCGGAAACCGTTACGTGGAGCCGGAGTTGGCCGCCGACGCGATCTCCGCCGGGGACTCGCCGCTGACCGGCCGGGAGGCCGAGGTGCTGGAACTGGCCGCAGGAGGAGCCCTCGTCGCGGATATCGCGGAGCGGGCCCCCCGTCGCAGGGGACCGTGCGCCACTGCCTGCCGTCGGCCGTCTCCCCACTCGGTGCGGAGAACCCTCATGCGGCCGTGCGTCTCACCCGGCGGCGAGGATGGGTATAGTAGGCACCGCGCTTCGGCGCAGTGCGAACGTAGCTCAGCTGGTAGAGCGCAACCTTGCCAAGGTTGAGGTCGCGAGTTCGAACCTCGTCGTTCGCTCCACGCAAGAAGGCCCCGGTCCTCGTGACCGGGGCCTTCTTCGTATCCGCGGGCGCTACGACCAGTTGGTGCCGGTCAGCAGCTCGTAGGCGTCGATGTACTTGGCGCGGGTGGCGTCCACGATCTGCTGCGGCAGGGCCGGGGGCGGCTGCTCGCTCGCGCGGTCCCAGCCGGAGGCCGGCGAGGTCAGCCAGTCACGCACGAACTGCTTGTCGTACGAGGGCTGGGCCCTGCCCGGCTGCCAGGTCTCGGCGGGCCAGAACCGCGAGGAGTCGGGGGTCAGCACCTCGTCCCCGATGATCAGCTCGTCCGTGCCCTCGCTGTTGGTCGCGAACCCGAACTCGAACTTCGTGTCGGCGAGGATGATCCCGCGCTCGCGCGCGATGTCGCGGGCCCGGCCGTATACGTCGAGCGTCGTGCGGCGCAGCAGGGCGGCCGTCTCCGCACCGACCTCCCGGGCCACTTCCTCGTAACTCACGTTCTCGTCGTGGTCCCCGACGGCCGCCTTGGTGGCGGGCGTGAAGATCGGGGCCGGCAGCTCGGAGCCGTCCACGAGGCCCTCGGGGAGACCGAGGCCGCAGACGGTGCGGGACGCCTTGTACTCGACGAGTCCGGAGCCGGTCAGATAGCCGCGCGCGACGCACTCGACGGGCACCATGCGCAGCGACGTGCAGATCAGCGTCCGGCCGGCCCAGTCGGCGGGCGCTCCGGCGGGGAGCTCCGTGGACAGGACGTGGTTCGGTACGAGATCGGCGAGCTGGCTGAACCACCACAGCGACAGCTGGGTGAGGACACGGCCCTTGTCGGGGATCTCGGTGGGCAGGACCCAGTCGTACGCGGACATACGGTCGCTGGCGACCATGACGAGGTGGCCCGCCTCGTTCCGGTACAGGTCGCGCACCTTGCCGGTGTGCAGGTGGGTGAGACCCGGGACCTGCACGGGCTCGGGCTTTTCTACGAAACCGGACACGCTGCCTCCGCGTAGGTTGATCCAGGAGTCGTTCCGATTGTCCCGTATCAGGGTGGAGCCACGAGGGGCGGGGCCTCCAGATGGGTGCGGAAGTGCCCGGGAGGGTCAGTCGCGCTTGCAGATGCGGTCGAGGAGGTTGGCCGTGGCGCGCTGGACGCGGGGGTCGACATGGCCGGGGCGGTCCAGGGCCGGGGACCAGGCGAAGGTGCCGGAGGCGAAGACGAGTGCTCCGGACGGGGCCCGGTACAGGGAGGTCTCCTGGTGGCGGAGGGCTCCGTCGCCGTCCCGGTAGGGCGAGTGGGCGAGCAGGATGCGGTTCTCGTGCTCGGGGAGCGTGGTGCGGGGGAAGTAGCGGTCGGCCTCGCCCGCGACCAGGCCGTCGATCTCGTCGCCCTCGGTGGCGCCGCTCGCGTCCCAGAGCCAGTGCTCCGCGTTCCGCACGACCAGCGGGTGGGGTTCGGGGACCCGGCCCGCGTACTGGATGCCGAGGAGCTGCTGTTCGGCGCGGTCGAGCTCGCGCCAGAGGGCGGGCTTGCCCGGTCCTCGGCGCTTGCGGCAGGTGAGCAGGCGGTCGGGGACGCCGGAGGCGGACGGGGAGAGGCCGACCTGCCAGTACATGGTGTTGGCGGAGAGGAAGACGAGCGAGGTGCCGGTGTCCCGTGCGCGCTCGGCGGTCCGGCGCATCGGCACCGACCAGTACTCGTCGTGGCCGGGGAAGACCAGGCCCCGGTAGCGGCTGGGGTCGACGCGTCCCGCGTGGAGATCGCGGGCGTCGGCGTACGCCAGGTCGTAGCCGTACCGCTCGGCCCAGCGGATGAAGTCGTAGGCGTGCCCGACGTGGAGGGGCAGTCCCGCGCCCGCGTACGGCCGGTCGAAGGAGATGGTGGCGGCCGCGTCCTCCTCGCCGAGCAGCCGCCCCTGTGCGTCCCAGGCGTGGTAGAGGCTGGCGCCGGTACGGCCGTCCTCCGGGTAGAGGTTGTACGCCTGCCATGTGATGTCCGGGAGCAGGAGAAGCAGGTCGGCGGGATGGTCGTCGCGCACCGTGAAGGGGATGTGGGAGCGGTAGCCGTCGGCGGTGGTGAGGACGGCCACGTACGCGCCGACGGACCAGTAACTGGGGATCTGGAGCCGCCAGGAGAGCCACCAGTGGTGGCAGGAGACCGTGCGGTCCGCGGCCAGCGGGGCCGGCTGGACGATGCCGGAGAGCCGGGGGCTTGTGGTGATCTTGGCTGCGCCGTCGCCGCCGTAGTGACCGATCCGGTAGACATCGACGGAGAACTGCTGGGGCGGGTCCACCGTGATGTGGAAGTCGATCGCCTCACCGGGGGCCGCGGCGCCGGGCGAGACGAAGCCCTTGATCTGCCGGTGCACGTCATCGGCGGTGCGGGTGCCGCCGCCGGTGCCGCCGCGGCCGAGCTCGGGGTCCGCGTACCAGGGGACGACCTGGCCGGTGTCGTCGAAGTAGGTCTCACTGCCGCGCAGCCAGGGCAGGGGGCCCTGCCCGAAGGGATCGCTCACGGCATGCGCGAGGGCACCCGACTCCCATCGTCGAATCTGCTCCGCCCCCATACCGCTTCCCTCCCTTGGGTCCCCCGGACAACTCTGGTGCGCCGATTGTCAGCGCCGATCCCCCAGCACATCACATAACGCATGCACTCCGTCACCGTTCGTCGCGAATTGACGTGAACGGAACCTGGGATTCCGGGTAGTTGGGGCGGGAGGTGAGGAAGGTGGCTCCCGCTCCGCCGGGTCACACGAGGCGGACGGGCTTGTCCGTGCGGACTCCGACCTCTGAGAGCCAGGTACGCAGCGGTTCCGCGTCGCCCTCCTCGACCAGGCTGAGGACGGGGCCGCCCAGGTCGGCCGGGCGCTGCCCCTCGACGAGCAGTGCGGGGCCGTCGAGCCAGTCGAGCCCGGGAGCGGCACCCGCCGTGTCGACGGCGGCGCAGCAGACCATCGCGACCACGTGGTCGGCGAGCAGCTCCGTGCCCGTACGGGGCGGCTGGAGCGGGAAGAGCGGGAGGGGGTCGGAGCCCCAGAAGTCGAGGGGGTCGGTGCCCGTGCCGCTCTTCGCGGTGCCCGTGCCGCCGGCCGTCACCCGGGGAGCCTGGGCGGCCTCCTCGCGGGCCACTGCGGCACCGATCCCGGCGGCGAGCTCCTCGCCGCCCGCCGAGGGGCCGGTGAGATGGCCGATGACGCGGGCCAGCGTGGGGACCGCCGGGTCGGCGGGGTCGATCGTGGCCGTGGGCGGTACGCCCATGGAGTCGAGGACCCGGTGGAGACGGGCGGCCTCGGCGCGCCACTTCCGGTCGACGACCTCTTCCGGATACTGCTGCCAGTCGACGGGGGACCAGTCGGGGCCGTTCTCCGCGGGCCCGCCGTGGAAGAGCCTGGCCGCCAGCAGCGAGGCCGCCTCGTCGGCCGTACCCGGTTCTTCGAGGAGGTCGCAGGCGGGACGCTCACCGAGGCGGGAGGCGAAGCCCTCCGCGAGCCGGTCCCGGCGGGACAGCTCGGTCAGGGCGGAGACGACGCCCGCGTCGAGCCGCGACGGCCAGCGGCCCATCCGCCAGGCGGGCAGCGCGACCCGGGTCAGCAGCCGGTCCCAGCCCGCGTAGGCGAGGCCGACCTGTTCCTGGGCGACGATCCGCAGCCCGTAATCCACGCTCTGGGCGCGCATCGACGCGGCGGCGGCGACGCATCGCTCCATCTCGGCCGCGTGCTCGCGACAGCTGCGCAGCAGAACCCGGGCGACCCAGCCGACGAAGGCGAGCGGCAGTCCGCGTACAGCGCCCTGCCCGGGCGCGGCCGCGTCGGCGACCGCGGCGTCGAGCCCACGTACGAAACGGCGGGCCGCGGCTATGTCCGGGTGTGCGGACGAGCCCGTACCGGCGACGACCGGGGCGAGGACCGCCCGCAGCTCGGCGACCCGCATCCACCAGAGGAAGGGGGAACCGATGACGAGAACGGGGGCGGCCTGCACCCTCCGGCGTGGCCGGCCGGCCACGAGTCCCTTGGCCACGGCGGACGCGCGGGGCTGGGCGGAGGGATGCGTACGGTCCTCCAGCCAGCTGTCGCAGTCCGGAGTCAGCGCTATGGCCGACGGGGCCGGGACATCGAGCCGGTCGGCCAGGTCCCGGACCAGCCGGTAGAGGTCGGGCGCGGACTCCTCCGTGACGGCGACGGTCGGACTGACCGCCGGCCGCGCCCTGGCGACCGCGAAGGCGACCGCGGCGGCGACCAGCAGCACGACGAGCGCGCAGGCCGTCACCGTCCACCGCACGGTGTCCCAGACGCTGCCGGTGATCCGGCCCTGTACCGCCGCGGCCAGCAGCACGACGGCCACGGCCGCCGGCAGGATCGCCACGGCCACCGCTCTGCTGCGGATGCGCAGCAGAGCGAGAGCTCGGGCACGCGCGGCCAGCGCGCCCAGCTCCTCACCCAACCCGGTACCGGACACGGCCGGATGTCACCCCCTCTGCCCCCGCGACGGTGTTGCTCACTCCCCCACTGTGGCACCCGTCACTGACATCGCAATGCCGGTGGGCCAAGTGCCGGAACGCTTGCGCCGCACCCTAGTTGGGAGCTCGCCGGTCGTCATCCGGATGGCCGAGTCGTCACCCGATGGAATGGCTTTGGCTAAAGCTGCTGACGCGCCGGTTCTGATGGGTACGCAATTTTCGCGCTGCACACCCGCGCGCAGGGGCCGTGCGCCCCGGCGCACGAGCGGCGTACGGACGGGGGCGCACACACACCTGCCCGGCGCCTCCGGAGAGGTGCCGGGCAGGTGTGACGCCTTGGGCGGCAGGGGGAGGTCAGGCCCCGGCGGCCTTCAGGGCGATGTCCGTGCGGTGCTGCGCACCGTCGAGCCGGATACGGCCGAGCGCCGTGTAGGCACGCTCCCTGGCCTGGGAGAGGTCCTTGCCGGTCGCGGTCACCGAGAGCACGCGGCCCCCGGCGCTGACGACCGCGTCGCCGTCCTGCCGGGTCCCCGCGTGCAGGACGAACGCGTGCGGCGCATCCTGCGCCGCGACGTCCGCCAGCCCCTCGATCGGGTCGCCCGTGCGCGGCGTACCGGGGTAGTTGTGCGACGCGATGACCACGGTGACGGCGGCGTCGTCGCGCCAGGTCAGCGGCGGTACGAGGTCCAGGGTGCCGTTGGCGGACGCGAGGAGGACACCGGCGAGCGGGGTCTTCAGACGGGCCAGCACCACCTGGGTCTCGGGGTCGCCGAAGCGGGCGTTGAACTCGATGACCCGGACGCCGCGCGAGGTGATCGCGAGACCCGCGTACAGCAGCCCGGAGAAGGGGGTACCGCGGCGGCGGAGCTCGTCCACGGTCGGCTGGAGGACGCTCGCCATGACCTCGTCGACCAGCTTCGGGTCGGCCCAGGGAAGGGGCGAGTACGCGCCCATGCCGCCGGTGTTCGGGCCCTCGTCGTTGTCGAGGGCCCGCTTGAAGTCCTGGGCGGGCTGGAGCGGCACCACGGTGGTGCCGTCGGTGATCGCGAAGAGGCTGACCTCGGGGCCGTCGAGGAACTCCTCGATGACGACGCGGTCGCAGGCCAGCGCGTGGGCACGGGCCTCGTCGACGTCATCGGTGACGACGACGCCCTTGCCGGCCGCCAGACCGTCGTCCTTGACGACGTACGGGGCGCCGAAGGCGTCGAGGGCCGCGTCGATCTCGGCGGGGGTCGTGCAGACGTAGCTGCGGGCGGTCGGGACGTTGGCACCGGCCATGACGTCCTTGGCGAACGCCTTGGACCCCTCCAGTTCAGCCGCCTCGCGCGAGGGTCCGAAGCAGGGGATGCCGGCGGCGCGCACGGAGTCGGCGACCCCGGCCACAAGCGGTGCCTCCGGGCCGACGACCACCAACTCGGCGCCCAGTTCGGTGGCGAGGCGCGCGACGGCGTCGCCGTCGAGCGCGTCGACCGGGTGCAGTTCGGCCACCTCTGCGATGCCGGCGTTGCCGGGGGCGCAGTACAGAGCGGTGACGTCGGGGTCGAGGGAGAGAGAGCGGCACAGGGCGTGTTCGCGGGCGCCGCCGCCGATGACGAGGACCTTCACGGGGTGCAGCCTAGCCGCCGGGCGCCGAGGGACTCGACGGGCGCCGCCCTGCGGACGGGGCGGGGAATGCGCGGGACAGGAGCAAGGGGCCTCACTGCCTCACTGCTCGTTGATGAACTCCTCCACGACCGTGGCGCCCAGTTCGCGGACGATCAGGTCGTGCCCGGAGAGCGCCGAGTCGACGAGATCCGGATCGTCGGCCTCCGGGGTGTCGTCCTCCGGCGCCACGGAACGCGGCGGCTCGGGAGCGTACTGCGCCTGCGGCCCGGCTTCGGCCCGGGGCCCGCCGGAGCCCTGCGACTGCGGTGCGTAGCCCGAGGACTGGGACTGCGGGGGCTGCTGTGCCTGTTGTCCGCCCTGCCCCTGCTGCTGTCCCTGGTACCCCTGCTGCTGGGCCGGGGGTTCGTACGGCTGCGGAGTGGGCGCGGGCTGGTAGGGCGCGGCCGGCGGGCGTCCGCCGCCGGTCTGCGGCGGCTGGCCGGAGCCGCCCGAGGGGTCGATGACCGCCTCCACCTTCCACTGGGCGTTGAAGCGCTCGGCGAGTGCCTGCTTCAGCACCTCTTCGCTACCGCTGGTCGCGAAGTTGTCGCGGGCACCGGCGCTGAGGAAGCCGATCTGCAGGGTCGTCCCGTCGAAGCCGGTGACCTGGGCGTTCTGGCTGAGCAGAATCCACGTGAACCGGCGGCGGTTCTTGACGGCCTCCAGGATGTCCGGCCACATGTTCCGCACCTGGGCGGCTCCGACGCCCTGCGCCATGCCCTGGCCCGGCTCGGGAGCCGGGGGCGTGGTCGGGGGCGCGGGCGGGGTCGGGTTCGGGGAGGCGACGGGTGCGGCCTGGGGTGTGGCCTGGGCGGGAGGCGTCCGGCCCGGGACGGACGCGGTCGGCCAGCCGCCGGGTCGGCGTCCCGCATCGGCTCCGGCAGCCGCGGGCCATGCCCCGGGCCGCTGCCCTGCGGGCGGCTCGGCCGGGGGCTGCTGGGCGGGAGCCGCCGGCTCCACGGGCGCGGGCTGTGGCTGGGTCTGCGGCGCGACCGGCTGCGGGGCGGGCGGCTGCGGGGCGGGCGGGGCTGCGGGGGCCTCGCCCCGTACCGCCGCGCGTGCGGCAGCCGGGCCTGCTTCGGGCTGACCGGCGGGCTGTACGGCGGCGGGGGGCGGCGCCATGGTGTGGGCTTCCGGCCCCGGCACGTACCCCAGGGCGGGGCCCGCCGGGGCGGTGGCGAAGGAGGCACCGCGCTCCAGCCGGTCCAGCCGGGCCTGGAGCGAACGCTCGTCGTCGAAAGCGGCGGGCAGCAGCACCCGGGCGCAGATCAGCTCGACCTGGAGCCGGGGAGACGTCGCCCCGCGCATCTCCGTGAGCCCCTCGTTGACCAGGTCGGCGGCGCGGCTCAGCTCGGCGGCACCGAAGACCGCCGCCTGGGCCTGCATCCGCTCGACCACATCGGCGGGCGCGTCGATGAGGCCCTTGTCCCCCGCGTCCGGGACGGCGGCGAGGATCACCAGGTCGCGCAGGCGCTCCAGGAGGTCGGCGACGAAGCGCCGCGGATCGTTTCCTCCCTCGATCACGCGGTCCACGACCTCGAAGGCCGCGGCCCCGTCCCCGGCGGCGAAGGCGTCCACGACGGAGTCCAGCAGGGAGCCGTCCGTGTACCCCAGGAGCGAGGTCGCCATGGCGTATGTCACACCGTCGTCGCCCGCTCCCGCCAGCAACTGGTCCATGACCGACATCGAGTCACGCACGGAGCCCGCCCCGGCCCGCACGACCAGGGGCAGCACACCGTCCTCGACGTAACTGTTCTCCTTGCCGCACACCTCGGCGAGATATCCGCGCAGTGTCCCCGGCGGAACCAGCCGGAACGGGTAGTGGTGCGTACGCGACCGGATCGTGCCGATGACCTTCTCGGGCTCGGTGGTCGCGAAGATGAACTTCAGATGCTCCGGCGGCTCCTCGACCACCTTCAGCAGGGCGTTGAACCCTGCCGGGGTGACCATGTGCGCCTCATCGATGATGTAGATCTTGTAACGACTCGACGCGGGCCCGAAGAACGCCTTTTCCCGCAGGTCACGGGCGTCGTCCACGCCTCCGTGCGACGCGGCGTCGATCTCGATCACATCGATGGAACCCGGCCCGTTGCGCGCGAGGTCCTGGCATGACTGGCACTCCCCGCACGGCGTCGGCGTCGGCCCCTGCTCGCAGTTCAGACAGCGGGCGAGGATGCGCGCGCTGGTCGTCTTTCCGCAACCGCGCGGCCCACTGAACAGGTACGCGTGATTGACCCGGTTGTTCCGCAGGGCCTGCTGGAGAGGGTCAGTGACATGCTCCTGACCGATGACCTCGGCGAACGACTCGGGGCGATAGCGGCGGTACAGCGCAAGGGACGACACACATACGAGGTTATCGGGGCGGACTGACAACCGGCCCCCACCGGGCACACCACCGGCCGGACAAGCCCCGGAAAACACAAGGGCCCCCCACGCACCCGCCAGAGCCAACCTACCCTTGCTGCCTTCCGGCCCTGGGGGAGTTCAGTCAGATAGCGCCACGTGAGGGGCTGACGCCCACCTTAGCCGATCCCCACCCCCCGAAGTCCACCTGATCCACCTCCGGGGACGCGTCCGGACGGCCTCGGGGGGAACGGGTTCGCGAGCACTCCTCAACGTCTTGTATTGTTTGCCGCGGAGGATTCGCCTAGTGGCCTAGGGCGCACGCTTGGAAAGCGTGTTGGGGGCAACCCCTCACGAGTTCGAATCTCGTATCCTCCGCCATTGCTCTCACCGGGCAATACGTCGAAGGCCCCGACCGGGAAACCGGTCGGGGCCTTCTGCGTTCCGTCGTCGCCCTGGCACGGAAGGGCTCTCGGCGGGGCTCAGCGGCACAACGCGGTGTCCACGGCGCGTTCGAGATTCCTCCGGTCCGCCTCGTCGGTGAGCTGCATCGTGACCGCGACGCTGGCGGCGCGGCCGTCGTCGGTGGCGCCGCCCCGGGTCTCGTACCCGGGGAAGCTGCCGCCGTGGCCCCAGGAGAGACCGCCGCACGGCAGCGGCCTGCTGACGAGTCCGAGTCCGTAGCGGGCGCCCGGGCCGAAGGTCTCTTCGGCGGGGACGGTGGAGCGCATCTGGGCGAGCTGGGCCCTGGGCAGGAGGCGGCCGGCCAGGAGTGCCCCGAAGAAGCGGTCGAGGTCGGAGCCGGTGGAGATCATCTGGCCTGCCGCCCAGCCCCAGGAGGGGTCCATCTCCGTGATGTCGCGCAGCGGCGCCTCCGCCGATTCCTGGTAGTAGCCGTGGGGGTGGGCCTCTCGGATGCCCGCGTCACCGGGGGCGGGGAAGTAGGTGTGGCGCAACCCGGCGCGTCGGACCACGCGCCGGTCGATCTCGTCGGCCAAGGGGCGGCCGGTGACCTTCTGGACGAGCAGGCCGGCGAGCACGTAGTTGGTGTTGCTGTACTTCCACCGCGTCCCGGGGGCGAAGTCGGCCGGGTGGCGGAGGGCTGTGGCGAGCAGTTCACGGGGGGCGTAGTAGCGGACGTCGTCGCCGAGGTAGTTGCTGTAGTTGGGGAGTCCGCTGGTCTGCTGGAGGAGCTGGCGGACGGTGATGCGCCGTCCGTCGATCCCCTTCCCGCGGACGAGGCCGGGCAGGTAGGTGTCGACGGAGGCGTCCAGGTGCACCCTCCGCTCCGCGACGAGCTGGAGGACCACGACCGCGACGAAGGTCTTGGTGTTGCTGCCGATCCGTACCTGCCCGTCGACGGGTACCGGTGCGCCGGTGGCCAGGTCGCCGGTCCCCGCGGTGTAGGTCCGGATGCGGCCGTCACGGTCCTTGACGCTCGCCAGCGCGGCGGGTGTCCCGCCGTCGCGCACCAGCGCGTTCAGGGCCTGCTGGACGGCATCCGGCCTGGCGGCCGCGACGGCGGGCGGGGCCAGTGCGCCCAGCGTCATGGCTCCGATGGCCACCGCGGCCGCGGCGGCCAGGGCCCGGCGCCGGGTGTCCTGCCGCCGGCTCGGCGAGCGACGCGCTTGCCGTGTCTGTCCACGCATGAGACGCATGAGTCCACTCCTGACGGATCGTTGGATCGTTGCCGGGTTGCCTGGGGCGTGATTCAGCCGCACAGGGCCCTGTCCACGGCCTCGTTCACGTGCCGCGTGGCCGCCTCGTCCGTCGGGATGCTGGTGACCGCGACGTTGGCGGCGCGGCCGTCGTCGGTGACACCGCCCCGGGTCTCGTACCCCGCGATGTCGCCGCCGTGGCCCCAGTAGACGCCGCCGCACGACAGCGGCCTGCTCGTGAGCCCCAGCCCGTAACGGAGGCCGGAGGTCCCGGCGGGGACGGTCGTGCGCATCTCGGCGAGCTGGGCCGCCGGGAGGAGGCGGCCGGCGAGGAGCGCGGTGAAGAAGCGGTTGAGGTCGGAGTTGGTGGAGATCAACTGGCCTGCGGCCCAGCCTGCGGAGGGGTCCATCTCCGTGAAGTCGCGCAGCGGTCCGTCCGCCGGACTGCGGTGGTAGCCCTGGGGGTGCGGCTCCCGGATGGTCATCTCGCCAGGGGCCGGGAAGTAGGTGTGGCGCAGCCCGACGCGCTTGATGATGCGCCGGTCCATCTCCTCGGCGAGGGGGCGGCCGGTGACCTTCTGGACGATCAGGCCGGCCAGGACGTAGTTGGTGTTGCTGTAGCCCCACTTCTCCCCCGGAGCCGCGTCGGCCTTGTACCGGAGGGCGATGTCGAGGAGCTCGCGGGGCTCGAAGTACCGGTTCCTGATCTCGTCGTCGTCGACGTGGATGCCGTACTCGGGGAGTCCGCTGGTGTGCTGGAGGAGCTCGCGGACGGTGATGCGGCGCCCGTCGATCCCCTCTCCGCGTACGAGGCCGGGCAGGTAGGTGTCGACGGAGGCGTCCAGGTCGATCTTCCCTTCGCCGACCAGCTGCAGAACCACGACCGCCGTGAACGCCTTGGTGTTGCTGCCGATCCGTACCTGGCCGTCCCTGGGCACCTTCGAGCCGGTGGCCAGGTCACCGACTCCCGCGGTGTAGGTACGAGTACGGCCATCGCGGTCCTTGACGCTCGCCAGCGCGGCGGGCATCCCGTCGTCGCGCACCAGCGCGTTCAGGGCCTGCTGGACGGCATCCGGCCTGGCGGCGGCAGCGGCGGCGGCGCCGGAATCGGAGGCGGCGGGCGGGGCGAGGGCGCCCAGGGTCATGACGCCGATGGCCACCGCGGCCGCGGCCGACACGGCGCGTCGCCGCCTGCCGCCCTGCTGCCGGGTCGGAAAACGAAGGCCCTGCCTGGTCTGAGCACGCATGAGTCAACTCCTGGGAAGTCGTGTGGTCGGGGCACGATCCTTGTTTCCAGGGCCCTCCGACCGCATCGCGGGAAGGCGGGAGAAATCGCTCCCCCGATCGGGGGAGGCCGCCGGTGGGCTGCCCGGCGATACTGGCGAAATGATCAGGCGAATTCGGCTGCTGCTGCGCGGCTCCACGTACTCGGGTGTGCTGTTCGCCTACTGCGGCGCGTTGGCGAGCCTTCCGCTGCTGCCTTTCGCCCTGGTGCCGGCGCTGTCGTGGCGATCCGCCCCCGAGAGCGTGCAGATCGTCCTGGTCCTGCTGGTCTGGGCGGGACTGGTCGGCCTGGTGGGACTGGCGCGCCCCGTACGGCGTGCGCTGATCGCGTCCGCCCGCCGGCTGCTGCGGGTGCCACTGCCGAATCCGGTGGCCGGTCGCCGAACCGCCGGTTCACTCGGCCTCGACCGCTGGCGGACCCCGCTCTGGCTGGTGCTGCACGTGGCCGTCGGGTGGACGGGCGCGCTGGCGAGCGGGGTGCTGTTCATCATGGGCCTCTCGCTGCCGGGCAACTGGCTCGGCGGCGAGGCGCGGGCGAGCCTGTTCGGCACGTCGGTCCGGGTGTCGGGCGGGTGGAGCTACCTGGTGGCGGCCCTGTGCATCCTGCTGGCGGTCGCCGTCTGCGTACTGGTGACGAGAGCCCTGCGGTGGTCGGCGCCACGGCTGCTGGGGCCGTCGAAGGCCGAACGGCTCGCGCTGGCAGCCGAGCGGGAACTGCTGCTGGCCGAACGCAACCGGATCGCCCATGAGTTGCACGACTCGATCGGGCACACGCTGACGGCGGCCACCATCCAGGCGGCGGTGGCGGGCGAGGTGCTCTCCGCCGACCCGGCGGCGGCGCGGGCCGCCATGCGCAGCATCGAGGAGTCGACGCGGGCCGCGCTGGAGGACCTGGACTACGTGCTCGGAGTGCTGCGCGAGGAACAGTCGGGCACGGCGCCGACCCGGACCCTGGCCGACCTCCCCGAGCTGCTGGACCGCCTGCGGCACGCGGGGGCGGTGGTGGAACCGGAGCTGTCGGGTGAGTTGGCGCGGGTACAGGGGACGCTCTCCCGGGCGGCGTACCGAATCCTCCAGGAGGGACTGACGAACGCGCTGCGCCACGGGGCGGGCGGCCCCATCGAGGTCCGGGTGGCGGCCGGGCCGCACGGACTGGACCTCACGGTGGTCAACCGGACCGGGGCACGGACGGGCCCGGGCACGGGAGCCTTCCCGACCTCCGGCCACGGTCTGCCCGGACTGGCCGAGCGCGTCCGGCTGCTGCACGGTGAGTTCCGGTCCGGCCCGGACGGGGCGCAGCACTGGCGGCTGGCTGTCCGGCTGCCGGTACGGGCGTCGGCGTGAGCGGGTCCGAGCCGGGGGAAGACATGGCCCTTCCCGCAGTCGCCGGCCCCGCAGTCGACCTTCCCGCCGCCGCCTTCCCCGCAGTCGCCGGCCCCACAGTCACCCTCCTGATCGCGGACGACGACGAGGTGACCCGCAGCGGCCTGCGCATGCTGCTCGCCGCACAGCCGGGGATCACGGTGGTCGGCGAGGCCGCCGACGGCGTCGAGGCGGTCGACCGGGCGCGGAGCCTGCGGCCGGACGTGGTCCTGATGGACGTCCGCATGCCACGTCGCAACGGGATCGAGGCCACCCGCCAACTGCTGACCGAAGAGGCCGACCCGCCGAAGATCGTGGTGATCACCACCTTCGAGAACGACGGCTACGTCACCGCCGCCCTCAGCGCGGGCGCCAGCGGCTTCGTCCTCAAACGCCTCCCGGTCCGCCAGATCGCCGAGGCGGTCCGGGTGGTGGCGGCGGGCGAAGCGGTCCTCTTCCCGGCCGCACTGGGCCGCATGGTCGCCCCCCGCCCGCTGGGCTCCGCCGAGGCCCTGCCGCAGGCCGCCCTGACCGGCCGGGAGGAGGAGGTCCTGCGCCTGATGGCCACCGGACTCTCCAATCCGGAGATCGCGGGGTCCCTCACGGTGAGCCTGGAGACGATCAAGACCCACGTCGGAAACGTGCTGACCAAGCTCGGCGCGCAGAACCGCACCCATGCGGTGGTGATCGCGTACGAATCCGGCCTGGTGGTCCCGGGCTTCACCGGCTGACCGGCTTCCACCCCTCTGCGCGGTCACCCGCCCGGACCTCTGGTGCCGGCCCGGCGACGCGCGAACTCGGCGCCCGCCAGCCGGCATTCTGTGCGCATCGCCGGGTCGGGGAGCCACCGCGCCGGTCACCTGCCGCTGGAGGCCTCGCAGTCCTCCTGCGACTCACGTGCCCTACTACAAGAACAGCCACCGCACCCCCGAAACCGCCCCCCGCGGCTGAATTCAGTGCCCATACAGCGCTTTTCAGCCAACCATGGGTGACTCCTGGGTCCTCAGACAACCTCTGATGCCGTTCACCGGCTCTCCACAGACGGGGAAAGTGTTCCGCTCCCAGCAGGCGTGCGGAACCCGTGTATGACGTTGTATGAAACGGAGTACGGGAAAATGACCACATCCCGCCACACCCGTCTGTGGCGCTCGACGATGGCCGCGGCTGCCGCGATCACCGTGACCGCCGGAGTCGTGGCCGCCGCGCCCGACAGCAAGGCGTCGGCCGTGCCGAAGCTCAGCCTGATCGCGGCCTCCACGTCGGTGACCCTCGACTCGTGGAAGGAAGACCCTGGCGTCTATCTCGACCTCGGTACGTACGTCACCGCCGAGAACGGGCCCTTCGAGCTCAAGGTGACGCGTAAGTCCTACAAGGACCCGGTCGTCGCCACCCAGATCATCCGCGAAGGGAAGAAGACCAGGACCAAGGTCCTTCCCCGCGGTGTGGTGAAGGACTTCGCGGGGCTGCCCGGCTTCGTGCGGATCGTCATCACCGACGCCGCCGGCAAGGTCGTGCAGAGCCGTTCGGAAGCCTTCTGTCCGAACAACGCCTCCGGGCGGGTACGTCCCGACGCGCCGTCCACGTCGAAGTATCCGGAGAGCTGCCCGGTCAACCCGTTCACCCTGGGCTCGGTGTGGGGTGTCGAGAAGGGCTGGGCGTCCAACACGTACGCGGGCTACTACGGCGCACCGGTCGACCTCAAGCCGGGCAAGTACACCGCCAAGGTGTCCGTGAACAAGCAGTACCGGAAGCTGTTCGGCATCGCGAACCAGCCCCGGACGGTCAAGGTGACCGTCCGCGAGCGCAGCTGGGAGGACGAGCCCGGCGCGGGGCAGGCGCGGAGCAAGTCCGCCATGGCCGGTCATGCCGGTCACGGCGCGATGCGCTCGCCGGCCCCCGCGGCCGCGACGAGCGGTGCCGGTCCCTCGTACAACGTGGGTCACGGGCCCCTCACCCCGGCGCCGCCCGCCCTCCCCTGGGCGCTCAAGAAGAGCGCGCTGCGGGCGTCGAACATGGGTGACGCCCCCGGTCAGACCGACGGGTCCCGGAAGGCTCCCGCCGTCGCGCCCAACGCGGCGCGGCCGAAGGGCAAGGCGTCCGTGCCGGCCGTGCCCAAGCCCGACCTCCGTTCGCTGCCGGCCTACGGCATCCAGATCAGCGACGGCCAGGAGAACGTGAAGGGCAAGGACTACCTCGCCTTCAGCGCCAACGTGTGGAACGCGGGGCCCGCCCAGCTCGTCGTGGACGGTTTCCGCACGCCGGGCAAGAAGCTGATGGACGCCTATCAGTACTTCTACGACGCCAAGGGCAAGCAGGTCGGCTACACACCGACCGGCACCATGGAGTGGGACCCCCGCCCCGGTCACGAGCACTGGCACTTCACCGACTTCGCCAGCTACCGGCTGCTGAAGGCCGACAAGAAGGAGCAGGTGCGCAGCGGCAAGGAAGCGTTCTGCCTCGCCAACACCGACGCCGTCGACTACACGGTGAAGAACGCCAACTGGCACCCGGACAACACCGACCTGTCCACGGCGTGCGGCCAGGAGAACTCGATCTCCGTGCGCGAGGTGCTCGACGTGGGTTCGGGCGACACGTACACGCAGGACCTCCCGGGCCAGTCCTTCGACATCACCAACCTGGCGAACGGCACCTACTACATCCAGGTGCTGGCCAACCCGGAGAAGCGGCTCAAGGAGACCAGCCTCAAGAACAACAGCGCCCTGCGCAAGGTGGTCCTCGGCGGCACGCCCGGCGCGCGCACGGTGAAGGTGCCCGCGCACGACCTGGTGAACGCCAACTGACGTCGGCCCTCCCGACATAACCGGCGCTCACGGCATACGGCGGCCCCCGGAACCTGATGGTTCCGGGGGCCGCTGCGTCGTCAGGTGGGGGGGGGGACGACTCCGGCGTCCGTAGGTGGTTGGGACGACTCCGGCGTCCGTACGCCGCCGCGCGGGCGGCCGGGCTCAGTCCTCGCCCTCCAGATCGCCTTCCGTCTCCAGGAAGACCTTGCGCAGGGCGTCGAGGACCGCGGGGTCGGGCTTCGCCCACATACCGCGCGACTCGGCCTCCAGGAGGCGTTCCGCGATGCCGTGCAGCGCCCAGGGGTTGGCCTGCTGGAGGAATTCGCGGTTCGTCGGGTCCAGGACGTACGTCTCGGTCAGCTTGTCGTACATCCAGTCGGCGACCACGCCCGTCGTCGCGTCGTACCCGAAGAGGTAGTCGACCGTCGCCGCCAGCTCGAAGGCCCCCTTGTACCCGTGGCGGCGCATCGCCTCGATCCACTTGGGGTTGACCACCCGGGCCCGGAAGACGCGCGAGGTCTCCTCGACCAGCGTCCGTGTCCGGACGGTCTCGGGGCGGGTCGAGTCACCGATGTACGCCTCCGGGGCGGTGCCCTTCAGCGCGCGGACCGTGGCGACCATGCCGCCGTGGTACTGGAAGTAGTCGTCCGAGTCCGCGATGTCGTGCTCACGGGTGTCGGTGTTCTTCGCTGCGACCTCGATGCGCTTGTACGCGGTCTCCATCTCGTCCCGCGCGGGGCGACCGTCCAGCTCGCGCCCGTACGCGTATCCGCCCCACACCGTGTAGACCTCGGCGAGGTCGGCGTCCGTGCGCCAGTCGCGCGAGTCGATGAGCTGGAGCAGACCCGCGCCGTACGTACCGGGACGGGAGCCGAAGATACGTGTGGTGGCGCGGCGTTCGTCGCCGTGCTCGGCCAGGTCGGCCTGGGTGTGCGCGCGTACGTAGTTCTGCTCGGCCGGCTCGTCGAGTGAGGCGGCCAGCCGTACCGCGTCGTCCAGCAGGCCGATGGTGTGCGGGAACGCGTCGCGGAAGAAACCGGAGATGCGCAGCGTGACGTCGATGCGCGGCCGGCCGAGTTCCTCGTACGGGATCGGCTCCAGGCCCGTGACACGGCGCGAGGCGTCGTCCCACACCGGGCGGACCCCGAGCAGCGCGAACGCCTCGGCGATGTCGTCGCCCGCCGTACGCATCGCGCTCGTACCCCACAGCGACAGACCGACCGAGGTGGGCCAGTCGCCGTTGTCGTTGCGGTAGCGCTCCAGCAGCGAGTCGGCGAGTGCCTGTCCGGTCTCCCAGGCGAGCTTGGAGGGGACGGCCTTCGGGTCGACGGAGTAGAAGTTGCGGCCGGTCGGCAGGACGTTGACCAGACCGCGCAGCGGGGACCCGGAGGGGCCGGCGGGCACGAAGCCGCCGTTCAGCGCGTGGACGGTGTGGTCGAGTTCGTCGGTCGTCGCGGCGAGGCGCGGCACGACCTCGCGGGCGGCGAAGTCGAGGATGTCGGCGACCGCCTGCGGCTGCCCCGCGGCCACCGCCGCCACTGCCGACGGGTCCCAGTCCGCGTCCTCCATCGCCTGGACCAGGGCGCGGGCCTGCTCCTCGATCTCGTCGGCCGCGGTGCGGGTGGCAGCCGACTCGTCGAGGCCGAGGGCCTCGCGCAGACCGGGCAGCGACGACGTTCCGCCCCAGATCTGGCGGGCGCGCAGGATCGCCAGGACCAGGTTGACGCGCTCCTTGCCGGTCGGGGCGCCGCCCAGGACGTGCAGACCGTCGCGGATCTGGACGTCCTTGATCTCACAGAGCCAGCCGTCGAGATGCATGATGAACTCGTCGAAGCCCTCGTCCTCGGGACGGTCTTCGAGCCCCAGGTCGTGGTCGAGCTTCGCGGCCTGGATGAGGGTCCAGATCTGGGCGCGGATCGCCGGGAGCTTCGCCGGGTCCATCGCCGCGATCTGGGCGTGCTCGTCGAGGAGTTGCTCCAGCCGCGCGATGTCGCCGTAGCTGTCGGCACGGGCCATCGGCGGCACGAGGTGGTCGACCAGGGTGGCGTGGACCCGGCGCTTGGCCTGGGTGCCCTCGCCGGGGTCGTTGACCAGGAACGGGTACACCAGCGGCAGGTCACCCAGGGCCGCGTCCGGGCCGCAGGCCGCGGAGAGACCGGCGTTCTTTCCGGGCAGCCACTCCAGATTGCCGTGCTTGCCGAGGTGGATCATCGCGTCGGCGCCGAAGCCGTTGTCCTCGGCGGACGCGGCGATCCAGCGGTACGCGGCCAGGTAGTGGTGCGAGGGCGGCAGATCGGGGTCGTGGTAGATCGCGATCGGGTTCTCGCCGAAGCCGCGGGGCGGCTGGATCAGGATGAGCAGGTTGCCGCGGCGCAGGGCCGCGAGCACGATGTCGCCCTCGGGGTTGCTGGACCGGTCCACGAACATCTCGCCGGGTGCCGGGCCCCAGTGCCGCTCGACGGCCTCGCGCAGTTCGGCGGGGAGCGTGGCGAACCAGCGGCGGTAGTCGGCCGCCGGGATACGGACCGGGTTGCGGGCCAGCTGCTCCTCGGTGAGCCATTCCTGGTCGTGGCCGCCGGCCTCGATCAGGGCGTAGATCAGTTCGTCGCCGTCGCCGGAGACGAGGCCGGGGATCTCTTCCTCGGGGCCGAAGTCGTACCCCTCCGCCCGGAGCCTGCGCAGGAGTGCAACGGCGCTGGCGGGGGTGTCGAGGCCGACCGCGTTGCCGATACGGGAGTGCTTGGTCGGGTACGCGGAGAGGACCAGCGCGATCCGCTTCTCGGCGGCCGGGATGTGACGGAGGCGCGCGTGCCGTACGGCGATTCCGGCGACCCGTGCCGCGCGCTCGGCGTCCGCGACGTAGGCGGGCAGGCCGTCCTCGTCGATCTCCTTGAAGGAGAACGGCACGGTGATCAGTCGGCCGTCGAACTCGGGGACCGCGATCTGGCTGGCGGCGTCCAGCGGGGACACGCCCTCGTCGTTGTCCTCCCAGTCGCTGCGCGAACCGGTCAGGCAGAGCGCCTGGAGGATCGGTACGTCGAGTCCGGTCAGCGCGCCCGCGTCCCACGACTCGTCGTCCCCGCCCGCGGACGCCTCGGCGGGCCGGGTGCCGCCCGCCGCGAGGACCGTGGTCACGATGGCGTCCGCGGCGCGGAGTGCGTCGATGAGCTCGGGCTCGGGGGTACGGAGCGAGGCGACGTACAGCGGCAGGGGGCGGGCCCCCGCGTCCTCGACGGCCGAGCAGAGGTCGTCGATGAACGCGGTGTTCCCGCTCATGTGGTGGGCGCGGTAGTAGAGCACCGCGATGGTGGGCGCGCCCTCGGCGGGCCGGCGGGCGGTCCGCTCCAGCGGACCCCAGGCCGGGGCCGGGGCGGGCGGGTCGAAGCCGTGGCCGGTGAGCAGGACGGTGTCGGACAGGAACCGGCCCAGCTGCGCCAGGTTGGCGGGGCCGCCGTGCGCGAGGTAGGCGTGCGCCTCGGCGGCGATGCCGATGGGAACGGTGGAGGCGGCCATCAGCTGGGCGTCGGGCGCCTGTTCGCCGGTCAGTACGACGATGGGGCGGCCGGTGGCCAGCAGCTGGTCGAGGCCCTCCTGCCAGGCGCGTATGCCGCCGAGCAGACGGACGACGACGAGGTCCACGCCGTCGAGGAGCTCCGGGAGGGTGTCGAGCGTGAGCCGGGAAGGGTTGGCGTAGCGGTAGCTGACCGGGCCTTCCGATGCGCGGGCGCTCAGCAGGTCGGTGTCGGACGTCGACAGAAGCAGAATCATGCTGCGTCAGGCCTTCCTCGGGGTGTCCACGCCCCGGGCGGTGTCGGAATGGGGTTCCCCCCGCCCGGACGTGTCCGGGCATTCGGGAAAGGGAGTTCCTGACTCGCTCGGCCGGGTCTCGGCCGGGCTCACAGTGGCGGGACCGCGCCGGAATCTCACCGGGCTTCCTCCCCTGTCGCCGTCTGGCGATGGCGGTCCGAGTGACCGCCGTGTGCATCCTAAGCGGCGGGGGTGGGCGGATGGGGGGCGCCCGGGATCTTGTCCTCGGCGCCGGACGGGGCGCTGGTCGGCCGGGGCCGGGGCGGGGGTTCGCCCTCAAGCGCCGGACAGGCCGGGGGCGGTGGGCGGGCCGCCAGGCTTGGAGGCGTTGGCCGCCAAGCTCGGGTTGTCGTCATAGGTCGCGCGGTCTCAGCCCGTTCGGCGGTTGAGGCCGGTCTGTGGACTGAGCCGAGCCCCCTCCCGCCTGGCTGGAAAAATGGCCGGGTACGGACGCCCGGTACGGCCCCGGGGTCCGCGTCCTCAGGTGGCCGGAAAAATGGCTGGGGGCGGACCTCCTCGGCGAAGGGGGACGGCGGGCGTCGCCCGGACCGGCCGAGGGGGCGTGCGGGGCCCCGCACGGAGCCGGCGTACCTGCCGGTCTCGTCCGGCTTCCGGGTGCCGCGCCCGTTTCGGGCAGAGACCCCGGAGGGCCCCGCCCCGCCCACCGGACCTCGCGGACCGTTCGGCGTCCGGTCCGGCATCTCGCCGGGCCCCGCCGGCGCCGGTGTGATGGTCGGTATGCTCGCCGCCATGTCCGCATCCGCCCTTTCGCCCCGGTCCCAGGGCGCCGCCTGTGCCCGGAGCAGTGGTGATGCCTGCCCCGGCACCCTGCGGCTGCACCGCGCGGACGACGGCGCGCTCGCCCGGGTCCGGATACCCGGCGGGGTCCTGACCGTCATTCAGGCGGAGGCCCTGCACAAAGCGGCCCGGCGGCTCGGTGACGGCGACCTCCATCTCACGTCACGCGGCAACGCCCAGCTCCGCGGTCTCGCCCCTGACTGCGGCCCCGAACTGGCCCAGTTGCTCGGGACCGCCGGACTCCTGCCCTCCGAACGCCACGAACGCGTACGGAACATCGTCGCCTCCCCCCTCTCGGGCCTCGACGACCGCGGGCTGCCGGACATCCGCCCGTGGCTGACCGAGCTGGACCGGCTGCTGTGCCGGAGCGAGAGCGCGACCGCCCTCTCCGGCCGCTTCCTCTTCGCCCTCGACGACGGCCGCGGTGACGTGGACGCCCTCGGCGCCGATGTCACCCTGACCGCGGCCCCAGAGGACCCCGCGGGCCCCGCGGACCCCGAACGAACAGACCCCGCGGACCGCGGCACCGCCCTGCTGCGGATCGGCGCCGGCGACACCGTCCTGCGCCTGCCCGCCGCGGACGCCCCCCGCGCCGCCCTCCTCGCCGCGGAGACCTTCCTGGACGCCGCCCGGCCCTCCGGCGCCTGGCGCGTGAAGGACCTGCCCGACGACATCCGTACCGCACTGCCCGCCCGCATCGCACGGCAACTCGGCGGGATCACCACCGCAGAAGCCCCCCGCCCCGCGCGGGCGACCCCGCCGACCCCCGGCCCCGTCGGCCGGCACGGCACGGTCGCCCTCTCCACGGGCGTACCGCTCGGGCGTCTCGGCCCCGCCCAGTGGCAGTTGCTCATCGAAACCGCCCGCCGGTGCGCCGGCGAGCTCCGCCTCACCCCGTGGCGCGGCGTCATCGTGCCCGGCGCGCCCGCGGACCGGGCCACCGGACTGCTCGCCGAGCTCGACGCGGCCGGTCTGATCACCGGCCCCGCTTCCCCGTGGACCGGCGTGGGCGCCTGCATCGGGCGGCCCGGCTGCGCCAAGTCGCTGGCCGACGTACGGGCCGACGCGGCGGCCGCCGTCGGCCCGCCGGGGCGGCTGCCCGTGTACTGGTCCGGGTGCGAGCGCCGGTGCGGCCACCCGCACGGGGAGTGGGTCGACGTGGTCGCCACCCCCGAAGGCGGCCACCGGATCACCGTCGTACGCGATGACGGCCCGCACGATCCGGTGACCGTGCCGCCGGACACGATCTCCCTGGCCACCGCGGTGGCCACGGCCCGGGGCGCCCGCGGCAAAGCCGCCACCGGCGCCCGCTCATGACGGACCGCCATCACCCCGGCCGTCCCCCTCATCCCGACAGAGAAAGCGAAGGCACTGTGCATCAGTACGAGAAGGACGGACCGGCGATCTACCGCCAGTCCTTCGCCACCATCCGCGCGGAGGCGGATCTGGCAGGGCTGCCCGCCGACGTGAGCCAGGTCGCCGTCCGCATGATCCACGCCTGCGGCATGGTCGACCTCGTACGCGATCTCGCCTTCTCCCCGGACGCGGTGGCGCACGCCCGTGCCGCACTGCGGTCCGGCGCGCCGATCCTCTGCGACGTGGCCATGGTCGCGAGCGGTGTCACCCGCAAGCGGCTGCCCGCGGACAACGAGGTGGTCTGCACCCTGTCCGACCCGTCCGTGCCGGAGCTCGCGGCGAAGATGGGCACCACCCGCAGCGCCGCAGCCCTCGAACTGTGGCGGGACCGCATGGAGGGCGCCGTCGTCGCCGTCGGCAACGCGCCCACCGCCCTCTTCCGGCTGCTGGAGATGATCGAGGAGGGCGCCCCGCGCCCCGCAGCCGTCATAGGCATGCCGGTCGGCTTCATCGGAGCAGCCGAGTCCAAGGACGCCCTGGCCGCCCACCCGTCCGGCCTGGAGCACATGATCGTGCGCGGCCGCCGAGGCGGCAGCGCGATCGCCGCGGCAGCCCTCAACGCGATCGCCAGCGAGGAGGAGTGACCGTGACCACCCAGCAGAGCACGGACAGCACGCGCGGCCCCCGGTCCACCGGCCGGCTGTACGGCGTGGGCCTCGGCCCGGGCGACCCGTCCCTGATGACCGTACGGGCCGTCCAGGTCATCGCCGAGGCCGACGTCGTGGCGTACCACAGCGCCCGGCACGGCCGCTCCATCGCCCGTTCCATCGCGGCCGAGCACCTCCGTGCCGACCACATCGAAGAGGCGCTGGTCTACCCCGTCACCACGGAGACCACGGACCACCCGGGCGGCTACCGGGGTGCGTTGGAGGAGTTCTACACCGAGGCTGCGGCCCGCCTCGCGGTGCATCTCGACGCCGGGCTCACCGTCGCCGTGCTGGCCGAGGGCGACCCGCTGTTCTACGGCTCGTACATGCACATGCACAAGCGGCTCGCGGACCGTTACGACACCGAGGTCATCCCCGGTGTCACCTCCGTCAGCGCCGCCGCGGCCCGCCTCGGCACCCCGCTCGTCGAGGGCGAGGAGGTGCTGACGATCCTGCCGGGGACCCTGCCCGAGGAGGAGCTGACGGCACGTCTCGCGGCCACCGACTCCGCGGTGGTGATGAAGCTGGGCCGTACGTTCCCCGCCGTGCGCCGCGCCTTCGAGGCTTCCGGGCGGCTGCCCGAGGCACGGTACGTCGAGCGGGCGACGATGGCCGGGGAACGCACCGGCGACCTCGCGGACACCGACGCCGATTCGGTGCCGTACTTCGCGGTCGCGGTACTGCCGAGCCGGATCGACGCGCCGCGCCCCGAGCGCCCGCCCGGCTCCGGCGAGGTCGTCGTCGTCGGCACCGGGCCCGCGGGTCCGCTGTGGCTGACGCCCGAGACGCGCGGGGCGCTGGCCGCCGCCGACGACGTGGTCGGTTACACGACGTACCTGGACCGGGTTCCGGTCCGGCCGGGCCAGTCGCGCCACGGCTCCGACAACAAGGTCGAGTCCGAGCGCGCCGAGTTCGCCCTCGACCTGGCCGGGCGCGGCCGGCGCGTGGTCGTGGTGTCGGGCGGTGACCCGGGGGTCTTCGCGATGGCGACGGCGGTGCTGGAGGTGGCGTCGCAGGACCTGTACAAGGACATCGCGGTACGGGTGCTTCCGGGCGTGACCGCGGCCAACGCCGCCGCCGCCCGCGCGGGCGCCCCGCTCGGCCACGACTACGCCACCATCTCGCTGTCCGACCGCCTCAAGCCGTGGGAGGTCATCGCCGAGCGGCTGCGCGCGGCGGCCTCGGCGGACCTGGTGATGGCGCTGTACAACCCCGGCTCGCGCAGCCGGACCTGGCAGGTGGGCAAGGCCCGCGACCTGCTGCTGGAGCACCGCTCCCCGGACACCCCCGTGGTGCTGGGCCGCGATGTCGGCGGGCCCGCGGAGAGCGTGCGTACGGTACGGCTGGCCGATCTCGACCCGGACGAGGTCGACATGCGGACGATCCTCATCGTCGGGTCCTCGCAGACCCAGTGGGTGCGGCGGGGCGGCGGCCAGGAGATCGTCTGGACGCCGCGCCGGTATCCGGAGGCCCAGGACGGGTCCGGCACGGCCTAGGGAGCGTCCGTCACCGTCTCCCGCAGCCAGGCCACGGCCTCCTCGGGTGTGCCGGCCACCGGGACCCCTTCGGGTACCGGCGGCCGGCCGACCACGATCACCGGGATCCCGGCCTCCCGGGCGGCGGTGAGCTTGGGGGCGGTCGCGTCGCCGCCGCTGTCCTTGGTGACGAGGACGTCGATGCGGTGGCGGCGTATCAGGTCCCGTTCCCCGTCGAGGGTGAACGGGCCCCGGTCGAGCAGGACCTCCATGCGCGCCGGGTACGGCGCGTCAGGGGCGTCCACCGAACGCATCAGGAACCACGGCTCGTCCAGCCCCGCGAACGCGGCCAGTCCCATCCGCCCCGTCGTGAGGAAGACGCGCCTGCCCAGCGCGGGCAGCAGCCCGGCGGCGGCGGTCAGGGAGCCGGCCGGGTGCCAGCGGTCGCCCTCCACGGGCACCCACCCTGGGCGGCGCAGTGCCAGCAGGGGAACATGGGCTGAGGCGGCGGCCGCAGCCGCGTTGAAACTGATCGTCTCGGCGAAAGGATGGGTGGCGTCGATGAGGGCATCCACGCGGTGCGCACGCAGCCACTCGGCCAGCCCCCCGGCTCCGCCGAAGCCGCCGATCCGCACCTCCCCGGGCGGGAGCGCGGGACGGGCCACGCGGCCCGCGAGCGAACTGGTCACCCGCGTTCCTGCGGGCAGGGTGTCCACCAGCGACCCGGCGAGCCGCCGGGCTTCCGTCGTGCCGCCGAGCACGAGTACATGCAGACGCATCGGATGGTCCATCCATGAGCAGTGAGGCGAAGGGCGGGCGCAGCGCCCAACTCAAACACACCGGCCTGCGGCCCGGGTGGACCACCGGCGCCTGCGCGACCGCCGCGGCCACGGCCGCGTACACGGCGCTGCTGACCGGCGACTTCCCCGATCCGGTGACGATCACACTGCCCCGGGGACAGACGCCGTCCTTCGCCCTGGCGGTGGAGGAGCTGTCCGCCGACCGGGCCATGGCCGGGGTGGTCAAGGACGCGGGCGACGACCCGGACGTGACGCACGGGGCGCTGGTACGGGCGACCGTGCGCCGCTCGGAGCCGGGCTCGGGGGTGGTGTTCCGGGCCGGTCCCGGCGTGGGCACGGTGACGCTGCCCGGGCTGCCGCTCGATGTCGGGGAGCCGGCGGTCAACCCCGTGCCCCGGCAGATGATGAGTGAGCACATGGCGCGGGTGGCGGCGGAGCACGGCGGCTCCGGGGACGTGGAGATCACCGTCTCCGTCGACCACGGCGAGGAGATCGCCCGCTCCACATGGAATCCGCGCCTCGGCATCCTGGGGGGTCTGTCGATCCTCGGTACGACGGGTGTCGTGGTGCCCTACTCCTGCTCGGCCTGGATCGACTCGATCCGCCGAGGGGTGGACGTGGCCCGGGCCGCAGGCCACACGCATGTGGCGGGGTGCACCGGCTCAACCTCGGAGAAGACGGTGGTGGCCGAGTACGGGCTGCCGGAGATCGCCCTGCTGGACATGGGGGACTTCGCGGGTGCGGTGCTGAAGTACGTACGCAGGCACCCGGTGGACCGGCTCACGGTGTGCGGCGGGTTCGCGAAGCTGTCGAAGCTGGCGGCGGGCCATCTCGACCTGCACTCGGCCCGCTCCCAGGTCGACAAACCGTTCCTCGCGGAGCTGGCGCGGACGGGCGGCGCGGACGAGGCCCTGGCGGAGCGGATCGCCACCGCGAACACGGGTCTCGCGGCGCTCCAGCTGTGCGCTGCGGCGGGGGTCCCGCTGGGCGACCTGGTGGCGGTGGCCGCGCGCGACCAGGCGCTGTCGGTGCTGCGGGGGGCGCCGGTGGCGGTGGACGTCATCTGCATCGACCGTGCGGGGGCGGTGGTGGGCCGCAGTGCGGTGCGGTAACCACGGGACCACCACCCCGAGCCAGGTCCGGCACCCCGAGCCCGATCCGGCGCCTCCGAGCCCGTCCCGCGTGTGAGGACGGGCCCCGGAATCCGGACCGGGCCCACCACACCTCGGCCCCCAGGCGTCAGCACACGTGCCGGTCACGTTCCGGCGAGTACAGGTGGCTGTCCCGGAACTGCTCCGCCCCCAACGTCCGGCCCACCATGATCACCGCCGTCCGGATCACCCCCGCCGCCTTCACCTGGTCCGCGATCGAGTCCAGCGACCCCCGCAGAATCAGCTCGTCGGGCCGCGAGGCCATCGCCACCACGGCCGCCGGGCAGTCGGCCCCGTAGTGCGGCAGCAGTTCCTCGACCACCCGGTCCACGTACCGCGCCGCCAGATGCAGCACGATCAGCGCACCGCTGCGGCCGAGCGTCGCCAGGTCCTCGCCCTCCGGCATCGCGGTCGCCCGCTGCGCGATCCGCGTGAGGATCACGGTCTGACCGACCGTCGGCACGGTCAGTTCCCGCTTCAGCGCGGCCGCCGCCGCCGCGAACGCCGGCACCCCCGGCACCACCTCGTACGGCACGTCCGCCTCGTCCAGCCGCCGCATCTGCTCGTTGACCGCGCTGAACACCGACGGGTCGCCCGAGTGCAGCCGCGCCACGTCGTGCCCCGCCGTGTGCGCCCGTATCAGCTCCGCCGTGATCTGCTCGATGTCGAGCTGCGCGGTGTCCACCAGCCGCGCGTCCGGCGGGCAGTCGTCGAGCAGTTCGCGCGGCACGAGACTGCCCGCGTACAGGCAGACGGGGCTCGCGGCGAGGATACGGGCGCCACGCACCGTGATCAGGTCGGCCGCACCGGGGCCCGCGCCGATGAAGTACACGGTCATCTGTTGTCTCCTGAGTGTTTGCGTACGGACCACTGGGTTACGGGCATGGCCTGGCGCCAGCCGGTGAAGCCGCCGACCGGAACGGCATGGGCCACCGCCAGGCGTACCAACTCGCCGCCGTGCACCCGGTACCGCTCGGCGAGCAGCGCCTCCGACTCCAGGGTGACCGTGTTGGCGACCAGCCGGCCACCGGCAGGCAGTACGTCCCAGCAGGCGTCGAGCAGGCCGGGAACGGTGAGCCCGCCGCCGATGAACACGGCGTCGGGCGCGGGAAGTCCGGCGAGGGCGTCCGGCGCCCGGCCGCTGACGACCCGCAGACCGGGGACCCCGAGCCGGTCCGCGTTGCGCGCGATGCGCAGGGCCCGCTCCGGGTCGCGTTCCACGCTGATCGCCCGGCAGGACGGCGCGGTCCGCATCCACTCGACGGCGATCGATCCCGAGCCGCCGCCGATGTCCCAGAGGAGTTCACCGGGGGCGGGCGCGAGCGCGCCGAGCGTCGCGGCCCGCACATGCCGCTTGGTGAGCTGGCCGTCGTGTTCGTACGCCTCGTCGGGCAGCCCCGGTACGGCGCCGAGCCGCAGGGCGCCCGGTGCGCGCACGCACTCCACCGCAACAACGTTCAGCGCATCGCCCGCCGGCCGCGCCCACGTCTCGGCGACCCCCTCCGCACAGGTTTCCCTCTCGCCGCCGAGCTGTTCGAGGACCCGCATCCGGCTCGGCCCGAATCCCTGCTCGCACAGCAGGGCGGCCACCGCGGCGGGGGTGGCGGCGCCGGCGCTCAGGACGAGCAGTCGGCGCCCCTCGTGCAGTGCGGCGGCCAGCCGGGCCGCGGGGCGGCCGACCAGCGTGACGACCTCGGTCTCCTCCAGCGGCCAGCCGAGCCGGGCGCAGGCGTGGGAGACCGAGGACGGGTGGGGCAGGACGTGCAGCGCACCCGCCCCCAGCTCTTCGGTGAGGGTGCGGCCGATGCCGTAGAACATGGGGTCACCGCTGGCCAGCACGGCGACAGCGCGTCCCGCGTGCTCGGCGAGCAGCCCCGGGACGGCGGGCCTGAGCGGCGAGGGCCACGGCACGCGCTGCCCGGCGCAGGACGCCGGCAGCAGCGCGAGCTGACGCTCGCCGCCGATCACGACGTCGGCCGCGAGGAGCGCCGCACGTGAGGCGTCCGGCAGGCCCGCCCATCCGTCGGCACCGATGCCCACGACGCTCACGGCACGCGAAGGCTCAGGGGCGGATGGTATGGACGGTATGGCGGGTGCGGAAGTCAAGGCCGGTACCTCGGTGTTCGGGGAATGACGCAGCCGAACTCTACTGTCAGGCCCCGCCGGGCACCCCGGCCGCACCCGATGCCGCTCGGCGGCGAAGTGATTGCGCGGAGTGACGCCGCAGGGTGATTCCGGAAGGACTTCCGCGCGGTGTCGAGATTCCGCCCCCGGTTCCGACGTCCCCTGTGAGAGCCGCCCACGGGGGGCGGCGCCCCGACCGAGGAGAAGGAATCATGAAGTACCTGGTGATGGTGCAGGGCTCGCAGGCCGACTACGACGCGATGGGCGGCAAGGCGTCCGCGCAGAGCCCGGCCTGGAGCGAGAAGGACGTGCAGGAGATGTTCGCCTTCATGCAGGGGATCAACGACGACCTCGCGGAGTCCGGCGAGTTCGTGGACGGCCAGGGCCTGGCCGAACCCGCGAAGACCCGCTTCGTCGGTGTCGGTGAGGACGGGCGGACAGTGGTCACGGACGGTCCGTACGGCGAGACGAAGGAACTGCTCGCCGGGTACTGGGTCCTCGACTGCGAGAACCTGGAGAGGGTCACCGAGATCGCCGCACGCATCGTGCGCTGCCCGCAGCCCGAGGGCGCGCCCGTGTACCCGGTGGTGATCCGGCCGATCGACGAGGGCCCGTGCTGAAAGGTGCCGTGTGAGCCGTACGACCGGGATCGAGGACCTGCTGCGCCGGCACGCGCCGCAGGTCCTCGGCGCGCTCGTACGGCGGTACGGACACTTCGACGCGGCCGAGGACGCCGTACAGGAAGCTCTGCTCGCGGCGGCCCGCCAGTGGCCGGCCGACGGGCTGCCGGACAACCCGCGCGGCTGGCTCATCAGGATCGCGTCGCGCCGGCTGGCCGACCAGCTCCGCAGCGAATCGGCGCGGCGCCGGCGCGAGGAGACGGCGGCGGCGCTCACCCCACGGGACGCCTTCACCGCTCCGCCGCCCGGTGAGAGCCGCGCCCCGTCCGAGGACGACACCCTCACCCTGCTCTTCCTGTGCTGCCACCCCGCGCTGTCCCCCGCCGCCCAGGTGGCGCTGACCCTGCGGGCGGTGGGCGGTCTGACCACGGCGGAGATCGCCCGCGCCCATCTGGTGCCCGAGGCGACCATGGCGCAGAGGATCAGCAGGGCGAAACAGAAGGTGCGGGGCACGCCCTTCCGGCAGCCGGTGCCCGAGGACCGTGACCAGCGGCTCTCCGTCGTGCTCCAGGTGCTCTACCTGATCTTCAACGAGGGGCATACGGCGACCTCGGGCCACGATCTGCACCGTGCGGACCTGGCCCGCGAGGCGATCCGGCTGACCCGTTCCGTCCGCGGCCTGCTGCCCCGGGAGGGCCGGGTGACGGGCCTGCTGGCCCTCATGCTGCTCACCGAGGCACGCAGCGCGGCCCGCACGGGACCGCACGGCGAACTGATCCCGCTGGACGAGCAGGACCGTACCCGCTGGGACCGACACGCGATCGCGGAGGGCACCGCCCTGGTGGCCGAGGCCCTGTCCGAGGGGCCCGCCGGGGCCTATCAGATCCAGGCGGCGATCGCCGCACTCCACGACGAGGCCGAGCGCGCCGAGGACACCGACTGGCCGCAGATCCTCGCGCTGTACGACGTCCTCGTGCGGCGCGCGGCCGACCCCATGGCGGAGCTCGGCCGGGCGGTCGCCTTCGCTATGGTGCACGGCCCCCGCGCCGGCCTCGCGGAGATCGACGCCCTGGCGGACCGGCTGGCGGGTCACCACCGGCTGGATGCCGTACGCGCCCACCTGCTGGAGAGGGCCGGGGACCGGGACGGGGCCCGCGCCGCCTACGGGCGGGCCGCCGCCCGCACCCTGAGCGAGCCCGAGGTCCGTTATCTGCGCACGCGGGCGGCCAGGCTGGCGCCCTGAGGACGCGGGGAGGCCGGACCCGTCGGCGACACCGTCAGCCGGTCGCGTCCAGCTTCGTGCGCTGTTCCGGCGTCAGTTCCAGCTCCACGGCGGCCAGGCTCTCGTCGAGCTGCGCCACCGACGACGCACCGACCAGCGGAATCATCGGCACCTCGCCCCCGATCAGCCACGAGAGCACCACCTGGTTCACGGTGGCCCCGGTCTCCTTCGCCACCTCGTCCAGCACAGCCAGCCGCGCGGGCGTACCGGGGTGGTCGTGCTCGGGTCCCAGCGGCTTGTCCGGGCGCACGTAGGCACCCGCCAGCAGCGGCGAGTAGGCGACCATCGCGAGCTCCGGTTCGGCGCGGAGGTAGCTGAGCATGTCCCCGCCCACCACACCCTGGCTGCCGCCGGAGATCTGGCTCGGCAGATCGGTGCGCTGCCGCAGGTACGTGTGGTGGTACTGGAGGACCTCGTACCCGGGCAGTCCCGCCGCCTTGGCGATGTTCCTGGCGCGTTCGACCTTCCACGCACTGTGGTTGCTCACGCCCAGCAGGCCGGCCGTGCCCTCCGTGACCAGGCCGGCGAGAGCCTCGACGGTCTCTTCGAGCGGGACCGTCGGGTCCTCGATGTGTGCGTACAGCAGGTCCAGCTTCGCCGTACCGAGACGCTCCCGGCTCTGCTCCGCGGCGGTCCGGATCGCCGCCGCCGACAGCCCTTCGGGATTGTCGAGGTAGCCGGTGCCCTCGGCGAGCGGGCTGGCGCCGAGCTTGGTGGCGACGACGATCTCGTCCCCGACGCCACGGCTGCGGCGCCACCGGCCGATCACGCTCTCGCTCTCGCCGCCGCGGCTGTCGGCGAACCAGTACGCGTAGGCGTTGGAGGTGTCGACGAAGGTGCCTCCCGCCTCGACGTACCGGTCGAGGATCGCGCAGGACGTCTCCTCGTCGGTGGCCGTGCCGAAGAGCATGGCGCCCAGGCTCAGGACGCTGACCTCGCGCCGGGTCTCCGGGGTGGTGCCGATCGTGCGGTAACGCATGGGAGTTCCCCCTCCTGCGCCCGCCGGTCGCGGGCTCCGGGAGGGAGTCTGGATCTTCGCGTGCACTCCAAGTCAACCGTCACGGAGCGCCGGGGGCGGGGCGGGCGCGTGGAGCCATCGGCAGCAGTCCGACTCGCAGACGGCCCCCGCTCTCGCGATCATCGAGGAATGACCAAGAGCAACGAAGGCAAGGCCGTCACCCTGCGGATCGCCCAGCAGCCCGAGGCGGACGAGCTCCTCGGCCGCAGCGCGCTTGCCGCTCTCGTCGGCATGCTGCTGGACCAGCAGGTGCCGATGGAGTGGGCGTTCACCGGCCCGTACACGCTGGCGCGGCGGATGGGGGGCGACGATCTGGACGCCCATGACATCGCCGCCTACGACCCCGACGCCTTCACCGCGCTCTTCACCGGGAAACCCGCGCTGCACCGGTACCCCGGTTCCATGGCCAAGCGGGTGCAGCAGCTGTGCCAGTACCTCGTGGCGGAGTACGACGGCGAGGCGAGCGCCGTATGGGCGAACGCGGCGACCGGGGCCGAGCTGCTGGAACGGCTGAACGCCCTGCCCGGATTCGGCACCCAGAAGGCGCAGATCTTCCTGGCGCTGCTGGGCAAGCAGTTCGGTGTACGGCCCACGGGCTGGCGGGAGGCGGCCGGCCCGTACGGCGAGGCCGGCTCGCACCGCTCGGTCGCCGACATCACCGGTCCCGAATCGCTGGCCGAGGTGCGCGCGTACAAGCAGGAGGCGAAGGCAGCCGCGAAGAAGGAGGCCGGCACGGGCGCGTCCGGTAAGCCGAGCGCCAAGAAGTGATCACGAACGCGCCACACAACTGATCACAACCAGCCACAACTGTTCCCAGATGCCCTTGCGCTCGCTAGCTTTCCTGCACATCTGTTCACACCGGAAGGACTCCTGTGCACGCAACTCGTCGCAGAGCCATGGCTGTTGTGGCCGCCACCGCACTGGCCACACCGCTCCTCCTGGGTGCGTCCCCGCACCAGGCGCAGTCCTCGCACGACCCCGCGAAGGACGCGGCCAAGCTGGCACGGAAGCTGGTGAAGAGCTCGTCAGCGGACGACGCGTACCGGCACCTCCAGCGGTTCCAGGCGATAGCCGACTCCGCGGACGGTCACCGCGCGGCGGGCTCGCTGGGCCATGACGCCTCCGCCGCCTACGTCTACCAGCTGCTCCGCAAGGCCGGGTACGACGTCGGGTACGAATCCTTCGACTTCATGTACACCGAGACCCTCGCCGAGAAGCTCGCGGTCGTCTCGCCCACCCCGCGCGACATCACCATCAAGGCGATGACGTACACGAAGTCCACCAAGGTCGGCGGCGTGCAGGCGGCCCTGGTCGCCGTGCCCCTCGACGCGACCACCGGCTGCGAGGCGGCGGACTACGCCTCGGCGAACTTCACCGGCAAGATCGCGCTGATCAAGCGCGGCGGCTGCTCCTTCGCCCAGAAGCAGGCCACCGCGGCCACCGCCGGAGCGGCCGGAGCGGTCATCTACAACAACGTCGAGGGCGTGCTCTCCGGCACCCTCGGCGACGTCGAGTCGGGGAAGATCCCCACCGGCGGACTCACCCTGGCCGAGGGCGAGAAGCTCGCCGCCGACCTCGCCAAGGGCGAGGTGACGGTCGCCTTCGAGATCCGTGAGTTCCAGGAGGAGCGCACCACGCGCAACGTCGTCGCGGAGACCCGCGGCGGCGACGCGGCGAAGACCGTGATGCTCGGCGCCCACCTGGACTCGGTCACCGAGGGCCCCGGCATCAACGACAACGGTTCCGGCTCGGCCGGTCTCCTCGAAGTCGCGCTGGAACTCGCCAAGACCCACCGCACCCCCGCCAACAAGGTGCGCTTCGCCTGGTGGTCGGCGGAGGAGAACGGCCTCCTGGGCTCGGAGGCGTACGTCGCCGCCCTCACCGAGAAGCAGCGCGAGCAGATCGCGCTCTACCTCAACTTCGACATGATCGCGTCGCCCAACGGCGGACAGTTCGTCTTCGACGGCAACAACTCCGACGGAGTGGGCGAGGGCCCCGGCCCCGAGGGCTCCGCCCAGCTGGAGCGCGACATCAACGACTTCCTCGACGGGAAGGGCCGGCCCCACGAGGGCACGGACTTCACCGGGCGCTCCGACTACGGCCCGTTCATCGAGGTCGGCATCCCGTCCGGCGGTACGGACACCGGCGCCGAGGGCATCAAGACGCCGGCCCAGGCGGAGAAGTTCGGCGGCACGGCCGGGATCGCGTACGACCCCTGCTACCACGCGGCCTGCGACGACATCGACAACATCGACATGGGGCTCTTCGACACCAACATCGACGTGATCGCCAACGCCGTCGGCACCTACGCCTACGACCTGCGCTCGCTGACCCGTCCGGTCCCGGCCGACCCCACGACCGGCGAGCCCGGCAGCGGCGGCGGTCTCCGCGAGGGCCACGCGCACGGCGTCACCGAGTAGTCCCGCACTCCGGGGCGTCAGCGCTCGACGGCGCGCCGCGCGCGGGCACCACCCGCCCGCGGCGCGCCGCTCCCGCCTCCTTTCGGGGGAATCGGCCGCAGCGTGGGCGCGGCCCTGCCGCGCGCACCCGAACCGGGGGCGGCACCGGATGCGGGGCACCGGCGAACCCGCCCCGCGTCCGCCACGGCAGAGCGCTCCACCTTCGGGGGTTTTGCCGGTTTCCGCCGGCATCACAGTCCCGTTCCCCGGCTGCGCCCGGAGCCCCTTGCCCGGTAGGCTTTCCGTGTGATCTTCAAGCGCATCGGAAATGGGCGGCCATACCCCGACCACGGCCGGGAAAGCACCCGACAGTGGGCGGATGTCGCCCCGCGTCCGGTCCGCCTCGACCAGCTCGTCACCACCAAGGGCCAGCTGGACCTCGAAACCCTGCTCGCCGAGGACTCCACGTTCTACGGCGACCTGTTCGCGCACGTCGTGAAGTGGCAGGGCGACCTCTACCTGGAGGACGGACTGCACCGCGCGGTCCGCGCGGCACTCCAGCAGCGCCAGGTGCTGCACGCCCGCGTCCTCGAACTCGGCTGACCCGACACCGCCACCCGGCGCCGCCACCCGAGGCCCCCTTCGGGCCTTTCGAGTGCATTCCGGCTCATGTGGGTGCAATCCATTGATCATTTAGTAGGCATCATCACTGGGTCGCACTACGCTTCGCCCATGAGCATGCTCACTCCCCCCGGCATGGGCGGAAAGTACCGCATCACGGGCAACGCGTACCCGCGGATGCGCCGCCCCCGTCACCGCCGCAGGCTGGTCCTGGCCGCCGTCGCCGCAGTCGTGGCCCTCGGCCTGGCCGGCTGGGGCACGCTGCAGCTCATCGACGTCTTCACCGGCGGCGACAAGAAGGCCGTCGCCGCCGACCACAAGAAGAAGTGCGCCCCGTCCAAGCCGACGGGACCCGCGAAGGCCCTGCCCCGGCCGGCCGGCATCAAGGTGAACGTCTACAACGCGACCCCGCGCAGCGGGCTCGCCAAGGCCGCCGCCGACGAGCTGAAGAAGCGCGGCTTCACGATCGGCAAGGTGGGCAACGCCCCCGCCGCGTACGACAAGAAGGTCCCCGGCACCGGGATGCTCCTGGGCGCCCCGGCGGCCGTGGAGGGCTCGTTCCCGGTGCTCGGCACGCAGCTGCCGGGCAGCGCGCGGAAGACGGACGCCCGCAAGACGGCGGACGTCGACCTGATTCTCGGTACGAAGTTCAAGGCGTTGAACACGCCCCGGGCCGCCGCGACCGCCCTGACCGCCCTGACGAAGCCGGCCCCGTCCCCGTCGTCCTGCTGAGACGCGTCCCGCTCCGGTCCCGCCAAGACGCGTCCTGCTGAGTCGCGGCCCGCTCTCGTCCTGCCGAGTCGCGTCCCGCCAAGGCTCCGGACAGCCGTCGGGGCGGGCCCGCGGGCCCGCCCCGTAACAGCCGTGGCCGGAACCTACTCGGCCGTGCCGTACATCCTGTCGCCCGCGTCGCCCAGCCCCGGCACGATGTAGCCGTGCTCGTTGAGCCGCTCGTCGACCGAGGCGGTGACCACGGTGACCGGCGTACCGGCCAGCTCGCGCTCCATCACCTCGACGCCCTCGGGCGCCGCGAGCAGCACGACGGCGGTGACGTCGTCCGCACCGCGCTTGATCAGCTCCCTGATGGCCGCGACCAGCGTGCCGCCGGTGGCCAGCATGGGGTCCAGCACGTACACCTGGCGGCCCGAGAGGTCCTCGGGCATCCGCGTCGCGTACGTCTCCGCCTGGAGCGTCTCCTCGTTGCGGATCATGCCGAGGAAGCCGACCTCGGCGGTCGGCAGGAGCCGCACCATGCCGTCGAGCATGCCCAGACCGGCACGCAGGATCGGTACGACGAGGGGCCGGGGGTGCGAGAGCTTGACCCCGGTCGTGGGCGTCACCGGGGTCACGATGTCGACCTGCTCGGTGCGCACATCCCTGGTGGCCTCGTACGCGAGCAGGGTGACCAGCTCGTCCGCGAGACGCCGGAAGGTAGGGGAGTCGGTGCGCTTGTCGCGCAGCGTGGTGAGTTTGTGCGCCACCAGCGGGTGGTCGACGACATGAATGCGCATGACGTCAACAGTAGCCGGGCCTCCCGGCACCCTGCGCTGGCATCAACCACCTGTTCGGAGGGAAGGTGGTGCCATACGGACCCAGCATTGGGGTGATGTGTCGATGGCGGAGGGTGAGCAGCCGAAGCGGGCGCGTGCCGCGCGCGTCCCCCGGGACGCGCCGGACGACGCGCCGGAGGCGCCGGACACCCGGGAGAGTGAGGCGGCGCGCCGCAGGCGCCGTGCCCAGTTCCTTCGTGAGCTCCACGAGGCCAAGCAACTGCGCGACCGTGTCCAGCCCCGCAGAGCCCGTGCGGTCCGGATGCGCCAGGCCATGCGGATGCGTACGTTCCGCTGGTGACCACCGCTTCACGGGCCGGTTCCACGGGCCGGCGGACCGGCCTGGGCGTACCGCCACCGAGCAGGCACTCCGGCAACTGATGGCCGACGCAACGGTCGAAGACGTCTCGCTCCGCCGCTGTTTCTGCCACGATGCCGATTGGGCGGGCACAGAGCAGCCGGAACAACGGCTGCTCTCCCGTCGGACCGATTCACCTATGACAAGTGGGAGAGTCACGGTGTACTTCGCCGCACTGCTCGCGCGCACCGAAGACGGGTGGGAAGCGAGCGACACGGAGCTGGACGATGTGGAGACCCTGTCCGATCTGACCGATCTGGCCCGGGACGCCTCTGTGGACGAGGACACGGTCCTGGTCTACATCGAGCAGGAGGACGCCTGGTTCGGCGTCGTCCGCGTGGACGGTGAGGAGGACCCCCGTATCTACGTGTCGGACGCGTCCGCCGCCGCCCGCTCCTCGTACGGGGAGATCCTGCTCACCGACGAACTGCTCGGCCGCGAACCCGGGGCCGAGGACGAGATCGCCGCACTGGAAGAGCTCGTCGACCTCGACGGCACGGAGGACGGCGAACCGGAAGTGTCCGAAGGCGACGCCGTGGACGGCCGGGCGGACCCGGCGGTCGACGACGACGTCACCCCCCTCGACGCCGTACCCTCGGGGCCGCTCGGAGACCTCGGGCTCCTCGCCGACTTCGGCCTTTCGGAGAAGGAGCTGCTGACCCTGCGCACCGACGCGCTGGTGGAGATCACGGACGCGCTGGGAGCGGCCGAGGTCATGGAGTCCGTCCGTTAGGGTCCGCGGGTGAACGCACCACCACCCCCACCCTCCTCACCGCCTCTCCACGACCCGGTACGGGACCCGTGGCAGGCACCCATGCGCCATGCCCTGGCCGAGGCCGCGCAGGCGGCGCTGACCGGCGATGTGCCGGTCGGCGCCGTGATCCTCGGCCCCGACGGCTCGCTGCTCGCCACGGGCCACAACGAACGCGAGGCGACCGGGGACCCGACCGCCCACGCCGAGGTGCTCGCCATCCGCCGGGCCGCCGCCGAGCTCGGCGAGTGGCGGCTGTCCGGCTGCACCCTGGTCGTCACCCTGGAACCGTGCACGATGTGCGCGGGCGCCCTCGTGCAGTCCCGGATCGGCCGGGTGGTCTACGGGGCACGCGACGAGAAGGCCGGCGCCGCCGGTTCGCTCTGGGACGTCGTACGGGACCGCAGACTGAACCACCGGCCCGAGGTCGTCGCCGGAGTGCTGGAGGAGGCCTGCTCCGCCCAGCTGACGGCCTTCTTCCGCGCGCTCTGAGATCTGATTTCTGATCACGGCCCGAGATGGTCTAAGCTCTCTCTCGGTAGCGTGTCCGAGCGGCCGAAGGAGCTCGCCTCGAAAGCGAGTGTGGGGAGACTCACCGAGGGTTCAAATCCCTCCGCTACCGCTCTTCACGAAGGGCCCGACGCAATGCGTCGGGCCCTTCGAGCGTTCCAGGTGGGGTGAGCGCCCCCGGGACGGCCGGGGAAGGTGTGGTCGGGGGAAGCGGCATCGGGGGGACAAGCCGCTTCCCCCGGTGAGAACAGGGCCTGCTGGTCCTCGCCGCTGCCCGGGGGGACGGTCGCGGCACGGACCCCACAGAGAGGCCCTGTTCCTCGCCCCTCGGATTCCTGTCGGGTCCGCTGGGCTCGTCGTCCATCCTGCCTCCGCACGAAAGCCGCACGGCCGGACGAAGGGCCCCGATGGCAGGGCCCTTGGTCCTTAAAGACCACATCAGTGCCCGATCCGTGATCGGAAACATCCTCGGGATACGGCCATTCGTGCGGATAGAATCGCCCGACCGCGCAGGGGAGCGAACGGGAGAGGCAGGGGCTGTGGTGCAAGCGAAGAAGATCGTGCTCTACGTGGTTTCGGTCTTCGTGCTGTACACGATCATCACGTCCCCCGCCCGGGCCGCTGATCTGGTCCAGGTAGGGTTCGAGGGCGTTTCGAGTGCCGCCCAGGGCGTCGGCGACTTCATGTCCGAGCTCGTCAAGTAGGAGAACCCGATGATCCGCCACCTGGTCCTGTTCAAGCTGAACGACGGCGTCGAGCGGGACGAGCCGAGGGTCGTCGCCGGGGTGAAGGCCTTCCAGGAGCTGGAGGGGCAGGTTCCGGAGCTGGAGTTCTGGGAGTGCGCCTGGAACATCACCGACCGGCCGATCGCGTACGACTTCGCGATCAATTCGGCGGTCGTCGACGAGGACGCGCTGAAGCGCTACATCGAGCATCCGGCCCATCAGGCCGCCGCCGGGCAGTGGCGCGAATTCGCCACCTGGGTGATCGCCGACTACCCGTTCTGACCGGTGACGGACCCTTGGTCCGCCTGGCCCCTCACCACGCAGGTGAGGGGTTTTTCTTTGCGTTTAAACCAACTTGCCCTCAACACGGCTATATACGGTGCTTGCACACAGTGGACATGTCTTGTGATGCTATGACCGCTTTTGACGGATGAGTTGACCGTAGTTGACCGCAAAGGGGTGGCGTCACCGTGCCGGCCAGTACAGCGCCTCAAGTGCCTCCCCAGAACGTCCAGACCGACGACATCCAGACCGAGACGCCCGATCCCACCACGCCCGCCAGAACCCGGAGCGCGGACACCAGGGCCCTCACGCACGTGCTGTTCGGCCGGCTCAAGGGCCTGGAGCCGGGCACTCCGGAACACGGCAGGGTCCGCGCGGCCCTGATCGAGGCGAACCTGCCCCTCGTCCGGTACGCCGCGGCCCGCTTCCGCAGCCGCAACGAACCGATGGAGGACGTCGTCCAGGTCGGCACCATCGGCCTGATCAACGCGATCGACCGCTTCGATCCGGAACGCGGCGTCCAGTTCCCCACCTTCGCGATGCCCACCGTGGTCGGCGAGATCAAGCGGTACTTCCGCGACAACGTACGGACCGTCCACGTGCCGAGGCGGCTCCACGAGCTGTGGGTCCAGGTCACCGGCGCCACCGAGGACCTGACGACCGCTCACGGCCGCTCCCCCACCACGGGAGAGATCGCCGAGCGGCTCAAGATCCCCGAGGACGAGGTCCTCGCCTGCATCGAGGCGGGCCGCTCGTACCACGCGACCTCGCTGGAGGCCGCACAGGAAGGTGACGGGCTGCCAGGACTCCTGGACCGGCTCGGGTACGAGGACCCGGCCCTCGCGGGGGTCGAGCACCGCGATCTCGTACGGCATCTGCTCGTCCAGCTGCCCGAGCGCGAGCAGCGCATCCTGCTGCTGCGCTACTACAGCAATCTGACGCAGTCACAGATCAGCGCGGAACTGGGCGTTTCCCAGATGCATGTGTCAAGACTCCTGGCCAGAAGTTTCGCGCGACTTCGATCCGCAAATAGGATCGAGGCGTAACCGGATCGGGTAGACCGTCCTTCCTCCGGTCCGGACGGCGTAAAAGCCTCACACCCCCTGTTTCCTGCACAGACGCGGCGCTGACTTGTCGACATGTCACTACAGCGTGTTGCCGACATGTGACATTCTGCTGGAAGCGCGTTTGCCGCAGCCTCCCCTCCGGTATTCAGGTGGAGGCTGCGTTCCTCCGATGGTCGCGGCCACCGCGACCGTCCGCGACCTCAAGGGGGTGGCATGTCCGCAGAACAGGGCAGCTCGAAGGTGCTCACGCTCACGAAGAGCGTGCCGGCACCTACCGTGCTCACCAGCTCGTCGGAAGCCATCGACACCCGCACGCTGTCCCGCTCCCTGTTCCTGCGGCTCGCCGCACTGGGCCCCGCACCGGGCCCCGACGGAACGGACAGCCCGGAGCGGGCGTATGTGCGGGACACGCTCATCGAGCTCAACCTCCCGCTCGTGCGGTACGCGGCGGCGCGGTTCCGCAGCCGCAACGAGCCCATGGAAGACATCGTCCAGGTCGGCACGATCGGCCTGATCAAGGCGATCGACCGCTTCGACTGCGAACGGGGCGTGGAGTTCCCGACCTTCGCGATGCCGACCGTGGTCGGGGAGATCAAGCGTTTCTTCCGTGACACCTCGTGGTCGGTGCGGGTGCCGCGCCGGCTCCAGGAGCTGCGGCTCGCTCTCACCAAGACCAGCGACGAGCTCGCCCAGAAGCTCGACCGCTCGCCGACCGTGCCGGAGCTGGCCAAGGCGCTCGGGGTCTCCGAGGAGGACGTGGTCGACGGCCTGGCCGTCGGTAACGCGTACACCGCCTCGTCGCTGGACTCCCCCTCGCCCGAGGACGACGGCGGAGAGGGCTCGCTCGCGGACCGCCTGGGGTACGAGGACACCGCCCTGGAAGGCGTCGAGTACCGCGAGTCCCTGAAGCCGCTGCTGGCCAAACTCGCCCCGCGCGAACGGCAGATCATCATGCTGCGCTTCTTCGCCAACATGACGCAGTCACAGATCGGCGAGGAGGTCGGCATCTCGCAGATGCACGTCTCGCGCCTGCTGACCCGGACGCTCGCGCAGCTCAGGGAAGGGCTCATCGCCGACTGACCCCGCGCTGCCGCGCGAGGGTTCCGAATTGACGGACCGTCAGCCACACTGGCGCGATGCGACGTCAGATGTTCGGCTCGGCCGGCCGCCGGGGCACCGCGATCGCCGCCTCGGCGGCCGTGCTGTGCCTGGGCGGCGCGGTGGCCGCCTGCGGCGGCGGTGCGGGTGACGGCGGCCGTGTGGCGGTCGGGGCCGCGGGCACGGGTCCGGCCGAGACCCCCGGGGCGGCGGGCCTGCCCTCGGGAAAGGTCACGCTGATTCCGCTGGACACGTCGGGCGCGGAGCGCGGCGGGGACGGTGACGGTGACGGTGCGGCGAACACCGGCGAACGGCGAGGCGGTGAGCTGCCCGGCGTACGGAACGACGCACCAGGAGCAGGGGAACGTACCGGCACCACCGGCCCCGACAGCGGAAGGGCCGACTCCGGAGGACCGGAGGCGGTCTCGGGAAGCTCAGGAAGCGCGGGAAGCCCGGGTGGCACCGCGGCCACGGGAGGCACCGGCGGCACGGCCCCCGGCAGCACCGGAGGCTCCGGCGACTCGGGCAGCACCGGCGGTTCCGGGGGTACGGGCAGTGTCCCGCCGCCCTCCGCCGGCCCCACTCCCGGCGCACCCGCCACCCCCGCCGCGCTTCAGGTCGGCGACCCGGTGCGGGCCGGTGCGGACCGGCGCTGGTGCGAGAAGGTGACCGTGGAGTTCCGCAACACCGGTGGCTCACCGGTCCGTTCGGGCGCCGTCACGTTCGAGACGCACATCATCGGCGCGCTCGGGGTCGACTGGGCGACCGTCGAGTCGACGCAGCCGCTGCCCGCGCCCATCGACGCGGGAGCGGTGCGGCAGAAGACGTACACCGTCTGCGTGGACTCCTGGCGGGTCCCCCTGGGCATGCGGACAGAGACCCAGGACGTCTCCGCCACCTGGAAGTGACCCCCACCGGGTGAGGGAGGAGCGGTCAGCCGAGCGCGAGCCAGGCGACCGCGCCGAGGACGACGACGACGGCGACGACGGCCGCGATCACCCCGGCCCTCGGTCCGGACGAGGTCGCGGCCGGCTGCTGCCGGCGCTGCGGTTCGCCCTCGTCGACGAAAGCGCGGAACATCTGGGTGCTGCCCGCCGGGTCGTTGGTGCCCTCGGGGCCCTGCTGAGGGGCGTGGGGGTTGTGTGCCATGGGCCAGGACCCTAGCGAACTCGGCGTTACGGCCCAACCCCCGGGTGCCGCGGGGACCGGCGGTCCACCGCTTTCCCCGGCCCCTTCCAGGTGGCGCGAGTCACAGGCGGGCGGCCGTCTCCGGCGCACGCTGCGGGTTTGACCCGGACCCTACTCAGGCTTTTGGGTTCCTTTACTTCTGCAAGCCGCTTTTCGTTTGCCTGTAGCAACCATCGGCTTCTATGGTTGCCCTAAGCAATTAGTTGGCACCGAGAAGGCAGGAGGGCCCGTGGCCGCTCGGAGTCACTACCAGGAACTGGCGCGGCAGCTCAGCGCGGTCGGCGCCGTCAAACGCGGGCTCGCCCGGGCCCTTCCCCCCGAGTGCCCCGCCGGCTCCGCCGCCGTGCTGGCACTCCTGGCGGAACACGGCGAGATGCGCATCAGCAGACTGGCCGAGCTCCTGGCCGTGGACATGTCGGTGACCAGCCGTCATGTCGCACACGTGGCCGAACGCGGCTGGATAGAACGGTCCCCGGACCCCGCCGACAAGCGGTCCCGCATCCTGCGGCTGACCCCCGCGGGAGGCGAGCAGCTCGACGAGCTGAGCCACCGGACGACCGAGATGTTCGCCCAGAAACTCATCGACTGGTCCGACGAGGACGTCGGCCGGCTGAACGTCCTGCTGTCCCGGCTGCGTGACAGCTTCGCCTGTCGCGGCTCCGGTGAGTGCCTTCCCGGAAAGCACAGCGGGGACTGCCGCACGCGGCATTCCGAGGACGCGCACACCCGTACACCGATGTAACAGATGCAAAGAGAAGGAACTCAATGGCTACGACCACACCCACCGGTGTGCGGGGCGGCCACGCCAAGCACGGGGGCTCAGCGGCTCCCGACGGCACGCCGATGACACACCGGCAGATCATGGAAGCACTGACCGGGCTCCTGCTCGGCATGTTCGTCGCGATCCTGTCGTCGACCGTCGTGTCGAACGCGCTGCCCGAGATCATTTCCGACCTCGGCGGCGGCCAGAGCGCCTACACCTGGGTCGTGACGGCCTCGCTGCTGGCCATGACCGCCACCACCCCGCTCTGGGGCAAGCTCTCCGACCTGTTCAGCAAGAAGCTGCTGGTCCAGATAGCGCTGGTCATCTACGTCGCCGGCTCGGTCGTCGCCGGTCTCTCCACCAGCAGCGGCATGCTGATCGCCTGCCGTGTCGTGCAGGGCATCGGCGTCGGCGGTCTCTCCGCCCTCGCGCAGATCGTGATGGCCGCGATGATCGCCCCGCGCGAGCGCGGCCGTTACAGCGGCTACCTCGGCGCGGTCTTCGCCGTCGCCACCGTCGGCGGCCCGCTGCTCGGCGGTGTCATCACCGACACCAGCTGGATGGGCTGGCGCTGGTGCTTCTACGTGGGTGTGCCGTTCGCGATCATCGCGCTCGTCGTGCTTCAGAAGACCCTGAAGCTCCCGGTCGTCAAGCGCGAGGTCAAGGTCGACTGGGCCGGTGCCTTCTTCATCAGCGCCGCCGTCTCCCTCCTGCTGCTCTGGGTGACCTTCGCGGGCGACAAGTACGACTGGATCTCCGGACCCACGTACGCGATGCTCGGCGGCACGGTCGTCCTCATCGGGCTCTTCCTGCTCGTCGAGGCGAAGGCGAGCGAGCCGATCATCCCGCTCCGCCTCTTCCGCAACCGCACCATCACGCTTGCCTCGGTCGCCTCGCTGTTCGTCGGTATCGCGATGTTCGCGGGCACCGTCTTCTTCAGCCAGTACTTCCAGCTGGCGCGCGACAAGTCGCCGACGATGTCCGGCGTCATGACGATCCCCATGATCGCGGGGCTCTTCCTCTCCTCGACCGTCTCCGGCCAGGTCATCACCAAGACCGGCCGCTGGAAGGCGTGGCTGGTCAGCGGCGGCTTCCTGGTCACGGCCGGGCTCGGCATGCTGGGCACCATCCGGTACGACACGGAGTACTGGCACATCGCGGTCTACATGTTCGTGATGGGTCTCGGCATCGGCATGATGATGCAGAACCTCGTGCTCGCCACGCAGAACCAGGTCGCTCCCGCCGACCTCGGCTCGGCCAGCTCCGTCGTCACGTTCTTCCGTTCGCTCGGTGGTGCGATCGGCGTCTCGGCGCTGGGCGCCGTCATGGCGAACCGTGTCACCCACTACGTCAAGGACGGCCTGGCCGACCTCGGTCCCGAGGGCGCGGCCCTGGGCCACGGCGGTACCGGCGGCGGGGGCATCCCCGACCTGGACACCCTGCCCGTCGCGTTCCGTACGGTCGTGGAGGCCGCGTACGGGCACGGCGTCGGTGACGTCTTCCTGTACGCCGCTCCGGCCGCGCTCGTCGCCTTCGTCGTGACGATCTTCATCAAGGAGGTCGCGCTGAAGACGAACGCCGGGAACGACACCCCGGCCGCACCCGAGACCGCCGAGGCCGCGGAGGCGTCCCAGGGCGCCGAGACCGCGCAGACCGCCGAGGGCGTCGCCGGGGTCACCTCCGTCGCCACGCTCGAAGCGCCGGTGGAAACGGTGCGCGGCACGGCGGTACGCGGTGTGGTGCGCGGCGCCGAGGGCGTCCCGGTCGCACGGGCCGCCGTCACGCTGATCTCGCCGGCCGGCCGGCAGCTGGGGCGCTCCGTCGCCCAGGCCGACGGCGGCTACGTACTGGACGCGCCGGGCGCCGGTTCGTACGTCCTGATCGCCTCCGCCGACGGCTTCCAGCCACAGGCGTCCACCGTGGTCGTCGGCGACGAGCCGGTGGCGTACGACATCCTCCTCGTCGGTACGAGCGGCCTCACCGGGACCGTGCGGGCCGAGGAGACCGGGGCCCCGGTCGAGGGCGCCATGGTCGTCGTGACCGATGTGCGCGGCGATGTGCTGGCGACCGGCCTTTCCGGCGCCGCGGGCGAGTTCACCTTCGGTGAGCTGGTCCCGGGCGCGGTGACCGTCGCGCTGAACGCCACGGGCTTCCGCCCGCTGGCGCTGCCCGTCGAGGTCGGCGGCCAGGGCGTCACCCGGGTCGAGGCGGTTCTGCGGGCCGGTGCGCTCGTCCAGGGCGTCGTACGGGCCGGGTCCGCCCGGGCCCCGCTGTCCGACGCCCGCGTCACGCTGATCGACGCGGCCGGCAACGTGGTCGCCACCGCGACGACCGGGGAGGACGGGGCGTACGCCTTCACCGACCTGGACGCGGGCGAGTACTCGGTCATCGCGACCGGCTATCCGCCGGTGGCCGGCTCCCTGACGGTGGCCGGTCACGGGGTCGACGGCCACGACATCGAGCTCGCGCACCCCGGCGAGTAACCACGTCACTCGGGTAACTCACGTCACTCGGGTAACAAAGACCTCTGGCGGGACAGCGCTTCGAGCGGAGAGGCTGTCCGGGCCGGCGGAAACGGGCCCCGTGGGCGGGTACGGCAGGCAGGGGACGGCCTGCCGCACCCGCCCCCGGGGCCCGACTCATTTGACCCTCGGGGTCATGGAGCGAGGAGAGAGAAACGCGATGGCACTTCGCGCACAGGTACGGACGCGGGACGGCTGGGCGGTCCAGCACGCGGTCGTGACAGTCACCGATATGACGGGCACCCAGGTGGTGCGCGCCGACGCGGACGAGAACGGGGCGGTCCGCACCGAGAACCCGCTGCAGGCCGGCGCGTACACCGTGATCGTCACGGCGGTCGGGTACGCCCCCACCGCCTCCACCGCGCTCGTCACGGCCGGCGGCCGGATCGACGCGGGCACGGTCGTGATGGCCCGGCAGGGCGGGGCGGAACTGCCGCCTCCGGGCATCTGGTCACTGGACCCGGCGCACTCCTCGGTGGGCACGGTCGCACAGCACCTGGGGATCTCCAGCGTGCACGGCCGGTTCACCGACTTCACCGGCCGGATCGAGATCGCGCCGGACATCGAACGGTCCCGCGTCGACGCCGTCATCAGCGCGGCGGGCATCGACACCGGCAACGACATGCGCGACAAACATCTGCGGTCGCCCGACTTCCTGGACGCGGACCGCTTCCCGGAGATCACGTACCGCTCCGACGGGCTGACCCCGGCAGGACCCGACCGCTGGACGGTGCACGGGGAGCTGACGCTGCACGGCGTGAAGCGTGCCGTGGACCTCGACCTCAGCTATCTGGGCACGGGCCCCGACCCGTGGGGCGGGATGCGCGCGGCCTTCCACGCGACGACCGAACTGCGCCGCGACGACTTCGCCATGAACTACAACCAGGTGGTGCGGGCGGGCATTTCGGCGATCGGTACGACGCTGCGCGTGGAGCTGGACATCCAGGCGGTGCAGGGCGAGTCCCTGCCGTCGTAGGGGTTCCGGGGCGTCGTAGGGTCGGGGGCATGGCACCCCACATCGCGACCAACACCGTCGTCGGACCCGAAGAGTTGCTGGCGTTCGTACGGCCCAGGCACCGGGCGATCCTGCTCACCACCCGGTCCGACGGACGCCCCCAGGGCTCCCCGCTCACCTGTGGTGTCGACGACGCGGGCCGGATCGTCGTCTCGACGTACCCGGAGCGCGCGAAGACCCGTAACGCCAGGCGGGACGAGCGGGTGAGCCTGATCGTCCTGTCGGACGACTGGAACGGGCCCTGGGTGCAGATCGACGGCTCGGCCGAGGTGATCGATTCACCGGATTCGGTCGAGCCGCTCGTCGAGTACTTCCGGAACATCTCCGGCGAGCACCCGGACTGGGACGAGTACCGGGCGGCGATGGTGAAGCAGGGGAAGTCGATCATCCGGATCACTCCGGAGCGCTGGGGCCCCCTCGCCACCGGCGGCTTCCCCGCCCATCTGGCCCCCGGCAGCTGAGCGCCCGGGTGAATCCCATAACGCCCGCCCCTGAGCTGCTCGCGCGGGCCCGGCTCCTGGTCGCTCCCCCGGTGGGCGAGGCCGTGGCCCGTGAACTGGAACGGATCACCGGAAGACCGGTGGAACGCCCGGCGGACCGTGTGCCGGACGAGCCGTATCTCCTTGTCGGTGCCTCACTTCCGGACGCGCTGCGCGGAGGGCGGCTGGTCTGGTTCCACAGCGTCAACGCCGGTACGGACGCGCTGCTCGGCTCCGGCCCCTGGCCGCAGGACGCGCTGCTCACCCGGACGGTGGGGCGCATGGGCGAGCGGATCGCCCAGTACGTCCTGGCCTGGGTGCTCGCCGAATGCCAGTCCGTCCCGGAGTTCGCCGCGCAGCACGCGCGGGCCGAGTGGCGGCGCGTCCCCTCCGAGCTCGCCGCGGGACAGACCGCTCTGGTCTACGGCACCGGGCGCATCGGTTCGGCGGTCGCCGGTCTCCTGAAGGGCTGCGGCATCCGGACGGTGGGTGTGGCCCGCAGGGGGCGTGCCGTGCCGCCACCGGGCTTCGACGAGGTGATCGGCGCCGGTCAGGACGCCGACGCCCTCGCCACCGCCCGCTGGGTGGTCGCCGCGCTGCCGCTGACCGGGGCGACGGAGGGGTACTTCGGCTCCGGCCGATTCGCCGCCGTGCGGGGGGCGTCGTTCCTCAACGTGGGGCGCGGGGCGACCGTGGACATGGCGGCGCTGGAGACGGCCCTGCGGGCGGGCACCGTACGCCGTGCGGTCCTCGACGTGCTGCCCGAGGAGCCCGCCGCACCCGACGACCGCTGCTGGCGGCTTCCTCGTACGGTGATCACGTCGCACTCCGCGGGGATCACGGCCGACGAGGACGTCGTCAGGGACTTCGAGGCGTGCTGGGACGACCTGCGCGCGGGCCGGGTGCCGGCGCTCGCCGTGGATGTGGGCCGGGGCTACTGAGCGGAGACGCCCGCCCGGGCGCACATCGCCTCGATACCCGCGATCACCAGGTCCAGCGCGAAGACGAAATCCAGCTCACGCATCTCGCCGACCGTGTCGCCGCCGCGCGCCTCCATCACGTCGAGGGAGGTGTCGGCGAGCTTCTTGAGGTGCGGCTCGGCCCGGATGGTGCCCATGGCCTGCTGGAAGTACTCGTCCTGGCTGAGCCCCGCTTCCCGGCACCGCTCGACGAAGTGGCCCTCGATGGTGCCGAATCCGTACACGAAGTGGAAAGCGGCGGCCAGGGCGCCCGTCTGGTTCTTCATCGGCAGTCCGGTGGCGCGGATGATGTCCTGGACGGCGTACGAGAACAGCATGGCGTGCGGGCCGATGTTGAGGAAGTGACCGGCCAGCGGCGACACCCAGATGTGGCGGACGATCAGTTCGCGGTAGCTGCGGGCCATGTCGCGCAGCCGGTCGCGCCAGTCCGCGTCCTCGCTGGGCGGCACGATCTCGGCGAAGACCGAGTCCATGGCCAGTTCCAGCAGGTCGTCCTTGGTGTCGACGTACCAGTAGAGGGACATCGCGGTGACGTCCAGCTCCGCCGCGAGGCGGCGCATGGAGAACTTGGCGAGGCCCTCCGCGTCCAGTAGCCGTACCGAGGCGGCGGTGATCCTGTCCCGGTCGAGGCCCACCGGCGACTCGGCTTTGCGGGTGCGCGAGGGTGCCCGCTGGTCCAGCCACACGCTGGTCCTCGCGGGGTTCTTCACGCGGTCGGCCGCGGACACCATGGGGCTCACTCCTCGTTCTGCCGACGGGACGGCGGGACGGACCGGGGCGGTGGGGGCACGTACCGGACGGCCACGGTCCGGTACGCGTCCCCTCCGATGCTATGCCGCTGTTCCGGCCGAGTCTGCCGCAGCCGTGTCCTTCGCGGCAGGGCCCGCGAGCCCGGATTCCATCCGCTCCGCCCGCCTCAGCAGCGCCGCGGCGAGTAGCCCGCCCGCGAGGACCGCGACCGCGCCGACCAGCTGACTGGTCTCCAGGCCGGAGCCGAAGGCGTCCGTGATGCGCTGCCGCTCGCCCTCGCCGTCCGCGGCGGCGAGCGCCGCCGGCAGCGAGGCCGCTCCCACGGCCGCGGGCACCAGGGCGGCGAAGCGCGAGTTCAGTACGGCGCCGAGCACGGCGACCCCGAGGCCGTTGCCGAATTCGGCGAGCGTGCCGTTGACCCCGGCGCCCACGCCCGCCTTCTCGGGCGGGATGGCGCTCATGATGGCGTTGGCCATGGCGGGCATCGCGAGCGAGATCCCCGCGCCCATGACGACCAGGCCGAGGAGCATGCCGCCGTACCCGTCGCTGCCGAGCACCGCGATGGCGCCGAGACCGCCGGCCAGCAGGCTCATCCCGGCCGCGATGGTGGCGGGCGTCCCCAGCTTCGGTACGAGGCGTGCGCCCAGACCCGTGAGGTTGAGCGCCACCACCGTGAGCGCGAGCGGAGCCGTACGGAGCCCGGCTTCCAGGGGCCCGTACCCGAGCACGAACTGCAGGTGCTGGGTCAGCAGGAAGAGCGAACCGCCCATCCCGAAGGCGACCAGGATCGCGCCCGCGACCGCCCCGATGAACTTCTGGTTCCGGAAGAAGTGCATGTCCAGCATCGGGTACGGGATGTGGAGCTCCCACAGGACGAATCCGGTGAGGACCGCGACCCCGATGAAGGCGGTGAGCAGGACCTGGCCGGAGGTCCAGCCGTGTTCCGGGCCGGAGATGATCGCGTACACGACGGCGGTCATACCGATGGTGGAGAGCAGCGCGCCGAACAGGTCCGGCCGGTCGCCCTGCGGGTTCTTGGACTCCGGCACGAGCCGCAGGACGGCGATCAGGCCGACGATCGCGACCGGGATGTTGATCAGGAAGATCGCGCCCCACCAGAAGTGGTCGAGCATGATCCCGCCGATGAGGGGACCGGTGGCGAAGCCCAGCGAGTTGACGGTCGACCAGAGGCCGATGGCCTTGACCCGCTCGCTGTCGTCGAAGATCTGGACGACCACGGCCAGGGTGGTGGTGATCAGCAGCGCACCGCCGATGCCCATCCCGGCACGGGCGGCGATGAGCTGGCCGGAGGACTGCGCGAGCCCGGCCACCAGCGAACCGATGCCGAACAGGGCGAGCCCCGCGACCAGCATCCGCTTGCGGCCGTAGCGGTCGGCGGCGCTGCCGGCCGTGAGGAGCAGGCCGGACTGGACGAGCGAGTACGCGTTGATCATCCACTGCACATCGGCGGTGGACGCGTCCAGCTCCGTGGTGAGGGAGGGGATGGCGACGTTCAGGACGGTGTTGTCGAGCAGCACGGTGAGCTGGGCCAGACAGATGACGCCGAGGATCAGCCAGCGCTGCGGGTGCCCCTGGGGGGCGAGGTCGTTCGGCTCGGCGGTGGTCGCCGTCATGCGGGCTCCTTGAGCTCCGTTGCTACTCGTACGGTGTAGGGGAGTGCGTGGCGTCGTACACCGTAAGGCACTCCTTGTACGCCGTACAAGTCACTTTCGCGACCACCGCCCGTGAGGAATGTCCGGTCTTCCCCTACTCCCCTCCGTCCGCCGGCCGGGTCAGGTCGTAGAAGGTCGCGCTGCCGACCGTGACCTTCTTGAAGGAGTCCTCCACCCATGAGGTGATCTGCGAGGAGGCGCCGCTGTCGCCGCCGCCTCCGCCCATGCCGCCCGAGATGAAGTAGTGGATCTTCCCGTCCTCGACGTAACTCTTGAACCGGGCGAGCGTCGGAGCGGGGTCGCTGCCGTTGAAGCCGCCGATGGCCATCACCGGGTCACCGGTGGTGAGCTGGTAGCTCGCGGCGTTCTGCGAACCGATGGCCGCGGCGGCCCAGGTGTAGGCGTCGGCGTCCGACTCCAGGAGCTTCCTCGCCTCGGCGCCGACGGACGAACCGTTGAGCAGTCCGCCCATGCCGCCCATGCGGCCTTCGGCCGTGGCGCCGCCGGGCGGGGTACCGCCGGGTGCTGTACCACCGGGCGCCGTGCCACCGGGCATGGCGCCCGGCTGCCGGCCCCCCTGGCCCTGACCCTGTTGGCCCTGGCCCTGCTGCGCCTGGCCCTGCCGGCCGCCGCCCGGCGGCATACCCATTGCGCCGTTCCGGCCCTCGCCGCCTCCGCCACCGGGACCGCCCCCGCCCCTCATGGCGGCACCGGCCGGACCCGCCGTGACGATCGAGCCCTGATGCCCGGTGCCGAGCGTGCTCACCGTGTACGCCGTCGGCCCCGCGAGCGACGCGGCGAATCCGAGACCCACGACGGCGAGAGCGAGCCGGCGCCCCAGCCGGGAGACGAACAGCAGACCCACCGCGCCCACGGCCCCGACGGCCAGGACGGCCCAGCGCAGCCACGGCAGATGGTCCGGGGTCCGCCCCAGGAGGACGTAGGACCAGTACGCCGTGACGGCGAGCGTGCAGGCGAGGGCCGCCCGCGCCCACACCGTGGAGCGTTCCTCCCACAGCACCGTGACGCCCATGCCGACGAGCGCGGCGATGTAAGGGGCCAGGGCCACCGTGTAGTACTGGTGGAAGATGCCGGCCATGAAGCTGAAGACGAGCGTGGTCATCAGCAGCGAGCCGCCCCAGGCGAGGAACGCCGCACGGGCCGTGTCGGTGCGCTTCGCCTTCCGGGTCAGCCACACGCCCGCGATCAGCAGGAGCAGCGCGGCGGGCAGCAGCCAGGAGATCTGGCCGCCGATCTCGGAGTTGAACATCCGGCCGATGCCGGTCTCCCCCCAGCCACCGCCCTGACCGCCGCCGACGCTGCCGGTCTCCTCGCCGTTGAGACGGCCGAGTCCGTTGTAGCCGAAGGTCAGTTCCAGGAAGGAGTTGTTCTGCGAGCCGCCGATGTACGGACGCGAGGAGGCGGGCCACAGCTCGACGATCGCCACCCACCAGCCGCCGGCGACGACCATGACGCCTGCCGACAGGGCGAGTTGAGCCAGCCGTTTGCGTACGGAGGCGGGCGCGCACACCGCGTACAGCACGGCGAGCGGCGGCAGGATCAGGAACGCCTGGAGGGTCTTCGTCAGGAACGCGACCCCGATCGCGGCACCCGCCCAGACCAGCCACTTCGTCCGCCCGTTCTCCAGCGCGCGGAGCACGCAGTAGACGGTGACGGTCATCAGCAGCGCGAGGAGCGCGTCCGGGTTGTTGAAGCGGAACATCAGCGCGGCGACGGGCGTGAGCGCGAACACCGCCATCGTGATCAGTCCGGCGGGCGCGCCGAAGCGGCGGCGGACGGCGGCGTACAGCACCCCTGCCGTGGCCATCCCCATCAGCACCTGCGGGACGAGGAGCGCCCACGCGTTGAGGCCGAAGATCCGTACGGAGAGGGCCATCGGCCAGAGCGTGGCCGGGGGCTTGTCCACGGTGATGGCGTTGGCGGAGTCCAGCGACCCGAAGAAGAACGCCTTCCAGCTCTGGCTGCCGGCCTGTACGGCGGCGGAGTAGAAGGAGTTGGCGTACCCGGAGGCACTGAGGTTCCACAGGTAGGCCAGACCCACGGCGAGCAGCATGCCGAGCACGGCCGGCCGCACCCAGCGCGGGTCGTCCGCCCTGCCCCGCAGGGCGCGGCGCCGGAACGGCTCCCGGGGGCGGCCGTGCCCCGCGAGGACGCCCGGCGGCCGGGCGGGGAGATGGCCGGGGTACAGGGTGGTCATCGGACGTTCCTCAGTTCGTGTTCGGAGCCGCGGCGGTCCGGGAAGACCCAGGCGCGGAAGAGCAGAAACCGCAGCACCGTCGCCGCGAGGTTGGCCGTGATCAGGACGGCGAGTTCCGTGCCGTGCGAGGGCGATCCGGAGGTCGCGCCGAGTGCGGCGAGCGAGCCGCAGGTCAGGGCGAGGCCGATGGCGAAGACGACGAGACCCTGCGCCTGATGCCGTACGGCTCCGCCCCGGCCCCGCACTCGGAAGGTGAGCCTCCGGTTGGCTGCCGTATTGGCGACGGCCGACACCAGCAGCGCGCCGCCATTGGCGGACTGCGGGCCGAAGCCCATCCGGAACAGCGAGTACAGGAGGAGGTAGAAGAGCGTGGAGAGGACGCCCACGACACAGAACCCGACCAGCTGGCGGGCCAGCCCGCCCGGCACCCCGGGCAGCGCGCGGTCGCGCGGATCGTCCCCGAAGGGCCGGGCCAGCCGGTCCAGCGGCAGGGCGCCGACGGCCAGCGCCCGCCCCACCCGCCACACGCCCTTCAGGTCGTCGGTCGCCGTCCGCACGATGTGCACGGTGGAGTCGGGGTCGTCGACCCAGTCGACCGGCACCTCGTGGATACGCAGCCCGGCACGTTCGGCGAGCACCAGCATCTCCGTGTCGAAGAACCATCCGGTGTCCTCGACCATCGGCAGCAGCCGCTGCGCGACCTCGCACCGTATCGCCTTGAATCCGCACTGCGCGTCGCTGAAGCGGGCGGCCAGCGAGGAGCGCAGGATGAGGTTGTAGGCCCGTGAGATGAACTCCCGCTTCGAGCCGCGCACCACCCGCGAACTGCGCGCGAGCCGCGAGCCGATGGCGAGGTCGGAGTGGCCCGAGATCAGGGGCGCGACCAGCGGCAGCAGCGCGTTGAGGTCGGTCGAGAGGTCGACGTCCATATAGGCGAGGACCGGCGCGTCCGAGTGCGACCAGACCGTGCGCAGGGCCCGCCCTCGGCCCTTCTCCTCCAGCCGGTACGCGCACACCTCGGGGACCGCCGCCGCGAGCCGGGCCGCCACCTGGGGCGTGCGGTCGGTGCTCGCGTTGTCCGCGACGGTGATCCGGAAGGGGTACGGGAAGGTCCGCACGAGATGGTCGTGCAGCCGGAGCACACAGGTTTCGAGGTCCTTCTCCTCGTTGAAGACCGGGACCACGACGTCGAGTACGGGTGCACCGGCCGCGTCGACCGCTCCGGCCAGGAGATGTTCCCGGGCCGGCAAGGTGCTCCAAGGGGTGTCGGTTCGCATGCCCTTGACGCTCGCCGACCGCGCTGTCACACCGGTGTGCTGAGCCTGTGCCGGTGCTGTGAGCCTCGACGGCCGGGAGTCCGCACTGCCGTGGCCCCCGGCTCCGCCCTACTTCCCCGCGTACACCGGATCGGCCGGAAGCCGGACCGAGAACACCGTGTTCCCCGGCACCGACCGCACCTCCACCCGCCCGTGGTGCGCGGCGACGACGGCCTGCACGATGGCCAGCCCGAGACCCGTGGAGCCCGCGTTGCGTGAGCGCGAGGCGTCGCCCCGCGCGAACCGTTCGAAGACGTGCGGCAGCAGGTCCGCCGCGATACCCGGTCCGTCGTCCCGCACTTCGAGCGTCACCCAGGGACGCCCGGCGCCCGCCGCGCGGACGCGCGCGGTGACCGTCGTCCCCGGCGGGGTGTGGGTACGGGCGTTCGCCAGCAGGTTGACCAGCACCTGATGCAACCGGGTCGGATCGGCCCGTACGGACGCGGGAACGTCCGGCAGCTCCAGCCGCCAGTGATGCTCCTCGTTCCCCGCACCGCTCTCCCCGGTCCGGCCGGCCGCGCGCGCGTCCCCCACGGCGTCGACGACGAGCGGCGACAGATCAGTGCTCTCGTACGAGAGCGGGCGCCCGGCGTCGAGCCGGGCCAGGAGCAGCAGGTCCTCCACCATGCCGGTCATCCGCTGCGCCTCCGACTCGATGCGCCCCAGCGCGTGCCGGGTGTCGGGGCCCGTGTCCTCGCGTCCGCGCCGGGTCAGTTCGGCGTAGCCGCGAATCGAGGCCAGCGGGGTGCGCAGTTCGTGGCTGGCGTCGGCGACGAACTGGCGTACCCGCGTCTCGCTCTCCTGGCGCACCACCAGCGCCGAACCGACGTGCCCCAGCATCCGGTTGAGCGCGGCCCCGACCTGTCCGACCTCGGTACGCGGATCGGCCTCGGCGTCCGGCACCCGCTCGGCGAGGTCCACCTCGCCGCTGTGCAGGGGGAGTTCGGAGACCCGGGTCGCGGTGGCGGCCACCCGGCGCAGCGGGCGCAGGGCGACGCCGACCATGGCCGCGCCCGCGATCCCGGCGGCGACGAGCCCGGCCGCGGTGACGCAGACCTCCACGAGGATCAGGGCGGTGAGGTCGCCGCGCACCTCGTCGGCGGGAATGCCGACGACGATCGTGGTCCCGTCGGACGTACGGACGGCCTCCACGCGGTAGCTCCCGAGGCCCGGCAGACCGGCACCGCGCACCCCCGAGCCCACCTCGGCCCCGGCCGCCTCCAGCGCCCGCGACTCGGCGCCGGTCAGCTTCCTCGTGCTCTCCTGGGCGCGCAGCCCCGTGTCCTCGACCACCTTCGACTCGGTGACGGAGCCGTCGTCGACGACGGCTCCGACCGTCCCGAAGGGCTGACCGCCCATCCCGACGAACCGCAGCACGTCGGTGTCCTGGAGCCCCTGGGGAGGCGGTGAACCGGGCGGCCGTTCGGCCCGTACGGCGATGGAGTGCAGCTGGTCGTCCAGCTTGCCGTACATATAGCTCTGGAACGCGATGGCGGTCACCGTGCCGATGACGGCTGCCACGACCGCGATGAGGGAGACGGCGGAGACGACGAGCCGGGTCCGCAGCGTCCACGGCCGCCTCAGCAGGCCCGCCGGCCGCACCCCCCTACTCACCGGGCTTGATCAGATACCCGGCCCCGCGCCGGGTGTGGATCATCGGGGAGCGACCCGCGTCGATCTTCTTGCGGAGATACGAGATGTAGAGCTCGACGACGTTGGCCTGGCCGCCGAAGTCGTAGTTCCACACCCGGTCCAGGATCTGGGCCTTGCTCAGCACCCTGCGCGGATTGCGCATCAGGAAGCGCAGCAGCTCGAATTCGGTCGCCGTGAGGTGGATCGACTGCTCGCCCCGGCTGACCTCGTGGCTGTCCTCGTCGAGCACCAGGTCACCGACCACGAGCGTGGAGTCGCTCCGCGCCGCGGCGGCCGTACCGGACCGGCGGATCAGCCCGCGCAGCCGCGCCACGACCTCCTCCAGGCTGAACGGCTTGGTGACGTAGTCGTCGCCCCCCGCGGTGAGCCCCGCGATGCGGTCCTCGACGGAGTCGCGCGCCGTCAGGAACAGCACCGGCACGTCGGAGAGCTCCCGCCGCATCCGGCCGAGGACGGCGAGCCCATCCATATCGGGCAGCATCACATCGAGCACGACCGCGTCGGGCCGGAAGTCGCGCGCCGCGCGCACGGCGCCGGCGCCGTCCCCGGCGCTGCGCACATCCCATCCCTCGTACCGCAGGGCCATGGAGAGCAGCTCGGCGAGCGGGGCCTCGTCGTCCACGACGAGTACGCGGACCGGGTTGCGGTCCGGCCTGAGCAGTTCGGTACGCCCCTGGGGCGAGGTCGTCATCGTCATGACCCCACCCTGGGAGACGCCCGTGAGAGAGCTCTTGCCCATTCCTGTGAATTGCCTGAGAAACGACCGGCCGCCCTGTGCGCGCCTTCTCGGCCTCAGCGGAACAGGGCGCTCGCGTTCCCATGACACACAGCCCGCAACCACGCGTCGCCCAGCTCCAGCCGCTCCAGGGCGTGCAGCTGGTGGACGTACGGGTACGGGATGTTCGGGAAGTCGGTGCCGAGCAGAATCCGGTCCCCCAGATCCGCGAGCCGCCCCCGTTCCGCGACGGGGAAGGGGGTGAACTCCTCGCCGAAGTCCGTGAACGCCATCGTCGTATCGAGCCGCACCTCCGGGTACGTCTCCGCCAGGTCCAGGAAGTCCGCGTACTCGGGCATCCCCATGTGCGCCACCACGAGCCGCAGCCGGGGATGACGCGCCAGCAGCCGGCCCACCGGCTCCGGCCCGGTGTACTTGCCGGGCGCCGGGCCCGATCCGCAGTGCATCACCACCGGCACCCCGGCCTCGGCGAGCAGCCCCCACACGGGGTCGAGCAGCGGGTCGTTCGCGTCGTACGCCCCGACCTGAAGGTGCGACTTGAACACCCGCGCCCCCGCCTCGACGGCCTCCCGCACGTACTGCTCCACGCCCTCCTCGGGAAAGAAGGTCGCCGTGTGCAGACAGTCGGGCACCCGCCCCGCGAAGTCCGCGGCCCAGCCGTTCAGCCAGGCCGCCATCCCCGCCCGGTGCGGATAGAGCATCGAGGTGAAGCGCAGCACGCCGAACGACCGCAGCAGCGCGAGCCGTTCGTCCTCGTCGTGGCGGTAGGCGATCGGCCACTCCATACCCGTCAGCGGCCCCACCGAGTCGAAGTACGCCCACACCTTGCGGAGCACCCGCTCCGGCATGAAGTGCGTATGGACATCGATGATCCCGGGAAGCCCGAGCCGCTCCCAGAACCGCACGACATCAGCGCTGTCACCACTCACGTAAGCCACCTCTCCCACCCCTTCCCGACCCCTCCCCGACCTTCTCAGAACAACCCGCCCTGCACCCCGCCACCCCCGATATCGACGACGGGCACCGTCACTCCCGCCCCCGCGTCGGCCGCGACGAGCTCCCAACCGGTGATCAGCCGGGTATCCAGCACCACGACACCACCCGCCCCGGTCTCCAGATGCAGATCCGGCCCGGCCGCCGCCACCAGGCGCCCGGCCACCTCACCCCCGTCGACCAGCCCGGTCACCGCCCGCGCGACCCCGACCGTCCCGCCGAGCCCGAACACCGCGCCATGGTCGACGGCATCGAAGGGCAGACGCTCCAACGACTCCGGCCACCCGCCCCCTTCGAGCGCGGCGGCCCGCCCGTACAGCTCCGCCACCTCCGCCGCCCGCTCCCCGGCCCCCGGCAGCACGGCGCGCACGGCCCTCTTCCTCGCGTACGGAATCCGGTCCGGCACCCCGAGCGCGGCCCGCAACAGCTCCTCCGTACGCCGCGCGGCCATCAGCGGCCCGCGCCCCAGCCAGCTGAACACCACGGCCCCCTGTTCCCGCAGCCGCGCCGCACCCCGTTCCTCGGCGGTGATGCCGACCTTGACCATCCCGGGGCCGAACCAGGCGAGATAGACGCGGTACGTCCGAGGGTCGTCGGCGATCGTGTCGGCCGCGACCGAGTGCGCCCGGTCCAGCCGCGCGCACTCCGGACACCGCGCCCCCGTACTGCGCGCCGGCACCACGGCCGCCACCGGACAGGCGTTGCCCCGCGCCCCGACACAGTGCCGCTCCCCGACGGCCCGAAACCCGAGTTCCTTCCCATAGGAAAGGACACTCACCCGCCGGCCCGCGAGCACCCCGTCCCGGCGCCAGCCCAGCTCGGGCCCGCCATCGGGCCACCGCAGCCCGGTGCACCGCCATCCCACGCGCAACCCCCGCACTCCACAGAAACATCAGCGCCCCCACGGTACGGGCGTCACGGGTGGTGCATCCTGGTGCGATGACCGGCCTCCGTATCGAACAGCCCGTCGGCGACGCCATGCTCAAGGACTGGCAGCACGCCCACAACGCGATCATCCCGGCCCACACGCTGTCGCTCGACGACGTACGGGCACGCGCCGTGCACAACTACCTGGAGGTGGCCTACCTCGGCGACGACCTCGTGGGCTGCACGACCGTACGCCCACCGGCGGACGAGTCCTTCACAGCGACCGTCATCGCCCGCGTTCTCCCCGCCCACCGACGCCGTGGCTTCGGCACGGAGCTCTACGAACGCGCCCTGAAGCGTGCACACACCCTCGGCGCCCAAGTGGTCGAGACGGTGGTCCTCTCCTCCAACACGGACGGCCTGCGCTTCGCACTGAACCACGGCTTCGTCGAGACCGAGCGCTATGTGCTGCCGGGCGACAGCACCCCCTGGATCACGCTGCGACTCGAAGGAAACGACGCATGACCGTGGACGAAGCCCACCCCGCACTCACAGCGGCCGGCCCACTCAGCTGCCCCGTGGGCCCGGTCATCGACATCGTGTTCAGCCGCTGGACCACACCGATCCTCCTGAACCTGAACGAGTACGGCCGCCAGCGCTTCGTCGAACTGGAACGCCGCATCGGCACGATCACCCCGAAGGTTCTGACCCAACGCCTGCGCCAACTCGAACGCGACGGCCTCGTGGAGCGCACGTACTACCCCGAGGTCCCACCCCGCGTGGAATACGAGATCACCGCCCTGGGCCGCAGCCTGGCCCCCCTGTTCGCCACCCTGGCCACCTGGGCAACCACCAACCTCCCCAAGGTCGAACAGGCCCGCCTGACGTACGACGCGACCGATCACTGACCGGACCGGTCGCCACCGGGCAACGCGAGAGGCCCCCAGGATTTCTCCTGGGGGCCTCTCGTGTGATGTGCACTCGGCAGGATTCGAACCTGCAACCTTCTGATCCGTAGTCAGATGCTCTATCCGTTAAGCTACGAGTGCCTGCCGTTGGTGTTACCCGCTGGCTTGCCTCCCGGGCTTTTGTGCCCCGTCGGCGTTGCGAGAACAACATTACATGACCTGCGCCGTCACGCGAAATCCATTAGCTCCACCAGCGCTGAGCTGCGGAAACACCGTCTCGGGAGACCTGTGGGGCGGGTCGTGCGTCACCCGTACGGAGCCATCGGTGGCCGGAGACGACCGAAGCCCCGTGCCAAGGGCACGGGGCTTCGGGTGGGAGCGGAGGCGGAGGGATTTGAACCCTCGATGGGCTTTAAGACCCAAACCGCATTAGCAGTGCGGCGCCATAGACCGGACTAGGCGACGCCTCCAGCACACCCCGCGCGAGCGCGGGTGGTGCGTTGCAGATGATGACACAGACGAGCGCGCTGTCACCAATCGCCGCCCACCGTACTAGGCATGCGGGTGCCAGGGCAAAGCACCGCAGCGGTTGCGCATCGTCGGGGCGTGCGGAGCGTTAGACGGAGACGGGGGCGCCGCCCCCGCCCGTCCCCCGCACGTCGTGTCCAGAGCACAGGAGCCCCGCATGCTGCGTCGTCTCGCCGTCACCGCCGTCGCCTCTCTCGCCGCACTCGCCGCCGCCGCGCCGGCGGCGACCGCCGTGGCCCCGGTCCCCGTACCGCTGGTGCCGCTGCCCCTGTTCCTCCAGAACGGCTTCCCGCAGAACGACCCGCAGGACCCGTGGAGCCATGGGGACCAGCAGGCCGGGATGCGGATGACCGTGACCGTCACGGATTCCGGGGACCCGGCGGCCGACGGCACCTTCGAGCTCCTGTGCGGGCCCACCAGGGCGGGCGGCACCCACGCGAAGGCGCAGGCCGCCTGCGACCGGCTGGCGGAAGCGGAGTCGGCGGGCGAGAACCCGTTCCAGCCGACGCCCGAGGGCGCCATGTGCACCCAGATCCACGGGGGGCCGGCCACCGCGCGGATCGTCGGGACCTGGCAGGGGCAGGACATCTCCGCCTACCTGAACCGGGTGAACGGCTGCGAGATCTCCCGCTGGAACAACCTGATTCCGGTACTGCCCGCCGTCTGACAGCCCTCCCGCAGGCCCGGTCGCCCGGCGTCCGCGCACGTCACAGGGTGCGCGGACGGTCACATGTCACGCCCTCGGCGTACACGGCTCGCACAGAACCTTGGTGAGAGCTCCCCCTCATAGGCAGCCCCGCCGCCCTCCCCTGCCTTTAGACTCCTTCAGTGACAGCCTGCGGCCCGAGGGGCAGGATGGGGCCCGCTGTCGGCAAGGTGCGGTAATCAGGGAGGAAGCGTCGTCGTGAGCAGCAGGCCATCCCGAGGCGCTGCTCGCCTCGCAGCCATACTCGACGCCCTCCCGGACGGGCTTCTGCTCGTCAATTGCAACGGCACGGTCGTCAACGCCAACACCATCGCCCTCGAAATGTTCGAGACCCCGGGCACCGCGCTCGTCGGGCGCGGACTGCTCGATCTGCTTCCGGAGTTCGACTCCAAGCTGATCCCGGGGTCGATGCGGCGGCCGGAGGCTGCGGACGAGCAGGGCAGGACCAAGCCGACGCGGATGACCGCGCGGCGTACCGACGGCATCGAGTTCCCGGCGGAGATCACCAGCGCCAGCCTGGACAGCGGTCAGGCCGGGTACAACGACATCCACTCCAGCTACACCGGCGACGAGCTGCTGATGCTCGTCGTACGCGACCTGTCCGGCACCGTCGACACCGAAGCCGAGCTGGCCCGTTCGCAGCGCCAGACCGAGATGATCCTGCGGGCCGCGTCCGAGGGCGTCGTGGGTACGGACACGGACGGCCGCGTCGTCCTCGTCAACCCGGCCGCCGCTCAGATACTCGGCTTCCGTGCCAGTGACCTCGGCGGCAAGGAGCTGCACCCGCTGGTCCTGCACTCCCGCGCGGAGGGCGATCCCTTCCCGTACGAGGAGTCCCCACTCGCCGACACGCTCAAGTCGGGGCGCAAGCACCGGGTACGCGGGCAGGTGCTGTGGTCCAGGAGCGGCGCGCAGGTTCCGGTCGACCTGACGACCGCGCCCGTACGGGACGGGGACCAGCTGGTCGGCGCGGTGATGACCTTCACCGACCGCAGGCCGTACGAGGAGCTCAGCGAGCAGCACACGGCCGAGGTCGCCGAACTGACCGGGAGCCACACCGCCGAGATCACCCGTCTCGCCGAGGCCCACGCCGCGGAGATCGCGGAGCTGACCGAGCTGCACGCGGCCGAACTCGCCGACCGCACGGAGCGGTACGCGTCGGAGCTGGAGAAGCAGACGGACCTCGTCGCCGCTCTGAGCTCGCGGCACGGCCAGCTGACCGCCGTACTGGGCGAGTCGCTGCGCGGCCCGCTGGAGGAGCTGCGCGGCGAGCTGTCCACACTCGCCGCCGACCCGGCCGGCCAGCTGTGGCCGGAGGCGAACCAGATCCTGCACCACCTGGCCGCGGGCTACGCCCGGATGACGACGCTCGTCGACAACGTGCTGGGCTACCAGCGTCTGGACTCCGGTACGGAGGGCCTCACCAAGGTCCCCGTACTGCTCGACGGTGTCGTGGCGGCCGGTATCGACGGCGCCGTGGAACTGATCGGGCCAGGACGCGCGCAGTTCGCCGTGCACGCACCGCCGATCGAGGCCGAGGTGGACCCGGTGCGACTGGCGACGGCGCTCGCCCACCTGGTCGCGGATGTCGCCGGTATCGACTCGACGGGCAAGACCCGGTCGACGCCCGGCGGCGGTTACGTCGACTCCACGGTCGTCGTGGCGGCCGCGCAGCGCGGTGACGTCGTACGGATCGAGGTGCGCGGGCCGTTCGCCGGAGGAGACCCGGTGCACGAGCCGATCGTGCGCGGGATCGTACGGGCGCACGGCGGTGTGCTCCAGACGCACGAGATGCCGGGGATGAGCGGCAGTGCGTACGTACTCGAAGTACCGCTCGGCACCGGCACGGGCACGATCGCGCCCCCGCCGGTGGAGGCTCCCATGCCAGTGGAGGCCCCCATGCCGGTGGAGGCCGTACCGACGGGGCAGGAAGTCGTCCCTGGGGCCGTCCCGCAGGACGAGGGCGCCACGAGCGGTGGCCGGCGCAGGGCACGCAGGTCGTCGACGGACGCCTTCCTGGACAGTCCGGTGGGCAGCGCCGAGGCCACGGACACCGGTGCCGCGGAGCCGACCGGGCGGCGCAGGGCACGGCGCGGAACGGCGGCGCCGGAATCCGCTCCCGAGGAGCAGCCCGCAGAACCGGGTCCGGGCGCACCGAACGGCGGCTCCGGCCGCCGTCGCGGACGGCCCAGCCCGGCGGAGACGGGGGCGGTGGGCCTGAATCTGCCGGAGGAGGCTCAGGGCGCGGCTCAGGGGCCGGGGCAGCAGGGCGCAGCGCCTCAGGGCGCGGGCCAGCAGGCGCCGGGGCTTCCGATGCCGGGTCAGCAGGTGCCGGGTCAGCACGGCCCGGGTGTACAGGTGCCGGGCCAGCAGGCGCCGGGGCTTCAGGTGCCAGGTCAGCAGGGCCCGGGCCAGCAAGCGCCGGGGGTTCCGGCGCCGGGCCGGCACGGCGCGGAGCTTGAGGTGGCGGGCCGGCAGAGCGCGGGTCAGCAGACACCCCGTCCGCAGGGGCCGGTTCAGCAGGGGCAGGCGTTGGCGTTGCCTGCGGTTGCCTCGGGGCCGTCCGTACCTCCTGTTCCTCCCGTACCTCCTGTTCCCCCTGTTCCTCCCGTTCCTCCCGTTTCTTCCGGCTACCCCGCTCCCTCCGAGGGCTCCGTGGTGACCGCTGCCGAAGGTGCGCAGGGGCGTCCGCAGCTCGGGCAGACCGTGCCGCCGCAGGGCGTGCCGTCCGGTGGCCAGATGCCGGTTTCGCCGTCGGGCCGCCGTGCGCGACGGGACGGAGAGCCCCAGCCGGCTCTCCCGGCCCTCGCGTCTCCCCAGCCTCAGCCCTCGTCCCCGCCTTCCCAGGACGGGGCTTCCTCGCAGCCAGGTGGGCGGCGCGCGCGACGCGCGCTGTCGGCCGCCCAGGAGCGTGCCGCTCAGGCCGAGCCGACCGGGCCGCGTACCGCGTTCGCGCTCCCGCCCGCCGACGCGGACCGGGTTCCGCCCGTGGCCGAGGCGGTGGGCGAACCGTCGCCCGAGCGCCACGACGCCGCACAGACTCCGCCGGACGCCGACCACACCCCGCCGCAGGCGCACCCCGTGCCGTCCGGCCGCCGCCGGGCACGCCGTCCCGTCGCGGCGGAGGAGCCGGGCAACCCGTCCACGCCCCCCGGCTGGGGCCAGGACCGCACCTCGGGCCAGGGCCTGGCCGCCCTGGCGGGGGACGCCGACGCGCCCGACGACGATTCTTGGGCGGACCCCGGCCAGACCACGCACACCACCGGGGCCGCGGCGCCGGTTCCTCCGCAGACGAGTGCGGGGCCCGCCGCGCCCCACCCCGCCGACAACACCGCCCCCGCACAGGACATGCGGCGGCAGCCGTTGCCCGCCGAAGCGCCGATGCCCGCGTCCTCGGACTCGACCCAGGGCCGCGCGTTCAGCGTGCGGACGCTGGGTCAGGGGGTGCCGTTCGCACAGCACCTCACGCACCAGCAGAACCAGCAGAACCAGCAGAACCAGCAGAACCAGAGCCTCGGCGGTGCCGGACGGCGCCGCAAGCTCGCCGCCCGGCCGGAGGCCGACTCGTCGGCTCCGCCCGTACCGCCCGTCGCGCCGCAGACCGGGGCCGCCCCGGGCGGCCCCGAGCAGCCCGCCGCGCAGGCCACGCAGGGCGGCACCACGAAGGGCCCCGGGTCCGGTCAGCTGCTGTCGGCCCCGGTGGCCGCGGGACGCGCGTACGCCATAGGGGCGCCCGACCGGGGCGCCGCCGAAGGACCGGAGCCGCTGGACGGCCCCGGAGGCGCGGTCGAGGTCGCCAACCGTCCTCAGCCCCGCCCCGTCGACGACGAGCTGCCGCCGGAGCCGCTCGACAATCCGCGACGGCTGCTCGTCTGGCCCGCGCCCGACGTCTCCACCCAGCAGGCGCTGAGCGACCGCGGTTACCGGCCGGTGATCGTGCACTCCCGCGAAGAGGTCGACGCCCAGATCGCGGCGTTCCCCGCCGCGCTCTTCGTGGACCCGCTGACCGGCCCGATCACCCGTACGGCCCTCCAGTCGCTGCGCCGGGCCGCGGTGGCCGCCGAGGTTCCGGTGCTGGTGACGGCCGGGCTCGGACAGGCGACGCGCGAGGCGGCGTACGGTGCCGACCCCGCCGTACTCCTCAAGGCCCTCGCCCCCCGCGACAGCGAACAGCACCCGCCGCGGGTGCTCCTGATCGAGGAGCACGAGGAGATCGCGGTGGCCCTGACGGAGACGCTGGAGCGCCGCGGGATGCAGGTCGCGAGGGCGGCCGCCGACAGCGAGGCGGTCGACCTCGCCACCCGGATGCGGCCGAACCTGGTGGTGATGGACCTGATGCAGGTACGCCGCCGGCGCGCCGGAATCATCGACTGGCTGCGCGCGAACGGCCAGTTGAACCGCACGCCGCTGGTCGTCTACACCTCGACCGGTCTGCACGAGTCGGAACTGTCGGGGCTCAGCTCGGGCGAAACCGTTCTCTTCCTGGCCGAACGCTCCACCAGCGACGAGGTGCAGTCCCGCATCGTCGACCTGCTGGCGAAGATAGGCACCAACTGACGCGGGGGTGCCGCGCGCGCATACGAGGAGGGCGGTACGGGAAGTCCCGTACCGCCCTCCTCGTCGTGCCGGTCAGCCGTGCCGGTCAGAGCTGGGTGATGTCCAGCTCGCCCTCCGCGTACTGCTTGCGGATCACCTTCTTGTCGAACTTGCCGACGCTCGTCTTCGGGACCGCCGGGATGACCGTCCAGCGTTCCGGCAGCTGCCACTTGGCGACCGACCGCGCGAGGAACTCCTTCAGCGCGGCGTAGTCGGCGGTGGCGCCCTCCTTGAGGACGACGGTGGCGAGCGGGCGCTCGCCCCACTTCTCGTCGGGGACGGCCACGACCGCGGCCTCGGCCACGTCCGGGTGCCCCATCAGCGCGTTCTCCAGGTCGACGCTGCTGATCCACTCCCCGCCGGACTTGATGACGTCCTTGGCCCGGTCGGTGAGGGTGAGGAAGCCGTCCGCGCTGATCACGCCGACGTCACCGGTCTTCAGCCAGCCGTCCTCGCTGAACTTGTCCTCGGGCCGCAGGTGCTCGCCGTCCGAACCGCCGTAGTACGCACCGGCGATCCAGGCCCCGCGGACCTCCAGTTCACCGGCCGACTCGCCGTCCCAGGGCAGGTGATCGCCGCCGGGGCCGACCAGGCGCGCCTCCACGCCGGCGGGGAAGCGGCCCTGCGTGATGCGGTACGGCCACTGCTCCTCCTCGGTCAGTCCGGCGGGCGGGTTGGCCATCGTGCCGAGCGGCGAGGTCTCCGTCATGCCCCAGGCGTGGCAGAGACGGACGCCCAGCTTGTCGTACGCCTCCATGAGGGAGGGCGGGCAGGCGGCGCCGCCGATGGTGACGCTCGCCATGGACGTGAGGTCGCGCGGTCTGGCGGTGACCTCGGCGAGCAGTCCCTGCCAGATGGTGGGGACGGCGGCGGCATGGGTCGGCTTCTCGCGCTCGATCATGTCGGCGAGCGGGGCGGGCTGAAGGAAGCGGTCCGGCATGAGCATGTTGACGCCGGTCATGAACGTCGCATGCGGCAAACCCCACGCATTTACATGAAATTGGGGCACAACAACCAAAGTGGTGTCCTTGTCCGTCAGCCCCATCGACTCGGTCATGTTGACCTGCATGGAGTGCAGGTAGATGGAACGGTGGGAGTAGACGACACCCTTGGGGTCGCCCGTGGTGCCGGAGGTGTAACACATGGCGGCGGCCTGGCGTTCGTCCAGCTCGGGCCAGTCGTAGTCGGTGGGCCGGCCGGCCAGCAGGTCCTCGTACTCGTGCACGCGCGGCCCGATCCCACTGAGCCCGGAGCGGTCACCCGGGCCCGAGACGACCACGTGCTCGATGGACGGCAGGTGGGGGAGCAGCGGCACGAGCAGAGGCAGCAGCGAACCGTTGGCGATCACGACCTTGTCGTCGGCGTGGTTGACGATCCACACCAGCTGTTCGGCGGGCAGCCGGAGGTTGAGCGTGTGCAGGACGGCCCCCATCGCGGGGATCGCCATATACGCCTCGACGTGCTCGGCGTTGTTCCACATGAGCGTGGCGACCCGCTGGTCGCCGTCGATGCCGAGCTCATCGCGCAGGGCGTGGGCCAGCTGTCCGGCCCGCCCGCCGATCTCGGCGAAGGTGCGACGCTGCGGCTCGGGTTCGCCGGTCCAGGTCGTGACCTGCGACTTCCCGTGAATCGTCATCCCATGGGTCAGGATGCGGGTGACAGTCAGCGGTACGTCCTGCATGGTGCTGAGCACGGCGTCCTCCCGGTGGGCGCTACGCGGCAGTAAGGTTCCGCTGATTCTGCGCACATACCAATCGGTATGTCACTACTCCGGGGCATACGAATCGGTGTCGCCGGGCGAAGCCGCTCGTCCCGGGACGGGCCGCCCTCACCGGACCGGGGTCAGCTCCGGGTCCTCGCGGAGTTTGCCGAGGGCCCGCGACACGGCGCTCTTGACCGTCCCGATGGATACGCCGAGCACCTCGGCCGTCTGGGCCTCGCTGAGGTCCTCGTAGTAGCGCAGGACGACCATGGCGCGCTGCCGGTCCGGGAGCTTGAGGACGGCCCGCCACATCGCGTCGTGCAGTGACTGCTGCTCGGCGGGATCGGGGGCGGGCGCCGACTCCTGCTCGGGCAGCTCCTCGCAGGCGAACTCGTCGACCTTGCGTTTGCGCCACTGCGAGGTGCGCGTGTTCACCAGGGCCCTGCGGACATAGCCGTCGAGCGCCCGGTGGTCCTCGATCCGCTCCCACGCGACGTACGTCTTGGTGAGCGCGGTCTGCAGCAGGTCCTCCGCGTCGCTCGGGTTCGCGGTGAGCGAGCGGGCCGTCCGCAGCAGCACGGGCCCCCGCGCCCGTACGTACGAGGAGAACGACGCATAGGGCGAGCAGGTCGGGTGTCCGGCGGCGGCAGCGACTGCCCTGGAGGCGCCGGTGCAGACTGGCGTGGTCATACCTCCACGCTAGGAGCGGGCACCATCGAGGGGATCGGCCCCAGGTCCCGAAGCCGCGTCCGCCTCAGGTTGTAGGGGCGGGGCGGGCAGCACCTCCTGAAGGTGGAGGGGCCGACGGCCCACCTCAGGGTCGGCCCCTGAACCGGGCGTCAGCCGGACGTCCGCCCTGCCGCCTGCTCAGTCATCCACTCATCATCCACTCAGTCGTCCGTGCCCAGGATCAGTCCCGAGGTGGGAACCCCCGTACCGGCCGTGACCAGCGTCCTGGCCGCTCCGGATATCTGGTTCACCGAGGTGGAGCGGATCTGGCGGACCGCCTCCGCGATGCCGTTCATCCCGTGCAGATACGCCTCTCCCAGCTGTCCTCCGTGCGTGTTCAGGGGCAGCTCGTCGCCGGCCACGAAGTCCGCGGCCTCACCCGGCCCGCAGAAACCGAACTCCTCCAGCTGCATGAGAACGAACGGGGTGAAGTGGTCGTAGAGGATGCCCACGTCGATGTCGGCCGGCGACAGCCCGGAGCTGCGCCAGAGCTGGCGGGCCACCACCCCCATCTCCGGCAGTCCCGTCAGCCCGTCCCGGTAGAAGCTGGTCATCTGCTCCTGGGCCCGCCCCGCGCCCTGGGCCGCGGCGACGATCACGGCAGGGGGGCGGGGCAGGTCCCTCGCCCGCTCGGCACTGGTGACGACGAGCGCCTGCCCGCCGTCGGTCTCCTGGCAGCAGTCGAGCAGCCGCAGCGGTTCGACGATCCACCGGGAGGCGGCGTGGTCGGCGAGGGTGATCGGCTTCCCGTAGAAGTGCGCCGCCGGATTCCTGGCGGCATGGCGCCTGTCCGTGACCGCCACATGCCCGAAGACCTCGGGCGCCAGGCCGTAGGTGTGCAGATAGCGCTGAGCGGCCATCGCGACCCAGGAGGCGGGCGTGAGCAGCCCGAACGGGAGATTCCAGCCGAGCGCCGTCCCTTCGGCGGTGGGCTCCCGCTGCTGCACGCCGGATCCGAATCTGCGGCCGGAACGCTCGTTGAACGCGCGGTAGCAGACGACTACATCGGCCACCCCGCTCGCCACGGCCAGCGCCGCCTGCTGCACGGTGGCGCACGCGGCCCCGCCGCCGTAGTGAACCCGGGAGAAGAACGACAGCTCACCGATACCGGCAGCCTGCGCGACCGCGATCTCGGGGCTGGTGTCCATGGTGAAGGTGACCATCCCGTCGACATCGGCGGGGGTCAGCCCGGCATCGTCGAGAGCGGCCCGTACGGCCTCGACGGCCAGCTTCAACTCGCTGCGCCCCGAGTCCTTGGAGAACTCGGTCGCCCCGATCCCCACGACCGCGGCCTTCCCGCCGAGCGAATCGGCCCTGCGCAGGCTCATGCCGCCCCCTCCGTCGACGGGCCGGCGGACGGCAGCGCGACAGTGACCCTGCCGGAGACATGGCGCCCCAGCCCATTGGTCCCCACGACCTCCACCTCCACGACCTCGGCCGCGGCGACGTCGAACCCCGCGGGCACGCCCGCCGAGCCCGCCGGCGCCGTCGCGCTCGTCACCGACGTGACGGTCCCGGTCAACACCATGGTGTCCCCTGGGTAGTTGGGCGCACCCAGCCTGATCGCGACCTTCCTCAGCACAGCGGACGGGCCGAAGCGGTCGGTGACGAACCGCCCCACGAGTCCGTTCGTCGTGAGGATGTTCATGAAGATGTCCGGCGACCCCTTCTCCCGCGCGAGCTCGGCGTCGTGGTGCACATCCTGGTAGTCACGGGAGGCGATGGCCCCCGCGACGATGAACGTGCGGGTCACCGCGATCTCCAGCGGCGCCAGCTCCTCGCCCACGCGCGGTCGGCCTGCCGCACCGCGGCTCTCTCCCTGCCTCATGTCGCCACCTCCTCCGCCAGCAACCGGCCCAGTTCGTCGAGCACTTCACTGCCACAGCCCAGGTACGCGTCGAGCTGCCGCCCCCACAGGAAGTGCCGGTGGACCGGGTGCTCCAGGTCGGCTCCCGTCCCCCCGTGGAGGTGCTGTCCGGCGTCCACGACCCGTCGGCCCGCTTCCGATGCCCACCACGCGGCCGTCAGCGCCTGCGCCCCGTAGGTGAGCGAGTGATCACGCCGCCACGCCGCCTCGTACGCGGTGACCCGGATCGCCTCGGTGTCCATATGCGCGTCGGCCGCCCTCAGCAGGACCGCCTGGTTGGTGGAGAGAGGGCGGCCGAACTGCTGCCGGGTCCCGGTGTGTTCGACGGCGCGTGCCAGCGAACCCGCCGCCACTCCGGCCTGTAGCCCCGCGAACGCCGTACGGCTCATGGCCAGCACCGAGGCGTAGGCCCCCGCCCCGCCGAGTCTCTCCCCGGGCGCCCCGTCCAGGTCGAGTCGCGCCGCCGCCCACGGCGCCGTCGTCTCCACCGGCCGCACCGACACCCCCCGGTCGGCGGTCCTCACCATCCACAGGGAGCTGTCCGAGTCGGCCACCAGGACATGCGTCGCGTCCCGCAGCCACGGCACGTACGGCACGGTGCCTCTCAGACGGCCGCCGTCACCGGTCGAGCGGACGCCGCCGCGCGCCGGGAACGCCCCCGTCGCCACCGCGGTGCCCTCCCGCAGCGGCGGCAGCAGCCGCTCCCGCTGCTCCGCCGTGCCGTGTTCCGCCACCGCCAGCACCCCGTACACACAGGTCGCCGCGAAGGGCACCTGGGCGGTGGTCCGGCCCTGCTCCTCCAGGAGCAGCACCAGCCCCAGCAGCCCGATCTCCTCGACCGCGGCGATCAGCCCCGCCGCGCACAGCTCCTTCCAGAGCCCGGCGTCGGTGCCCGTGCCGGCCGCGGCCAGCCGCTCGTGCGTCGACAGATCCCTGAAGATCCGGGCGGCAAGCCCCTGTCCGGCGGCCTGCTCCTCCGTAGGCGTGAAGTCCATCTCAGCCCTCACTCCCCCGGAAGACCGGAAGCTCCAACTCGGGGTCCGTCCGCAGGAATTCGAGCCGCACCGGCATGCCCTCCCGGATCTTGTCGGCCGGCACTCCGATGACGTTGCTGACGATCCGCACTCCCTCGGCCAGCTCGACCAGCCCTACCGCGTACGGCTCTGGTTCGCCGGACCGGCTGAAGGCGGGGAAGGGCGGGTGGTGCATCACGACATGGGAGAAGACGGTGCCCTCGCCGCTCGCCTCGACGGTGTCCCACTCCTGGCAACCGCACTCGTTGCACCCGGGCAGCCAGGGGAATCGCAGCTTCGCGCACTCCGCACAGCGCTGGATCAGCAGCTTGTGCTCGGCCACCCCTTCCCAGAATCCCGCGTTGTCCCTGTTGATCACCGGGCGCGGCCGCAGGCTCCTCGTGCTGCGCCTCCCTTGCGCGGGGCGGTACTTCAGGATCCTGAAGCGATGCGTCCCGGCCGGCTCACCCTCCGCGCGGACGTCCATCCTCGTCGTGACGAAGTACCCCGTGCCCAGTTTGGTCGTCTTCCGCTCCGAGACCGACTCGATCACCGCGTCGAAAGTGATCCGGTCACCGGGGCGCAGCGGCCGCAGATATTCCTGCTCGCAGTCGGTCGCCACCACCGAGGTGTAGCCGGCGCCGTCGAGCAGGGTGAACAGCTCGTCGTACGCCTCGGAGCGGTCCGTGTGTCCCGAGAGCCCGCCCATCGTCCACGCCTGGAGCATCGTCGGCGGTGCGATCGCGTCCGGCCCCTCGTACGCCGGGAGACGGTCGCCCATCGCCTCGCACCAGTGCCGGATCATCGCCTGGCCGACCACGTCCTTGCCGACGCCCGCGGTGGCCGCGGCCCGTCCCTCGTACCCCTTGATACGGCGGTAGAGCTCGTCCGGCTGTCGCCGCCCGCTTCCCCCCCCCCGCCCTTCCGTCACCGCTTCCCCCTTTTCATGCCGAGCCGCATCGTCGCGACGATCTCCCGCTGCACCTCGCTCACCCCGCCCCCGAAGGTGTTGATCTGCGCCGCCCTGTTCATCCGCTCCAGCTCCCCGTCCCCGAACGAACCGAGTGAGCCGCCCCGGACCATTCCGGCCTCGCCCGTGATTTCCTGGCACATCCGATACACCGCGACGGCGCTTTCGGTTCCCACGAACTTCACGCCGCTCGCCTCGCCGGGGGCCAGGGAGCCCGCGCCCACCGACCCCACCAGACGCCAGTTGAGCAGGCGCGTCGCCGCCAGCCGGGCATACGCCTCGGCCAGCCGGGATCGCACCCACGGCTCGTCAACCGGCCGCCGCCCTGTCACCGGATCGGGGGTACGGGCGTAGGCCAGGGCCTCGTCGTAGAAGTCCTCGGCCTGCATCCCGATAGCGGCGAGTGCCACCCGCTCGTGGTTCAGCTGGTTGGTGATCAGACCCCAGCCGGCGTTCTCCGCGCCGACGAGATGGGTGGCGGGCACCCGGACACGGTCGTAGTAGGTGGCCGTCGTGGTCAGTCCGCCCACCGTTTCGATGGGCGTCCAGGCGAACCCCGGATCGTCCGTCGGCACGAGGATGATCGAGATGCCCTGGTGCTTGGGTGCTTCGGGGTCCGTACGGCAGGCCAGCCAGATCCAGTCCGCGTTCTGGGCGTTGCTGGTGAAGATCTTCTGACCGTCGATAACCCAGCTCTCACCGTCCCGAACCGCCCTGGTGCGCAGCGACGCCAGGTCCGTACCCGCCTCCGGCTCGCTGTAGCCGATCGCGAAGACCAGCTCACCGCTGAGGATCCTGGGCAGGAAGCAGGCCTTCTGCTCGTCCGTCCCGTACTTCATCAGGGTCGGTCCGACGGTGTTGAGCGTGACCATCGATACGGGCGCGCCGGCGCGGTACGCCTCGTCGAAGAAGACGAACTGCTCGTCGGGGCCCCTGCCCTGCCCGCCGTACTCCACCGGCCAGCCGAGGCCGAGCATCCCGTCGCCGCCGATTCGCCGCAGCAGTGCACGCTGCGCCGCCGGGTCCTCGGTCCTCGTGGCCGGCATGACCTCGCGGAAATACGTGCGCAGTTCGGCGCGCAGCCGCTGCTGGCGCTCCGTCGGGGCGAGGTGCACGGCGGCGTCCTCCCGGGCGTACGGATCGGTGGCGTCATGGCTTTCTGACTGTCCGTCAGATCCGGGCGGGCTGTCAAGACCGCTGCCGTGACGCCGAGCCCGCACCGCCTGGGGCCGCAACCGCAAAGGCCTGGGCGACGGCACCGAAGTGCCGTCGCCCAGGCCGTGCTTCACATCGCCGTGGGCCCACCCCCCAGCAGCCCCCGGCCCCGGCTCACCAGAACGGGGTGAAGTTGATCGCGTAGTTCTGGTTGGACTGGTCGATCGCCGTGAAGGCCGAGCCGTTCACCTGGGCCGAGTTGCTCTGGTTCGACGCACCGGCCCCGACCGCCTGTTGCTGCGAGGTCGACGAGTTGCCGAAGTTGTCGCCGCCGACACCGCTGCCGCCGATCGTCGCCACCGCCGCGTTCGATCCGTCGTTCGCGAAGGAGCCGTTGTCGGCCGCGGCCACACCGCCGAAGAGGGCGACGGCGAGCGGCAGGGCGGCAACAGCGGCGAGGGCACGAGCGGTACGGATGCTTGCCATGTCAATTCCTCCAGGAACCGAAAGTACGGCTTGTTACGGCTGTTACGGCTGACTCCGAAGCAGTTGGCCGACCGCTCCGGACGTGGTCACGACGTCGCAGAACCAGAGTTGCCCACCGAATCCCCGCCGAACCATCCCGCAACCCTCGATTCCCCCTCAAGCGTGAGGAACAGCCGATAAACCTCCCGCACATCCCAAAGCCGCAGCTCACACCCCCTGCCGCCCGCCCGGCCCGCACCCGCCAAGAGGAAAAGCGTTCCTGCGCCACCCGTCCCGACACCCCCGCACCGCCGCCACGCCCTCCTCCCTCTTCCGTCTTTCGAACGCTTGTACGAGAATGAATGCATGGCCACCATCGACCGGCAGACCGCCACCCTGGCCCTGGCCCACGCGCTCGCCGCCGCCGAGCGAGGGCTTCCCGTCATCCCGCTGTCCGCCACCAAGCTCCCCGCCCTGCGCTCCCCCCACCGCGGCGAAGACCCACCGGTCCACTGCCGGGGCGCCTGCGGACTACCCGGGCACGGTGTCCACGACGCCACCACCGATCCCGCCGCCGTACGCGCCCTCTTCGCCGCCGCCCCACGCGCCACCGGCTACGGAATCGCCTGCGGCCGCCCACCGCACCGCCTCATCGGCGTCGATCTCGACATCGACGCCACGCACGGCAACGACTCCATGGCCGCTCTCCAACAACTGGCCGAACGGCACCGGTTCACCCTCCCGCCGACCATCACCGTGCTCACGCCGAGCGGCGGACGCCACCTCTGGCTGACCGGGCCGCCCGATGTGGCCGTACCGAATTCGGCGAGCCGCCTCGCCCCCGGGATCGACATCCGCGGCTCCGGCGGATACCTCGTGGGCCCCGGCTCGGTCACCACCCACGGCGCCTACCGCCTGGCGCCCGGCACCGCCCACCTCGCCCCCGCGCCGTGCCCCCGCCCGCTCCTGCGCCTGCTCACACCCCCCGCGCGCCCCCACCACTCCGCACACCACCGCGGCTCGGACCACCGGCCCGGAAGCCGCCAGGGCCAAGGACTGGTCCAGTTCGTACGGGCGGCGGGAGAAGGCCAGCGCAACACACGCCTCTTCTGGGCGGCCTGCCGCGCCTACGAACACGGCTTCGGCGACGACCTCGCCGACGCCCTGACCGCCGCCGCGATGCACACCGGCCTCTCCGAACAGGAGGCCAGAGCCGCGATCGCCTCAGCGGCCCGCCTGACCACGGGCCGCCCCGAACTCCCCTGACCACACGCGAAAGGGGCGCCTCCGGTTCGGAGACACCCCTTCTGACGTAGACCTACGCCGGCCTGCTGCGGTGGGTGTGGGATTTGAACCCACGGTGACATCGCTGCCACGACGGTTTTCAAGACCGTTCCCTTAGGCCGCTCGGGCAACCCACCCCGCGTCATCGAGCCTCGACGCGAAGGACAGCCTAGCCGGTCAGCTGTCGCCCTCGCGCTCGCCCAGGGTGAGTTCGGCCGTCGCGGTCTTGCCGTCGCGCTTGTAGGTCAGCGTGACCTTGTCGCCCGGCTTGTGGGTCCAGATCTCGCCGATCAGGGTCGGGCCGCTCTCGATCACGGTGTCGTTGAACTTCGTGATCACGTCGCCCCCCTTGAGGCCGGCCTTGGCCGCGGGGCCGTCCGGGGAGACCGCCGGGGTGCCGCCCGCGCCCTCCTCCGAGATGACCGCGCCGCCCGTGGTCTCGTCCATGGCGACCGTCGCGCCGATCACCGGGTAGACCGGCTTTCCGGTCTTGATCAGCTGCTCGGCGACGTTCTTGGCCTGGTTGACCGGGATGGCGAAGCCGAGGCCGATCGAGCCCGCCTGGGACTGGCCGCCGCCGCTGGTCGACTGGATGGCCGAGTTGATCCCGATGACCGCGCCACCCGCATCGAGCAGCGGGCCGCCGGAGTTGCCCGGGTTGATCGAGGCATCGGTCTGCAACGCGCTCATGTACGAGTTCTTGCTGCTGGAACCGTCGCCGGAGGCGACCGGGCGGTTCTTGGCGCTGATGATGCCCGTGGTGACCGTGTTGGACAGGCCGAACGGCGCCCCGATCGCGATGGTCGAATCCCCGACCGCGACCTGGTCGGAGTCGCCGAGGGCCAGCGGGGTGAGTCCGTCCGGCGCGTTCTTCAGCTTCAGTACGGCCACGTCGTAGCCCTGGGCGCGGCCGACGACCTCGGCGTCGTACTTCTTGCCGTTGGAGAACGTCGCCGTCAGCTGGCCGTTGTCCGCCGCGGAGGCCACCACGTGGTTGTTCGTGAGGATGTGGCCCTCCTTGTCGTACACGAAGCCTGTGCCTGAGCCGCCCTCGCCGTCGCCGCTCTGGGCGTCGATCGTGACGACGCTGGGCAGGGCCTTCGCCGCGACACCGGCGACCGTTCCCTCGGCGCGCTTGAAGTCCTTCGGACTGTTCGAAGCCGCGATCGTGGTCGATCCGGTGCCGGAGTTCGTGTCGTTCTGGTCGGCCACCCAGTAGCCGAGGGCCCCGCCGACCCCGCCGGCGACGAGCGCCGCCACGGCCACGGCGGCGACCAGGCCGCTCGCGCGCCGCTTGCGCGGGGGCTCGTGCGCCGCGGGCGCCGGAGCACCCCAGGCCGAGCCGGCGTCGCCGCCGCCCCCGGCGTACGAGGGGATGGCCGGAGGAGGAGGCGGCCAGCCGCCCGCTGCCGCGGGCTCCTGATACTCCGACTGGGGAGTCGGCCGGGGCGACGACTGATAAGGCTGCTGGTAGGGCTGCTGGGCGGTCTCGTGCGGCTGGGTCTCAGCAGCCGCAGCCGGGGCAGCCGCACCAGGGACATGCGTCGGCGCCTGCTCAGGGGCCGTCGGTGCTTCAGCGGGAGCGGCCGGGGTCGGCGCCGCCGCGGACGGGGGCATGCCCTCGGGAGCAGCGGCCGGCGGCACTGGAGGTGTGGACGGGACAGGCGGTACGGCCGGGACCGCAGTGCCCTCGTTGCCCTCGTTCTCGGTGCTCACAGCTCTTTACTCCTCGGTTCCACTCGGTCTTCGGCAAGAGATCCGCTGTGCACGTGTCTGCGGTCAGCTTTTCCCACAGCACGTCAGGCCACTGTAAGCAGGACCTGTGCATCCGCACACCAATCTTTACATCAGACAAAACGGTCTCCCCTCAGGGCTCCCTCCATGTCTCCCTCCATGTCTCCTCATATGTCTCCCCCATGCCTCCCCCGACAAGGTGCGCACACCTGCCGCCGACCGGTGACACGATGACGCGGTGACCGACGCACGGCAGCACCGCACCCCCATCCAGGTCATCGCCCACCGCGGGGCCTCGGACGACGCACCCGAGCACACCCTGGCCGCCTACCGGAAGGCGATCGAGGACGGCGCCGACGCCCTGGAGTGCGATGTGCGGCTCACCGCGGACGGGCATCTCGTCTGCGTCCACGACCGCCGGGTCAACCGCACGTCCAACGGCCGCGGCGCCGTGTCCGCACTGGAGCTCTCCGCCCTCGCCGCTCTCGACTTCGGTTCCTGGAAGGACCGCGAGGAGTCCCCCGACTGGGACCCGGCACCGGGTGAGCTCACCTCCGTACTCACCCTGGAGCGCCTCCTGGAGCTGGTCACCGAGACCCGGGCGGCCGGGCGGCCTCTCCAGCTGGCCATCGAGACCAAACACCCCACCCGGTGGGCGGGGCAGGTCGAGGAACGGCTGCTGCACCTGCTCAAGCGCTTCGGCCTGGACGATCCGCCGGCCGACGAACCCTCTCCGGTACGCATCATGAGCTTCTCGGCGCGCTCCCTGCACCGCGTCCAGGCCGCCGCGCCGGCACTGCCGACCGTCTATCTGCTGCAGTTCGTCACCCCGCGGCACCGGGACGGGCGGCTGCCCGCGGGCTCCCGGATCGCCGGTCCTGGGATGCGGATCGTACGCAGTCACCCCGGTTACATCGACCGTCTGCACCGCGCGGGCCACCGCGTACACGTCTGGACGGTGAACGAACCGGCGGACGTGGAGCTCTGCGTGAACCTCGGAGTCGAGGCAATCATCACGAACCGCCCAAAGCAGGTTCTGTCCCAACTGGGTCGTCTTTAACATCTGTTACGGGGAGTACACCGGCGCATTCATTGCGTACCCGATCGTTACGAGTGCGTCACTGGCAGACCTGTGGCCGGTTTCCGGTCCAGTCCATTGGGGCATCCAATCCGTGGCGTGGGGCGAAGGAGGTCCGGGGGTGGCGTTGGTGGTGGCACAAGAAGTGCCCACGTCGTCGAGCATGGCCGTACCCCATGGCCCTGCGGGCGTGGGGCAGGCGCGGCACCGTATGCGCGAGCAACTGCGCAGCAACGGGGTCGCGGACGCGGTCGTCGACGATGCAGTTCTGATCCTTTCCGAACTTCTCAGCAACGCCTGCCGTCACGGCAGGCCCCTGGGGCAGCACACAGAAGTGGGTGACGGCGATGTCCGCGCCGCTTGGCGCGTCGACAGAACGGGCGGGCTGACCGTCGAAGTGACGGACGGCGGCGGGCCGACCCGGCCGGTCCCGGCCACCCCGTCGGTGACCGCGCGGGGCGGCCGAGGGCTCAACATCATCAACGCCCTCGCCCGGGAGTGGGGCGTACGCGACGACTCCTCCGGTGAGGTCACGGTCTGGGCCCAGGTGGCCCAGGAGCACGGCACGAACGGCCGTAACGGACGCGCCCTCGACGGGCCGGACGGGCTCCACGGGCTCAATGGCCTCGAAGGGCTGGGCGAGCTGGGCGGACTCGACGGCCTCGGATTCGCCGACACCTTCGACGACGCGGGCTGACGAGCAGTCCGACCGACGAGCAGGTCGGCCGACCAGCATTCCGGCTCAGGAACAAGCCCACCGACGCGCCGGCCGGCCGAGGAGCAGGCCGACCCGCCGTCCGGGGCGCGTACGACCGGGCGGGCATGTGTGCCCCGACATCGACGCAGGCGGCTAGGCTCGCGGCCGAGACCTCACTGTCGCACTCGGGAGAATGCCCACCATGGCCAAGAAGCGCCCTCAGACCAAGGCCGGGAAGCAGCAGCTCAAGGATGGTGAGATCCCGGTCGTCGGAGCCCGCGAGCCCTGCCCGTGCGGTTCGGGCCGCCGCTACAAGGCGTGTCACGGACGCGCCGCCGCCCAGGCCGTGACCGAACTGGTCCAGCGCCCCTTCGAAGGGCTTTCCGGCGAGTGCGACTGGGTCGCCCTGCGCGAGCTGGTGCCCGCCGCCACCGTCGAGCTGACGCTGAAGAACGGACTGCCCGAGGGCGTGCCGTCCGTGACGCTCGCGACCGTACTGCCCATGGCCTGGCCCGCACTGCGCCGCGACGACGGTTCCGTACTGCTCGCCCTGCAGAACGACACCTCCTCGGGCGACCTGAGCCGCGACCTCGCGGACACCTTGCAGCGGGCGCTGGAGGCGGAGCCGGGTACGCCGGTCGCCGCCCGGCGCGTACCGGCCGACGGGCCGCGCCTCCAGGACGTGCTCGACCCCGGCGCCCCGTTCGAGCCGGTCGTCCACTCCGGGTTCGAGTTCTGGGTCCCGGACGCGGAGAACGCCACAGCCGAGGTGTCCGCCTCGCTGGAGCGTGCCAACGACGCCGCGATCCCGACCACGCTGCTCTCCGGTGTGGACGCCGCGTACTGGTGCGAGACCCCGGAGAAGAACCACCTTCGCTGGGTCATGCCGCACCCCGAAGAGCAGTTGCTCGACGCCCTCGCCCGGCTGCACGCGGCCGGGACGTCCTCGCTCGGCGAGGGGACCCGGCTGGTCGGGTCGTTCCGGGCCCACGGGCTGATGGTCCCCGTCTGGGACCTGCCGCGCACGATGGGTGCCGAGGAGTGCGAGAAGCCCGCCGCCGAGCTGGCGGAGCGGCTTGCGGAGGCGCTCGCTTCGGACGCCCCGCTGAGCCCCGAGGAGCGTCGCGCGCGGGGCGGGCTCACCAACCGCCAAGTGACGCTCAGCTGACAGTGACGAGGCCGACGGACGGCTCGGTGACCCGGGTCACAGCCGTCCGTACTCGCGGGTAAATCGCTGTCCGAATAGGCGAGATCGAATTTGCGAACGGCAGATCTCTTGTTACCGTTCTGGAAGCCCGGTCGCTGGTGCATCCCCCGTCGCCAGCGACCGGGCATCCTCATTTCCGGGCCCGTACGACGAGGCCCCGGGCGCCTGCGCGGCACTCGTCGTGGCACCGGTGAACCCCAGCGGGAACGGACCGGGCGTAACCGTCAATCCGTCGGCGGGAAAGCCGGGTTGCTACCGGCCCGCAGGAGCAGTGGGGCCTGCGCCGCCGCCCCGCCCACCGCGTACTCCGCCACCGCCGTATAGGCGCTCGCCGCGCCGTACACAGGCCCGCGTGGCGTCTCGCAGACGCCCGGCTCGTCGTGCGTCTCCAGCTCGCAGCGCAGCTCCACGGCCCGCCCGCCGGGCCCCATCAGCGTGAGGAACGACCGCAGTTGCTCCCCTGTGGTGTTGCGGTAGTAGGCGCGCGCCCAGACGTCGCGCCCCTCCGTCATGACACAGGTCTGCGCCTCGACCCCTTCGGGGGAGGTGAGCTCGGGACCGCACCGGGCGGCGGGCGTGACGGCGCCCCCGGCCCCGGCGGGCAGCCCACTTTCGGACAGAAGCCCGGGTGGAGAAGTCCTTTTCGGAGGAATTTCGCCCGCACCCTCCGTCAGGCCGCCCCCAGAGCTATCCGCCGGACGCTCTCCGGACATTTCTCCGTCGCGTTCTGCGCCATGTTCTCGACCGCGCTCTTCGCCATGTTCTACGGAAAGGCCATCAGAAAGTAGCGACCTACCGGATTTAGCATCGGACGATACGGATTCAGGCACCTCCGACGTCACGGCGGAAGCGGCCAGGGGAAGCAGAACGGTGGACAACACCACCGCCGAGAGACCGGCCATGCGGAGATTCATCGTGGCCTCACCTGCCGACTGGGCGCGAATTTCTGACGGTGCGCCGACGATATCGACGGAATGCGGACCATCGGCCGCCGCGCACCCGTTTACCCCAGAACTCGGGTCGGCTCACACCCGTACGAGTGAGCCGACCGCCCTGGTGCGCCGTCCGCCCGTCACCGCGCCCCGATCCGCCGGCCTGCTGACACACCGTCGGCCGGACAGCTGCCGACGCGTCAGGCCGACGCGCCGGCAGATGGGTCAGCCGGCGAGTCGGCAGGCGAGTCAGTAGGCGAGCCTGCTGCCGCCGTCCGGAGCACCGGTGCTCGCCTCGACCAGCGCGTCCAGCACGGCTTCCACGTCGGGGAGCCAGGGCGCGGCCGACCGGGACTGCGGCGCCCGCTCCCAGCGGACCTGTCCCGCACCGATCTCCGACGGCGGCAGGACGAGATAGCCGCCCTCGCCGTGGAAACGCAGGGAACTGGGCACCCAGTCCTTGGCGTGAAGCAGTTCGCCGAGCCGTTCCAGGGTGTACGGAGCCACCAGCAGCGACCACCGTGTCGGCGTCGCCACCACCGGGCCGATGCGCAGGCCCATCGCGTCGAGTGCGGTCAGCGCCCGCGCGCCCGCCACCGCGGGCAGGCTGAGCGCGCACGGCGCACTGCCGCCGGTGGCCAGCATGACGGGGGCGGCGGGCCGGTTGGTCCACCACCACCGCACCATGCGTTCGTCCGTGGTCGCGGCCAGCAGGCCGGGATCGAAGGGGTGTGCGCCGGGCACGGCGCACTCGGGGTCGGGGCAGGCGCAGCCACGGCCGCGGTCACTGCGCATGCCGGCCGTCGCCAGCCCTGCTCCGGGCAGCACGGGCCACTGCCATGCGGTGGCACAGGTGAGCGCCGCGTCGAGCTGTGCGGGCCGTGCCTTGCGCCGGAGCCGGAGCCTGCGTCGCCTTCCGAGGATCTCGCGCATGAGCGCTCGTTCCTTTCCGTTGAACGCCGAGGTCCACATCACACCACGTGTGCGTTACACCACGCGTGCGTCTCTTCACTGTGCGTACATGCTCATCAGATCTGCGGTACGGGCAAGCCATCGGTACCGAGCGTGAGCCGAGCCGAGCAGAGTGGAACCGTGCAGAAATGGAGCTGAGTCGAACCGAGCCGAGTTGAACCGAGCCGAGCTGAGCCGAGTCCAGCCAAAACATGGCGGGGGCGGTGGGCGCTGCGCGCCTGCCGTCCTTGGTGCAAGCCCCGCCACTCGGGGGTGGGGGCGCGGCCGTCGTCGATAGAGACGTCCGGGCCCGCTGCCAGGTTCCGGGGCGATCACAACTGCCCCCGGTCATCACCGTTTACGTACCCAGCATGCCCCGGATGACGCTCCCTCGGGCACTTCACCCCGAGGGCACCCCTTGTCGAGCGCTCCCAGTCGACCGCAAATTACTGCCAGAGGTGCATTTTTTAGCCAACTTAACTGTCACACAGACACCACAAATCCCGTGAGGACAATGCTGGACATCGCCTTACTTGTGCGTGTACATGTGGATGCATTGATAGCGGCGCAGAATGACATGGGGGTTTGCGATGCTATTCGACGAATCGCACCGGTCGGAAAGCTGGCTGCCATGAGCGCCCCTCACCTGCCGAAAGTGGCTGGAATCGATCCTCAGGTTCCTGTTTCAACGCACACTTCCGCGCCTCTGACGGGCATCCCGGCGGCCCCGGGCGCCTTCCTCCAGGACCGCCTGGCGTCCTGGGTGTCCGACCTCACGACCCTGCACGAACTCACCGAGCGCCTGGCCAGAACCCATACGCTCGACCACGCCCTCCGTGAGCTGCTGGACGCCGGAGCGGCGCTGGTCGGTGCGCGCCGGGGACTCCTCGTCCTCGAACCGGCCGCGGGCGGCCCCTCCACCACGATCGGCCTGGGACTCGCGCACGCGGAGCTCGGACACATCGAGACCGTGCCGCGCAGCGCCATCTCGTACGGCCGCATCCTCGACGGACTGCCGGACGCCCAGGGCCCGCTGACCAGCCCCGACCTGCTCGGCGACGAGAGTCTCGATCCGCGCCACCGCGAGGTCGCCGCCCGGCTCGGCTACGCCGCGAGCTACGCCCTGCCGCTCGCCACCGAGGCCGCGGGCCGGCTCGGTGCGGCCGTCTGGCTCTACGACGAGCCCGCCGAACCGCTGGAACGCCAGCGCCACCTCATCGGCCTCTACATCCGGTACGCCACCGAGCATCTGGCCAGGCTGCTGGAGCTGGAGCGGGCCCGCACCGACGTGGCGGTCCTCGCCGAGGAACTCCTGCCGAGCAGGCTGCCCCGCGTCCCCGGCGTACAACTGGCCGCACGTCACAGGCCCGCGCCGCAGGGCGGCGGGGACTGGTACGACGCACTGCCACTGCCGGACAGCGCGCTCGGCCTCGCCGTCGGGTCGGTCGGCGGCTCGGGCCCCGGCGCGCTCGCCGCCATGGGACGGCTGCGGGCGAGCCTGCGGGCGTACGCCGTGATGGAGGGCGAGGACCCCGTCGCCGTACTCTCCGACCTGGAGCTGCTGCTGCGGCTGACCGAGCCGGCCAGGGCCGCGACCGCGCTCTTCGCCTACTGCGAACCCGCCCGCCGCAAGATCGTGCTGGCCGGCGCCGGCCACAGCCCGCCCCTGGTGATCGGCGAGCGCCGCACCGAGTTCGTGGAGACCACGCTCTCGGCCCCCCTGGGGATGCTCGCCTGCTGGGAGGCGCCGAGCGTGGAGTTCACCCCCGACTCCGGCGAGACAGTCCTCCTCTACACCGACGGGCTGCTGCGGCGCACGGGCGACACGATGGACCGGGCGTTCGCCCGGCTGCACTCGGCGGCGGCCTGCGTGCCCAAGGCCGCGCGCCACGATCCGGCGGCGATCGCCGACCATGTGATGCGGGCGATGCTGCCCGAGGGCCAGGACCAGGTCGACGGCACCGAGGACGTCGTGATCCTCGCCGCCCACTTCGACTGATCGCCGCCACGACCGACGCCGCGGCCGGGCACTCCGCGTGACCACCGCGCCGTGGGATGTAAGAGGTCTTCCGACCCTGGACCCCCTTCCGTACGCCCGTACGATGGGGAGCGGTCCAGTGTCGTAACAAGGGAGACAAATCGTGTCTGAGGAGCTCATCCCGGAGAACCCGGAGCCGGAGACCGAAGAGGCAGAGCCGATCAAGCAGCGGAAGAACGGCCTGTACCCGGGCATTTCCGATGAGCTCGCCGAGAACATGAAGTCCGGCTGGGCCGACACCGAGCTGCACGGCCTGGAGCCGATCGCCCAAGCCGAGTACACCGCTGCCCGCCGCGCCGCGCTCTCCGCGCGCTTCCCCGGTGAGCGCCTGGTCATTCCCTCGGGCAACCTCAAGACCCGTTCGAACGACACCGAGTACGCCTTCCGCGCCTCCACCGAGTACGCGTACCTCACCGGTGACCAGACCCACGACAGCGTCCTGGTCCTGGAACCGAAGGGCTCCGCGGACGAGGCGGGGCACGAGGCGACGGTCTACCTCCTGCCCCGTTCCAACCGTGAGAACGGCGAGTTCTGGCTCGACGGCCAGGGCGAGCTGTGGGTCGGCCGCCGCCACTCGCTCGCCGAGGCCGAGCAGGTGCTGGGCATACCGGCGAAGGACGTCCGTGAGCTCCCGGCCGCGCTGACCGAGGCCACCGGACCGGTGCGCAACGTCCGCGGGCACGACGCCGGCATCGAGTCCGCCCTGACCGACAAGGTCACCGCGGAGCGTGACGAGGAACTGCGCGTCTACCTCTCAGAGGCCCGTCTGGTGAAGGACGCCTTCGAGATCGCGGAGCTGCGGAAGGCGTGCGAGATCACCGCCCGCGGCTTCGAGGACGTCGTGAAGGTCCTCGACAAGGCCGAGGCGACGAGCGAGCGCTACATCGAGGGCACGTTCTTCCTGCGCGCCCGCATCGAGGGCAACGACATCGGCTACGGCTCGATCTGCGCCGCCGGCCCGCACGCCACCACCCTGCACTGGGTCCGCAACGACGGCGCCGTCCGCTCCGGCGAACTGCTGCTGCTCGACGCCGGTGTGGAGACCAACGACCTCTACACCGCCGATGTGACGCGCACCCTTCCCATCAGCGGCACGTTCACGCCGCTCCAGCGGAAGATCTACGACGCGGTGTACGAGGCGCAGGAAGCGGGCATCGCGGCCGTCAGGCCCGGCGCCGACTACCGCGACTTCCACGACGCCGCGCAGCGCGTGCTCGCCGAGAAGCTGGTCGAGTGGGGCCTGCTCGGTGACCTGTCCGTGGACAAGGTCCTGGAGCTCGGCCTCCAGCGCCGCTGGACCCTGCACGGCACCGGTCACATGCTCGGCATGGACGTCCACGACTGCGCCGCGGCCCGCACCGAGGCGTACGTCAACGGCGTCCTGGAGCCCGGCGTGTGCCTCACGGTCGAGCCCGGTCTGTACTTCCAGGCCGACGACCTGACCGTGCCCGAGGAGTACCGCGGCATCGGCGTCCGGATCGAGGACGACATCCTCGTCACCGAGGACGGCAACCGGAATCTCTCCGACCAGCTGCCGCGCCGGGCCGACGAGGTCGAGGCGTGGATGGCGCAGCTCAAGAGCTGACCCCGCCGGGCGACCTGCCGTCGTACCCCGCGCCGGAGGGCGCGCCGCTCAGGACACCATGAGCAGCGCGCCCTCCCGCCATTTCAGGATCTTGTCGAAGCTCACCACCGCGCCCCGGCCCGGCCGGTTGGCGAAGTGGACGTGATCGGCGAGCTGCTCGATCAGACCGAGCCCTCGCCCGCTCTCCGCCATGACGGCCGCCTGCGCGGCGGGCGGATACGTGGCGGCCGGCTGAGGGGCTGCCGGGTGAGTGGCTTCCGGGTGATCCACGGCCGGGCAGGCCGCTTCCCGGTGAGCCGGCGGCCGCTGCGCGGCAGCGGGCTGCCGGTCGGCCGGACAGTCGACGGACGGGTGTGCGGCGGTGCGAAGCGCGCGCCGGGTGGGGAAACCGGGCCCCGAGTCGGCGACTTCGATACGGCATTTCTCGCCGTCCAGATAAGCGGTGACCCGATACTGCCCGGAGGCCGTAGCGGAGGGCCCGTCCCCCGAAGGATCTGGCCCGGACCCCTCACCGGCTCCATCGGTCTCAGCGGCGTCCCATTGCTCCCCGCCGTGCTCGACGGCATTCGCACAGGCTTCGCTGAGCGCGACCGACAGGTCGTAGGAGATGTCCGGATCGACGCCTGCGGTTTCCATGGTGCCGAGAAGAAAACGACGGGCGAGCGGAACGCTCGCAGCTTCGCGCCGCAAATGGAGTGACCACCACATGCTCATGCTCCAGCCTCCTGGCTGCGGCTCGACATACCGATACGTATTGCCGCGCATGGCCCGTCGTAAGCACGGATCGGCCGTGACGGCACTCATTCGGCGGATGCGAATATTCCGGATACCGGCTATGTCCGGTGGCCCCGGCCCACCCGAACAGGCACAACAGCCATCCAGGACGCAGGAAACCGACCTTCCGGACCTGACTGACACGGGCCATGGGCGCAGTGCGATGATGACCCGGCCATGTCTATGCCCGTCGCACACGCCGGAGCCGGTCTGCGGCTCATGAGGGCCGCGGTGTTCACCGCGGTCTGCGTCGTGCTGTCCGCGGCAGGACACACGCTCGCCTCGTGCGCGGCCGTCCCGTGGTGGACCCTGCTCGCCGGTTTCCTCGGCCTCTTCGCGGTCGTGGTGCCGCTCGCCGGGCGCGAACGGTCGCTCCCGTCGATCGCCACCGCACTCACCGGCGGACAGCTCGCTCTGCACGTCCTCTTCGGACTCGGCACCCACGGGGCGAACACCGCGACGGGCTCCGCTGCCGGGACGGACAGCGACGCGCTCATCCGCTTCGCCGCCGGGCTGCTGTGCGGCGAGGGGCCGGCCCGGCTGAACGCCGCCGAGGCCCACCGCGTCGTCACCACCGCGGGCATCGACCCGGCGACCCTGGCGCAGGACCACGCACACCTCGCGGCGTCCGACCCGAGCGCGCTGACCGGTCTCGCCGGACTCGTGGAATCCTCCGGGACGCTGCCCAGCCTGCCCATGCTCCTCGGGCACCTCCTGGCCGCTCTCGTCACCGGCTGGCTGCTGCGGCGCGGCGAGGTCGCGCTGTTCGGACTCACCCGGCTCTCGGTGCACGGCGCCCAGGAGCTCGCGGCCGGCGCACGGCTGCGGGCCCTGCGCGCCGCCCTTTCGCTCGTACGCGCCCTGCTCGCCGGCCTGCCCGGACGGCGGACGACCGGGCCGCTCCTTCCCCGTACCGCAGCCGACGCTCCCGCGCCCGCCACCGGGGACCCCTTGCAGCACATGGTGATCAGGCGCGGGCCTCCCGCCGTATACGTACGCGCAGCCTGACGCGACACCCTTCGCCGGGATCACCGGGGGGACTGGTGTCGCGATGCCGTCGCGCACCTGCGCGCCGGACCACCTTCTCTTCCTGCCTGTGGAGATCCCTGCCATGAACGTTTCACGCATCGCCATCGCGGGCGGCGTCGCCGCCTCCACCGTCCTGCTGTTCGTCGGCCCCGCCGCCGCACACGTCAGCGTCCAGCCGCAGGGCGAGGCCGCCAAGGGCGGCTACGCCACCATCAACTTCAAGGTGCCCAACGAGCGCGACAACGCCTCCACGGTCAAGCTCGAAGTGAACTTCCCGACCGAGCACCCGCTGTCCTCGGTCAGCCCGCAGGCTGTGCCGGGCTGGAAGATCAAGGTCGACAAGACCAAGCTGGACAAGCCTCTCGACGTGCACGGCAAGAAGATCACCGAAGCGGTTTCGAAGGTCACCTGGACCTCGGACGGCAGCAAGATCGACCCGGGCTACTTCCAGCAGTTCCCGCTCTCGCTCGGCCAGCTCCCCGAGGACGCCGACCAGCTCGTCTTCAAGGCCCTCCAGACGTACGACAACAAGGAAGTCGTCCGCTGGATCGAGGAGCCCGCGGAGAACGGCGAAGAGCCCGAGAGCCCGGCACCCGTCCTCAAGCTGACCGCCGCTTCGGCCGACGCGCACGGCGCCGCCGCCGACGACAAGAACGCCCACGCCACGGACGACAAGGCCGCCCCCGCCACGAAGACGTCCTCGGCGTCGGCCTCAGACAGCAGCGACAACACCGCCCGGGTGCTGGGCGTCGTCGGCATCCTCATCGGCATCGCCGGTGTCGCGTTCGGGGTGCTCGCGGGCCGCCGCCGCACCGCCTGACACCCAGAGCAGCACCCGCACCACAGACCAGGAAACAATTCTCCATGCGCACCAAGAAGATGATGCTGGCCGCGGCGCTCGCCGCCGCGGCCGCACTCACGCTGTCGGCATGCGGCAGCGAAGCAGACTCGGCCAAGCAGCCGGTCGCGGATGTCTCCATGGACACCAGCACCAAGGCCGCGACCGTACTCGACCAGCCGTTCACCAAGCCCGACCTCGTCCTCACCGACACCCACGGCAAGAAGTACGACCTCCGCGAGGAGACCAAGGGCAAGCCGACGCTCATCTACTTCGGCTACACCCACTGCCCCGACGTCTGTCCGCTGACCATGAGCAACATCGCGCTCGCCAAGCGCGCCCTGCCCAAGGCCGAACAGGACAAGCTCCAGGTCGTCTTCGTGACCACCGACCCCGAACGCGACACCCCGTCGGCCCTGGGCAGCTGGCTGAAGGCCCAGGACCCCGCCTTCGTCGGACTCACCGGAGACTTCCCGACCATCCAGGCGGGCGCCCGGCAGATCGGCATCGGCATCGACCCGCCGAAGGCGGAGAAGGACGGCACGGTCGTCTCGATGCACGGCGCCCAGGTGATCGCTTTCTCGCCGAAGACCGACAAGGGGTACGTGCTGTACGGCGAGGACACCACGGCCGAGGACTACACGAAGGACCTCCCGAAGCTCGTCACGGGGGCGACCCCGTGAACCGCCGCACCGTCCTCGCCGGCGTCCTCGCCCTCACCACGGGGCTGACGCTGGCGGGGTGCTCCTCCGACAACGAGCCGGAACTGAAGGTGATCGGCGCCTTCATGCCGCAGCCCATCAGCGACATGGCTGCCGGTTTCCTCGTCGTACAGAACAGCGGGGACGCCGCCGACCGCCTCACCTCCGTGACCAGTCCCCTGTCGGACAACGTCACGATCCACGAGACGAGGAACCAGACCATGCGCATGGTCAGTTCCTTCGAGGTTCCCGCGGGCGGCGAACTGGATCTTGAACGCGGTGGCAGCCACATCATGTTCATGAAGCTCAAGGAGCGGCCCAAGCAGGGCGAGACGGTCTCCCTGGAGCTGCACTTCGAGAAGGCCGGCCCCATCAAGGTCGACGTTCCCGTGAAGGAGACCACCCACAACCCGAAGAAGCAGTGAGGGACTGACACACCATGACAGCCACCGCCCCGCGCTTCGGGCCGCATCCGATACGCCGGCCGCTCGCCGCCTTCGCGCTCCTCGCCACGGTCCTCGGCCTGCTGTTCGGCCTGGTGCTGGCCGGCGCGAGCCCGGCGTCCGCGCACGCCGCCCTCACCGGCAGCGACCCGCAGGACGGGGCGGTGGTCGACACCGCGCCCAAGGAGGTCACCCTCACCTTCTCCGAACAGATCGCCGTGGGCGACGACTCGATCCGCGTCCTCGACCCCGACGGGCGACGGGCGGACACCGGTGCGCCACGCGAGGTCGGAAGCGGCGGCGCCGTGCAGTACGGCGTGCGGCTCCTCGCCGGTCTGCCCGACGGCACCTACACCGTGGCCTGGCAGGCCGTCTCCGCGGACAGCCACCCGGTATCCGGCGCCTTCACGTTCTCCGTGGGCGCTCCCTCGGAAACCACCGTCGCGCTGCCCTCGGGCGGGGCCGGCGGCGGACTGGTCGGCACGCTCTACGACATCGCGCGCTACGCCGCGTACGCCGGCTTCATCCTGCTGGCGGGCGGCTCGGCCTTCGTGCTCGCCTGCTGGCGGCGGGGGGCGGGCGAGCGCCCGCTGCAACGCCTCGTCGTGCGCGGCTGGATCACACTGACGGCCGCCACGCTCGCCATGCTGGTGCTGCGCAACCCGTACACCGGCTCCGGCAAGCTCTCGGACGCCTTCGATCTCAATGGTCTGCAAGCGGTACTCGACACCAAGCCGGGCGCCGCGCTGGTCTCCCGGCTGCTGCTGCTCGGCGCCGCCGCGCTCTTCGTCGCCGTCCTGTTCGGCGGGTACGCCAAGCGCGCGGACGAGACGGAGCAGAAGGACCTCACCTTCGGCCTCGCCATCGGCGGCACGGTCGTCGCCGCGGGCATCGCCGGAACCTGGGCCCTCGCGGAGCACGCGTCGACCGGCATTCAGCCGGGTATCGCCATGCCGGTCGACGTCCTGCATCTGCTGGCCGTCGCCGCCTGGCTGGGCGGTCTCGCCGCGCTGCTGGTCGCCCTGTACCGGACGCCCGCCGTCGAGAGCTCCGCCGTACGGCGCTTCTCCCGCGTGGCGTTCGCGAGCGTGGTCGTCCTCGCCGCCACCGGGATCTACCAGTCCTGGCGCCAGGTCGGCTCCTGGTCCGCGCTGACCGGCACCCGGTACGGGCAGCTCCTGCTCGTCAAGGTGGCCCTGGTGGCCGTCCTCGTCGGTGTCGCCTGGATCTCCCGCCGGTGGACCTCACGGCTGACGGAGAGCACGGCACCGGCCGAGGCCGTGGAGGCGTCGGACGCCGAGGAGGGGAGCGAGGACGCGAGCGAGGACGGTGAGCCCGTCGCGGTGGCGGCGGGGGCAGGCGCCGGGGACATCGCCCCCGGCCGTGCCGCCCAACTCGCCCGTCAGCGTGCCGCGCTGACGGCCACCAGGAAGAAGCGCGCCCGCGATGCCGACCCGGACCGTTCGGGCCTGCGCCGCTCGGTGCTCACGGAGGCCGGCATCGCCGTCGTCCTCCTCGCCGTGACGACCGTGCTCACTGCCACCGAGCCCGGGCGTACGGAGGAGGAGGCCTCCCGCAGCTCGGCCGCGGCGACCGTTCCCGCGGCCGGGACCCCGGTCCATCTGAGCCTGCCTTTCGACACCGGCGCCCCGGACGGCAAGGGAACCGTGCGGCTGGACATCGAGCCCGGCCGCATCGGCGCCAACCAGCTGCACATCTGGGTCGACGGCGAGAACGGCCGGCCTCTGGACGTCCCCGAGGTGAAGGTGGCCCTCACGCTGAAGTCCAAGGACATCGGCCCGCTGCCGGTCGTCCCCGACCACCTCGCCGATGGCCACTGGACGGCCGACGGCATCCAGGTCCCGATGGCGGGCGACTGGACGATCGCCGTGACCGTACGGACCTCGGACATCGACCAGACGACCATCGACAAGAACGTCAAGATCGGCTGAGCAGGTTGAGCAAGAACATGAAGGACGAGGCCCCGAAGGACGCGAGAAGCGGCTCCGGTACGGGTGGTGGTGCGGGTGCCACCGGGACCGTCTCCCGGCGGCGGCTGCTCGGCACCGCCGGAGCGGCCGGAGCGACCGGGCTCGTGCTGGGTGCGGCGGGCGGCGCCGCGGGCTACGCCGCCACCCGCCCCGACGAACCGGCGGCGCTGACCACCGTCGGGTCGACCCGGGCAATGTTTCACGGGAAACATCAACCGGGGATCACCACTCCGCTTCAGGCCCGTGGCCATCTGATCGCCTTCGACCTGGCGCCCGGCGCGGGACGCAAGGAGGCCGCCGCGCTGATGCGCCGCTGGTCGGCCACGGCCGAGCGGCTGATGGCGGGCCGGCCCGCCGGGGAGGGAGACGGTCACGACACCGGGATCGCGCTGGACGCCGGACCGTCCTCGCTGACGGTCACCTTCGGCTTCGGCCGGACCTTCTTCGAACGTACGGGCCTGACCGGCCGTCGGCCCCCCGGCCTCGACCCGCTGCCGCCGTTCTCCTCCGACCACCTCGACGCCAAGCGCTCCAACGGTGACCTCTGGATGCAGATCGGTGCCGATGACGCGCTCGTCGCCTTCCACGCGCTGCGCGCCCTCCAGAGGGAGGCCGCCACGACGGCCCGGGTGCGCTGGCAGATGAACGGCTTCAACCGCACCCCGGGCGCCACCGACCGGCCGAGGACCGCCCGGAATCTGATGGGTCAGATCGACGGCACCGGCAATCCGAAGCCGTCCGACAGCGATTTCGACCAGCGGATCTTCGTACCGTCGAACCCGGGGGCCGACAGCACCTCGCCCGACTCGGGTCCGGCGTTCGACTGGCTCGCGGGCGGCTCGTACGCCGTCGTCCGGCGCATCAGAATGCTCCTCGACGACTGGGAGAAACTCCCGGTGGAACGCCAGGAGCGGGTCATCGGGCGCCGCAAGGCGGACGGCGCCCCGCTCAGCGGCGGCAGCGAGACGACCGAGATGGACCTCGACAAGGCCGGACCCGACGGCCGCCTGGTGATCCCCGACAACGCCCATGCGCGGATCTCCTCTCCCGAGAAGAACGGCGGCGCGGCGATGCTGCGGCGCCCCTTCTCGTACCACGACGGCATCGCGGCGGACGGCACCCCGGACGCCGGGCTCCTCTTCATCTGCTGGCAGGCGGACCCCTTCCGGGGCTTCGTGCCGGTACAGCGCAAGCTCGACCGGGGCGATGCGCTCTCGCCGTTCATCCGGCACGAGGCGAGCGGCCTCTTCGCCGTACCGGGCGGCGCCGCGAAGGGCGAGTACGTGGGACAGCGGCTGCTGGAGTCCTGACCGCTGCCCGGTCGCATCCTGAGACGGCGCTGCCCCTCGCGCACGGCGCATTAGGGTGACCGTATGTCAGCCACGCGCTACGCCTATCTCGGTCCCGAAGGCACCTTCACCGAGGTCGCCCTCCGTACGCTCCCGGAAGCCGCCACCCGCGAGCTCGTCCCGATGGTCTCCGTACCGGCGGCCCTGGACGCGGTGCGCAGCGGCGAGGCGGCGGCAGCGCTCGTACCGATCGAGAACTCCGTCGAGGGCGGGATCACCGCGACGCTCGACGAGCTGACCACCGGCGAACCGCTCATGATCTACCGCGAGGTGCTGCTCTCCATCACCTTCGCGCTGCTCGTGCGTCCCGGGACCAAACTGACCGACATCAAGACGGTCACCGCTCACCCGGCCGCGCAGCCGCAGGTACGCAACTGGATGGCGGCCCACCTCCCGAAGGCCGTGTGGGAGTCGGCCGCGTCCAACGCGGACGGTGCGCGGCTGGTCCAGGAGGGGCGCTACGACGCCGCTTTCGCCGGAGAGTTCGCCGCGGCGACCTACGGCCTGGAACCGCTGGTGACGGAGATCCACGACGCCGAGAACGCCCAGACGCGCTTCGTCCTGGTGGGCCGCCCGGCCCGGCCGTCGGCGCCGACCGGTGCGGACAAGACCTCGGTGGTCATCTGGCTGGGTGACGACCACCCGGGGGCGCTGCTCGAACTGCTCCAGGAATTCGCGGTCCGCGGGGTCAACCTGATGCTGATCCAGTCCCGGCCGACCGGTGAGGGCATCGGCAACTACTGCTTCGCCGTGGACGCCGAAGGCCACATCGCGGACCGGCGGGTCGGTGAGGCTTTGATGGGGCTGAAGCGCATCTGCCCGAACGTGCGGTTCCTGGGTTCGTATCCGCGTGCCGGAGTGACGGCGGAGGACGTACGCGCGCTCCGCGCGGGGACCTCGGACACGGACTTCACCGAGGCGTCCGACTGGCTGGCCCGCAGCCAGGACGGCCGGGTCTGAGGCACAAACGCCGGCTGCGGCCGGTATGCGGCGGGGGTGCGGCTGGGGTGCCCTGTGCGTTGCTCACCGGTCCTACCTGCAGATTTTCATTTACCCACAGAGTTATCCACAGGCTCCCGTCTCGACCTGGGGACAAGTCGACACCGTAATGCGACATGGTCGACAAATCGGCTCAGTGGCATCAGATCGGTCCACAGGGCCACAGGTCGTCGTGTGTCACCCCAATTGCATTGATCAACTCTTTAGAGCACCGAATTCCCACCCGAATGAGTGTGTGAACTGTGTTTGAGCGGGGAATCCATGGCCCTTCATGTGGCTTTCGGAACGATCTCTTCCGGCATCCACAGATCTTCCTCACAGCCTGTGGATAACTAATTCGAACCGCGCCCGCCTGTGGACAACACCCCGCCTCCGCCCCCAACTTCCGCCCCCCGCAAGCCCGGTGCGTCAAGGAGTAAGGGCCGGTTGAACCCTTTTCGGGGGAATGGGCTCGTTTATTGACCCCCTCGGCCCCGCCCGGCCGGGCGATTCTCCTCCCAGGATTATCAATTCCGGCAATTCGGGCAAAGTGACACGCTCATCGATATCGGTTCGAGCGGGGGAACCCCACACCGGTAGCCTTGAGGGGTGATTGACCTTCGCCTGCTCCGTGAGGACCCCGACCGTGTTCGCGCCTCCCAGCGCGCCCGTGGAGAGGACGTCGCGCTCGTCGACGCCCTTCTCTCCGCCGACGAGCTGCGCAGGTCGTCCGGCGTCCGCTTCGACGAACTCCGCTCCGAGCAGAAGTCGCTCGGCAAGCTGATCCCCAAGGCAAGCCCGGACGAGCGTGCCGAGCTGCTGAAGAAGGCCGATCAGCTGAAGGCCGAAGTCAAGGCGGCCGACGCCGCTCAGGACGAGGCCGACGCCGAGGCCAAGCGGCTGCTCCTCCAGCTCGGCAACATCGTCCACGAGGACGTGCCCGTGGGCGGCGAGGAGGACTTCGTCGTCCTCGAGACGCACGGCACCATCCGTGACTTCGGAGCCGAGGGCTTCGCCCCGAAGGACCACCTGGAACTCGGCGAGTCGCTGGGCGCCATCGACATGGAACGCGGCGCCAAGGTGTCCGGCTCGCGCTTCTACTACCTGACGGGTGTCGGCGCGCTGCTGGAGCTCGCGCTGGTCAACGCCGCGATCGCGCAGGCCACCGAGGCCGGCTTCATCCCGATGCTGACGCCCGCCCTGGTCCGCCCGCGCGCCATGGAGGGCACCGGCTTCCTCGGCCAGGCCTCCGCGGACGTCTACCACCTGGAGAAGGACGACTTCTACCTCGTCGGCACCTCCGAGGTCCCCCTCGCCGCGTACCACATGGACGAGATCGTCGAGGCCGACAAGCTGCCGCTGCGGTACGCGGGCTTCTCGCCCTGCTTCCGCCGCGAGGCCGGCACGTACGGCAAGGACACCCGCGGAATCTTCCGCGTCCACCAGTTCGACAAGGTCGAGATGTTCTCGTACGTCGACCCGGCGGACGCCGAGGCCGAGCACCGGCGCCTCCTCGACTGGGAGAAGCAGTGGCTCACCGCGCTGGAGCTGCCCTTCCAGGTGATCGATGTCGCCTCGGGCGACCTGGGGGCCTCGGCCTCCCGGAAGTTCGACTGCGAGGCGTGGATTCCGACGCAGGGCAAGTACCGCGAGCTGACCTCCGCCTCGAACTGCGACGGCTTCCAGGCGCGCCGCCTCTCCGTCCGGATGCGCGACGGAAAGAAGGTCCAGCCGCTGGCCACACTGAACGGCACGCTCTGCGCCGTACCGCGCACGATCGTGGCGATCCTGGAGAACCACCAGCTGGCGGACGGTTCGGTGCGGGTGCCCGAGGTGCTGCGGCCGTACCTCGGCGGCCGTGAGGTCCTGGAGCCGGTCTCCAAGTGACGACCTTCCCGTACAAGCTCATCGCGACCGACCTCGACGGCACGCTGCTGCGTGACGACGGCACGGTCTCCGAGCGCACCCGCGAGGCGCTGGCCGCGGCCACCGCGGCCGGCGCGGCGCACATCATCGTCACCGGACGCGGGGTCCCGTGGACCCGGCACATCCTGGACGACCTGGGCTACGAGGGCCTCGCGGTCTGCGGCCAGGGCGCGCAGGTCTATCACGCGGGCGATCACAAGCTGCTGACCTCGCTCACCCTGGACCGGCAGCTCGCCGGTCTGGCGCTGTCCAAGATCGAGGCGGAGATCGGCCCGCTGGCGCTGGCCGCCAGCCGTGACGGGCTGGAGGGCGAGGTGCTGGTCGGGCCCGGTTACCAGGTGCAGGACGGGCCACTGCCCGCCGTCTTCGTGGACGACGCCGCCGAGATGTGGACCGCCCCGCTGAACAAGGTCTACATCCAGCATCCGGAGCTCGGCGACGACGCGCTGACGAAGGCCGCCCGGGAGGCGGTCGGCAGTCTGGTGGACGTGGTCATGGCGGGTCCGGGCGTGGTGGAGATCCTGCCGCTGGGGCTGAGCAAGGCGACGGGGCTGTCCCTGGCCGCCCGCCGGCTCGGCGTGAAGGCGGCGGACACGCTGGCCTTCGGCGACATGCCGAACGACATCCCGATGTTCGGCTGGGCGCAGCACGGTGTGGCGATGGCGAACGCGCACGACGATCTGAAGGCCGTGGCCCACGAGATCACCGCGTCGAACCAGCACGACGGCATCGCCGTGGTCCTGGAGGAACTCCTCAGGACGGGACGCTCCTGACGCACGGGGGAGCCGGCCGGCCCCGGCGGCCGGCGGCTTCCCACTGAGTCACCGCGGCGCACCACCCGTGCCCCCCGTCAACTCGCGGTCCGCACCCCTGGGGACGGACCGCGAGCAGCCGGGTGCCGGTCAGGAGCGGGTCAGCCGCGCAGGTCCTTGAGCTGCTGGGCGAGACCGTCCATGCGTGCGTCGATACGGCCGATGTCCTGGGAGACGTCCGAGAGCTTCACACTCATGGCGCCGACGACCTGGTACGTGGCGTCCAGCTTCCGGTCGAGGCTGTCGAGCCGCTCCGACATCCTGCCGAGCACCGGTCCGAGCTCCTGGAGCGCGCTGCCGACACCGGCGAGGCACCCCTCGATGCCGGTGACGCGCTGATCGAGCGAGCGGTACGCCACTCTCAGCTCCTCCTCGGCGTCGAGGAGATACGTACGCACGCATCGGGCGATGTCGCTGTCGCGAAGAAGCATGGCGACGTTGAGCACGGTTCTGCGGGTGTAGAGCCGCAGCCGTGAAGCCGCCTGTGGATAACTTTCCGGCGCCTCACCCTTCCATAGCGACAGCATGTCGCTATGGAAGGTGCGCAGCTCAGAGCCACGAATGACCCGCATCCCGTTCTCGATGAGCTCGGGCTGATGCCTGTCGGTCAACCTTCTGACCGAGGCTGTGGATACTTCGAAGTAGCGAGCGACATCCTCTGTGCGAACGTGAATTCCATCCGGGAGCATGACAAGACTCTTGATCTTGTCGAGGACGTCGACGCGCCCCATCCGCTCGACGCGCAGAGCGCGCGATTCGAGCAGGGCGACTTCCGTGGGCATGGTCATGCCTTTCGTGCGCGGGAACGGCGGGGGACAGCCCTGTCCCCGGGCGTCAGGGGTGGAGGACGCTCACGGTTGCCACTCACTCAATGACCGACCCGGCCGGCACTGCCTCACCGGTGTCGGCGATCCCCGCATTCACGAAAGCTCGACGCCACGGATTCCCACTGCCTCCACGCACCCTGGCCAACGAGCCGATAACCGTACAGTTACGCGTACCACTGTCCGTTCATAGGACACAGAACAACCCCCGCCCATCGGACGGGGGTTGCGCAGTTCCGGGATGGGCCGGCTCACTCCTCGCCGGCGAGCTTCAGCGCCCGCAGCTTCTGACCCGCGTACCAGGTGGCAGCCACCGTGATGCCCGCCAGCAGCACCGTCGCCAGCGGCAGTCCGACGTCCGAGGTGATGGCACCCTCCGCGCCCACCTTCTCGGCGACCGCGAGGGACCACTGCTGCACACTCAGCGTCCGCGCGCCCGGCACCAGACTGCCGAAGAGCGCTTCCCAGACGAGCGCGTAGACCAGACCGAAGACGACGGCGTGCCGGCTGACCGTACCGAGCAGCAGGAACAGCGCGCTGTACGCGATCGAGGCGACCAGCGCCGCGATCGTGTAGGCCACGGCGATCTGCTGGCCGTTGCCGTTGAGGACCAGGCCCGCGATCAGCGTCGGCAGTGCCGAGAACACCATCGTGACCGCGATGGCCACGATCAGCTTCGTGACGATGATCGTCGGACGCTTCACCGGCTTGGCCAGGAGGTAGACGATCGAGCCGTCATCGATCTCGGGCCCGATCGCCCCGGTACCCGCGATGACACCGATCAGCGGAACCATCGTGGCGATGGCGAAGCCGCCCAGCACGTTGGCGGCGACCTGGTCGTCCGCCCCCGCGAACGCCCGTACCGCCACGGCGATGACGACCAGCAGGACGGGCAGGATGAAGAGAATGGCAGCCCGGCGCCGGCCGAGCAGGGCCCGGTAGGTGAGCCGAGCGACTGTGGGGTCGTACATGACGCTTCACAGCTCCTTTCAGGCCACTACTCAGGCCGCTACGAGATAGGAAAAGACCGATTCGAGGGACTCGTCGGACGGCGAAACGGTCAGCAGCCGGATGCCGTGCTCGCGTGCCACCTTCGGCAGCAACGCGGTGAAGCGCCCGAAGTCGACGGCCTGGATGCGCAGGGCCTGTTCGCTCAGGTCGACCTCGATGCCCGCGGTGGACGGGTCGGCGATGAGCGCGGCAGCGAGGGCGCGGTCGTCGCTGGACCGTACGAGATAGCGGTGCGGCCGGTCCGTCATCAGCCGGCGGATGCGCCGGAAGTCTCCGGACGCGGCATGCCGGCCGGCCACGATCACCTCGATGTGCGAGGCCAGTTGCTCGACCTCTTCGAGGATGTGCGACGAGAACAGGACCGTACGGCCCTCCGCGCCCATGCGCCGCAGCAGCTCCATCAGCTGCATGCGCTGACGCGGGTCCATCCCGTTGAACGGCTCGTCGAGCAGCAGCACGGACGGCTCGTGGACCAGCGCGGACGCCATCTTCACGCGCTGGCGCATGCCCTTGCTGTACGTCGAGATCTTGCGGTCCTGCGCGTGCTCCATCTCGACGGTGGCCAGGGCCTTGCGCGCGGCCTCGTCGCCGAGCCCCTGCAACTCGGCGTTGGCGACGACGAACTCGCGGCCGGTCAGGAAGTCGTACATCCCCTCCCGCTCGGGGACGATACCGATCTCCTTGTAGACCGCCTCGTTGCGCCAGATCGTCCTGCCGTCGAGTGTGACCTTTCCGGTCGACGGGGCGAGGAACCCGGCCATCATGTTGATCAGCGTGGACTTTCCGGCACCGTTGGGGCCGAGCAGGCCCGTGACGCCCGGGCCCACCGTCATGCTGACGTCGTTGACGGCGACCACGTTGCCGAACCAGCGCGAGGTGTGGTCGATCTCGATGGTGGTCACAGCCCGACCTTCCGGTAGCGGCGCATCAGCACGGCGTACGAGCCGGCGACGAGCGCGAGAACAACGATCAGATACGCCACTCCGGCACCGGCTCCCGGGCCTTCCCCTCCGGGGAAGGCGGAGGTGGCTCCGAGGAACGCGGTCTGGACACCGTCGATCAGCGTGATCGGCGAGAAGAGCCCGAGCCACGGCACCGCGCCGTCCGACCCGGTCTCCCAGGCGATGGCCTGGACCGTGGAGACCGCCCCGTAGGAGATGGTCAGTACGGCGATCACCGCGGCGACACCGAAGCCTCGGCGCGGGGTGAGGGCGGCCATCACCAGACCGAGACCGGCGAACAGGACGGACAGCAGCGCCACCGACACCAGCCCCTGCCCGAATCCCTTGGTCTGAGCGGCGAAGTCGAACTTCGCGAGGAGCGAGCCCGCGTACAGGATGACGAGCGGTGTCGCGGTGAGGATGAAGAGCGCGGAGGCCATGGCCGCGTACTTGGCGACCACGTAGTCGCCGCGTTCGATCGGCCGGGAGAAGTAGAGCGGGATGCTCTTGAACCGCAGGTCCCTGGAGACGGACTGCGGTGCCTGTGCGGCGATGAACAGCCCGATCACCGCCTGGAGGTAGATCGCGAACGCCGTGTACTTGATGGGCAGTTTCGTCATGTTCGGGGTGGCGATGGCGACCGCCACGATGATCAGCGCGACCAGGCACATCACCCCGCACAGCAGCATCGGGAGCACCTTGGACTTCGCGGACCGGCCGAGCCCGAACGAGCCCCTGAGGGACTGCGAGAAGAGCGAGCGGCGCGCATAGGCGCGGCCCAGGCGCGGACCGTCGTAGGAGCGGTATCCGATGTTGTGGATGCGGGAGCTGTCGCCCCCGGTCACGACCCCGGTCTCGGTGCTCATCACGAACCGCTCCCCTTCTGCGTTGCGGCGCCGACGGACGCGGCATGTGCCACGCGGACCGCTTCCGGCGCCTCTTCGGTACGGAAGACCTCGGCGATGTGGTGGCGCCGCTGTTCCATCCGTACGAGGCCGAGTCCGAGCCCGGCGACGCTGTTACGGACGATGTCGTACGTCTCCTCGCCGGTCGCTTCGACCAGGAGGATGTGGCCCGCCCCGGGCAGTCCCTCCGCGTCGAGGCCGTCGAGGCCGACCAGCGTGACGCCGGCCCCCGTGAGGACCTCGCGCAGTGCGGCGGTGCCGTCCGGGTGGGTGTCGCTGTCGGTGACCTCGACCGCGAGGGTCGTGGTGCTCTGGGTGAAGTCGCTGGTGGAGCTCGATCGCAGCAGCGCGCCGCCGTCGACGACGACCACGTGGTCACAGGTGCGCTCGAGTTCGCCCAGGAGGTGGGAGGTGACGAGCACGGAGATGCCGAAGTCGGTGTAGATGCGGCGGATCAGGCCGAGCATGTCGTCGCGGCCGACCGGGTCCAGGCCGTTGGTCGGCTCGTCGAGCAGGACCAGCTGCGGGTCGTGGACGAGGGCCTGGGCCAGCTTCACGCGTTGTTTCATGCCGGTCGAGTAGCCGCCGATGGGCCGGTAGCGCTCCTCGTACAGACCGACGTGGCGCAGCGTGTCGGCGGTGCGCTCGCGCGCCGCCGTGGGAGGCAGTCCGGACATCCTGGCCATGTGCACGACGAACTCGGTCGCCGAGACGTCGGGCGGCAGGCAGTCGTGCTCGGGCATGTATCCGACGCGCTCCCGGATGGCGGCGCCACTGGTGGCGACGTCGAGCCCGAGCACCGCGGCCCGGCCTTCGGTGGCGGGGGACAGACCCAGCAGGATCTTGATCAGTGTGGACTTGCCGGCCCCGTTGGAACCCACCAGGCCGGTTACACCGGGTCCGATGTCCAGGGTGAGCCGGTCAAGTGCGGTCACCCGGGGGAACCGCTTGCTCAGGCTTTCGGTCACGATCACAGTCACGTCTTCGAAGGTAGTGGCGTGGACCACAGCGGTCGTCAGACCTGGCGGCTGTATCGGCCTCAGACTCCAGGCGTACGGACCCGTAGGGGGACCCCACAAGGGAGGACCTCAGAGGTCCGGGCGGAATCGCTCCCGAAGTTGTCCACAGGTCCCGGCCCACCTCTTGACGCAGCCGCCGGACATTGTCACATTCATCAGTGTCAGGTTACGGGCACGTACGGCACACGTCAGGGAACGGACGGTCGCATGGCCTCGGCAGTGAAGGACGAGAAGGCCCCGGAACTGCGGGGGTTCAGAGAGGTACAGCGCCTCGCCTACGACTGCGCGGAGGCGGTCGCCGCTCAGCTCAGGCCGGGGGTGACGGAGCGCGAGGCGGCGCGGATGCAGCGCGACTGGCTGCGGGAGCGCGGTGTGCGGGACTGGTTCCATCTCCCGTTCGCCTGGTTCGGGGACCGCACGGCCTTCGCCGGCTTCAAGGTGCCGCTGCAGTTCTTCCCGACCAGCCGGAAGCTGGAGCCGGGAATGCCGTTCATCCTCGACATGGCCCCGGTCCACAAGGGCTTCACCGCGGACATCGGCTACTCCGGCTGCCTCGGGCTCAGCCCGCTGCACGACCGGCTGCTGGCCGATCTGGAGGCCCACCGCGAGCTCATTCTGCGCGAGGTCCGTGAGCGACGCTCCCTGCGCGAGATCTACGAGGACGTGGACCGCCTGATGAGCAGGCAGGGGTACGCGAACAGGCACCGGGCGTATCCCTTCGGCGTCATCGCCCACAAGGTCGACCGTGTGACCGAACGGCGCTGGTCACCCCATGTCTTCGGGTTCGGCACCCAGTCGCTCAAGGGGCTCGCGAGCGACGCCCTGCACGGCCACCGGGACGGCTGGTCACCGCTGTGGAGCCCGTACCGCTTCTCCGACCACCCGCCGCAGCCCGGGCTGTGGGCGGTCGAACCCCACCTCGGTTTCCGGGGTACGGGCGCGAAGTTCGAGGAGATCCTTGTCGTCACCGACTCCAAGGACCCCGAACAGAGCGCGTTCTGGCTCGACGACGACCTGCCGCACGTGCGGCGCTGGGCAGAGGAGAAGGTGGCGGCGTGAAGCTGCGTGAAGCGCGCGAGCGCTGGGTCCGTACGGGCGGAATCGAGCTGTGCGTCGCCGAGTTGGGCGACGCCTCCCGGCCCACGGTCGTGCTGGTGCACGGCTACCCGGACAGCAAGGAGGTCTGGTCGGAGGTGGCATCGCGCCTGGCCGAGGAGTGGCACGTCGTGCTCTACGACGTACGCGGCCACGGCAGGTCGACGGCGCCCTCCCCCCTGCGGGGCGGATTCACGCTGGAGAAGCTCACGGACGACTTCCTGGCCGTCGCGGACGCGGTGAGCCCGGACCTGCCGGTGCATGTGGTGGGGCACGACTGGGGTTCGGTGCAGGCGTGGGAGTTCGCCACGGTCAAGCGGACCGAGGGGCGCATCGCCTCCTTCACCTCCATGTCCGGCCCTTCGCTCGACCACTTCGGTCACTGGATCAAGCAGCGCGTGAGCCGGCCCACGCCGCGCCGGGTGGGCCAGCTGATGGGGCAGGGCGCCAAGTCCTGGTACGTGTACATGCTGCACACCCCGGTCCTGCCGGAGCTCGCCTGGCGGGGGCCGCTCGGCAAGCAGTGGCCGCGGATACTCCAGCGCATGGAGAAGGTGCCCGCGGGCGACTACCCGACTCCGTCGCTGCCCCAGGACGCCGCGCACGGGGCCTGGCTCTACCGTGACAACGTCCGCTCCAGGCTGCGCAGGCCCCGGGCCGACGCGTACGCCCACGTTCCGGTCCAACTGATCACTCCGACCGACGACTTCTTCCTCTCCGAGTCGCTCTACGACCAGTTGGAGCTGTGGGCGCCGCAGTTGGTACGCCGGTCGTTGCCGGCCAAGCACTGGGTTCCGCGCACCAGGCCGGACCAGCTGTCCGCCTGGATCAGCGACTTCGTCGCGGCCAACGAGACGGCCCGGCACGACGGTCTGCCGGTCCAGGGTCCGGCGGCGACCGGGGCCTACGCCGACCGGTTCGGCGGGCAATTGGTCCTGGTGACCGGGGCGGCCGCAGGCATCGGGCGTGCCACGGCCTTCGCGTTCGCCGAGGCGGGTGCCAGGGTGGTGGCGGTGGACCGTGACGGGGAGGGTGCGGCCCGGACGGCGGAGATGGCCCTGCTCATCGGCTCTCCGGCCGCCTGGGGCGAGACGGTCGACGTCAGCGACGAGCAGGCGATGGAGAAGCTCGCCGAAAAGGTCGCCCGCGAGTACGGCGTCGTCGACGTGCTGGTCAACAACGCGGGGATAGGTCTGTCGGGCTCGTTCCTGGAAACGACGAGCGAGGACTGGAAGAACGTCCTCGACGTCAATCTGTGGGGGGTCATTCACGGCTGCCGGATCTTCGGCAGGCAGATGGCCGAACGGGGCCAGGGCGGCCATATCGTCAACACGGCTTCCGCGGCGGCCTACCAGCCCTCGCGGGCCCTGCCCGCGTACAGCACGTCCAAGGCGGCCGTGCTGATGCTGAGCGAGTGCCTGCGGGCGGAGCTGGCCGAGAAGTCCATCGGGGTCAGCGCGATCTGCCCTGGCATCGTCAACACCAACATCACGGCGACCACGCGGTTCGCCGGCGCGGACGCGGCGGAGGAGAAGCGCCTCCGGAACCGGACCAGCAGGCTCTACGGGCTCCGGAACTACCCGCCGGAGAAGGTCGCCGACGCGATCCTCAAGGCCGTGGTGCGTAATCAGGCCGTCGTACCGGTCACCCCGGAGGCCCGGGGTGCCCGGCTGCTGTCCCGGCTGAGCCCCGGGGTGCTGCGCGGTATCGCCCGCCTGAAGCCGCCGCTGTGACCGGCGGCGAAAGCGGGCCGCCGGCCCCGGAGAGCCGGCCCGAGGCCGAGTACCGGATCGAGGACCTGGCCCATGCCAGCGGCGCCACGGTCCGCACCATCCGCGCCTACCAGGACCGGGGTCTGCTGCCGACGCCGGAGCGGCGCGGCCGGGCCAACGTCTACCGGCACACGCACCTGGCCCGGTTGCGGCAGATCGCGGATCTCCTGGACCGCGGCTACACCCTGGCCAGCATCAAGGAGTTGCTGGAGGCATGGGACGCGGGACGCGGTCTGGGCGGAGTGCTCGGTCTCGTCGCCGAAGTGCACGGTCCGTGGACCGATGAGGAGGCCGGCCGGATCACCCGCGCCGAGCTGGACCTGCGATTCGGCTCCACACCGGACGAAGCGGCCGTCGACGAGGCGGTGGCTCTCGGCGTACTGGAGCGGGTCCCCGGCAGGGAGGACGAGTTCCTGGTCCCGAGCCCGCAAGAGCTGGCAGTGGCAGCCGAGTTGTACGCGGCCGGGGTTCCGCTCTCGGCAATCTCCGCTCATCTCAGGGAGCTTCGGGGTCAGGTCGAGCACATCGCCTCCCGTTTCCTCGAGTTCACCACCGAGCACGTCTTCGCCCGTTACCTCGGTCATCGCCCGCCGACGGACGCGGACGCGGCGGAAGCGGCTTCGATGGTGCGACGGCTCCGCCCGCTCGCGCAGCAGACCGTCGACGCCGAACTCGCACGGGCGATGCGGTTGTTCGCCACCCGGCACCTGCACCACCATCTGGGTTCCGAGGAGCCCCTGACCGATGACGACATGCCACGACCCGTGCTCCTGCCCGCTGAGACAATGCGCGCTGTGCAGGAGCTCGTTGGTGCGGACCGAGTTGAGGCGTTCGTCGCGGCCGCCGCTCAACGGGAGGTACAGAAAAGAACATTGGACTCGCTTGCGGCATCTCACGCAAAAGGTGAGTAAGTTGATCAAATAGCTTATTTCGCGAGGGACTTGTCCACAGAATCGCCAAAGTGCCTGTGGATAACCGCAGTTGGCTGTGGATCAAACCTGCGTGCTGTGATTACTCCGGAAGAAATCAGATGCGCCGGGATGCGCGTCATGGGCACCCTGACCGCATGGACGAGAAACGCACCGTCAAGGTGTCCAAGTACCTGTCACGCCACCTCAGACACCAGCCGGAGCGCATCGGCCTCACGCTCGACGCCGAGGGCTGGGTTCCGGTCGACGACCTTCTGCGGGCGGCTGCCCGTCAGGGGTTCGCCCTCACTCGCGGCGAGCTCGACCAGGTCGTCGCGGCCAACGACAAACAACGCTTCACCGTGGACGGCGACCGCATCCGCGCGAACCAGGGGCATACCGTCCCCGTGGACCTCGGGCTGCCCCCGGCCGAGCCGCCCGCGTACCTCTACCACGGCACCGTCGCCCGAGCCCTGGACTCGATCCGCGCCGAAGGGCTGCGCCCCATGGACCGCCATCATGTGCACCTGTCACCGGACCGCGAGACCGCGACCAGGGTCGGCGCCCGTCGAGGCCGGCCCATCGTGCTGTCGGTGGACGCGGCGGCGATGCACCGGGCCGGCCACGTCTTTCACGTCAGTGCCAACGGGGTCTGGCTCACCGACGCCGTACCGCCGGAGTACCTGCGTACGCGCGACTGAACGAGGGACCGGCCGCGTCCCTTTCCAGCGTGGCCCCGTGCGTGCGGGGCGGCGACCTCGCACCGACCCCTGCGCCGTATCAGGATGACTCGGCCGTATGGTCGCATGTATGCATTTGAGCACCCTCATCCTGCCCATCCACCGCTGGAGCGAAGGCCGAAAGGTCTGGCAGCGGGCCGAAGAGCTGGGTTTCCACGCCGCGTACACCTACGACCATCTGGCCTGGCGGACCTTCCGTGACGGGCCGTGGTTCGGTGCCATCCCGACCCTGACCGCCGCGGCGGCCGCCACCGAGCGGATGCGTCTCGGCACGCTCATCACCTCACCCAACTTCCGGCACCCGGTGACGCTCGCCAAGGACCTCATCACGCTCGACGACGTCTCCGACGGCCGTATCACCCTCGGGATCGGCGCCGGCGGCAACGGCTTCGACGCCACCACGCTGCGCCGGGCCGACGAGGCCCCCTGGACCCCGCGCGAACGTGCGGACCACTTCGGCGAATTCGTCCCGCTCCTCGACCAGCTGCTGCGTGAGCCCTCGGTCACGCACGAGGGCGCGTTCTACACGGCCAACGAGGCCCGCAACATTCCCGGCTGCGTCCAGCGCCCCCGGCTCCCCTTCGCGATCGCCGCCACCGGCCCGCGCGGGCAGAAACTCGCCGCGCGGTACGGCGAGGGGTGGGTGACCACCGGTGATCCGAAGCTGTACGAGACGGGGACGCCGGAGCAGTCCGTGGCTGCCCTGCGCCGGCAGCTGGACGGGCTCGCCGCGGCGGGCGCCGAGGTGGGCCGGGACGTCGCGGAGCTGGACAAGATCCTCCTCACCGGCTTCACCCCGGACCGCCCGCTGGACTCCTTCGACGCGTTCGTGGACTTCGCGGGGAGCCACTTCGAGCTGGGGTTCACAGAGATCGTGCTCCACTGGCCGGTCCCCGGCTCCGATTTCGCCGCCGACGAGAAGGTCTTCGAACGGATCGCCACCGAAGGCCTGGCCCAGCTCGGCTGAGTCCCGTTCACGCGACCCCCGGCACATGCCGCGGGCATGTTCACAGTTCAGAGGCGCGCGCACTCACATGTGCGCCCCTCTGCACGCCCGTGCACTCTCGTACGGGAGAATGACCCCGTGACCTCAGCTACCGACTCGCCTCTGCCTGCCGTAACCCGGCTGATCGCCACCGACCTGGACGGCACACTGCTGCGTGACGACAAGACCCTGTCGGACCGCACGGTCGCCGCCCTCGCGGCGGCCGAGGAGGCCGGCATCGAGGTCTTCTTCGTCACCGGCCGCCCCGCCCGGTGGATGGATGTCGTCAGCGACCACGTCCACGGTCACGGCATGGCGATCTGCGCGAACGGCGCGGCCGTCGTCGATCTGCGTGCCGGTGGCGAGCCGCTCATGGCCCGGCCGCTGGAGCGTGACGCCGCACTCGCGGCGGTCCGTACGCTCCGCGAGGTCGCCCCGGGCACCTCGTTCGCCGTCGAGTTCACCACCGGCATCCACTACGAACCGGCCTATCCGCCGTTCCACCTGGACCCGGGTGCCACCGTCGCCGTCGCCGAGAAGCTGCTCCAGGCGGAGTCTCCGAGTTCCGGCGCACCGGTGCTGAAGCTCCTGGCCCACCATGCCGAACTGGCTCCCGACGAGTTCCTCGCGCTGGCCCGTACCGCCGCCGGTGACCTGGCCTCCTTCACCCGGTCCAGCCCCACGGCCCTCCTGGAGGTCAGCGGACTCGGTGTCTCCAAGGCCAGCACCCTCGCGCTCTGCTGTACCGAACGCGGCATCGATCCCGCCGAGGTGGTCGCCTTCGGCGACATGCCCAACGACGTGGAGATGCTCGGCTGGGCGGGCGCCTCGTACGCGATGGGCAACGCCCACCCCGCCGCGTTGGCCGCCGCTTCCGGCACCACCCTCACGAACAACGAGGACGGCGTCGCCGTCGTCATCGAGCGGATTCTCGCCACCCGCTGACCATCGGTCACGGACCGGCGGCCCCCGCCGGGCGGCCGGTCAGAGCGTCACCCCGCGCTCACCCAGCCAACGCACCGGATCGACGCCCGACCCGAGAAGAGGCGTGAGCCGCACCTCGAAATGGAGGTGCGGTCCCGTCGAGTTGCCGCTCGTGCCCGACTGGCCGATCCACTGACCCGCCCCGACCCGCTCCCCCTGGTCCACCGTGACACCCGCCAGATGCGCGTACTGCGTGTAGTAGCCGCCCGGGTGCGCCACCACGACCTGGACGCCGAACGCGCCGCCGCAGGAGACCGAGACCACCCGGCCCTCGCCGACCGAGCGCACCGGGGTGCCGATGTCCACGGCGAAGTCCTGCCCGGTGTGCCGCCTCGCCCAGTGCTCACCGACGCTGTCGAACCCCGCCGACAGTGCGTACTTCTCCACCGGCGCCACCCAGCTCGGCCCGGCGTCAAACCCGCCCGGCTGCTCGACCCGTACGGCGCCCGCGCACTTCCCCGCCGCGACGCTGCTGTCCGCCTCGCCCTGGAGCCGCTGCTGCGCCGATGCCAGCGTGACCGCGATGCCGCGTTTGACCTCCGCCAGCCGTACGAGGTCGGTGTCCAGGGTGTGCCAGGCGGATCTGGCCCTGCGCTCTCCGTCGGCCAGCGCGCGTTCGGCGTGCTGAGCACGTTCCAGCAGGCGCGTCACGGCTCTGTCGGCCTGCCAGGCCAGCTGGCGGCCTCGCAGCAGTTCCTGCGGATCGTCGGCGAGCAGCAGTTGCGCGGTGTACGAGAGTCCGACGCCGCCGGTCCGGTACTCGGAACGGGCGACCCGGCCGAGGTCCGCGTGGATCGCCACGAGAGCGTGCCGCTGCCCGGCGAGGAGCCTGTCGAGGCGCACGGCCTTCTCCCGCTGCGCGACCGACGCGCGTCTGCCGTTCTCGTACGTCTCGGTGGCCCGCGCCGCCTCTTGGTACAACCGGGCGACCGCGGCCCCCGTACTCAGCCCGGACAGATCGAACGGCGGGCCGGGCTGCGGGGCGGGCGGTGGTGCGGCCGGTGGTGCGGGCGGTGGACCGGGCGGCCCGTCGGCGTCGCCCCGGTGCTCCGCAGCCACCCCACCCGCTACGGCCATCGCGTCCCGCCCGGGCGCCACCGAGAGGGCGGCCAGGGCCGACAGCGCACACAGCAGCACGACCAGCCGGTCGCGCCGCCGACGGCCGGCTCTCGTCCGGCCGTACGTCCGGCCATCTCTCCGGCCGTATGCCTGACGGCATTCCGGACGGCACTCCTGGCGGCACTCCTGGCAGGATTTCTGGCGGCTTCTCCGGCGACAGCGACACAGCACAGCGGAACGCATTCCCGGATCGTCACCCCGCCCGGCCCGGAATCCCGGGAACCCGAGGTGTCGTACCGCCAACCGGCCTACCCCCGGCGGAGGGCCGGACCACCGGCCCCGCCCCGGGGCACGACGTCAGAGCGGGGCCTCCCACACCACCGTCGTGCCGCCCCCGTCCTCCCCGATTCCGGGGCCGAACCAGCTCGCGCCGCCCAGGGACTCCGCACGGCGTGCGAGGTTGCGCAGACCGCTGCGCCGCCCGCCCTCCGGGATGCCCACGCCGTCGTCGGCGACCGAGAGACGTACGCCTTCGCGCCCGTCCGGCAGTGTGACGGTGGCGTCGACGACCACGTCGATCAGGGAGGCACCGGCATGCCGGAAGGCGTTGGACAGTGCCTCGCGCAGGGCCGCGATGAGGTTCTTCCCGGTGAGTTCACCGACGAGTGAATCGACCGGGCCGACGAAGTGGTGCGACGGCTTGAAGCCCAGCGGAACGGCGGCCATGTTGATCTCGCGCAGAACCCGGGTGCGCAGACCCGAAGGAGCCTCGGCGGGTTCCTGCTGGAGCGCGAAGATGGCCGTCCGGATCTCCTGGATCGTCACGTCGAGCTCGTCGACGGCCCGCCCGACTCCGGTCTGCACCTCGGGCACCACCGACCCGCGCTGAGCGCTCTCCAGCATCATTCCGGTGGCGAACAGCCGCTGGATGACGAGGTCGTGGAGGTCACGGGCGATCCGGTCCCGGTCCTCGTACACCGCGAGCCGCTCGCGGTCGCGCTGCGCCTCCGCCATCATCAGCGCGAGAGCGGCCTGCGATGCGAACTGGGTGGCGAGCGTCCGCTCCGCCTCCGTGAAGGGGCGTTCGCCCCGGCCGCGCGGAGTGGCGAGTGCCCCGAGAACCCGGCCACCGCTGTGCAGGGGGAGCAGCATGGTCGGGCCGAACTGGTCGGCCAGCCTCGTGACCATGCGTCCGTCGGAGCCCGAGTCGTCCACGAAGACGGCCTGGCCGTCGAGGAGCATCGCCACGACGGGGCTCTCCGGCGGAACGATGATTCCCAGCGAGGCGGACGGGTGCTCGGCGGAGACCGCGACGATCTCCAGCCCGCCCTCCGGTGTCGGCAGCAGCACGATCCCCGCCGCGGAATCGGCGAGACGACGGGCCTGTTCCGCGACGACCGACAGCGCGTCGTCGGCGTCACCGCCCGACAGGAGCGCGGTCGTGACGGCCACCGAGCCGTCGATCCACCGTTCGCGCTGCCGCGCCGCCTCGTACAGCCGGGCGTTGCCGATGGCGATCCCGGCCTCCGTGGCGAGCACCCGCACCATGTGCAGGTCGTAGTCGTTGAACTCGGCCCCGCCGTGCTTCTCCGCCAGATAGAGATTGCCGAAGATCTCGCCCTGTACACGGATCGGGACCCCGAGGAACGTGCCCATCCGCGGATGTCCGGGCGGAAATCCGGCGGACCTCGGATCGGCGGCCAGATCGGCCAGCCGGAGCGGTACGGGATCGTGGATCAGCGCGCCGAGGAGCCCCTTGTGCCCGTCGGGCCGGCGTCCGATCTCCCGGGCCACGTCCTCCGGAACCCCGTAGGTGACGAAGTCGGACAGGCCCTCCCCCGTGTCGTCGACGACACCGATGGCGGCGTAGCGGGCGCCGGCCAGCTCGGCGGCGGTCTCGCAGATGCGGTCGAGGGTGGAGTGCAGTTCCAGGCCCGTGCCGACCGAACGCATGGCCTCCAGCAGCTGCGGGACGCGGGCCGTCAGTTCGGTGGAGAGGCCCCGCAGGCTGCGCGTCGCCCGGGTCGCGGCTTCGAGTGAGTCCTTCGGGTCCGGCTCTGCCATGCTCTGAGCCTAATTAGTCCCATTTAGTGAGGAAAGTCGGGCGGCGCCGTCAGGACGGGCCCCGACCGGGGCCCGTCCCGCTCGCGGCCCCTCCCCGACCCCTCTGTCAGGCGGGCACACTCTCCCTCTCCCGCTCCAGCATCCGGCGCAAAGGCCCGTCCACACCCGCGAGATCGGCGTACGCACCGCGCTGCACCACGCGGCCCGCGTCCAGCACGAGCACCTCGTCGACGGCGTCGAGACCCTCCAGCCGGTGGGTGATCAGGACCGTCGTACGGCCCTGGGTGGCGGCCAGCAGATCCGCGGTCAGGGCGTCGGCCGTCGCCAGATCGAGGTGCTCCGCGGGCTCGTCCAGCACCAGGACGGGGAAGTCGGCGAGGAGCGCGCGGGCCAGCGCGAGCCGCTGGCGCTGACCGCCCGAGAGCCGGGCGCCGTGTTCACCCACCAGGGTGTCGAGCCCGTCGGGCAGCGAGTCCGCCCAGTCCAGCAGCCGGGCCTGCGCGAGCGCGTCCCGCAGTTCACCGTCCGTCGCTCCGGTACGGGCGAGGCGCAGGTTCTCGCGGATGGAGCTGTCGAAGACATGGGCGTCCTGGGCACACAGCCCCACGAACGTCCGGACGGTGTCGCCGTCCAGTTCGCACGCCTCGACACCGCCGATCCGGTACGTCCCGGCCCGTGCGTCCAGGAAGCGCAGGAGGACCTGGGCGAGCGTCGACTTGCCCGAGCCCGAGGGGCCGACGACCGCGACGCGCCTGCCGGGCACGAGCGTGAGATCGACGGACTCCAGGGCGTCCCGCCGCGCTCCCGCGTACCGCGCGGACAGCCCTCGTACCTCCAGCGGGAACGGCGAAGCGGGCGCGTCAGCGGGGGTGACGGGCTCGCGTACCGGCTCCGGGGCGTCCAGCACCTCGTACACCCGCTCCGCGCTGCGCTTCACGCGCCGGCGGTACTGCACGGCGAGCGGCAGACCCGTCACCGCCTCGAACGCCGCCAGCGGGGTCAGCACCACCACCGCGAGTTCCACGCCCGCCAGCCGTCCGTCGTACACCGCCGGGAGGGCGACGAGAGCGGCGCCGACCACCGTGAGGCCGCAGATCAAGGCGGAGAGACCGCCGCCGAGCGCGGTCGCGGTCGCCGCGCGGGAGGCGATCCGGGTCAGGACACCGTCCGCCTCGCGCGCCTGGCGGCTGCGGGCGGCCAGCGCCCCGGCGACCGTCAGTTCGGCCGTACCGCTGAGCAGATCGGTGACCCTGGTGGCCAGCATGGCCCGCGCGGGCGCCAGTTGGCGCTCCACGTGACGGGCACACGCGCCACTGACCAGAGGAAAGCCCACCCCGGCGAGGAGAAGGCCGGCGGCGAGCACGAGGCCCGCCTCGGGAAGCAGCCAGCCGGTGAATCCGGCAGCCGCGGTACCGACGAAGACTGCGGTCCCCGCGGGCAGCAGCCAGCGCAGCCAGTAGTCCTGCAACGCGTCCACATCGGCCACCAGGCGCGACAGCAGGTCACCGCGTCGCGTCGTACGCAGCCCGGCCGGCGCGATCCGCTCCAGGCCCCGGTACACGGCGACCCGCAGCTCCGCGAGCATCCTGAGCACCGCGTCGTGCGAGACGAGGCGTTCGGCGTACCGGAAGACGGCGCGGCCGATCCCGAAAGCGCGGGTCGCGGTGACGGCGACCATCAGATAGAGCACCGGCGGCTGTTCGGAGGCACGGGAGATCAGCCACCCCGACACGGCCATCAGCCCGACGGCCGAGCCCACGGCGAGGCTGCCCAGCAGCAGGGCCAGACCCAGCTTCCCGTGCTGCGCGCCGGCGGCCTCCCGGACCCGGGCCAGGACGCGCCCCGGCCGCGGGGCGGTGTCCTTGAAGACCTCGGGTTCCTGCGTCTCGTCCGGCTCGCCGACGGGTGCGAGCGACGGTCCGCCGGGCCGGGGCACGGTCGGGCGCCCGGCCTTGCCGTCCGGCGTCGCGGCGGCGCGGCCCGGAGCTTCCCGCGGCTCCAGGGTCACCACCCGGTCGGCGACCGACAGCAGCGCCGGGCGGTGGACGACGAGGAGTACGGTCCGTCCCGCCGCCAGTCTCCGTACCGCCTCGACGATCCCCGCCTCCGTCTCGCTGTCCAGGCTCGCGGTCGGCTCGTCGAGCAGGAGCAGCGGCCGGTCGGCGAGGAACGCGCGGGCGAGAGCGAGCCGCTGCCGCTGCCCCGCCGAGAGCCCGGCGCCGTCCTCACCGAGCGGCGTCAGCGCGCCATCCGGGAGGCCCGCGACGAAGTCGGACGCGCCCGCGTCCCGCAGCGCCGCCGCCACCGCTTCGTCGTCGGCGTCCGGACGGGCCAGTCGTACGTTCTCGGCGATCGTGCCGGCGAAGAGGTGCGGGCGCTGCGGCACCCAGGCGATCCGTTCGCGCCAGCGTTCCGGGGAGAGGTCGGCCAGATCGGTCCCGCCGACCCGTACATGTCCCTCGTCGGGCGCGGTGAAGCCCAGCACCACATGGAGGAGCGTGGACTTGCCGACTCCGCTGGGGCCGACGAGGGCGACGGTCTCACCCGGCTCCACCACCAGGGAGGCGTCGTGCAGCGACGGTTCGGTACGGCCGGCATGGCGGACCGTCACCCCGTCGAGTTCCAGCCTCGGCGTCGCGGGGACGTCCTGGGTGCCGGCTGCCCCGAGCTCGGTCTCCAGGACCGAGAAGATCTCCTCGGCGGCCGAGAGCCCCTCCGCGGCCGCGTGGTACTGCGCCCCGACCTGCCGGATGGGCAGATACGCCTCCGGCGCCAGGATGAGGATCACCAGGCCGGTGTAGAGGTCCAGTTCGCCGTGGACGAGCCGCATCCCGATGGTCACGGCGACCAGCGCCACCGACAGGGTCGCCAGGATTTCCAGGGCGAAGGACGACAGGAACGCGATCCGCAGGGTCCGCAGGGTGGCCTGCCGGTACTGCGAGGTGATGGTGCGGATCGACTCGGCCTGCGCCTTGGCGCGTCCGAAGACCTTCAGTGTCGGAAGTCCGGCGACCACATCAAGGAAGTGCCCGGAGAGCCGTGAGAGCAGCCGCCACTGGCGGTCCATCCGGGACTGGGTGGCCCAGCCGATCAGGATCATGAAGAGCGGGATGAGCGGGAGCGTGACCACGATGATCGCGGCGGAGACCCAGTCCTCGGTGACGATCCTGGCCAGGACCGCGACCGGCACCACCACCGCGAGCCCCAGCTGCGGAAGGTAGCGCGCGAAGTAGTCGTCGAGCGCGTCGACGCCGCGGGTGGCGAGCGCCACCAAGGAGCCCGTGCGCTGCCCGCTCAGCCAGTCGGGGCCGAGCTGCGCGGCCCGCTCCATGAGCCGGCCGCGCAGCTCGGACTTGACCGCCGCACCGGCCCGGTACGCGGCCAGTTCGGTGAGCCAGGCCACCAGGGCCCGGCCCACCGCGACCCCGGCGAGCAGCAGCAGGGGCGTGCGGAGTCCGGTAAGGGACAGCCCTTCCTCGAACCCGCCCACCACCACTTCGGCGATGAGCATCGCCTGGGCGACCACCAGCGCCGCCCCGACGAGCCCGAGTGCCACCACAGCAGCCAGGAAGAACCGGGTGGCCCGGGCGTAACGGAGCAGACGCGGGTCGATCGGTTTCACGTGAAACAGCCCCCAGAGAGCTCGCTGCGGCCGGTGCGGTCAGTGCGCATCGGGGATGTGCTGGGTACCGATGCGCTTGCGGAACACCCAGTAGGTCCAGCTCTGGTAGAGCAGGACGAGGGGAGTGGCGATGGCCGCGCACCAGGTCATGATCTTCAAGGTGTACGGGGTGGACGAGGCGTTGGTGACCGTGAGGTTCCAGGCGTCGTTCAGCGAGGACGGCATGACGTTCGGGAAGAGCGTCAGGAACAGCATGGCGATCGCCGCCACGATGGTCAGCCCCGAGAACGCGAACGACCAGCCCTCGCGTCCCGCCGCGATGGCACCGATCGCGGCGACCAGCGCCACGGCCGCGACGATCGCGGCCAGCAGACTCCAGCCGTCACCGTTGTCGATCTGGGTCCAGATCAGGAAGACCAGCGCGAGGACGGCGGTGGCCGGCCCCAGCTTGAGCGCCAGCTTGCGGGCCCGTACCCGGATGTCCCCGTCCGTCTTGAGCCCGGCGAACACCGTGCCGTGGAAGGTGAAGAGGAAGAGCGTGACCAGTCCGCCGAGGATGGCGTACGGGTTGAGCAGGTCCCAGAGGTTGCCGACGTACTCCATATCGGCATCGATCTTCACGCCGCGCACGATGTTGCCGAAGGCCACGCCCCAGAGCACGGCCGGGATCAGCGAGGTCCAGAAGATCGCGTGTTCCCAGTTGGTCTGCCACCTGTCCTCGGGGCGCTTCGACCGGTATTCGAAGGCGACTCCGCGCACGATCAGACAGAGCAGGATGATCAGCAGCGGCAGGTAGAAGCCGGAGAAGAGCGTGGCGTACCACTCGGGGAAGGCGGCGAAGGTCGCGCCGCCCGCGGTGAGCAGCCAGACCTCGTTGCCGTCCCAGACGGGTCCGATCGTGTTGATCAGCACCCGGCGTTCCTTGCGGTCGCGGGCCAGCACCTTGGTGAGGACCCCGATACCGAAGTCGAATCCCTCCAGGAAGAAGTAGCCGATCCAGAGGACGGCGATGAGTACGAACCAGACGTTGTGGAGTTCCATCTCTCAGCTCCTCTGCTCTCTCAGTAGGAGAAGGCCATCGGGCGGTCGGCGTCCTGGTCGTCGTGACCGCCGATCTTGGTGGGCGGGTTGAGGTCGGACTCACTGAGTTCCGGCGGTCCCGCCTTGATGTACTTCACGAGCAACTTGACCTCGATCACGGCGAGCACCGCGTAGAGCAGGGTGAAGAGGATCATCGAGGCGAGCACCTCGCCCTGCGAGGTGCCAGGGGAGACTGCGTTGCGGGTCTGGAGCACGCCGTAGACGACCCAGGGCTGACGCCCCATCTCGGTGAAGATCCAGCCCCAGGAGTTGGCGATCAGCGGGAAGAGCAGGGTCCACAGGGCGACGAGCCAGTAGAGCCTGGTGAGCTTCGGGCTCAGCGCCTTGTTCCTGAACAGGACCAGATTCGGCACCTCGTCCTCACCGGTCCTCATCGCCGGCGGCAGCAGGAACCTCTTCCGCGTCAGCCACAGTCCGAGCATGCCGAGGCCGAAGGACGCCATGCCGAAGCCGATCATCCAGCGGAAGCTCCAGAAGGCGACCGGGATGTTGGGGCGGTAGTCACCGGGGCCGTAACGTTCCTGCTCGGCCTTGTTGATGTCGTTGATGCCAGGGACGTACGAGTTGAAGTCGTCGTCGGCGAGGAAGGACAGTATCCCGGGGATCGAGATCTCCACGGTGTTGTGGCCCTGGCTGACGTCCCCGTACGCGAAGATCGAGAACGGGGCGGAGTACTGCCCGTCCCACAGCGCCTCGGCAGCGGCCATCTTCATCGGCTGCTGCTTGAACATCACCTTGCCCAGCATGTCGCCGCTGACGGCGGTCAACATGCCGGCGATCACGACGGTGACGAGCCCGAGCCGCAGGGACGTCCGCATCACCGGGATGTGCTTCTTGCGTGCCAGGTGGAACGCGGCGATGCCGACCATGAACGCGCCACCGACGAGGAAGGCCGCCGTGATGGTGTGGAAGAACTGGGTGAGCGCGGTGTTCTGCGTGAGCACGCGCCAGAAGTCGGTGAGCTCCGCTCGGCCGCGTTCCTCGTTGATGCGGTAGCCGACCGGGTGCTGCATCCAGGAGTTGGCCGCCAGGATGAAGTACGCGGAGAGGATGGTGCCGATGGAGACCATCCACATGCAGGCGAGGTGGATCTTCTTCGGCAGCTTGTCCCAGCCGAAGATCCACAGCCCGATGAAGGTGGATTCGAAGAAGAACGCGATCAGCGCCTCGAAGGCGAGCGGGGCACCGAAGATGTCGCCGACGAAGCGGGAGTAGTCCGACCAGTTCATGCCGAACTGGAACTCCTGGACGATGCCGGTGACGACACCCATGGCGATGTTGATCAGGAAGAGCTTCCCCCAGAACTTCGTCGCTCTGAGGTACTTCTCGTTGCTCGTCCGCACCCAGGCGGTCTGCAGGCCGGCGGTGAGCGCGGCGAGGGGGATCGTCAGAGGGACGAACAGGAAGTGGTAGACGGTCGTAATGCCGAATTGCCATCGCGCCAGGGTTTCCGGCGCCAGAGCTAGGTCCACGTCGTCGTTCTCCTTACGGGGCCGTGTTCACAGGGGCACTTTGCCCCTCTTGTCCCACTGATCGTGGGAGGAACCGGGACACGCTTGTGAACGCGTTCACATTCACAAGCATTATGGCGCACACACTTTTGAGGGACACGCTCGGGGGGTCGTTTCAGGCCGTCCGGGGCACCTCCCGGCCCCGGGCAGCACGGTGGCCCCGGACCTCGGCAATCGAGGTCCGGGGCCACCGGAACAGACGGGGCGTGACGGCCACGGCCTACGGAAGGCTCCGCGCCGTGCGGTCACGCCCGTCGCTCACCACTCGTTGCGGTACGACTCCGTCACCTTGAGGAACACGTCGTTGGCCTCGGACTCCCCGATCGTCACCCGCACTCCCTCGCCCGCGAACGGCCGGACCACCACGCCGGCCCGCTCGCACGCCGCCGCGAAGTCGGCCGTACGGTCCCCGAGCCGCAGCCAGACGAAGTTGGCCTGCGACTCCGGAACGGTCCAGCCCTGCCGCACCAGCTCCTCGTACACCCGGGCGCGCTCGCAGACGAGCGAGCCGACCCGGCCCATCAGCTCGTCCTCGGCGCGGAGCGAGGCGATGGCCGCGTCCTGGGCGACCTGGCTGACCCCGAAGGGGACGGCCGTCTTCCGCAGCGCCGCAGCGACCGGCTCATGGGCCACCGCGAAGCCGACCCGCAGGCCGGCCAGGCCGTATGCCTTGGAGAAGGTCCGCAGCACCGCGACATTGGGCCGGTCCCGGTAGATCTCGATGCCGTCCGGCACCTCGACGTCCCGGATGAACTCCTTGTACGCCTCGTCGAGCACCACCAGCACATCGCTCGGCACCCGGTCCAGGAACCGCTCCAGCTCGGCCCTGCGGACCACCGTGCCGGTCGGGTTGTTGGGGTTGCAGACGAAGATCAGGCGCGTCCGGTCGGTGATCGCGTCCGCCATCGCGTCCAGATCGTGCACATCACCGTCGGTCAGCGGCACCTTCACCGAGGTCGCACCGCTGACCTGCGTGATGATCGGGTACGCCTCGAAGGAGCGCCAGGCGTAGATGACCTCGTCCCCCGGGCCGGACGTGGCCTGGAGCAGCTGCTGAGCCACCCCGACCGAGCCGGTACCGGTGGCCAGGTGCGAGAGAGGCACACCGAATCGGTCGGCCAGCTCGTTCATCAGGCCGGTACAGGCCATGTCCGGGTAACGGTTGAAGTTCGCGGCAGCGGCGAGCGCGGACTCCATCACGCCCGGCAGCGGCGGGAACGGATTCTCGTTCGAGGAAAGCTTGAAGGCGACCGGTCCGTCGGCCGCCGCCGGCCTGCCCGGCACATAGGCGGGCACGCCGTCCAGCTCGGCGCGCAGCTTGGGGCTCGTATCGCTCACCGCAGGTCCTCCTCGACCATCCGTGCACATCAATACTGCTCACCTTATGAGGATTGGGCGCCGCTGCGAATGGCCGGAGCCGGGATTCGTCCCCTGTGCCGGGAAGGGGACGGAATGGTCCCGCCCGAGTCGGCCCCGGCGAGGGGGAGCGTTTCTCCTTCCGCCGCGCGCCGGTGGCTCACTCCGTGGCGCGCATCCCTCGAAGAGGTGAGTTGAGACCTCTTCGAGACATCGGCCATTTAGCAGGCCCATCCTCTTCGGCACATGACACACTTGCGCCTAACCGGCCAACTCCCTTGATTTCCAAGGCATTTAGCATCTAACGATCATGCAGAAACGTGCCTGTCAACGGATGAATATGCGACCGGCCCAACCACCCGTCCGAGCCCTACTATCGGCTCGCCATGACAGCAGCAGGGAAGCACCAGGTGAGCCGGACAGACACGCCCCGGCGCAACGGCCGGCAAGGACGGGCGGGTATCCGGGATGTAGCCGCCGCGGCCGGGGTCTCCATCACGACCGTCTCCGACGCGCTCAACGGCAAGGGCAGGCTCCCGGACGCCACCCGCCGCCATGTCCGCGAGGTCGCCGAGCGTCTGGGCTACCGCCCGTCCGCCGCGGCCCGAACCCTCCGTACGGGCAAGTCGGGGCTGATCGGCCTGACCGTGACCACGTACGGGGATGAACCTTTCACCTTCACCGAATTCGCGTACTTCGCGGAGATGGCGAGGGCCGCCACCTCCGCGGCGCTCGCCCGCGGCTACGCCCTCGTCATCCTCCCCGCCACCTCCCGCCACAGCACCGTCGACGTCTGGTCGAACGTCGCCCTGGACGGCACCGTCGTCATCGACCCCTCCGACCAGGACCCGGTCGTCACCGAACTCGTGCGCCAGGGCGTGCCCGTCGTCTCGGACGGCCGCCCGGCCGGATCGCTTCCGGTCACCGCCTGGGTCGACAACGACCACCGGGCCGCCGTCCTGGACCTCCTCGACCATCTCGCCGCCGCCGGAGCCCGCCGCATCGGCCTGCTGACCGGCACCACCACCGACACGTACACCCGGCTCTCCACCACCGCCTACCTCCACTGGTGCGAGCGCGTGGGCCAGGACCCGGTGTACGAGTCCTATCCGGCCCACGACCCGTGCGCGGGCGCGGTGGCGGCCGACCGCCTCCTGGCCCGCCCGGACCGGCCCGACGCCGTGTACGGGCTCTTCGACCCCAACGGGACGGATCTGCTGGCGGCCGCCCGCCGGTACGGTCTGCGCGTCCCCGAGGACCTGCTGCTGGTCTGCTGCAGCGAATCCACCGTGTACGCCAGCACCGAACCGCCCATCACGACGCTCTCCCTGAAGCCGCGCAGAATCGGCACAGCCGTCGTCCAGCTCCTCATCGACGCCATCGAGGGCGTCGAACACGACGGACCGCTCGAACAGGTAATACCGACAGAGCTCATCGTCCGGACCTCGTCCCAGCGCCGCCCGCCGCGCACCACGGTCAGCGCCCCGCGCTCCCCAGCCGGGGACTGATCCCAACAATCCGGACCAATCGACCGGTGAACCGTACGTGCGCGCGGATTCACCACCCCTGGTGCGTCACACAGCACGATCCGCATTCCTATGATGGGCGCACGACACCGCGGACCACCTCTACCAGGCAGGGCCCGTCAGGTGTACGGCGGCGCGACGGTGGTGGAGGGGTCGATGACTCAGGGGGCCGGTCAGGAACCCGTGGTGCGGACGGCGACGTTGCGTGACTTTCGCGTACCGCCGTATGCGCAGACGCCCATGCCCCCGCCCTCGCCGCATCCCGGCAGCGTGGCGATGGACGACGAACCGCCGGAGGGCTACACGCCCACCGAGCGCGATCTGCCGGTGATCAGGCGCGAGGACACCGTCGAGGTGCGCCCCCTGCCCGAGCAGCGGCCGGCCGCCGACGCGGGACGCGGTCCGCTCTACGTCGTCGGCGACGTCCACGGCTATCTGGACGAGCTCCTCACCGCCCTCGCCGAGCAGGGCCTCATCGACGCCGACGGCGCCTGGGCGGCGGGCAACGCCCGGCTCTGGTTCCTCGGCGACTTCACGGACCGCGGTCCGGACGGCATCGGCGTCATCGACCTCGTGATGCGGCTCTCCGCCGAGGCCGCCGCGGCCGGCGGCTACTGCAAGGCCCTGATGGGCAATCACGAGCTGCTGCTCATCGGCGCCAAGCGGTTCGGCGACACCCCGGTGAACTCCGGTGCGGGCACCGCGACCTTCCAGGCGGCCTGGCTGCTCAACGGCGGCCAGAAGACCGATATGGACCGGCTCCAGGACGTCCACCTCCAGTGGATGTCGCGGCTCGACGCGGTCGTCGAGGAGGACGGGCATCTGCTGATGCACTCCGACACGACGGCGTACCTCGACTACGGCTCCACCATCGAGGACGTCAACGACACGGTGCACGCCATCCTCACGCGTAACGACGCCGACGAGTGCTGGGACGTCTTCCGCAAGCTCACCAAGCGGTTCGCCTTCCGCGACGAGGGCGGCGCCGACGCCGTCCGCGAGCTGATGGCGACCTACGGCGGGCAGCGCGTCGTACATGGTCACAGCCCCATTCCGTACCTGCTCGGCGAGGTCGGTTCGGAGGACGGCGAGGACAGCGCACGTCCCGTCGTGGACGGCCCGCACGTGTACGCGGACGGGCTCGCCATCGCCATGGACGGCGGAGTGACCATGGCCGGAAAGCTACTGGTGGTCCAACTCCCCCTGCATGGATGAAGCAGGCCGGGGAAGAGGCATCCACGACCTGACCACTCCGATCGCCGGGCCTATTTACGGAAACCCCCTGTCACCCCGTGCCGTGGGCGCTCTACCATCGGCGTATCAGTCGCAGGCTCTCCTCCGTTTCCGCCCAATTGCCCGGTCCACGCGGTCAGTCAGGCCCTACGGAGCATCGGGGGATGCACATGAAAAGCGCTCCGCACCTGCTGGCCGAGGACCGCCCCGAGTACGAGCGGATTCTCGATGACGCGCTGCGTCATGCCCATGAACACCCTGCCCTGGACGGAGTCGGCGACCGGCTCAATCCGGAACAGCTACGCACCATGGCGCTGAACGCCACCGCTCTGATCACCGCGGCCGCCGGCACCGAGTACGAGCACTACGTGAAGGCCCGCGGGGAGCTGCGCGGCGCCGACGGTGATCCGGCCCCCGGCTCCGTGCCGGACGAGACGAAGGGGCCGGGCGCCGGCATCGGCGCCGTCGTCACGGCCCTGGCACCGGTCCTCGCCGGTACCGCCGCCCTGATCTTCCTGCTCGTCGGCTATCTGCTCCAGGCGCTCGGCCCGGACCTCGCGTTCGCCGCCAGCATGGTCACCGCGGGCTGGTTCTTCGGCGCGGTCGCCGCGGCGGCCACCCTGGTCGCCGCCGTCGGACTGCTCATCACGGCCCTGCGCAACGGCGCCACCTCGCTGCCCGCCGAGGACCCGGAGGAGGAGCTGCCGGAGGATGTGGCACGCGCCAGAGAGGCGTGGCGCCATGCCCTGCTGGAGCGCGGCATCCTGCCGTTCCTGCGGGACGCACTCGCCGACCCCACCGCGGGCCCCGCCTCCCGCACGCCGCACCGCTCCCCGAACCGCATTCCGAAGATCGGCTACAGCAGACCGGACTTCTCGGGACCGTCCGACGGGCCGTCGGCCGGCCCACGTCCGACCTTCACCAGCCCCGACTTCACCAGTCCGGACTTCGGCGGCCCCGAGCACCAGCCGGAGTGACCGCGACGCCGGGGCCACCCGCACCCCGGCGCCGCCGCCCGTCCGGTCAGTCGACGACCGGCAGATAGACCCGGTTGCCGGCCGCGGCGAACTCCTTCGACTTCTCCGCCATGCCCACCTCGATCTCCGTCTGCGAGCCACCGTGCTCGCGCCGGATGTCCTGCGAGATCTTCATCGAGCAGAACTTCGGACCGCACATCGAGCAGAAGTGGGCCGTCTTCGCAGGCTCGGCCGGGAGCGTCTCGTCGTGGAACTCCCGTGCCGTGACCGGGTCGAGCGCCAGGTTGAACTGGTCCTCCCAGCGGAACTCGAACCGCGCGTCCGACAACGCGTCGTCCCAGTCCTGCGCTCCCGGGTGCCCCTTGGCCAGGTCCGCCGCGTGCGCCGCGATCTTGTACGTGATGACACCGGTCTTCACGTCGTCCCGGTTGGGCAGGCCCAGGTGCTCCTTGGGCGTGACGTAACAGAGCATCGCCGTGCCCCACCAGGCGATCATCGCGGCGCCGATCCCCGAGGTGATGTGGTCGTACGCCGGGGCGACATCCGTGGTCAGCGGGCCGAGCGTGTAGAACGGCGCCTCCTCGCAGATCTCCTGCTGGAGGTCGATGTTCTCCTTGATCTTGTGCATCGGGACGTGGCCCGGGCCCTCGATCATCGTCTGGACGCCGTAGCGCTTGGCAACGGTGTTCAGCTCGCCCAGAGTGCGCAGTTCGGCGAACTGCGCCTCGTCGTTGGCGTCGGCGATCGAACCGGGCCGCAGCCCGTCGCCCAGCGAGTACGTCACGTCGTACGTCGCGAGGATCTCGCAGAGTTCCTCGAAGTTCTCGTAGAGGAACGACTCCTTGTGGTGCGCGAGGCACCAGGCGGCCATGATCGAGCCGCCGCGCGAGACGATGCCGGTCTTGCGGCGCGCGGTCATCGGCACGTACGGCAGGCGCACACCGGCGTGCACCGTCATGTAGTCGACGCCCTGCTCGGCCTGCTCGATGACGGTGTCCTTGTAGATCTCCCAGGTCAGTTCCTCGGCCCTGCCGTCGACCTTTTCGAGGGCCTGGTAGAGCGGCACGGTGCCGATCGGTACGGGAGAGTTGCGCAGCACCCACTCACGGGTGGTGTGGATATTGCGGCCGGTGGAGAGGTCCATGACCGTGTCGGCGCCCCACTTGGTCGCCCAGGTCATCTTGTCCACCTCCTCCTCGATGGAGGAGGTGACCGCGGAGTTGCCGATGTTCGCGTTGACCTTCACCAGGAACCGCTTGCCGATGATCATCGGCTCGATCTCCGGGTGGTTGACGTTGACCGGCATGACGGCCCGGCCCGCGGCGATCTCCTCGCGTACGACCTCGGGCTCGACGTTCTCCCGGATCGCGACGTACTCCATCTCCGGCGTGATCTCACCGCGCCGGGCGTACGCGAGCTGGGTGACGGGCCGTCCGTCGCGGCTGCGACGCGGCTGACGCGGACGGCCGGGGAAGACCGCGTCGAGGTTGCGCAGCCCGCCGCGCGGCGAGGTGTGCTTGAGCCCGTCGTCCTCGGGGCGGCCGGGGCGCCCGGCGTACTCCTCGGTGTCCCCGCGGGCGATGATCCAGTTCTCCCGCAGCGGAGTGAGTCCGCGTCGGACGTCGGTGTCGATGGTGGGATCGGTGTACGGCCCCGACGTGTCGTACAGCGTCACGTCCTTGCCGTTGGTGAGGTGCACCTGACGGACCGGCACCCGGAGGTCCGGGCGCGAGCCCTGGACGTACCCCTTGTGCCAGCCGATGGACTTCCCGGCCTCGTCGTTCGATGCGTCCTGCGCGTTGTGCGCGTTCTGCGTCGAGGCAGGCGTGCGTGCGTCCGCTGTGGTCATGAGACCTACTCCCTACGCCGGCATTACCCGGTAACAGGTTCGGCGGTCGGCGCAGCCTGTCCCGTACCGGTGTACGGAGGTCAGCGCCCTCTCAGCCCGGTGCTCCGAGCTCCCGCGTGTGCAAAGGTGCCACCACGCTAGCGTTCTTCATGGCGTGCTGAATAGGGGGCCCCACCCGTTCTTGCGATGATCGCCCGGTGACCTCCTCCCAAAGCGATCCCGAACAGCAGGGCCACTCGCACGGCCACTCGCACAGCCATGGCCCTGCCGCCCCCGTCTCCCAGCATCTGCGCAAGGTCATCGCGGCGGTGCTGATTCCGTTCGCCGCGGCGGTCCTTGTCGGGCTCGTGGCGTTCTGGCCGGGCGGCGCACCCGACCACGAGCGCACAGGTGTCGGCTTCGACCGGCAGACCGAGTCCGGCACGGTGGTCCAGGTCGACATGGTGGACTGCGCGGACGTCAACGCCGCGCAGGTACCGGCGACCGGTGACACCTCGACGCCCTCGGGGCGCGAGGCGGTCAACGAGCAGACGGGGGAATGCAAGAAGGCCACGATCGAGGTGACCAGCGGCAAGGACAAGGGCCGGACCTTCGCCGAGATCGTCCAGCCCGATGCCCCGAGGCAACTGCGTGAGGGTCAGGGCGTGGTCGTGGCGTACGCGCCCGACGCGCCCCGTGATCTCCAGTACTCGGTGACCGACGTGAACCGGAAGCTCCCGATGGCGCTGCTGGCCGGGATCTTCGCACTGGCCGTGGTGGCGGTGGGCAGGATGCGCGGCGTGATGGCGCTGGTCGCGCTCGCTGTCTCGTTCGCCGTGCTGACCCTCTTCATCCTGCCGGCGATTCTCCAGGGATCGAACCCCCTGGTCGTGGCGGTGATCGGGGCGAGCGCCATCATGCTGGCGGCGCTCTACATGTGCCACGGACTGACCGCGCGCACGTCCGTGGCCGTCATCGGCACGCTCATCTCACTGCTGCTGATCGGCCTGCTCGGCTCGCTCTTCATCGGCTGGGCGAGCCTGTCCGGCAACACCGACGACAACACCGGTCTCATCCACGGCCTGTATCCGGACATCGACATGAGCGGTCTGTTGCTGGCCGGCGTCATCATCGGTTCGCTCGGTGTGCTCGACGACGTGACCGTCACCCAGACATCGGCGGTCTGGGAACTGCACCAGGCGGACCCGACGATGGGGGCCCGGAAGCTCTACAAGGCGGGGATCAGGATCGGCCGCGATCACATCGCCTCGGTCGTCAACACGCTCGTCCTCGCCTACGCGGGGGCCGCGCTGCCCCTGCTGCTGCTCTTCTCCATCGCCCAGAGCAGCATGGGGACGGTGGCCAACAGCGAACTGGTGGCGGTGGAGATCGTCCGGACGCTGGTCGGCTCGATCGGGCTGGTCGCCTCTGTGCCGGTGACGACCGCGCTCGCGGCGCTGGTGGTCTCCGCGGACCGCACAGGGTCCGGCGCGGAAGCCGGAGCTCCTGCACCCGTACGGACCGGGAGAGGGCGTCGTCGCAAGGTGTAGCGGCGGGCACCTCTTCAGCCGGCGTTCTGCTCCTCGGCGAGAATCCGTCCCAGTGCCTCTTCGAGGTTGCCCTCGAAGTCACTCAGCGTGTGCTCCTGACCCAGTGGGACCAGTTTGTCCGTCCGGTCGAGAAACGCCACCAGAGGCGCCGTGCCGGCCCGGAAGAGGGCACGGTCCTCTCCCACCTGGAGCCGGATGTGTACATCGGAAAGCCCTTCGGGCTCGGTGGGACCGATGTGCACATCGCCGTCACCGCTGGGACTGTTGAGACCGTCGAGCAGCAGCTCACGGCCAAAAGCCCAGGTGACAGGGGCGTCGCCTGGGAGGTGGAAGGTCATCCGGATCGCGTAAGGATCAGCAACCTCGTACCGGAGCTCCACCGGAATACGGAAAGAGAGCTCCTCGGAAACGAGGAAGCTCATCATGACCTCTGCTTGAACCGACTCGCGCATCGTTTAACCCCGCGGTAGATGAAACTGGCCAGGAATGATCCCCGGTGGCCCTATTGACGCCATCGTGGTGCACGCGCTAGCAGATCACAAGGAGTGATTTTTCAGATACTGATAGAGAGCACAAGCGAACGCAAGAGGTCTGCGACTTCGTTCCGTAGTTGCTCGATCGCTGGGAGCAATCGCTCCTGTTGGTCGAGGGGCAAAGAAATGGCCATCGCCGCGACGGTGGTGCCCACCGTGATCGGGATGGCCGCGCAGATCGTTCCCATGGCATATTCCTGTCGCTCAATGACAGGCTCCATGCGTTCAGTTGATCGCAATCGCTCAAGAAGCGACTCCCGATCTCGCACAGAGTGACGAGTCAGGGGCTGCACCGGGTGACGGTCGAGGTGGTCCCCGCGGGCGGTCTCGTCGAGCTGTCTCAGCAGGCACTGGCCGATCGCATGGGCGTGGCCGGTCTCGGCGAACGCGGCCCATTCGTCGACGGCGGGATTGGCCGGGGTGTCCGCGACCGCGATGAGCTCGATCTCACCCTCGCGGTAGATGGCGCAGTACACCGGCACACCGATGACGTCACGCCATCGCGTGAGCGAATCGGTCATGGCGCTGCGACGATTCTGCACGGCACCACCGTCGATCAGCCGCTCGGCGGCGTCCCCGAAGCGGAAGACGCCGTTCTCCCGGCGCAGATAGCCCTCATGGGTCAGGGTGCGCAACAGGTGGTACGCGGTCGGAAGCGGAAGTCCGGCTTCCCGAGCGAGCTGCTTGGCGGGCGCCCCGTCGCGATGGGTGCCCACAGCCTCCAGCAGCCTCAATGCCCGCTGCACCGAACCGATCAACGTCGGTACAGCGGTATTCGTTGCTGTGGTCACAGGTCACCCCCAGGCATGGTGACGGGCGTTCAGCCCTCCCGTGGGGGCCGCCCCCACGGACTGCCACGAACCTGGGTCCGGAGACCGGACTGACGTACAAACCAATGGTCAACGCGGTGACGGACGGTTACTTCCCAGGTGGCGGCAGCGATTCGCCACTGTATCGGCACCGTACGTCCGAAATGGGTTTTCGTCCGGGACTTAGCTCAGCTGGCCTAATCGCCCCGCGACGACCGTCACTACCAGTCACGTCCCGAGGAGGACGAGGACGTGAACTTCCGTACGACGAAGACCAGACCACCGACCAGAACGGCGAATACCAGCACCTTGAAGAGCAGGCCGATGACGAAGCCCACCACGCTGGCGATCAGGCCGCCGAACACGACGATCGCGATGACGGGCACCGCGACCCACTTCACCCACCAGGGCATCCCCGCGAATATCTCCCGCACCGCCATCGTCCTTACCTCGTCTCCCTGAGTTCCTGCTTCGATGCTAGAGCCGCGGGGGTGGCCGGCGGGCCCTCCCGATCCCTTGAACTCCCCTGATCGATCCCCTAGGGAGTCCCCGGGACCTACTCAGCTCTCCGGGGGAGAGAAGACCACCATGACCCGCAGATCCTCGGTGATGTGGTGGAACTTGTGGGCCACTCCCGCCGGTACGTAGACGACGCTGCCCCTGCCCACCTGCGTCGTCTCCATGCCGACCGTGATCGCCGCACGGCCGCTCACGACGAAGTAGACCTCGTCCTGCTGATGGGGCTGCTGCGGGTCGAGCTGGCCCGCGTCCAGCGCGTAGAGACCGACCGACATATTGCGTTCCCGCACGAACTGGAGGTACGCGCCGTCGTTGGCGGCCCGCTCCGCCTCCAGTTCGTCCAGCCTGAATGCCTTCATCGCCCGTCCGCCCCTTGTTCCGCACTGCCGGTATCGGCCACCGATCATGTCTGCCACGATCAGACACATGAAGAATTTCGTAGTCAAGACGATCGCCAACGCGGGTGCGCTGGCCGTGGCCATCTGGCTGCTCAGTGACATCACGCTGACCGGCCACGACACCTGGAACAAGGTGCTCACGCTGGTCCTGGTCGCGCTTCTCTTCGGCCTGGTGAACTTTGTCGTCAAGCCGGTGGTGCAGCTGCTGACACTCCCGCTGTTCATCCTGACGCTGGGGCTGATCACACTGGTGGTCAATGCCCTGATGCTGATGCTGACCTCATGGCTGGCCGATCTGTTCGATCTGAGCTTCCACGTCGAAGGCTTCTGGACCGCCGTCCTCGGTGGTCTGATCATCTCGGTCGTCTCCTGGGCGCTGAACGTCGTGCTCCCCGACGAGGACTGATCCGGGCCTTCTGAAACAGTGCAGGCCGGACCGGTGACAGACCGGGGAGAGAAGCGAGGGAGCAGCATGAGCACCATGGGCGACGGGACACGGGCGGTGCGGGCCGGGCTGCCCGACCCCGCGCAGTACGAACCCACCCTGCCCGGCCCGGTATTCGCCGCGCACTTCCATCTGTCCGGAGAGCCGGTTGGCCCGTACACCTACGGCCGCGAGACCAACCCGACGTGGACCCATCTGGAACGCGCCATCAGCGAGCTGGAGGCGCCCGGGGAGCCGGTCGAGACCACGGTGTTCGCCTCCGGAATGGCGGCGATCACGGCCGTCCTGCTGTCGCAGACCCGCACGGGCGACGTGGTGGTGCTGCCGGACGACGGTTATCAGGCGCTGCCGCTGGTCCGCGAGCAGCTGGAGGCGTACGGCATCGAGGTGCGGACCGCGCCGACCGGCGGCGACGCCCAGCTGGCGGTCCTGGAAGGGGCCAAGCTGCTCTGGATCGAGACCCCGTCCAACCCCGGCCTCGACGTCTGTGACGTGCGGCGGCTCGTGGAGGCCGCGCACCTGGCGGGCGCCCTGGTCGCCGTCGACAACACGCTGGCCACCCCGATCGGTCAGCGTCCGCTGGAGCTGGGCGCCGACTTCTCGGTGGCCAGTGACACCAAGGGCATGACGGGGCACGGCGACCTCCTGCTCGGCCACGTGACCTGCCGCGATCCCCAGCTGACGGCAGGTGTACGGCGCTGGCGCAAGGTCGTCGGCGCGATTCCCGGGCCGATGGAGGCATGGCTCGCACATCGTTCGCTGTCCACGCTCCAGCTGCGGATCGACCGGCAGTGCGCGACCGCCCTCACCCTCGCCGAGGCTCTGAGCAAGCGCGCCGATGTCAGCGGTCTGCGATACCCGGGCCTGCCGGCCGATCCCTCGTACCCGAACGCGGTGCGGCAGATGCGGCGCTTCGGCTCGGTGGTGTCGTTCGTGCTGGCCGACCGGGAGACGGCGGAACGCTTCCTTGCCGGGCTGCGGCTGGTCGACGACGCGACGAGCTTCGGTGGCGTACGTTCCACCGCCGAACGCCGGGCCCGCTGGGGAGGGGACGCCGTGCCCGAGGGCTTCATCCGCTTCTCGGTCGGCGCCGAGGACCCCGAGGACCTGCTCGCCGACGTGGCACGCGCGCTCGACGAGGCATCCCGGTAACAGCCCTGCTCAGCAGGGGTGTCCGCTGATACGGGCGGCCCGAGCCTCCCCCCTCGTGGCTCGGACCGCCCCGGTTCCACGCGCGAAGAACCACTTCCACAAGGCTAGTTGACTCAGCGTCAGTGTCCAATCACAGTAGCGACAGCGGCCTATCGACATATTTATGGTTGTCCGGGTCCGAAGCGTCGCGAGCGTGGGAGGAGGCGGGTCATGGACCTGGCCCTGCTGCGCACCTTCGTCACCGTGCACCGGGCGGGGTCGTTCACCCGGGCCGCCGCCCTGCTCGGCTTGTCGCAGCCCGCCGTCACCTCGCAGATACGGACCCTGGAACGTCAGCTCGGCCGCCCCCTCTTTCTGCGCCGCGCCCGTGGTGTCACCCCGACCAGCATCGGCGACGAGCTGGCGCACCGGGCCGCTCCCCATCTGGACGCCCTGGTGGAGATCGCCGAGACCGGACTCGACGAGGAGGCGGGCGTACGGACGCTTCACCTGGCCGGACCACCGGAGTTCACCTCCGTACGCGCCCTGCCCGCGCTCACTCCGCTGCTCTCGCAGGGACTCACGCTGCGCAGCTCGTTCAGTGCGAACGCCGAGGAGACGATGGAGGGGCTGGCCGCCGGCCATCACGATCTGGCGATCACGACGGCCCGGCCGCGCGGCGGGCTGCTCACCTCGACAACCCTCTGCGACGAGGAACACGTCCTGGTGGCGGCGCCGCGCTGGGCCGGCCGCCTGGGGCCCGGGACGCTCCGGCACAAGGGGCCGGTGGTGCTGGAACAGCTGCCGGTGGTCGAGGTGCACGAGAGCCTGCCCTTCGTCTCCCGCTACTGGGCCGCCGTGTTCGACAGCCGGCCCGCGGCGTCCGCGACCGTGATCACTCCGGATCTGCGGGCGGTCCTGGAGTGCGCCGCGGCGGGTGCCGGGCTCGCCGTACTGCCGCGGTATCTGTGCGAACAGGCGCTGGAGCGGGGCGAGGTCGTGGCGCTGCTCGATCCTCCGGTGCCGCCCCTGCGCACGTACTTCCTCGCCGCGCGTACCGGCACACTCGCACTGCCGCACATCGCGCGGGCGCACGAGTGGCTGGTGCGCGCTGCGGTCGACTGGTGACCGGTGGGCCCGGGGGAGTTTCAGATCGGGTCCCACGGGCCACTCTCTTGCCATGACCGAACGTCCTGTGGTCAAGCGCACCGCACGTGCCATCCTGCTCGACGGCGACGACCTCATCCTCATCAAGCGCACCAAGCCAGGGGTTGATCCGTACTGGCTCACGCCGGGTGGCGGGGTCGAGCCCGAGGACACCACCGTCGTCGACGCCCTGCACCGCGAGGTCGACGAAGAACTCGGCGCCAAGATCACCGATGTCGTGCCCTGCTTCGTGGACACCGTGGAACACATCGCGGGCGGAGGGGTGAAGGGCGTCAAGGTCCAGCACTTCTTCGTCTGCCGACTGGAGTCGATGGACCCCTCACGGCGGCACGGACCGGAGATCGACGACCCCTGTGGGGAGTATGAGATCGTACGGGTGCCCTTCAGCCGGATCGGAATCGCCGCGGTCCATCTCGTACCGCTGTCGCTGCGGCACTACCTCGACGGAAACATCGAAGGCGTCCGGGCGATGCACGCCTCCGACCTGGGCTGACCCGGCGTCGGCAGCCGGGCGTCGAGGCGGACAGTTGCTCAGGCGCCGGGTGTCCATCGCTGCCGGGAACAGGGCGCGCAGATGCGGATACCGGATGCGCGCTTCCTGCCTCACGGCTCTCCGGGCGGCACTCCCGGGTGCCCGCGTACGCCGAGGCACGTACGTGCGGATACTCCCGCTGTCAGACGACCGATCGCTGGGCGCTTGACAGCGTGTTTCACGTGAAACCACTCAACCGACGCACCCGCAGAAGTCTCCTCGTCTCCCATGTCGCGGTCTCCGTGAGCTGGCTGGGCCTCACCGTCGGCCTGCTGACTCTCGGGCTCGCCGCCTTGCTCACGGATGACACCGCCACCGCTCAGGCCGCCACCCGGGCCATGAAGATCTTCGGCGACTGGCTGGTCGTACCGGTCGCCCTCCTGTCACTCCTCACCGGTCTGGTGCTGGCACTCGGCACCCCGTGGGGGCTGGCGAGGCATCGGTGGGTCTGGGCGAAATTCTGGATCACCCTGGTCACCACAGGTCTGTCGATCTTCTCGCTGCGCCCGGGGATCAACGAGGCCGCGGCAGGCGGCGCCATCGACGCCGATCTGGTGGTCGGCCCAGCGGTGGCCACAGCCACCTATCTGTTCGTCACAGCCGTCTCGGTACTCAAGCCCTGGGGACTGACCCAGCGGGGCCGGCGCCTGCGCGTCTCGGCCAGATCCGCTAAAGCGGTGGACGAACGATCATCGCATCGGACAGCCTGACCCCTATGCACAGCCCACAGCCTCGCCCGCTCGCCGAACTGCCCATCCGGCGCCTCACCCGGGCAGACCTCGTCCCTTGCGCCGACCTCTGCGAGGACCGTGGATGGTCGCGCGACGAGCACCGGTGGGGCCTGCTCCTCTCCGCCGGTACGGGCTACGGCATCGATGACCCCGACGGTAAGGGCCTGGCCGCGGTCTGTGTGGTGACGTCGAACGGAGCGGAACTCGCCTCCATCGGCATGGTGCTCGTCGCCGGCCGGTACGCACGGCAGGGGCTCGGCCGACGGCTGATGCGGTACGTGATCGAGTCGTCGGGGGAGACTCCGCTCTCGTTGTACGCCACCACCGAGGGGCAGCCGCTCTACGAGCAGCTGGGCTTCGCCGTGGTGGGCCGGGCCAGCCGTATCGCCGGTCATTTCCGGCCGATGGACGGCGAGCGTGACGAGTCCCCCGGCGCCCTCCCGGCGACCATCCGCCCGGCGACGGCCGACGATCTCCAGAGCATCCTCCGCCTGGACGCCGATACGTTCGGCGCCGACCGGACCCACATCATCACGCGCCTGCCGGCCTTCTCCGACCGGCTGCTCGTCGCGGAGGACGGTGGCGCGCTCGTCGGGTACGCGGCGTTCTGGCCGAGTGGGAACGTCCATTCCATCGGCCCGCTGGTCGCCCGCGACACCGCCACCGCCAAGGCCCTCGTCAGCGCGCTCGCCGCGTCGACGGACCGCCCCCTGCGCGCCGATATCGACGCACGGCACCAGGAACTGCTCGACTGGCTCGGCGAGCACGGCATGGAGCGGGGCTCCAGCACCGCGATCATGATCTATGGAAGCGCGGCACCTCCGGGCGACTGGACCCGCCGGTTCGCCCCGCTGACGGTCGCGACGGGCTGAGGCGGCCCGCGTAGGTGATGGACCCGAGGATCATGGTCATTGCAGACGCTGGCTAATTGCATGCGCGGGCTATTGCGAATGTCCCCTATCCTGGAGGCACGCAGCTCCACACGGAGGAGAGACCATGACCGCGACAGACCCCGCCCTGACCGCCCTCTCCCAGGGCTGGTGCGCGCTCTCCCTGCTCCACGGGAAGATCGAGGCCCGCATCGAGCGGGCCCTGCAGGCGGGCCACGGCCTGAGCGTGCGGGAGTATTCGCTCCTCGACGTCCTGAGCCGGCAGCACAGCGGTCGTGGTGGTCATCTCCAGATGAAGCAGGTCGCGGACGCCGTCGTGCTGAGCCAGAGCGCCACCACCCGCCTGGTCACCCGGCTCGAGGATCGCGGCCTGCTGACCCGGTATCTCTGCGACACCGACCGTCGCGGCATCTACACCGATGTCACCGCCGCCGGACTGGCCCTGCTCGCGGAGGCCCGGCCGACCAATGACACCGCGCTGCGGGCCGCCCTCGACGAAGCCGCGCTGAATCCCGAGCTGGCTCCGCTCGTCACCGCGGTGGAACAGCTGAAGGTTCCCGCGTAACCCCTGCTAGCTGCGTATTCTGCGGAATATGAACGATCTTGCAATACGTCCTGCGGCGCTCTCCGACATCCCTGCCGTCGTGGCCATGCTGGCCGACGACCCCCTCGGCGCACAGCGGGAGTCGCCGGACGATCTCACCCCGTACACCACGGCGTTCCAGCGCCTTGCCGATGATCCGAACCAGCACCTTGTCGTCGCGGTGCGCGAGGAACGGGTCGTCGGGACACTCCAGCTGACGATCATCCCCGGCCTGTCCCGGCGCGGCTCGACACGTTCGATGATCGAGGGCGTCCGCGTCCATGCCGACGAACGGGGCAGCGGGCTCGGTACCCAGATGATCCAGTGGGCCGTGGACGAATCGCGGCGCCAGGATTGCCAGCTGGTCCAGCTGACGTCCGATGCCACCCGCACCGACGCGCGGCGCTTCTACGAGCGCCTCGGCTTCACCGCCAGTCACCTGGGATTCAAGCTCACGCTCTGAACTTGTTCTTCAGGGGTGCGTACTGGCTGGGGGACGCCACCCGCGCTCACGGTTCGCCATGAAGTGATTATTTGCCTGGAGCGCGCCGCCACGTGGTGACGTCGCCGTTTCGGACCCCCTGGAGGCCGTGGTGCACCACATCACAGACGAGCAGCGCCGGATCAGACTCGGCCGACGTCACCGGCTCGCGCCGTCGGCGCGGGCCGACTCCGTAGGAGCAGTGGCTGACGCCGTCGTCGCCCTGCATGCCACCGACGCCGCCACCGTCTTCCTCTCGGTCTGCGCACGGCTCTCACAGGCCGGCGTCGAGCCGGTGGAACAGGCTCTCTACGGGGACGTCTCGCTGGTCCGGCTGCTCTCCATGCGCAACACCCTCTTCACCGTCTCCAGGGAGCTCGCTCCCTACGTCGACGCGTCGAACGCACGGGCCGTGGCGGTCAAGGAACGTCGCACCCTCCTCAAGCACTTCGCGGAGGACGCCGGCGGGCTGGACGAGGACTGGCTGGCCGAGGCCGAGCGGGAGGTCCTCGCCGTGCTGACGGCGCGCGGCCGGGCCATCGGCAGCGAACTGTCCGCCGCGGTACCGGCTCTCCGTACGAAGATCACCGTCTTCCCGGGCAAGAAGTACGAGACGGTCCAGGGCGTCGCCTCCCGGATCATCCGCATCATGGCCGCCGAAGGGCACATCCGGCGGGACCGGCCCCGTGGCTCCTGGACGTCCAGCCAGTTCCGCTGGACGGCATCGGAGCCCTGGCCCGCCCTTCCTCCGGCTGAGGCACAGGCAGAGCTGGCCCTGCGCTGGCTCCGTTCGTACGGGCCCGCGACCGAGGCCGACCTCAAGTGGTGGACCGGCTGGGGCCTGGGACAGGCCCGGAAGGCACTCGCGGCGGCCGGGGCCGAGGAGGTACGGCTCGACGGCGGGGCCATCGCGTGGGTCGCGCCCGGGGACACCTCCCCCGAACCCGCCCCGGAACCCTGGGCCGCGCTGCTGCCGGCTCTCGACCCCAGCGCGATGGGCTGGGCCGACCGGGGCTTTCACCTTCCCTCCGAGCACCGTGCCGCCCTCTTCGACCGAGCCGGCAACATCGGCCCGACGGTCTGGTGGAACGGCAGGATCGTCGGTGGCTGGGCCCAGCGCGCCGACGGGGAACCCGTCTGGCGCCTGCTGTCCGACGTCGGCCGGGACGCCTCCACCGCCATCGCGGCAGAGGCGTCCCGGATGACGGAGTGGGTGGGCGAGACCCGTATCACTCCGCGCTTCCGCACCCCGCTGGAGCGCGAACTGACCACCTGAGCCATGGCATGGCGCTTCAGACGGTGTTTCACGTGAAACGAAGCGACGGCTACGCGAGTCGCTCAGAGGGCGAGTCCCCGCCAGCCCTCCGCGTCCACACCGCCGGGAACCGCTGCGGTCGGCTCGTACGGTTCGCGCGTGAAGACGAACGACCCCAGGTCGAGATGGTCCACTGCACCCTCGCCGTTCCGTACGACGCGAAGCGTTTCCCCCGCGTAGTACCCGTCGAGCCCTGTCCACGTACCGTCGGACCGGGACCGGAAGCGGGCACCACGGCCGGCGCCCCGCAGGGGCTGGAGCTCCACGTCCCGGTCTGCTGCCAGCTTCAGGACGTAGGCGTGCGTCCCCCAGTACCAAGGGCCCGTGAGGGCCAGGAGCTCGGTGTCCACCTCGGGCAGGGGCCGCCACGGCGCCGGGATACGAGGCTCCGCGTCGGCGACGATCCGCACGAGGTCGGCGGCGACCGTCGCGATGAGCGGCCCGGAGGTGGCGTTGGTGAGCGCGACCGCGGCCACGTCATCCTCCACACAGAACCACAAGGCGGCCAGGAACCCGGGCAGCGAGCCGGTGTGCCCGACGAGCGTTCGGCCGTCCCTGCGCACGATCTGGAGCCCGAGACCATAGGTGCCGTCCCAGTCGCCCGCCGGGGGCGTGGCCGCCGGTACCCGCATCTCCCGCACCGTCTCCGCGCTGAGAACCTTCTCGTGCCCCTCGGCGAGGAACGCCGCGAAGCGGAGAAGGTCGGCGGTGGTCGACCAGAGCTGACCGGCCGGGGCCATCAGGCCGAGATCCTCGACCGGTTCGGGGAGCATGACGTCCGCCCAGGGGTGCACGGCCCAGCCGCCCGCGTGTGGAGCCATCGGCTGCGTACTCGTACGGTGCATCCCCAGCGGCTCCAGGAGCTCCCGGCGCAGCACCTCCCCCCACGGGGCGTCTCGTACCGCCTCGATCAACGCACCGAGCAAGGTGTAGCCGGGGTTGGAGTAGTGGTGGCCCCTGCCTGCCGTCTGGGTCTTCGGATGGTCGCCGAGGACGTCGGCAAGCTCGGGACGCGCACTCCCCGGTGTCCGCTCCCACCACGGCGCGGGCGACTCGGCGGCCAGACCCGCGCTGTGGCCGAGAAGCTGGAAGACGGTCACGTCACCCACCCCGGTGCCGGGCAGGTGCTTCTCCAGCGGGTCGTCCAGATCGAGCAGTCCCTCGTCACGCAACCGGAGCACCAGAACGGCGGTGAACGTCTTCGTGAGGGAGCCGATCCTGAACTGGGTATCCGCGTCGGGATCGTGGCCCTCGACGCAGCTGCGCGAACCGTTCCAGACGGTCTGCCCGCCCCGCTGCACCGCCGCCACGAACGAGGGCGTACGGCCTTCGGCCTGCGCTGTGGCGATGCGGTGCAGCAAGGCACGTCGCGTACTCGGGAGCAACTCTTCATTGGGGGAGGTCATGGTCAAGAACTACCCGGGCGGCAGTCGTCTGGCGAGCCGATTTCGCGGGGCGCAGAAGGGCCGTCCGACCGGGCCCGGCACGAGACCTGGCCAGGAGGTCAGCGCTTGCGGCTGTAGGTCCTGACCAACGCCCCGTTGTCGAAGGTACGCACGGCGTCGAGCGTGAACTCGATCGCCTCGAAGTCGGAACCGAACATCGGCATTCCGGAGCCGTACACCAGCGGATAGGTCTTGATCACGAGCTCGTCGATCTCGTCGATCAGCTCTCCCGCCACCTGGGAGCCACCGCAGAGCCAGATCCCCAAGTCACCGCTCTCGGCCTTGAGTTCCCGGACACGGCCGACCAGGTCCTCGGAGATCAGCTCCACGTTCGCGTCCGGAGATTCCTTCAGCGTGCGGGAGGCGACGAACTCGCGGAGCTGGGCGTACGGGCTGGTGATGTTGGTGTCCAGCGCCAGCTGGTAGCTGGCGCGACCCTGAATCACGGTGTCGAACCGCTGGCTCTTCGCGTCATGGAACCCCAGAGCCTCCCGCCCCGCAGCCGGAACGGTCTCCGGATACTCCGACTTGAGGAAGGCGAGGAACTCCTCGCTGACGAAGCGGTACATCGATGTCGCGTCGCCACTCGGGTCCCCGATGAAACCGTCGATCGAGCAGGCGATGAAGTAGGTGAGCTTGCGCAAGTGGTCCCCGTTCCACGTAGGCCATCCGGCCATTGAGCATGTCTGTCATCGCGGCGCCGTTGTCCCCCGCCGCAACCACGTCGCCTATAGTGCTTCACCTGTAGTGGTTGCGCAAGGCCCTTTTGAGGGCGACCCGACGGGAGATGCCCCATGGCCAGGAATCCGGAACGCAGAACAGCACTCACCGACGCCGCAATCGAGGTACTGGCGCACGAAGGAGCCCGCGGACTCACGTTCCGCGCCGTGGACGCCCAGGCAGGTGTACCTGTGGGCACGTCCTCCAACTACTTCGCCAACCGGGACGACCTGTTCATGCAGGCGGGCGCGCGTATCAACAGCCGCATGACGCCGGACCCCGCCACGGTCGAAGAAGCGCTGCGCCCCGCGCCCTCACGAGAGCTGGTCACGTCCCTGATGCGATGGCTGGTCCAGCGCATGACGGATGACCGCATCGGCTATCTGGCCATGCTCGAACTGCGCCTGGAAGCCACCCGCCGGCCGGCCCTCCGCGTCCAGCTGACGCAGACGGTGCGCGCGGAGTTCGACGCGAGCGCCGACTTCCACCGGGACGCGGGCCTGCCCGGCGACCACGAGACGTTCCGTGTGCTCTACCTGGCCATGACCGGCGTACTCCTGGAGCACTTCACCCTGCCCGGGATGCTGTCCGACACCGCACTCGACGACCTGGTGGAGAGCGTGGTCACGCAGATCGTGCCCGGCTGACGCCCTCCATCGCCCGCCCCTCAGGAGTGCGCGGAGATTGATGTCGGCCGCCGGTCACATTCCCTCGTCGCGCCGGGTCATAGCTGTGACGGACCCGAAACCCGGCCGGCGCACCCGGCCACCCCCGATGGGAGCACTCCTGATGTCCACCACCTACGTCGTCGTCACTGTCCTGGCCGCCGCCATGGCCGGCTTCTCGGCCGCCTCGGTCTTCCTCCGCGCCCAGTGGGTGGTGCAGCCGCTGGCCGACTACGGCGTCCCCCGGTCGTGGTGGGTCTGGCTCGGTGTGGCCAAGGCCGCGGGCGCGGCGGGCCTCCTGGCCGGCCTGCTCGTGCCGGCCATCGGCGTCCTGGCCGGCGTCGGCCTGGTGCTGTACTTCACCGGCGCCGTCGTCACCGTGATCCGGGCGCGCTCGTACGCCCACATCCCGTTCCCGCTGGTGTACATGGCCCCGGTGGTCGGCGCGCTGGCCCTGGGCATCAGCGCCTGACGGGCCCGGCCTGCTCAGCGGCTGTCGAGGCGGGACGAGTAGGACTTGCTCGTCAGCTGGCCGTCGGTGAAGTAGAAATTGATCGTCGGGTAGGACTCGTTGACGGTGCCCGTGCACTGGATCATGGTGTTCCACCCGCTGGACGACGGGTAGTTGGGGCGCTCGACCCAGATGTCGGTGCACGCCGTACCAGCGATGACGGCGTTGACCTCGGCCAGCGTGTCACCCACGGCGAAGTCCTGCTCGTACTGGACCTTGGTCATGGTCCGGGGCAGATCGTAGGTGTACCAGGCATAGGCGAATTCGAAGCTCTTCTCCTTCTTGAACAGCTGGCCGGCGGCGTTGAAACTGAAATCAGCCGTATGGTCGACGAACTGGTTCATCCCCCAGCACGTCAGCACAGTGGTCCCGCCGGAGCAGTGCGGCTGCGTGCCGATGACGGCCTTGACCTGCTGCATGGTCATACCGAAGGTGACAGCGTCGTACTTGGCGGCGGTGAGGTAGTTCTCATGCGGATCGGGCTTGGGGTTGGCCGATGATGCCGCCGCGGTGGAACCGGCCATGGCGGCCGCGACAAGGGCGACGGTGGCGAGACGACGAAGACGCATCTGCATGCTCCTGACGGAAGGGCGCGACCGTCCGTGTGCGGCTCGGCCGGAGTGACCACAGGACCCGGGACGGTCCCACGGCATCCTCGGGCCTGGGCCTCTCACCGTTCTCTCTGCGCGGTATCCGGCGGCCCTGGCTTCCCTCACTCACGACGCCGCCGGCCAAGGACACAGAACTCGTTGCCTTCAGGGTCTGCCAATACGACCCACGGCTGGTCACCCTGGCCAATATCGACCCGCCGTGCGCCAAGAGCCAACAGACGAGCCACCTCGGCGTCCTGATCATCAGGCCTGAAGTCGAGGTGCAGCCGGTTCTTCACCGTCTTGCCCTCCTCCACCCGGGCGAAGAGCAGCCCCGGCAGGCGATCCGGCTCCGGGCGAATCTCGAACTCTTCAGCGGAGGAGCCGACCACGACCCAGCCAAGCACCTCGGCCCACCACTGCCCCAAGGCCACCGGATCCAGCGAGTCGACATTCACCTGCTCCCATTCCAAGCTCATCCGCCGAGCCTAGATCGGATGCGCCGCGCAGTCTCGCGTTACGGGGCCGGCTGGGCCGGTTGCTTGGCCAACGCTTCTCTCACCTGTCTCAGGCCATGTAACGGCGTCTGCGTCTCAATGCCCATGGCATTTCCTCGAAGCAGTGTCAGACCCGTGCTGGAAGATCCAAGCCATGCTGATAGCGACGAACGAAGCAGGGCGAGTGGTGAGGCGTCCCTCGAAACCGGTGATAGGGACAATGCTCGCCAACCTCCGCCGCGGCAAACAACATCGGCTCGCAGTTCACAAGCGGAGAGGCTCCGCAGCTCGGCTGATCAGGCTCCTCGAAGGTGCGGAGATCACGATGCTGCCGACGAACCTGATCTGTTGGAGCTTCTCCACTGTGGCTCATAGCTGGGGGCTGAATCCCGCAGATCGGTCGAGCAGGAATGGAGGACCCGTCGGCATGGGATCCCAGCCTTGGCTCCGTGCTTCCCGAATACTCGCAACGACGTGAGCCGGCCGGATGGGCCCAGCCTCAACACCCAGCCAATTACTGGGATGGGCCTGACCGCTGGTGACGATCAAGGTCGTGGCCGGCTGGTCCATGTTGGCGACCTCGACCGCATAGGTCATTGGTCTCCAGCAAAGACCCTGCATGTAAGAGGGCTTCCTGCGGATCCGCCAGCGGTAATCGATCCCGTCAACGGATATGCGCCGGGACCCCTTCCTGTTCAGCGTCATCGTGCCCCCCTCTCCTGCCCCGGACTGCAGTGCTTCGCGCTCGACTGGCGCGTGCCCGACGTCCCCGAAGCCACCGCCCGGGACGCCGGGGCCGGCTCCACATCCCGGTCGAGAAGTCGTACTCGCTGGCCGAGGCCGCGGCGGCCCACATCGACAGCCAGGCCGGTCACACGCGCGGGCGCCGGGTCCTGGTCATCTGAACCGCTTCCGGCGCGGTCACACGGCACGGCACGTCGAATTCCTTACAGCGCCACACGGTTGTTGATCAGGTCTGGGCCATGTCCACGAAACGCGAATAGTGGCCCTGGAAGGCCACGGTGATCGTCGCCGTCGGGCCGTTTCGGTGCTTGGCCACGATCAGGTCGGCCTCGCCCGCACGCGGTGACTCCTTCTCGTACGCGTCCTCGCGGTGCAGCAGAATCACCATGTCGGCGTCCTGCTCGATGGAACCGGACTCACGCAGGTCGGAGACCATCGGCTTCTTGTCCGTACGCTGCTCGGGGCCACGGTTCAGCTGGGAGAGCGCGATCACCGGCAGTTCCAGCTCCTTGGCCAGCAGCTTCAGGTTTCGGGACATGTCCGAGACCTCCTGCTGGCGGCTCTCGGCCCGCTTGGAGCCGCCGGACTGCATCAGCTGCAAGTAGTCGATCACCACGAGCTTGAGGTCGTTGCGCTGCTTGAGGCGCCGGCACTTCGCCCGGATCTCCATCATGGAGAGGTTCGGCGAGTCGTCGATGTAGAGCGGGGCCGCCGAGACGTCCGGCATGCGGCGGGCCAGCCGCGTCCAGTCCTCGTCCGTCATCGTGCCGGAGCGCATGTGGTGCAGCGCCACCCGGGCTTCGGCCGACAGGAGGCGCATAGCGATTTCGTTGCGGCCCATTTCCAGGGAGAAGATCACGCTCGGCAGGTTGCTCTTGATCGAGCACGCCCGCGCGAAGTCCAGGGCCAGTGTCGACTTACCCATGGCGGGACGGGCCGCGATCACGATCATCTGACCGGGGTGCAGGCCGTTCGTGAGGGCGTCGAGGTCGGTGAAGCCGGTCGGTACGCCGGTCATCTCACCGCTGCGTGAGCCGATCGCCTCGATCTCGTCGAGAGCACCCTCCATGATGTCGCCCAGCGGCAGATAGTCCTCGCTGGTGCGCTGCTCCGTGACGGCGTAGATCTCGGCCTGGGCGGAGTTGACGATCTCGTCGACGTCCCCGTCGGCCGCGTATCCCATCTGCGTGATCTTCGTGCCCGCCTCGACGAGACGGCGCAGTACGGCCCGCTCGTGGACGATCTCCGCGTAGTACGAGGCGTTCGCCGCGGTCGGCACGGACTGGACGAGGGTGTGCAGATACGGGGCTCCGCCGACCTTGGTGATCTCGCCGCGTTTGACCAGCTCGGCCGCCACGGTGATCGGGTCGGCCGGCTCGCCCTTGGCGTAGAGGTCGAGGATCGCGGTGTAGACGGTTTCGTGGGCCGGGCGGTAGAAGTCGTGGCCCTTGATGATCTCCACGACGTCGGCGATGGCGTCCTTGGACAGCAGCATGCCGCCCAGAACCGACTGCTCGGCGTCCAGGTCCTGCGGAGGCACGCGCTCGAAACCGGGAGAGCCACCGCCCCAGCTGTCCTCACGGCCCCGGTCGTGCTGTTCGTCGCGCCCCTTGCCGTCACCGCGGCGCTTACGGGATACGGGCAGACGGTCACTGGGACCGGTGTCGGCCCAGGGGTCGTCCAAAGGCTCGGGGATACTCACCCGGCCACCTCCTCCCGTCCGCTTCGCGGACCTAGCCGTGCCACTCTTTCTTACGGCACGGCACCGACAAACAAGACGCCCGACTCCGGTTGCGGCGCGAAGAGTTCTGCGGGGTTCCAAGGCCATGACGGAGTGCGGGCGCCGGACCACGGTAGGCCGCTCCGCACCGTCAGCCAATCTGGTTATCCACAGGGCATGTGGACGACGGGCCAGATGCTGTGGAGAACTCCGCAGATCCTGTGCACGGAGCGGGGGACAGCACTGTGGACAAACTCATACCGCGACCCGCACCACGGCGCTGACCTGGCCTTTCTCCATCCACTGGCTGTGGGGGAGAAATTCTTTTGCCCTCAGATCAAGATCACGGCAAACGGTGCACAGCAGAACTCCGGACGGTGACGAAAGTAAGGAGTGCAATGCCATTGCATCTCTTACCTGTGGAAGATTAGATTGACCCTCATGACCAAGGCCCCCGCGACGTCCTCGCTCAGCCGCCGACGGCACGACCGGGAGATCATCGCCCTCGCCGTTCCGGCCTTCGGCGCACTCGTCGCCGAGCCCCTTTTCGTCATGGTGGACAGCGCCATCGTCGGCCATCTCGGAACACCCCAGCTGGCCGGACTGGGCGTCGCCGCCGCCCTGCTGATGACAGCGGTGAGCGTTTTCGTCTTCCTCGCCTACGCGACCACGGCGGCAGTCGCCCGCCGGGTCGGTGCGGGAGATCTGCCGTCCGCGATCCGCCAGGGCATGGACGGAATCTGGCTGGCGCTGCTGCTCGGCGCCGCGGTCGTCACCGTCGCGCTCCCCTCGGCCCCCTGGCTCGTCGATGTGTTCGGCGCATCCGACACCGCGGCTCCCTACGCGACCACGTATCTGCGGATCTCCAGCCTCGGTATCCCCGCCATGCTGGTCGTCCTCGCGGCAACCGGTGTACTGCGCGGTCTCCAGGACACCAGGACCCCGCTCTACGTCGCCATCGGCGGCTTCGCCGCCAACGGCGCTCTCAACGTGGCCCTCGTCTACGGCGCCGGCCTCGGTATCGCAGGGTCCGCCTGGGGGACCGTGATCGCCCAGGTCGGCATGGCCGCCGCCTATCTCGTCGTGGTCGTACGAGGGGCCAAGCGTCACGGCGCTTCCCTGCGCCCCGATGCCGCGGGCATCAGAGCCAGCGCCCAAGCAGGTGTGCCCCTGCTGGTCCGTACGCTGTCGCTGCGTTCCGTCCTGATGATCGCCACCGCTGTCGCGGCCCGTCTGGGCGACACCGATATCGCGGCCCACCAGATCATCCTTTCGCTGTGGAGCCTCACAGCCTTCGCCCTCGATGCCATCGCCATCGCCGGCCAGGCCATCATCGGCCGCTACCTCGGGGCGAACGACGCCAAGGGCGCGCGCGAGGCCTGCCGCCGCATGGTCCAGTGGGGAATCATGTCCGGGGTGGTCCTCGGCGTACTGATCGTGCTGGCGCGGCCCCTGTTCATCCCGCTGTTCACCAGCGACCCGTCGGTGCAGGACACACTGCTGCCCGCCCTGCTGGTGGTGGCCCTCTCCCAGCCGATCGCCGGAGTGGTCTTCATCCTGGACGGCGTGCTGATGGGCGCCGGAGACGGTCGCTATCTCGCCTGGGCGATGCTGCTGACTCTGGCGGTCTTCGCTCCGGTCGCCCTTCTTATCCCCACCTTCGGCGGTGGTCTCACGGCTCTGTGGTGGGCGATGACCTTGATGATGACGGTCCGGCTGGCGACCCTCTGGCTGCGCGCCCGCTCGGGACGGTGGATTGTCACCGGCGCGACGCGCTGAACGACTCTCACGTTTCACGTGAAACAGACCTATGGGCGAACGGGCCCGGGAACGACGAAGGGCCGCACCCCATGGGGTGCGGCCCTTCACCTAGCTCTACTGAGCTGTGCCCTTAGGCAGCAACGACCTCGATGCCGAGCTTCGCAGCGACCTCGGGGTGCAGACGCACGGACACCTGGTGTCCGCCAAGCGTCTTGATCGCCGAGCCGAGCTCAACGCGACGCTTGTCGACGTCCGGACCACCGGCGGCCTTGATCGCCGAGGCGATGTCGGCCGGGGTGACGGAGCCGAAGAGGCGGCCGGCGTCGCCGGAGCGAACAGCCAGACGCACCTTGACGGCCTCGAGCTTGGCCTTGATCTCGTTGGCCTGCTCGATCGTCGCGATCTCGTGGATCTTGCGGGCGCGGCGGATCTGCGCCACGTCCTTCTCGCCACCCTTGGTCCAGCGAATGGCAAAGCCACGCGGAACCAGGTAGTTACGGGCGTACCCGTCCTTGACGTCAACGACGTCGCCTGCAGCACCGAGGCCGGAGACCTCGTGGGTGAGGATGATCTTCATGATTCGGTCACCCTCCCCTTATCGCGCGGTGGACGTGTAGGGCAGCAGCGCCATCTCACGGCTGTTCTTGACTGCCGTGGCGACGTCACGCTGGTGCTGCGTGCAGTTGCCGGTAACGCGGCGGGCACGGATCTTGCCGCGGTCGGAAATGAACTTCCGCAGCATGTTCGTGTCCTTGTAGTCCACGTACTGGGTCTTGTCCTTGCAGAACGCGCAGACCTTCTTCTTAGGCTTGCGCACAGGCGGCTTCGCCATGGTGTTTCTCCTGTGTGATCAAGAAGTGGGGGTACGAGCTGCCCTAGAAGGGCGGCTCGTCCGAGTAGCCGCCGCCGGAACCAGCAGATCCGCCGGAGCCGCCGGAGCTTCCGCCCCAGCTGCCTCCGCCGCCCTGCTGAGCCCCGCCTTGCTGGCCGCCTGCCGGCGCACCGGTGGCCCACGGGTCGTCGGCGGGAGCACCGCCGCCACCCTGCTGGCCGCCGGCACCGGGACCGCCGCCCCAGTTGCCGCCGCCCTGCTGGCCACCGCCGTATCCACCCTGGCCGCCCTGGCCCTGGCCACCGCGACCCGTGGTCTTGGTGACCTTCGCCGTGGCGCTCTTCAGGCTGGGGCCGACTTCCTCGACGTCCAGCTCGTAGACCGTGCGCTTGACGCCCTCACGGTCCTCGTAGGACCGCTGCTTCAGCCGGCCCTGCACGACGACGCGCATGCCTCGCTGGAGCGACTCCGCGACGTTCTCCGCCGCCTGACGCCAGACCGAGCAGGTGAGGAACAGGCCCTCACCGTCCTTCCACTCATTGGTCTGACGGTCGAAGATGCGGGGAGTGGACGCGACACGGAACTTCGCGACCGCCGCACCGGACGGGGTGAAGCGCAGCTCGGGGTCGTCGACGAGATTGCCGACGACCGTGATGACGGTCTCGCCTGCCATGGGTGAACCTCTCGGCGGGGATTGCTTCTGGCTGCTTGCTGCTACTCGAACCCGATGACCGCTGAGCTAGAAGCTCAGTGGGTCTCGGGGCGGAGGACCTTGGTCCGGAGGACCGACTCGTTCAGGTTCATCTGTCGGTCGAGCTCCTTGACGACTGCGGGCTCGGCCTGCAGGTCGATGACCGAGTAGATGCCCTCAGGCTTCTTCTTGATCTCGTAAGAGAGACGACGACGGCCCCAGGTGTCGACCTTCTCAACCTTTCCGTTGCCCTCGCGGACGACGGAGAGGAAGTTCTCGATCAACGGGGAGACTGCGCGCTCCTCGAGATCGGGGTCGAGGATGACCATCACCTCGTAGTGACGCATGTGGAACCCACCTCCTTTGGACTCAGCGGCCACGGTCGTTCCGTGGCAGGAGGGTCGTGATGCGTAAGCACTTGTGTCTCCGAGTAGAACAGCCGCCACTGACAACGCCCTCCATGGAGAGGGAGCTGCCGAGCCGGCTCGGGGCAGACACAGGTGCAGACCGTCCAGACTACCCGCAGAGGGGCTTCCGGTTGAAATCCGGTGCTCAGGAGACGCAATCTGTACACATCGGGTGTGAGCGGCGCTACAGTGCGCCGCCTTCAGCCAGGAGGTACTCCATGGCACACGCAATGCGACGCCGTTCTTCCGTCTCCCTCTTCGCCACAGACGGCAAGGTTCATCCACTCCAGGACAGCCTCGTGGCGGTGACCCTGGTGCTGGGGGCCCTCGCCTTCGTGACGGCGATGTTCCACCACCTGCACCTGATCAGCTCGTGGGCCGGACTGATCGGAATCCTTACGGGTGCCTACGGGCAGTACGTCTCGGTGACCACACGCGAGAGGTTCCCGCTGATCATCGGACTCGGTGCGTCGGCCATCGGGTTCTTCCTCGGTATGGCTCACGGCGGCCTCTTCGGCGGCGTGATCGGCTGAGGGGTCTCTCACCCGGCTGCCGAGCCGGGCCCGTAGTGCCGTCAGACGGGGCGCTCCCCGGTCACAGTAGGCTTCGGCGCGAGAGCCGGAGCCCCTGACCGATGGGGACACACCTGCCGAGGAGCGCCCCGCATGAGCCTGACCCTGAGGACCATCAGCCGAGAACAGCATCTGGCGTACATCCAGAGCCTGCCCTCGGCCAGTCACTGCCAGGTCCCGGCGTGGGCTGACGTGAAGACCGAGTGGCGCTCGGAGAACCTGGGATGGTTCGACAAGAGCGGGGAGATGGTCGGCGCCGGCCTGGTCCTGTACCGCCAACTCCCCAAGATCAAGCGGTATCTCGCGTACCTCCCCGAGGGCCCGGTGATCAACTGGTACGCCCCGAACCTGGACGACTGGCTCCAGCCGATGCTCGCCCACCTCAAGCAGCAGGGTGCCTTCTCCGTGAAGATGGGCCCGCCCGTCGTCATCAGGCGCTGGGACTCGGCCGCCATCAAGTCCGGTATCCAGGACCCCGAGGTGAAGCGCCTGCGCGACGTCGAGGCCACTCACATCGAGCCCCGCGCCTTCGAGGTCGCGGACCGGCTGCGCAAGATGGGCTGGCAGCAGGGCGAGGACGGCGGCGCCGGATTCGGTGACGTACAGCCCCGCTACGTCTTCCAGGTGCCGCTGGCCAATCGCTCCCTCGAGGACGTGCTCAAGGGCTTCAACCAGCTGTGGCGCCGCAACATCAAGAAGGCCGACAAGGCCGGTGTCGAGGTCGTCCAGGGCAGCTACGAGGACCTCGCCGAATGGCAGCGGCTCTACGAGATCACCGCGGTCCGCGACCACTTCCGGCCCCGCCCGCTCTCCTACTTCCAGCGCATGTGGAAGGTCCTCAACTCCGAGGACCCCAACCGCATGCGGCTGTACTTCGCGCGGCACAACGGGGTGAACCTGTCCGCGGCGACGATGCTCGTCGTCGGCGGGCACGTCTGGTACTCGTACGGCGCGTCCGACAACATCGGGCGTGAGGTCCGGCCCTCGAACGCGATGCAGTGGCGCATGCTGCGCGACTCGTACGCGATGGGCGCGACGGTCTATGACCTGCGCGGCATCAGCGACTCGCTGGACGAGACCGATCACCTCTTCGGTCTGATCCAGTTCAAGGTCGGCACCGGCGGCGAGGCGGTCGAGTACGTCGGTGAGTGGGACTTCCCGCTCAACAAGCTGCTGCACAAGGCACTCGACATCTACATGTCGCGCCGCTGATCCCGGCGGCGGAGCCGGCACCGCTGCCGAATCCGGTGTCATTTCGCTTCAATGGACGCTTCAGCAAGTTCCCCATAGGTTCCCCATACCTCTGATACACCGCAGCCACAAGAAAGGTTCCGGGCCGGCCATGGCGCTCTCCCTCTACGTAGACTCCGCGCGCTGGCGGGCGCACCAGAAGTCCGTGCTCGACCAGTTCCCCGGTCTCGTACCGGTCTGCAAGGGCAACGGATACGGCTTCGGCCACGAGCGGCTCGCCGACGAGGCGATCCGCTTCGGATCCGACACGCTCGCCGTCGGAACCACCTACGAGGCAGCTCGTATCAAGGACTGGTTCAGCGGCGACCTGCTCGTCCTGACTCCTTTCCGCCGGGGCGAGGAGCCGGTACCGCTCCCCGACCGCGTCATCCGCTCGGTCTCCTCCGTGGACGGTGTGCACGCGCTCGTGGGTGCGCGGGTCGTCATCGAGTGCATGAGCTCGATGAAGCGCCACGGTGTGAAGGAGGAGGAGCTGGGGCAGCTGCACGCCGCCATCGAGGACGTACGGCTCGAAGGCTTCGCCCTGCACCTGCCGCTGGACCGTACGGACGGCTCGGACGCGGTCGAAGAGGTCATCGGCTGGATGGACCGCCTGCGCGCGGCCAGGCTGCCGCTGCACACCATGTTCGTCAGCCATCTGCGGGCCGAGGAACTGGCACGCCTGCAGCAGCAGTTCCCGCAGACCCGCTTCCGCGCCCGCATCGGTACGCGGCTGTGGCTCGGCGATCACGAGGCGACCGAGTACCGGGGTGCCGTCCTCGACGTCACGCCGGTCGTCAAGGGTGACCGTTTCGGCTACCGCCAGCAGAAGGCCGCGTCCGACGGCTGGCTGGTCGTCGTGGCCGGCGGTACGTCCCACGGCGTCGGCCTGGAGGCCCCCAAGGCCCTGCACGGCGTGATGCCGCGTGCCAAGGGGGTGGCCCGTGCCGGCCTGGCCACGGTCAACCGGAATCTCTCGCCGTTCGTCTGGGCGGGCAAACAGCGCTGGTTCGCGGAGCCCCCGCACATGCAGGTGTCGATCCTGTTCGTGCCGTCGGACGCGCAGGAGCCGAGGGTCGGCGACGAGCTGGTGGCCCATCTGCGTCACACGACCACCCAGTTCGACCGCCTCGTCGACCGCTGATCCAGGAGGCCCGGCCGCCACGCCTCAGTCGGCGGCCGGGCCCCGCGCGGTTCCCCACTCCACGCGCGGCGCCTGGGCCATGTGGGCCGCGTGCCGTGCCGGATGCGGCGCCTCTCCGAGTACGAACACGTCCGGCGCGTTGTCGAACACACCGCCCGACGGATCGTCCGATCCGTCGCGCCGTACAGGATCGCGTTCCGGCATGAGAATGTCCCGGACGACGACGGCGCAGATGTACAGCGTCCCCAGCAGGTGCAGGACGATCGCGATCTGATAGCCCTCCTCCGGCAGCCCCTGGTGCTTGTCGCCGCTGGTCGTGTACGCGAGGTACAGCCAGATCCCCAGGAAGTACATGCACTCGCATGCCTGCCAGATGAGGAAGTCGCGCCAGCGCGGCCTGGCCAGCGCGACCAGCGGAATGAGCCAGAGCACGTACTGCGGTGAATACACCTTGTTCGTCAGGACGAACGCCGCGACCAGCAGCAGCGCGAGCTGCGCGAAACGCGGACGGCGCGGGGCGGCCAGGGTCAGCCCGGCCAGCGCCAGGAGCGCCACCATCATCAGCAGCGTCGAGCCCAGGTTCACCATCTCGACATCGATGGCCACGCCCGTGCGCTGGGTGATGATCAGCCAGAAGGACCCGAAGTCGAGCGGCCGTTCCTGGTTGAAGGTGTAGAACTTCTTCCACCCCTCAGGGGCGAACACCATCACGGGCAGGTTCACCGCCAGCCAGGCGGCGGCCGCGCCCAGCGCCGCATGGAAGAACGCCTTCCATTTCCCCGCCCGCCAGCACAGCAGCAGGACGGGCCAGAGCAGCAGCGCTGGATAGAACTTCGCGGCCGTTGCCAGGCCGATGAGGACGCCGAACGCGAGGGCGCGCCCCCGGGACCACATCAGCATCGCCGCGGCCGTCAGGGCGACGGCCAGCAGGTCCCAGTTGATCGTGGCGGTGAGCGCGAGGGCGGGCGCCAGGGCGACCAGCAGGCCGTCCCAGGGGCGACGCCGGTGCGTACGGGCGACGCACACCGCGGCGATGACGGCGCAGACCATCAGCATGCCCGCGTTGACCATCCAGTACATCTGCTCGCGCTGCTGGGCGGGGTCGCTGTCGGGCGTCAGCGTCAGCCACGCCGCGACCTGCATGAACAGGCCGGTCAGGACCGGGTACTCGAGGTACTTCATGTCGCCGGGAAGCTGATCGAAGTACGGCAGGAGGCCTTCGGCGAAGCCGCGTCCGATGTACAGATGCGGAATGTCGGAGTAGCAGGCGTGCGTGTACTGCGAGGTGGTGCCTCTGAACCAGGCCCATTCGTAGCAGGGGATCTTCTGCACCATGCCGAGCGCGAACATCCCGATCGCGACCAGCGCGATGACCCGCACGGGCGTCAGCGGGCCCTTGCCGAGCAGCGCCCAGCGTCCCACTCGCCCACCGATCAGCTCGCTGCCGGCCGCGGCGATCTCGTCCTGACGCGTGGGCCGTACGACGGGCCGCTCCGGATCCACGCTCGTGTCTTCTGCGCTTGGCATGCCGCACATCCTGCCGTACGGGACTGTGCGCGAGGGGTGGCCCGCCCCGGGACACGGCGAGGGCCGCCGCACCGGGTGGTGCGGCGGCCCTCGTTGTCGTCCTGGGCACGCCCGGCTGCCCTCCAGGGGAGCAGCCGGGTGCTGTCCTGTCGGTGGCTATCCGCCGCCCCCGAAGAACCCGCCGTTCCCGTTGCCGTTCGCACCGTTCTCGTTGCCGTCCGTGGTCTCCCCGGTCGCCCCGGTCGTATCGGCTCCGTCGGTGGTTCCGGCCGTATCGCTTCCGTCGGTCGTCCCCTCGGTGGTGCCACCGTCATCCGTACCGGCGTTGGCACCGCCGTTGTCCTTGCAGTCCTCTGAGCCCCAGATGCCGCAGGTGTCACTCGGCTTGGGGGTCGGGGAAGAGGACGACGGCGAAGGAGACGCGGTCGTCGGATCGGCGGAAGGCGTCGGGGAAGCGGTCTTGGTCGGCGTCGGCTTCGGGCTGGCGGCACCGCCGCCGTACATCTTTTCGCCCCACGGCTGCGGCTTCGGGAAGTTCTTGACCTTCTGGCCCTTCATCGCCTCGGCCATGTAGTCGTGCCAGATCTGCGCGGGGAACGAGGCACCGTGGATCTTCTCCTCACCACCGGTGCCGAACATCTTCAGGAACTCTCGCTCCTTGTTCTTCTCGTTGTCGTCCAGGCGGAACATGCTGATGGCGGTGGACAACTGCGGCGTGTAGCCGACGAACCACGCCGACCGGTTGCCATCGGTGGTACCCGTCTTCCCCGCCACGTCGCGGCCGGGCAGCTGTGCCGGCGTACCCGTTCCGTTCTCGACGACGTTCTTCAGCACATCGGTGACGTTGTCCGCGATGATCGGGTCGAGCGCGCGCTTGGGCCGCGACTTGTGCTGGAAGATCGGCGCGCCCTCCTTCTTCACCTCGGTGACCGAGAAGGGCTCGCGCTGCATGCCGCTGGTGGCGAACGTCGCGTAGGCACCGGCCATCCGGATGGCGCTCGGTGAGGACGTACCGATGGAGAACGACGGAACGGTCGAATCAGCCATGTAGTCGTCGTCGCGCAGCCCGACAGCCATGGCGACGTCCTTCACCTTGTCGGTTCCGACGTCCATACCCAGCTGTACGTAGGGGGAGTTGGCGGACTGCTCCATGGCCTTCCGCAGGTCGATGTCACCGTAGGACCAGTCGCCGTCATTGGTCTGGTGCCAACTGTCCCCGTCTTCGTTCTTCCACACCTCGCCGTTGTACTTCTTGATCTCCAGCAGGTTGTCACCGTTGTAGATGCTCTTCGGGGAGACCGGCGTACGGTCCGACGCGCTCTGCTCCTCGCCGAGCGCGGGGTTGCGCTTCCCGTACTGCATCGCGGCGGCCAGCACGAACGGCTTGAAGGTCGAGCCGACCTGCGCACCGGTCGGGTCGGCGTTGTTGGTGTAGTGCTCGGTCGCGTCCCGGCCGCCGTAGGTGGCCACGATGGCACCGGTGCTCGGGTCGACCGACGCACCGCCGAACTGGACGTGGGTGTCCTTGGTGGGGCGCTTCTTTGGGTCGATGTGCGCGGCGTCCACGTCCTCGACCGCCTTCTTGAGCTGCTCGACCTTCTCCTTCTGGAAGGTCGTGTGGATCTCGTAGCCGCCCTGGGCGAGTTCGTTGGAGGTGACGTCGGTGTTGTTGAGGACGTACGACTTGGCGAGGTCGACCAGGTAACCGGTCTGACCGCCCAGCTGAGCGTTCTGGCGGGGCGGAAGCGGCATGGGGAACGTGTCGTACGTGGCGCGCTCCGCCTGCTCCATCCTGTTGTCCTTGACCTGCTCGTCAAGGATCCACTTCCAGCGGTCCTCCGCCCGCTTCCTGTTCTTCTCCTTCGTGGCCTTCACCGGGTCGACCTCGGGAGCGCCGGCCGGGTCGAAGTAGGTCGCGCCCTTGAGCAGCGTGGCCAGGAAGGCGCACTCGCTCGGGTCCAGGTCCTTCGCGTCCTTGTTGTAGTACGTACGGGCCGCGGCCTGGAGTCCCCAGGCTCCGCGGCCGTAGTACGAGACGTTGAGATAGCCGGCCATGACGTCCCGCTTGTCCATCTCCCCGCCGACCTTGAGGGTGATGAAGAGTTCCTTGAACTTGCGGCTGAGGGTCTGGTCCTGGGAGAGCATCGAGTTCTTCACGTACTGCTGGGTGATCGTCGAGCCGCCCTGGGTCTCACCGCCCTTGGCCATGTTGAACACGGCGCGGGCGATACCCATCGGGTCGATGCCCTTGTCGTCGTCGAACGTCTTGTTCTCGGCCGAGATGACGGCGTCCCGCATGGCCTCCGGGATCTGCTCGTAGCTGATCTCCTGGCGGTTGACCTCACCGCCGGTAGCGACCAGCTGCGTGCCGTCCGCCCAGTAGTAGACGTTGTTCTGCGCCTTGGCGGCATCACTGACCTTGGGCGGCACGACCATCGCGTACGCGACTCCGGCAATGCCCATCAGCAGGCCGAGGAAGCTGAGGCACACACCGGAGACGAGCTTCCACGACGGCACCCACCGGCGGAAGCCGTACTTCCCGGAGCGCGGGTAGTCGATGAAGCGCTTCTTGCCCGGGCGGTCACCGCCTCCCCCGCGGCCGGGACCTTCGTGGCCACCTCCGGCGCCTCCACCACCGCGGCGGCGTCCGCCGCCGCGCTGGGCGGCGCGGCGCGCCTCGGCGCGGCTGCCGTACTGGCGTTCCTCGCCATACCCATCAGCAGGTGACCCATTTGTAACACTGCGTGACGACGCTTCGCGACGTCCTGCAGGCTGGGCGGCTCGTCTGGCCGCTGCGCGTCCGCCACCTTGCGGTTGCGACGTTTTGCGACGGTGCTCGCTCATCGAACGACTACTCCTCGGGCAGGCGAGAGCGCCTGGAAGCGGCAGTTGAGATCCGGTCCCCCCGAATTACGGACAAACCCTGCGGAGGGCTCACCCGCAGCGCATCCGGCAGTCCGCGAAGACTGACGCTCGGGAGCGCCGCACGGTTCCCGGTGGTCTGCATGCCGCCCAGACTACGCACGGTCAAAACGCTCCTAGCGCCGAAGTTCACCCCAAATGACGCAAGTCGCTTCCTACGAATTGGCGATGTGACGCCGCTCACGAAGGCCCCCCTTGTCGAAGCGAGCCGGTCGATCTATCGTGCTGATGTATCGAGTCGATACATCAGCACGGCATACGTTCCACTCAAGAGCTCCGCGGGAGCATCCGGAGAAGGAAGAGGAGGCGAAGGTGAGCAGACGCTCAGGCATCCTCGAATTCGCCGTTCTCGGTCTGCTCCGCGAGTCCCCCATGCACGGGTACGAGCTGCGCAAGCGCCTCAACACCTCCTTGGGGATCTTCCGCGCCTTCAGTTACGGCACTCTCTATCCCTGCCTCAAGACGCTGGTCGCCCATGGCTGGTTGATCGAAGAACCGGGAAATGCTCCGGCAGACCTTCCTCCCACCACGGGCCGGGCGGTCGCTCCCGCGTCTTCACTCGCAGGACGCCGCGCCAAGATCGTCTACCGGTTGACGGCAGAAGGTAAGGAGCACTTCGAGGAGCTCCTCTCGCACACCGGCCCGGACTCCTGGGAGGACGAGCACTTCGCCGCTCGCTTCGCCTTCTTCGGGCAGACGGAGCGCGAGGTGCGGATGCGCGTGCTGGAGGGCCGTCGCAGCAGGCTCGAGGAGCGTCTTGAGAAGATGCGCGCCTCGCTCGCCCGCACCCGTGAACGACTCGACGACTACACGCTTGAGCTGCAGCGACACGGCATGGAGTCCGTGGAGCGCGAAGTGCGCTGGCTGAACGAGCTCATCGAGAGCGAGCGCTCTGGACGGGACCAGCGAAGGTCCCCGACCGAGGGTTCGTCTCAACAGGACACATCAGGAGAGACGGGCGGCCTGCCCCGGCACCGGGATTCCACCCGGCCGGATCCGTCCGACGACACCACCAAGTGAAACCCCCGCAGGACCGCGAGGTCCCACCGGGGAACACCGAGAACACACAGGGAGCAATCGGCATGGGTTCGGTTCGCGTAGCCATCGTTGGTGTAGGCAACTGCGCCGCCTCGCTGGTGCAGGGCGTCGAGTACTACAAGGACGCCGATCCGGCCGGCAAGGTGCCCGGTCTGATGCACGTCCAGTTCGGCGAGTACCACGTCAGCGATGTCGAGTTCGTCGCCGCCTTCGACGTCGACGCGAAGAAGGTCGGCCTCGACCTCGCGGACGCCATCGGCGCCAGCGAGAACAACACCATCAAGATCGCCGATGTGCCGAACACGGGCGTGACCGTTCAGCGCGGCCACACCCACGACGGTCTGGGCAAGTACTACCGCGAGACGATCGAGGAGTCCACCGAGGCCCCGGTCGACATCGTCCAGACCCTCAAGGACAAGCAGGTCGACGTCCTCGTCTGCTACCTGCCCGTCGGTTCCGAGATCGCTGCGAAGTTCTACGCGCAGTGCGCCATCGACGCCAAGGTCGCATTCGTCAACGCTCTCCCGGTCTTCATCGCCGGCACCAAGGAGTGGGCCGACAAGTTCACCGAGGCCGGTGTCCCGATCGTCGGCGACGACATCAAGTCCCAGGTCGGCGCCACCATCACGCACCGCGTGATGGCGAAGCTCTTCGAGGACCGCGGTGTCATCCTGGACCGCACGATGCAGCTGAACGTCGGCGGCAACATGGACTTCAAGAACATGCTCGAGCGTGAGCGCCTTGAGTCCAAGAAGATCTCGAAGACGCAGGCCGTCACCTCGCAGATCCGTGACCGCGAGCTGGGTGCGGACAACGTCCACATCGGCCCGTCGGACTACGTGGCGTGGCTGGACGACCGCAAGTGGGCGTACGTGCGCCTTGAGGGCCGCGCGTTCGGAGACGTTCCGCTGAACCTCGAGTACAAGCTCGAGGTGTGGGACTCCCCGAACTCCGCCGGTGTCATCATCGACGCCGTGCGCGCAGCGAAGATCGCCAAGGACCGCGGCATCGGTGGCCCGATCCTCTCCGCGTCCTCGTACTTCATGAAGTCCCCGCCGGTGCAGTACTTCGACGACGAGGCCGCCGCCAACGTCGAGAAGTTCATCGCGGGCGAGGTCGAGCGCTGAGCAGCCGTTCACGGCGTACAGCCTGACCGGGGTGATAAGCGTTAGCGCTCCTCCCCTTCCACATGTTGAGGGTCCCTGGGCAATCCGCCCAGGGACCCTCAACATGTGTGACGCTTGCTCACATGCCTGTCGTGCGTGACCTGCGCGTACTTCTGCGCCTTCGGAACTTCCGTCGTCTCCTCGCCGTACGGCTCCTTTCCCAGTCGGCCGACGGCGTCTATCAGGTCGCTCTCGCCACGCATGTCGTCTTCTCCCCGGAGAACCAGGCGACACCCGGCGCCATCGCCTCCGCCATGGCGGTGCTGCTCCTGCCGTACTCGTTCGTCGGCCCCTTCGCCGGCGTCCTCCTGGACCGCTGGCCGCGCCGTCAGGTCTTCCTGTACGGGAACCTGCTCCGGGCCGGGCTCGCCTGTTGCACGGCCCTGCTGATTCTCAGCTCCGTACCCACCTGGCTCTTCTACGTCTCCGCTCTCTGTGTCACGGCTGTCAATCGCTTCGTGCTCGCCGGCCTGTCGGCGTCACTCCCGCGCGTGGTGGACGCCGACCGGCTCGTCGTCGCCAACTCCCTCTCACCGACAGCCGGCACGCTGGCTGCGACCGCGGGTGGCGGCCTCGCCTTCGCCGTACGCCTGCTGGCCGACGGGTCCGACGCCGCGGTGGTCCTGCTGGGTGCGACGCTCTACCTCGTATCGGCGGTGGCTTCACTGAGCCTGCCGCGAAGACTTCTCGGCCCGGACGCCGACGTGAACCACCTACGGCTGCACGAGGCGCTGGCCACCACCGCCCGTGGGCTGGCAGCCGGCCTGCGCCATCTGGCCGAACGGAGGGAAGCGGCCCGCGCTCTCGCCGCTGTGACGGTGATGCGCTTCTGCTACGGAGCGCTGACCGTGATGGTGCTGATGCTGTGCCGGTACGCGTGGTCCGACACCGAGTCGGATGGGCTGGCCCTGTTGGGGCTGGCCCTGGGGGCCTCCGCGACGGGGTTCTTCGTGGCTGCGGTGATGACCCCCTGGGCGGTGGGGCGGCTGGGCCGGTTCGGCTGGATGGCGTTGTGTGCGGGCGCCGCCGCCGTCCTGGAACCGGCGCTGGGGCTGTCCTTCGTACTTGAGCCGATGTTGATCGCGGCGTTCGTACTCGGGCTTGTCACGCAGGGCGCGAAGATCGCCACGGATACGGTGGTGCAGACGTCGGTGGACGATTCCTTCCGCGGCAGGATCTTCTCCCTCTACGACGTGCTGTTCAACGTCGCCTTCGTCGTCGCTGCGGCGTTGGCCGCTCTGCTGCTGCCCGCTGACGGACGTTCGGTCGCCGTGGTGACGGGAGTGGCCGCCCTCTACGCGGCCGTCTCCGTAGCGGCCTTCCGATGGGGGCGCACCGGGGGAGTGCTGCGCGGAACGCCGTAACGCCGAAGGGCGCTGTTTCACGTGAAACAGCGCCCTTCGATGCACCCAGTGCCGGTCATGTTTCACGTGAAACATGACCGGCAACCGGTTTCAGCTCTGCGTTGCCCACCACTCCTTGAGTGCGGCGATGGCCGCACCGCGCTCCATCGGACCGTTCTCCAGACGCAGCTCCAGCAGGAACGTGTACGCCTTTCCGATCACCGGCCCCGGGCCGACGCCCAGGATCTCCATGATCTCGTTGCCGTCCAGGTCGGGCCGGATCGAATCCAGCTCCTCCTGCTCCTGCAACTGGGCAATGCGTTCCTCAAGGCCGTCATACGTCCGCGAGAGAGCGTTCGCCTTGCGCTTGTTCCGCGTCGTGCAGTCCGAACGCGTCAGCTTGTGCAGACGCTCCAAGAGGGGACCGGCGTCGCGCACGTACCTGCGAACCGCGGAGTCGGTCCACTCCCCGTCGCCGTAACCGTGGAAGCGCAGATGCAGCTCAACGAGCTTCGAGACGTCCTTGACCATGTCGTTGGAGTACTTGAGGTCGGTCATCCGCTTCTTGGCCATCTTCGCGCCGACCACCTCGTGGTGGTGGAACGAGACACGACCGTCCTTCTCGAAACGGCGCGTCCTCGGCTTGCCGATGTCGTGCAGGAGAGCGGCAAGCCTCAGTACGAGGTCGGGCCCGTCCTCTTCCAGGTCGATGGCCTGCTCAAGGACGGTGAGTGAATGCTCATAGACGTCCTTGTGGCGGTGATGCTCGTCACTTTCCAGACGCAGCGCGGGAAGCTCCGGCATCACATGGGCCGCCAGGCCCGTATCGACCAGCAACCCCAGTCCCTTGCGCGGGTGCGCGGAGAGAAGGAGCTTGTTGAGCTCTTCGCGGACCCGCTCGGCAGAGACGATCTCGATACGGCCGGCCATGTCCGTCATCGCTGCGACCACATCGGGAGCGACCTCGAAGTCCAGCTGCGCGGCGAACCGCGCCGCACGCAGCATGCGCAGCGGGTCGTCGGAGAAGGACTCCTCCGGAGTGCCAGGGGTGCGCAGGACGCGCTCCGCGAGGTCCTTCAAGCCGTCGTGCGGGTCGATGAACTCCTTCCGCGGCAGCGCGACGGCCATCGCGTTGACCGTGAAGTCCCGGCGCACGAGGTCTTCCTCGATGGAGTCGCCGTAGGAGACCTCGGGCTTGCGCGAGGCCCTGTCGTACGCCTCCGACCGGTAGGTCGTGACCTCGACCTGGTATCCGTCCTTCTGGGACCCGACCGTGCCGAAGGCGATCCCGACCTCCCACACCGAGTCCGCCCACGGCCGGACGATCTTGAGTACGTCCTCGGGGCGGGCGTCGGTCGTGAAGTCCAGGTCGTTTCCGAGCCTGCCGAGCAGGGCGTCGCGGACCGAACCACCGACCAGGGCGAGGCTGAACCCAGCCTCCTCGAATCGGCGGGCGAGGTCGTCGGCGACCGGGGACACTCGCAGCAATTCACTGACTGCGCGGTGCTGCACCTGGCTCAGTGCACTGGCGTTGTCTTCGTTGGCGTTCGGCACAACAGAAAAGGGTACGTGCACCGACCGGCCCGAGCGTCATCGTTTCTTGTGACCCTGCGAGACTCTCCCGATCATGTGGCGCAGTCCCCAGCACTTAGCTCCGGCGCACATCGTTACCATGCGGGGACGCAGGGACGGACAACGATCGACAGCAGTTGACAACGACGAGGGACGGGTAGGCGCGTGGCCGAGGCGGCAGACTTTCAGGGGATGAGTCCCGCTCCTGCCCGCCGGTGGTTGCGGCGCACGGCCTCCTTGCTCGTCGGGGCACCGCTGCTGGCCGGCCTCCTCGGCGGTCTCACGGCACCCGCGGCGCAGGCGGCGGGGCCGGCAAAGGCCCCCGCCAGCAGCACCGTCGCAGTGTCGCTCGACACACTGACTCCCAGCGCGCCGGTGAAAGGGGACACCCTCACCATCTCCGGCACGCTGACGAACACCGGCAGAGAGACGATCACCGGCGCGAAGATTGACCTGCGGGTGGGACCCACGCTGTCCGGCAGGACCGCGATCGACGATGCCGCCAAGCGCACGGGGTACGTACCGGGAGTCGATCCGGCTCCGCTCGGCGGCAAGTACACGGTGAAGACCGCGAACCTGCGGTCCGGGCTCAGCCAGGACTTCGAACTCTCCGTGCCCGTCGGAAAGCTGCCGCTCGACGACGCGGGGGTCTACCAGCTCGGCGTCTCGCTCTCAGGTCAGACCGCCCGCGCGCGCTACGACCACGTGCTGGGCATCCAGCGCACCTTCCTTCCCTGGCAGCCCAAGGAAAGCGCCGCCAAGACGAAGCTGACCTACCTCTGGCCGCTCATCTCCTCGGCCCACGTCAGCGCCGAGACGGGCTCGGACGAACAGCAGACCCCGGTCTTCGCCAACGACGATCTCGCGGCCGAGCTCGCCCCGGGTGGCAGGCTCGAACAGATGGTCTCGCTGGGCAGCCGCCTCCCGGTGACCTGGGTCATCGACCCGGATCTGCTCGCCACGGTCGACGCGATGACGAAGAACTACCGGGTCAAGGTCGGGGACACCACGGTCGCGGGAAAGAACCAGGACGTCGCCAAGGAGTGGCTGACGGCACTCGAGACGGTGGTGGAGGACGGCAAAGTGATCGCGCTGCCGTTCGCCGACCCCGACCTGGCATCGATCGCACACCGTGGCAAAAGCGTCTCGGGCACCCTCAGCCATCTGCAGACCGCCACCGAAGTGGCGACTGCGACGGTGGAGACCGTCCTCCATGTGAAGCCGTCCACCGACTTCGCCTGGCCCGTGGACGGCGCGGTCGATCCCTCGATCGTCGACGTCGCCACCTCGGCCGGCGCACACAACGTGATCGCCCGCAGCGACAGCCTCGCGGAGACCAACAGCCTCCCCTACACACCGACCGCGGCCCGGCCGATCGGCGGCGGCACCACCGCCGTCGTGGCGGACTACCGGCTCTCCACGGCGTTCAAGGGCGACATGTCGCAAGCCGGGGACTCCACGCTCGCCGTCCAGAAGTTCCTGGCGCAGACGCTGGCACTCACTGAGCAGGACCCCAAGAAGCAGCGCAGCATCGTCGTCGCCCCTCAGCGGACCCCCAGTGCCTCCCAGGCCCAGTCCATGGCCGACGCCCTGCACACGCTCACCGACGAGCGGTGGACACAGCCTCTCGATCTGGCGGCCGCGGCCGAGGAGAAGCCCGACGCGCAGGCGACGGCCAGGGTGCCCCGCTCCTCCCAGTACCCGAAGAAACTGCGCAGCCAGGAACTCCCCACCCAGGCGTTCCAGGACATCAGGACCACCAAGGACTCGCTCAACAGCTTCCAGGTCATCCTCACCCAGCCCGACCGGGTGGTGACCCCCTTCGGCAACGCGATCAATCGCTCCATGTCGACCTCATGGCGCGGCAGGCCGCTGGAGGCGCAGCGGTACCGTGACGCGGTACGCATGTATCTGCGTAGTCTCACCAGCGAGGTGCAGCTCATCGCGAAGTCGGATGTCACACTGTCCGGCCGGAGCGCGACGATTCCCGTCACGGTCCAGAACAAGCTGGTGCAGGGCGTCGACAACCTGGTCCTCCGGCTGACGTCGGAGAACGCGACCCGGCTGAAGCTCAACGACGACGGCGCCGTGGCGGAGCAGCCCGTCAAGATCGCGGGCGGCCACAGCCAGTCCGTGAAGTTCGACGCCGCCGCCAATGTCAACGGGCAAGTGCAGGTCACGGCAAGGCTCTTCACCGAGGACGGCACACCGTACGGCGAGGAAATGACCTTCACGGTGAAGGTCTCGGAAGTCACGCCGACCGTGCTGCTCGTCATCGCCGGCGGACTGCTGCTGCTGGTCCTGGCAGGCATCAGGATGTACACACACCGCAAGCGCACCATCGCAAGCGACACAACGGAGGACAACGGCGGCGAACCCGAGCAGCCGAGTGACCCGACGCCGGACACTGGTCCGGAAAGCGGGGACCCGTCAGGAACGGGTGAGAAAGTGGACCGTTGAGCGATGTCTGTCGTGGCCGGTCGGCCGGGGACGATGAGGTGGGGTTTCGATGAACGCGCCGTACGACGGTGACCGCGGCCAGGGCGCGGGCGGAGGTGGGTCCCCCGGTGGGCCTGCGGTCCCTCAGGACGGCTACGAGAGCCCGACGCCCCCCGATCCGTATCTTCAGCAGGCCTACGACCATGATCCCTACCAGGCCCAGGATCTCGCGGCCCAGGACCCGGTGACCGAAGCGCTCTACGACCGCGCCTCGCACCCGCCGCCGCCTCCGGGCACGTTCCAGGAGCCGCAGCCCCTCTACCAGCAGCCGCCTGCGGCCCCGTACGCGCCCGATCCGCGGCTGTGGGCCCAGACGCCGGCCCCGGAGCCCTCGGGCCCCTCCCGGCACCTCCCGTACGGCGACAACGCGGCGACCACCCAGTTCGTCGGAGTGGACGACCTGGTCACCCGCGCGTCCGACGACCGCGAGGAGCCGGATGCCTTCGCCCACCTCTTCCGGGACCAGGAGGGTTCGGGAAAGCCCCCGGGTCCGCCTTCGCCCGAACCGGCGCCGGCTCCCGTACCGCCCAAGTCCGGCGGCCGCGCCTCCGGCCTGCTGAAGTCCAGTGCGCTCATGGCGGCCGGCACCCTGGTGTCACGGCTCACCGGCTTCGTACGCAGCCTGGTGATCACCGCCGCGCTGGGCGCGGCGACGCTCGGTGACGCCTTCACCATCGCGTACACCCTGCCCACCATGATCTACATCCTCACCGTGGGCGGCGGACTGAACTCGGTGTTCGTCCCCCAGCTCGTCCGGTCCATGAAGGAGGACGAGGACGGCGGCGAGGCGTTCGCGAATCGCCTGCTGACCCTCGTGATGGTCGCCCTCGGCGTGATCGTCGCGCTAGCGGTGTTCGCCGCCCCCTGGCTGATCGGCATGATGTCGCGGACGATCGCGACGAACGCCGAAGCCAACAGCGTGGCTGTCACCTTCGCCAGGTACTGCCTGCCGACCATCTTCTTCATGGGCATCCATGTCGTGATGGGCCAGATTCTGAACGCCCGCGGAAAGTTCGGCGCGATGATGTGGACCCCGGTCCTCAACAACATCGTCATGATCTTCACGTTCGGTCTGTTCATCTGGGTCTACGGCACCTCGGCCGAGTCAAAAATGGGCGTGGCCACGATTCCCGACGAGGGCATCCAGCTCCTGGGCGTCGGCACACTGCTCGGACTGGTCGTCCAGGCCCTCGCCATGATCCCGTACCTGCGCGAGGCGGGCTTCCGTTTCCGCCCGCGCTTCGACTGGAGGGGACACGGGCTCGGAAAGACGATCAAGCTGGCCAAGTGGACCGTCCTGTTCGTCCTGGCCAACCAGGCCGGCGTACTGGTCGTCACACAGCTGGCCACCTCGGCGGGCCACGCGTCCGGCAAGGACGGCGCCGGTTTCCTCGCCTACTCGAACGCCCAGCTGATCTGGGGCATGCCGCAGGCCATCATCACCGTCTCGGTCATGGCCGCGCTCCTCCCCCGTATCTCCCGGGCCGCTCATGACAACGACCCCGGTGCGGTCCGCGACGACATCTCGCAGGGCCTGCGCAACTCGGCCGTGGCCATCGTGCCGGTCGCCTTCACCTTCCTGGCGCTCGGCCTCCCCATGTGCACCCTGCTGTACGCGTCCAGCGGCACCGAAGCCGCCCGGTCCATGGGCTTCATCCTGATGGCGTTCGGCCTCGGCCTCATCCCGTACTCCGTGCAGTACGTCGTGCTGCGCGGTTTCTACGCGTACGAGGACACCCGCACCCCCTTCTACAACACCGTCATCGTCGCCGCCGTCAACGCTGCGGCCTCCGCCCTCTGTTACGTGGTCCTTCCGGCCCAGTGGGCAGTCGTCGGCATGGCCGCCTCGTACGGGCTGGCCTACGCGGTCGGCGTCGGTATCGCCTGGCGCCGCCTGCGCAACCGGCTGGGCGGCGACCTGGACGGCGCCCACATCGTGCGCACCTACGCCCGTCTCTGCCTGGCGGCGGTGCCTGCCGCCGTCGTCGGCGGCGGCGTCGGATACGCCCTCCTGACGGCCCTCGGCGAGGGCGTCCTCGGTTCGCTCGCCGCCCTGGTCTGCGGTGGTGTCGTGCTGCTGGGAGTCTTCTTCCTGGCAGCGAAGAAGATGCGCATCGAAGAGCTCAACGGCATGGTCGGCATGGTCCGGGGGCGGCTCGGACGGTAACGGGGAACCGGACCGCACAACCATCGCCCGACACCGCGTGTCGTGCATAGCGCCGGAGTGTGGGCACAATTGGCGTGACTGTGCAGAGCCGGCTGGCATCGCTCAACGGATGGGGAGGCAGGAACGACGGTGGCGGAACGTAGCACGGCTGCCGTCGACGTGGCCGACAACAGCGGCGACGAGCCGCTGACCGCCAAGGCGGACGAGGCCACGACCGACGGGACCGCGGAACCCCAGGACACAGCAGGCGCGAGCCCCGAGGACGCGGATGGTGGGCGAGAGGGCTCACATGGCATTCCTCCGGCACCCGATTTGCACAGTGGCCACAAACTCGCCGGACGCTATCGCCTCGAAGAGTGCGTCACCCGTCTGGACGGATTCAGCAGCTGGCGCGCTGTGGACGAGAAGCTGCGCCGTGCGGTGGGAGTGCATCTCCTCCCCGCCGACCACCCGCGTGCCCGCTCCGTGCTGGCCGCCGCCCGGTCCTCCGCTCTGCTCGGTGACCCGCGCTTCGTGCAGGTCCTGGACGCCGTCGAGGAGGACGACCTCGTCTATGTCGTCCATGAATGGCTTCCGGACGCCACCGAGCTCACCGCTCTGCTGGCCTCGGGACCGCTGGAGGCCCACGACGCCTACCAGCTCGTCAGCCAGATCTCCCAGGCGATGGCAGCCGCTCACCGTGAGGGTCTCGCCCATCTGAGGCTCACTCCCGGAGCCGTGCTGCGCAGTTCGACCGGGCAGTACCGCATTCGCGGCCTCGCCGTGAACGCCGCCCTGCGCGGCATCACCGCGGAGCGCCCGCTGCGCACGGACACCGAAGCCATCGGGGCGCTGCTCTATGCCGCACTGACCCATCGCTGGCCCTATGAGAACGATGCCTACGGGCTCTCGGGGCTCCCCAAGGGCGTCGGGCTGATCGCTCCCGACCAGGTGCGGGCCGGTGTCCACCGCGGGCTCTCGGAAATCGCCATGCGGGCGCTCGCCAACGACGGCGCGACCGCCTCCCGGCAGGAGCAGCCCTGCACCACTCCGGACGAGCTGGCCAAGGCCGTCGCGGCCATGCCGCGCATCCTGCCGCCGGAGCCGACGTTCACCGCACCGCCCGAGTACCAGCGCACGACGTACCAACAGGGCACCTACGGACGCCCGTCATCCCGTCCGACCCGTACGACGCAGCCCGTCATGGCGCCGCCTCCCCCGCTGCAGAGCCGCACCGGCAGGGCCCTGAAATGGGCCGTGTCCGCTCTGCTGATCGCTGCGCTCGGCCTGGGCAGCTGGCAGCTGGCCGAGACCGTCCTCGACCGGGGCAAGGACCCCGTGGACCCGGGCACGACGCAGACGACGCCGGAAGACGACGAGAAGAACAAGGTGATCGAAGGCGGCAAGCCCCTCTCCATCGCCGGGGCCAGGGACTACGACCCGCTCGGCGTGGACGGGTCGGAGAAGCCCGCCGCCATAAGGAACGTGCACGACAGCGATCCCAGCACCTTCTGGCACACGGACGGCTACTACACCGCCGACTTCGGCAGGCTCAAGGAAGGCGTCGGGGTCGTTCTCGACCTGGGCAAGGTCCAGCAGGTCGGCACCGTGGACGTCTCCTTCCTCGGAGGCACCACGTCGGTCGAACTCCGGACGACAGAGAGCTCGTCCGTGCCGGCGCTCCCGGGTGATTTCACCAAGGTCGCCGACGGATCAGGTACGAAGGTCTCCCTCAAGCCCGACGAACCGGTGAAGGCACGGTACGTTCTGGTCTGGCTGACCAATCTGCCGTTGAGCGACGACGGAAGATTCCGCGGCAAGGTCTCGGACATCAAGATCACCAGCTGACGGCACCAGGGGAGGGGGCTCACCGTTGGACAACGCCAGATTCGCCGACACGAACGACCAGGACCTCCTGGCCCAGCACGTCGCAGGCGATCCGGATGCCTTCGGCGAGCTCGTACGGCGGCACCGTGACCGGCTCTGGGCCGTGGCACTGCGCACGCTCGGCGACCGCGAGGAGGCAGCTGACGCGGTGCAGGACGCCCTGATCTCCGCCTTTCGCGCCGCCCACACCTTCCGGGGCCACTCCGCCGTCACCACGTGGCTGCACCGCATCACCGTCAACGCCTGCCTCGACCGTGCACGCAAAGCCGCCTCGCGAAAGACAGCCCCGGTCGACGATGCCGAGCGGCTCGACCAGCTCCTGGAACCGCATGAGTCCGCCGAGGCACCCGCCGTACGCCAGGATCTGCACCGTGAGCTCCTGGCCGCGCTGGCCAAGCTGCCGGCTGAGCAACGCGCCGCGCTCGTCCTCGTCGATATGCAGGGCTACCCGGTCGCCGAGGCCGCCCGCATACTCGATGTCCCGACCGGCACCGTGAAAAGCCGCTGTGCCCGGGGCCGCGCGAGATTGGTCCCCATGCTCACTCATCTGCGCGGTGATGCCGGGGATAGCGGCGACCGCACGAGGGGAAGGAACCGCTCGCAGGGGGCATCCGTCCCACCGGCGTCGGGACCTAGAGATGCAGGGGCAAATGATCCTGCTGCTGCGAAGGGAGGAGGTGGGCGCTCGTGACTTCCACGGCCGACATGGATCAGCATCCGGACGTCTCGGAGATCTCAGATCTCACTGAGGGACTCCTCTCCGCCTCCCGCACGGCGGACGTCCGTCATCACATCGACGGCTGCGCGCTCTGCGACGAGGTCCAGAGCTCGCTGGAAGAGATCCGCAGCCTTCTCGGGACCCTGCCCGGTCCCCCACGGATGCCCGACGACGTCGCCGGACGTATCGACGCCGCGCTCGCCGCCGAAGCACTCCTCAACTCCACCGCGCCCGCTGAAGCGGCCTCTGTTTCACGTGAAACGGAGCCCGCTGCCGAGGAGTCGGCCACATCGAAGACCGGGCCGGGGGACCGCCCCGCCGGGCATCCCCGGGGCGCGACCGGCCCCAGCCGCCGCTCCGCCCGCCGTCGGCGTCGCACGGCAGTGCTCGGTGCGGCCTTCGGTGCAGCAGTTGTCGGTGTGAGCGTCTTCCTGCTGCAAGCGGTTCAGCCCTCCCAGAACTCGGACTCGGCCTCCAAGATGGCGGACAGCAGCTCCAGCGCAGCCGAGGACGGTGCCCACACCTTCTCGGAAGGCACACTGGAGGGTCGCGTCGACGCGCTTCTCAGCAAAGCGACGGCATCCGAGCTTCCGGGCGGCGAGAAGAGGGAGCCGACCGCCGACTCGCAGTTGACCCCCGAGGTGTCGTCTGCGGACCCCTCCTCGCCCACGAACCCTCTGCGCACGCCCGCCGTGCCCGTGCCCTCTTGCGTACAGCAGGGCACCGGCCGCAGCACACCACCGCTGGCCGTGGAGCAGGGCACTTACCAGGGAACCGACGCCTACCTCGTCGTGCTGCCCCACACGACGGACGCCTCGCGCGTGCAGGCGTACGTCGTCGACGCGGCCTGTGTGGACGACACCCCCGCGGCAAGCGGAAAGTTGCTCCTCACTCACTCCTACACCCGCTCCTGAGCCCTGCGCCCACTGCCGCGGCACGTCGGGAATGCATGGCCCGTAGGATCCGTTGGGTGGGGTGAGAGTCGTTGAACCGGCCCCAGTAGGCAGTAGGCAGTCTGCAGAGACGAGGAAGACACCAGTGAGCGACGTCCGTAATGTGATCATCATCGGTTCCGGGCCGGCCGGTTATACCGCCGCCCTGTACACGGCTCGTGCGTCGCTGAAGCCGCTGGTGTTCGAGGGCGCCGTCACCGCCGGTGGTGCTCTGATGAACACCACCGACGTGGAGAACTTCCCGGGATTCCAGGACGGCATCATGGGCCCCGAGCTCATGGACAACATGCGCGCCCAGGCCGAGCGCTTCGGCGCGGAGCTGATCCCCGACGACGTGGTCGCCGTCGACCTGACCGGCGACATCAAGACCGTCACCGACACGGTGGGTACGGTCCACCGGGCCAAGGCCGTCATCGTCACCACCGGTTCCCAGCACCGCAAGCTCGGCCTGCCCAACGAGGACGCCCTCTCCGGACGCGGCGTCTCCTGGTGCGCGACCTGCGACGGGTTCTTCTTCAAGGACCAGGACATCGCTGTGGTGGGTGGCGGCGACACGGCCATGGAGGAAGCGACCTTCCTTTCCCGCTTCGCCAAGTCGGTCACGATCGTCCACCGTCGTGACTCGCTCCGCGCCTCCAAGGCCATGCAGGAGCGCGCCTTCGCCGACCCGAAGATCAAGTTCGCGTGGGACAGCGAGGTCGCCGCGGTCCATGGCGAGCAGAAGCTGTCCGGCCTGACGCTGCGCAACACCAAGACGGGCGCGACCTCCGAGCTCGCGGTGACCGGCCTGTTCATCGCAGTCGGCCACGACCCGCGCACGGAGCTCTTCAAGGGCCAGCTCGACCTGGACGACGAGGGCTACCTCCAGGTTGAGGCCCCCTCGACGCGCACCAACCTGTCGGGCGTATTCGGCGCCGGAGACGTGGTCGACCACACCTACCGGCAGGCCATCACCGCCGCCGGTACCGGATGCTCCGCCGCTCTCGATGCCGAACGCTTCCTTGCCGCGCTCAGCGACGAGAAGCTCGCCGAACCGGAGAAGACCCCCGCGGTCTGACCCACGTCACCCCCACCTCACACCCCGCGAAGTTAAGGAGGCCGCCGTGGCCGGCGACCTGAAGAACGTGACCGACGACACCTTCGACGAGGTAGTCCTCAACAGCAAGAAGCCCGTACTGGTCGACTTCTGGGCCGCTTGGTGCGGTCCGTGCCGCCAGATCGCCCCCTCGCTGGAGGCCATCGCGGCTGAGCACGGGGACCAGATCGAGATCGTCAAGCTCAACATCGACGAGAACCCGGCCACCGCCGCCAAGTACGGCGTGATGTCCATTCCGACGCTCAACGTCTACCAGGGCGGCGAGGTGGCCAAGACCATCGTCGGCGCGAAGCCGAAGGCCGCGATCCTCCGCGACCTCGAAGCCTTCATCGGCGAGTAGTAGGCAGCGCACTCTGTTTCACGTGAAACGGGCCCACCCCTCAGGGGTGGGCCCGTTTCTGTGTGTGCGCCGTCTGCTCAGAGAGGCCGCAGCGCCGGCTCCTTCTGAACAGCGCCCAACAACTTGTCCAAGGCCAACTCCACGTCTTCCTTCCAGGACAGCATCGTCCGCAGTTCCAGTCGCAGACGTGGGTACTTGGGATGCGGCCGTACGGTCTTGAAGCCGACCGCCAGCAGGTGATCCGCCGGCAGTACGCAGGCCGGCTCCTTCCACCGTGCGTCTCCGAACGCCTCGATCGCCTTGAACCCGCGCCGCAGCAAATCCTTCGCGACCGTCTGCACCAACACCCGCCCCAGCCCTTGCCCCTGATAACCGGGCAGGATCAAAGCGGTGATCAGTTGCACGGCGTCAGGAGACACAGGGCTCGTGGGAAACGCCGTCGCGCGGGGCACATAGGCAGGCGGTGCGTAGAGAACGAAGCCGACCGGCACATCGTCCACGTAGACGACTCGGCCGCAGGAGCCCCACTCCAGCAGGACCGCGGAGATCCAGGCTTCCTTTTCCAGTTCGGGTCTGCCCGCCTTTACCGCAGCTTCCCCGCTGACCGGGTCAAGCTCCCAGAAGACACACGAGCGGCAGCGTCTGGGGAGATCCGGAAGGTTGTCCAAGGTGAGCGGTACGAGCCGACGCCCCATGAAGGCGATTCCTCACTTCCTTCGCCCGCCGCATCGCGTGCGGCTGTCAGCGCACTCCGTTCACGAAACAAGCTGCCGACGAACCCTCCGACGGCTCCCAAGCCCAAGCCGACTGTCACCAGTCGGCTGCGGCTCACTGTTCGCATACCCCCGACCTCCTCCGAGGTGGCATCAAGGTGGGTGCGCCATACCAGAACGCATCGTATCCACCCAGACGTGCCACGGAAACCGGGAGAGAGCAAAGGGCGAGCTGTGGTCCGGCAATTGCCTGGACCCCAGCCCGCCCTCAGTCGGCTGTGGGAGATCAGTCCTCGTCGCCCTCGGAGGGCTCTTCGGAAAGTCCTCGGTCCAGCACCCGGCCCTCACCCGGAGCAAGGCTGCCGAGAATGCGGTCCAGATCCTCCATCGAGGCGAACTCGACGACGATCTTGCCCTTCTTCTGACCGAGGTCGACCTTCACTCGGGTCTCGAAGCGGTCCGAAAGCCGGGTGGCCAGATCACTCAGAGCCGGGGACAGCCGACCCCCCGCACGCGGACCCTTCGGCTTGGCGGAGCTCGTAGGGGTGGACCCCAAAAGCGTCACGATCTCCTCCACCGCCCGCACCGACAGCCCTTCGGCGACGATGCGGTGGGCGAGCCGGTCCTGCTCCTCCGAGTCGTCCACCGACAGCAGCGCCCGCGCGTGGCCGGCCGACAGCACACCCGCCGCGACCCTGCGCTGCACCGGCGGCGACAGCCGCAGGAGACGCAGCGTGTTGGAGACCTGCGGACGAGACCGGCCGATCCGGTCGGCCAACTGGTCGTGCGTGCACTTGAAGTCCCTCAGGAGCTGGTCGTACGCCGCCGCCTCTTCCAGGGGGTTCAGCTGGGCACGGTGAAGGTTCTCCAGGAGAGCGTCGAGAAGCAGCTTCTCGTCGTCGGTCGCCCGCACAATGGCCGGGATGCGCTCCAGACCGGCCTCACGGCAGGCCCTCCATCGCCGCTCACCCATGATGAGCTCGTAGCGGTCCTCCGCCACCTTGCGTACGACGACCGGCTGGAGGAGACCCACCTCCTTGATCGAGGTGACCAGCTCAGCGAGAGCATCCTCGTCGAACACCTCACGCGGCTGCCGGGGGTTGGGCGTGATCGATCCCAGAAGAACCTCGGCGAAGTACGCTCCAGCCGCATCCCTCGTCTCAGCAGCCGCGTCCGTGTCAGGGGCGCTGGGCTCCGGCACCACCGGAGCAGCAGGCAACGTGGTCACCTTCGCCGCAGCCACACCGCGCTCCGCTGTCAGTACCGGAACGGCACCCGGCCCGGACGCGGGGGACCCTACCTGCCGCTCCTGCGGAGCAGCGGGGATCAGCGCACCGAGCCCACGTCCCAGCCCTCTACGACGCTCACTCACTGGATGCCCTCCGAAACGCTTTGCTGGCTGTTCTGACTGCCCGTCTGGGCATGCTGGGCCTCGTAGTGCACCCCGACGCCCCTCAAGGCGATCTCACGGGCGGCCTCGAGGTACGACAACGAACCGCTGGACCCGGGGTCGTACGTCAGCACCGTCTGCCCGTAGCTCGGCGCCTCGGAAATGCGCACCGACCGCGGGATGCTCGTCCGCAGCACCTCCTTGCCGAAGTGGCTGCGCACCTCCTCCGCTACCTGGGAAGCGAGCCGGGTCCTGCCGTCGTACATGGTGAGCAGGATCGTCGACACATGCAGATCCGGGTTGAGATGCCCTCGCACCAGGTCAACATTCCTCAGCAGCTGCCCCAGGCCCTCCAGCGCGTAGTACTCGCACTGGATGGGGATCAGTACCTCGGCTCCGGCAACGAGTGCGTTGACCGTCAGCAGGCCGAGAGAGGGCGGGCAGTCGATGAGGATGTAGTCGAGCGGCTGCTCGTACGCCTGAATCGCCCGTTGCAACCGGCTCTCCCGTGCCACCAGTGACACCAGCTCGATCTCCGCACCGGCGAGATCGATGGTGGCGGGAGCACAGAAGAGACCTTCGATGTCCGGGACGGGCTGGACCACTTCGGAGAGCGGCCTGCTGTCGACGAGGACGTCATAGATGGAGGGGACTTCGGCGTGGTGGTCGATCCCCAGAGCCGTGGAGGCGTTCCCCTGCGGGTCGAGGTCGACCACCAGGACGCGAGCACCGTGAAGCGCCAGGGAGGCTGCAAGGTTGACCGTGGAGGTCGTCTTGCCCACCCCGCCCTTCTGATTGGCCACCACCATGACGCGCGTCTGGTCAGGGCGGGGCAGCCCCTCGCCGGCGCGGCCGAGGGCCTCGACCGCCAGCTGGGCCGCACGACCGATGGGTGTGTCGTCCATCGGAGACGGTGTTTCACGTGAAACACCGTCCCCCGCAGACTCGGTTCGGGGACCGGGGACCGGATCGGTCATCGGTCCCGCGATGTTGGCGTCGGACCGCAAGGATTCACTCTCCTCGACTTCAGGCTCGCAATGCACAGAGCCTGCCATGCTTTCGGGGTCGTGAACCAGCGAGGCCCGCTCTTCTGTGGATGAATCCACTTCTGTGGACAACTCGGCAACCCGTACGAGCTTGCGGTCGCGCGGCGTGGCAGCCGCACGACCGCGGCCGATGATTCCCTGCAGCAGAGAGCGACGTTTCACGTGAAACACGATGCCCGCGAAGCGCCACTAGCTCCCTACGACACTCCGTACCAGGTACGTATGGCTGCTTGTATGGAGCATCACTGACAGAAGGTATGAGCACGGCGCAACGCCGTGAAACAGGCAGTCGGCGCTACGTCGGCGCTGCGGTTCAGCGGCGCCGACGGGTGCGACCGACCCTCGCCGCCTTGGCCCTCTTTGCGGCGAACCTCACACCGCCGGGGCTCTCTCCGACCACCACGCGCACCACCGTGGTCGTCGGATCGACCACGCCCTCGCCGACGTGCAGCACTTCGGTCTCCACCACACCGAGCTTGCTGAGCGCCGCGCGAGCCCCGTTGATCTCCTCCTCGGCGGTGTCGCCCTTGAGCGCCAGCATTTCCCCGTACGGGCGCAGCAACGGAACGCCCCATCCCGCGAGGCGGTCGAGCGGAGCCACGGCGCGAGCCGTCACCACGTGCACCGGCGGCAAGGACCCGAGAACCTCCTCGGCCCTGCCGCGCACGACCGTCACATGATCAAGCCCCAGCAGCTCGACGACCTCCTGGAGGAAATTGGTCCGGCGCAGCAACGGCTCCAGCAAGGTGATCTTCAGATCCGGCCGCACCAGCGCCAGCGGGATACCGGGCAGACCGGCCCCGGACCCCACGTCGCACACGGTGACACCCTCCGGAACCGCCTCGGAGAGCACCGCGCAGTTCAGCAGGTGCCGCTCCCACAGCCGCGGTACCTCGCGGGGGCCGATCAGCCCTCGCTTGACCCCCGCGTCCGCAAGCAGTTCCGCGTACCGGACAGCCTCTGGGAAGAGCTCACCGAATACCGCCTGCGCCTCCTCAGGCGCCTGGGGGAGCTCTGCTGCCTCCGTCACGGGGACCGTCCTTCCGTACCGCACTAGCGCACTGTGGGTGGCTGACTATCAGGCTGACAAAGATCGGCCCCGCCTGCGAACAGACGGGGCCGACAGTACAAGGGTCCGGTCAGGCCGGCAGAACGACGACGAAGCGCTGCGGCTCCTCGCCCTCGGACTCGCTGCGCAGACCCGCTGCCGCTACCGCGTCGTGCACGACCTTGCGCTCGAACGGCGTCATGGGGTCAAGCTTCACCGGCTCACCGGAGGTCTTGACCTCGTTCGCCGCCTTCGCACCGAGCTCGGCAAGAACCTCGCGCTTCTTGGCCCGGAAGCCGCCGATGTCCAGCATCAGACGGCTGCGGTCGCCGGTCTCCCGGTGGACGGCAAGACGCGTCAGCTCCTGCAGCGCCTCCAGCACCTCACCGTCGCGCCCCACCAGCTTCTGCAGATCACGTGCCGACTCGCTGATGATCGAGACCGCCGCCCGGTCCGCCTCGACATCCATGTCGATGTCGCCGTCGAGGTCGGCGATGTCGAGCAGGCCCTCAAGGTAATCAGCCGCGATCTCACCCTCCTGCTCAAGGCGGGTCAGAGTGTCGCTGCCCTCAGCGGCCGCGGTCACGGTGCCTTCCGTCACGGATGGACTCCTTCTTACTTCTTGGACGGGTGCTTGGGCCGCTGCGGGCCCTTGCGCTGTCCGGACTTGGCTTGGCGTGAGGAACCGGAAGCGGGCTTGTCCGCCGGCTTCGGCTGGTCGTCCTGCGCTACGTCCTGCGAGGCATCCCGCTTCTCCAGCGAGGTCTTGGCTTCCGGCTCGGTGGAACCGGATTCCTTGGCCCCGCCGGGCTGGGCGGCACCCGTGTGACGCTTCGCCTTGGTCTGGCGCTTGGGCTGCTGACGCTTCGGCGCGGGCGCACCCTCCGCCTCGGCGATCGCCGCGTCGCTCTTCGCGACGGTGCCGTCCTCCTGAGCCGCGAGGCCCATCTTGGCCAGACCGGTGATGAACTTGCGCTCGATGTCGTTACGGTCCGTGCCCTTGGCCACGACCCGCTTGACGGTGTTGCGCCGAGTCCGTCCGCGTACCTCTCCATGAGCGGTGACGCTCTTCAGCAGACGCCCCAGGTACTGCTCCTGCGCCTTGCTGCCCGGCGTCGGGTTCTGGTTGATCACGTACATCTGCTGACCCATGGTCCAGACGTTGGTGGTCAGCCAGTACACGAGGACACCGACGGGGAAGTTGATGCCCATCACGGCGAAGATGATCGGGAAGATGTACATCAGCATCTTCTGCTGCTGCATGTACGGGGTCTTCACCGTCAGGTCGACGTTCTTCGTCATCAGCTGGCGCTGCGTGAAGAACTGCGAGGCCGACATCAGCACGATCATGATCGCGGTGACGACACGGACGTCGGTCAGCGAGGCACCGAGCGCCTGGACCTTCTCCTCGGTGTCCATGAACTTCGCGGCCAGCGGAGCGCCGAAGATGTGCGCCTGACGTGCGCTGTCGAGCAGCGGCTGGTCGATTTCGCCGATCGTCTTGCCCGAAGCGATGGACGAAAGCACGTGATAAAGGGCAAAGAAGAACGGGGACTGCGCCAGGATGGGAAGGCACGAGGAGAGCGGGTTGGTGCCCGTCTCCTTGTACAGCTTCATCATCTCTTCGGACTGACGCTGCTTGTCGTTCTTGTAGCGCTCCTGGATCGCCTTCATCTTCGGCTGGAGCACCTGCATGTTCCGGGTCGACTTGATCTGCTTAACGAAAAGCGGGATCAGACAGATCCGGATCAGGACCACCAGGGACACGATGGACAGGCCCCAGGCCCACCCCGTGTCATCACCGAAGAGCGAGCCATAGACCTTGTGGAACTGGACGATGACCCATGAGACAGGCCAGGTGATAAAGCTGAACAGACTGGCAATCGTGTCCACTAATCAGGCTCCTTGAGCATTGGGCGAGGTCTCTGTGGCCGGGCTCAGGGGTTCGGAGGCCGATCCCCTGGGAGGCACATCAGCGGCGGAGTCCCCGCCCTTGCCGCCGCGCAAAGAACTGCGCAGCAGTTCGTGCCAGCGCGGACGTTTGCGTGGCGGAACATGATCCACACCGCCGGGTGACCACGGGTTGCATCGGAGAATGCGCCATGCGGTCAGCGCCGTTCCCTTGATCGCACCGTGCCGGTCGATCGCCGTATATCCATAGTGGGAACACGACGGGTAGTAGCGGCAGACAGGCCCGAGAAGTGGGCTGATCGTCCACTGATACAGCTTGATGAGAGCCAGCAGCGGGTACTTCATCGCGCGCCCCCTCCCAGGAGCCGCTGAAACGCGGCATCCAGGTCTCGGGCCAGCTGTGGATGGTCGGCGTCGCCCGATCCGGGCAGCGCTCGTACGACAACAAGGCTACCGGGGGGCAGCTGAGCCAGCCGTTCGCGGACCAGATGGCGAAGCCTTCGCTTCACCGCAGTGCGTACGACCGCGCCACCCACAGCTTTGCTGACAACGAAACCCGCACGCGGCGGGGGAGCACTCTCCCCAGTCACGTGCGGGTCCGTTGAACCGCTGCTTAGATGGACGACGAGTAGCGGGCGACCGGCCCTGCGTCCTCGTCGTACCGCGGTCGCGAAGTCCTCGCGCCGCCTCAGCCGATTCTCGGTAGGCAGCACGTCATGAACCTGTTAGCGATCAGGCGGACAGGCTGCTGCGGCCCTTGCCACGGCGGTTCGCGAGAATCGCACGGCCGGCACGGGTACGCATACGCAGGCGGAAACCGTGGGTCTTGGCACGACGACGGTTGTTCGGCTGGAAGGTGCGCTTGCTCACTCGGGGGCTCCAGAAATGATCGTGTATTGGCGGGACATCGCCTGGCTGTCACCGTGCGCCCACGAGGAACTCGCGTAAACGCCTTAGTGCACCGCTTCACAATCACAGATCGTGATCTTTGCCCATCGGAGGCAGGCGGCAGCAGCCATCGACAACTCGACCTGGTCACGGTACGCGCGGCCGCACCATCCGGTCAAACCGGCTCCGCGCGACCCGCCACTGTGCACAGCCTGTGGACAACAACTTGAACCGTGCGGGTCGGCCTGACTACCGTGGCTGAACTCCGGTTCTTTTCCTTCCCGACTGCCGGGCCTCACCCGACCCGACCCATCCCGTCCCGAGAACCACACATTCGTGGGACCTGCGAGAGAGCGTGCCTTGTGGCTGACGTACCTGCCGATCTTGCCGCAGTGTGGCCACGCGTGCTGGAGCAACTGCTCGGGGAGGGGCAGCAGGGCATCGAGCCGAAGGACAAACAGTGGATCGAGCGCTGCCAGCCCCTGGCACTTGTCGCCGACACCGCACTGCTCGCCGTCCCGAACGAATGGGGCAAGCGCGTCCTGGAGGGCCGGCTCGCGCCGCTCATCAGCGAGACGCTCACCCGTGAGTGCGGCCGTCCGATCCGTATCGCGATCACCGTCGACGACTCGGCGGGCGAACCGCCGTCTCCGCCGGCGCCCCCGATGCACCAGTCGCACCAGGGCCAGCAGTCCCATCGCTACCAGGGGCCCCAGCGCGACGACCCCCAGCACGAGGACTCGTACGACACCTACGGTCGCCGGCCCTCCGACGACGGCATGCCGACGGCTCGCCCGGCCTACCCGGACTACCAGCAGCAGCGCCCCGAGCCCGGAGCGTGGCCGCGCACCCAGGACGACCTCTCCTGGCAGCAGCCCCGGCACGGCGGCTATCAGGACCGCGACCCGTACGCGAACCCGCGTCCCCAGCAGCCGCAGCACGACTACCGCCCCCAGCCGCCGGAGCGCCAGGGCTACGAGCAGCAGCGCCCCGACCGCCAGGACATGCAGGAGTCGCAGCCCCAGCACCGCCAGAACGGCCCGGGCACCGGGCGCAGCGGCGGCGGTCCCGGCACGATGGGCGGGCAGTCGTCGCCCGCGCCGCGCCCCGGCGAGCCGCAGGCCCGGCTGAACCCGAAGTACCTCTTCGACACCTTCGTCATCGGTGCGTCGAACCGGTTCGCGCACGCCGCGGCCGTGGCTGTCGCCGAGGCTCCCGCGAAGGCGTACAACCCCCTCTTCATCTATGGGGAGTCGGGGCTCGGCAAGACTCACCTGCTGCACGCCATCGGGCACTATGCGCGGAGCCTCTATCCGGGGACCCGGGTGCGGTACGTGAGCTCGGAGGAGTTCACCAACGAGTTCATCAACTCGATCCGCGACGGCAAGGGCGACACCTTCCGCAAGCGCTATCGCGACGTGGACATCCTGCTGGTCGACGACATCCAGTTCCTGGCGAGCAAGGAGTCGACGCAGGAGGAGTTCTTCCACACCTTCAACACGCTCCACAACGCCAACAAGCAGATCGTGCTGTCCTCGGACCGGCCGCCCAAACAGCTGGTGACCCTTGAGGACCGGTTGCGTAACCGTTTCGAGTGGGGTCTGACCACCGATGTGCAGCCGCCCGAGCTGGAGACGCGCATCGCGATCCTCCGTAAGAAGGCGGTGCAGGAGCAGCTCAACGCCCCGCCCGAGGTGCTGGAGTTCATCGCCTCCCGCATCTCCCGGAACATCCGGGAGCTGGAGGGCGCCCTGATCAGGGTGACGGCCTTCGCCAGCCTCAACCGGCAGCCGGTCGACCTGGGCCTGACCGAGGGCGTACTGAAGGATCTGATCCCTGGCGGCGAGGACGCGGCCCCCGAGATCACCGCGCCGGCCATCATGGCGGCGACCGCCGACTACTTCGGTCTGACGGTGGAGGATCTCTGCGGTTCGTCGCGCAGCCGCGTGCTGGTGACGGCCCGGCAGATCGCGATGTACCTGTGCCGTGAGCTGACGGATCTGTCCTTGCCGAAGATCGGCGCCCAGTTCGGCGGCCGTGACCATACGACGGTGATGCACGCGGACCGGAAGATCCGGGCGCTGATGGCGGAGCGGCGCTCCATCTACAACCAGGTCACCGAGCTCACCAACCGCATCAAGAACAGCTGACGGGCCGGGCATTCGGCTCCTGTACGACGAAGGGCGCCCCAGGAAGGACCGCAAAAGGTCTCCTGGGGCGCCCTTCGTCGTTCCGAAGAGGCACCTGGAGCCGCTCGAAACCCTCCGCGACCACCGGCCGCCCCCCTCGTCCGCGTCCCCTCTGTTCGAATACGAGCGCGCTGAGGGCACTTCTCCACAGATCTACGGGGAATCTGCCGTCCACAGCCTGGGGACCACGAAGTTGTCCATAATGCGTCCACAGGCCTGTCTCCCGATACTTCATCAGGCCAGGTCAGGAGGCTGGGGATTTGTGGTCAACGTTGATCCACAGCCTGTGGACAACTTATTCGTCCACAGGGGGCGGTTTGGGTTGTCCACCGGCGGCCCACAGGCTGGGTGATGTTGTCCCCAACTTCTCCACACCCCTGTCCACTGTTCGGCAACGCAACACACGCCCTCACCGCCCGGAGTGAAAGGCGTCACACCAAGAGGGTCGGTTGGGCTGTGGGGAACGTGGGTAAAGCTGGGGACGGCCCTGGGGAGAAGTGACCGGCTCCTGTGCATCGGGTGTGCAGAACTTTCGCGTGTCCACAGAAGCCCTCGGTTGTCCACCGGCACCGCCCACAGGGCCGGTGGACAAAAAACGGGGTCTGACCTGCGAAAACAAGGTTATCCACGGTTTCCACAGGCCCTACTACTACTGCCACACATAGTTAGCCAGGAATCCGCTTCGAAGTGGGGCCTGTGCACAACTTCGGCCGGGCCCGCTCCGGACCTCTCGTCGCGACTTGACCCCGAGCAGCAACGAGTGTCGGTGCCGTACGTCAGACTGGACCCCGGCGTCCTCCCCAGCCCCACGGCAGGAAGACCCCGACCAGACGACGAAGGCCAGCAGGGCGAGCGAGCAACAGCAGGAGGCGGTTCCGGTGAAGATCCGGGTGGAGCGCGATGTACTCGCGGAGGCGGTGGCCTGGGTGGCCCGAAGCCTCCCGGCCCGTCCGCCGGCGCCCGTTCTCGCGGGCCTTCTTCTGAAGGCTGAGGACGGAGCCCTCAGCTTCTCCAGCTTCGACTACGAGGTCTCGGCCCGGGTCTCGGTGGACGCGGAGGTCGACGAGGACGGCACGGTGCTCGTCTCCGGCCGGCTCCTCGCCGACATCTGCCGCGCCCTTCCGAACAGGCCGGTGGAGATTTCCACAGACGGTGTACGGGCGACCGTGGTCTGCGGCTCGTCGCGATTCACACTCCACACCCTTCCTGTGGAGGAGTACCCGGCACTGCCGGAGATGCCGACGGCGACCGGCACCGTTCCCGGTGAGGTCTTCGCCTCGGCCGCCGCCCAGGTCGCCATCGCCGCGGGCCGCGACGACACGCTGCCCGTGCTCACCGGCGTCCGGATCGAGATCGAGGGCGACACCGTCACCCTCGCCTCCACCGACCGCTACCGCTTCGCCGTCCGCGAGTTCCTGTGGAAGCCGGAGAACCCGGACGCCTCGGCGGTGGCCCTCGTGCCCGCCAAGACGCTCCTGGACACCGCCAAGGCGCTGACCAGCGGTGACACGGTCACGCTCGCGCTGTCAGGTTCCGGTGCCGGTGAAGGGCTGATCGGTTTCGAGGGTGCCGGACGCCGTACGACGACGCGTCTGCTCGAAGGCGACCTGCCGAAGTACCGGACGCTGTTCCCCACCGAGTTCAACTCGGTCGCGGTCATCGAGACCGCCCCGTTCGTCGAGGCCGTCAAGCGCGTGGCCCTCGTCGCCGAGCGGAACACCCCGGTGCGGCTCAGCTTCGAGCAGGGCGTGCTGATCCTGGAGGCCGGTTCCAGCGACGACGCACAGGCTGTGGAGCGCGTCGACGCCGTGCTCGACGGCGACGACATCTCGATCGCCTTCAACCCGACGTTCCTGCTGGACGGGCTCAGCGCGATCGACTCCCCCGTCGCCCAGCTCTCCTTCACGACGTCCACCAAGCCCGCCCTGCTGAGCGGCCGCCCGGCCGTCGACGCGGAGGCGAACGACGCGTACAAGTACCTGATCATGCCGGTCCGCCTCTCCGGCTGACCGGGCGATCGACCTGTCACGGCAGCATCCGGCGGGCACGCTCGACGCTGAGCAGGCCCGCCTCGCTGTCCCCGGCCGGGCGTAGGCTCGGCTTTGGGTACGAATCGGCACAACGCTTAAGGAATCTCTGATGGAGCTCGGTCTCGTCGGCCTCGGCAAGATGGGCGGCAACATGCGCGAGCGCATCCGCCGCGCAGGCCACACCGTCATCGGTTACGACCGCAACCCGGATGTCTCGGACGTCCAGAGCCTCGAAGAGCTCGTGGGCAAGCTCAAGGGCCCGCGCGTCGTCTGGGTGATGGTTCCGGCGGGTGCCGCGACCCAGTCCACCGTCGACGAGCTGGCGGCTCTGCTGTCGCCCGGCGACATCGTGGTCGACGGCGGGAACTCGCGCTGGACGGACGACGAGAAGCACGCGGTCGAGCTGGGCATCAAGGGCATCGGCTTCGTCGACTGCGGAGTCTCCGGCGGCGTCTGGGGCCTGGAGAACGGCTACGCGCTGATGTACGGCGGCGAAGCCGAGAACGTCGCGAAGGTCCAGCCGATCTTCGACGCACTCAAGCCCGAGGGTGACTTCGGCTCCGTGCACGCGGGCAAGGTCGGCGCCGGGCACTTCGCGAAGATGGTTCACAACGGCATCGAGTACGCCATGATGCAGGCGTACGCCGAGGGCTGGGAGCTCCTGGAGAAGGTCGACTCCGTCACCGACGTGCGCGAGGTCTTCCGCTCCTGGCAGGAGGGCACGGTCATCCGTTCCTGGCTGCTCGACCTGGCGGTCAACGCGCTGGACGACGACGAGCACCTCGACAAGCTGCGCGGTTTCGCCGCCGACTCCGGTGAGGGCCGCTGGACGGTGGAGGCCGCCATCGACAACGCGGTGCCGCTGCCCGCGATCACCGCCTCGCTCTTCGCGCGGTTCGCCTCGCGCCAGGACGACTCCCCGCAGATGAAGATGATCGCCGCGCTGCGCAACCAGTTCGGCGGCCACGCGGTCGAGAACAAGAAGTAGATCGAGCAGTACCAGCACGGAGCAGGAAATCGGGAGGTCGGCGCACATGCACGTCACGCATCTCTCGCTGGCCGACTTCCGCTCGTACGCCCGGGTCGAGGTTCCACTCGACCCGGGCGTCACCGCGTTCGTGGGTGCCAACGGCCAGGGGAAGACCAATCTCGTCGAGGCCATCGGCTATCTCTCGACGCTCGGCAGCCACCGCGTCTCGTCCGACGCGCCGCTGGTGCGGATGGGGGCGGAGCGGGCCGTGATCCGGGCCGCCGTCACCCAGGGCGAGCGGTCACAGCTGATCGAGCTCGAACTGAACCCGGGGCGGGCCAACCGCGCCCGGATCAACAGGTCGTCGCAGGTCAGGCCCCGTGACGTGCTGGGCATCGTACGGACCGTGCTGTTCGCTCCGGAGGATCTGGCCCTGGTGAAGGGTGATCCCGGTGAGCGGCGCCGCTTCCTCGACGAGCTGGTCACGGCGCGTTCGCCCCGGATGGCTGGGGTCCGTTCGGATTACGAGCGGGTGCTGAAGCAGCGCAACACCCTCCTGAAGTCCGCGGCCATGGCCCGCAGGCACGGTGGCCGTTCGATGGATCTGTCGACGCTGGACGTCTGGGACCAGCATCTGGGCCGGGTGGGCGCGGAGCTGCTGGCGCAGCGGCTGGATCTGATCGCGACGCTGGAGCCGCTCGCGGACAAGGCGTACGGGGACGTCGCGCCGGGTGGCGGCCCCGTGACCCTGGAGTACCGGAGCTCGATCGGTGCCGGGGTGGAGCCCGCGCGGACGCGCGAGGAGCTGTACGAGCAGGTGATCGCCGCGCTCGCGGAGGTCCGCAAGCAGGAGATCGAGCGGGGCGTGACCCTGGTCGGACCGCACCGTGACGACCTGCTGCTCGGGCTGCGCGGAATGCCGGCGAAGGGCTACGCGAGTCATGGCGAGTCCTGGTCGTACGCGCTGGCGCTGCGCCTGGCCTCGTACGAGCTGCTGCGCTCCGAGGGCAACGAACCGGTGCTGATCCTGGACGACGTGTTCGCGGAGCTGGACGCGCGGCGCCGGGAGCGGCTGGCGGAGCTGGTGGCTCCGGGCGAACAGGTGCTGGTGACGGCTGCCGTGGACGACGACGTTCCGGGTGTGCTCGCGGGTACGCGGTACGGGGTGTCCGCGGGCGGGGTGGAGCGGGTATGAGCGGCCGCAGAGGGACATCGGGGGCCCCGGGCCCCGGTTCGGGTGGCACCGAGCCCTCGCTGGACTCCGTGGGTGAGCCGGATGTACGTGAACGAGTGGCGAAGCAGCCGGAGGTCTCGGGCGTCGACCTGGCGCGTGTGGCCCTGCGGGCGGCGAAGGAACAGGCTCGTGCGCGTGGTGCTGCGGCGCAGCAGAAGAAGCAGGCCAGGCGTGGCGGCGGGCTGCGTTCGGGGGCGCGGTCCGACGGTCGTGATCCGTTGCCGCTGGGTTCGGCGATCAACCGGCTGATCACCGAGCGCGGGTGGGAGACGCCCGCGGCGGTGGGCGGTGTGATGGGGCGGTGGCCGCAGATCGTCGGCGACGATCTGGCGAATCACTGCGTGCCGTTGCGGTACGACGAGGCTCCGGCCGAGCGCGTGCTGACCGTGCAGTGCGATTCGACGGCGTGGGCGACCCAGCTGCGGCTGCTGGCTCCGCAGCTGGTGGCACGGCTGAACACGGATCTCGGGCAGGGCACGGTGAGGTTGATCAAGGTGCTGGGGCCGACGGGTCCGCAGCGCCGCTTCGGTCCGTTGCGCGCACCGGGGAGTACGGGTCCCGGGGACACGTACGGCTGAGGCTGAGCTGGGGTTTTCCCGCTCCGTGCTGGTGGTGCCCCGGCCTGTGCCGGGGCTTTTCACTTCGTCTTCCTTCCGGTGGCGCTGCACTCCCGGTGCCGCCCGCTGCTCCCGGGTTGTGCAGTTATGTACAGGTTGGCGGTCACCGGCCGGAGTGCGGCGTCCCTCACCGTAGCGGGAGGTTGACAGGCCGAAGCGCTCAACGCCCGTGTGAGCCTCCTTGGCCCCCTTCCCGGATATGGGGAGTCGGCAGGCGCTGGTTCAGGGCGGCACATGCGGACTCAGGTACCGGCAAACCCCCATTCATGTCGGCGCTACCGGTAGACTGGTGCGTAATCCCGTCCCTGTGCGGGATTCGTCGATACAAGCCGAACGACGCAGCCGCTCCCGCCTGTCCGGAGAACGCGGCCTGTGCTGTGCCAGAAAGGGCGCTTCGTGGCCGATTCCGGCAACCCCAACGAGAACAACCCGTCCGCGACCGGTGAGAACGGCGAGGTCACGTCTTCGTACGACGCCAGTGCGATCACCGTGCTCGAGGGCCTGGACGCGGTCCGCAAGCGGCCTGGCATGTACATCGGTTCCACCGGTGAGCGCGGTCTCCACCACCTCGTGCAAGAGGTTGTCGACAACTCGGTCGACGAGGCGATGGCCGGGCACGCGGACACCATCGACGTCACGATCCTCGCCGACGGCGGGGTGCGCGTCATCGACAACGGCCGTGGCATCCCGGTCGGCATCGTGCCGTCCGAGGGCAAGCCGGCCGTCGAGGTCGTGCTCACCGTCCTGCACGCGGGCGGAAAGTTCGGAGGCGGCGGCTACGCCGTGTCCGGCGGTCTGCACGGCGTCGGTGTCTCCGTCGTCAACGCCCTCTCCACGCGGGTGGCCGTCGAGGTGAGGACGGACGGATACCGCTGGACCCAGGACTACAAGCTCGGCGTCCCGACCGCCCCGCTGGCCCGTCACGAGGCCACGGACGAGACCGGTACGACGGTCACCTTCTGGGCCGACGGGGACATCTTCGAGACCACCGAGTACTCCTTCGAGACCCTCTCGCGCCGCTTCCAGGAGATGGCGTTCCTCAACAAGGGCCTCACGCTCAAGCTCACGGACGAGCGCGAGTCGGCGAAGGCGACGGCGGGCGCGGACAGCGTCGAGGCGGTCGACGTTCCCGACGAGGAGCCGGCCCGGACGGTCACGTACCACTACGAAAACGGCATCGTCGACTTCGTGAAGTACCTGAACTCCCGCAAGGGCGACGTCATTCACCAGTCGGTGATCGACATCGAGGCCGAGGACAAGGAGCGACTCCTCTCGGCCGAGATCGCCATGCAGTGGAACACGCAGTACAGCGAGGGTGTCTACTCCTTCGCCAACGCGATCCACACGCACGAGGGCGGCACGCACGAGGAGGGCTTCCGTGCGGCGCTGACCTCGCTGGTCAACCGGTACGCGCGCGAGAAGAAGCTGCTGCGCGAGAAGGACGACAACCTCACCGGTGAGGACGTCCGCGAGGGTCTGACGGCGATCATCTCGGTGAAGCTGGGCGAGCCGCAGTTCGAGGGCCAGACGAAGACCAAGCTGGGCAACACCGAGGCCAAGACCTTCGTGCAGAAGGTCGTGCACGAGCAGCTGACGGACTGGTTCGACCGGAATCCCAACGAGGCCGCCGACATCATCCGTAAGGGCATCGCCGCGTCGACCGCCCGGGTGGCGGCCCGCAAGGCCCGTGACCTGACCCGTCGCAAGGGGCTCCTGGAGAGCGCCTCGCTGCCGGGCAAGCTCAGCGACTGCCAGTCCAACGACCCGACGAAGTGCGAGATCTTCATCGTCGAGGGTGACTCCGCCGGTGGTTCGGCGAAGTCCGGCCGTAACCCGATGTACCAGGCCATCCTGCCGATCCGGGGCAAGATCCTGAACGTCGAGAAGGCCCGGATCGACAAGATCCTGCAGAACACCGAGGTCCAGGCCCTCATCTCGGCCTTCGGTACCGGGGTCCACGAGGACTTCGACATCGAGAAGCTCCGCTATCACAAGATCATCCTGATGGCGGACGCCGACGTCGACGGCCAGCACATCAACACCCTGCTGCTGACGTTCCTGTTCCGCTTCATGCGGCCGCTGGTCGAGGCCGGGCACGTGTACCTCTCGCGCCCGCCGCTCTACAAGATCAAGTGGGGCCGGGACGACTTCGAGTACGCGTACTCGGACCGTGAGCGCGACGCCCTGGTCGAGCTCGGCAAGCAGAACGGCAAGCGGACCCGGGAAGACTCGATCCAGCGATTCAAGGGTCTCGGCGAGATGAACGCCGAGGAGCTGCGCATCACGACGATGGACGTCGACCACCGGGTGCTCGGTCAGGTCACGCTGGACGACGCGGCGCAGGCCGACGACCTGTTCTCGGTGCTGATGGGTGAGGACGTCGAGGCACGGCGCTCGTTCATCCAGCGCAATGCCAAGGACGTCCGCTTCCTCGACATCTGAGTCGGCCGTACAAGCAAGCCGCAGCTCGAAAGGACTTTGACCAGCAATGGCCGACGAGAACCCCACTGTCACACCCGAAGAAGAGCCCGTTGTCCCGGGCATCGGTATGCGTGTCGAGCCCGTCGGGCTCGAGACGGAGATGCAGCGCTCCTACCTCGACTACGCGATGTCCGTCATCGTGTCGCGTGCCCTGCCGGACGTGCGGGACGGCCTGAAGCCCGTCCACCGCCGCGTGCTGTACGCGATGTACGACGGCGGCTACCGCCCCGAGAAGGGCTTCTACAAGTGCGCCCGCGTCGTCGGTGACGTCATGGGTACGTACCACCCGCACGGCGACTCCTCGATCTATGACGCGCTCGTGCGACTGGCGCAGCACTGGTCGATGCGCATGCCGCTGGTGGACTCCAACGGCAACTTCGGTTCCCCGGGCAACGACCCGGCCGCGGCGATGCGGTACACCGAGTGCAAGATGATGCCGCTGTCCATGGAGATGGTCCGTGACATCGACGAGGAGACCGTCGATTTCAAGGACAACTACGACGGCCGTAACCAGGAGCCGGTCGTCCTCCCGGCGCGTTTCCCGAACCTGCTGATCAACGGCTCGGCGGGCATCGCGGTGGGTATGGCCACCAACATTCCGCCGCACAACCTGCGCGAGGTCGCGGCCGGCGCGCAGTGGTATCTGGAGCACCCCGAGGCTTCCCACGAGGAGCTTCTGGACGCGCTGCTGGAGCGGATCAAGGGACCCGACTTCCCGACGGGCGCGCTCGTCGTGGGCCGCAAGGGCATCGAGGAGGCGTACCGCACCGGCCGCGGCTCCATCACGATGCGGGCGGTCGTGGCGGTCGAGGAGATCCAGGGCCGCCAGTGCCTGGTCGTCACGGAGCTCCCGTACCAGACCAACCCCGACAACCTCGCGCAGAAGATCGCCGACCTGGTGAAGGACGGCAAGGTCGGCGGGATCGCCGACGTCCGCGACGAGACGTCCTCGCGGACCGGTCAGCGCCTGGTCGTCGTGCTCAAGCGTGACGCGGTCGCCAAGGTCGTACTGAACAACCTGTACAAGCACACCGACCTGCAGACGAACTTCGGCGCGAACATGCTGGCGCTCGTCGACGGTGTGCCCCGCACGCTGTCGATCGACGCGTTCATCCGGCACTGGGTGACGCACCAGATCGAGGTCATCGTCCGGCGTACGAAGTTCCGCCTGCGCAAGGCCGAGGAGCGGGCGCACATCCTGCGCGGTCTGCTCAAGGCGCTGGACGCGATCGACGAGGTCATCGCACTCATCCGGCGCAGCAACACGGTGGAGATCGCGCGCGAGGGCCTGATGGGCCTCCTGGAGATCGACGAGATCCAGGCGAACGCGATCCTGGAGATGCAGCTGCGCCGGCTGGCCGCGCTGGAGCACCAGAAGATCACCGCCGAGCACGACGAGCTCCAGGCGAAGATCAACGAGTACAACGCGATCCTGGCGTCGCCCGAGCGGCAGCGGCAGATCGTCAGCGAGGAGCTGGCGGCGATCGTCGAGAAGTTCGGCGACGACCGGCGTTCCAAGCTGGTGCCGTTCGACGGTGACATGTCCATCGAGGACCTGATCGCCGAGGAGGACATCGTCGTCACGATCTCCCGCGGCGGCTATGTGAAGCGCACGAAGACGGACGACTACCGCTCGCAGAAGCGCGGCGGCAAGGGCGTGCGCGGTACGAAGCTCAAGGAAGACGACATCGTCGACCACTTCTTCGTGTCGACGACGCACCACTGGCTGCTGTTCTTCACGAACAAGGGCCGCGTGTACCGGGCGAAGGCGTACGAGCTTCCGGACGCCGGCCGGGACGCCCGTGGCCAGCATGTCGCCAACCTGCTGGCCTTCCAGCCGGACGAGCAGATCGCCGAGATCCTGGCGATCCGCGACTACGACGCCGCGCCCTATCTGATCCTGGCGACGAAGGGCGGTCTCGTGAAGAAGACCGCGCTCAAGGACTACGACTCGCCCCGTTCCGGCGGTGTCATCGCGATCAACCTCCGGGAGACCGAGGACGGCAGCGACGACGAACTGATCGGTGCGGAGCTGGTCTCGGCCGAGGACGACCTGCTGCTCATCAGCAAGAAGGCCCAGTCGATCAGGTTCACTGCGACGGACGATGCGCTGCGCCCCATGGGCCGTGCCACCTCGGGCGTCAAGGGCATGAGTTTCCGCGAAGGCGACGAACTGCTCTCGATGAATGTTGTCCGGCCGGGTACGTTCGTGTTCACTGCCACCGACGGTGGGTACGCGAAGCGGACTCCCGTCGACGAGTACCGCGTTCAGGGTCGGGGCGGCCTGGGTATCAAGGCCGCCAAGATCGTGGAGGACAGGGGCTTGCTCGTCGGTGCGTTGGTGGTGGAGGAGACGGACGAGATCCTTGCCATCACGCTCGGCGGCGGTGTGATTCGCACGCGAGTCAATGAAGTCAGGGAGACGGGCCGTGACACCATGGGCGTCCAACTGATCAATCTGGGCAAGCGTGACGCCGTCGTCGGCATCGCGCGCAACGCCGAGGCCGGTCGTGAGGCAGAAGAGGTCGATGGGGCCGATGATGCCGAAGGCGAGACGGTCGAGGCTCAGGCCGAGAGCGTGGTCGAGGGCACTGCCGAGGGCACGGAGCCTTCGGCCGGGTAGCACGAGGAGTAGAGCGTGAGTGGAGCCACGGGCGCCGGTTCGGCCGCTTCCGGAGCTGGAGCGAACGGTGCCCGTGGCCCTGCCACGGACTCCCAAGGGGGCACTGTGACGGACACTCGGGGGCCACAGCCCCAGTACGAGGGCTATGCGACCGGGCCGTTGCCCGGTGAGCGTGAGCCCGCGCAGGGGAAGGCGGGCCCCTATCACCCGCCGCAGGCCTACGCGGCGCCTGTGGGCGGCACGCAGGGCGGGGGCGGCACCGCAGGGGGCGCGCAGGCCATGCGCCTGCCCCGGACGGGCGCACGGACCACTCCGCGTACACGCAAGGCGCGACTGCGGGTGGCCAAGGCCGATCCGTGGTCGGTGATGAAGGTCAGCTTCCTGCTCTCCATCGCGCTGGGCATCTGCACGGTGGTGGCGGCGGCGGTCCTGTGGATGGTGATGGACGCGATGGGCGTCTTCTCCACCGTGGGCGGCACGATCAGCGAGGCCACCGGTTCGAACGAGAGCAACGGCTTCGATCTCCAGTCGTTCCTGTCGCTGCCGCGTGTCCTCGTCTTCACCTCGGTCATCGCGGTGATCGACGTGGTGCTGGCCACCGCGCTGGCGACGCTGGGTGCCTTCATCTACAACTTGTCGGCCGGCTTCGTGGGCGGAGTGGAGCTCACTCTGGCCGAGGACGAGTAGCTCTCCAGGTATCGATTTTGGGACTGGCCCCGACGTGCGCTAATCTTCAGAAGTCAGCGCACAGCGCGGCGGGGCTATAGCTCAGTTGGTTAGAGCGCATCCCTGATAAGGATGAGGCCACAGGTTCAAATCCTGTTAGCCCCACAGCGGCGTAACGCCAGGTCAGAAGGCCGGTAGATCCCCAGGATCTACCGGCCTTCTACATTTGTTGATCTTGTTACCCCGCTACTGCCCCGTAACTTCCTGCTGGCGCAGGCCCGTACCGCCTGGCGGATTGCCGGATTACTCTTTGCAGCGCGACGCCCCCTGCCGCTTGTTTCGGCAGGGGGCGTCGCTTGCTCCGGTCTTGGGCCTCCCGATCCTTGACCGGCGATCAGGGTGGGGCGTCTCAGCCCCAGCCGACATCGGTCGGCTGAGCGGGGGGAGGCGGCGTCGGTGACGGCGTTGGGTCCGCAGGTGGGGTTCCCCATCCGACGTCCCCGGCCGCGGACTCTGGCAGGCCGTCAGCGGCCGCGGTTGCCGCGGTTGCCGCGGTGGCTGTGATTGCGGCGAGTGCCAACAGGGCGCCCGCCAACGCGGCCCGGGCTCTGATTCTGGACACGGCTACACCCCTCCCCTCACTTCGAACGTGCGTTCGTAGTAACGCTGCTGTATGTAGGCTGCCATGCCCAGACCGTGACACCAAGCGGCCCGCCGTGCTGAAATCCGCACGTGCGTTTTTTTGCTCATGACAAAGGGGGCGGACATGGGAAAAGCGGGAGAAGAAGGTCGGCCTCTACTCGCGGAGACCGACCTAGATACATACCGGTCGGTCGCTGCTGGGAACGGAACGCCGGCCCCGGAGGCGGTTGAGACCCTTATTGATCTCAGTCTCGTCACCCCTGACCCATACCGGCCTGGCCAGTACATCGCCCAGGACCCGCGCGCCGTCGCCCAGGACCTCATGACGTCGGCCCTCGCCGACCTGGCCGGAACCATCGACCGCCTCAGCCAGATCCCCACAGTCGAGGCGCTGGCCGCCGACTACGACCCGCACCGCTGGTACGGCGGTCCCGGCTCGGAGTACCTCGGGACCCCCGCCCTGATGAACGCCCGAATCCTGCCACTGACCGACGCCGCAGCGTCGGAGGTCTACAGCGCCCAGCCCGGAGAGCCGGCCGACCGGGACCCAGAGATTCTCCGAGTCGGCGCCGAACGAACAATGGGTGCCTGCCGCCGCGGTGTCCGGGTCCGCTCCCTCTACAACGCCCGCGCTCACGACCATGACCAGACCCGTGCCCACGTCGACGGGCTCGTGGCGGCCGGTGCCGAAATCAGAGTCCTCGGAGATGCGTTCCCCCGAATGGTCGTGCTGGACCGATGTCACCTGTTCATCGACAACCTCGTCGTCGAGGGGTCCGAGACCCACTCCGGATGGCACGTCTCCGACCGCAGTGCCGTCATGTGGGGCCGATCGATCTTCAATCTGTACTGGGACCGCGCTACCCCCTGGCAGGCGCTCAACAGGTCACCAGGGGCCGCCATCACAACGGCACGGCAGCGCGCCATGCTGCGCGAGCTGGAAGCCGGCTATTCGCAGCAGCAGGCCGGGCGGCGCCTGGGCCTGGCGGACCGAACCGTGGCCAAGGAAGTCGCCGCACTCAAGGCTGCGCTCCAGGCGCGCAGCCTCTACCAAGTGATGGCCTGGTGGGGCCGGTCGGCGGAGCGTGAGCTTCCGTAAATCGCACACGGTGTCATGACCTTGTGCACACACCGCCCACAGCCTGTGGATCACGGGCCTCCGTGCGTAGAGTCAGGGTGGGGAGGCCGGCGGATTCCCCCACCCGCTCGTCTGACGCACAACCCCAGTACAGGCCCGGCCCGGATGCTCGGGAGGCTCCGGGTCGGAAGGCGCCCCCTGCCGAGAAGGTCGGCAGGGGGCGTTGTGCTGCAAAGCGTAAACCGCCCCACCCCGCATACGGGATGGGGCGGCGCAGCCCGGCCGAATATGGCCGGACTGGTGCGGTCGATGTAGGACGCACATCACAACTCGACCGCACGTGCACCCATGATCGCCAGATTTACCCAGCCAGGTAAAGACAAGGCGTCATGATCAACTGAGCGTTGAAGGGTGACAACCGACCCGCTCCCGGACTGGGTGCTACCCCGCCGTCAGCAGATCGGCCAGGTCTTGCGCAGGGCCCGCGAAGACGCGGGCCTGACACAGATACGGCTCGGCGAGCTCGCGGGCATAGACCACAAGACCGTCCACCGCATCGAGTACGGCACCAGCGACCCGAGCCTCACCATGCTCCTCCGCCTCGCCGCCGCACTCGACATGCCACTCGGCAACCTCCTCGACCCGCAGTAGGACGCCAACTGCTGTACTCAGATAACGGCCCGGACAAGCAGGGTCCCGATGTGACCGGGTTCCGGGGCATCGATGATGCGGGCCTCGATGTCGCGGAATCCGTGCCGTTCGAGGAGCCCGGCCCACCGGCGGGGCGTGTAGCTGTAGCGGTAGGTGAACATCGCCTTCCCGGCGAAGCCGCCCTTGTACATGCCCTGCGGGCCGTAGGCGCCGGGGATGGCCGGCGGATGTGAGAAGGCGAGGACGCCGCCTGGGTTCAGCCGCTCGGCGACGAGGGGCAGGAGCTTGGTCGGGTCGGTGAACCAGGCCGCACCGAAGATCGAGTAGATGGCGTCGTATGTCTCGGTGCTCTCGCGCAGGTGGTCGAGGACTTCGGCGCAGATGAAGTCCACGCCCGACGGGCCCCACCGCTGCGTCGTCTGCTTCACCATGGCGGGGGCCAGGTCCAGGCCGGTGGCCTGGATGCCGCGCTGGGCGAGGTAGGCGAGCGCGCGGCCGGTGCCGCATCCGATTTCCAGTACCGTCCGGGGGCTGCCGAGGAGCTCCGGCCCGGGGCCGTGTCCTGCGTACTGGGTCCAGTGGAACACCGGCTCCATGCTCTCCTTGAAGGCGCTTCCCGCGTAGGCGTCCCAGAGTTCGGTCTCGGCTGCGATGTCGTGTCGTGCGGGCACGGCACTCCCTTCGTGGGCGGAACTGGTGAAGCCCCTGCCCTCCTCGGGGGGAAGAGGGCAGGGGCAGCCTAGGGCTGGTCAGTGACTGTCGGGGACCTTGCTGTCACAGGGCGAGCAGTTCGCGCCGTCGATGGCCCAGAGCTCGTCGTCGACGTCCCAGCCGTCGGCGCGCAGGAAGTCCGCAGTCCGCAGGCACAGGCCGTCGCTGCGGCGCTGGATGAACGGTGCGTGGTGCTTGTACGCGCCGCTGTTGTGGACGTCGCAGAGGGCGAAGTACACGGGGGTGTCAAGGATGAGCTGGTGGACGCCGATGTCGACGAGCTTGCCGACGCCGAGGTGGACGTCCGGGTGTTCCATGGCGGCGATCGTGTACATCACTGCGTTGGCCAGGATGCGTTCGGCCATGCTGCGGACCATGACGTTGTCGCGGAGCAACAGTGCGATCTCGCGCTCCCAGATGGTGCCGCCGTCGGTCACGTTGATGGTGAGGTTGCGGATGTGCGGCTGCACGTTGTTGAGGATGGTCTGCGGATCACGGGTCCGCGTCTGTGCCTGAACTACTGTGCTCATCAGGGCAATTCCTCCTGCACGTTGGTGGTGCGACGGACTTGCGGGCCCACCCCGTCGAGGCGGGAGTGATTGGGACTTCTCGGTGGCGTTGCAGCAAGGGCCGGCCCACACCTCGGTGTCGAGAACGTGAGCACCGAGCCGCTCGCGGATCGTCCCCGCGGAAACGGCCCCGGTGGTCAGCAGTCCCCGGCACCAGACGCAAGCGCGGCCGGCGGCCTGGTCCCCGGTCAACGTGTCCAGCGTGGGTAGCGGCCGGGCGGGGGCGGTCATGACGGCGCCGCGCATCGATCGCACTGGCAGGTCGGATAGGCGGAGCTCGGCTCAGCGGATTCCAGCGGGACGACCTCGGCCTCCGGGCGCACGACGCGCACGGAGCCCTCTCGGTTCACCTCGTACACCTTGAGCGTCATCGCCATGACCATCTCCCCGTCGCGGTAGGTGAGGGATGTCGATGACCGTAGGGACGCCCTGTGCGCGCACGCCAGCAATGTGCATGAGTGTGCACGCATCCCCTCCAACGGGTGGCGAAGTCCGAGACGCGCTCTTGACCCGCAAGCCCCGGCCCGTCAGGTTGGTGCACATCAGTGCACTGACCTAACGCCGGAGGCAGCAGTGAACTTAGAGTTCGTCGGGATCGACCCCGACACGGGGCAGAGCGGCTCTCCCACAGTCTGGGTAGACCCGGAGACGCGGGACATCGTGATGCAGAGTTACAAGGCCGACGCGGCGACGCTCGAAGAATGCGCCCACAACACCGCTCCTGGCCACGCGCACGGAATCCCCGACCACGAGACCGTCATCCGCATTCCGGCCCGCATGGTGCCAGCGCTGAGGGAGGCCTGCGATGCCGCCGAACGTCAGCTTTAACGAGCTCCTCGCCGCCGCCCAGCAGTCCGCCGTCCACCTTGAAATGCGCGACGCCTACGGGGTCGGCGACGAGGCCGACGATTTCGAGCACTGGAAGCGCACCGGCGACCGCGACGCCGACCCGGCGTCCGCGTACTGGGCGCCCTGGGTCGACCTCATTCAGCAGGCCACCGCCCGCGGCGTCACCGTGCGCCGAGCCCGCATCGTGTCCGAGCCCGTCACTGACTACATCCGGTACGAGCACGCCGGCACACCCGTCAACCTCCACGCCGGGGAACATGTCCGGTGGCTGCCCCGCCGTCGCGCGTCCGACCTCATGCTGCCCGGCAACGACCTGTGGATCTTCGACGGGCAGACGCTGCTCTTCAACCACTTCACCGGCGAAGGGAACTGGGCCGAGCCCGGACTCGAACTTCGCACCGAACCCCACATCGTGAAGCAGTGCGCCGACGCATTCGAAGCAGTGTGGGACCGGGCCGTACCCCACGGTCAGTACCTCCTCCTCTGACAGGAAGCACCGCACCAGCATGTCCATCTCACCGTCGTCCTCCGCCCAGGCCGCCCGCGAAGGTGTGGCCCGGCAGCTCCGCGAGCTCCGGCAGGACGCCGGCCTGACCGTCACCCAGCTGGCCGCCAAATGCGGCTGGCACCACGCGAAGACGTCCCGGATCGAGAACGCGAAGACGCCCCCCTCGGCCCGGGACATCCGCGACTGGTGCGGCACCTGCCAGGCACCCGCCCGCGCGGACGATCTGATCGCAGCGTCACGACATGCCGAGACGCTCTACACCGAGTGGCGGCGCCGGGTCCGCACCGGACTGCGGCAACTCCAGGACAGCTACGTGCAGCTGTACCGGTCGACCCGCGTGTTCCGCGTGTACTCACCGACGCTCGTCCCTGGCCTTGTCCAGACTGAGGGCTACGCCGCGGCGCTGCTCAGCGCGAATGCTCGACTCCTCGACATCCCTGACGATGGGGCGGAAGCGGCGGCGGCCCGGGTCGAGCGCTCCCAGGTGATCCACGAATCAGGTCACAGGTGCCTGCTCCTCATCGAGGAGTCGGTGCTGCACTTCCAGCTCGGGGCCGCCGACGCTGCTGCAGCCCAGCTCGGGCACCTGCTGTCCGTCGGGGCGCTGCCTGCCGTCTCGTTGGGCATCATCCCGATGGCGACGCGTGAGCGGGCGCTGTGGCCGCAGGAGACGTTCCACGTCTACGACGACACGCTCGTCTCGGTGGAGCTTCTGTCCGCGCAGGTGAACATCACGCAGCCCAGCGAGATCGCTCTCTACCTCTCCGCTTTTGAGCAGCTTCGGGGAATGGCCGTGTACGGGGCAGATGCGCGCGCCCTGATCGTGAAGGCCATCGACGCGCTGGACTGACCCCAGACGCACGAAGGCGCCCCCCGTCCCGGCCGTAGCCGGAACGGGGGGCGTTCGTCTATCCGCCGAGCATGGTCGCGAGGATGCCGCCGCCGGCGCCGAGGGCGGCGGCCACACCTGACGCCGTCCACACCCGGCGCTCCAGCGCGGTGACGCGGATTGCCAGGGCAGCAGCCGCTGTCTCCGCCGCAAGCAGGCGCTCGCCCGTGTGCATGTTCCGCTCGACCAGCACATCAAGTTTGCCGTCGAGCTGAGTCAGCCCTTTGTCGAACGTCCCGCGCATTCGCTCCAGCTCTACAGCTACCGACTGCCCCATAGCCGGGGCCGCCTCCGGCGGCATCACTCGCGGGTCCGTACGGTCTCGGTGATGCCCGGCCCCTCCGTCCCGCCGGACGTGGCGATCCCGGTAAGCACGGCCAGGAGCGCGGCGCCCCCGGCGAGAGACAGGCCCTGGCCCCAGTCGACGTCCAGGACGCCGAGAGTCTCCAGGCCGAGGGCGGCGACGAGGGTCTGCGCGGCGGTACGTACAGCGCGCTCAGAGGTGGCGCGCCAGAAGGCAACAGTCAGCATGGTGATTTCCATTCTTTGAAGTGAGATGAGGCGAGGTCAGGCGTTGATCCACTGACCGTTGCGCACCCAGCCGTGCAGGCCACAGCAGGACCACAGCAGCGACGGCTCAAGGTGCAGCGGCTCGCGGGACACGAGCGTGTGCACGCTCGTCCCGGCAGCCACCCACCGCCCGTTCACCGTGTGCTCCACCGGAACGTCGGCCAGGGCTGAGCACCAGTGCCAGAACGTGGGGTTGGATTCCGCGGCCAGCCAGCCGAACTGAATGTCGTCGGTCAGGGCGACCAAGCCGACCATCTCCAGCCCTGGCCAATCCGAGGGCGGTCCATCGCGGGCAGTGGACATCGGCCGTCCTTTCAGGACCAGAGGAGGTGCCAGGTCAAGGGACCGGGGAGGCCATCGGCGTCACCGCGCAGCTGCCTGTGCGAGCGCTGGAAATCAGCGACGTTCTTGCGGTCGGCCTCGCCCCAGGAGGTGGAGGGGCCGACGCGGTAGTGCCGGCCGAAGCCGCGGCGTACAAGCTGCTCGCCGAGCCGCCTGATCGCGGTGCTCGACTTGCCCGGCCCGAACGCCGCGCGGCCGGGGTACGGCGGACGGACGGGCGGCTTCGGCTTCGGTGGCTTGGGCTTCACCGGCGGGATCGGCTTGCCGTCGACCAGGCGCCCGTCGACCCGGGCGCGCATCGTGGTCATCGAGAACCCGCGGGGGTCAACCTTGCCGGGCTGCCACTCAAGGTGGCCGATGACTGACTCGGCGTCCCACCGGTGGTACCGGCAGACGGCGGCGGCCGCGCGCTCAATCGCTTCGAGCTGCACGTCCGGCCAGGGGTCCTCGCCGTCGCCGAGGTTCTCGCACTCGAACCCGTAGAAGTACCGGTTGCCATCGGTGTTGGCCTCGTTGTCCTCGGGTGTCGGCCGCTCGTCGATGACCGCCTGGAGGACGTCGTCGTCGCCGAGGCCGGCGTGGTTCGTGCGCCCGTAGCCGACGAGGTGGACGGTGCCATCCTTCGCGATCACCCCATGGCAGAGGGGACCCGGCAAGCTCGCGTGCCCATCGCGGCAGAGCTCGACGGTGCGGGCGGTGCCCTTGGTCACCGTGTGGTGGATCATCACGCCGTGCACCGGGCCCCAAGGGCCCTTGTGGTTGCGGTTATGGGTACGCCAGTCGCCGACCTGAACGACCGTGAGCCCTTCGCCCAGAAGAGCCTGGAGGAAATCTCCCGCGCTCATCGGGGCGGACATCAGGCGCCCTCCACATCGGCGGAACTCGTGACGGCGGCCAGGAGCACCGCACAGTCCTTCGCCTCGCGCAGCTTCCGCAGCGCCATCGTGAGCTCCGGGTCATCCGGCAGAAGATCGATGACCTGCTCGGCGAGCTCACTGAACGGTCCGCTCACCTTCCGGAGATGAGCCGGCAGGTGGTCGTACGCGAATCCGCGCACAGCCTGAACCGTGCTGGGGTGTCGACCGCTGGTGTCCATGAATGCCTCCAGACATGCAAAAGGCCCCGGCCATCTGGCAGGGGCGGCGTGGGTGTGTGTGGCTCAGACGGCAGTCTCGTAGGTGAGGGCCAGCGTCAACTTGGCGTTGGCAGCCCAGGTGATGGGTACGGTTGCGGTGGCGAATGAGAGCTGTGTGGGGTTCGCCGTGGTGGGGAAGAAGAGCTGCCCTACAGAGGCGCCGCCGCTGATGTTCATGTGGCCTGCGACGCGCAGCGACATGAGCGCGTGGATGATCCCGTTCTGCACACCAGTGGGGGAAGCGGCGAACGGCAGGCCCAGGGCCCAGCCGCCTGATCCGTACGTGGTTGTCGATCCCATGGTCAGGTCGACGCGCACGTGACACGTCCGGCCCACTTTCATGTAACGGCCGTTCATGATCCCGTTGCCAAGGCCTGGGTTAGTCGTGACCGCAGTCCAGCTCGGGGCGTACGGAGTCCATGCGTCGAAGATCGCGTTGAACTGATCACGGACCTCCACGTTGAACGTCGTACCGGTCGGGACTTCGCCGCTGAACCAGGTGCGTGGGGTGGTTGTCACGGTTGCGGCTCCTCGGGCCCGGGCTCCTCCGGCGGGTTCGGGTTACGCGGGTCGTCGGGGTGCCACCAGAACCGAGAGGCCAGGGTCAGCGCCTCTGCCTCCGCAGCCGGGATGTCGACTGGGACGATGAGCGGCACCCAGTCCCGCCGGCATTCCACGCACCCGAACCGGGGGTCGAGCACGGACACGATCCACGCGGCCCGGCAGGCGTCGCACTCGGCGAGCCAGCGCCCGTCATCGATGCGGGCGTACAGGCCAGGGTGATCCGGGACTGTCGTAGTTGGGACGGGCATGCGGCGGCCGAGCCGGTACTCGGCCCACTTGTAGATGAGCTCCGCACCGGGGACGTTCGACCAGTCCTGGGCAGGTTGGCTGCGCCGCGGTGGAGGGGGCAGGTAGTACGTCTCGGCCTGCACAATCGTGTTGGCGGGCAAGGTGTTAGCAGCCACGGGATATCCGATCAGTAGGCGAGGCGGGTGGTGATGCCGAGCTGTCCGTACGCGGGGTCGCCGATGACCCACACGGAGTCGGTCGAGGACGCCGACGTGCGGAACTGGATGCTGTGCGATTTCTCTTTGATCGTCTCCGTGTAGCCCTCGACCGTGACCCGCATCTCAGCCGCCGTAGCTTCGTCGGGCAGGTCATACACGGTGAAGTAGCTGCTGATGTCCGCGTCGAGGATGTCCAGGTACTCGGCCATCGTGTACGCCTCGATCGGAACCTCGCGCAGCTCCGGATCGGGGTCGGCGTAGCGGGACACCGTCCAGTACGCAGCGTCCAGAACGGAACTGTCGCTCACTTTGAGGAGGTTCATCTGCTTCGGGTACGGACCGAACGCCGACACGGACGCCGGTGCGGACACCGTCTGTGTCGCACCGCCCGGCCGCGACGCCTCGACCGAGTTGACCAGCTTCTGATCGTCATCGGCGAGCTGCACGTTCGAGGTTTCCAAGTCCGCGTAAGCGATCGTGAAGACTTCGGACGCGGGTTCAGGGTTGTACCGCAGGTCGCGGGACTGGTAGGCCAGCCCGTACCAGTCGCGCTCCGCATACAGGCGGCCCGACTCGGTGGATTCGACCTCCCGCATCCTGGCCACCACAGTGGTGCCGCCCTCGCCCTGCTCGGCCACCGGGTCATGGGTCGCACCGAGGATGGTCACGGACGTCAGGCCCGCGTATTTCGCGAGGCGGGTGATGCGTTCGTCCGCGGCCTCGCCAGCGAACGCGGTGACGCCCGCCGTGTAGTGCTCGGCCAGCGTCGGACCCAGCGGTGTGTGCGTGCCGTACAGCGCGACGTACCCGATGGTGCCTGACCACAGCCGCGCGTTCTTGAACCCGCCGACGTTCAGAATCCGGGTGAAGTACATGGGCGGAACTTCATCAGCGACATCAACGAGGGCTCCATCGATGTAGACCTCCCTGGTGATCTCGTCGTAGACCAGGTGATGCAGCACCCCATCAGCCAAATTGCCCGTGGCCACCGAGTCGACGATGCCGTCGCCGTACTCGATCTGAAGGGACCCGCCCGCTGACAGAGCGAACACGAGCCGGAACGTTGCTGCCGCGTCGATGGACGACACAGCAACGAGCACGCGTCCGGGCGTTGATGTGGAAAACCAGCACTCCATGGCATCCGAGGAAGCCGTCGTCTCCCCCTCGAACGCCGGCCCCAGATCTGCCGTCAGGTACTTTCCGGCCGAGGTCGAGACCGGGGTGAACACTGGCAGCGGCTCGACCGCTGCCGCTGGCCCAGGGGTGGCGCTGAACGCGATGGTTCCGCCGGACCCGACCTGGGTGATGGCGAGCGCCCCTGTCGCGCTGCCGGACTGGTCGCCGGCCGACGTGGCCCCAGCGGGTTCGGTCAGCGGGTAGTAGGCCAGCGGGCCATCCGCGAAAATCTCCTCTTGCAGACACGTTCGCAATGCGGGCAGTTTGTTGAGGCGCTTGAACAGGTCAGTCGCGCTGATCGAGACCGAGGAGTGCAGGCCTTCCCAGCCGACGGGCCACTCGTTGACCACGCCCCAAAAACGGGAACGGATGAACGCATTGGCGAGCTGGAACTCCACATGATCGGCTGTGCCGCCGGTGCGGGTGCCTACGATCTCCATGACCACCGGGCCCGTGCCAATCCAGGCCGGGGTGGCCAGTGTGCGGCGCACTGTGTAGGCGACGCCGTCTCCCGACGTCTCCCAGTAGAACGTCCCGGACGCCTCACGGACCCGAACCCACAGATGATCGATCGGGCTGTATGTCAGGGTTGTCGCGCCTGCATCGAAGTACCCAGTCTCGTTGACGCAGCGCAGAGTTCCAGCGACCGGGTCGTACGTGAACCCGATTCGGGTCCCGGCCGTGGTGCTGTTAGCCATGATGCTGACCGCGGCCGACGAGGACCCGTTCGCCCCTGGCAAGGTCGCGAACTTGATCCGGAAGTGGCCGCCGGTCAAGGTCCACTGCCGGCCAGACTGGAACGCAGCGAACCCACCAGGGGTGACCGGGATACGGGCGTATCCGTCCGCTTCAGACACGCCACCGTAGGAACCGGACCACAGCACCGGATCAATCCGGCCGTCCGCGAAGTCGTCGGACAGCCGGATCAACGGCCACGGCGGATTCCCGCTGCGGGCCAGCAGAACCGGGACGCTGACCCTGATCGGCGCATTGCGCCGCACGAACGGGCGGTAGGGCGACGACGGGCTGCCTGGGGTGAGCGCGCCGTCGCCGTTGTCCAGGGTCAGGGTGCATGTCCCCGGCTGTGCCTCCGACAGCTCGTCGGATGCACCGCGGTTGATCGTCACCCCCACCTTCATGTCCACCCGGGGTGTGATGTCCGTCCACGTGATCGACCACGGGTACTGGATCAACCCGCCCCAGCCCATTTCCACCAGCACTGACGACACTGGTCACCCCACCTTCAGACTGACCGTGGCGCCCTGCGCCCTCCCGAATTTGACCAGCACCCGCTGTAGTTCCCGGCCGACTGCGACCGGGTCCATCGCTTGCTCGACGAGGACGTTGATGTTGTAGACCACACCTCCGCCGCCTCCCGTGAATGCGGGCCGACCGATGACTGGCCGCGTGGAGGCCACCCGGGCAGTGACCGCACCAAGCGCACGGTCGAGGAAGGGCATCCCCTCGACCAGACCGACAGCCAGGCCGCGGACGGAGTTCACTCCGTCCGGGATGAGCTTCTTTGCAGGGGAAGAGATGCCGAGTGCCTTGCGGATCGCTTTCTGCATCCCCTTGGCGATCTTGATCATCTGCTTCTCGATCGCGTCCTGCTGGCCCTCCAACCCCTTCAGGAACCCGCGGCCCGCGTTCTTCCCGCTGTCGTACATGGCATCCGCGCCGATCTTGCCGAGCGCATCCGCACCGTGGTTGATCTGGCCCTCGATGGAGTTGATCGCCTTGAAGGTGGCCGAGTCCGCACCGGCCAGGGCCGAGGCGTACGCGTACCCCTGCTCGGGCCCCATCTCCAGCACCTGGCGCAGCAGCGATTTGTTGAGGCCGCGCTTCGCGAGCGTCTTGATGTAACCGGTGAACTGCTTCAGCTTGGCGAGCTTCTGGGCGAGACCCGCCTTGATGCTGCCCGCAGAGACGTTCTGCTCCTCGATGCCGAGGCTGCCCAGGGAGGCGTCCTGCCGGGCCCCGGCGGTGACCGACTTCGCGAAGTCCCTTGCCGCCTTGATCCGCGTGGCCAGGGCGTCACGCTGCGACGCCAACTTCTGGAGCTTCTTCGTATCGCGGGTGACCATCGCGACCAGGCTTGAGTCCTTCGTGGACTTGCTGCCCTTCCACGCCGCCCAGATGTCTTTGACCAGGTCCTTCGCCGTCGCGGCGATAGCGGCCTTGTTGCCGGTGAGACCGATCAGCATTCCCTTGCCCGCGTCCTTCGCGAGCGCCTTCGTCTTCTTCGACGGGGACGCGATCTCCAGCTCGGCCCGGATGCCCGTGAGGACCGCCGCGCCCATGCCACGCCCGGATGCCTCGATGTCACCGTGGGACGTGGACATGCCCTGCCGCAGGCCGAGGCCCGCATTCCTGCCAGCGGTGGCCGCGTCGGCAACCATCGCCATGCTGTCCCCGTGGGAGTAGATCTCCGTCCCGCCGGACCCGAACCGCATCAACTCCGGTCCGCGCTCACCGACCCACGCCAACTCACCCGGTCGCGGCTTGCCCCCGGAGGCGTAGCCACCGATGCTCTTCGCGAAGTCCGATCCGCCTGAGTGCGAGGCCCGGTACTGAACCATGACGCTGACCGTCTTGCCCTGTACCGACCCGATCGCGGTCTTCGCGGCGGCGATCTTCCGCTGGAGATCCGAGATCTCACCACGGATGGACGCCGTCTTGGAGGACGGCGCCTTAGCCAGACGACTCTTCGCGTCGGCCAGCTTGGACTGAAGATCTTGCAGGTTCCCCTTGAGGTACGCCGTCTTGTTCGGCGTCCGCATGATCTGACCCGCGAGCCGTACGGCCTCGCCGCGGTTCAGGCCCATCGCGTCAGCCGACCGGATGATCGCGTCCCGGCCTCGGTCAAACTGGCTCTTCGCGTAGTCCCACGACTTGCCGCTGTTGCGCGCCGAGGACACGTTCTCCTCGGTCTTGCGCGCCAGCTCGGTCAGCATGGCGGTCGCGGCTCGGCCCTTCTCCGAGCCCTGGTCCAGTTCACCGTTCACGTATCGCAGGGCGTTGGCGTGGGCTGCTGTGCCCTTGGCGGCGGCGTCGATCGCCGCTTCCATGCCCGCGCGCCCGTCGAGAGCCTGACGGTTGACCTCGTTCAGCGCGATGAGGCTTTGCCTCAGGCCGTCGGTGCTGGCCTTCTGGGCGTCCAGCTTCTGCTGAACCTGCTGGGCCTGGGCGCCGAGGAGCCCCATGGACTGCGCGGCCAGCTGCTGCTCGAAGTTGGCGTTGGCCAGGGCGTCCTTGTAGCCCCCGAGGCTGCCCTTGATCTTCTCAACCTGCTCCGGGCTCATGCCCTTGAGCAGGTTCTTCAGCGCGGCCGCCGCTAGGTCAGCCTTCCCGGACGACACCAGGTTGGCCAGGGACTCATCGACCGAATCGAGCTGGGTCTTCAGCTTCTCCGTTGCGTCGCCGGGTGCCAGGAATCCGCCGGTGAGGTCGGAGCCCCAGTTGTTGAACGACTCAGCCCACGACGGGTCCATCACCAGACCGAGCTGGTCCCTCAGCTTCCCGAGGTCCTTCCCGAGAACGGACGCGGCCTCGCCTGAGATTCGGCCCGTGGCCCCGAACCGGCCGAGCGAAGAGGTCAGCTTGTCGACGTCCGGCGCAGCCTCCTCGCCGCCCTGCGACAGCTCGCTCAGGGCAATGACCAGCAGGCCGATGCCGGTGCCGGCCAGCGCGAGCTTCGCACCACGGGACAGGGTTCCGATCGCTGCGGTGACACCAGCCAGGCGCCCCGGTGCGGCAGCCGCAGCCACCTGCATCGCCATCAGCGACGCACCGAACGCTGCCATCGCTGTACGCGCGGCGGCCAGGCCAACCGCAGCCAGGCCAACCAGTCTGATCGCGATCGCCAGTTGCAGAATCATCGCGAGCGCACCGGGCGGGATCGCGGACACGATGCCGGCCAGGGCGTTGACGATCTGGAGCAGGCCGACACCGACCTGGGACCCGGCGTTGAGGATGTTCATCAGCGCCGTGGCGACGTTGCGAAGCGTCGCCGCCGCGAGGGGGCCCTGCGAGCGGGCGTAGTCCATGAACTCGCTCGCGCCTGATCCGACCTTGCCCGAGCCTCCGGTCCGCATCAGGGACACCAGGCCGTCGTTGAGGCGGCGCAAGGTGCCTGTGGTGAACCGCTCGAAGCGACCGTTCATCTGGTCAAAGCCGGGGGTGGCCATGGCGCCGCCGACGTTCGTGACCAGACGGTCCAGCTCGCGGCCCGTCCCCTTCACCAGCCCGGTCGTCGTGGGCAGCAAGCCGTTCAACAGCCCGATGCCCTTGGTGACCGGCGTCATGGTGTCGTCGGCCAGCTCGTCCGACCACTGCGCGTACGAGTCCTTCAGGACGCCAAGCGATGCGGCCGCACGCCGTGTCTCAGGAGGAAGCTCAGCGATCTTCCGCTGATACTCCGCCTGCGCCGTGATCGCGGCCTCCGACGTCCCGCCCGACGTCTCGACGGCTTCCTGGTACTTCTTCTCCGCGTCGGCCGCGTCCGACAGGGCACCGATCTGCGGGATCAGCGCCGCCGTGAAAGCGATGCTGGCGAGCGCGACCGCGCCGGCCCCCGCGGCGATCGGCGCCAGGGATGCGGCAGCCGGGATTGCCGCAGGGGTCAGGCTGATCAGCGAGGCCTTAAGGGCTGAGGCAGCCTTCGCCCCGAGGTTGGTGTCCCGCTGCATCCCAGCCATGTGCGAAGTGGTCGAGTTGCCGAGGCGGCGCATCGCCGCGTCACCGTTGATGGATGCCGCCAGCAGACGGCGGCCGAGCCGGTCCGAGGCGTCCCCGGCCCGGTCCAGAACGCGCGACAACTGGTCACGGCCGTCGAGCACAAAAGAGAGGCGCGTCACGATCACTCACCTCCGGATTGCTGTGCCTGCTGGAAGGCGTCCATCCAGATGACGAGCGCATAGAAGTCGTCGACGAGCAGCCCGTCGACGACCGACGGCGGCATGCTCAGGAGGTGGGCGAAGAGTCCGAGGTACTGAGCTCTGAGATCGACGATGTCGAGCTCGCAGATGCCGTCGGCTCGGGAGCGGAGTCCGCTGACACTGCTGCTGGGCTGAGGTCTTTTCCCTCAGCCTCGACCCGCTGCTTCTCGATGAAGTCCCGTGCGTGGTCAGGGTCAGCGGCTGCGTCTGGCACCTCGCGCAGTGCAAACACGACCTGATCGAGAGAGATGTCGGCGTCGGCGGCCCGAATCGCAAACGCCCCGCGGACCCACTCCTCGACCTCGCGCTTGTCGTAGCGCGTAACCATCTCGTCGACCCCGGGATCGAACTCGCCGAACCGAAGCTGGAGGTTGGCGCGCTTCTTCAGAATCCAGACCACGCCGCGCATCGAGTCGAGGTCCTCGTCCGTCAGACCTTCCTTGACCGCCGGCCACTTCTGGTCGATGGTCCGCGCGACGATCGACGCCTCGGACGACAGAAGGTCGCGGGCGTCGTAGTGCTCCGGCTCCCCGCCCTTGGGCGTGTAGACGATGATCACGGGTGCTCCTACTCAATCTGGCGGCGCACGTCATCGACGACGCGCGCCACTTCGGCGGTCATGCGAGGGGTGTGATTGCGGACGGCCTCGTCCCACCACAGAGGTGGCGCGGTCTGCTGCGCCCAGCGGCGGCGGTTCCCGAACACCGGGTGGCGCCACCGGCCGTCGTTGATCGCGGCCGGCATGTTGCGTAGGTCGGGTGGCAGTCGGCCCTTGTCGATCCAGACTCGGGCGCCGGGGTTCCCCGATACGCGGACGCTGATGCGGATTGCTTCGGCGATGGTCGCGCGGAGCGGCCTGGTCGTCGGGGAGGGGCCGCCCCGCTTGCCGGAGCCGCGGCCTGCCGACCGGATCGGCAGGCCGCGGACGGTGTTCTGTAGCTCATCTCGGAGTGGCTCAGCGGCCCGCCGGATACGGCGTTGCATGTTCCGCTGCACCGGCGCCCCAGATGCAGAGCGCAGTCGGCGGGAAAGCTCCAAGAGCTGGCCGGTGCCCAGAATCTGCACCGAGGCGGTAGCCACGGGCCACCTCCCTACAGCGCGATGTCCGTGGACATGTACTCGATCGCGACCGGGTTTGTGCCGTCGTAGAGCCCGGTGAAGCTCATCGTGGGCTTGATGACATCGAAGCCTTCGACCACCGGCGGTGCGTCGTCGATGCGGATGGCCGGCACCTTGAACGTGATGCGCTCGAAGTGCGTCGCCGCAATGAGCGGGCCGGTGAAGTCCCACACGAAGCTGGTCGCCGCGTCCGAGGTGTGCAGGTCATCGAGCAGCGTGGAGACGTAGTCGCCTTCGAGGCTGCCGGTGATCTTCACCTGGTCGTTCGAGATGGGCTCCTTCTTGAGCCCGGCCTGCCCGGCGTAGAACCGCTCGGTTGCCTGGGGCCTCTCGATTTTCAGGCTGACCTTGCGGATGCCGTCGAGCGCCACTTCCGTCCCGTACGCGCCGGTCTTCACCGACATCTGCCCGAAGTGGAACGGCGACATCGACGGGTACGTCGCGACCGCCAGCGTCTGTGTCTCGTCGCAGTCCTTGCTGTCGATCTCGAAGGAGACGGTCAGCATCCCGCCGACCTCGCACGAGAATTCAGCGCTGATGATTTTGCAGCCGAGGAAGGTCTTGTCCGTGACGACACCGGTCGTCAGCGGCACACACTTCTGGATGACCAGCGATTTCCCGGCGGTGTCGACGAGGAGGTGACTTTGCAGGTACGCCGCGGTTGCCGCCTGCTGAGCGGGAGTCACTGACGTGCCCATGAGCGTCTGCAACAGCACGCCCATGCCCTTGTTGGTGACCTCCATCTCCAGCGAGCCGGCTGCCTGCCGCTGGGTGACCACGCGCCGCGAGGACAGCGGGATCAGCCGACCCGCCGCGATGCCGGCGCTTTGGGCCGTCGTCTTCTTGAGCTGGAGGGATTCCTTCGTGAACTCGATGAACTTCGTCGGGGCGAGGAACGTCCCGTACGACGCTTCTGCCGCGATGCCGATCTGGGCGCCGAGCCCGGAGCCAATGGCCATGTCGTCACAGCTCCTTCGCTGCGGACTTCGCCGCGGTAGTGGTGGCCTTCTTCGGAGCGTCGGCCTTCGGCTCCTCGACTGCCTCCCACGTATGGGGCTGGCAGACGTAGCCCTCGTATCGCTCGTCGGGGACCTCGACCATCTCGTCGGGGTGGATCGTGCGGCTGCCGAGCTCCGGCACGGTGACCGGCTCGGCGCCGATGTAGCGCACTCGCGCCATGGGCGTACTCCCTGCTGTGGTGTTGGGTTGGTCAGATGCGGGCGCGACACGTCACCGTGAAGCCCAGGCCCGCGCGTACGCCTTGGTCGGTGTTGGACTGATGGAGCACGCCCCGGGTCATGTGGGCCCACAGGACCGCGCCGCCGAGAGTCGGCGCCTCCGGGTTCGGTCCGGTCGCCCGGATCGCGTCCTCGACGACGGCCAGGTGCTCGAAGACCCGCTGCCGGCACACCGCGATATCCGAGTCACCGGACCACGTGTCGATCCAGGACGAGATGACGAAGTCCTCGTCGCGCCGCCTGGCGCCCGCCGAGGCGAAGTCCTGCACCGTCTCGGCGGCCTGGTCCCCATCGGGCGCCCAGCCCACGGCCAGGAAGTCCTGGTCGGACATGTCGCCGACCGGCGGCCCGTCGATGACCTCCACCTCGGCCAGGCCCGGTGCGGCACGAAGGATCGTGAGGAGCGCAGCGATCGCGCCGGGTACTGCGGAGGTAGCCATCACGCCATCCCTGGGGGAATCTGGTCCGGGTTGAGCAGCTGCACAGCGCGGTTGGGGATGGCGTAGCCCAGGCCGGGGATCGGCTCGGTGACGTCGAAGTCACCAGTCCCCAGCTGTGGACGGCCGGGGCCCTGCTGGGTTCTCCACAGGTGCTGAAGGATGACGCGCGCGGCTGCGGTGATGTTCGCGTCGATGATGCGGCGCCCGGCCGTGTAGGTGACGCGCACCGGCCCGTACAGGCAGCCCCCGTCCCGGAGCCGGACGATGCCCGTCGACTCGTCGAGATCGAGGTCAGCCACCTCGTACGAGGTGCCACCGGACAGCACCGCAGCCACCGTAGAGATCGCGAGTGCTGGCACCTGGCGAAGCGCCAGCGACTCGACCCGGCGGACCGAGTGAACCTCGGTCACCGGCCGGACGACGACGGGGCCGACGAAATACTCGACGGCCCGCGTCGTCGCTTCGACCCAGAACCGGACCTCATCCCGGTCCGCTGAGCTCTTCTTGTTCAGGTGGTCCATGGCGTCGGACAGCGACAGGATCGACGGAGGAACTGCATCTCGAACGTCGAACGAGTCGGTGTACGCAGCGCCGGGGCCGGCGAAGAGCCAGCGGACGGTATGACGTCCGGCCTGGACCGTGGGGTAGTCGGCTTGGTACTGGCCGGTGACTGTCTCCTCGACAGCCAGTGAGGTGCTCGTGCCGTCGGGGAGTCCGATGGTGAGTACTGCCGTGGCGGCGGTAGTGAGGGTGCCGCCAGGATCTCGGCACTCAGCTGTCAGACGCGCTGTCGCGCCAAGGTCGTACGGCACCCTCGCCCCCTTACCGGGTCTCGATGCCGTCGCGCAGGTCGCCACCGTGCGAGACCTCGGCGGCCAGCTCGGCGTCCTCCTGGTCGGCGGCAGCGCGCGCCTCGTCGTTGGCACGGGCCTGCGCGAGGACGGCCTCCCGCTCCTTTGCGATGCCCGCCCGGTTCTGCCCGGCAGCCTCGACGTCGAGCACCCGCACCGCTTCCTCCTCGCCGACGTCCGCAAGGTAGGCGAGCACCTCGCGGTTGCTGTGCTCGTCCGGGTCGTACGCCTCGACCAGCAGTGGGTCGGCGGCGTCCGGATCGAAGCCCGCCACTACCGGCGGGACCGGCGGCAGGGGCGGAACCTCGGTGGCCCATACCGCGCGATGCCCGTCGGCCCACTTCTCCGCTTCCTCCTTGGCCAGGTCGACGACGTCGCCCGGCTGCCAGGAGAAGTCGAGGCCGGAGATCGCCTCCAGGATTCGGATGCGCGGCATCAGGCGTGCACCACCGGGGCGACCCGCGGGTTCGCCAGGAGCACCGTTGCGCCGAGCGTTCCGCCCGACGTCGTGCCGGCCGCCGCGAGCGCGACCCGCAGGTACCGCTTCTGGCCCTTGTAGCCGATCACGTACAGCTTGTTGTCGTCGGGTGCGGCGATGACCGGCTCCGTGCCCTGGAGCTCGGACGCGGCCACCGAGGACCAGGTGGTGTTGTCGTCGGACTCCTGGACGTCGACGGTGTGGGTTCCGTCGGTGATCACACCGGTGTGCACCACGATCATGGCGTCCTGGAACATCGAGCCGCTGCCGGCCCGGTCCACGCTGGTGCCGTTCGCAGATGCGGTGCGGGTGGCGATCGCCAGGGTCTCCCGCAAGGTGACGTTGTTGTACGCGTCCCTCATGACGCGCTCCTCTCAAGTCGAGCCGGGCCCTGGACCGCACTGGTCCTGGGCCACACAGCGGGATGGATCAGGCGGCCGGGTGCTGGTACAGGCGGACCGCCGAGGAGTCCTGGATCATGCCGTCCATGCGGGCGAACCCGAGGAAGCCGACCTGGAGGTACTCGGCGTACCGCTCGACGAGACGCATCGTCTGCACGTCCTGGACCTGGCGGATGACGTAGCCCGCCTTGAAGTCACCGAACGCGATGCTCTTCGCGCTGGCTGCCGGGGTGGGCATCGAGTTGTCGAGGGTGAACTCGAAGCCGTTGATCGTGGACGGGAAGCCGGGTGCCGGGATCGGCACCCACAGCGGCCGGCCCTGGCCGTCCTTGAGCTTGCGGATGACCTTGAGGGTGGAGTCGTTCATCAGATACCGGGCGTTGGCCCGGTACGCCGAGTCGACGGAGTGCTCTAGGTCGACCAGGTCGTCGTAGATGACTGCGGTGATCTGGCCGGCCGCACCGGTCTTGCCGACGACACCGTTGGTGGTGAGCCCTTCGGGCTGGTCCACGCCCGTGCCGGTGATCCAGCTCCGCGCGGCGCGCCGGCCGATGCGCTCGCCGAGCTTCTTCGGCACCCAGCTGTCGAGGTTGAACGCCGAGTCCTGGAGCAGCTGGAGCGCGACCTTCACCTGCTTCGAGCTGTACGTCACAGCCTTCAGCTTCCGGCCGCCGAGCACCAGGTCCTGCTCCCCGGCAGGCTGGTTCTCACCGAGGATCTCGCCCTCGTTGCCGGTGTCGTCGTTCGTCGGCCACGGCAGGTCCGCACCGGTGCTGGTGGTGATGACGTCGGCCAGGCCGAGCAGTCCGCCGAACGCCTTCATCGTCTCGGTCATGATGTTGCGGAATTCGTCCGGGACGAGGAACCCGCCCGTGGTGTCCACGTTGGTGCCCTGAGCACGAAGGTCGACCTGGTGGTCCATGAGCATGACCCGCTGCTCGCCAGTGAGGCGGTCCATGCCGCCGCGCAGGTAGAGGCCGAACGCCTCCGAGTATCGACGGGCCTGGTCCTCGTCGGTGCCGCGGGGCTCCCCGGTCGGGCCGGACGTGGTGACGATCTGCGACCGGTCGATCTTGTCGAGGGCGGCCATCTTGTTCATGCGGTCGATGTCGCCGGACACCTCAGTGAGACGGGCCTCCGCCTGGTCCCAGTTGCCGCGCTCCTCGGCCGTGAGGTCGCGGCCCTCGGACTCGGCCGCGTTCTGGATGTCCTGCATCCGCTGCCAGGTTCGGTTCTGCTCGTCGATGAGGCGCTTCAGTCGCTCGCTCATGGGGTGGGGCTCTCGCTTTCGGGCGTGCCAAAAAGCCCGGCGTCATGGCCGGGCTGGCGGGTGAGTGTCGGGTGGTGCTAGTTGCGGGGCAGGCCGAACCGTGCGGCCAGGGCCCGCATACGGAGGGACCGCGCATCGCGCTCGTTCCGAGTGGCGTCGGCCGGCTCGGTCAGCTCGTCGATTGCGGTGTCCTCGGTGGTGCTCTCGCGAGTGGACTCACCCGGCTCGCGGTCGATCGTCAGCATGTCGAGGAGCTCGGGCCGGTACTGCGCCCGCTGCTCGATCGCGGCCATGTCGCCGCGGTGCGCCAGAGCCGAAGCCACAGCGCGGAGGGAAGCCACGGTGTCCGTGTACGCAGGGAACGTCACCGCGCTGACCTCGAACAACTTGACCTCCTGGATCGTGCGGAGCTCCGCCTGGACGACCTGGTCGTCCTTCGTCTCCACATCGATCAGCGTCCACTCGTCCTTGACGACCTGGAACCCGAAGCTCATCCCGGTGATGTTGCCGTTCCGGAGATTCGCCTTCAGGTCCTGGACGTAGGACAGGGCGGGGTCGAGGGCCGAGTCGACCGGGAGGCCGCGGGCGTCCTGCGCCAGGGCCAGGCTGCCGGCGGATACTCGGCTGACCACGTAGTAGGTGTCGTGGTCGATCAGCATCCGGGCGTCACCCTCGCTGATCGTCTTGGTGAAAGCGCCGGGCGCGACTTCCTCGTAGAAGCCCCAACGCAGGGGGTTACCGATCGACGTGCGGCTGTTGAACATGGCGGCGTAGCCGAAGAATCGCTCCTCGCCGCCCTCGCCTTCGCCCGCCCGAACCGCAACCTCTGCCGTGGACAACGGCAGATGGCGGCGCTCCTCCTGAACCGTCGTCCTCGTCAGGGTCCTCATGTGGTCTCTCCGGTTTCGTCGGGTGTGTGCATGAGGCGTTGCGCCTCGACCATGAGCGCGGCCGCGCGGGCCGCGTTGCTGCCAGCGGCAGGCGGCGGGGCGCTGTCCTGCCCGGCCAGCGGGTTGAATCCCAGCGGCGCCATGTACATCGGCTGGAGGTGCAGGTCGCCCTCCGGGCCGGTGAGCGGCGGCCGGTCCTCCAACGCCAAGATGTCGTTCGCCGAGTAGGCGCCGACGTCGCGCATTGCCCGGTAGAACGTCGCCCTCGCGGCGCTATCGCCACGGAGCAGGCCGGCCAACTGGTACTTCGCGTACATGTCTTTCGGCAGGAGCTCCTTCGTGACGCGCTGCTCCGTAGGAGCCAGCCACGTCGGAGACAGGTCCCAGGTCACAAACCCGTCCGCCTGCTGCTCCAGCCCCGTCCCCCACGATGTGCTCTTCGAGGTCTCCATCAGCAGGAAGAGCGGGACGCCAAACATCCTCGCCACTTCGCTGACCTGAAACTCTCGCGACTCCAGGAACTGGGCGTCGACGTTCGGCATGGCCACGGGCTTGAAGCTCGCCCCGGAGTCCAGGACAGCTACCTCGTGGGCGTTCCCGACGCCGGACATCTTGGCTTTCCAGCGCTCCTTCAGCGCGTTCGCCTGGTCCGGGTTCAGCCGCTGCTCGGTCTGCAGGACACCGCCGATCATGTTGCCGGAGCCGAACAGCCGGGCCGCAGACATCTCGGCGGCTTGCGCCAGGCTGATGCCCTGGGCGGCCAGCCGGACCGGCGAGCAGCCCGTGATCCCGTCGTACCCCACGCCGGGGATGTGGAGGATCTCGTGCGGCGTGAGGATGTGCTGAGCGCCCCAGTCGTCTGTGACCTGGAAGAGTTTCCCGGACGGCAGGTCATCGTCCGGCCGTACCCGCTCGACCTGGACCCGGTCCGGGGTGATCGGCCACAGCTCCCGGATTGCGCCCGACGGGCTGCGGATCTTTTGCACGTACGTGTTGCCCCACAGCACCCGGTGCACGTACCCGAGTCGCATGACTTCCAGCAGCGTCAGGTCCGGATGCGGATCTGTGAGCAGGTCGAACTGCTTCTTCTCCTTCGTGCCAACCTTGTACGTCGGCAACGGGAGAGCCGCAGAGACGTTCGCGATGACGTTCACGGACCGCCACACCGCCGGCATATGGAGGCTGCTGCGTTCCGTCACCGCCACCCCGGCCGCTGTCGCGCGGCCGCCGAGGTACTCCATCAGCGCGGCGGAGGTGAGCGGCGCCGAAGGGTTCTCTACGCTCCGCCGATCGAAGAGTCCGAACAGACCTGTCACTTCCGCTCACCTCCGTCCCCGCTACCGTCGTGCTGCCCACCAGCAGCACGTCCCGCTGACGCGCGTTCACACGCCAGCACTCCCAGCACCCCGCCCACCAGCAGGGCCGCCGGGAAGCTCCATAGGCCGATGCCCACCACGGCCACCAGCACGAACGCCACCTCTGCGGCGAACAACCACCGTTCGATCACCACAGGTTGGGCGCCCCTTCAGGCTCGATGTCGGCACGTTCCGCGTGGCCCCAGGCGGCGTGTGTGGCCGCGACCAGCGGTGTGATGTCCACGGACACGCCCCGCCTCGACCACGCCCAGCCGTCGCCGACCGGGCGCTTGTCCGCCCCGGCCAGCGCGGTCGCGAGTGGCGCCTGGTCCAGATGCACGAGCGTCTGGTCCGCTACCGCGTCGAAGAACTGGCCGCTCGCCGCCGCCACCTGCCGAGTCGTCATCTCGACGAGCAGGTCCTCGTCGCCGCTGACCTTGTCGTGCCCAGCCGCCGCGAGCGCCTTCTTCACCGCAGGGATCAGCGACGCTGCCGGCCCGCCGGAGTCGACGACGACCGCGCACGGCCGCCACTTCTCCACCAGCTCGACCAGGCGCTCGACGACCCAGCCCGTGCCGGACCGGTGGTCGATCACCTCAACGTGTGTGGCATCGCCGTTCCGGCCGGCCGCGCAGATCGCGCTGTGCGACCGCTCAGGAGTCGTGTCAATGGCGAAGGCCACCGGGTCGCTCATCGCGGACGTACCGTCGGCCAGGGCCCGCCAGGTCTCTTCGTCGATGACCCGCCACGTGTCGCCTTCCTCGGACGGGTAGTCGCCTACACCGAGCCGCTCGCGGGCGAAGATCTCAGGGGACATGGTCAGCCGCTCCCGCTCTGTGTGGGCCAGCGTCAGGCGGTAGCCCAAGGCGGGGTTCGCCTTCGCCACGGACAGTGGTGACAGCGGGTCATCGTGCTCGGTGCAGTCGGGCGCGCACTCGCGTACGTGCGGGTTGATCGACCACTCCAGGTAAGCGAGCGAGGGGTCTGGCTTGCCGGACTCCATGGCCGCGAGCGCGCGGCGCCGCAGACGGGCCAGCTGTACGGACGGTGAGCCGATGCCAGCGCTCCCCAGGTACCAGACCTGCGGGTTCTTCACGGCCGCCATGGTCGGCATCAGGGCGCCCATGGCGTCGTCGCCGAGGATCATGTCCTCGTCCAACATGTTGCAGTCGCCCGTGAACCCTCGACCGCTGCCGCCGGAGCGGGCCAGGAACCGCAACCGCTGGCCGGTCAGGAGCTCGATGGCTTCCTCGCCGGTGGTCCGCCGTACGGCCTTGACCCGTTTCCGCAGCGAGTCCGTGTTTGTGACCAGCGCGACGATCCGCCGGAACGCCTCGACCGACGTCTTGAACTCGTGGGCCGAGTGGATGATCAGGCGCTCGCCCAGGAGGAACAGCCCGGCCAACTCCCTGGCCTCGATGATTCCGCCCTTGCCGTTCTGCCTGGCCACGTTGACTGCGACCTCGAACGCAGACCAGTTGCCGTCCGGCCGTTCCCCGAGCCCCACGTGCATGGCGAACTGCTGCCACTCGTCCAGGCGAAGGCCGGCCACAGCCGCCAGCTCGATGGCCTCCTGACCCGCTGACGACGTGTACGGGGGCGCTGTGAAGACCCGCGGCCGCTGTACGCCCCGCCCGTCCGGGACGTGAACGGGCTCATGCACCACGGCGCGTGGCCCGTCGAGCGGCGAGGTCATCGAGCGCATCCCCCTCGGTCTTGACGGGGGCGAGCTTGCGGAGCTCCTGCATCGTGGCGCGGAGCTCACGGGCCGCGACTGCGATGGCGGTAGGGGCGTCGCTCTCGTCGATCACTTGGGCGAGCTGGATCGCGAGGGTGGACAGGCCAGGGGAGATGTCTCCGACGCCGAGCATTTCGATCTCGTCGCGGGTGCCGTCCTCGACCATGAGCGCCACCCCCGATCACAGAACTGACGTTCCGTCAAGTAGCGGAGAGTGACGACGGTGGTGTCACGCTAAGTGATGGTGATCTTGGGGTCGATTCGAGGATTCGGGTCAAGATCATTTTGTAGGGGGGCTCGCGCAAAAAACCGGGCGACAAGGGCGTTTGGGTCGCCCGCCTCTGAGCTCGACTTTTGATCCACTCTCTCCCCCGCGACCGTGATCGGCAGCCGAAGATGATCACTGTCGGGGTCGGGGCGACCGGTCAGGACTCGGTCACCATGCTCGGGATGCCTGGGTGGTCACTGCGCGTGATCCGCCCTTGCGGCGGTCTCGGTACCAGCGAGTGACGACCGCGTCCATCGCTGGCTGGCGCATGTCCCGAACTCGTTGTCGAACGATCGCTTCGCCTGGGTCGACGGTGATGATCCGTGCGCCGAGCCGCTTGTATCTGGCGCGCGCCTTGGCCTGGGGCATGGTGTGGATGAGGTAGACGTCGAGCAGGTCGGCGAGCTGCTCGGCTTCGTGTACGGCGGCCTGGCGGGCGCGGTAGACGACGCGGAGGAGTTCGGGGCTGTGGTTGTGGTGGTCTGCGCCGGGTCCGGCCATGGCGAGGGCGATGAGGTCGAGGTCGATGACGATGTCGCGCGGCTTGGCGTGCGCTTTGATCCAGCTGGACTTGCCTGCTGCTGGTGGGCCGGTGACGACGATCAGCACGTGGTCACCTCTGGGCGAGCTCGGCGATCACGCTGATCGGTACGTCGACTGACTTGGGTGTGAGGGTGGGGGCGGCTGTCCTGCCGCGCCAGGTGTCGACCACGTCGATGCCGTTGATGGTGTCGACGCGGATCGGGTTGTGGCAGGTGTCGACGTCGACCACGGTGATGTCCTGCTCGATCAGTGGCACGAGGTGCTCGCGCACCAGGGCGGCCCACGGGAAGTCGATCTCGTTGTAGTCGAGGCCGTGGGCTTCGCAGTAGGCGAGCCACTCGTCGGGGTCGTCGCCGTCGTTGAAGCCCCACTTCGAGAGGAGGTCGGCGGCGAAGAGGGTGATGTGTGGCTCGGCTGGGGTCACCTTCGCGGTGGGCGGAAGCTCGGTAGAGAACGCCGCGTTGTGCGTATCGACGTGCGCGCGTACGGGGTCCAGGTCGAGCGACATGGTGGCGTGGGTCAGCCGAACGGGGATGGTGATGGGCTCGTTGCACTCGGGGCATCGGACCCTCGCTGTGGTCTGGCCGATGGCCATGATCACCACCTCCGGGAGGCTCGGGGCTGCTTGACGGCGGTCCGGTTTCCGCGCGCGCTGTTGCAGCGGCGGTGTGCGGACCGGGCGTTGGCAGGGTCAAGGAGGTCGCCGCCACGGGAGAGCGGGACCAGGTGGTCGAGGGTGAACGCGTCGCCGTGCTTGCCCGCGTCGCGGCCCCGGATGTCGTACCGGATGTTGTGGCCGCAGAGCCAGCACGGGAGGCCGAGGGTGCGTTGCCGGGTGCAGAGCGCGCGGTAGCGGCGCCCGTTGCGGGGGTTGCCGGCCACGGGCGCCCCCCTTCAGCTCAGCACTTCTCGTCGAGGAAGTACCTGGCCATGTCGGGTTCGTCGCCTGTCGGCTCGGCGGCGGCATCCGCCATCTCTTGGCCTACGGCCTCGGCCCCGTCGGTCGTAAGACGGTCACAGACGGTCTGCTGCTGCTCTGTGGGCGTCTGGTCCCAGGCCACGTCCCACGCTGTTTCGTTCGCGGCGTCGTCGAGGATGTCGTCCTTGTGTCCCGTGAGCACGTCACCGACGAGGGCCGCGTATTGGTCCTGGCTCAGGTGGGCGCATTCGGGGTCGGTGGAGACGTCGCGGGCAGCGTCAGCGGCGTAGTTGCGCTCCAGCAGGGACTTGCAGTCCTCTGCGTTGTGCTCGGGCGACGGCGAGGCGGTGGTGACGGTCGTGCTTGGCGTCGTCGCCTCGTCGTTGTGGCTGCCGCAGCCGGTGAGGGCGAGCAGGGCGGCGGCGCTGATCGCAGCCGTGGTGATGGTGGTGCGCATGGTCCCCCCAGGGTGTTGCGTGATGTGGGGGACATCATCCTGTGCCTGATGCGCACTTCGCGGTGATGTGGCCGGGCCGTGACATGTGAGCGCCCCAGCCACCCCACGGCGGGTGTAGCGCTGGGGCGAGTCTTGGCCGGATGGCAGGATGCCGTGCCTACGCGGTCGGACCTCTGTTGCTGCGGCTCGACGGCCGAAGCGGCTCTTGTGTCCGGGCACGCCGGACTTGGGGCCAATGATCAGGCACGGTGTGGCAGAACGCAAGCAACCGGCAGACAGCGGGCATGTCGGCCGCTTAGCTGATGGCGTTTCACGTGAAACCTATTCGCTGGGTGCAGACAGGGAACTAGCGGTGTCCTCGCGCGTGTCGAACCGTCCGGCGGTGGCGTTCTCGCAGGTCGCGGCACCTGTCGAGCGCACGTCCGAACGGGGGTGCCGGTAAACCTCTGCCGTGTCCGCCTGTACCCGTAGGATGGCGACTGCCAAACAGATTCCTCCACTGAACTCCTGTCCGCGCGGGCGGAGTTCGTTAGCCACCGGCGCTACGAAGGGTGCCGACTGGAGGATGAAGGGAGGTGGTGTGATGGGTTCGGAGCCAGAGGAGCCTCGCAGGTCGTGGACCAGTGCCGAGAAGGCGCAGGTCTGGGTAGGCGTGGCAGGAATCCTGGTAGCGATCTTCATCGCCCTGGTGGGGTAGTTCGCTCAGCGTCTGGGGGCACCCACGACGAGACCGGTCGGGACCGATGGCGGCTGCACATGCAGCAAGCCCGGTCTGCTGATACGCGACCGGGCTCGTGAACTGCGACGGGGGGCCTGACTCTGGCAGGAGTTGGGTCCTCCGTTGTATTACATGCCAACTAAGTGGTCACTCCACCCTAGCGCACTGTGCCGTGCGTTAAGAGGTGAACGTATGCGGGCAGCTCACTGCTCGGGGGCGCGTCGGTATCCGCGGCGGCTTGCGAGGGCGGTGGTGATGGTGGCGCCGGTCCAGCGGTGCGCGGGACCTTCGGTGTTGTCGGGGGCCGGCCAGCGGCCCTTGGAGACGTCGGCGCGGATCGTGGCGGCCTTGATGCCGGTGGTGGCCGCGATGTCGCGTGCGGTGTAGAGGCGGCGGGGCTCGAAGCTGGTGTCCTCGCGTGCGAAGTGCTCGCGGACGACCTGGTCGACGGCGGCGGGGGCGTAGACGTACGCGTGGCCGCGCTTGCCGACCGGCTCGGGCCAGGCGGGGTGGCGGGACCACTGGGCGCTGAGGGTGTTGTAGGCGCGGCCGTAGCGGGCGGCGATCTCGCGGAGGGTCTCTCCGTCGGCGGGCGGGGTGGCTACCATGGTGGTCTGGCCTTTCTGGCTGGGTGGGACCGGCAGTGTTTCGCGAGCGCCCTTCGGGGTGTCTGGGCTTCGGCCTGGCGCTGCCGGTCTTTTCTGCGTTCAGGGGGGCCGCCCCCGGCTGGGTGCCGGGGGCGACGGTGGTGTTACTCGTTCTCTTCGAGCCAGCGGTCTGCGAGCCAGATGCTGATCTCGCGGATCTTGGTGTCGGCGTCGTCGAGGATGGTTGCGGCGCTAAGTGCGCGGGCGGTGTGGAAGCCGTTGACGATGAGCATCGTGAAGATGTCGACGGCCCCCAGCCAGTAGGCGCAGGCGCTCACGAAGGTGTCCTTCGGGCCCTCGGGGAGCGGCTGCTCCTCGATGAGGTTCATTGCCCGGCGGATTGCGGGGATGGCGTCGACGAGGTCGAGCTCCTTGCCGGTGGGGGCGGGCAGGGTGATCGGGATCGGGAGGCCCGCGCAGATGGCGCTGAGGTCGAGGTAGGCGTGTGCGATCAGCCCGGACAGGTGGCCCTTGGTCTCGTCTTCGAAGTCGGACATTGTCTGCCTTTCGGTTGGGTGGTGGGTCGGGGTTCGCGGCCCCTTCCGTGTGCCTCCAGTATGGCATCAAGGCCATTGAATTGCAACACCTCTGGGGAAGGTGAATGGGAGAGGCCCCCGGCTGGATGTCGGGGGCCTCTCCGGTGGTGATTACTCCTGGTCGGCCAGCCAGACCGTCAGGTCCATCATGTGGTTGTCGGCCATGATGAGAGCGGCGGCCGCCGAGTGCGCGCGGGCGGTGTGGAACTCCTCGCGGTGCAGGAGGCTGTAGCTGTCCATCGCGCCGAGCCAGAATGCGGCGACCGCGAACAGCGTTGCCTGCTGCTCCTCGGGCAGCGGCTGGTCCTCCGTGATGTCCATCAGGCGCCGGATGGCCGGGACGGCCTCCAGGTTGGAGACTGCGCCGTTCGGCAGGGTCACCGGGATGGGGAGGGCGAGGCAGATGGTGACCAGCCCGCTGTAGGTGACGCTGAGGTGGGAGGCGATCGTGTGCATCGCGTGGTCTTCGAAGTCCGACATCGTGTCTGCCTTTCGGTTGGGTGGTGGGTCGGGGTTCGCGGCCCCTTCCCTGTGGCTTGAGTATGGCACGGAACACCATTGAATTGCAACACCTCTGGGCGGGGAAACGGGTACGGCCCCCGGCTGGATGCCGGGGGCCGTGTGGGTGGCGACTAGCTGGACTGCTCCAGCAGCCACGTGCCCAGATCCGTGATGGAGTCCCGGGCGATCATCAGGATGCCGAGCACGCCCGCCGCCCGGACCTCCTGGTACTCCTCCGCAACCAGGAGCATGTAGAGGTCCGTCGCGGCCAGCCAGAGGATCGCGGCCGTGTAGAGCTGTGACTGCTGGTCCGTGGGCATGGGCTGCTCGTCCGCCAGCTGCTCGATGCGCCGGACGGCGGGGATCATCTCCAGGTTGGATACGACCCCGGTCGGCAGTGCGATCGGCAGAGGGAGGTTCTCGCAGCAGGCGACGAGACCGGCGTACGCGCTCGTGAGGCGCTGGGCCGCCAGGGTCATCATCTCGTCTTGGTGATCAGACATGGTGTCCGCCTTTCGGTGGGTGGTGGGTTCGGGTTCGCGGCCCGTTCCCTTGTGTCTCCATTATGGACCCAACGCCATTGAATTGCAACACCTATCGCTAAGGGAATGGCCCCAACCCTGATCCAGGCTGGGGCCGTTGCCGTACGCCTACCGCCGCTGCCACCCGGACAGCCGGTCATCCGGCCCCACGACCGCAGACAGGCGCATCCCTGGGAGCTCCCGCGCCTGGACGCCGACTTCCTCCGCGATCACTGTCGCCGGGTACCGGGCCGGCGCATCCGGGTCCGACGCATCCGCGACGATCTCGGCCTCTCCGCCGATCAGAAGCAGAACCTTCACGTTCACTCGCTCGCTCATGGGGTTCATCCTCGCGGGTTGGTGGGGCAGGGAACGATCAGCTGGACGGGCGGCCGCTCGGTGGCCTCGACGTCGACCACGGCGAGGACCACCCCGCGCCCCTGGGTGTCCACGTCGTACGCAACGGTCACAGCGGTGATGTTGACTGCCACTCCGTAGAGGTCCACGGCGTCGCCTACGCGCGGGGTGTGGATCGGAGCGATGTCGGAGTCGAGCTCGGCGAGCACGGTGTCGCCGTAGCGGAACTCGATCAAGTGGCGAACGGCGAGCACGGTCTGCTCGCGGGCGTCGGAATCGGCGAGGATCTGGGCCAGCGGCATGGGAAGCGTGGTGCTCATCTCGGTCATTTCGTCATCGTCCCGTCTTCTGCTGGCCGTTGGAGGCTGCTCCGCGTTTCTCGGCGTCGCGGGTCGCCTGCGACCGGTCGTTCTTTTTCTTCAGCTCGCCGGTGCTCATGGAGGTCTGGAGTGCCATGCTGTGCGTCCTATCTCTGTGATCGGGATGGGGTCCCGGGCCGGCCGTTCGCCTGGCAGTGATGCGGCCGGTCTCGGGGATCTACTGGGTGCGCTGGCGGGCCATCTCGGCGCGGATGTCGTCGTGCGTGGCGCCGAGAGCGACCGCGCGTTCCATGGCCTTGGTGGCGATGCGCGGGTCGGTTCGCTGCTCCGGGCCGCCGTGGGCGAGTACCGCCTCGGCTGCCTCCTGTACGGCCTGCTGCTGGTTCATTCCGGTCCTCTCAGTAGTGGGTAGACCGGCGGTAAATCCGCCGGGAGATCAGGGGGAGATGCCCGTAGACGGCGGGGTAGACGTGCAGGTCAGGCGGCGGTAGACGCCGTGGGAGACGGGGCCGCGGCCGGGTGGTCGGGGAGGGGCGGGAGCTGCGCCTTGACGACCCCTCTGCTCGCTCCCCGACCGGACGTCTTGAGTCGCATCTCGACGGGGATGCTGAGGGCCTCCAGGCGGGCGCGCAGGTCGGCCACCTTCCAGCCCTTCCCGTGGCCCCGGTCCTGGAGGTGCTGGAGGACGTCGGAGAGGTACATCGAGGGGCGGTCTCCGAGTGCGTCGTAGAGCAGGCGGAGGACCGCGTCGCGAGGGTCCGGCTGAGGCTCTTTGGGGGCGTCCTCTGAGACCTCGATGGGGTGCTGCTCGGCAGGTGCTGCGCGCCACGCGGCGTACGCCCATGCGGCGGCCGCGAGGATCATCAGCCAGCGGGCATGACGGGCCAGCTGGTACGCGCCGAAAGCAACACCCGCGAGGAGCAGCAGGCGGAGCCAGCAGCCGAGGGCTGCCGCGGTTCCGGTGAGGTCGTCGCGTCGGCCGGCCCGCACCCACGCGGTGACCGCGGTGGTGATCCGGGTGGTCAGGACGCTGCTGCCGGTGGCCAGGCGACGCAGGGCCCGCGCGCGTGCGCCCTTCACGTGGTGGTCCCGTTCGCGAGGTCTTCGCCCCAGGCGCCGATCTGGTTGGCGGTGTCAGGCAGCCAGTCCAGGGCGGCCGCGATGCCGGGGAGGAACCCGAGGACGCATCCGGTGATCAGGCCGCCGATGATGCGTCGGCGGTCGAGCTTGCCTGATGCCCGGTGCAGGAGGATCACGCCGACGAGGGCCAGGGCGACGACGATGCCGCCCGCGGGGGTGAGGGTGCCCATGCGGTGGGAGGAGAGGGCTGCGGCGCCGGTACCGATGATGCTGCCGACGGCGGTGTCCCCTGCTCTGGCGGTGAGCCCGGCAATTCCGGCTGCTCCCCAGCCGAGTGCCCCGCCGACGCACACGGTGGCGAGGGAGCCGAGGAGCCACCCCGCGCCGTACGGGATCAGCGCCTTGGGGTCTCTGGTGCCCTTCCACCAGGGGCGGAAGTTCGCCCACATGATCGCGAGCGCGATGGCGACTCCCGCAAGGCTGAGACTGGCGGCGTTCATCGGGTGACTCCTGTGAGCAGGGTGACGATGTCGAAGAGGTCGACGGCGGACAGGGCGCCGATCAGGGCGACGGTGCCGAGCCAGAGGCGGCGCAGCGTGCCGCCATACCGGACGACGCGCAGCACGACCCAGGCAAGGGGGACAGCGGCGAGTGCGTACCCGACCTGGGCACCCCACTCGGCGCGGGCCTCGCTGACGGTGTACGCCCAGATGCTGGCGGCACTGTGCTCGACGCCAGGGACGGGCAGGACGGCGAGGAGCAACGCCCCGCAGATCTGCCAGGGTCGGCCGATGGTCCGCAGCCACGCCCAGAGGCGCTCCCCCCGGGTCGGCTCGGGCGGTGCCTCGTACGGGACGAGGACGTGGACGTGGACCTGGGGAACGGGGAGCGGTGCCGGTGCGGTCGGTGGTGCCGGAGCTGGGGGCGGCGGGGGTGGCGGCACAACGGGGGCGGTGCGCCACGGCGGTACTTCCCCCGGGAGCGGCCCGTGGTCGGGCAGCGGGGTGGGGAGCGGTGTGCCGGCGGGGATGACCCGGGTCGGGGTGATCGGGCGGTCGGTCACGGGGTGGTCACCTCTTCGGGGGCGAGAGCGTCGCGGATGCGCTGGGCCCGTGTCTGGCCGACGCCGTACTGCCGCTTGAGCGCCTTGACGCCGGGGACCCGTGTGCCGTGCTCGGCGCGTACCTGCTCGATCAGCGGGTCCGGGTCGGGTACGTCGCGGTCGCCCTCGGGTACCTCGTCGTCGGGTACCTCGTCCGGCTCGGGTACGGGGTACTCGGGTACCTCGTCCTGCTCGGGTACCCGGGGTACCTCGGGGTCGGGTACGGCGGCGTGCTCGGGCTCGGCCTGCTCGTCCTCGGGAGGGATACGGACGTCGACACGGGGGCTGCGCGCGGCGGCGGCGAGTACGGGTACCCGGCTCTGCGCGTCGGGGTGTACCAGGGCGGTACTCATGAAGTGAAGTTCCAGGCCAGAGCCGGGTACCTCGGGCGCAGCGTCGAGGGCGGGCCGCGCAATGGTGGGCACCTCGGAGGTGACAGCCTTCGGCGCGTTGCCCCCACCGACCGCGATCCTCACCTGTGTCTCGGACACGGGTACCCCGTACTCAACGAGCAGCGCGGCGAGTTCGGACGGCGTTGCCTCGGGGTGCGCGGAACGCACCTGATGCACGGCGGCGAGCGGGTCCATCCGCCGAAGCTGCGCCCCAGTCACACCGAGCGGGGTTGCCGGGTACGGGTCCTCGGGTACGGGGGTACCCGTCCACGGCGACGTCAGGGGTACGGTCGCGAGCTGACCGGAGGTACGCCGGGCGGCGAGCTGCTGTAGCAGGCGGTGGCGCTGCTCGCCGTTCGTGCCGGCCCCGGAGCGGGCGACGGCGGCGGCCAGGCGGCGGCGCCGGTACCCGGCCAGCCGGCCCTTGGGGCTCAGCTCCAGGACAGCGGCGAGGTGCACGGCGCGGGCGGTCGCCCGGTCCCGGGTGATCTGCTCCGCGGTACGGTCCCGGGCGGCGAGGCCGAGCCGGGACAGCAGACGTTCGCGGAGCTCCCGGCCGATGACCGCGGGCAGCCCGGTGGACAGTGCCTCGGGGCGGGCGACGCGGATCTCCAGGCCCATGGCGAGGTGCCACAACAGCCCGGCGCAGACGGGGCCGAAGAAGGCGCGGATCGATCCGCCGACGATGCCAGACGTGGCGTAGCAGGGCACGATGAGGGCGCAGGTGATGACCCAGACGAGGGCCCCAGGGACGCCGGTGGTGCCCGCGACGTCGTCGGTCGAGGTGGCGGTCTTGTTCGCGCGGGCCATGACGGCACAGGCGAACAGGGCGACCTCTCCGGCGGCGAAGAGAACGGCGCGCTCGGTGGTGTCGATCATGCCAAGGCCGTCCCTGGCGAACCGCCAGCTGGTATCGGCACCGAAGCCCGTGCAGACGAGGGCCCCGGCCGCGGCGACGAGGACCGGGCCCGGCGGCCACGTGATGGCGCGGACGGTGCGGATGGTGACCCACAGGGCGCCGCCGAGGATGGCGAGGGCGGCCGCGGTGATGCTGGCGGTCGGCCATGGGTGGTCGACCGCCCAGGTGATGAGCGGGTGGGTGATCACAGGGGTACCTGTCAGATGGTGTGCGGGCGGGCGGAGGTACTGCCACCGGCGGCGACGTCTGCCCAGCGAAGTCCTCGGGCGCGGGCCGTACGGGCCTGCTCATAGTCGGCGGCGGCCGCACGGTGCAGTTCGGCTACGCGCTGCGCCTCGTCGGGGTCACGGCCGGCGCGGGCGCGGAGGAGTAGGCCGTACTCGCCGCGGGTGATGGTCCGGTTGTGGACGCGGGGCATGTGGTGCAGCAGGGCGCGTTCGGCGTTCGCTGCTTCCAGGGTGTCTTCGCCGTGCTCTTCCTCGGCGTATCGGAGGGCGAGGGTGAGGCGGTTGTCCTCGGTGAAGCCGCGGTCCGGGTCGGTACTCAGCTGGTCGGCGATGCGGACGAGGAGCGCGCGGGTGCCAGCGTCGAGTGCGGTCGTCGACCGGCGAAGGGCTTCGTTGGGCTGGTCGAGATCGGTAGGGTCGGACATGCCTGCCCCTTCGTAGTGGTTGAGGGTGGGCGCCCCCGGCCCATATGGCGTTCGCGCGCCGGGCCGGGGGTTTTGTCGTGCAGGCCCCACCGTAGGGAACCTGCTTTACAGTGTCAACAAGGTTAGGGCAGGATGGTGCCATGCCGGAGCGGAATGAGCCGCCACGGAAGGAAGGGGAGCGGGAGCTGATGAACATGTCGAAGCTGGCTGCCGCCCTCGGCGTGACGCGGCAGTGGCTTCACAGGCTGCGCGTCAGCGACCCGAAGTTCCCTGCGGCCGAGCGGCTTCCTGGGAGTACGCGGGAGGTCTGGGACCTGCACGCTGTGCGCGCGTACTACGAGGGGCGCGACATCAGGCCGGGTGAGAGGACTGACCTCAAGCCGAAGGAGTAGCGCGGGCCCCGGCTGGAAGGTCGGGGCTTCACTGTGTCTGTGCTCGCGCGTACACTCGAACATGTGTCCGAAGAGTCAGTGTCGAGGCTGGAGCAGCTCCGCTTCCTTGAGCGTGTCCGCGAGCAAGACCTGGAACGCGCCCGACGCTGGCGCAAGGCCGAGGAGGAGCGTGTCGCGGAAATCGCCGCGCGCCGCCCCCTGCCCCCACCTCCGGACTGGGTCGTCGAGCAGGGCATCGGCGTCGGGCGCCGAGTCGTCGCCGTGCACCAGGGGTGGTGTCCGATGAGTGGGATACGCACCAGGCCCGTCGCTCGCGAAGAGGCGCTGCGCCTGGTCGCCGAGGACACGGGCCGGGCGTGTCAGCAGTGCCGGCCCGACACCGACCTCGGGGTGCTGTGACGGCCGAGCCGTCGCACCCTGGATGTATGTCTGCTGCACCGATCGTCGTGCACCGCCCGTCAGCGACCGGCGGCCGGAGAGTGACCGTGCGCGGACAGATTCTTGGCCTCGCCCACGACGATCGGGACCTCGAAGAGTTCCTGCGCCGGGCTGGCCTGCTGGATGCCGAGACGCTGATCGATGACCCGCGGTGGGTGGAGTGGCGGGGTGGCCGCGCCCACCAATGACTGCGCCTCGATCAGATGGTCTGTAGTAGCTCTCTGGCCCCCCTCACGAATCCAGCTCGGGCTGTACCCACCGTGCTCCCCGCTTGCTCCAAGAGTTCATGGCCGGGTACGGGTGTGCCCTGCACCATGGCAATGCAAGTTGCCATCGTCTCCTCAGCAAGGTCCACCACGGCATCGCTCAAACTCGCAGCGAGCTGGTCCGTCTTCTCATCGGTCAGAAGGGCAAGACGGTCTGAGCAGGCCTGAAGTGCCCGCGTTTTAACTTTGACAACTTCCAGAGCGGCCAGCACTAGTTCCGCTTGACCGCCAGGATGCTCCCTCCGAAGAACGGTGAGAGCGTCTCTACATGCATGTTGGAGGCCGTCGCTGCCAGCCAGAAACGCTTCGCAGACTTGTTGCTGGTGGGCACGCAGCCATTGCCGGTGGGCTTGTGCCCCCTGCACTTTCGCCTGCTTGAGCAAGCCGAGACTTGTAGCGAAGGCTGCGAGGGCTGCTCCCCCTGCCCCGGATGCTCCTGCGATGACTGCGGCAAGTCCTGCGTCCATGCCGTCGAGTGTCCGTCATGACTCTGGCAGTCGGAGCGGAATGAGGATCTTCGTGAACGGCACTGTCACAGCCGGTCGGTAGCCTCGCGCCATGGACTGGGGAGACGCGGCCGGATGGGCTGCATTCGCGACAGCAGGATCGGCGCTGATCGTCAGCATCAGGGCGCAGCGGGACGGCCGGCGTTCAACCAACGCGGCCGTGGCCTCGGTCGAAGAGGCCCGGCTGTCCAGGGTCGCTTCGGAAAAGTCGGCGGCGGTGGCAGAGGAAACACTGGCCGATCAGCGCCGCGAGGCGGCGGAGCGGCGGGCTGCAGAAGAGGAAGCCAGCCGCCCTCGTCCTGCCTTCGCCATCGAGCGTCGCAACCGCAGCAAGTTCTACCTCCGGAACACGGGGACGGGCCAGGCGACCGGCGTGGCGATCAGTGACAGAGGGGGGCCGTACGCCATGGACCGCATTGCGGGCATCGACCTGGCCCCTGCCGAAGCTGTGGACTTCACCATGCTGGGCAGCGCCGGTCAGCCGATTCCCGGAACGCTGTACGTGACCTGGGACGGCCAAGAAGAGGAAGTGCCCGTGGCCGTCCCGAGTCTGTGAGTTGCCGGCTGGTCTCGTCAGCCCTGGTTGCCCAGCGGCAACGAGCGGGCTGCCTGCTGAATCCGCAACGCAATCCGTGTTGCCGCGAGGAAGCGCAGGGCTGCGGCGCCCGTGAGGTAGGCAGGTACTGGCCGAGGCCGGCCGTCGTTGAGGATGAAGCTGGCCTTGTGCGGCAGCGGCCGAGCCCATGCCGTGTCGTAGCTGTCGTGCCACGGAATGGAGTGACCGGTCGGCGGGCAGACCACGTCGGCGAAGACGGTGGCCAGCAGGTGGTGCGTGGCTTCCGGATTGTCCCCGCCAAGGGCTGTCTCGTACGGGTCGGGGAGCACGCGGCCGATGAACTTCGCGGCGTTGACACGGGTGTTGCGCACGTCGTCCTCCTAAGAGGTTCGGGCCCCGCGCCTCTTTGAGCGTAAGGCACGGGACCGACAACGCTCCCCTGGTAGGTCTTAGAAGCCGACGACGCGGCCCGGCTTCCTTCCGTTGTTGGGGCCTTCGAGATCGCGGGCTGCGCTGCGAGCGTCGTCCATGAGGTGGCGGGCGTTGCTGCTCCCTGATGCGTTCACGCCAGCCTCTTCGAGGGCGGCGGCAAGGTCGCGGAGGAGTCGGGCAAGGCGCTGAGGGTCGTTGGCGTAGGTCATCGGGTACTCCTTGGGCTGGGCCGGGTGCTGTCCTAGTTATGTAGGGCAGCTGCCAAATGTTTCGCGATGGCCGGTCACGGTCTGGTGACGCTGGCCAGGCATGAGGAACGCCCGTCACCTGGTGCAGGTGACGGGCGTCTGCACTGCTCAGTCAGTGAGGCTGCGCTGGGGCGCTCACCCATGCGTACGCCTCGGCCAACGTCTTCAGAGCGGAGGCGGTTCCTCCCTGACCCCGGTACTCCGACAAGGCGTTGACGTTCGCCAGGATCTCTTCGTAGAGGGCCTCTTGCGTCTGGGTCTTGATGTGCTGCTGGTCGGCCATGGTGGCGCCTCTCTCGTGGTGGCTCAAGTGGGCTGCTATCAGGGTGACATGGCGCACTGACAACGGTTGCTGCGCGCAAGGGGTGCTTCGGAAAGGGCAGTCAGCTCTGTCCTTGTGTCCAGGTGCGGCCGCAGTCGGTGCAGCGGACGACGGGGGCGGCACCGGCTCCGCCGTGGAGGTCGATCGGGCCGTCGCAGATTGGGCAGCGGATGTCGAGGCGGACGCGGCTGTCACCGATGTCGAGCGCGTTCTCGACGAGGTGGGCTGACGCCTGGGCGACGACGTCGATGCGGTGCTGCTCGTCGGGGGTGAGCGGGCGCCACGGTCCGCGGACTCCTTGGGTGCGGGCGAGGAGCCACAGGGCTGCTTGCGGTGCGGTGCGCTGCCCGGAGTACCGCCAGCGTCGGGGGTCCTTGGACTGGCGAAGGGCGAGTTGGTTGCGCCGGTTGTCGTCGGCCTCTGCCGTACGGCGGGCGCGCGGGTCCGCCGGCCAGGAGCGGCGCGGCGGGGCCGGGGTGATGGGGGCGTGCTGAGCGGCGGCCGCGATCTGGTCGGCGAGCTCGATGAGCGCAGCTTCGACGGTGAGGATGGTGTCGAGGACAGCGATGCGCAGTGGCGCAGCGGTCCACCCCACTTGGTCCGGGCTCCGCTCCAGGAGGCGGAGGGCCGCGGCCCGGTAGCCGGCGGCCTCGCGCTCCTCGGCGGTCTGGTCGCGGGCGCTGACGAGACCGATGCCCATGGTGGGGGGCCAGGTGGTGGGGCGGGTGGCGAGCGCGTCGTCGAGGTCGCGCCAGTGGTAGACGACGGTGAAGAGGTGCCGGTCAGTGGTGGTGCGGGTGGTGTTCATCGTGCGCTCCGTGGCGGGGTGGGGCGTAGGCTGATGATCACCTGGGGGCGCACCCGGTCTTGCCGGACGGAGGGTGCGCCCCTCCTGCATGTTCAGCGCGACGTGCGGCTTGTGACCTCGGGGGTGGGGTCGGCACCTGATGCGCGGCGGCAGTCCGGGTAGTCGCGGGACAGGTGGTAGCGCGGGACCAAGAACTCGTCCTCGCCGGGCTCCGGCATCGGGCCGTTCCAGGTGATCCCTTCGCCGGTGATCGGCTCACGGCAGTGCGCGCAGAGCCGTGGCCGCTGCTCGATGTCAGCGATCCACGCGGCGCAGACGGCGGCGACCTGGACCAGCTCGGCGCGAAGCTGGGCAGGGTCGGACTCGGCGTATGCCTCGGCTACCTCTTCGTCGAGGATGTCCAGCCAGGACACGGAGCCGTTCGCAGCGGCCTTCTGGCATGTCTGCCGTGCCCAGTCGGCTTCCTTCACGCGGCTGCTGTGGCCGGTGCCGTCGGGGTGGTGCTGCTCGCCCCACTTGACGAGCTGCGCCTGGCGCTCGGTGTCGACGAGGCGGGCGAATCGGAGCAGGCCGCGGGTGGCAAGTCGGAGAGGGTGGTACATCGGGGCGGTCTCCTCAGCGGTGGGGATGGTGAGTTGTTCAGGACCGGCGGCACCGCGACTGCCGTTGAACTTGGCTGCGCAGACGGGGCCGATGCCGGCCGCTCTCGACTCGGGGTCGAGGAGCGGCCGGGCACACACCCCGCAGGTGTCACTCAAGGGCTGAGCCCGATCTCGCGCTCGCACTCCGCGCAAAGCGGATGATCGCCGGGCCTGGCTCCGTACGTCCCGCACTTCTCGCACTCGACGGACCGGTTGAACGGCAGGTCGGGGGCGAGCTCGACAAGCCGGGTGATCAGCTCATCGGGCTCGTGGTCGTCCTCCAGGTGCTCGAAGAGGTCGAATTCGGCGACGGTCTCTGGGCAGTCGGTGATGGGGCAAGGCAGAGGGTCGAAGGGGCTGGTCATTGCAGTGCTCCCGTCCAGGAGGCGAGTTCCTCGGTGGTGGTGGCCTGCGCCTGGACCAGGTGTTCGCGCTCGCGGAGCAGGTCCTGGAGTGCGGCTCGCCAGGCGGCGGGGTCGGCGGTGGGGGGCAGCGCCTTGATCTCGGCGAGGCGCTCGTGGGTCATCTCAGACACCGGCGGTCTCCCGGGTGCGATGGGCGGCGCGGCGCTCCGAGGCGCACTTCCCGCAGTAGGACGTCCCGTCCTCCTGGAACTTGCCGTGCACGCCGAGGTCGTGGCCGTGGACGCAGTGGGCGGGGCGGGCGGTGCCGCCGGTGAGGTAGCGGAGCTGCTCGCGGGCCTTCTGCCGGCCGGGCTCGTCCTCGACATGCTCGGGGGCGACGCAGCGGTGGTAGTCGCACTCGGGCAGGACGTAGCCGACCGGGTCCCTGCCAGTACGGATACGGAAGGCGATGGACGCCGCGGTGTACAGCTGCTCCCGGTAGGAGAGGACGGGCGTGCCTGAGCTGCTGCCCCGGGACCCGGTCCACTGGACGTGCCCGCCGTCGACCTTGCGGGTCTTCGTGGCCCACTTCTCTTCGAGGGTGAGCGGCTGGATCGGAACGTTCGGGAGCCCGAGATCGCGGCGGATGATGGCTACGCGGTGCTTGTCGCAGTGCAGCTGTCGGACGATCGCTGCGTTGGACAGGCCGAGGTTGAGGAGGGTGACGATCTCGCCCCGGTCTGCGTTCATCGGCTGCCGCCCGCGGCGGTGTCGAGGTGGACCAGACGCCAACGGTTCGAGGAACGGTCCCACTCGATGTGCTGGGCTCCGGTGCTGTTGCTGATCTCGCCGGTCGGCTCGATGTGGAAGGACTCGCCTGCGTCGACGAGTGCGTTGAGTCCTTCGACTGCGCGGTCCCAGGGGCCGGCGGGCGGGAGGTCGAGTGCGGCGCGGGCGGCCGGGTTGTGACTGCCTGTGGCATCGAGCAGCTGCTCGGCGAGTCTGCCGGTGGCGCGGCGTTCCTTGCTGAGCGCGTCCTCGGCGGCACTTCGGGCGCGGATCGTCTCGATGTGGGAGTCGATCTCCTCGATGAGCATCTGCTCGGCATCGAGGCGGGCCCGGAGGGTGCGGAGGTGTGCGTCGACCTCGTCGCGGAGGCGGCGGCGGGTAGTGAGTCCGAACATGGTGGGTGCTCCTGGCGGTGTGGCCGGGGGCGGGCACCCTGCGGCGCCCCAAGTCCGGTGCGGTGGTAGGTCAGCGGGTGATGGAGTCCATGTACTTCGCCATCACGCGGTTGTGGTGGGCATCAGCGAGGGCGTTGTGGTGGCCCTCTGCCTGCTGCGGAAGGTCGGCGGGGGTGAGGCCGAGCCGCTTCGCTTCGGTCACCAAGTCGTCGGTCTGCATGGGAATGCCGACGGGCAGGTCGGACATCGGGCCGAAGAGCTGCGCCAGAGCAACGTGGTCGTAGGCGGAGTAGAACGCCCAGAGCTGCGGGTCGGGTACGGAGCCGACGAACTGCTGAACCATGCGAGCGATTTGGGCGCGGGGATGAACGTCGGGGTGGGTGACGTCGATGCGGTCCATTCCGCGGTGGCCAGGTGGGTTCTTCACGATCGGCAGGGAGGGCCACACGTTGGCCATAAGCCAGCCGTGTTGGCGGACCGCGCCCTGATTGAACTGGGACGACACGGCGTAGAGCTCGCGGCCGTCCTCGGTAACCATGCCGATGCTGATGAGATCGATGGTGCGGCCATCGTCGAGGAACTCGGTGTCGTAGAAGATGCGCATGGTGCTGCTCCTCAGCGGGTGCGGGTAATGCCGGCGGCGCGGATGGCGGTAAGCCACTGGCCGTACTGGGCGGTGATGCCGTCGTACAGGTCGGCATCGGACACGGTCAGCGGGTTCCGGGCGTGGAAGAAGCTGGCGTTGTCGACGGCCCGGCCGGGCAGGTCGTCGAGGCACTCCAGGAAGCTGATGCGGTTCCCGAAGCCGATGAACGCCCAGAAGATCGGGAGGTCGCTGGCCTCTCGGAGGGCCTGCGCTGCTTCGTTCCGGTTGTCGGGTTCGCCGTCGGATTGGAAGATCACGAGAGCGGGCGTGTTCCCGTTGCGCCCGTGCCGGGCGTACTCGTCTGTGATGTACCCGATGGCCGCGGCGTAGTCGGTGGTTCCCCAGTGGGCCCGGGGGTGGGTGGCGTCGATGATGCCCGCGTAGTTGTCGAGGCGGGCCTCCTCGAACTCCTGGACCTGGTTGCTGAAGTAGATCAGCGGGACGGCGCCGTCGTCGTCGAGGTTGGCGGAGATGCCGAGGGCCTGTTCGGCGAGGTGCTGCACGCTGCCGTTGCGGTAGTACGGGGCCATCGAGCCGGAGTGGTCGAGGACGAGGTAGACGGCGGCGCGCTCGTGGGTCAGGCCGTGCTTCTCCAGAGAGACGGCGGCGGTCTTGGCGAGGTTGATGAGGCCGGGGGCCTGGGCTTCGAGCTTGCTGAGGTTGATCACTTCTGCTGCTCCTGGGTGGTGGGCTGATACTGAGCGAGGACGACGGCGTACCGGTTGCGCTCGGTCGTGTACTTGGCGACGTACTCGGGCTTGTCGTGCTGGGTCCAGGTGGCGATGTGCTCCTCGGCGTGGGCGATGCCGGTGCGGGCGGCGGCGGCGAGTGCGGCCGGGGTGGCCCAGGCGTCGTCGGTGATGAGCGACGTGCCGCGGTGGATGTGGTCCCAGAGATAGCTGTCCACCGTGGCGAGCCGCGCGAATGCGGACCGGTCGTAGAACGCGGCTTTGTAGAACACGGCGACGCGGCGGCGGCCTTGCTCATCGACGACGTAGGACCACATGTCGTGGTCCGACGCCTCGCGGGCCCACCCGGTGGGCAGGGTGGCCGGCATGAACAGCGGGTCGGCAGGGTCCGGCTCACCGAACGTGAAGCCGACGGCCTCGAACGCGGACTGCCCGCCGTCCAACTCCGTCGGCAGGCGGTCGGAGTTGACCAGCTGCTGCTGTCCGGATTTCTCCTGCCCGCTGATGAAGGCGTCGTTGCTGCCGGTGATCAGGGCTGAGGCGAGAAACGTGTCCACGGTGTCGGGGTCCCTCATGCTGCGGGTGGTGTTCTCGATCACGGTTGCTCCAGGTTGGTGGGTGGTGGGAGTTGATCGAGGGCGTCGCCGATGTCGTCGGCGATCTGGCGCCAGCGGGCGGCGAGCTCGGGGGCTCTGTCGTCGCGTACTGCTGCGGCGACGAGGAGGGCTTCGACGATCTCGGAGGCGTCGCGTGTCCCGCCGGGGAGGCGGAGGAGCGCGGCCATCAGTCGTCGTCGCAGTCGTCCAGGTCGAAGTGCCTGCCGGTGCTGCCGCTGCTACCGGTGTTGCCGTGAGGCTTCGACGGCTTGGCAGGCTTCTGCATGGAGGGCTTGGGCTTGGAGCCGGTGGTCCGGCTGCTGCCTCGCCCGCCGGTGGTGCCGCCGGACGGCTTGCCGGGTGCTGCCTGCACGGCGGCGATGGGGGCGAGGGTGTCGAAGTCGCAGTCGTCGGGGTCGTTGGTGCAGGCGGTGAGGGTGGATGCGGCGAGGAGGAACGAGGCCGCAGTGAGGATGGCGCGCTTCATGGGGGTGGTCTCCGGGTTAGAAGGGGGGCTCGTCGCTGTAGCCCTTGGCCTTGTCGCCGGCCCACGGGTCGTCGGCCGGTGGCTGCTGCCCTGTGCGGGTCTGCTGGGCTCGGCCCTGCTGTGCCTGTGCGGGACGCTGGCTGCCCGGCTGCGCACCGTTCGTACCGGTCGCCGCCTTGGTCACCACTGCGGTGGCGAACGCCAGGCTCGGGCCGATACTGCGGATCATGAGCGCGGTCCGCTCGTGCTTCTGGCCGTCCTTCTCCCAGGACTCCGTGCGCAGCTCGCCGGTGACCATCACCTCCATGCCCTTCTCCAGGGTCTCGGCGGCGTGCTCCGCCAGACGCTCCCAGCACGAGCCGCGGACGTACATGACGTCGCCGTCCTCCCACTGATTGGTCTGGGGGTTGAGGCGCCGGCTGTTGAACGCCAGCCGGATGTCCGCGACAGCCTTCGAGGACGGGGTGAAGCGGAGCTCGGGGTCAGCGGTGAGGCGGCCGACGCCGGTGAGGGTGGGCAGTGCCATGTGTTCTTCCTGTTCTCGTGCGCGCGGAACCAGCGGGAACCGGTTCACGCGGTGGGGATCTAGCGGAAAGGGTTGGTCCACGCCTCAACGGCGTGACGGACAGAGTTCGCGAGGCGCCAGTACGGGGCGTAGCCCTCGGGCAGTGGCTGGTCGGCGAGTAGCGCGCGGACGGTGGCGATCACGGCATCCGGGTGGGAGTACCGGCCGAGCTTCGGGAGGAACTCCGGCTCGGTGTTGCCTCCGTCGGGGCGCGGTCGGGCGTACTGCCACTGCTCGGCCGGGTGGTCCCAGAAGAGGCACAGACCGTCGCGACCCTCCTCGTCGTCCTCGTCGACACGGGTGTCGTCCCACAGGAGGACCGCAGTCAGCATCGTGATGCAGCCCGCGTCGTTACCGGTGGCGTAGGGGTCGGTCTCAGCGTCCGACGTCCACCAGGAGGTGGGCTCCAGCCCGGCGGCGGTGAGGGCGTCGGCCACTGCGGCGATGTACGGGTCGTGGGGCAGTTCGGTCATCGGTTCTTCCTTCTGCGGTGGTCGTCGAGTCGGGTGACTCCGACGGGGAGTTCCTGCTGTTCGCGGCGAGCGGGGCACGTTGCGATGTGCGGGAGGTGCAGCCGTTCCCAGCCGGTCAGTGGGAGGTCGGCGGACGGGCGGCGGGACCGGAGGGTGCCAGTTCCGTCGCGCCAGACCGCGGCGTTCCCGGCGGGGTCTGGATCGGGATCGACGGCGAGGGCGCGGCCCGCTGCGGTGCGGGTCCAGCGGATCGGGTGGTGGCAGTCGGAACAGTGGGCGGCTGGTGGGGCCATGGCGGTGTCCGGTGGTTGGCGGTATGGGCGTCGTCAGCGGCAGTGATCCGCTCCGGGTGGGACGCGGCGAGCGGGACGCGGATCGCGCCGGAGGTGGTGAAGCAGTTGCTTCCCGGTGCGGCGGCGCAGGCCGGGCAGGTACTGGTTTCGATGACCCAACTGATGCGGCGGGCGTCGTGGGTCTGTCCGCGCCAGACCGCGCCGGAGGCGGGGTTGGTGCAGAGTTCGCCCTTGGGGGCGTGGCACCAGCCGCAGCGAACGGCGAGCTGGGGAAAGCGGGCGGTACGCATCAGGCGGTCTCCTCGGTGGGCTGGGTGGTCTGGTCGGCGAGGGCTGCGGCAGCGGCGCGGATGCGGTCCTCGGCGGCTAGGTCCTCGGCCGGGTCGATTGCGGGCAGGCCGGCGGCGATCCGGCGGGCGTCGTCGAGGCGGCCGGGGTGCACGTCCTGGCGGCGGCGCCCACGGGTGGTGCAGCTGGTACCGGGCAGGGCCTGGCAGATCCGGCAGCCGATGGCTCGGGGGTTGACAACGCCGTCGCGCACCTTGGGGATCGTCTCGCCGACGGCTGCGCGGGCTGCTGCGGCGCGACCGGCGAACGGGCCGGGGGCTCCGGGCGGCAGGGCCAGGCGGTCACCGGTGCCGAGAGCGGCGGTCGGTGTGCGGGGCGGGAGGTGGCCATCGGCTGCGGCACGGACGAGGGCGCGGCGGGATGCGGCGGACTCAGCACCGGTCTCCAGCGGGTTGCCGTCGTACACGACGGTCGCCAGCTCGATGCGCTCCTCCCGCCGGACCTTGATCTCGGTGACGATTTCGGCCGGGCTGACCCAGGGCTGGCGGCGGGCGACCGCGATCACGGCGGCGCGGGCGTCATCGATGGAGTACGGCTTGAGAATCTCGCCCCAGACGTCGGGGGTGAACTCGCCGAACTTCTGGGCGGGACAGGCCGCGGCAACGTATTCGGCGACCTGGACTGCTTCGTCTTCCGTCACGGTGTGGGTCCTTCCTGGCGAGCGGCGGTGCGGGCGGCGGCTCGGGCGCGGGCGCGGTCGAAGACGGTGTCTCCGGCTGGGGCGGGCTGGCTGCCTGTGGCGGTCCGGCGGGGGCCGGAGTTCATGACCTCGTTGACGACGCTGGGGATGGTGGCGGGGTGGAGGCCGCGGTCCATCCACCGCTGGAGGCCGTGGCGAATCCAGTTCGCGTGGATGTCGTCGTCGAGGAGGGCCTTGATCTCTTTGGAGACCTGGCCGATGACGCGGGTCGGGGGCCGGTCGGTGCATCGCTCCAGCCACTGGCCGACGATCGTCTGCGCGGTGACCGTTTCTGGCTGCTCGGCGGCAGCGTCGTCGATGACCTCGGCGTCGATCACGTCGTCGTCAGGTGCGGCTTGTGCGTCAGCCGATGACGACGGGTCCGGAGAAGAGAGAGGTCTTGTAGAGAGAGGAGAGAGAGTAGGCGTCCGGGATTCCCGGACACTGACGTCCGGGATTTCCGGACACTGAGATCCGTCAGTGTCCGGGTTTTCCGGACACTGGGATTCAGGGTCAGTGTCCGTAGAATCCAGACACTGAGACTTGTCAGTGTCTGGGATTCCCGGACACTGAGTTTCAGTGTCCGGAGAATCCGGATGCTGAGGCGTGTCGTCAGTGTCCGCAGAATCCGGACCCTGGTCGTCGGCATCCACGTCCGGGATTTCCGGACGCTGAAGAGGCAGTACCCGGTACTTCGCAGTCCCGTTCTTCTGGCCCGCCGAAACCCGCTCCAGGCAGCCCTTCTTGATCAGAGCCTTGATCACTTCATAGACCTGCGGGCGGGTCACCTTTCCCCGCCGGAGGTTCTTCGGAGACTCGACGCTCGACCAGGTGATCCGGGTCGTGTCCCGGGCGTCGTCCGCCAGCACCGCGAGGAACAGCTTCTCGCGATGCGTCAGCGTCGTCGGTGCGTAGTCGAGCACCTCGACGTACAGGCGGCTGCCCACGTGCCGGTCTCCTTCAGGTGGTGCGGGGTGCGGCCAGCCGGTAGGGCTGGCCGCACCGGGGGTGGATCAGCGGGAGGCCGGAGCGCCGTTCAGGACGGCCATCGGGACGTCGGAGTCGATGAGCGTCCGGATGTCGTTGAATGCTGCGGCGAGGGTGTCCTCGGGGCGCTCGATCTTGAAGCCGAGCTTCAGCTCGCCCTTCTGGCGGTCGAGGCGGTACCGGAACCGGGCGGTGACCCGGTACGGCTCGGTGCCCTCGAAGGGCTTCAGCGCGAGAACCAGCGTCGCCGGGATGACGATGTCGCCCTTGTGGCCGGCCTTCGCCTGGACGTCCTCGACGTACGAGAACCGGCGCTGCCCGGAGTCGAGGCGCTGCGAGCTCTGGAACTCGGCGGACGTCGTGGCTTCGAAGGACTGGGCGAGCTCCAGCATCGTGGCGGAGTCCGGCTCGACCAGGTCGACGAGGTTGTTCTCGATGAACTCTGCGAACGCGGCCTGCGTCATGAGCTCGTTGTCCGCGCCGGTCCACGCGGTCCAGGCGGGGGTGTGGCGGAGGCGGAGTTCCAGGCGGTGGCTGCCCCAGCGGGCGTCCTCTGCGGTGTGGGCGTCGAGGACTGCCGTGATGGTGCGGCGCTCGACGTCCGCGTACACCTCGGTGTCGTCGTTGCCGTGCTTGTCGAAGTACGCCATGAAGGAGTCGACGTCGCGGACGACGGTGGTGCCGGACTTCCTGGGCGGCTTGCCGGTGTACTCGGGGCCGGTCAGGTCGACCTGGCGGAACTCACCGCGGCCGAGAGCGACGACGTGGATCTTGCCGACTTCGAGGATCTGGGGTGCGACTGCTGCCTGGGCGACGTCGATGATGGCCTGAGTGCCATCAGCCTTGGCTTCGAGGGCGGTTGAGTACGTCATTACTGGGCGCTCCTGAGCGGGGTCTTGCTGGCGGGGGTGGACTCGACTTCGCGGAGGCCGGTGATGACTGGCTGGCGCGGGTCGGTGCGGGAGAGGTTGAAGTCGTCGGTGACGAAGAAGATCGACTTCGGGCGCTCGGTCTTCGGGAGCTTCGCGGCGACGGTGTCAGTGACGGTGAGGGTCCGGCCGTCCGTCCCGGCGATGGGCTTGATGTCGATCTTCAGAGAGATCGATCCGGCCTTGCCGGTCTCCCGGACGGCGGCGATCACCTCGTGCAGCCGGGCGCTGAGCTCGTCGTGCAGCTGGCCGCCGGACTGCTCCAGGAGGAACGCGGCGAACGGCCTGATGACCTGCTCGATGTCCTCGGCGGTGGGCTTGTCGTTCACGATGTGCCTTTCTCGGTGATGCGGGTGGTGGCCTGGTGCGCGGCCGGTGTGGGGTGGCACGGCCGCACACCAGGAGTCAGGCGACGCGCTGCTGTTTCGGCTCGGCCCCGCCGGCACGGCGAGTAGCGCGGCTGTGTCGCTGGCCGGGAGTGAGTCCGCCACGGACCCCGAACCGGTAGTCCCGGCCCCGCCCCTTCTCCTCGCGCATGGCCGCATCAAGGCAGCCGAGCCGGATCGGGCAGCGCTTGCAGGCAACGACAGCGAGAGCGATGTCGGTCTTGTCGTCGGAGCTCTTGGTGTCGCGGAACCACATCTCGGTGTCGGACCCCAGGCAGACCGCGAGCGACCAGTCGACGGAGTTCATCGGGTGCCGTCCTCTCCGGCGTGGGTGGGGGCATCGGGCCAGATCGACCAGCAGTCGATGAGGTCGGCCGAGGAACCACCCGGCTCCGTCTCTCGGTTGGCGTCGACGATCGCCGCGCTCAGGCGCGCAAGACCCTCGACGTATCCCGTGCAGAACTGGTCCGGGTCGGTGCCCTCGTCGCTTCGCAGAGCAATCCAGAGCAGGCCGAGAGCCCAGATGAGGGTGACGAACCAGATGAAGGCGATGACGGCCGCGAACCACTGCGTGTTGTTCATGCGGCGACCGCCGTCACGGAGTCGACCCAGGCCAGTGCCTCGCAGTCGAGCCGCGTACGGGCCCTGGTCACCGCGACGTACGCCAGGCGGCCTTCCTCACGCGGGAGAAGAACGTGCCCGCTGGTCGGGTCCGGCTTCGGGGACCGGAAGTCCGAGTGGATGCGGACTGCCGGCCACTCACGACCCTTCGCCTTGTGCGCAGTGGAGACGACCAGCTCGGCCCGGTCTTCCGACACCAGTGCGTCAGCCGCGGTGAGGATGCGCCCAGTGCCGTGCTCATCGATGAGCCGGACCAGAACCTTCAGCGAGCCGTCCTCCTCCTCGGCGTACTCGCGGACCGCGTCCCACGACGGGAAGCCGAGCAGCTCGGGGTGGTCGGTGGGCTGGCCGGACTGTAGGGATTCCGCAGCCCAGGCCAGCCGCTTGATGTCCGATCCGCCGCCGACCAGCGCGACGTCGCGGCCGGCGGCCAGGCCCTCCAGCACGATGCCCATTGCGCCGCCGTTCGTTCGGCACAGGATCGCGTCCGGGTCCGTGACCGGGCCCACGGTGGAGTCGGCCTGGTCGTAGCCGGTGAGGCGGAGCGGGGCGCCGATGACGTGTAGCCACCGGTTCGCTTCCTCGGCGATCGCCGGGCCGAAGCGGAACGACTGGGAGAGCGTGAGCTCCGGGGCGCCGAGCTCGCGAACGAACTTGGCGAGGGCGTCGTTCGCGCCGCGCCAGCTGTAGATCTGCTGGGCGGAGTCGCCGACCGCGATCCGCTGCGCGTGCTCCTGGTCCAGGAGCACGGCGGACAGGACATCGTTGGTGTCCTGTGCCTCGTCGAGCAGCACCACATCGGTGGCCAGCTTGGGCCCGGACAGTGCCCACATCTTCAGGTAGTGGTCGTGCGACAGCTTGAGCACACCAGCCTCGTCGCACAGGTCGGCCCATGCCGCGTGCGCGACCGGCAGGACCAGGCCGAGCAGTGCGCGGCGAGGTTCGTCGGTGGTGAGGCCGTCGTACTGCGGGACGTGCTTCGCGAGGATCTCGGGGTCGGAGCTGTGGCACCAGCGGGTGATGGTGTCGAGCACGACGCGCATGATCAGCTTTGACGTCATCGCCTTCGGGGCGGTCCCGGCATCGGTTGGGATCGCCGGGGGCGAGCCGATGATGCCGAGGATCTTCTTGACGTCGAGGGCCTGGCCGGCCTGGTGCGCGGTTTGGCGGGGCATGTTGAGGCGGGGCAGGTGCCGGGCGTCGAACGCGAGGCCGTGACCGGTCTTGCACAGCACGGTCGAGGGGAATGAGCGGGCCGCGTCGGCGGCGATCGCCTTGTTGTACGCGACGTACGTCATCCGGCGGCGCGGGTCCGAGCGGGCGATCATTTTCAGCGTCGAGCTCTTGCCACATCCGGCGCCGGCCTGGAGGACACAGTCGATGCCGTCTCCGTACGTGTCGATCGCTTCGCGCTGTTCCGGGGTGGGGTCCACCACTGGGTGTTCCTCCTCTCTGGGGTGGTACGGGCCAGGCCGAGAGTCGGCGGCCTGGCCCACAGTCAGTGATGGATCAGGCGGGAACGGCGAGTGCCTCGGTGGCCAGGGCCTCGACCATGGCGGCGAACTCGACGGAGGCGTTGTTGCGGTCGCCGTAAGCGGTGAGGGTGTCGAGGAGGGTCTTCGCCTCGTCGTTCGTGAGCTCGTTCGCGGAGCTGATCGGGCGGCCGATGATCAGCGATGTCGCGTTCAGCCGCTCGTCGCGCTGGGTCTTGTCACCGAGTCCGACCTTGGTGAAGCAGGCGTGCATCATCCGCATCTGCGGTGCCGTCACCTGATCCGCACCAGGCGTAGTGTCGGGCTGACTCTGCCCCTGCGAGGTAGTGGCCTTGCCCTCCGATGCCTTCTGCGGCGCGGCCCTGAGCGCAGTTCCTCGGGCCTTGATCAGGTCTCCGAGCGTGACCGTGACCGTCACTTCGCCCTCCTGGACCAGGCGTTCGACCCTGAGCCATCCGCCGGATTCCGCTCGGCGGTGCAGCTCGATCGCCCGGTCATACGTCATCGACTCCTCGGCGAGGAGGCGACTGACGACGTCGCCCAGGCGCTCCCGCAGGAGAGCGCCCAACGTGGTCGGCTGCCCCTCGGGGTGGAGGACACCGGCCTCCATCAGGTTGCGACGGGTGGCATCAATGGAAAGCTGGAGCACCGCATCGAGAGTGAGATCGGCAGCGGCCGCATCCACGATTGCGGCGACCGGGTCGATCCCCTGGCCGAGCTGGTCGAGGATCGCCTCCCCGATCTCCTCACCGGGGTGGTGGATGGAGAGGCCGTCGAGGGGCGTGTACCGGGTCTTGGTGACCGTGGCCGTGCCCTCGATCATGTCCATCACGACGTCGAATTCGTACTCAGCGCCTTCGCGTTGGACGGCCTTGACCCCGACCTTGGTGACCTTCTTGCCCTCGATCACGTAGTCGCCCTTGGTGCGCATCGTGACGATGAGGTGGCCCCGGAAGTTCAGGATCGCGTCGAGCATCTGCTGCTCGATGGGGTTGCCGGTACGCCAGCCGCCGAAGGTGCCGCCGCTGCCCGCCTTGGCTCCGGCGGTCTCGACGATCTCCAGCAGGCCGCCCTTGCCGTTCCAGAAGTGGCTGTAGGAGTCGATGATGAGGACCTCGACGCCGATCTCCTCGGCCTGGCGGACGAGGTCGATCAGATGCCGGGGGTCGTGGGTGTCCATCTCGACATGCTTGAAGCGGTGGCCGCCGAGGTCCGGCCGTCCGGGGACGGGGGCGTACTTCTTGGCGGAGCCGCGCTCGGTGTCGGCGAGGGCGACTACGCCGTTCTTCGCGAGCCCCTCGGCCAGGCGGAGCGCGGTCTTCGTCTTGCCGCACCCGGCGGGGCCCTGGATGGCGATGCGGGCCTTCGCGGTCTCGCGGGTGGCGTCGGTGAAGGTGAAGGTCGTCACGTGGTGCTCCGGTGGTTGCGCTGGCGCGGGGTGGTGGTGAGGCGGCCGGTCTTGGTGGCGTCGATAACCCACTGGGCGGCGTCGCGGACCGCGCCGAACCGCCTGGTCCGGGTGCGTGCGATGGCCTTGGAGTCGCCGGGCTGCTTCTGGCCGTACTTCTCGGTGGCGCGGGCGAGGAGGCCGGCGGACAGCTCCGCGCCCGTCTCGCTCCGGAGCTCGCCGAGGAGGTTTGCGGCTTCAGTGGCGGACATGCCGCCCTCGACGAGGCCCCGGTAGGCCCGGGAGTAGGCGCTCATCGGCCACCGCCGACGCGGAGTTCGGCGAGCGCGGACCCATACGCGGCGCAGTCCCAGGAGCAGAACAGCCGCTTCGGCTCGCTACTCCCGACGACCTCGACCAGCACCCAGCCGGGGAGGCGGCGCACCCCTCCGGGCTGGGCACCACAGCCGGTCGTCGCGCACCGGGCGGTCGTCTCGACGGCGCGCGGCGGCGTCGGCTCGCCGACCATGCCCTTGTTCCAGGCCTGCGCGGTCGTCTTGGCCGCCATCAGGCACCGTCCTTGGGCTGGGCGAGGAGGAAGTACCTGCCATCGGCAGGGCCGTGGACGGTGAGGAGGTCGCGGGCGGCGAGTTCGTGTAGGTCGCCCCGGGCGTTGTGGCGGCGGCCGCGCTTCGGGTAGCCGAGCTCCGCGTACAACTGCTCCGCGCGCCCGGTTGTCCAGCGAGACCCAGGCGCATCGCGTACGTGGGCGAGCAGTTGCTGAGCCCGGTAGCTGAGCGCCGGAACGTCCCACGTCCCCGCGGTCATGCGGGCCACGATCTCGGCGCGCTCCTCGGCGGCGTCCGCGCACTGCACGCACAGCCAGTCGTTACCGCGCCGAACCCACCCGCGCTCTTCCGCCTTGCCCGACCACTCCCCGAAGGAGCAGCGAGTAGCGGCGCACCGAATGGACTCGCCGAGCGGTCGGGCCTTCCTTGCCTCGGCGTCCAGCAGGCGGCGCAGCACGGGAGCGATGCGCTCACCCATGAACGCGGCAAGGTTGGCGCAGTGGATGTCTTCCCACGTCGGGTGCTCGTGCTCCCGGCAGTCCCGTACGGCCTCAGCGAATGAGAGGAGCACGGAGTCGCTGGCGGGTCGCACCTCACCGATCAACGCGGAGATCGCTTCGAAGTCGAGGGATTCCTTCGACATCAGTGCTCACCACCCTGCGCGGCAGCGACTGGCTCGCGGATCGGGAGGAGGGGGCCGACCATGTCGGCGATCGCGGCGAGCGTGCACCGTTCGGGCCGGCCGTCCTGCGTCAGCAGCGGCATACCCTCCGGCGTCTCGTCGCCCTGGAAGTACCAGACGTCACCGGTGATGTCCTTCTGGCCCACGGCCAGGTCGTAGATGACCCCTGCGTGACGGAACGGGCGACGAGCGCGCGCCTGCTCGACGAGCTGGAGCTCCGGCAGGTCGTACGCCAACACGCTGAGGGGGACCCCGTCCCACGTCGTCCGGCCGCACACGACGTAGTCGAGGCTGGTCAGCTGGTGCTCGGTGATTCCCAGGGTGGACATCCACCCGGCCCACCGGGACAGGTCGGTGATGTGCAGGCTGATGAGCACGGTGTCGCGGTCGGCCCGGACACCAGCGACGTCCGGCTCAGGCGAGTAGGCGGTGCGCATCAGGTCGGCCAGGTGGCGGGCGCGGTCGCACGCTGTGTCCCAGTCGCTGGCCGTTGACTCCAGCTCCGTGAGGGTGGGCTCGGCAGGCTGGGCGGCGGGGGCAACGGGCACCCAGCCGTGCGGCGACCGGCGCAGCACCGTGCCGTACGTCCGCGCCGGGTCGACGAGGAGGCCCGCTCCGTCCAAGGTGTGCGCGATGGACGCGGCGACGTCGCCGGGGCCGTCGAGCAACCCGCGAATGGTGGCGATGGTGTTGGGGAGGTTGCTGTTCACGCCGTCGCCTCCGTGGTCGAGGCGGACGGCAGGACGGTCCAGACCTTCACGGTGACGTCGCCAACGGAGATCCGCATCGTGAGCGTGTCCTGGCTGCTGGAGAAGGCAACGTCGTCCGTGGAGACGCCGAGCTGGTGGCGCCAGGTCTCAAACTCGTTCGGAAAGTCGAGGAGGACGGACACCTCATTACCCAGGCAGCCAGCGCAGATTGTGTAGCCACTCGGCAAGTCGGGGTACCTCACGGCCAGCGAGAGCAGGGCCGTGAACTGGGCGGCCTGGGCGCTGAGCTTCGGGGCCTTGTTCATGCCGCCACCGGCCCATCCATCAGGGCACGGTGCATCGCCTGGAGTGCGCGGAACGTCAGCTGCTTCACGGCGCCCGGGGTGCGGTGGGCCATGACCGACGATTCGGAGATCGACATGCCGTCGAGGTAGCGGAGGCGCACGCACTCGGCCTGCTCCGGCGTGAGTGCCAGCATTGCCGTCTGCACGGTTGACCGTGCTTCGACTGCGGCCAGCTCCCGCAGACCGTCGCTCTCCGCACTGGGCCCGGCGTCGTCGGCGCCGAGCATGTCGCCCGAGGCGATCTCCAGACGGGTCCGGCTCGACTTGAAGTGGTCGACGACCAGGTTGCGGGCGATCGTGGCGATCCACGCCTGGATGTGCTTGCCCTGCCAGGCGAACCCGCTGATCGACCGGAACGCGCGGAGGAAGGTCTCCTGCGTCAGGTCGTCGGCGAGGGCCTTGTCCCGGACACGCGCCGCGATGTAGCGGTACACGAACGGCCGGTGCTCGTTGTACAGAGCGGCGAACGCTTCGAGGTCGCCCGTACGGGCGGCGGAGACGAGCTCCGGCTCCGGCCCCGGCGGGTTGATCTTGGGGCTAGCCTGTGAGTTCACGGCCTGCCTCCTGTCTCTCTGCTGGTGGTGGGTAGTGCTGGGGTCGCGCCGGGTGCATCCGGCGAGGCCCCGTTTTGCGTCAGGCGGAAAGCCGTTCGCGCTGCTGTCGCATCCCGGTGAGGACTTCGTGCGGGTCGAAGCGCCGGCTGCGGCCGACGTAGACCAGGCCCGGCCACTCCGGGTCGCCCTTGATCTGGGCGTCGACCCAGGACATGGACTTCCGAAGGAAGCGGCACAGCTCGCGCTGGTTCATGAGCTGCTCTGGCAGCGGGCGCTTCGACCGCGACTTCCGAAGATCGGCAGTTGCGGATCTGCTTGTAGATGTAGATTCGACGATCGTGAGAAAGATCGGCTCGAAGAGGTCAGTGACCTCCTGGCCAAGCGCCTCGGCGATCAGTCTGGCGGCCCGGTCGGAGCAGTCCTCGCGGGCGCTCTTGCCGCGTCCGGCGATGAAGCCGACGTATGCGGGGCTCAGCCCCTTGCCGGTCGGGTCCAGCTCCTTCGTGCGGGCGGCGAGGTGCGGGATGTCCAGTCCGGCGGCCCTTATGGCGGCGCGGAGCGGGGCTCCTTTGTCCAGTCGTCGCATGGGTGTCCTCCGGCGAGTGGCCGAATAGGGGTTACGCGGGCCGTTCTGACCTGCGGTATCTACAGTCTGCATGTAGATGCATATCGAGTCAAGGGGGCTCACCCGGGGCGTGGGCACGTCCAGCGGGGGCGTGCAGGGGTTATGTAGGTGCGCCGGTGCACTGTCAACAACGGGTCAATCACCTCCGATCTACTTGCGCATGTAGATGCAGATGGACGATCCTGCCGGTGTGACTACAGGCCCGCACTACCCCGGCGACTCCGCCGCCGAGGACCCCGCCCCCAGCGGCGAGGACCTGGCAGCACTCCTAACGCGCCTCCTCGGAGAGGCCGGCAGGACCCAGAAGGAACTGGCCGCCGAGGCGGGCATCAAATACCCAACGCTTAATGCCTGGGTGAAGCGCACGCGCGGCACCTCGCGCATCGACGCTGACGACCTGCGCGCACTGACCAACATCCTCCGCCGCTGGAGGGTTGATGTGACGCCCGCGCAGATGTTCAGGGCGGCCGGACGCAAGGTCCCCGGACCCACGGACGAAGAACGCGAGCAGCGCCTGCTGCGGATCTATCGTGATCTTCCAACTGATGGGCAGCGAGCGCTAATTCAGACGGCCGAGGCCATGCGTGCAGCCAGTAGACGGTAGCTAAGGGTTGCCTTAGACAGGAGGAATATCTTCTTCCGAATGCATATGCCTAATCACCTCCACAACACCGCCACACACAGGTAACGTCAGCCACCCGCTGTCCTCCCGCTGCGGAAAGTAACCGCTTGCCCGTCCTGGGGGGATACCTGTGTGCACGATCATTGCCGTTGCCGACGACCAGTCGGAGACCGCCACTTGGGACCCGGACGAAGTGACTATCACCGTCCAAGGGGGCACCCACCCGCACGACCTGATCAGAGACCTCGCGGCTCTCCTGGGCGACCTCGGCGCATCCACCACCGCCACCGGCGGCCTCGCCTGCTTCTGCGGTGACCCCATCACCATCCCGCACGAAGCGCTCGCCGCCGGCACGCTCTGATCAGGAGTCCGCCGTGCAGAAGACGCAGACCCGCAACCCGCGCCCCAACCCGTCCATGAGGTGCGGCTGCCCGCCGTGCCTGGCGAAGTACCCCGGCACCCGCCCGCCGACCGACGAGCACATCGGCTCGTGGGAGGCCCGGTACACCGACCCGCAGGGCAAGGGCCGCAGCAAGAACTGGCCGACCGAGGCGAAGGCCATCGAGTTTCTGGAGCAGATCCGCACCGAGATTCGCCAGCGGACGTGGCTGGACCCGACCCGGTCCGAGATCACGCTCTGCGCCTGGCATCGGCTGTGGTGGCCGACACAGACCGGCGAGGAGACGACCCTCGACCGCGACAGTCGCAGCTACCGCAACCACATCGAACCTCACTTCGGGAGCCTCCGCCTGTACGAGTTCAGCTGGCTCGGTATCCAGACGTGGGTGAACCAACTGCACGACGCGAACGGCGGACCACTCGCCGCGAGCAGCGTCGTGAAAACGTTCCAGATCCTCGACCGCATGCTGGAAGCGGCGAGGCGCGACCGACGCATCCCCTTCAATCCGGCCGAAGGCGTGAAGCTCCCGACGGTGAAGAAGAAGCACCCCGAGGATCGGCGGCCGCCGTCGTACGCACAGTTGTGGCTGATCCGCGCGCACCTCCCCGACTACATGCACGCGCTCCAGATCGTGGCCCAGGAAACTGGCCTTCGGTGGGGCGAGCTCGCTGGCCTCCGGTGGTGCAACGTCGACCTGGTCCGCCGCGTCATTCACGTCCGCGAGGTGCTCACCGAGGTAAAGGGGCGGATCAAGCGGAAGGTCTACCCCAAGAGTGATGCCGGCCTGCGCACCGTGCCCATCACCGGTCTCGCGCACCGGATGCTCCGTGAGCTGCTGGCCGACGAGCCCGACGCGAGCACCGCCAGGTCCGAACCCAAGGACGGCCTCCGCGAGAACGAGCTCGTCTTCCACGGACGGAACAAGGTACGGCGCGGCACGAAGAGCGAGGCGTACCGGGCGCCCCTTCGCCGCTCAGCGTTCCGCCGACTGTGGACCACGGCGCTTGAAGACTCCGGTGTCGGCAGGAAGAAGACGAAGCAGGTGGTCGTGGAGAAGGCAGACCCGGAGACCGGCCGCAGGCGGAAGGCCACGGAGGAGCGGACGGAGTGGTGGCCGCGGTTCCATGACCAGCGGCACTCCTTCGCGTCACGTCTGCACGACCGCGGCGTACCGGAAGTCATCGCCCAGGAGATCCTCGGGCACGAGCGGGCGGGCAAGGTCACCTGGCTCTACACCCACGCCGCGGCCGACTATGCGGGCCAGGTGCTCGCCGCCCTGGAGGAGAAGAAGCCGGGCCGGACCGGCGCGAAGCGGCCGTTGCGGCTGGTCGCGTAGGTGCTGGCCTACCCCGTGGCTACCCCAGCATTACCCCAGCAGCCGCGCAAGTTGAGCAAGGGTCTACAAATGCTTGAAGATGTAGATTCGTGTAGCGCGGCTCTCACCTGGGACGCCGGGTGACCTGGGCTTCTCCCCTATATAGGGCCGGGTCCTGATAAGGATGAGGCCACAGGTTCAAATCCTGTTAGCCCCACCAGTACAAAGGCCCCCAACCATTCGTGGTTGGGGGCCTTTGGCGTATCCGGCCGATGCGCGTTTCCTCGGGAGCTGCTCGGTGGTGCTTGGTGTTGGCGGGCGGTACCCGGGTGTGGGGTGCCGGGTGGTGGCCGGTGGTGCCGGGTATGGGGTGCCGGGCACAGGCACGGGCGCGGCAGGGGCCGGTGTGGCGGGGTTCCGCGGGCTCATGGGTGTGGGCACACGGAAAAGGCCCCTGCCCGGTGTGAACCGGACCTGGGGCCCTGTGTGTCGGTCGTGGGCGCTCTCAGGGCGGGAGGAGCGAGGAGTCGCCCGCAGGGGCGCCGTGGGTGGTGCGTGCGCCGTCCGTGGTGATCGTGGCGTCCGTCGTGTCCGCGGACAGATGGCGGGTGGCCGGCGAGGAGCCGTGGGCCTCGGCGCGGATGCGCTGCTTCATCGTGGGTGGCAGCGCCCTGTCACGCGGAAGGGTCCATCGCACGGCGGGGGCTGTCGGGGTTGCCGTGGTGGCACCCGTGTGCTCCTGGGTCGTGACCGTCGGCTCGGCGGCCGTGGCGTTGCTGGTGGCGAGCCCCAGTGACGCGAGGAGCGCGAAGAAGGCGGTGATGAAGGCGGTCCAGATGCTCTTGACCCTGAAGGTGCTCATGGCCCCTCGCTTTCAGGTGGTCCGGTTTGCTTACCTTTCCGATGATGTGGATTCGGCCCGCGATTTTGGTGACCGACGCCCCCGGTACGCCGATCTTCAGATGAACACCACTCGTATGGTTCAACCGGTCCGGAAAATGCCGTTTTCGGTGGTCGGGAGAGGCGGATGGCCGAGCGGCAGTTGCGTTCCAGGCAGGTCACCGATCGGTATCGGCCGGTGTGTATAGTCGAGCGGCAGAAGTCCCTTACGCCAAGGAAAGACGAGGTCGCGCGGTGAAGAAGCTTCTCCTGGTCGCACTGGCTGCCATCGGCGGGCTCCTCGTGTACCGCCAGATCCAGGCGGATCGCGCCGAGCAGGACCTGTGGACGGAGGCGACCGACTCCGTGCCCGCAGGTTCGGGTGTGTGAGACGGAACAGTCCGTCGCGAGCCCCGGTCGCTGAGCGGCCGGGGCTTCGTGCTGCCCGGGGGCCTTGCTCGCTTTCGCGGGAACTGCTTGCTGTTGCGGGAACGTGACGACGGTGCTCTTGAGTTCACCCACGCAAATCGCTAGCTTGCGAGAGCAAACTCGCGGCGATTTCGGCCTAGGGGGGCACGGGTGACGGCACGGGTGACGGCACGTAAGCATCGCCGTATCCCGAGTGGGACCAGCAGGACCGTTACGACGTGGAGTTTGCCAACGAGCCGACGGTGAAGGGCGTTTCCACGACCTATTCGTACGGCGGGACGCAGTGGTTCACCCCGGCCCGCTTCCCCCTCGGCAACGGGAGTGGCGAATTCCCCGCGACAGCGCTGTACAGCGGCCGTCCCGCCGCGATCGGAATGGGGTCGGTCCCGGTCGCCTGGACCAATCGGTACGAGTACGGCTCGGTCGTCCAGCCGGGGAAGAGCACGGGCGGGCAGGGCGACAAGGCGAACAATCAGGGCAATTCCACTGTGGCCGAAGACAGCGGCGGCGCGGGCGGGGCAGGATGGACCGGCATCGCGGCCGCTGCCGGAGCGGGCGCCGTGGTGGCTGTGATCGCGGGGCTCGTGTGTGTACGCAGTCGGCGCAGGGCGGCCACGCAGACGACGAGGGGAAGCGCGTGAAGAGGCAGCGCAACAGGGGCCGGGTGACGCTCGCGTCCATGGTGGCGATGTGCGCGGTGGCGGCGCTGCCGGGGCAGGCGTACGCGGCCGACGACCCGGCTCCGTACGCCTTCGATCCCGAGGCGAAGACGGTACGGGGCACGGAGACGAACGCCGAGGCGTCGGAGCTCACGTCCGGCTCGGTCTACAGGAGTGCGATCAAGCCGGGCCAGAAGCTCTACTACCGGCTGAACCTCGACGACGAGACCAACGCCTACGTCTCCGCGGTCGTGGTGCCCGGGCCGGGCGGCCAGGTCGCCTACGGGGACGGCATCACGGTCAGCATCAGGGACGTCGACGACACGCAGTGCAGCTCGGAGGACGCGATCTTCGGGTCGGCGGAATTCGCCCGCCCGATCACCGCGTACGCGCACCGGGTCATCGAGAAGGGCAACAGCACCTGCCGGGAAGGCGGTGAGTACAACGTCCTGATCGAGCGGAAGAGCGACGCGACGTCGTCACCCGGCGAGTGGGACCTGGAGCTGCGGTACGCGTCGGAGCCCGAGGCGAAGGGCGCTGACGCGCAGGCGACCGAGGCGCCGGAGAACTGGTCATCGGCCTCACCCACCCCTCCCGCCGGTGTGCGGAAGCGGTCCGGCGGCAACAGCTTCTACGAGGCCACCGGTCTGGAGACCGGCGAGTGGCACGACAACATCGCTCCTGGCCAGACGCGTTTCTACCGGGTGCCGGTGGACTGGGGGCAGCAGATCTTCGCCAGCGCCGCGCTCAGCAACAACAACAAGTCGACCGAGTACCTGGGCAACGCGCTCGCGCTGTCGCTGGAGAACCCGGCTCAGGGCCATGTCGATGACACGACGCTCTCGTACTCGGGGAAGCCGGCCTCCGTCGCCCTGGACCCGCTGCCTCCGGTGGACTACCGCAACCGGTTCGACTCCGCTTCGGATGTCAGCGCCATGCGCTTCGCCGGCTGGTACTACCTGTCGGTGACGCTGAGCCCAAAGGTCGCGGAGTTCTACGGCGGCGAGGCGATCCCGGTGACCCTGAAGGTCAACGTCCGCAATGACCCGAAGGCATCGCCGTACGCGGGAGCGGCCGGAATCTTCGGCGTCAGCGACGCGGACAAGGACATGGCGAAGAGCGGGCAGAGTGCCCCGCAGGCGGCTCGGAGCGACACGATGAAGCTGGTGGCCGCTGCCGGAATCGGCGCGGGTGCCGTGCTGGTGCTCGGGCTCGGGGCGTGGACGCTGCTGGCCAGGCGCCGCACGGCTGCTACCGCTGTCCCGGTGGCCGCGGGCGGGCAGCAGCCGCCGTACGGCGGGCCGCCGCAGAGCTGGTAGATCGGGGCCGGGCAGGCCGAGGCCGCCTGCGGATCAGGCCTGGGTCAGTGCCCAGACACCCACCGCGAAACAGAGCAGAGCGACGAGCAGGACCGGGATCGCCACCTTCGGGGGCGGTCCCGGACGCGTCTGGCGGGCGGGGGCGCCGTGGTGGGGCGAGGCGGCAGGTGAAACCGGCGCGCCGGGATGGGGAACCTGCGCGTGCTGTGCGGTGTAAGCACGCGTAGGAGACGGATCGTGCTGCACCGCGGTGGTCGGGGCCTGGGCGAGATCCGGCGCGGCAGCGGGGAAGGGGGAGCCCGTATGCGCCTGGAGCGGAGAGTGCGAGGCGGCCGGCTGAGCCGTGGGAGGCGGTGTCGCGGTCTGCTGGGGAGGCGGCGCGAGGTGGAAGCTGCCCGTCTCCGACATGGATGCGGGGAGGGGCGTGGACGGGCCGGACGGCTGGATGCCGGACGGCTGGGCGTACGGCTGCTGTGAGTAGGGCTGCTGGGCGGAGCGCTGTGAGGCCTGTGCGTCCTGCTGAGGGTTCTGGGGCGCACTGGCCTGGAGGGGCGCCTGCTCGGGCGTCTGACGGCCGGTGAGGGGTCCTGCGGGGCCGAATCCGGCCGGCAGCGGCCCGATCTGGTCGAAGACCTCCACCGGCTCCTCACCCTCGGCCGGCTCCGGCAGCATCTCGGCCGCCGCGGTAAGGGCCTTGCGCGCGCCCGTGGCCGTCCGGAAGCGGGCCTGGGGGTCGGGTTGCAGCAAACCAGCCAGGACCTGCCACAGCGGCTCGGGGATTCCCTGCGGGGCACTGGGAGTTCCGTACGAGGCGAAGTGCTCGACGAGCGCCTGGGAGTCGGGCTTCTTGCCCTGGAGCAGATAGAGCGCGACGAGACCGACCGCGAACAGGTCGGCGGGGAAGTCGGGCTCGGCGCCCATCATCTGCTCGGGCGCGAAGTAACCGGGAGTGCCCACGACGTAGTTGGTCTCGGTCAGGCGGGGCTCGCCCTTGCGCATGGAGATCCCGAAGTCGGAGAGCCGCAGATGCGGCCTGCCCGTTCCGGTGGCCTCCATGAGGATGTTGGCCGGCTTGATGTCGCGGTGCACGACGCCTTCCGCGTGCACCGTCGACAGTCCGGACAGCAGCTGATCGAGGAGCATGCAGACGAAGCGCGGGGGCAACGGGCCGTAGTCACCGATGACATGGGCCAGCGAGCCGCCGCTGACGAGGTCCATGGTGAACAGGACCTTGTCGTCATCGGCGGCCCAGCTGGCGGGAGCCAGTACATGGGGATGCTCGATCCGCAGGGCCTGTTCGCGTACGAAGCGCAGCAGCGTATGCGCGTCGCTCTGCTGAAGGACCTTGGCCGCCACGTAGCGGCGGCGTCTGTGGTCCCAGGCACGCCAGACGGCACCGACCCCACCACGTCCGATCGGATCGATCAGTTCGTACCGACCAGCGAAGACCTCACCCATTGCGCTGCGTCCGCTCCCAGTTCTCTTTCGGCCCGTGCCCGGTTCCCGGGAGATGTCTCCCGGGCCGGGTTGTCAGCTCTGGTGTCCTTCGTAGTGCGCGACCGCGTCGGCGGTGCGCCCGGCGCCGTACACCTTGAGGAACTCTGCCAGTTCCGGGTGACTCGGGGCGAGGGAGTCCGCCGCATCGATGATGTCGCCCGCCGCGGAGACCGACCGCAGGAGGGACTGGATCTCGCGTACGACGCGCCTGACGGTGGGCGCTCCGCCCGTGGTCGCGGTCTGGCCGGTGGAGGTCAGGACCGAGCCGCCCTGCGACTTCTTGATCTCTTCCATCCGGTCGGTCGCCTCTCCCGCACTGACACTGCCGTCCGCGACCTGGCTGGCCAGTTCCTGAAGCGCCTGTACACGCTGGACGACAGCGGGGTTTCCGATCTTGGCGCGCTGGCCGCTCATCAGCTGGGAGAGCATGGGAGCCGACAGCCCGAGCACCGCGGCGAGCCTGGCCTGGTTCAGGCCGAGATCATCTATCAGCCGGCGGAAGAGCGCCCCCAGCGGCTCTCCGTACCAACTGCGCTGAAGCTCTCTGGCTCTCGCCGTCGCCTCTTGCTGCGCTGCGTCCATTGCGTCTCCCCTTCGCTGCGGCTTCGCTGCTGCGAACCTCGTCGTGCATCTTACGGAGCGTGGTTGCCGACCGGGAGTCCCAATCCTTTTGCAGGTTTCAGGGGGTCACCCGGTACTCTGGTCTGCGACGGTCGCCGCGACACGGACGTGTTCGGTGCTGTCCACTTTTCGGGGCCTTAGCTCAGTTGGTAGAGCGCTGCCTTTGCAAGGCAGATGTCAGGAGTTCGAATCTCCTAGGCTCCACATCCCAGAGGTCCCCTGACCTGCGGAAACGCAGGTCAGGGGACCTCTCTGTGTTCATTGCCGGAGCGCTTCGGCCTCGTGTCCGCGGCGCACGGGCTCCCTGTGCCTGTGGGGCTCGTCAGCCAGCGGGGACGGGGCTTGCTGTCCGGCACAGGGTGCAGGCTTGAACCCCGTCCAGCCGAGACTCAGCCGCAGGACACTCGGGCGAATTCGACGGAGGCGTTCTGGTTGTACGTGTCGACCAGGTTCCCGGACTGGTTGTAGCCGAACGTGTCCCACGCGCCTCCATAGTTGGAGTAGTAGAACACCGTCACCGGGCAAAGCGTCTTGTTCCATGCCGACGCGGCGTTGTTCTTCACGTACTGGCCCTGGCCTGCGCCGGTAGTCGTGAACTTGTATCCGGCGAGGTCGCTGACACTGTTGTTCAGCGTGAGGCGTGAGCCGCCCAGACCCGAGTTGTAGTAGAGGCAGAAGCTGCCCGACGCGCAGGTGGCGGCCTCGGCCGACGTAGCCAGTATCGGGACGAGCAAGGTGGCTCCGAGCGCTGCGGCAACTGAGGAAACGATACGCTTCATAGCGATTACTCCGTAATCTTCGAAACTCGGCATGGCTCGGCACAAGGGGTCGACCCGGTTGCGCCGGTCCTCTCACTTTCCTGCGCGAATGGCGTGGAGTGAAAGAGTTCATGGTGTGAGCGCGCTGACGGCTGGGTGTGTGATGTCATCCCGCTCGTCAACGGCTCTCGAGAGCGGAAGCCGCCCTGGCGAGTTGGCTGTTCTTCAACTTGAGCGCTGAAGAGAAGTCCGACTTCTTGCGTGCGATCATGTCCTTCTGCAGAACTGCTTCCGCGTCGAACCAGATCCCGACGAGATTCGTTCTCCGCTTGCACTCGACATCAGTCCGTGCCGTCCCACGTTCTTTCGACGTGGGCGACTTCCCCTGGAAGCCGGGATCGCTCATCGCGGCCAGCGGGTCGGGGTACGCGTAGCCTTTTTCCTTCATGCACGCGGACCAGGCACCGAGTGCCTGTACGACGCGGGAGTCGGACCGGGAAGCGTTGAAGCTCTCGAAATTCGTGCTCCGAGCCACCTCGCTCGGTCCGAGCTGCTTGGACGCCCCGGCGATTCCTGCCGTGGCCTCACCGGCGCAGCCGCCTGCTGGAACTGGCACGCCGTTTACGCGGAGCCCGTGCGAGTCACCCGTTTTGGCCTCGGTTTCCCCTTGCAGGGCCTCCATGAGCTGCGCCTTCTGCGGGGCGGTCAGGGACTTCATCTGGGAGGCGAGAGATCGCGGGCGCGGAGCGTCAGTGTCGCTGAGGCGGTATCCGTTGACCTTCGCTTCGCCCTCGTGCGCTATCCCGTACCGGCGCTCCATGAGACTGCGCGGACCAGGCGCGGGTCCGGGCGATTCGATGCGGAAACTCAGCCCCAGACGCCGCAGACACTTTCCGATGAGCAAGAAACGAGCTTCGTCCAGTCGGGCCATCTCTGCGCGCGAAAAGAGGTAGTCCTCTACGGGGAGATGCAGATCCTCAGTATGTGCCAGGGCGGGGGCGCGCTCTTCAGCGCTGTTTCCGGAACTCGGGCCGGTCGATGAGCAGCCGGTCGCCGATATGACGAGGACCGAGACGAAACCGGCCAGAGTCACACGTAAGGGTTTATCTGTGAAACGTTTCTTCGCACCCATGGTTGAGTCCCCCGACGGTCTCTGACCGGTAACCGACCTACTGGCTTATGGCCAGGAGGTAACGCCAGGATGCGCACCGATCAATCGCGTCGGGCATCCACGCCGGCGACTCTCTCGCCGCACCGGAATATCAACCCCCCCGGGCTCTTTCCTCATCCAAGCATGCTGCCGACCCATGATCAAACACATGGGCCGTAACTCCGCAGAGGGAAGGTCTGATCGCGCCATTTCCTCACAGGGCCCGCTTGACCGACCGGTTCGGTCGCTGAACCGGGACAACGAGAGGGGCGCCGGAGACCATGTGGTCTTCCGGCGCCCCTCTCGTCCGGGCGGGCCTGCTGCGTGCCCGGCCGGGTCAGGTGCGGTCGGTGCCGTCCTGGCCGTTCGCCTCGGCGTCGGACTGCTTGGCCTGGAGATCAGGGTCGAACGTCGTCTGACCACTGCCGTCGACCGAGGTCAGCGGCGCGCGGTCGTCGGACACCTCCGTGGGGGCGGGCGGTTCGACGAGCCAGTCCGGGTTGGCCTGCTTGTCCCACCACCTCCAGGCGGCGTAGGCGCCACCGGCCACGATTCCCAGCACCGTGAGATTCCTGGCCAGCCGGCCGGCCTTGGCCCGCCGCTCGTGCTTCTTGACCAGCTTCCGGATTTCCTTGGCCGTCACCTGGCCACGCAGTGCCGCGAGCGCCGCCGCACTGCGTGCGGTGGCCTCCTCGGCCATCGGCTGCGCGATGGACACCGCGTGCTCGACGCGCGGCACGGTGTAGTCCGCGGCGCTCCGGGCGACGCGGCGGGTCCGGACCGCCGCGCGCTGTGCGGCCACGTCCACCTTGGGCGGCACATGCGTACGTGCCTGTTCGATGTGTGGTGCCAGATGTGCCACGTACTGGACACGGGCCTGGTGGGCCGCCTGGGACATCTTGGGCGCGAGCCGCACACGCGCCTCGTGTGCGTAGTGCGCTGCCTGTTCCTTGGCCGTGTCGGCATAGGGCGCCACCACTTCCGCGGCGTGCTGCGCGCTCTCCTTCGCCGAGTCGGTTGCGGCGCGCACGCTGTCGATGCGGGTCACGAGATCCTCCTCCTTGGTGGCGGGTAGTACTCCGCCTTTCCACCCATTTCGAAATCATGCCTGCCGGCGCCCTGCGAAGCATGCGGGGCGGGCATCCGGGTCATGAATCTCTTCTCGGGCATTGCGGTGCAAGGCGAGCGTGGAGCCGACCATGCCACGGTTCGGGCCGTGGCGCGCCGCATCGTCGCGCACTTGGCCGCATTGATTCCGGGGACACACCTCCGTGCGAGGATCGGTGGACGTCAGTGAGGACTTACGGGAAGGCAGAACGTGGCCGAGCAGCTGTACGCCACCTTGAAGACCAGCCAAGGCGACATCGAGATCCGGCTCCTGCCGAACCACGCGCCCAAAACGGTCAAGAACTTCGTCGAACTCGCCAAGGGTGAGCGTGAGTGGACCCACCCGGCGACCGGGCAGAAGTCCACGGACAAGCTGTACGACGGCACCGCCTTCCACCGGGTCATCAGCGGCTTCATGATCCAGGGCGGCGACCCGCTCGGTAACGGCACGGGCGGCCCGGGATACGAGTTCGGTGACGAGTTCCACCCGGACCTCAACTTCAACAAGCCCTACCTGCTGGCCATGGCCAACGCGGGCCCGGGGACCAACGGCTCGCAGTTCTTCCTGACCGTGTCGCCCACCGCGTGGCTGACCGGCAAGCACACGATCTTCGGCGAGGTCTCCGACGAGGCCGGCAAGAAGGTCGTGGACGCCATCGCGGCCGCGCCGACCAATCCGCGTACACACCGCCCGATCCAGGACGTGCTGATCGAGTCGGTCGTCATCGAGACCCGCTGACTCCGGACCGAGGCCCGCCGCTGTGCGCTTCCGGCTCCACGGGGAACCAACGGCCCCGCCCGTCCGTACTGTTACATAGCGGACGAGCAGAGCGTCGGCATGTCCCTCGCCGCCCGCCAGGACCGGAACCAGGACCGACCGAGGGCGAGGACCGATGGACCAGCAGCCGCCAGCAGGCCAGGATCCGACCGCGGTCTCCGGCGGTCCGCCCACCTGCTACCGCCACCCCGGCCGGGAGACGGGGATCCGCTGCACCCGCTGCGAGCGGCCGATCTGCACCGAGTGCATGGTCGACGCGTCCGTCGGTTTCCAGTGCCCCGGCTGCGTCCGGGAGGGCTCCGGCACCGGACACCACCCGGCCGCGAACCAGCCTCGTACGCTCGCGGGCGGCACGGTGGCCGCGGACCCCCGGCTGATCACCAAGATCCTGCTCGGCATCAATGTGGCGGTCTTCATCGCGGTGTGGGGCAGGGAATGGCTGCTCGACGATCTGCTGCTGTTCGGCCGGGCGTATTCCTCCGACGGGCTGGAGGGTGTCGCCGAGGGGCAGTGGTATCGGCTGGTGACCTCGATGTTCCTGCACCAGGAGGTCTGGCACATCGCGTTCAACATGCTGGGACTGTGGTGGCTCGGCGGACCGCTGGAAGCAGCCCTGGGGCGAGCCCGCTACCTCGCGCTCTATCTGCTCTCCGGGCTGGCGGGCAGTGCGCTCACCTACGTGATCGCCGCGCCCCAGCAGGCATCGCTCGGCGCCTCCGGCGCGATCTTCGGTCTGCTGGGCGCCACGGTCGTCCTGATGCGCCGGATGAACTACGACATGCGGCCGGTCCTCGCGCTCCTCGCGTTGAACCTGCTCTTCACCTTCACCTGGGGCGGTATCGCCTGGGAGGCCCATGTCGGTGGTCTGATCGCGGGCGTCCTGATCGCGATCGGCCTGGTGCACGCACCCCGTGAACGCCGGAATCTGGTGCAGTACGGGACCTGTGCGCTGGTCCTGGTCGCGGTCATCGGGGCTGTTCTCGCCCGGACCGCAGTGCTCGGCTGAGCGTTCCCGGGTCGTTCCTGAGCGGAATCGACGCTGAGGCTCCGAGTTGTCCACAGAGAGTGCCGAACCTTGTGCATCACGTGGGGAACACGTGTGCCCCTTGTCGCTGAGCTGGGTTTCTCCAGCCAGGACAAGGGGCGAACCCTCCCCCCATGGGGGAGGGTGCAGTCACATCGGCGTCAACTTCGACGTAGGTTATCCACAGATCGTCTGACCTTTTCCCCCACCTGTGGATAACTCTGTGGGTAACTCAGGGCAGGGCTTGTGGAAGCGGGGTCGAGCAGGGTGGAGCTACTTCCACTGCGTGGACACACCGAAGCCGCCGGCGATGAAGCCGAAGCCCACGACGATGTTCCAGTTGCCCAGTGCCTTGATGGGCAGGTCGCCCTCGGTCACGTAGAAGACGACGATCCAGGCCAGACCGATCAGGAAGAGCGCCAGCATCACCGGCGCCACCCAACTGCGGTTGGTCAGCTTTATGTTCGTGGCCTGCTTCGCCGGAGGGGGCGTGAAGTCGGCCTTCTTGCGGATACGTGACTTCGGCACGAGGAACTCTCCTGTCGATGCGCTGCGTGACCGCGCAGGGAACTGTGGCTGACGCCGGGGCTGGGCACGAGGGGGAATGATGCCGCCCCCGGGCGTCCGTTAGCGTAGTGCTTCCGTGGCGCCTAAGGAGATAAGGGTACGTTGAGCAATTCTGCCGACTCTCCCGACGGCCCGGTCCGGCACGCCTCGCGATGGCCGGTCCGGGGCCTCACCGCTGCCGTTTTCGCCCTGGCCGGACTGATCTTCGTCACCAGCGCCAACACGGCCAAGGGCACCAACATCCGTACCGACTCCTCGCTGCTGAAGCTCTCCGACCTCATCCACCAGCGCAGCCAGAACAACGCCGAGCTGAACGAGTCGACCGCCGCGCTCCGCGAGGACATCGACACCCTGGCCCAGCGCGACGACGGCAGCACCAAGGCCGAGGACGCCAAGCTCAAGGCGCTGGAGAGGGACGCGGGCACCACGGAGATCACCGGAGAAGCCGTCAGCGTCACGCTCGACGACGCCCCTCCGAACGCCACCGCCAACCCCGGATACCCCGAGCCGCAACCCAATGACCTGGTCATTCACCAGCAGGACCTGCAGGCGGTCGTCAACGCGCTCTGGCAGGGCGGTGCCCGCGGCATCCGGGTCATGGACCAGCGGCTGATCTCCACGAGCGCCGTCCGCTGCGTGGGCAACACCCTGATCCTCCAGGGCCGGGTCTACTCACCGCCGTACAAGGTCACCGCGGTGGGTGACTCGGACAGGCTCAAGCAGGCGCTCAACGACTCCACGGCGATCCAGAACTACCAGCTGTACGTGAAGGCGTACGGACTGGGCTGGAAAGTCGACGAGGACGACCGAGTGACTCTTCCCGGCTACTCGGGCACAGTGGATCTGCACTACGCGAAGCCTGTGGAGTAGTCCCCGGGGAGGCCGGCCGGTGTCGGTTCGACTGATCGTCAGAAGTTTCAGCGAGCTGTGCATCACCGTCGGCGCCCTGATCATCCTCTTCGTCCTCTACGTGCTGTTCTGGACGGGCGTGAAGGCGGCCGGGGCCACCGAGGGAGAGATCGAGGGGCTCCGGAACGAGTGGGCGCAGGGAACCGTCTCCCCGCCCGCCCCGGCCCCGGCCCCGGAGCCGACTCCCTCTGTCCCGCGCTACCGGGACGGAAAGCCCTTCGCGATGATGTACATCCCCCGCTTCGGCAAGGGCTGGGAGTGGCCCGTACTGGAGAGCACGAAGGTCGGGACCTTGCAGAAGGGGCTCGGCCATTACGCGGGGACCGCGCGGCTCGGGGCGACCGGAAATTTCGCGGTGGCCGGCCACCGGCGGACGTACGGAGACCCCTTCAAGGACTTCCCCCGGCTGCGTCCCGGGGACGCGGTCGTGCTGACGGACGGGACGACCTGGTACACGTACCGCATCGGCGGGAAGCCCTACCGGACCGTGCCGGGCGACACCGCGGTCATCGACCCCGTACCCCGCGCGTCCGGTTTCGACGGCCCGGGCCGCTACCTCACGCTGACCACCTGCGAACCCGAGTGGGGCAGCAGCCACCGGCTGATCGCCTGGGCCCATCTGGACGCCACCCAGCCGGTGACCGACGGCGAACCAGCGGCTTTCCACAGCTGACCCACGCCTGAGCCCCGGCCCTTTAGTCTGGTGCTGTACCGAATGGAGGGGACAGCATGTACGGCTGGATCTGGCGGCATCTGCCGGGCAACGCGTGGGTGCGGGCAGTCATCTCGCTCGTGCTGATCCTGGCTGTCGTCTATGCGCTCTTCCAGTACGTCTTCCCCTGGGCGGAGCCACTGCTTCCGTTCGGTGATGTCACGGTGGACGGCGAAGGCACCAGTGGAGCGGGGACCGGTCAGTGAGCGCACGCATTCTCGTCGTCGACAACTACGACAGTTTTGTCTTCAATCTCGTCCAGTACCTCTACCAGCTCGGCGCCGAGTGCGAGGTGCTGCGCAATGACGAGGTGACCACGGCCCACGCCCAGGACGGCTTCGACGGAGTCCTGCTGTCGCCGGGGCCCGGAGCTCCCGAGCAGGCCGGTGTCTGCATCGACATGGTGCGCCACTGCGCCGACACGGGCGTTCCGGTGTTCGGTGTCTGCCTCGGGATGCAGTCGATGGCCGTCGCGTACGGCGGTGTGGTGGACCGTGCCCCGGAGCTGCTGCACGGCAAGACCTCCCCCGTGAACCACGAGGGCAAGGGTGTGTTCGCCGGGCTGCCCTCCCCCTTCACCGCCACGCGCTATCACTCGCTCGCGGCCGAACCGGGCACGGTGCCGCCCGAGCTGGAGGTCACGGCGCGCACGGCGGACGGCATCATCATGGGGCTGCGCCACCGTGAACTGGCGGTGGAGGGCGTGCAGTTCCACCCGGAGTCCGTGCTCACCGAACACGGGCACCTGATGCTCGCCAACTGGCTGGCGCAGTGCGGCGACACGGGGGCCGTGGCGAGGTCCGAAGGGCTCGCGCCGGTGGTGGGCAAGGCCGCCGCGTGAGCGGACTCCGCCCCGAACGAGGTGCCGGAGACGAAGGCGGCCCGTACGCGCGAGGAGCGTACGAGGCCGACGGCACGTTCGTGGCGGCGATCGACCAGCTCGCGGACCCGCTGACAGACCCTCTGCCGGGTCAGCACGCCTCGCCGTGGTTCAGGGCGGGCAACATCCCGGGAAGCGGGCCGGGCCCTCAAGCACAGCAGGTGCCACAGGGGCCCCGACAAGCCCAACCAGCCCAGCAGGGGCCTCAGCAAGGGCCTCAGCAGGCCCATGAGGCCCCGAAGGAGTGGTACGACCCCGAGGGCTACCAACGGGACTGGTACCGCCAACAGGAGCCGGTCCAGGGCCCTCTCCCGGAACCGGAGCCGGAGCCTGAGCCGGAGGCCGCCCGGCCCGTCCAGGAGCCCCGGGCCGTTCGGCCCGCTCCCGCCCCCTCCGACGACGAGACCGTCGGTCTGCGGACGGCCGACACACGGCGTGCGGCGGCAGCCGGTGAGCCGCCGGCCCCGGAGCCCGCGCCGCCGCCCGCGGTGGCCGCAGAACCTCGTGCCGGAGGGCGGGCGGAGCGTCGTAGGGCGGCGAAGGGGCGAGGCGGACGGCGTACGGAGGCCACGGCCAGGGCGAAACCGGAACCGGCCGCGTCCGCCGCCGCCCCGATGTCCCGGGTGGAGGCGCGAAGGGCGGCCCGCGCGGCCAAGGACAGCCCAGCCGTCGTCGCCAGCCGGGTCGTGGGCGAGGTGTTCATCTCGCTCGGCGTGCTGATGCTGCTGTTCGTCACGTACCAGCTCTGGTGGACCAACATCCGTGCCGACCTGATCGCCGGCAAGGAGACGAACAAGATCCAGGACGAGTGGGCGAACGGGGAGCGCACACCCGGTGCCTTCGAACCCGGGCAGGGCTTCGCCATCATGCACATTCCGAAGCTGGACGTCGTCGCGCCGATCGCCGAAGGCATCGACAAGGAGAAGGTCCTCGACCGCGGAATGATCGGCCACTACGGCGAAGGCACCCTGAAGACCGCGATGCCGTCGGCCAAGCAGGGCAACTTCTCGGTGGCGGGGCACCGGAACACCCATGGGGAACCGTTCCGCTACATCAACAAGCTGCGACCCGGTGATCCGATCGTCGTGGAGACGCAGGACACCTACTACACGTACGAGATGACATCGACCCTTTCCCAGACGTCCCCCTCCAACGTCTCGGTGATCGCCCCCGTCCCCGTCGGTTCGGGGTTCACCGGGCCTGGCCGCTACCTCACGCTGACGACGTGTACGCCGGAATTCACGAGTACGTACCGATTGATCGTCTGGGGCAAGATGGTCGACGAACGGCCGCGCAGCAAGGGGAAGCCCGACGCGCTCGTCGGCTGAACATCATCACGACAGGGGCGGGTGCGGTGGCAACGAGGACCGAGCACGAAGAGCGGAGCGGCGAGTCCGCGCCTCCGGTACGCCACGGCGCCCGCCACCCCGTCGCCACCGCCGTCAGCGTCTTCGGTGAGCTGCTGATCACCGCGGGCCTGGTGCTCGGGCTCTTCGTCGTCTACTCGCTGTGGTGGACCAACGTCGTCGCCGACCGCGCGGCCGACAAGCAGGGCGACACCGTCCGCGACCACTGGGCGGATGGGCCGGGAACCCTGGACACCAAGGACGGCATCGGTTTCCTGCATGTCCCCGCCATGAAGAACGGCGAGGTGCTGGTCAAGAAGGGCACCGACACCAAGGAACTGAACGACGGCATCGCGGGCTACTACACGGACCCGGTGAAGTCGGCCCTCCCCTGGGACGAGCAGGGCAACTTCACGCTCGCGGCGCACCGGGACGGGCACGGCGCCAAGTTCCACAACATCCACAAGGTGAAGACGGGCGACTCGGTCGTCTTCGAGACCAGGGACACCTGGTACGTCTACAAGGTCTACAAGAAGCTCGCCCAGACCTCGAAGTACAACGTCGGTGTGATCCAGCCGGTGCCGAAGGGATCGGGCGTGACCAAGCCAGGCCGCTACATCACGCTGACGACCTGCACGCCGGTCTACACGTCGAAGTACCGCTACATCGTCTGGGGCGAGCTGGTGCGCACGGAGAAGGTCGACAGGGACCGAACCAAGCCGGTGGAGCTGCGCTGAGCCGGCCGGGCCTCCTGACGGGGTACCGCGAAGGGCCCACGAAGCGCGGAATTCATAAATGGGACTGACGCGCGGTCATCGATGGAGTTAGTCGACAACCAGCCCGCTTTGCGTGGTTGAGCTCTCCCTTTTCATTTGGTGTGACGTCCACGAAGAGATGATATTCGGGCGTAAAATGGAGACCCATTTTACGCCCGAATTAAGTTCCGACCGGGTTTAAGATGGTTCGGAGACCACGGCCGTGCCTAGTCAGCCTTAGTGGTATCGACGTAAACGGATTGAACATTGAGATTGCTTCCCATGGTGCTACCGTTGATCATCTTTATGTTGAACACGTAGTCGCCAGCCGGGAGGTCGCTCCAGGTTCCGGTGCTTGTTTCATCCCCGTCACCCCATGTGAAGCAGGCCGTGAACCGCTTGCTCCCGTAGCTCTTGTTGATTCCATCAACTCGAATGAGTTCGACGTCAACACTCTCGGAACCTGAGAATTGAGTGTCGCACCTAGTGAAATTTATCTCCGTGTAGCTTTGCTCTGCCCACTCGTGAGAGGTGAAGCCAGTGAGTGCGCCGGAAATGCTGCTCGACCAGTTTGCATATGCTTGCGTAGATCCGAAAACAGTTGCTACAAGTGCGGCGCCAAATACGATACCGAAACGCTTTGTCTTGATCACGAATCCCCCACCTTGGTAATGTCTCTTGACTTTCGCAACTGAATTCTGAACAGGAATGTGATTGCTCCGTCAGTGGCGGAATCATCGTTTCATGCGGAAGGTAAAAAATCTAGGCCATCATGCATACTTACCGTTATGGCATCACGTGCCCCCTTTGAGCGGCTCTCACGTGAAACAAAAAAAGCCATAATTGTTGATGCAATTCGGCCACCACGTCTATGCGTGCCGTTCCGATAGCGGTCCCGTGTTGGTTCTTAGGCGTCGTTTCTTATGGCGTGATCGTTCGTTGAGCCGTGCATGACGGATCTCGTGGAGCGGTTGGTGCCGGACGACTTGTGGGCGTTGTTCAGGCGGGTGGTGCCTCCGACGGTGGTGATACGTCCGCAGGGTGGTGGCCGATGTCGGGCGGGTGACCGGGAGGCTCTGGCGGGGATCATCTTGGTGGCGACGTCGGGCTGCACATGGCGGCAGCTGCCGCCGGTGTTCGGCCCGGCCTGGCCCACGGTCTACCGGCGGTTCGCTCAGTGGAGCCGGGACCGCGTCTGGGCCCGCCTCCACCGCGTAATTCTCGACGAACTCGGGGTACGGGGTGAGCTGGACTGCTCGCGGTGCGCAATCGACTCGGTCAGTCTGCGGGCTGCAAAAGGGGGCCTCTGACCGGACCGAATCCGACCCATCGCGGCAAGCTCGGATCGAAGATCCACCTGATCTGCGACCGGAACGGACTGCCGTGTCCTTGGGCATCTCCGCGCGAACATGCCCGACAGTCAGGGCCTGGAGTCGCTCGTGCGCGGCATCCCGCCCATCCGGTCCCGTCGCGGGCCCCGGCGCCGACCGCCGGCGAAACTGCACGCCGACAAAGGCTACGACTACGACCACCTGAGTCGATGGCTTCGTCAGCGCGGCATCCGCTACCGCCTCGCCCGCGAGGGCGTCGAGTCCTCGCAACGGCTGGGCCGGCACCGCTGGGTGGTCGAGAGAACCGTGTCCTGGCTGGCGGGCTGTCGGCGGCTGCACCGCCGCTACGAGCGCAAGGCCGAACACTTCCTCGCGTTCGTCGGCATAGCCGCAATCCTTATCGGCTACCGCCGTTTGACGACCCTGCTCAGCGCCTGAGCCGGTCCTGCTGCACGTCGAAGCAGATCAGCCCCATGGACTCCGCCACATCTGCTGCATAGGAAGACACTTCCCCGGCCCTGCCCCAGGCCAACCCGAAGTAGACCAGCGGACCACTTGCACCGTCGATCAGCGGCCCGACCGACCACGGCGAGGTCTCATCCTCGTCCTCAGTGATGTCCCACCACCGGTCAAGAAGCGCAGCGACGTAGGCCGTGATGCCTTCGGACGGAGGCTCCTTGACCTCACCGTCCAGATAGCGGTCGTACAGGTCGCTGAAGGACCGGCGGGCGCTCTTGCCGTCCGCCGGTCGCTCACCTTCCCAAACAGCCAGGTCGTAGCTCATGACAGGAGGCTCTCACACCGCCCTGACAGCCATAAGAAACGACGTCTTATGCGTGGTTCCTGAGGTGGACAACTTCGGTCAGGCTGCAGAGGGTAAGCAGGTGGGCGTTTGTTGCCTCAACTCGCGTGAGGTCGTGTCCGTGCAGACGCGTGTGCGGGCGTAGGGTCCCTGGATTCGGGCTTGGTGCCAATCGCAGGGCGAGGCTATTTCGCGCAGCGTTTGTCGAATGGCGACCCACTGGCTCTGTGGGTAGACCGGTTGGGCACAACAAGGCCCCGCTCACCAGGTCGGTGAACGGGGCCCTTCGGTCGTACGGGATCGTGCTGTGCGGTGCGGGTCAGTCTCGGTTGCCCAGGCCGCCGAAGAGGCCGCCGTCGTCGTCCCCGCCGCCACCCTCGACGGTGAAGAGGGTGACCGTGCTGCCCTTCGCCACCGGGGAGTTGGGGCCCGGGTTGGCGTTGGCCACGATGGCGTTCGGCTTGTCCACAGCGCCGGGGGCGAGCGCGACCACCAGACCGAGGCCCTCCAGCTGGCCCTTCACGTCCTGGTACTTCTTGCCGAGGATGTCCCCCGGGACGGTGACCTGTTCGGGCTGTGGGGGCCCCTTGGAGACCTTCAGGACGATCTGGACGTCCTTGGCCTGCTTGCTGGGCCCGGTCGGGGTCTGCTCCACCACCGTGTCCGCCGGCTGGTCGGAGTCGACATCGGTCCGCGAGATGTTGGTGAACCCGATGCCCCGGAGCTGGGACTCCGCCGCCGCGTACGTACGGGTGCGTACGTCGGGCAGGTTGACCGTCGCCTCCGTGGCCACGGTGATCGTGACCTCGGACTCCTTCTCGGCCTTCGAGCCGCCTTCGGGGTTCTGCTTGACGACCGTGCCCGGCGTCTGGTCGGACTCGACCGACTCGATGTTCACCGAGAAGCCCTTTTCCTCGAGCTCCTTGCGGGCGGTGTCCTCCGTCTTCTCCACGACGCTCGGGACCTCGACCTTCGGCGCTCCGCTGGAGACCATGACCGTGACGGTCTCGTTCTCCGCCATCTTGCCGCTCTCGGGCGACTGGCTGCAGATCTTGCCCTTCGCCTGGGTCTCGCAGGGTTCCTTGCCGCCGACCTTGAGGACGACACCGGCGTTCTCCGCGAGTTTCTCCGCTCCCGGCACGGTCGAACCGACCAGGTTCGGCACGTTGACCTGGTCGCTGCCGCCGCCACTGGAGCCGAAGACGGACTTGCCGATCAGGATGGCGCCGATCAGCACCAGAATGCCCGCGACGACCAGGAGGATCGTCGAGGTGTTGCTCTTCTTCTGGCGCCGCCGGTCCGGGCGGTCGTCGTATCCGTAGCCGTCGTCCGGGCTGACGGGCGGCAGCATGGACGTCTGCGCGCTGTTCGGGTCGGCCTGGCGCAGGGCGGTCGTCGGCTGGTCCTGGTTGTAGCCGCCGTAACCGCCGTAGCCGGCCGCACCCATCGCCGCCGCTGCCGCGACCGGCTGACCGTCGAGGCACGCCTCGATGTCGGCCCGCATCTCGTCGGCGGACTGGTAGCGGTAGTCGGGGTCCTTGGTGAGGGCCTTCAACACGATCGCGTCCATCTCGGGCGTGATCTCGGGGTCGAAGTTGCTCGGCGGCTGAGGCTCTTCCCGCACGTGCTGGTAGGCGACCGCGACGGGCGAGTCCCCGACGAACGGCGGCCGGACCGCGAGCAGCTCGTAGAGCAGGCAGCCCGTGGAGTACAGGTCGGAGCGTGCGTCGACCTGCTCGCCCTTGGCCTGCTCCGGGGAGAGGTACTGGGCGGTGCCGATCACGGCGGCGGTCTGGGTCATCGTCATGCCGGAGTCGCCCATGGCGCGGGCGATGCCGAAGTCCATGACCTTGACCTGACCGGTGCGCGTCAGCATGACGTTCGCCGGCTTGATGTCACGGTGGACGATCTGGGCGCGGTGCGAGTACTCCAGCGCCTGGAGGATGCCCACCGTCATTTCGAGGGTGCGCTCGGGCAGCAGCCTGCGACCGGAGTGCAGCAGCTCCCTGAGCGTCGACCCGTCGACGTACTCCATCACGATGTATGGGATCGAGACCCCGTCGACGTAGTCCTCGCCGGTGTCGTAGACGGCGACGATCGCGGGGTGGTTGAGAGAGGCGGCGGACTGGGCCTCACGGCGGAACCGGGCCTGGAAGGACGGGTCGCGGGCCAGATCGGCCCGCAGCGTCTTCACGGCGACGGTGCGGCCGAGCCGGGTGTCGTGCGCGAGGTAGACCTCGGCCATGCCACCACGGCCGAGCACCGAGCCCAGCTCGTACCGGCCGCCGAGGCGACGCGGCTCTTCCATACGTTCCAGCCCTCTCCGTCAGTCCCGACCGCACCCGTGTGTGGTCCGGCGGTGCGCTGTTCGCGCATACGCTACCGGGCACGCCCTATGTGATCGGCCCGCCCCCGGCAGCTGATATCTGACCGGTATCCCAATGTGCTGGTATGACGGCCGCTGTGGCGGTCATCACTTGCTGTCGATGACCGCCTTCATCACGTTCCTGGCGATCGGGGCGGCCAGACCGCCACCGGAGATGTCGTCCCGGTTGGCGTTGCCGTCCTCGACCACCACTGCCACGGCCACCGGGGAGCCACTGTCGGTCTTGGCGTACGAGATGAACCAGGCGTACGGCTTCTCGCTGTTGTTCAGACCGTGCTGGGCGGTACCGGTCTTGCCTCCGACTGTGACGCCGTCGATCCGGGCGTTGGTTCCCGTACCGCTGTTGACCACGGTCTCCATCATCTTCTGGACCTTCTGGGCGTTCTCACCCGAGAGCGGCTGACCGAGCTGCTCCTTCTCGTGGGTGTAGATGACGTCCAGGTTGGGCGCCTGGCGCTCGGCGACCATGTACGGCTGCATGAGCTTGCCGTCGTTGGCGATCGCGGAGGCGACCATGGCCATCTGGAGCGGGGTGGTGCGGTTGGACGCCTGGCCGATGCCCGCCATCGCGTTCTGCGGCCGGTTGTCCTTGGGGTAGATGCTCGCGTCGGCGCGGACCGGAGTGAAGATCTCCTTGTTGAAGCCGAACTTCTCGGTCTGCTCGATCATCTTCTCGTTGCCGAGATCGTCGCTCATCTTGCCGAAGACGGTGTTGCAGGACCAGCGGAGCGCTTCCCGGAGAGAGGCGTTCTTACACGGGATGCTGCCCTCGTTCTTCAACGGGACGCTGGTCTGCGGCAGTGTCCAGGGCAGCGGCGAGTCGGTCTTCGCGTCGATGTCGTCGTAGAGACCGTTCTCCAGCGCCGCGGCGGCGGTGACGACCTTGAACGTCGAGCCGGGCGGGTAGGTCTCCCGCAGGGCCCGGTTGAGCATGGGCTTGTCTTTGTCCTTGAGGAGCTTCTGCCACGCCGCGGTGTCCTTGTCGGAGTTACCGGCGAAGGACGAGGGGTCGTACGAGGGCGTGCTGGCCAGGGCCAGGATGGCGCCCGTCTGCGGGTCGATCGCAGCGACGGCACCCTTCTTGTTGCCGAGCCCTTCGAAGGCGGCCTTCTGGGCGGCGCCGTTGAGCGTCGTGACGACGTTGCCGCCCTGCTTCTTCTCACCGGTGAACATCGACAAGGTCCGGTCGAAGAAGAGCTGGTCGTCGTTGCCCGTGAGGATGCCGTCCTCGATCTTCTCCAGCTGGGAGGCGTCGAAGGCCTGCGAGGCGTATCCGGTGACGGGCGCCCACATGGGGCCGTCCTTCCAGTCACGCTTGTACATGAAGTCGCCGCTCGTCGTCTTGACGGAGCCGGTGACGGGATTCCCGTCGACGATGATGTCGCCGCGCTCGTGGGCGTACCGGTCGATACGTACGCGACGGTTTTCGTCGAGTGAGTTCAGCTCGTCGGCGCGGACGTACTGGAGGTAGTTGGTCCGTACGAGCAGAGCCATGATCAGGACCCCGCAGAAGACCGCGATCCGTCGCAGGGGCTTGTTCACGGCCGGACCACCTGGGTCATTTCGGCGTCGGTGGAGGGTGCGGGCGCCGGGGCGGGACGGCGTGCGGTGTCGCTGATACGGATCAGGATGCCGATCAGGGCCCAGTTGGCGATCACGGACGAACCACCGGCCGCGAGGAACGGCATCGTCATACCGGTCAGCGGGATGAGTCCCATGACGCCGCCGGCGACGACGAAGACCTGGATGGCGAAGGCGCCGGAGAGTCCGATCGCGAGCAGCTTGCCGAAGGGGTCGCGGGCGGCGAGCGCCGTACGGACACCGCGCTCGACGATCAGGCCGTAGACGAGGAGGACTGCCATCATTCCGGCTAGGCCGAGCTCTTCACCGACGGTGGCCAGGACGAAGTCGGCGTTGGCGGCGAAGCCGATCAGGTCGGAATGGCCCTGCCCCCAGCCGGTCCCGAGGGTGCCTCCGGAGCCGAAGGACATGATGGCGTTGGAGATCTGTTCGCAGGCGCCGCTCACGTCGGTCGAGTAGCAGCCGAACGGGTCCTGCCAGGCGTTGACCCGGGACTGGACGTGCGGTTCGAAGGTGGCGACGCCGACGGCGCCGGCCGCCGACATCAACAGACCGAAGACGATCCAGCTGGTCCGTTCCGTCGCCACGTACAGCATGATCACGAAGAGGCCGAAGAACAGCAGCGATGTACCGAGGTCGGTCTCGAAGACGAGAATCAGGATCGAAAGGGCCCAGATCGCGAGGATGGGCCCGAGGTCGCGGCCTCGGGGCAGGTACAGCCCCATGAAACGGCGGCTGGCGAGCGCCAGGGCGTCGCGCTTCACCATGAGATAACCGGCGAAGAAGATCGCGATGATGATCTTGGCGAACTCACCGGGCTGGATGGAGAAGCCGGCGATCGTGATCCAGATCTTGGCGCCGAACTTGCCGGGGAAGAACATCGGCAGGATCAGCAGGATCAGCGCCGCCACCATGGAGATGTACGTGTAGCGCTGCAGGATGCGGTGGTCCTTGAGCACCAGCAGCACGGCGACGAACAGGGCGACCCCGACTGCTGAGTACATCAACTGCCGTGGGGCGGAGGGGGTGAAGGCCCCGTAAGCCAGCTCGGCCAGTCTGATCAGCCGCGGCGACTGGTCGAGGCGCCAGATCAGCACGAGACCGAGCCCATTGAGCAGGGTGGCCAGCGGCAGAAAAAGTGGGTCGGCGTACGGCGCGAACTTGCGCACCACAAGGTGGGCGACGCCCCCGAGCAGGATCAGCCCGAGCCCGTATCCGAGCATGCCCGACGGCAGCTCGCCGTTGATGGCGAGGCCCACGTTGGCGTACGCGAACACCGAGATGAGGATGGCGAAGGCAAGCAGCGCCAGCTCGGTGTTGCGGCGGCTCGGTGCGTCGATCGCGCCGATGGTGGTCGTGTTGGTGACAACGCTCATGGTGCTGAGGCCCCCTACGGCTTACTGCTTACCGCACTGCGGGACCAGCTTTTTCTCTTCCTCCGAGAGGCTGGGGCCGGGAGTGGGAGTCGCTGCGGTCGGCTTCGTCCCCGTGGCGGAGGACGTGGCGGAAGTCTTGTCTGCGGGAGCACCGGCGGTGCCCCCGGCCTCGCCCTCGCCGGTGCGGGCACTGGCGTCCGCCTCGGCTGCGCGGCGCTGGGCGTCCTTCTTGCAGGCGGAGGCCTGCGCGGCGAGTTCGCCCACCTTCTTGCGGGCGTCGGCGAGGCTGCCCTCGGCGATGGTCGCCTCGACCTGCTTGCGCTGGTAGGGCGGGAGGTACTTGAGTTCGATCTCGGGGTGGTCCTTGGAGACCTTCGAGAGCGACACCCAGGCGAGGTCCTGGCTGATGCCGCGGTAGAGCGCGACGTTCTCGCCCTTCGCGCCCACGTAGTACTGCGTCTGCGTCCAGCGGTAGCCGCCGTACAGACCGCCGCCGATGACGCCGAGCGCCAGGACGGTGTACAGAGACCGCTTCAGCCACTTACGGCCGCCGCGACGCGGTTTGGTGAAGTCGTCGTCGGTGTACGAGCCGAAGGCGCCGTCCGCCGGTCCGCCGTAACCGTTGTCGTCGCCGCTGCCGGGCGGGCCGAAGCCGCCGGCGGGCGGCGGGACGGGGCGGCCGAGTCCGGCCGCGCGTCCCGCCGGGGTCTGCATGGCCCCGCCGTCGTTGTGCTGGGCGGCCTGGTTCTCGGCGACCGCTCCGACGATGACCGGGGTGTCGTTGAGCTGAACGGCCAGGGTGTCGTTGCTGTCGACGTCCAGGACGTCGGCCACGATGCAGGTGATGTTGTCGGGGCCGCCACCGCGCAGAGCCAGCTGGATGAGGTCCTGGATGGTCTCCTGGGGGCCCTGGTAGCTGGCCAGGGTCTCTTCCATCGTCTGGTGGGAGACGACGCCGGAAAGCCCGTCGGAACAGATCAGATAGCGGTCGCCGGCCCGGACCTCACGGATGGAGAGGTCGGGTTCGACGTGGTCGCCGCTGCCCAGCGCCCGCATCAGCAGGGAGCGCTGCGGGTGGGTGGTGGCCTCTTCCTCGGTGATCCGGCCCTCGTCGACGAGACGCTGCACCCAGGTGTGGTCCTGGGTGATCTGCGTCAGCACACCGTCGCGCAGGAGATAGGCGCGGGAGTCGCCGACGTGGACGAGGCCGAGGCGCTGACCGGTCCAGAGCAGGGCGGTGAGCGTGGTGCCCATGCCCTCCAGCTGGGGGTCCTCCTCGACCATCAGACGCAGCTGGTCATTGGCCCGCTGGACCGCTGTGCCGAGCGAGGTCAGGATGTCGGAGCCCGGCACGTCGTCGTCGAGCTGGACGAGCGTGGAGATCACCTCTGAGCTGGCGACCTCTCCGGCCGCCTGACCGCCCATGCCGTCGGCGATGGCGAGAAGGCGGGGGCCGGCGTAGCCGGAGTCCTCGTTGCCTTCCCGGATCATGCCCTTGTGCGATCCGGCGGCGAAGCGCAGGGACAAGCTCATGCGCACCTCGCCCGTCGGTTCGGGGTACAGCCGGTCTCGAGCCACACTGCCCACCCTCCGGTCGGGAGCCGGGCCGGGTCCGTCATAAGGACCGCCGCGGCTCGCTCGCTCCGCTCGCTCATTGTCGTACTACTTCCGCAGCTCGATGACGGTCTTGCCGATGCGGATCGGCGCGCCCAGCGGAACGGGCGTCGGGGTGGTGAGTCGGGTCCGGTCGAGATACGTGCCATTGGTGGACCCGAGATCCTCGACGATCCACTGGCCGTCACGGTCCGGGTAGATCCTGGCATGCCTGCTGGACGCGTAGTCGTCGTCCAGCACGATCGTTGAGTCGTGTGCCCGGCCCAGGGTGATGGTCTGGCCCTGGAGCGCCACCGTAGTACCGGTGAGGGTGCCTTCGGAGACGACCAGTTTGGTGGGTGCCCCGCGGCGCTGGCGCCCGGGCTGCTGGCGTTGCTGCGGTGGAGCAGCAGCGGATGGTTGGCGCCCCTGCTGCGGGCGCGTGTCGGTGGCAGTGCGGCGTGAGCCGCGCTGCGTGACGCGCGTTCCGAACAGGTCGCTTCTGATGACCTGGACGGCCACGATCACGAACAGCCACAGAACGGCCAGGAAACCTAGCCGCATGACCGTCAGGGTCAGCTCTGACATTGCCCCCGCTTCACCCTTCGGCTTGCCGGTAAACGATGGTGGTGCTGCCCACGACGATCCGCGAGCCGTCGCGGAGCGTAGCGCGGGTGGTGTGCTGCCCGTCTACCACGATGCCGTTGGTAGACCCGAGATCCTGGATCGTCGAGGGCGTTCCGGTCCGGATCTCACAGTGCCGGCGCGAGACGCCGGGATCGTCGATCCGCACGTCGGCTTCGGTGCTGCGTCCCAGCACCAGCGTCGGGCGGGAGATCTGATGGCGGGTGCCATTGATCTCGATCCAGCGCCGTACCTGTGCGTCCGGCATCGGGCCGGACGTGCTGGGTGGGCGCCGGTCGTTGGAGGGACCGCCGGGCCGTCCTGCGCCGGGCGGCGGGGCCGCCGGCATGGGAGGTGCGGCGGTCGGGGGGTAGCCGTAACCACCGGGCGCCTGCGGGGCGGCGGGCCGCCCGGGGCCGGGCCGGTTCGGCTGTACGTGCTGGGGAGGGCCGTCGTGCTGTCCGGGCTGACCCTGCTGTGACGAACTCGACGCGAGCGTCCGGCTGCGGACACGGTAGAGCCCGGTGTCGAGGTCGTCGGCCTTCTCCAGATGGACCTTGATCGGGCCCATGAAGGTGTAGCGCTGCTGCTTGGCGTAGTCCCGTACGAGCCCCGAGAGCTCGTCACCGAGCTGTCCCGAGTACGGGCTGAGCCGCTCGTAGTCGGGTGCGCTCAGTTCGACGATGAAGTCGTTGGGGACGACGGTCCGCTCGCGGTTCCAGATCGTGGCGTTGTTGTCGCACTCGCGCTGGAGGGCGCCCGCGATCTCGACCGGCTGGACCTCGGACTTGAAGACCTTGGCGAAGGTGCCATTGACCAGACCTTCGAGACGCTGCTCGAAACGCTTCATGACTCCCATGGGGCACCTCCTCCGGTGTCGTCGTCCCTGTACTGCTTACTGATCGTATCCACGCGTCGGGAAATCGGCTGGTTCCCCTTGTCTGCCCAGTGGATGAGTGTCACCCCTCACACGGATCGTAGAGGTGGCCTCCTCACAGTGTCCCGCACGCGGGGTGCGCTCAGGAGGAGTGGGGGGCGGGGCTCCGCGTTCCCGCTTCCCCTCATGTGTTCGCCAAAACAACGGATGTGAATCCACCCAGTCCATCGTGCTAATCTTCCGGATGTCGCCAGGCGCTCACACCAAACGGTGAGAGAGTCTCAAAACATCACTCATGCGCGAGTGGCGGAACGGCAGACGCGCTGGCTTCAGGTGCCAGTGTCCTTAGGGACGTGGGGGTTCAAATCCCCCCTCGCGCACAACGAAGTACCGATGGTTGGTGCTTGGTAGTAACGCAGAAACGGTCGTCATCGTAGTCACGATGGCGGCCGTTTCGTCGTTGTTGCGGCTGCGGCTTGTTTCACGTGAAACGCCCGCTGGCGCCCGCTTTGAGGCGGGCGGGCGGGCGCGGCGGGCGGAGGTTGCGGGGTTACTGGGCCGCTGTGTCGCCGGCGGAGTTGTAGCGCAGCAGGTACTCCGCGAACCGGGAGAGGTCTTCCGCCGTCCAGTCACCGAGGCGCTGCCGGTAGGCGGCCCGGCGGCTGGCCTTCGTCGATGCGAGGGCCTGGGTTCCGGCCTCGGTGGGATGCAACACCTGGATGCGGTGATCGGCGGGGTCCGAGTGCCGCTCGACCAGCCCCATTTTTTCCAGGGCTCCGATCTGCCTGCTGACGGTCGACTTGTCGAGCATGTAGTGCGCGGCGAGATCGGCGGCGCGGCATCCGTGCTGTTCGTCGATATGGGCCAGCAGCGTGTACGAGACCAGAGGCAGTTCGGGGTGCAGCCGCGCGGCCGCCGATCGGGCGCGGCGCGCGAAGGCGGTCAGCTCGCGCTGAATGACGTCCAGTGACTCTTCGCGTTCCTCGGGCGTGCCTGTCACTGATCCACCTTTTTCGGACCGATCCGCTTCTGCGAATTTCAGTTGTATAGTACAACGGAACTTGGAGTTGTAAAAGCCAACCATTGGAGCTGTTCTCGATGTCCGCAGGCCCGAACCATGCCTCCGGCTCCTCGGCCGCCGCGTTGCGACATGTCCTGAGCCACCTCATTACCCCGCTGCTGATGTGCGTGGGCATGGGCTTCGCCTATCTGGGGGCCTTCCACGCCCCCGCCCCGCACGACATGAGAGTGGACGTGGTCGGCTCGGGACCGAGCGCCCAGGTGCTCGCACAGACACTGCAGGACAAGGGAGACGGCGCACTGAGCGTGCGTACGGTGGCCGATCGCGGAACCGCTGTGGACCACCTCAGTACGCAGGCGAGTTACGGGGCGTACGTGCCGGGGAAGAGCCCGGAGCTCCTCGTGGCCAGCGCTTCGTCGGACACCAGCGCCACGGTGGTGGAGAAGGTCTTCACCAAGGTGGCGGCCGAGCAGGGAGCGCCGCTCACGGTGACGGACGTGGCGCCGTCGGCGGACGGGGACGCGACGGGGCAGGGCATTTTCTTCCTGCTGGTCGTGCTGAGCATCGGCTCGTACGCGTCGGTCGCGGTGATCGGCGGCGCGGGCGCGGCACTGGCGTTGTGGATCAGGGCCGCGCTGGCGGTCGGTGCCTCACTCGTGGTGAGCCTGGTCGGCATGGCGCTCGCCGGGCCGGTCTTCGGCCTCGTGGACCACGGGCTCGGTGGGCTCTGGGCGATGGCCTGGCTCTACTCGGCGGGCATCCTGCTGATCGGTGTCGGGCTGCACACCTTCCTCAAGCGCTGGACGACGCTCAGCCTGATGGTGCTGTTCGTCATGCTGAACTTCACCAGCTCCGGCGGCATCTTCCGGCCCGAGGTGCAGCCCGGGTTCTTCGGCGCGCTTCACTCGTTCTGGAACGGCGCGGGCTTCGTCGAGGGCGTGCGCAGCCATGTGTACTTCGGTGGCCATGGGCTGGGCGGCCATCTGCTGGTTCTCATCCTGTGGTTCGTGGCGGGGCTGGCCCTCATGGCGATGGCTGGGTGGGGCGAGGCGCGGTCGGCCCGGGCGGACGGGGCGGGTCACGTGGAGCGGTCTGAGCGGTCGGACCGGGCGCAGGCCGGGGCCGGTGCCGATGTCGCTGCCGAGGAGGAGATGGAGGAGGCCGTCGGTGTCTGACCGGAGGGGGCGCCGCCCTGCTGACCGGCGGTGACGTGACCCGGCTCACCTCTGTCCACAGGGTGAATCCGGGACTTGTCCACAGGGCCGGACGGTTGTCGGCGAACGGCGGTACGGTCATCGGGAATTGATGGCGGACGGCCGACAGGCGGGGGAGGCGGCGTTCCATGGGTGAGATCGATACGGCTGCACCGGAGCAGCGGACTGTGGCGGGTGCCGCACGCATTCCGGTCGTGCCGGGGTTCGCGCGGCGCGCGGCACTGGGTTCGTCGTCGGCGGCGGGGTCCAACGGTTCGCTGAAGGCGGCGGGCAAGGCGCTGAGAGCCAAGGTGGCGCGGTCCGCGCACAGCTCGCTGGTCCTTCCTCCCGGCCGGCCCGACGCCGTTCAGGCGGTCGAGGAATCGAACCGGGGCCGCGTGCCCGGGTTGACGCCGATGAGGGTGGGGCGGATGGCGGCCACGCCGTTCGCCTTCATGCGCGGCTCGGCGGGGCTGATGGCCCACGACCTCACGGGTACGCCGGTCACCGGGGTGGGTGCGCAGCTCTGCGGTGACGCTCACGCCGCCAACTTCGGTCTGTACGGCGATGCGCGAGGGAATCTCGTCATCGACCTGAACGACTTCGACGAGACGGCCTTCGGCCCGTGGGAGTGGGACCTCAAGCGGCTTGCCACCTCTCTGGTGCTCGCGGGCCGCGAGGCCGGCGCCGACGAGGACACCTGCCGTAAGGGCGCGTACGACACCGTGGGCGCGTACCGGCGGACGATGCGGCTGCTGGCCGGACTGCCGGCGCTCGACGCGTGGAACGCGATCGCGGACGAGGAGCTCGTCTCGCACACGGACGCGCGGGACCTCGTAGGGACTCTGGAGCGGGTCTCGGAGAAGGCGCGGAACAACACCAGTGCCCGTTTCGCGGCCAGGTCCACGGAGGACTCGGGAGACGGAGGGCGCTGCTTCATCGACGCTCCGCCGGTGCTGCGCCGGGTGCCGGACGAGGAGGCGGCCGCGGTCGCCGCGGGGCTCGGCGGCTATCTCGGCACGATCTCCGAGGACCGGGTGCCGCTGCTGGCCCGGTACGCCATTCACGACGTGGCGTTCCGGGTCGTCGGCACGGGGAGCGTCGGGACGCGGTCCTATGTGGTGCTGTTGCTGGACCACCGGGGCGAGCCGTTGGTCCTTCAGGTGAAGGAGGCGCGGCCCTCCGCGCTGGCGCCCTATCTGCCGCAGGTCGGTTTCGATGTGGCCGAGACCGCGCACGAGGGGCGTCGGGTGGTGCTCGGGCAGAAGCGGATGCAGGTCGTCAGCGACATACTGCTCGGCTGGGCCGAGGTCGACGGGAGGCCCTTCCAGGTCCGTCAGTTCCGGAACCGCAAGGGAAGCGTGGACCCGGCGGCGCTCGCGGCCGACCAGGTCGACGACTACGGCCGGATGACCGGCGCGCTGCTGGCGCGGGCCCACGCCCACAGCGCGGACCCTCGTCTGCTGGCGGGCTACTGCGGCAAGAACACCGAGCTGGACGAGGCGATGGCTTCCTTCGCCGTGACGTACGCCGACCGGACGGAAGCGGATCACGCCGAGCTGGTGCGGGCCGTCGCCGCGGGGCGAATAGCCGCCGAGCTCGGCGTCTGACGGAGATCGCGGCGACCGGACGTCCTCTGGGTGCCGGTCCTGGCCATACGCTGGACGGGTGACCCACGAAGCCGCCGGGGTGCCGACCACCCGGAACGACGATGACCGGCAGGACAACGACCGGCAGGACGGACCGCCCGCTGCCCACGGCGAGCCGCAGGGCGGCCGGACCGATGGCGCGGACGGTGCTGCCCCGGCCGGGGGTGGTGCGGCCTCCGCCGAGAGCGGTGCGGCTTCGGACGGGGGCGGTGCGGCTTCCGACGAGGGGGCGGCGCCTCGTCCGGAGGAGCGGCTCGCCAGGGCGGTGCGGGTGGCCGAGCAGGCGTTGATCGAGTTCGAGATCGCGGTGGAGACCTTCCGCGTCGAGGTCGACAACTTCTCCCGGCTGCACCACCAGAAGCTCGGCCCGATGTACGCCCGGCTCGACGAGCTGGACGCGCTGATCGCGGAAGCCCGTGCGTCCCGGACCGGAGATCCGGAGGACGTACGCAAGGCCCAGGAGGCCCGGGCGATCGTCATGCCGATGCCGGGCGTCGAGGAGCTGTTCCACGACTGGATGGATTCCGACGGCCTGTCCCCCGAGGCGGCGGCGATGCTCACCGAGCAGCCCGTCCGGCCGCCCAAGCGGGTCAGGCCCGGGGAGGAGGCCCGCAAGCTCTACCGCGAGCTGGCACGCAAGGCGCACCCGGATCTGGCGCCGGACGAGAAGGAGCGGGAGCGCCGCGACGAGTTCATCGCCCGGGTGAACGCCGCCTACGGGCGTGGGGACGAGGCGCTGCTGAGGGAGCTGGCCCAGGAATGGGAGGCGGGGCCGGTCGCACCCGAGGCGCAATTCAGCGAGAGCGAAGAGCTGTACGCGCGGCTGGAGTGGCTCAGCCGGCGCAAGGAACTGCTGACGGTGCTGGCCCAGGAGCTGGAGCAGAGCGCCATCGGGTCGATGCTGCGCATGGCGCCGGACGATCCGGACCGGTTGCTGGAGGACATCGGCGAGAAGTTGCTGGCTGAGGTTTCTCAGCGTGAGGCCGAGCTGGCGGACCTGGTGCAGTAGCGTTCCGGGTGCCCCTGCCGCGTACGTTACGAGAGAAGGCATGACCCATGAATTTCGCCCCGTTGCCCTCGGTGGATGCCGCGGCGGTCCCGTCGGACGGCTTCGTGCTGGACGTCCGGGAGGACGACGAGTGGGCTGCCGGACACGTCGAGGGTGCGCTGCACATCCCCATGAGTGACTTCGTGGGCCGCTTCGGTGAGCTGACCGAGGCGGCGGAGGACGGACGGCGTGTGCACGTGATGTGCCGGGTCGGCGGCCGGTCGGCCCAGGTGACGCAGTACCTGGTCCAGCAGGGCATCGACGCGGTGAACATCGACGGTGGCATGCAGGCCTGGGACGGTGCCGGGCGGCCGATGGTCGCGGACGGCACGAGCCCGGCCTTCGTCCTCTAGGGATCAGCCGAGGGGGTGGGCGGCCAGCAGGTCGCCCAGTGCCTCCTCGTGGGCTGCCGCCGGCCCCAGGGAGAGCTCGATCTGCTTCGCCCAGGCGTGGAAGCGGTGCAGGGGGTAGTCGGTGTCGGCGCCGATGCCGCCGTGCAGATGCTGTGCCGTCTGTACGACGCGGCGGACGCCCTCCGAGGCCCAGATCTTCGCCACGGCGATGTCTCCCGCGGCGGGCAGGGCTCCGTCGGCCCCGGTGGAGAGCCGCCAGGCCGCCTGCCAGAGGGTGACTTCCATGGCCCGCAGATCGATGTACCGGTCGGCGGCCTGCACGGCGACGGCCTGGAACGTGGCCACGGGAAAGCCGAACTGTTCCCGCTTGCCCGTGTACGCGCTCGTCATGGCGAGCACGCTCTCGCCGAGGCCGAGTGCCAGGGCGCAGGTCCCGGTCGTGAGGAGGCCGCGGAGCCATTCCCAGGCGCCCTCGGCCTCGATCAGTTCGTGGTCGTGGATGCGGACCGCGTCGAGCCGTACCTCGGCGAGACGCTCGCCGCTGGTGGACACCTGCTCGGCGAGCGTGACGCCGTCGTGCGTACGGCGGACCAGGGCGAGGACGGCTCGTCCCTCACCCGTGTGGGCGGGCACCGCGATCCAGTCCGCGCTCTGAGCCCACGGCACCGCCGACTGCACCCCGTCGAGCACCCATCCGGTCCCGGCCGCGGACTCTGTTCCGGCCCCGGCCGTGGGGCCGGCACCCGTCCCGGCCGCGGTATCCGTGACGCTCGCGGGGGCGCGGCGGGCCGCGACGGCGAGCTCGGCCGGGTCGTGGCCCGTGCGGCCGTTGGCGCCGACGGTGAGCACCAGCCCGCCGCGTCCGAACGTCGGCAACAGCTCGGCCGCCAGTGCGGCGCCGCCGTATCGCTGAACGGTCATGGCGACCGCGCAGCCCTCCAGCAAGGGCACGCGGGCCAGCACCCTGGCCGACTCACGCAGCACCAGGCAGAGCGCGACCAGGTCGAGCCCTGCCCCGCCGTGTTCCGGTGCCAGCGTGAGGCTCAGCAGATCGGTGTGGGCGAGCCCGGCCCAGAGCGGCCTGTCCATGTCCTCGGCCACCGCTCCCGGGGTCAGGGCGGGGCTGGGGACACCGTCGGGCGCCACCCCGGCGAAGACCGACTTCGCCGCCTCGACGGCTGCCCGCTGTTCCTCGGTGAAGGTGAAGTCCACTGTTCCGGCCTCCCGCGAACCGTAGTGTCCCTGAACCGCTCGGCCGGCCCGCAGCCGGACCTGACGGCTCGTCAAGATAGAACAGGTTCTAGGAGAAGGGAACAGGGCGGTGCTCACGCACCGGGACGGTCAGCGGTCGAAGTCGAGCTCCACCTCCGGGGTGAGCGGGTGCGACTGGCAGGCCAGGACGAAACCGGCATCGGTCTCCTCCGGCTCCAGCGCGAAATTGCGGTCCATCCGCACCTCACCCGAGACGAGGAACGCCCGGCACGTGCCGCACACCCCGCCCTTGCACGCGTACGGGGCGTCCGAACGGCTGCGCAGTACCGTCTCCAGCAGCGATTCCGCGTTCTGCACGGGCCAGCTTCCCGAGCGGCCGTGCAGGGTCGCGGTGAGGGTGCTGTCCGTGGGGGCGTCGATCCGAGCGGCGGTGGCCGGAGTGTCCTCGACGTGGAAGATCTCCTGATGGATACGGGTACGGTCGACGCCCAGCTCCCGCAGCGCCTTGTCCGCACCCTGCACCAGGCCCAGCGGCCCACAGAGGAACCAGCCGTCCACGTCCGTCACGGTCAGCAGGGCCGGCAGCAGGCCGATGAGCCGCTCCCGGTCCAGCCGGCCTGACGGAAGCCCTGCGGCCTGCTCCTCCCTGGAGAGGGCGGTGACCAGCTGGAAGCGGCCCGGGTAGCGGTCCTTCAGATCCGCCACCTCGTCGAGGAACATCGTCGAGGCCGCGGTCCGGTCGCTGCGGATCAGGCAGAACCGGGCCAGGGGTTCGCGCGCCAGCAGCGTCGACGCGATCGACAGCACCGGCGTGATGCCGCTGCCGCCGACGACCGCGGCGAAGAAGCCCGGCCTCGGCCGGAGCACGAAGCGGCCCATCGGGGGCATCGCCTCCACCTGGTCACCGACGGCCAGTTCCTTGAGGGCGTACGTGGAGAACGCACCCCCGTCGACCATGCGGATGCCCACCCGCAGCACCGGGTCGGCCGGCGCCTCGACGGCGGGCGCGCAGATCGAGTACGACCGGCGGACCTCCTGGCCGTCGAGGGTGTAGCGCACGTTGAGGTGCTGGCCCGGGGTGTGGCGAAAGGTCTCGCGCAGTTCGGGCGGCACAGCGAAGGTGACGGCCACCGCATCGTCCGTGATCCGTTCGATCGCGCTGACCCGGAGCGGATGGAACATCTACAACTCCTTGAAGTGGTCGAACGGCTCGCGGCAGGCCACGCAGCGGCGCAGCGCCTTGCACGCGGTGGAGGAGAACCGGCTCAGCAGCTCGGTATCGGTCGATCCGCAGTGCGGGCAGCGCACCGCCAGCGTCAGGGGCACTGGCCCGCCCGCGGCGCCCTGGGGGCGCGGGGGCGCGATGCCGAACTCCGAGAGCTTGCGCCGCCCCTCGTCGCTGATGTCGTCCGTCGACCAGGCGGGGGCGAGGACGGTGACCACCGAGACGTCCTTCACTCCGTGGTCGTGCAGGACCCGCTCGATGTCGGCGGACATGGTCTCGATCGCCGGGCAGCCCGTGTACGTCGGGGTGAGCCGCACCGTGACGCTGTCCGGGCCGTCCACCCGGACACCGCGGAGCACGCCGAGCTCCTGAAGGGTCAGTACGGGAAGCTCGGGGTCGGGCACGGCGCCCGCGAGCCTGTGCAGCTCCTCTTCCAGCCGGGTCCCGGTCACCATGACGCCCCCGGGTGGCTGCGGTGCAGGTGCTGCATCTCGGCGATCATCCTGCCGAAGGGTTCGGTGTGCAGTCCCTGCCGTCCGGCCCCGGCCTGCCACGCCCCCGACCGCGGTCCTGCCGGCACGGTGAGGGTGGCCCGCTCCACCACGTCCGTGACGGCGGCGAGCCATTCGGCCTGGAGCGCCTGCCAGTCGATGTCGATGCCCTCGACGGGCTGGAAGAGCTCTCCGGTGAAGCGCCACAGGACGTCGAGTCCGCTCCGCATGCGCTCGTGGCTCTCCGCCGTCCCGTCGCCGAGGCGCAGGGTCCACTGCTCGGCATGGTCGCGGTGGTAGGCGACCTCCTTGACCGCCTTCGCCGCGAGGTCCGCGAACTCACCGCCCCCGGCCGCCAGCCGCGCGTACAGCAGGTGCTGATAGACGGAGAAGTAGAGCTGCCGGGCGATGGTGTGGGCGAAGTCGCCGTTCGGCTGCTCGACCAGCTGGACGTTGCGGAAGGCCCGCTCCTCGCGGAGATAGGCGAGCTCGTCCTCGTCGCCGACGAGCGAGAGCAGCACGCGGGCCTGCCCCAGCAGGTCCAGGGCGATGTTGGCGAGTGCCACTTCCTCTTCCAGCACGGGAGCATGGCCCGCCCACTCTCCCAGCCGGTGCGAGAGCACCAGCGCGTCGTCGCCGAGGGCGAGGGCCGCGGTCACAGGTGCTTCACCCCTTCCGGGATCTCGTAGAACGTGGGGTGCCGGTAGGGCTTGTCGCCGGCCGGTTCGAAGAACGAGTCCTTCTCGTCCGGTGAGGAGGCCGTGATCGCCGTCGACGGCACCACCCAGAGCGAGACGCCCTCGGAACGGCGGGTGTACAGGTCGCGTGCGTTGCGCAGGGCCATTTCGGCGTCCGGGGCGTGCAGGCTGCCCGCGTGGGTGTGGGACAGTCCGCGCCGTGAGCGCACGAACACCTCCCACAGCGGCCAGTCGGTCGAGCTGCTCATGCCGTCGCCTCCCCGGGCTGTGCGGTCGTTCCGGAGGATCCGGGCCGTCCTGTGGTGTGTTTCGCGGCGTATGCCGCTGCTGCGTCGCGGACCCAGGCACCCTCTTCGTGAGCGGTGCGCCGCTGGGTGAGGCGCTGCTCGTTGCAGGGGCCGTTGCCCTTGAGGACCTCCTGGAACTCCGTCCAGTCGATGTCCCCGAAGTCGTGTCGGCCCAGCTCCTCGTTCCACCGGATGTCCGGGTCGGGGAGGGTGAGTCCGAGCGCCTCGGCCTGGGGGACACAGATGTCCACGAAGCGTCGGCGCAGCTCGTCGTTGGAGTGCCGCTTGATCTTCCAGGCCATCGACTGCTCGGAGTGTGCCGAGGCGTCGTCCGGTGGGCCGAACATCATCAGGGACGGCCACCACCAGCGGTTCACCGCGTCCTGGGCCATCTCGTGCTGGGCCGGGGTCCCGCGGCTGAGGGCGAGCAGCAGCTCGTACCCCTGTCGCTGGTGGAAGGACTCCTCCTTGCAGATCCGGACCATCGCGCGGGCGTAGGGGCCGTAGGAGCAGCGGCACAGCGGCACCTGGTTGGTGATCGCGGCGCCGTCCACCAGCCAGCCGATCGCGCCGACGTCCGCCCAGGTCAGGGTCGGATAATTGAAGATCGACGAATACCGCTGGCGGCCTGCGTGGAGCTTGTCGAGCAGCTCCTCGCGGCTCGTGCCCAGGGTCTCGGCGGCGCTGTAGAGATACAGCCCGTGCCCTGCCTCGTCCTGGACCTTCGCCATGAGGATCGCCTTGCGGCGCAGCGAGGGCGCGCGGGTGATCCAGTTGGCCTCGGGCTGCATGCCGATGATTTCCGAGTGCGCGTGCTGGGCCATCTGGCGGACCAGCGAGGCCCGGTACGCCTCCGGCATCCAGTCGCGCGGCTCGATCCGGTCGTCGGCCGCCACAGCGGCGTCGAACGCCGCGGAGCGGGCCGCCTCCTGTGCCGCGTCCCGCGCCGCGTCCGCGCCTGCCGCACTGTGCTTCTGCTGGTCCGCAGTCACTGCCGCCATTCCGGGCTCCCTACCGACCGATCGTTCGGTTCATTGACTTCAATGGTGAGTCGGCGGCCCGTAGGGTGTCAACCCTGTGGATAACTGATGGGTGATCGACGGCGATCGGGGCGGGATGGATGCGGACCACGGCGGGGGCGCCGAGAGCGAGCGGAAGGCCGCCTGGCCGGAGGCGGTGAGCCACCGGGCGGACGGGCGCGGCGAGGGCACGGCCACCGCGACGGGCCAGGCCGGAGACCAGATCACCGGTCGGGCGGGCACTGAGCGGGCCGGCCGGGTCCCCCGGCAGGACGTGCCACCTGATGCTTCAGCCGACGCCGACGCCGACGCCGACGCCGACGCTGATGCTGGTGCCGACGTCTCGCCGGATGCCGGGATGGACGGCGTGGGGGAGGTCGTCCCCGGAGCTGCCGCGGTCCCTGGAGGCGGGATGGCCGCGCTCTCGCTCCCGTACCAGATCGTCGTCGCCCTGGTGCTGGCTGTCGTCGGGGCGCTCGGCGCCGTACACCTGGCCATGGTGTTTCTGCACGTCGCGCCGTCCAACACGCTGACGAAGCAGCACGGCGAGGCGATGGACGACTGGGTCTACCCGGAGTTCGAGCAGAACTGGAAGCTGTTCGCTCCCAATCCGCTTCAGCAGAACATCGCCGTACACGTGCGAGCCGAGGTGGCAGGTGCCGACGGCTCCCGCGTCACCCCCTGGATGAGCCTGTCCGGCGAGGACGGCGAGGCGATACGCGGCCACCTGCTCCCGAGCCACGTCGATCAGAACGAGCTCCGTCGCGGCTGGGACTTCTACCTGAACTCCCACGACAGCGAGAACCGTCCCAACGGCCTGCGTGGAGAACTCTCCGAGCGCTACATCCGCCGCATCGTGATGCTGCGCCTCGGCGAGCACGACTACGGCGGCACGGTCGCGCGCATTCAGGTCCGTTCCGCCGTACGTTCCGTTCCGGCACCGGCGTGGAGCGAGGAAAAGATCAGCACCCGGCCCACCTACCGGGTGCTCCCCTGGTGGAACATCACCTCCGCCGATCTTCCCGAGAACGACGCGGCGGCGCGGGCGTCGCAGGGCGAGGAGACGGACAAGTGAGCACTCCCACCGATGTGCGGAACGTCGGCCGCGAGCCCGGCGCCCCACAGGCCGGCCAGCTCGCCCGCGGCATCCAGCGCGTCACGTCGGCAGCCCTCGGCCCCTACCAGAGCGCTGTCATCCGCATCGGCTTCTCCGCCACGTATCTGCTGTTCCTGCTGCGTGAGTTCCCGCACCGCCAGGAGATGTACGGCCCCGACGGCCCGTGGCACTGGGGCATGGCGGAGCAGCTCATAGAGAGCAACGGCGCTTTCACGGTGCTCATGTGGTCGGACGGCACCGTGTGGTTCGAGTGCGTGTACGCGCTCGCGCTGGTGTCGGCCGCGCTTCTGATGGTCGGCTGGCGCAGCCGGACCATGTCCGTCCTCTTCATGGTCGGCGTGCTGTCCCTGCAGAACCGCAGCATCTTCATGGGCGACGGAGGCGACAACGTCATCCACCTGATGTCGATCTACCTCGTGCTGACCCGTTGCGCACAGGTCTGGTCGCTGGACGCCCGGCGTGCGGCGCGCAACGCGGCGCGGGCGGCGGACGGGTTCGGCCCTGTGCGGGATGTGGCGGGTCCGGTTCTCTGGGCCGTGCTCGGCCCCGTCCTGCTGGTGGCCACGCTCATGGGCGGCCTCGGCGGCACCTGGTGGCTGCCGACCCTGCTGTGGGTGCTGTGGGTGGGCAACGGTGCCTGGTGGGCCGCGAACCGCTTCGCGCCCGGCGGGGAGCCGCGCGCACTGCTCGACGTCCTGGCCAACCTCGCCCACAACGGCACGCTCGTCGTGATCATGGCCGAGGTCTGTCTCATCTACGCGACAGCGGGCTGGTACAAGATCCAGGGCTCGCGCTGGCAGGACGGCACAGCGCTCTACTACCCCCTCAAGCTGGACTACTTCACCCCGTGGCCCGCGCTCTCGGACATCCTCGCGTCCAGCGCGCTGATGGTGATGGTGCTGACGTACGCCACGGTCATCGTGCAGGTCGCCTTCCCGTTCACGCTCTTCAACCGGCGCGTCAAGAACGTGCTGCTGGTGGCCATGATCGGCGAGCACGCGGGGATCGCGCTGCTGCTCGGCCTGCCCTTCTTCTCGATGGCGATGATCGCCGCGGACGCGGTGTTCCTGCCGACGGCCTTCCTGGTGTGGCTGGGCGGCAGGGCCACGCTCACGCGGGAGCGGCTCTTCTCGCGCCGTGTGCGCGAGAGCCCGGAGCCCGGCCGGGAGCGGGCCGGGACGGACGAGGGGGAGGCCCCGCGGCACAGTGGCGGCGGGGGCCATACGCTCGTCGGGTGAGCAGCGAGAACGGCAGTACAGAACCCCCTTCGGATGTGGCCTCCGACCCGGCGGCGGAACCGGTCCAGTACGACGACGGGTACGGGACGGAGATCGGCGTCGGGCCGCATCCGCTGCCGTGGCCCGAGGACGAGCGGTACGACCCCGAGCTGCTGGCCCACGGGGACCGGCGCAATGTCGCCGACGCGTACCGGTACTGGACGCGGGAGGCGATCGTCGCCGATCTCGATCTGCGGCGGCACGATTTCCATGTGGCGGTGGAGAACTGGGGCCACGACTTCAATATCGGGTCCGTGGTGCGTACCGCCAACGCCTTCCTCGCGAAGGAGATCCACATCGTGGGGCGGCGGCGGTGGAACCGTCGGGGGGCGATGGTCACCGACCGCTACCAGCATGTGCGCCATCACCCCGACACGGCCGACCTGACGGCCTGGGCGGCGGCCGAGGGGCTGCCGATCATCGGGATCGACAACCTTCCCGGCGCGGTTCCGCTGGAGCGGACCGAGCTGCCGCGACGCTGTGTGCTGCTCTTCGGGCAGGAAGGGCCGGGGCTCACGGAGGAGGCGCGCCGGCACGTGACGATGGTGTGCTCGATCGCGCAGTTCGGGTCGACGCGGTCCATCAACGCGGGGGCTGCGGCGGCGATCGCGATGCATGCGTGGGTGCAGCGGTATGCGGATGTTCCGGAGCCTGGGGGCCTGGGGGGCTGAGCTGCGTTGCGGTGGGTGGTGGGCGCCTGGGGCGGGCCCGGATGGGGCTGGGCGGGGCTGGGAGTGTGGGAAGGGAGGCCGCCGGTGTCGGCGGCCTCCCTTACGCCGTTCATGCCTGGCGGCGGACCTCGACCACTCGGAAGCGGTTCGAGACGAACGCGCCGTCACACAGCGCCGCGTTCGCCGCAGGGTTGCCGCCTGAGCCGTGGAAGTCGGAGAACGCGGCCGTCTGGTTGACGTACACCCCGCCGGTCAGGTTCAGCGAGAGCTGGGCCGACTCCTCGAAGCAGACGTTCTCCATCTCGCGCTCGACCTCCGGCGAGGTGGTGTACGCGCCGACCGTCATCGCTCCCTTTTCGCGGACCGTGCGCCTCAGCAGCGCCAGCGCGTCCGCCGTCGAGTCGACCGCTACCGCGAACGAGACCGGGCCGAAGCACTCCGACAGATAGGCCGCGCCGTCGTCCGGCTTGGTGCCGTCGAGCTTGACGATGACCGGCGTACGCACCACCGCGTCGGGGAACTCGGCGTTGGCCACCGTCCGGGAGGGCAGGGCCACGTCGCCCAGCTCCGCGGCGCCGTCCACCCTGGCCTTCACGTCCGGGTTGACCAGGGCGCCGAGCAGGGCGCCGGCCCGGGCGTCGTCGCCCAGGAGGCCGGTGACGGAGGCGGCGATGTCCGTGACCACGTCCTCGTACGACTTGTCGCCCGCGTCCGTCGTGATGCCGTCGCGGGGGATCAGCAGATTCTGCGGGGTGGTGCACATCTGGCCGCTGTAGAGCGAGAGGGAGAACGCCAGGTTGGCGAGCATGCCGCGGTAGTCGTCGGTGGAGTCGATGACGACGGTGTTGACCCCCGCCTTCTCCGTGTAGACCTGCGCCTGGCGCGCGTTGGCCTCCAGCCAGTCACCGAAGGCGGTGGAGCCGGTGTAGTCGATGATCTTGATCTCGGGGCGCAGCGCCAGGGTCTTGGCGATGCCCTCACCCGGCCGTTCGGCGGCCAGAGCGATCAGATTCGGGTCGAAGCCTGCCTCGGTGAGGACCTCGCGTGCCAGCTGCACCGTGAGCGCGAGCGGAAGCACCGCGCGCGGGTGCGGCTTGACCAGGACCGGATTGCCGGTGGCGAGGGAGGCGAAGATGCCGGGATAGCTGTTCCACGTGGGGAAGGTGTTGCAGCCGATCAGCAGCGAGATGCCGCGGCCCACGGCGGTGAACGACTTGCTCAGCTGAAGTGGGTCCCGCTTGCCCTGGGGCTTGGACCAGTCGGCGGTCTGCGGGGTGCGGACCTGCTCCGCGTACGCGTACGCCACCGCTTCCAGACCGCGGTCCTGGGCGTGCGGCCCGCCCGCCTGGAACGCCATCATGAACGCCTGCCCGCTGGTGTGCATCACAGCGAGGGCCAGCTCATGGGTGCGGGCGCTGATCCGGGACAGGATCTCCAGGCAGACCAGGGCCCTGGTCTCCGGACCCGCCTCGCGCCAGGCGCCCATGCCCGCGCTCATGGCGGGCAGCAGGACGTCCAGGTCGGCGTGGGGGTACTCGACGCCGAGCGCCGGGCCGTACGGCGAGGTCTCGCCGCCCGTCCATCCGTCGGTGCCGGGCTGGCCGAGGTCGAGCCGGGTGTTCAGCACGGCGTCGAACGCGGCCTTGCCCTCGGCCGGCCCCAGGCTGCCGGGTGCGCCGCCCTCGCCGTACGCCTTCGGGTGCTCGGGGTGCGGGGACCAGTAGGCGCGCGTACGAATGGCGTCGAGGGCCTGGTCGAGCGTCGGTCGATGGGTCTCGGACAGCTGCTGGGGGGAGAGCTCGGCGGCCATGACGGACCAACTCCTCATCGAGCTGGGCAGGGACGGGCGGACGGAGTTAGAGTAACCGAACGATCGGTCGGGGCAAGGGCCCCCGAGAAACCTGTGGACAACTCATGGGGGAGGATCGCGGGCATGACTACGGCCAAGCGGGACACGTACACGCCTGAGACGCTCCTCACCGTGGCCGTTCGTGTCTTCAACGAGCGCGGCTACGACGGCACCTCGATGGAGCACCTCTCCAAGGCGGCCGGCATCTCCAAGTCGTCCATCTACCACCATGTGAGTGGCAAGGAAGAGCTGCTGAGGCGGGCCGTCAGCCGGGCGCTCGACGGGCTCTTCGCGATTCTCGACGAGGCCGGCGCGACGCGGGGGCGCACGATCGAGCGGGTCGAATACGTCACGCGCCGCACGGTCGAGGTGCTGATGACCGAGCTGCCCTACGTCACGCTGCTGCTGCGCGTGCGGGGCAACACGAAGACCGAGCGCTGGGCGCTGGAGCGGCGGCGCGAGTTCGACCAGCGGGTCTCGGAGCTGCTCAAGGCGGCGGTGGCGGACGGGGATCTGCGTGCCGATGTCGACATACGCCTGGCCACACGGCTGCTCTTCGGGATGGTGAACTCCCTGGTCGAGTGGTACCGGCCGCAGCCCGGCGGCTCCGCGGAGGCGGACCAGCTGGCGGACACGGTGGTGCAGCTGGCCTTCGAGGGGATGCGGGTCATCCGCTGACCACGTCCTGGGTGAGCTCGGTGGGACGCTCCGGGCCGGGGCCCAGGTCGGTCTCCTCGAACACCAGCAGGGTGCGGGTGGAGAGCACCTCGGGTATGGCCTGAATCCTGGTGAGGACCAGTTCGCGCAGCGCGCGGTTGTCCGGGGTGTGCACCAGGAGCAGTACGTCGAAATCGCCGCTGACCAGCGCGATATGGGTGGCCCCCGGGAGTGCCTGCAACTGCTCGCGCACCGTGCGCCAGGAGTTCTGCACGATCTTGAGCGTGATGTACGCGGAGGCGCCCTGCCCTGCCCGCTCGTGGTCCACCCGCGCGCTGAACCCGCGGATCACGCCGTCCTCCACGAGCCGGTTGATCCGGGCGTACGCGTTGGCACGCGAGACGTGGACGCGGTCGGCGACCGACCGTATCGAGGCGCGGCCGTCCGAACGCAGGATGCGGAGGATGTCGCGGTCGATGGCGTCGAGCGGCCTGGCGGGCGGCAGGGGCCCGGGTTCCTCGCCCCTCTCGGCCATTTGTTCAGACGCCATCTCCCCGTGCCTCCCTGTGGTGGACGACCTGCCTCTATCCCAGGCTGTGGAGAACCGTTTGTCCACAGGCTGGCGGTGCCTGTAGCCAAAATGCCGCCGCGACCGAACAATCGGTAGGTGAGGCACACCACATCCGTGTCTCGTTCTACCCCTCGACATTTCGACATATTTCGATACCCCTCGATATACCTCGATGCCAGGAGGTGCTTTCCATGACGGTCCAAGAGCTGCCCGGCGCGGCTGCCTACCGGCCCACGCCGCCCCCGGCCTGGAAGCCGCTCACCGACCCGGCGCCGCTGCTCCCGGACCCCGAGCCGTACCGCGTGCTCGGCACGGACGCGGCGGCCGACGCGGACCCCGGTCTGCTGCTGCGGCTCTACGCCGAGCTGGTGCGCGGTCGTCGGTACAACGCGCAGGCCACGGCGCTGACCAAGCAGGGCCGGCTCGCCGTCTACCCGTCGAGCACCGGGCAGGAGGCGTGCGAGGTCGCCGCCGCGCTCGTGCTGGAGGAGCAGGACTGGCTCTTCCCCAGCTACCGCGACACCCTCGCGGCCGTGGCGCGCGGACTCGACCCCGTCGAGGCACTGACTCTCCTGCGCGGCGACCGTCACACCGGATACGACCCGCGCGAGCACCGCATCGCCCCGCTCTGCACCCCGCTCGCCACCCAGCTGCCGCACGCCGTGGGACTGGCGCACGCCGCGCGGCTCAAGGGCGACGACGTGGTGGCGCTCGCCATGGTCGGCGACGGTGGGACCAGCGAGGGCGACTTCCACGAGGCGCTGAACTTCGCGGCCGTCTGGCGGGCCCCGGTCGTCTTCCTCGTACAGAACAACGGCTTCGCGATCTCCGTCCCGCTGGCCAAGCAGACCGCGGCACCCTCCCTGGCCCACAAGGCCGTCGGATACGGGATGCCCGGCCGGCTGGTGGACGGCAACGACGCGGCCGCGGTGCACCAGGTGCTCGGTGAGGCGGTGGCCCGCGCCCGGCGCGGTGAGGGACCCACGCTCGTCGAGGCCGTCACCTACCGGATGGACGCCCACACGAACGCCGACGACGCCACGCGGTACCGCGTGGACAGCGAGGTCGCGGCCTGGCGGGCGCACGACCCGATCCAGCTGCTGGAGCGGGAGCTGACCGGGCGGGGACTGCTGGACGAGGACGGCATCGTGGCGGCGAAGGAGGCGGCGGACCGGATGGCCGCCGGACTGCGCGAGCGGATGAACGCCGATCCGGTGCTCGACCCGATGAGCCTGTTCACGCACGTCTACGCGGAACAGACGGAGCAACTGCGCGAGCAGGCGGCCCGCTTGCGTGTCGAGCTGGATGCCGAGCACGACCAGCACGACGACGTGGAGGAACGGCGATGACGACCGCAGCGGCGGTTCCCGGCACGCAGACGGGGAAGCCCAAACCGGCCAGCATGGCCCAGGCTCTCGGGCGTGCGCTGCGCGACTCGATGGCCGAGGACCCTTCGGTCCATGTGCTCGGTGAGGACGTCGGCACGCTGGGCGGGGTCTTCCGGATCACCGACGGCCTGGCGAAGGAGTTCGGCGACGACCGCTGCACGGACACACCGCTGGCCGAGGCGGGAATCCTGGGCGCGGCCGTCGGTATGGCGATGTACGGGCTGCGGCCCGTGGTCGAGATGCAGTTCGACGCCTTCGCCTATCCGGCGTTCGAGCAGCTGATCAGCCACGTCGCCAAGATGCGCAACCGGACCCGGGGCGCCATGCCGCTGCCGATCACGGTGCGGGTGCCGTACGGCGGGGGAATCGGCGGGGTCGAGCATCACAGCGACTCCTCCGAGGCGTACTACATGGCCACACCCGGTCTGCACGTCGTCACTCCGGCCACGGTCGAGGACGCGTACGGGCTGCTGAGGGCCTCGATCGCCTCGGACGACCCGGTGATCTTCCTGGAGCCGAAGCGGCTGTACTGGTCGAAGGCGGCCTGGTCGCCGGAGGAGCCGGTGCCGGTCGAGCCGATCGGGCGGGCTGTCGTACGCCGTCCCGGGCGCAGCGCGACGCTCATCACCTACGGGCCTTCCCTGCCGGTCTGCCTGGAGGCGGCCGAGGCCGCCGTGGCCGAGGGCTGGGACCTCGAAGTCGTGGACCTGCGTTCGCTGGTGCCGTTCGACGACGAGACCGTCGCCGCGTCCGTACGGCGCACGGGCCGGGCCGTGGTCGTCCATGAGTCCTCCGGTTTCGGCGGCCCGGGCGGGGAGATCGCCGCGCGGGTCACCGAGCGGTGCTTCCACCATCTGGAGGCGCCGGTGCTGAGGGTCGCCGGATTCGACATCCCGTATCCGGCGCCGATGCTGGAGCGGCATCATCTGCCAGGTGTGGACCGGGTGCTCGACGCGGTGGCCCGTCTGCAGTGGGAGGCGGGGAGCTGATGGCCCAGGTGCTCGAGTTCAAGCTGCCGGACCTCGGTGAGGGTCTGACCGAGGCGGAGATCGTGCGCTGGCTGGTGGAGGTGGGCGATGTCGTCGCCATCGACCAGCCGGTCGTCGAGGTCGAGACGGCCAAGGCGATGGTGGAGGTGCCGTGCCCCTACGGGGGTGTGGTGACCGCGCGGTTCGGCGAAGAGGGGGCGGAACTCCCGGTCGGGGCACCGCTGCTGACGGTGGCGGTCGGATCCACGGAGTCCGGCCCGGGGGAGTCCGGCCGGGTGGGCTCGGCCACGGGGTCCGGGCCGGCCGAGGCCGAGTCGTCCGGCAATGTGCTGGTGGGGTACGGCACGGCGGCGCCGGCGGCACGTCGTCGTCGGGTCCGGCCCGAGTCGGTGTCGGCGAGGCCCGCGGTGCCCGAGCCGGCGCCCGCCGCCGAAGAGGTGCGGGGGCCGGTGGCCGTTGTCTCGCCTCTCGTACGGAAGCTTGCCCGGCAGCATGACGTCGACCTGCGTCAGGTGACGGGGTCGGGGCGCGACGGGCTGATCCTGCGGACCGATGTCGAGGCCGCTATCCGGGCCGTGGCGGAGCGGGCGGCCGCGCCTGCCACCCCCGTGGCGTCCGCGGCGCCCGCTGCGGCCGCGCCGGCACGGGCGGCGCTCGGTGCTGCCGCTGAGCGGATCCCCCTGCGCGGGGTACGGGGCGCGGTGGCCGACAAGCTGTCGCGCAGCCGGCACGAGATCCCGGACGCGACGTGCTGGGTCGACGCCGACGCCACCGAACTGATGGCGGCCAGAGCGGCGATGAACGGGGCCGCTGGTGCGTCCGCGGGCCCCAAGGTGTCGGTGCTCGCCCTGCTGGCCCGTATCTGCACGGCGGCGCTGGCCAGGTTCCCCGAGCTCAACTCGACCGTGGACCCGGCTGCCCGGGAGATCGTGCGGCTGCGCGACATCCATCTCGGCTTTGCCGCCCAGACGGACCGCGGACTGGTCGTACCGGTCGTCCGGGACGCGCAGTCCCGGAACGTGGAGTCGCTCGGCGCCGAGATCGCCCGGCTGACGGAGTCGGCCCGTACGGGGTCGCTCACCCCGGCCGAGCTGACCGGGGGGACGTTCACGCTGAACAACTACGGCGTGTTCGGGGTCGACGGGTCGACACCGATCATCAACCACCCGGAAGCGGCGATGCTGGGTGTCGGCCGGATCATGCCCAAGCCGTGGGTGCACGGAGGCGAACTGGCCGTGCGCCAGGTCGTCCAGCTCTCGCTCACCTTCGACCACCGGGTCTGTGACGGAGGAACGGCGGGCGGCTTCCTCCGGTACGTGGCCGACTGCGTGGAACAACCGGCGGTGCTGTTGCGGACCCTGTAGAGGCAGGGAGAGGGCTGTGCGGGGCCGGGCCGCTGTGATGTCCGGTCCCTGGGGGATCAGCCGGGGCGGGCTGCACGCATACTCGGGGCATGACCGCCTATGACGCCATCGTCCTTGCCGGAGGGGCCGCCAAACGCCTCGGCGGAGCCGATAAGCCCGGGGTCCGGGTGGGCGGCCGATCGCTGCTCGACCGGGTTCTCGCGGCGTGCGCGGGGGCCGGGACCACCGTGGTGGTGGGCGGCCGCCGGCCTACAGGGCGGCCCGTGACCTGGACACGGGAAGTTCCGGTCGGCGGCGGGCCGTTGGCGGCGCTCGGGGCCGGGATGCGGCACACGACGGCGGAGCACGTACTCGTACTCTCCGCCGACCTGCCGTTCCTCGGGGCGTCCACTGTCGGGGCGTTGCTCGCGGCCGCCGGTGAAGCGAGCCGGGAGGGCGCCCTGTGCACCGATCCGGGCGGGCGGGATCAGCCGCTGGTCGCGGTGTACCGGGCCGAGCCGCTGCGCCGTGAACTCGCCCTGCTGGCCACCGAGCACGGCAGTCTCGCCGGGCTGCCGCTGCGCCTGCTGACGGCCGAGCTGGATCTCGCCCGCGTCGAGGCCGGTCCGCTGGACTCTTTCGACTGCGACACCTGGGAGGACATCGCCACAGCCAGGGCCCGCATCAGGGAGCATGGGACCGTGCTGGACGAATGGATCACCGCAGTCAAGAACGAACTCGGCATCGACCTCGACGTCGACACCGGCCTCCTGCTCGATCTCGCCCGCGACGCCGCGCACGGCGTCGCCCGGCCGGCCGCGCCTCTGACGACCTTCCTGGTCGGTTACGCGGCGGCCAGGGCGAGCAGCGGCGACGGCCCGGAAGCCGCAGCCGACGCGGTGGCCGAGGCCGTCCGCAAGGCCACCGCGCTCGCCCTCAGGTGGGAGGAGGAGGCGGGGGCCACGAACGAGGCCGACCCGCAATGACGGGGCATCACGGGACCGGCACCGCCGGCTCCGGCCGCCCGGTCCCGGACACCGTGCCGGTGTCGGGCGCCACGCCGGTCCCGGACACCGTGCCGGTGTCGGGCGCCACGCCGGTCCCGGACACCGTGCCGTCGCCGGGCGTCACGCCGTCGCCGGACACCGTGCCGTTCCCGGGCACCGCACCCGCATCCACCCCCGGCACCGCGCCCGCCCCCGCACCCGCGCCGGGTTCGTCCTCGATTCCCGCTATGGCTCCGGAGGACGAGCGGGCCGTGGAAGAGGCCCTGGCTCTCGTGGCGTCGCACCGGCCGGACCGTGGGGCTCGTCCGGGGGAGCGGGAGGCCTCCACCGCGCACTCCTCCCCTGCCGCCACGCCCAGCGACTCTCCCACCGAGGCGCCCTCCTCGCGGCCTTCGCGTCACCGTCGTCCAAGGGCCACCTCATGGAGTGACGCACGCGCCCTGGCCGCGCGGGCGGGGCGGAACGCTCCCGTCGCCGCGCACCGGCTTCCCCTCGACCGGGCGCTCGGGCACGTCCTTGCCGAAGCGCTCCACGCGCTCACCGATCTGCCGTCCTTCGACACGTCCGCCATGGACGGCTGGGTCGTCGCCGGGCCGGGTCCGTGGACCGTCCGGGAGGGCCAGGGACTCCTCGCCGGGCAGAGTGCGCCCGCCGCGTTGCCCGACGGTGAGGCGGTACGGATCGCCACCGGTGCCCGTATCCCGGCCGACGCCACCGCCGTCATCCGCAGCGAGCACGCGTACACGGACGACGCGAAGGGGCTGCTCTACGGGCAGCGCGAGGTCGTCCCCGGACAGGACATCAGGCCGCGCGGGCAGGAGTGCCGGAGCGGCGACGAACTCCTGCCCGCCGGGACCCTGGTGACCCCGGCCGTCCTCGGGCTGGCCGCCGCTGCCGGGTACGACGCCCTGGCCGCCGTACCCCGCCCCCGCGTGGACGTTCTCGTACTCGGCGACGAACTCCTCACCGCCGGGCTCCCCCACGACGGACTGATCCGGGACGCGCTCGGCCCCATGCTCGGTCCGTGGCTGCGGGCCCTGGGCGCCGAGGTCGGGGAACCCCGCCGCCTCGGTGACGACGCCGAGGCTCTGCGGCATGCGCTCACCACCTCGGACGCGGACCTCGTCGTGACCACCGGCGGTACGGCCGCCGGTCCGGTCGACCATGTCCACCCGGTCCTCACCGAGGTCGGCGCCGACCTGCTGGTCGACGGTGTGGAGGTGCGCCCCGGCCATCCCATGCTGCTGGCCCGGCTCGCCTCCCAAGGGCCGTACGTGGTGGGGCTGCCCGGCAATCCCCTGGCCGCCGTCTCCGGTCTGCTCACCCTGGCCGAGCCCTTGCTGCGGGGCATCGCGGGGCGGCAGGCCCAGGACCCGTACCGGGCGCTCGTCCATGACGAGGTGCAGGGACATCCGCACGACACCCGGCTCGTCCCCGTCGTCCATCGCGCCGCGCGCACGGGCGGGTTGGACCATGTCGTACCGCTGCACTACAACGGTCCCGCCATGCTCCGGGGGATCGCCGCTGCGGACGGGCTGGCAGTTGTGCCGCCGGGCGGGGTACGGTCCGGCACCGAGGTGGAGATCCTCGATCTTCCGTGGGCCTCGGCGACGCCGTGGACTGAAGGGTGTTTCACGTGAAACTTCCCGGCCAGGATGCGATGGCCAGGCGCGCCGAGGAGCATGTCGTCCCCACGCGGGTGATGCTGCCCCGGCGGGTCATGGACCGGCCGCTGAGACAGGTTGCCAAGCGGCTGGCGATGGCGCTGATGGTGCTGGCCGCCACGGTCCTGATCGTCTACGTGGACCGTGACGAGTATCACGACAACGCCGACGGCCGGGTCGACTTCCTCGACGCCGTCTACTACGCGACGGTGACGCTCTCGACCACCGGTTACGGCGACATCGTTCCGTACGGCGATGGCGCCCGGCTCATGAACGTGCTCCTGGTGACGCCGCTGCGCGTGCTCTTCCTGATCATCCTGGTCGGCACCACCCTCGAGGTCCTGACGGAGCGGACCCGCGAGGACTTCCGGCTGAACCGTTGGAGAAGCAACTTGCGTGAACACACCGTGGTCGTCGGCTTCGGCACGAAGGGCCGCTCGGCGATCCAGACGCTGTGCAGTACGGGCCTGAAGAAGGAACAGATCGTCATCGTCGACCCGGCGTCGAAGGTGATCGAGGCGGCCAACGCCGAGGGGTTCGTGGGCGTGCTGGGCGACGCGACGCGCAGTGATGTGCTGCTGCGCGCCGAACTCCAGAAGGCGCGTCAGATCATCATCGCCACCCAGCGCGACGACACCGCCGTCCTGGTGGCGCTGACGGCGCGCCAGCTCAACCGCGGCGCGAAGATCGTCGCTGCCGTGCGTGAGGAGGAGAACGCGCCGCTGCTGCGTCAGTCCGGTGCGGACGCGGTGATCACCAGCGCCAGCGCGGCCGGGCGGCTGCTCGGCCTCTCCGTGCTCAGCCCGAGCGCGGGCACGGTCATGGAGGACCTGATCCAGCAGGGCAGCGGGCTCGACCTGATCGAACGGCCGGTGATAAAGGCAGAGGTGGGCAAGACGGTGCGGGAGGTCGAAGACCTCGTCGTCAGCGTGCTGCGGGGGCACCGGCTGCTCGGTTACGACGATCCGGCGGCCAGCCCGCTGCAACTGACGGACCGCCTCATCACGATCGTGCGCGCCTCCCCGTCCCACACCCCGATGAGCGGCCCCCCGCCGGGCAGCGGGCTGCGCTAGCGGATCGGCCCGCCCGCGCAGGGCGGGTGAGTCGGCTTTCATGCCGGTGCGCGTCCTACGGAGTAGCCTCGCGGCCATGTATGCGATCACGATCCCCGAACCCGGTGGCCCCGAGGCGCTCGTATGGGCCGAGGTGCCCGATCCCGTACCAGGCGAGGGCGAGGTCCTCGTCGAGGTCGTGTCCAGCGCGGTGAACCGCGCCGATGTGCTCCAGCGGCAGGGCTTCTACAACCCGCCGCCCGGCGCCTCCCCCTACCCCGGCCTGGAGTGCGCGGGCCGCATCGCGGCGCTCGGCCCCGGCGTCACGGGCTGGTCGGTCGGTGACGAGGTGTGCGGGCTGCTCGCGGGCGGCGGTTACGCGGAGAAGGTCGCCGTGCCGGCCGGGCAGCTCCTGCCCGTACCCGAGGGTGTGGACCTGGCGGCGGCCGCGGCGCTGCCCGAGGTGACCGCCACCGTCTGGTCCAACGTCTTCATGGTGGCGCATCTGCGTCCCGGCGAGACCCTGCTGGTGCACGGCGGGTCCAGCGGCATCGGCACGATGGCCATCCAGCTCGCCAAGGCGGTCGGCGCACGCGTCGCGGTGACCGCGGGCGGCCCCGAGAAGCTGGCGCGTTGCGCGGAGCTCGGGGCGGACATCCTCATCGACTACCGCGAACAGGACTTCGTCGAGGAGATCCACAAGGCGACGGACGGCGCGGGCGCCGACGTCATCCTCGACATCGTCGGCGCGAAGTACCTGGACCGGAACGTGCGGGCACTGGCCGTGAACGGCCGCCTCGCGATCATCGGCCTCCAGGGCGGCGTCAAGGGCGAGCTGAACCTGGGCGCACTGCTCAACAAGCGGGCCGCGGTCACCGCCACGTCGCTGCGGGGGCGTCCGCTCGCCGAGAAGTCGGCGATCGTCGCCGCTGTGCGCGAGCACGTCTGGCCGCTGATCGCCGGGGGCGTGGTCCGGCCGGTCGTGGACCGCACGGTGCCGATGGCGGACGCCGCGGAGGCGCACCGGGTGCTGGAATCCAGTACGCACATCGGCAAGGTGCTCCTGCTCGCACCGACGGCCGAATAGCCGGGGCGAGAACGCGGGGGCCCGGCATGCGACGTTCGACGTCGCGTGCCGGGCCCCCGCGGTGTGTACGGGTGTGGGCGGTGCTTACAGGTAGGGGCCCGACCGGATCGGTCCGTGGGGATCCGAGCCGCCTTCCTCGTCCTCATGGCTCGTACCGGGCGGCAGAGCACGCCGCATCTGCTCCAACTGGGCACGGGCGGCCATCTGCTGGGCGAACAGCGCCGTCTGGATTCCGTGGAAGAGCCCTTCCAGCCAGCCGACCAGCTGCGCCTGCGCGATCCTCAGCTCGGCCTCCGACGGCACCGAATCCTCGGTGAACGGCAGGGAGAGACGCTCCAGCTCCTCCACCAGTTCCGGCGCCAGCCCGTCCTCCAGCTCCTTCACGGAGCTGGCGTGGATGTCCTTGAGCCTGACACGGCTCGCCTCGTCGAGAGGAGCCGCCCTGACCTCCTCCAGGAGCTGCTTGATCATGCTGCCGATGCGCATGACCTTCGCGGGCTGTTCGACCATTTCCGTCACCGGGACCTCGCGGGATTCGTCGCCACTGTCACCGCCGCCGATAGCCATTCCGTCCTGCCCCACTACGAGGACTTGGGGGTGCTCCTGCGACCGGTCATTCCTCGGCATCTCCATGCCGCCATTGTCTCGCACACGTGCCGTACACCACGGTGGTGCCCCCGGAAAGGAGTGATCCACCCTCTCCGGGAGCACCGGAACAGCCGGTCAGTGGCGGCCCCTCACCCCGCCCGCCGGGCGAGAGCCGTCCGCGAGCCGGAGAACGCGGCGGCCAGCAGCCCCGCGAGCGCCGGTACGACCAGGGCCAGCAGACCGATGGTCTCCCACGGCATCACGATCGGCGTGTACGCGGAGTCCATGGGCTCCGCGCGCATGGACTTCATCGCCTCGCGCAGGTCGATCAGGCGCAGAGCCACCGCGGGTACGAGGCCTGCGGCCGTCCCGAGCAGGACCCCCGTGAGTGCGACCACCAGGCACTGGAAGCCCGACAGAGTGCGCCGGACGGCCGGCGGCGCGCCCACCGCGCTGAGCGTGGTGAGGTCGGCCTCCGCGTCCGCCTTGGCCAGTCCGGTGGTGATCGCGGCGGCGCCCAGGGTCACCAGACCGGCGAACAGGGCGAGGATCAGAAGGACGACGTCCTCTCCGGAGTCGGGCTGATTGCCGGACATCAGATAGGCGCCGCCTCCGGCCAGTTCGATCGCCGAGGAGGTTGCCTGCTCCTCGGCGTCCGTCGGCCGGTGGGCGACGGCGTAGACGCTCCCGAACTCCTGGCTGTGGAGGCCGAGCCGGTCTGCCGTCCGCTGCGGAACGATCATGCGGATACCGGGGGTGTCGGCGTACGCGTCCGGGGCGACGTGGACCTTCAGACGGTCGGTCGTGGTTCGTGCCTTGCCCGGGTGCAGCTTCCGGTTCTTGGTGTCGCGGTCGTTGTACGTGTGCACGGACTTGAGGGTGACCTCGCCGTTCTTCGCGTACGCCGAATTGAGCAGGACGGGTGTGCCCGCCGCCAGGGCCTCGGCCGCCGCGGGATCGTCGAGTTTCACGTACGTGGTGAGCAGCTCGGCGTCGCCCACCACGATCTTGGAGGGGCCCGTGCCGAACATGGTCATCGTCATGTACTCATCCACACAGGCCGGCGAGTTCATCAGCCTCTTGTGCTCGGAGGCGGACAACTTCTGGGCGAGTGCCTTGGCGCCCCGGCCCTTCAGCGGGCAGGCGTGGTCCTTGCCGGAAGGTCTGACCAGCTCGGTGGTGCCGCAGCCGTTCTCCTCCTCGTAGTAGACCGAGCAGTCGCTGCCCGCCCAGACGCGGCCGAAGTCGGCGCGTCCGCCGCTGAGGGAGAGATTGTGCTCGGCGGCCGCCCGCGCCCCGGCCAGCTGCTTGACGTGCGTGGGGTCGTCGGCGACGAGCGCGACCGTGCCCGAGGTGAGCGAGGGCGTGTAGTCGTAGGCGTGCTCGGCCATCGTGCTGCTCGTGTACGTGGCGATGGCCACGGTGCCGGCGACGGCCGCCATCACGGCGGCGACGGCGGGTGCGGTACGCCCCCGGTTGCGGGCCGCGTCGCGCAGCGCCATCCGAGGGCTGAGCGGAAGCCTGCGGCCGAGCCGGCCGAGGAGTCCGACGAGCACGGGGATGCAGGCGAGGACGCCGAGTTCGGCGAGGACCGAGCCGCCGGCGACCATGGACGTATCACCGTTGACACCGCCGTAGACGGCGATCGCGACACCGCCCGCGAGGGCGGCGGTGCCCAGCGCGGGCAGCACGCGGGAGCTGCGACGGGTACCGCGGCGGCCGGTCAGGGACTCCAGTACGGACTGCCGGCCCGCCACGATCGCCGGGGCGAGCGCCGCCAGGATGCCGGTGACCAGGCCGAGCGCGGCGATGGCCAGGAGCTCCGCCGGGCGTACGGAGAGTCCACCGAAGCGGTTTCCGCTCCAGCCCTCGATCAGCGGACGGAACAGCACGGTCAGCCCGAGTCCGGCGACGACGCCGAGCACGGCGCCGACTCCGCCGAGCACCGCGCCGCCGGCCAGCACCACGGCCCGGACGTGGCTCCGGTCGCCGCCGCACGTACCGAGCAGGCCGAGCTGTCTGCGCGAGCGGCGTGCGCCGACCGCGAAGGCGGGTCCGGCGAGCAGCACGATCTCCAGGACGGTCAGGGCGACCACGGTGACGACCGCGGTGCTCATCTGCGCCGAGCTCCCGGAGCCGCCGTTCATGCCGGCGGCCATCGGGACCTCGGAGTCCGGCGGCGGATCGAGGACGACCTGGCGGGACACCACGAGGACGCCCTTCTCATTGGCCCTGAGCACGTCCGGCCAGCGCACGCCGACTCCGGCCGCACCCTTGACCAGCCATTCCGTCCCGCCGGGCTGGGGCGGCAGGATCGTGGCGTCGCGGTCGGAGGCGGTCTTCCACACGGCGATGACCGCACCCGGATCGGCGTACAGCGCCTTCTTGTCCAGCTCGTCGGGCAGTTCGACGGTGCCGGTGAGGGTGTACGCCTTCCCGGGGCCGCGCACCGTGACGCGGGAGCCGATCCGGAGCCCGGCCGACTCCATGAAGGGCTCGGTGGCGACGATCTCGTCCTTGCCGTCCGGGAACGCGCCGTCCACCAGCTCGATCTTGCCCCGGGCCAGCGGGTCCGCGGTGCGGAACTCGACGATCTCCGTGCTCGCGACGCCGTGCCGGGTGGTGACGACGGCGGGTACGGACCGCTCGGTGAGGTAGCGCGAACCCTTCGGGAACGTACCTGGAACGTCGACCGGCCCATGGCTCTCCCCGTCGGAGCGCGCCTCCCCACCCCAGTTGGTTCCGTCGGGCATCTGCTCGAGCGGTCCTCCGCCCATGCCCGGGTCGCTGTACAGGGCGTCGGCCGAACCCATCTTGGCCGTCAGTCTCTCGGCCCGGTCCGGCAGGGCGCTGCGGTACGCCACATCGGCGGCCGTCACCCCGAGGACCGGCAGGGCGATCATCGCGACGACCAGCGCGCTGCGGCCCTTGGCCCGCATGGCGTCCCGCCGGGCGATCCGGAAGGCGGCACGCCACCCCGAGAAGACGCTCACTTGGCGCCCTCTGCGGTGAGGAGCGAGTCGGCGCCGGGGACCAGGGTCTGGTCGACGATGGAACCGTCCCGGAGGAACACGACCCGGTCGGCCCAGGCCGCGTACCGCGGCTCGTGCGTCACCATCACTCCGGCCGCGCCCTGGTCGCAGCGGCTGCGCAGCAGGGCGAGGACGGATTCGCCGGTCTCGGAGTCGAGCGCTCCGGTCGGCTCGTCGGCGAGCACGAGACGCCGCTCCCCCACCAGGGCGCGGGCGATGGCGACGCGCTGCTGCTGGCCGCCGGACATCTCGTCGGGGAAGCGGTCGGCGATCTCGCCGAGGTTCATCTCCTCCAGCGCTTCGAGGGCTTCCCTGCGCGCCTTGCGGAGGGGTACGCCGTCGAGTTCCCGGGGCAGCGCGATGTTCTCGGCGGCGGTGAGGGCCGGGATGAGGTTGTAGTCCTGGAAGACGTAGCCGACGCTGCGGCGGCGGAGGGCGGCGATGCCCTTGCGGCCGAGGGTGGCGATGTCCTGGCCTTCGATGACGACCTGCCCGCTGCTCGCGGTGTCGAGACCGCCGGCCAGGGTCAGCAGGGTGGACTTCCCGGAACCGGACGGTCCCATCACGGCGACGAGCTCGCCCGTGTGGACGGACAGGTTGATGCCGCGCAGGGCGTGGACCTGGGCGACGCCGGAGCCGTGGGTGCGCGTCAGCGCTCTCAGCTCCAGTACGGGCGCGTCCACGGACAGGCCGATGGACGGGGACGGGACGGACGAGGACATGGTGGGCGTTCCCCCCTGGGACGTTCTGGTCGGTGTGCGTCTCGGTGCTTGCCGCGCAGCGGTGACCGGTGGCGCGGTCGGCGCGGTCAGCGACCGGCGCGGGGCCGGGCGGCCGCGGAGCGGGACGAGCCGAGCGGGGCGGCCCTGGCTGTCTCGCGCGCCGGGTCGGTCGCGGCGGCCTCGGCGAGGCGCACGAGACGGGATTCGCAGTGGTCCAGCCACCGGGCCTCCGCCTCGGCCTGGAAGATCAGCTGTTCCACCACGAGGAGCCAGGCGACTTCGTCGCGGTTGGCCGGCACATCCGTGAGGGCCTGCGCCTTCAGCCGGGTGTACTCCTGCATCGCCTTCAGGGTGTGGTGGCGCTGGGCCTGGATCACCGCCCGGATGTCGACGCCCGGGGCGCCGACCGCCATGGCGAGCTTGATGGCCAGCTCGTCACGGGGCGGGTTGCTGCGGTCGACGGGCGTCCCGAACCAGCTGTGCAGTTCGGTGCGGCCGTCGTCGGTGATCGAGTAGAGCGCGTGCCCCGCGTCGTCCTCTCCGTCCTGGACGACCATGCCGTCGCGCTCCAGCCGGCTGAGGGTCGTGTAGACCTGGCCGACGTTCAGCGGCCAGGTGGAACCGGTGCGCGACTCGAATTCGGTACGGAGCTGGGAGCCGTATCGGGGCCCGCGCTCCAGCAGGGCCAGAAGCCCATGACGGATCGACATACTCAGTATGTATACCGAGTATGCTGCGCCTGGCAAGCCTTTCACGGACGTGGATCACTCCCAGGACCACTTCCAGACCCTTTCCAGGGCCACTCCCAAGGCCACTCCCGCGGTCTCAGCGGACGCGGCGCATCCGGAGAGCCAGGAAGCCGAGACCCAGGCCGACCAGAGCGATCCCGGCGCCGAGCGACACCTCCTGGACCTGTCGCACGGCGGGCCCGTCCATCGCCTGCGGAGCCGGCCGTCCCGGGCGGGGAGACGTGCTCGGCGTGACCTCGGCGGGGAGCACCTCAGCCACGTCCGGCTCCGGCTCCTCCTCTTCGAGCAGGGCATCGGCACGAGCGAGCTCCAGCGGCGAGAGCGAACGCCCCGGCCGGGCACGGCCCTCGCCCGCCGGCCTGCCCGCGAGGGGCGACCGGTCGGGGGAAGCGGAGGGGCTCGCCGACGACCCGGCGGGCGGCGCCGCGCTCCCGGAGTGCGGGCCGGCCGGACCGGAGGCGCCCGAGGGGAGCGCGGAGGGCGAACCGGAGGGGAGTGCGGACGGCGACGCGGAGGCCGCGTCCGAGGGGCTCGCGGAAGGCCGGGAGGCAGGTGCGGAGGGCGGTGGCTTCGCGGGCCGGGACGAGGGAGCGGCCGTGGGGGCGGCGGAGGGGCTGCCCGTGGCCGTACCCGGCCGCTCCGCCGAACGGGGGGCGAGCGCGGGTGCCGGCCGCGCGCCCGCGTGCGCCGCCGGGGAGCCGGTCTGCCGGTGCGGAGCCCCACCGGGCACCCGCTCCGCCGCGTACGTCCAGCTCGCGGGTCCCAGCACTGTCGCCGCGGTCACCGCAAGGCAGAGCACGCACCGCGACGACCGGGACCGCCGAGACGGGAGGAGTCCTGGAGCCATGCGCTCAGCGTCACACGGCCCGATATATCCGGCATCCCGGACGGGGCGGCGGCGTCAGGCCGGGTCGCCCGTGGAAATCCTCAGTTCGAAGTGGGCGCCGCGCTCCGGAATGGCCGTCCCCGCGGAGGGGAACTGGTCGACGACCTGGTCCTCGGCGTACGTGTTGCCCGGCTCGTCGATCGGCTTGATGGTCCAGCCCGCCGCCTGGGCGCAGGCACGAGCCGAGTTGATGTCCTTGTACATGAAGCTCGGCGCCTGGACCTTCTGCGGATCGTCCGAGTCCTCGCTCGCGTCCGTGCAGTCCTCTTCGTCCATCGTCCGGTTCCGCTCCGGCGGCTTGTGCTCGCCGGCCACCGTCTCGCTGGAGCCCGGGTCGCCGTTCTTGCCGGGATCGGGGTCTTCGCCGTCCAGGGAGAGCACCGTGACCAGGCCGCCGATCGCGAGCAGCGCGACCACGACCGAACCCACGATGACCGGCATGTTCCGCTTGGCGCCGCCGCCCTGACCGCCCGCTGACTGCGGGGACATCGTGTACGGCGGCGGAGTCCCGTGCGCCGGAGGGGCCGGGGTCTGGTACGCCTGCGGGTAGCCGTAGCTCGGCGCGGGGGCCGGAGTCGGAACGCCGTACGGACCCGGCTGCTGGTAGGGCTGGTGGGGCTGCGGCTGGTACGGCGTCTGCACGCTCTGCGGCGCGGGCGCGCCCTGGTCGACCGGCGGGAAGACGGCGGAACCGACACCCGATCCGCTGTTCCCGGGGATGCCGCTGCCGCTGACGATCACGGGGGCGCCGGCCTGGCCGCCCGCGTTCAGCACGCGGGTGACCTCGTCCTGCATCGCCGCGGCGCTCGGGAAGCGCTCGTTCGGGTTCTTCTTCAGCGCGCGGGCGACGAGCGCGTCCATCGCGGGAGTGATCGAGCGGTTGATGGTCGACGGGGCGACCGGCTCCTCCTGCACATGCGCGTACGCGATGGCCAGCGGCGAGTCCGCGTCGAACGGAATCCGCCCGGTGAGCAGCTGGAACAGCATGATGCCGACCGAGTAGAGGTCGGACCGCGCGTCCACCCCGCGCCCGAGGGCCTGCTCGGGGGAGAGGTACTGCGGGGTGCCGACGACCATGCCGGTCTGCGTCATCGACGTCACGCCGGACTGCATGGCGCGAGCGATGCCGAAGTCCATGACCTTGACGATGCCGCGCTTGGTCATCATCACGTTGCCGGGCTTGATGTCCCGGTGGACCAGGCCCATCTCGTGGCTGGTCTCCAGCGCGGCCAGCACGTCGGCCGTCACCTTCAGCGCCTTGTCGGCCGGCATCGCGCCGTACTGCTGGATGTCCGACTGGAGTACGGAGCCGAGCGGCTGCCCCTCGACGTACTCCATGACGATGTACGGCATCAGCGCGCCGCCGAGCTCGTCCTCGCCGGTGTCGAAGACCGAGACGATGTTGGTGTGCTGGAGCTTCGCGACCGCCTGCGCCTCGCGCCGGAAGCGCTCGCGGAATGACTGCTCGCGCCCCAGCTCCGTGTGCAGCGTCTTGATCGCGACCTGACGGTCCAGCGCCGAGTCGTACGCGAGGTATACGGAAGCCATCCCGCCCTCGCCGAGCAGGTCGCGCAGCTGGTAGCGGCCGCCGGCGACCGAACCGCCCGCATAGCGACCCTGAGCGCCGTGTGCGCCGTCCTGGCTCATGACTTGCTCCCCCTCGGCGCGCACCTGATGACGTGACGCGAAGATCCCGTATTCCGGCCAAGTCTGCCCGAGGGGTACGACACGTCAAGCCGGGTGCCCGTTCCGTGACCCTACGCACAAGAAGCGTCTCGGAAGCGTTACAGGAACCGCATGGAATTTGCGTGTAGGCCGCGCGAGCCGATTGGATGGCCGGTCCCTCTCGGAACCGGGGTGCCAGGGAGAGCCTGTAGCGTGACGTGGCAATGCAGCAAGGCACCCGTGACACCCGCGGACGCGCGGACAGAAACGACGGCGAGGACTGATGGCACCCGGATCCGAAGCAAACGGCGGCGGAGTTTCGGATGGCACCGACTCCTGGGGTATCGGCGGTGTGGTCGGCGACGGGCGCTACCGGATGACCCACCGGCTCGGCCGCGGCGGCATGGCCGAGGTCTATGCCGCGGAGGACGTCCGTCTGGGACGCACCGTGGCGGTGAAGCTGCTCCGTTCCGACCTCGCCGAGGACCCGGTCTCCAAGGCCCGCTTCACGCGCGAGGCGCAGTCGGTCGCAGGCCTCAACCACCATGCGATCGTCGCCGTGTACGACTCGGGCGAGGACGTCGTGGGCGGCCAGACCGTCCCGTACATCGTGATGGAGCTCGTCGAGGGCAACACCATCCGCGACCTCCTGCTCAACGCCGAGGCCCCGCCGCCCGAGCAGGCCCTGATCATCGTCTCGGGTGTGCTGGAAGCTCTCGCGTACTCGCACCAGCACGGCATCGTGCACCGTGACATCAAGCCCGCCAACGTGATCATCACGCACTCCGGCGCGGTCAAGGTCATGGACTTCGGCATCGCCCGCGCGCTGCACGGCGCCCAGTCGACGATGACCCAGACCGGCATGGTCATGGGCACGCCCCAGTACCTCTCCCCCGAGCAGGCACTCGGCAAGGCGGTCGACCACCGCTCCGATCTGTACGCCACCGGCTGTCTGCTCTACGAGCTGCTCGCCCTGCGGCCCCCGTTCACCGGTGAGACCCCGCTCTCCGTCGTCTACCAGCACGTCCAGGACATCCCGGTCCCGCCGTCCGAGGTCTCGGACGCGGTGCCGCCGGAGCTGGACGGAATGGTGATGCGCTCGCTCGCGAAGGACCCGGACGACCGGTTCCAGAGCGCCGAGGAGATGCGCGGCCTCGTCCAGTACAGCCTTCAGATGCTCCAGGTCCAGGGCGGTCACACCGGTACGTGGAACACCGGCCCTGTCCTGGCGCACGAGGGCGGTCACACCTCCCCGATGGGCGCGGTGGGCGGTACGGCGGCGATGGGCTACCCGACGCACGGGGACACCTCGCAGGGTCCGATCCTGCCGCCGATGAACCCCGACGACGGTGGATACGTCGGCAGCCAGCGCAGCGGTGGCCGCGGCCGCGGCAAGATGTGGCTGTTCGTCCTGCTCGCCCTGATCGCGATCGGTGCGGGTGTCGCCTTCGCCGTCAACGCGGCGAACGACGGCGGCGGCAAGAAGAGCCCGACGCCCGCCACCACCCCGGCCTCGCCCACCCCGTCGAAGTCCTCGGAGACGCCCTCCGAGGAGCCGACCGAGGAGACCGAGGAACCGAACAACTCCACGGGCGGCCAGTGGGAGCCCACCGAGGAGTCCACCTGGACCCCGTCCAGGACGCCCACCCAGTCCACGGGCACGCCGTCCACGCAGCCGCCCACCACCGACCCCGGGACCGCCGACGGCGGCGCGGGTACGGACGAGGGCACGGGTGACGACGGCGGCACCGGTGACGAGGGCGGCACGGGCGACGACGAGGGCGCCACCGAGGGCAACGCCACCGAGGGCAACGCCGCGGAGGGCACGGCCGAAGGCGCGTCGGACGGCGCCGGCGAGGCCGCCGGCACCGTCGCGGGCACCACTCCGTAGGGCCCGAGGCCCTCACTCGGTGAAGGCTTCGCACACCGCCTCGTACTCACGCGTCCACCACACCGCCAGGGCCGACACCGCAGGGAACTGCGGGTCGGCCCTGCGGTCGTGCAGGCGGTAGCGCCAGCGCAGTATCCAGAAGTCGTTGAGCCGTTCCCACCACACCCGGTGCACCGCCGCGGCCAGCTCCGCCGCGCCCGCCCCGGCCGCCCGGCGGTAGGCGCGCGCGTACGCCCGTACCTTCTCCAGGTCCAGTTCCCCGGCCGGTCTGACGAAGAAGATCGCGGCGGCCCGCACCGCCTCCTCCGCGCGCGGCTGCACGCCCAGCCGGTCCCAGTCCACGATCGCGACCGGGTCGGCGCCCCGGTAGAGCAGGTTGAGTGGATGGAAGTCGCCGTGCACCCATCCGGTGGCAGGTCCGTCCGGGGTGGGCGGCCTGCGGTGGGCGTGCTGCTCCAGCAGGGCGCGGCGCTCGACGAGGCGGTGTACGGCCAGCTCGTCGAAGGCGTCGCGGGTCCGCAGCCCGCGTGCCGCGGCCAGCAGTTCGTCAATCAGCTCGAAGGTGTCCGCCGGGTCGGGGCTGCCGTGACCGGGCCGGGGCGGCAGGCCGCTGCCCGGCCCCATGACCTGCTCCAGACCGGTGTGCACGGCTCCGAGCAGGGCCCCCAGCCGTCGCGACTGGACGGTGGTCAGCTCGGCGCCCACCCGGTGGAGGCCGTCCACCCAGGGGTGGAGGGCGTAGCAGCGGCCGTCGATGACCGTGACCGTGTCACCCTCCGTGTCCGTGAGGGGCGGGGCGACGGGCACTCCGAGCGAATGGAGCCGCTGGGTGGCGCGGTGCTGGCGGACGATCGTGGCGCGGTCGCCGGTCGCGTCGTCGAGGTGGTGCTTGTCCAGATGGTGCTTGAGGAAATACGCGCCACGCGTGGTGGACACGCGGTAGCCGTGGTTCAGCAGGCCCTTGGTGAGGGGCTCGCAGGCGAGGGGTTCGCCCGCTTCGGGGTAGCGGCGCAGCACCTCGCCGACCGGGGGAACTGGTGGACGGGTTACATATGAGCGCGGCACTTACCACATGTTAGATCACGCTACGTGTCCGATTCGCTGACTTGCGTGGAAGCCCAGAGTGTGCGTAGTGACGAAGTGGGGTTCGAGCCGGAGATAGACCGGATCGAAGGGTTCGTCGTTCGCCGTGAGAGGGACGGGACCGAAGAGTCTCCGCTGCTCGGAGCAGGGGTGGACGATCTCGGCGCGGCCGGTGAACTGCACGGACCAGGGTGCGTCGCCGCCGTCGGCCGCGCTGTTGAAGTTGTCGGCCCCGTACGCGATGACGCTTCCGTCGCACGACTCGTGGTGGCCGAGCCCTCGGTGCATCCGCAGGAGCACGCGGCCCTCGGCCACGATGTGGCGGGCCACGGCCAGGATGGGGAGGGCTCGCATGCTCGTCGCCAGGCGGCCGTACGGCACCCGGCCGAGCAGCTCGATCGCACGGAGTTCCTCAGAGGCCATGCGTCCACTGTCCGCTACCTGTAGGGGCCGGGTAAGGGTCCGCGGCCCCGGGTGGCCCGGGACCAAAGTCCCGGAAGTGTCCGGAGCCGCAGGGGGATGCGCGGCGGTGTGCGGCGTTTCAGCGGCGTTCGGCCTGGAGACGGGCCACGTACGCGGCGGCCTGCGAGCGGCGCTCCATGCCCAGCTTCGCGAGCAGGCTGGACACGTAATTCTTGATCGTCTTCTCGGCGAGATGGAGCCGTTCGCCGATGACCCGGTTCGTGAGTCCCTCGCCGATGAGGTCCAGGATCTTGCGCTCCTGCTCGGTGAGGCCGGCCAGCTTGTCGTTCCCCCTGCCGTTCGGCCCGTCGCGCAGCCGCTCCAGCACGCGGGCGGTCGCCGCCGGGTCCAGCAGGGATTTCCCGGCCGCCACGTCCCGTACCGCGTTCAGCAGCTCATTGCCGCGGATCGCCTTCAGTACATAACCGGAGGCACCGGCCATGATCGCGTCGAAAAGGGCCTCGTCGTCGGCGTACGAGGTGAGCATCAGGCACTTGATGTTCTCGTCCAGGGAGCGGACCTCGCGGCAGACCTCCACCCCGCTGCCGTCCGGCAGCCGCACGTCCAGGACCGCCACGTCGGGGCGGGTCGCGGGGATGCGTACCAGCGCGTCCGCCGCCGTGCCCGCCTCTCCGACCACCTCGATATCGGCTTCGGAGGAGAGCAATTCATGCACTCCACGGCGGACCACTTCATGGTCGTCCAACAGAAATACGGTGATTTTTCCATCTTCGCGCACAAACGCAGTCTCACACACTCCCCCCTTCCCTGCCGCTGTTCAGCGGGATAACGTGCCGTTGTTCCGGCGGCCTGCAAGGCTGTTACCAGTGCTGTGACCAGCGAGAGTTCCCGATTTTCTCGATTTACTTGGATATCCAAGCAAAATCGCAGGTCAGCGAGGGTTTCGCAGTTGTGCGACACACTGGGTAACGTGCCTTTGACAGGGTGCTCGCCGGGGCACCTGTCACGCCTGTCCCCGGCCGAGCGGCACCCACCCCGTGCACGGGTCCGGACACAGGCGAGCCGCACTGGTTCCCGGCAGACCCCGGGGGCCGGACCGACGGAGGAGCACGCACGTGACCGTGGAGAGCACTGCCGCGCGCAAACCGCGACGCAGCAGCAAGCGGACCAGCGCCGCGAAGACGCCACAGAGTTCCGAGCCTCAACTCGTACAGTTGCTGACGCCCGAGGGCGAGCGCGTCGAGCACCCGGACTACGAGATCGACCTGACCGCGGACGAGCTGCGCGGTCTGTACCGGGACATGGTCCTGACCCGGCGCTTCGACGCCGAGGCCACCGCTCTCCAGCGCCAGGGCGAGCTGGGCCTGTGGGCCTCGCTGCTGGGCCAGGAGGCCGCGCAGATCGGCTCCGGCCGGGCCCTGCGCGACGACGACTACGTCTTCCCGACCTACCGGGAGCACGGCGTCGCCTGGTGCAGGGGTGTCGACCCGACCAATCTGCTCGGGATGTTCCGCGGTGTGAACCACGGCGGCTGGGACCCGAGCACGAACAACTTCCACCTGTACACGATCGTCATCGGCTCGCAGACGCTGCACGCCACCGGCTACGCCATGGGCGTCGCCAAGGACGGCGCGGACTCCGCCGTGATCGCGTACTTCGGTGACGGCGCCTCCAGCCAGGGCGATGTCGCGGAGGCGTTCACCTTCTCCGCCGTCTACAACGCCCCCGTGGTGTTCTTCTGCCAGAACAACCAGTGGGCGATCTCCGAGCCGACCGAGCGCCAGACCCGGGTACCGCTCTACCAGCGCGCCCAGGGCTTCGGCTTCCCCGGCGTCCGGGTGGACGGCAACGACGTACTCGCCTGTCTGGCCGTCACCAGGTCGGCGCTGGAGCGGGCCCGCCGCGGCGAGGGCCCGACCCTCGTGGAGGCGTTCACCTACCGGATGGGTGCCCACACCACCTCCGACGACCCGACGAAGTACCGGGCGGACGAGGAGCGGGCGGCCTGGGAGGCCAAGGACCCGATCCTGCGGCTGCGGGCGTACCTGGAGAAGGAGAAGGCCGCCGACGAGGCGTTCTTCACCGCGCTGGACGAGGAGAGCGAGACCCTCGGCAAGCGCGTGAGGGAAGCGGTCCGGGCCATGCCCGACCCCGACCCGATGTCGCTCTTCGAGCACGGCTACGCGGACGGGAGCAGCCTCGTCGACGAGGAGCGCGCCCAGTTCGCCGCCTACCAGGCATCGTTCGCAGACTCTGCCGAGGAGGGCAACTAGCCATGGCCGTGGAAAAGATGTCCATCGCGAAGGCGCTCAACGAGTCGCTGCGCCTCGCCCTCGACACGGACCCGAAGGTCCTCATCATGGGTGAGGACGTCGGCAAGCTGGGCGGCGTCTTCCGGATCACCGACGGGCTCCAGAAGGACTTCGGGGAGGGCCGGGTCATCGACACCCCGCTCGCCGAGTCCGGGATCGTCGGCACGGCGATCGGTTTGGCCCTGCGCGGCTACCGGCCGATCGTGGAGATCCAGTTCGACGGGTTCGTCTTCCCCGCGTACGACCAGATCGTCACGCAGCTGGCGAAGATGCACGCCCGTGCGCTGGGCAAGATCAAGCTGCCGGTCGTCGTGCGGATTCCGTACGGTGGCGGCATCGGCGCCGTGGAGCACCACAGCGAGTCGCCGGAGGCCCTGTTCGCGCACGTCGCCGGGCTGAAGGTGGTGTCGCCGTCCAACGCGTCCGACGCGTACTGGATGATGCAGCAGGCCGTCCAGAGCGACGACCCGATCATCTTCTTCGAGCCGAAGCGGCGTTACTGGGACAAGGGCGAGGTCGACACCGAGTCCATTCCCGGACCGCTGCACAAGGCGACGGTGGCGCGTACGGGCACCGACCTCACGCTCGTCGCGTACGGGCCGATGGTGAAGGTCTGCCTGGAGGCGGCCGCGGCCGCGCAGGAGGAGGGCAAGTCGGTCGAGGTCCTGGACCTGCGGTCGATGTCCCCGATCGACTTCGACGCGATCCAGACCTCGGTGGAGAAGACCGGCCGGCTGGTCGTGGTCCACGAGGCCCCGGTGTTCTACGGCTCCGGTGCCGAGATCGCCGCCCGCATCACGGAGCGCTGCTTCTACCATCTCGAAGCACCGGTGCTGCGTGTCGGCGGCTACCACGTCCCGTATCCGCCGGCCCGTCTCGAGGACGAGTACCTGCCGGGGCTCGACCGGGTGCTCGACGCCGTCGACCGCTCGCTGGCGTACTGAGGAGAGGGTTCGTGACGACGATGACCGAAACGTCTGCTCGTTTCCGTGAGTTCAAGATGCCCGATGTGGGCGAAGGACTCACCGAGGCGGAAATCCTCAAGTGGTACGTCCAGCCCGGCGACACCGTCACCGACGGCCAGGTCGTGTGCGAGGTCGAGACGGCCAAGGCGGCTGTGGAGCTGCCGATTCCGTTCGATGGGGTCGTGCACGAGCTGCGCTTCCCCGAGGGCACGACCGTCGACGTCGGCCAGGTGATCATCGCGGTGGACGTGGCGCCGGGCAGTGGCCCTGTCGCTCCGGCCGCTCCGGCCGCTGAGCCCGAGGCCGTCCCCGCCGCCGAACCGGAGGCCGAGGCGCCGAAGGGCCGCCAGCCGGTCCTGGTGGGCTACGGCGTGGCCGAGTCCTCCACGAAGCGGCGCCCGCGCAAGGGTGCCGGGGTCCCGGAGCAGGCGGCCGCGGCGGTACAGGGCGAGCTCAACGGCCACGGCGGTGTGGCCCAGGAGACCCGCCCGCTCGCCAAGCCGCCGGTCCGCAAGCTGGCCAAGGACCTGGGCATCGACCTGGCGACGGTCACCCCGACCGGCAAGGACGGCATCATCACCCGCGAGGACGTCCACGCGGCGGCCGCACCGGTGACCGAGCCCGTCGCCGCCGAGCCCGCGGCCCCCGCGCCCGCGCCGGTGGCCGCGGCTGCCGCGGTCGCCCCGGGTGCCCGGGAGACGCGTATCCCGGTCAAGGGCGTACGCAAGGCCATCGCGCAGGCGATGGTGGGCAGCGCCTTCACGGCTCCGCACGTCACCGAGTTCGTGACCGTCGACGTGACGCGCACGATGAAGCTGGTGGCGGAGCTCAAGGAGGACAAGGACATGGCGGGGGTGCGGGTCAATCCGCTCCTGATCATCGCCAAGGCCCTCCTGGTCGCGATCAAGCGGAATCCCGAGGTCAACGCCGCCTGGGACGAGGCCAACCAGGAGATCGTCCAGAAGCACTACGTGAATCTGGGCATCGCGGCGGCCACCCCGCGCGGTCTGATCGTGCCGAACATCAAGGACGCGCACGAGCAGACCCTGCCCCAGCTCGCCGCGTCGCTGGGCGAGCTGGTCTCCACCGCGCGCGACGGCAGGACGTCCCCGGCGGCGATGGCGGGCGGCACGGTGACGATCACCAACGTCGGTGTCTTCGGCGTCGACACGGGAACGCCGATCCTGAACCCGGGCGAGTCCGCGATCCTCGCGGTCGGGGCGATCAAGCTCCAGCCCTGGGTCCACAAGGGCAAGGTGAAGCCCCGCCAGGTCACCACGCTGGCGCTGTCGTTCGACCACCGCCTGGTCGACGGCGAGCTCGGCTCCAAGGTGCTCGCGGACGTCGCGGCGATCCTGGAGCAGCCGAAGCGGCTGATCACCTGGGCCTGACGGCCCTGACGCAGAAGACCGGTGGGGGGGGGGGGGGGGGGGGGGGGGGGGGAGGGGGGGTTTTGGTATTTCTGGGGGGAGGGGGTAGCTTTTAGATGCCGGCCACGGGGGTTCTTTTATCTTGGGGTCCGTTT